>CAVVMX010000001.1:0-73890 GCA_963749455.1 uncultured Chloroflexia bacterium
GACACTATTATAGAACGGATGTGCGACAGTGTCAAATTGGGAGGGGGGTGTGGTGGGAATCTTACCGCTTGTGGGAGTAATGCTATAATGCATCGGCAGATGATGAACACAGCCCGTGGCTGGGCGCCGCACTACGGGGGTGTTGTTGGGACGCCGTCTGCGACACCAAGGTGGGGGAGAAGCGCGGAGGCGACGTGCGAAGCAGTCAGGCGGCTTACAGGGGGTTCATTCGATGGATCCACGCGACCATACTGTAGAACACTTCGAGTTCATGGCACAGGTTGCCTCGTGGCTTCCTGGCGTCCGCGCAGAGCTTCAAGAACACACGTACGCGTACTTCTCCTTTGGCTCATGGTGGTTCACCTTTCTGAGAGCCGGCCGAATGTATCGAGTCGTGTACGATGGTAAGGAAAGCGACCTGCGTCTCGAATCGGGGAAGACGGCACCACATAGCCAGTGGATCGCCACTTCGGGATCAGAATCGAATTAGTGCGTTTTGAGGGGCTGCCAGCCGGTGACGATCTGCAACGAGCGATACGTTCGCTGATCGAGAGGCTAACTTAATCCGCGAGGACCGAACGTCCCCGGCTTTCGGTGCGGTTGGGAAGCTGCCAAACCTGGGGGTGGGGCCGACGCGCTACGCGTGCCGCACTCGCGGGATTGACATAGCAGAACGTGTGTGCTAGGATGAAGGTGAGATCGACACGATTGCGTTAGGCAATCGTGTCGATCTCCAGTTCTGGAGGGCGCTGGCGGCCGGCCAGCGCCCTCTGTCTATTGGTGGGGCCTACAGGGCATGACCTACGGGGAATTGGACGGCGATCTTGACGGCTGGTGGGGTTGTGGTAAAATGATTCATCGGGCTGTGAGACTGGCCCGGCAGTTGGGCGCGCTGGCGGGTCGTGGGGGTTCCGTGAATCGACCTTCGGTGGCAGACTAGACAGTTTCCGTGTATGACACCGAGTTGGATGAGAGAGGAAGTCCGTATGCACTACTTGAGTGGTGAAGTTGGGAGACGCGACACGCCAAATAGGGAGAGAAGGTCACATCAGGAGGCTAGAAAATGTCATCTTTCCGCTTCAAACGCTTGGAAAAATACAAAGTCGGCGGCACGAAGGACAGGATGGAGCTAAATGTCCCGTTGCCGCAGAGTCCCAGTGGGAAAGTTTACCGCTGGTGCCCTAACCAAGACTGCGCACCACGATTGTTCCTGCTGGGTGATGCACAAAAGCCAGTAGACATTGACGTTTCCAGACTCAAGAGGCCTCCAGGAACACGAGGGACAACGTGCCCTTATTGCGGAATCGATGCCGATGATGCTGAGTTCAACTATCAGGGCGATGTGGAAGCTGTACAGAGATATATCGCATGGGCAGCATCCAGGGATGTTGGCGACTACTTCGAGAAGATGGCCAAGAACTTCAATCGTTCCCTCCCCAGGGGAGGGCCGATTTCTCTCAAGATGGACTTCAGATCAAGCCGCACCCCAGAGCCCCGAGCTTGGCGGGAAGACCTAATCCGGAATTTGGCCTGCGATATCTGTGGGCGAGAATACGGAGTGTATGCGATTGCCCTGTTTTGTCCCGATTGTGGCTGCAAGAATCTAGGCGTGCACCTTGAGCGCGAGATCGAGCTTATTCTTCAACAAATCGACCTGGCTGAGCAGATGGCAGAAAATGGCAATAGTGAGCTCTCTTATCGGATTCTGGGAAATGCGCACGAGGATGTAGTAACTGTGTTCGAAACCTACCAAAAGGTTTCTTACAAGTATATGGTCAAGAAAGCACTTCCCAGAGAGGGAACAGAGAAGAATGATTGGCAAGGGAGCGATTGGGAATCGGTTCCAAAACACGGGCAGGGCCAGGGATTTGTACAAGAATGTCTCCGTTGATCCATTCAACGCTTTGACCCCGGAAGAGTTGGAACTGATGAAATTCAACATAGAGAAAAGGCACGTAATCGGTCACAACCTGTCAATGGCCGATGAGGCGTATTCGGATGCGGGGAGACGCAAGGAACCCGGCACCACAGTCGAAATACTCGCTGATGAGATCTCCGAATTCGCAAGAACGGCAAAGAAAGTGGTTCTGGAGCTAGAGCGGCTGATGTGACATCGGATGAATGGCAACGCCTCCCAGCAAGGTCTTACAGCCGACTTGTCTGCGTTTCGCTTCAGCAAGTGGCCGACGCACACCGTCATGCGGCCCTCGTGCGAGGCGCGGAGGATTCAGGGAATTGACATAGTCGAAGGTCTGTGCTAGGGCGCAGCTGATACATAGGTTGATCTGTAGTTGTGGAGGGCGCTGGCGGCGGGCCAGCGCCCTGTGTGTTTAGCCGCTACAGGAGCCAGTTCGTGACGGGCGAAGCGTCGTTGTGAGCTGCCCGCTTCCGGAGTGTGTCGGTCTGGGCGATGGCCAGGTAGTTGTTGACCATGGTCAGGGACTCGTGGCCGCAGGATGCGCTGCAGGGCAAAGATGTTGCCGCGGTTCCTGAGAAAGTTGATGGCGAAGGTGTGAATGTTAAACTTGCGGTGGATCGGTCTTGCGTTGGCTAATAAGTTGGTGATTACCCACAAGTCCCTCCTGCTCTGGGGAAGGGGTGTTGAGCGGCGAAAGCCAGCGTAGCCGCAGCGACGAAGACAGCACTGATGCCGGCCAGCAGGACATAGGGACCATCCAGGTCTGAGGAAAGGCCGAGTTTGCCGCCCAGACGGCGAAGCCAGAGGACCATGTGCTGGGGCCAGGTGTGAGCGACATGATACACGAACAGGGCAGCCAGGAGGACCAGCACGAAGAGGCGACGCATACGTTCGAGGGTCTGCACGCGCATGTCTTCGACGTCCAGCCCATCCTCTTGGTCAAAGCGATAGGTGTGTTCGATCTGCGGCCGGTAACGCCACTCGGTGTACACCGTTTGGGCATCTGCGGCGGTGCGGACGGGGATGTTGGTGAGCAGGACAAGATCGTGGTCGTAGTCCGGGTCGTGGGCGACCACAGCCCACAGCACCTGGTGTGTATCGGGGAGGCGGATCATCAGCCAGCCCAGTTCGATATCGACGTGGCGCACCTTGCGAGCGTGGGTAAAGGCGACGCGGAACTTGAGGGGCAGCGGCACAGAAGCCGTCAAATCGTGCAACAACTCCTGCTCCCAGCGGTCGAGCCGGTCATTGTAGACCTCTACCGTGCGATTGTGGCAAGCACGGATGGTGAACTCGGCGTGGACCAAGGCCATGTGGTGGAAGATCTTCTGGTCATCCAGGCCCGCATCGCCCACGAAGCGCAGCTTGGTGTCAGGAAACAACGCGCGGGTGATGCGAATGGCGCGATACGATCTCTCGGTTCTCACTCACAAAGTCGGCCGTCACGTAGGAGAACCAGTTGGCATAGGTCAGCACCGGCTCGGGCAGGTTGACCACGGTGGCGGTGATCGCCGGATAGCCCGGGGTCAGCCGCTTCTTCTGCCCCTTCGGCGGCGGCGGTGTGCTCTTCATGACCGTGGAAACGCCTTCCAGTTCCTCGGTGTACGGCTTCTCAAAGTTCACGGGGTCCAAGGCGACCACCAGATACGACGGCTGGTGCTCGGCCACGGTACGTTGCGCCATGCCATACAACCCCTTCAGCAAGTCCCGATGGCTGAAGCGCTCGTTCCACACAAAGCGGTAGAATCTCTTGGCCGCGGGCCAGATCGTCTTCTCCTCGCGCACCACGCCCCGCGCCATGTGGGTCAGCAGCGGCGACTGGCTGCCCAAGATCCCTTGCACGGCCAGCTTCCCGACGGCCCGCAAGCGCTTCTCCGGCAAGCGCCTCAAGACCGGCTGCAAGAACAGATCCAAATCTGCCTGCAATTCCGCCACCGGAAGCTTGTCAATTGCCTCGTTTTGCAGTATGCTATTCATGGCTCCGTCCTCCGCAGTCGTTTGGTTGTTCGCACTCCCAAGCATACTGCGTTGGACGGAGTCTTTCAAGTCTCACACCACTTGTGGGTAATCACCAGAATTGACAACCGGTAGACATTATGTTATTATAGCTTAACAGGGAGCGTCAAAGCAAGTCTTCGTGTCATGGCACTCTCACTGTTCTCCCTCACTTCTGATATGCAAGAGGAGGATACGATGGTTCCGAGATTTCCCAGACTGCGACAATTCTACAGGAGTTATCGTGGGGAGATAATCATAACGGCTATCAGCTTTGTGGCATCGTCTGTGCTAGCTGTACTAATCGCTGTGGCTTTCGATTACCGGGACCCGTATCTGGTAGGATTCTATTTCGCAGTCTGCTCGATCATTCTATTGTTGTTTGCTTTGCTGTTCAACCAAAGGCGTCTTATTGACAGTCGGTTTTCGAAAGTGAATCGTGCGATACTAGACCTCTATGGGCCAGTATCCAGGGACAATCAGTTTTTTCAGAGGCGAGCGCAATATGCGCCTGAGAAGGAATTACTGGCAAAGGTTCTAGTATCCTGCACTCTGCCAAGAGTCATCAAAAGAATCTATAGTGAGAATCCAAACCTTAGGAAGTTGAATGTCATAATTGACTCTGGTACCACTTTGACACCGGTGTTTCCAATACTAGTCAGTGATGGTGTACCCAAGAAAGAGGATGTCAAGACTGACATTTTCACCAACAGCATGTCTGGGATTGATGAAATCCACAAGATGGAGAATATTGATCGCTGTGCACTCAGTGAGCGGGACATCAACCTGATTGGCGGACAGCCGCTCAGCAAATACAGGGCGACAACGGGGGATGTAACAGAGGCATTTCTGGAGTCCCTTTGGAAGGAATATGGAGAATCCAAAGAAGGCGAGATCGTCACCTTGGGAATCCTCACAGCCAATTGGTTCTTGGCAGGAGCAGGATACAGGCGACTCTCCATATGTGCGAGGGGTTCTGGTCATCTCCCTTTCAAGAGGCAAGTGGGAGAGCACAGCCAATACCGGATTCTGGTTGCTCCTTTGGGCAAGCTTCTTCGTTTGGATAGCGTGGAACAACTCAATGCCATGCTGAGGGAGCAGGAAGGAGGCGACTATCAGGAATATGTCTTGCCAGAGAACGAACAAGACAAGGCGCGCACTTGTCTATTAACTACGCGCCGCAGTGAGGGTTCGTTGTCTCCATTCCGCAGTATGACCATAATGCTAGACCAGACTGAGCGACCAAAAAGCGGACGGAATTTCGTTCTGTGTGAGGATTGCCCAACTTACACTCCTCCAGGCAACACAGTCGAAGAGGTATTCGCAAATGAGACGCCCAATCCACTTCTGAGAAGGAGATTTGAGAACGCATATGGTATTGCATCCAGAGCATTATGAGACGGGGTTTTCTGATAGAATCCTCGGACTCAGAGGTTCCGGAGCGCCCCTGAAATGTGCTCCTAAGCACCGTCGACAGGCGCCCTGGCCGGAGCGATCTGGCAGTGGCGGGCGGAATCGGCGGTCCAGAAATTGGTGATGGAAGCTAGTCAGCACCAACGCTTGCCGTTCGCACTTCTTGGGAGTCTTGAGAGAAGCACTGTCATCGGATTCCCGGAACCGTTCGAGCTAAGTTGGGAGGCTGCGGCCCACTTCTGACTCCCATTAAGGCTGTGCGTTCGACCCTGTGATTCAGCGTCATTGGGGTCAACTGGTTTCCATGTGTCGCTTCAGACAGCGTGGTCATGTCGGTGTAGCGACTTCAGGGAATTGACACAGCAGAACGTCTGTGCTAGGATAAGGGCGTGATCGGCCCCGGGTTGATCTGTAGTCCTGGAGGGCGCTGGCGGCGGGCCAGCGCCCTCTCTTGCTCTGGTGGTGCAACGGCATGGTCTGAACCGGGGGAAGTGGGGACGGCGATCTTGACGGCTGGTGGGCTTACGCTACAATCAGTGTGTGCTAGGATGCAGGCGGGATCGGCCCCGGCCAAGGGTTGATCTGTAGTCCTGGAGGGCGCTGGCGGCGGGCCGGCGCCCTCTGCGTGAATGAGGGAGCCGGGCGCCCAGTGTTAAACTTCTTGCATGCCGAGCCCAAGTTGGTGCAAAAGCCATTGACAGCAGGCGGATATCGTGCTATGCTAGCCGAACAGGGAGCGCCAGAATAGTGAGGGGGAGGCAAAGGATGATTTCTTTACGATCCAGCAGGAACCGTTCGAAGGTAGGGGTATCGGTCGCCGTTGTGCTTTTCATCGTCGTCTTGCTCCTCCCAGCCTGCGGCTTACAAAGCCCTGTCACCTCTTTCCAGCCGAACATCAGCGTGGGAGGGCGGGCCGTCTCGATTGCGGTCCATCCTACAGATGCAAGCCAGATCCTGGTCGCTTCCGAATCAGGCGGGCTGTTTCGGTCCAAGGACGGCGGGAAGACCTGGGCGCACATCCCCGGCTTGGCCATATTCCCGGTCGGTGATGTCGCCTATGCGCCGCTGGACGCCAAAATCGTCATAGCGACGGTCCGCGCCGGCTTTCTGGCCAAGATCAACCCGATCTGGCGCAGCACCGACGGCGGGGACAGCTGGTCCGTTCCGGCGACGTCGGCGCCTGCGGCGGGACCGCGCTGCAGCGCGCGCCCCAGCGGCCATGGGTTGTCGTTCGAGGCCGGCACCGCCAATGTGTATGCCGGGACCGACTGCGGCCTGGCGGTCAGCCACGATAACGGTCTGACCTGGACGCACGTGGCGCTCAATCCGGCCGTGCCGCCTACCGCCGAGAGGCGCCAGAACCGCGTCTGGTCGGTGCTGGCCCAGTCAGGCGGCCGGCTCAACGTGGCGGCTGACGACGGCCTGTGGTACTCCCCGGACGGTGGCGCCAACTGGCACAAGTCCACCAGCGGACCGGCGGCGGCTCAGGGGGGCGTGATTCACGCTTTCGCCGCTTCGCCCTTCAATTCCGCCCATCTCCTGCTGGCAGGCCCGCCGGGCGGGGCGGGGGAGTATACCGCCATCTACTCGTCGACCGATTCCGGCGCCACCTGGGTAAAGGATTGGCCCATCAAGGTGTGGGGCAGGCCTGTCTTTGTCAGGGCGGCAGAGAGTGTCTCGGGCGCGGAGAATGCCTTTGATGCGTATGCCGGGAACGGTGTAAACCTCTTCCGGCGCACCTATACCAGCGCAGCCGACGGCACTCTCACCGGCTCTGGCAGTTGGAGCCAGCTCACGGTTGATCACGCCGACCCTTGCGATATCGCCTTCAACCTGGCCGATGAACCGCTGCTGCTGGCCACCGATGGAGGACTGCACACGACCAAAGACAAAGGCGCCACCTGGACCCTGACTGGCGGCGGTGTCGGAGGCTACAACGCCCTGCAGATCTTCCAGATGACCGGACAGGAGGTGGGCGGCAGCTCGCCGCACCTGGACCTCTATTTCGGCACCCAGGACAACTATTTGTGGGCGTCCTCCGACGGCGGCAAGACCTGGCCATACAGCATCGGCGCCGAAGGGGATCTCATCCGGACATCCCCCGCCAGTGTCAACCACGTGGGCGTCAAGGTTACCGGCGTGGCGGGCTCGGCGAATACGAACTTTTTATCGGACGCGCATTTTGCCAACAACACCGGATGGCCAAATGTGACCGACTCTATCGGGGCCCCCTTCCCTCTCGGACAGCCGGGCCACTATTTTCAGTGGACGAAGCATGGCTGGACTCCGCCGTGGAAAGGGATCGCCATAACCAAAAACTATGGCCAAAGCTGGTGGGAACCATACGTTGGCGTCGAGGAGAACCTGGTCGGACCTCCCATCATTGTCGGCCCTTCGAACGACCCGGTAGTATACCAGGCGGTGCGCCGTCCGGGAGCAACGGTGGACGGCTTTGAACGGATCGGCCTGGTGCGCATCAGCAACCTGTATGGCCTGGGCGACGTTGTGCTGGCCAACGCAGACGGGAACGGAGTGATCAGCCTGGGCCAGTACTCGTCGATGTTTTTCTGGGGACCGGTCATCGGCGTGAACCCGGACTGGCCCGATGATCTGATCGTTGCCGATGTCGGGACCCACCAGATGCGCGAATCGTGGGATGGCGGAAAGACCTGGACCTACGGCCTATACAACATGACCGACGCAGTGACCGACAACGGTCGCTTCGTATTCGAGATCAACGAGCCGGTGCCCAGCCCAAAGGGCGCCCTGATGACCGCCCGCCAGATCGTGTTCGATCCATCAGCCAGTGATTGCCACATCCTGATCGGCACTCGTGGCAACGGCGTGATCCGTACCGCCAACGGCGGCGTGGACTGGTCACGCATCCCCGACTCGGACGCCATGGGCGACGTTTCGTCCCTCTACTTTCCGCTCGGCGGGAATAGTATATACGCCTCGACCTATGGCCGGGGCCTGTGGCGCCTGACCCTGGACAGGCCGAAAACGTGCGGGCTGCCGCCCGGACCCAAGAAGACACCGGACCCGGAGCTTATCAAAAAGATCTCACTCCACGACTTCCAGGCCGACACGACCAGCGGGTTCAGGTTTGGTGCTCCGCTTGAGTGTGAGCATTGCGAGCTGCTCCTGGCCAAGGACGGACAGATCACCGATCTGGAGCTTGAGGGGGCGCTCATCCGCCAGGTCACGATCTCTGGTGGATCCGTGCACCAATTCGATGCCCGGGGCGGGCCGCTGCCGCTGTCGGTGCCCAGCCTCTACCGGAGTGGGTTGGGCCGGTTCAGTGGCCACGAGCAGATCGCCGCCATTGTGGCCGAGCATCTTCCCATTCGCGGCCTCTTGCTCGACCGTGGTGCTCTCAGGGGGGTGATCACCTCCGAGGGCGAGCTGCCGGACGTTCCGGGCAGGAGCCCGTACATCCGTGTTACCTCCGACCCGTCGGCCGGCGGTTTCACCACCGTCGGGCGCGGCGAAGAGGTGATGATTGAGGGCGATGGTTTCGTGGCCGGATCTGAGGGCGAGAGCGGCCTTACGATATCGATCGACGGCGAGCTGATCGCACGCGGCCTCGCAGTGGACGAAACTGGGCATTTTCGGTTCGTCTTCACGGTCGATCGCCCGGTCGCTGACTATCAGGTGGTCGCCGAACAGCAGGCGGGTTACCACTTCCTGCGTGACGCCACGGTGATCCATGTCGTAATCCGCGACTGATGCCCATCGACGAGGCCCGCGAGGGCGGCGAGCAGGTTTCAAGGGGTTGGCATGGCAGAACGTGCACGCCAGGATGCGGGCGAGACCGGCACGATTGCCCGCAGCAATCGGGTTGGCTTGAAGTTGTGGAGGGCGCTGGCGGCGGGCCGGCGCCCTGCGGCACGCTGCGCGTGCGCCGCACTGTACGACGGTCTGTTTGTTGGTGGGGCGGGGCTGCGAAGACCACCCCGACGTCACAAGTCTGCGTCCGCCGCCTGCGGACCAAGATCGAGCCCGATCCCGGCCACCCTGAATAGATCTCGACCCACCGGGGGCCGGCTGCCGTCTGGCTATGGTCCAGATCGGCGCCTCAAGAACTGTAACCGTTCTGCTACCGGCCATTCACCAATTTGTAACCCTGGTCGGCTACACTGATGATAGCAGCGACCGCATGTCGGTGCCCAAATTCAAGAGGAAAGGGGGTGAACGAGATGTTGTTTATGCCACGTGAGGAAGGTCAGGGTCTGGTAGAATACGCTTTGATTCTAGTTCTAGTAGCTATTGTTGTCATCGCCATCCTGCTTCTGCTCGGTCCGGCCGTCGGAAACGTCTTTAGCACCGTCGTCAACGCTATCTAGATCTGTCCGCCCCGACCAGAAAACAAACCTCCCGCAGGCGTGCTGCCTGCGGGAGGTTTGTTTCGTTTCCTCAGTCTTCTGCCTTGTGGCACAGGGTGCACTGCTCGAGGCTGAAGGCCGTGTGGTTCGCCGGCGCCGGCTTGACGTTGCCTGCCGGGTCGTGGCACATCAGGCAGTTGTCCATCCCCTGTATGGGGTGCGGGATCTCGGGGCGCGTTGACCCGAGACGCGGCCGACTGAGCCCAGCCCTCGGGAGTGTGGCACTGGTCGCACGGCTGCGAAAAGTGCCCCTCCGGCGGCCTGTGGCAGTTGCTGCACACATACTCTGGCACCCGCTGCCCCTCGGCGTGGCACACATCGCAGGTCGCCCGCGCATGGGCGCCGACCAGCGGTATCGGGTGCAGCTCTGGCGATAGGGTTGCCCCCTCAAAGCCCTCCGGGGTGTGGCACTTGACACAGTCCTGCCCAAAGTGCGGCTCGCTGGGCGGCTGGTGGCAGTTGGCGCACTCGAACTCGAGCGTTTTGCCCGCCGCGTGACAGGCCGTGCACTCTAGCCCGGCGTGCTTGCCCTCCAGCGGGACGGGATGCTGGAAATCGGCCAGCGTCGCCTGGCCAAACCCGGCCGGGGTGTGGCACTGCTCGCATTGGTCGCCAAAGTGCTCCGCCATGGGCGGCTGGTGGCAGTTGGCGCACTCGTACTCGGGCTTGACCACCCCCTCGTGGCAGTCGTGGCACCACACCTCGGCGTGCCTGCCCGTCAGCTCGATCGGGTGCTCAAAGCCTGCGTCCAGGTTGACCTCCGGCCAGGTCTGGCCGTGGCAGGACGAGTTGGCGCAAAAGCTCGAGTTGTCAGAGCCAAACTTGACCTCGCCGTGGCAGTCGCCGCACGCCTCCTGGCTGGCCAGGAAGCGGTGCTCGGCCATGAAGCTGGTCTCCAGATGGGTCGGCGGCTCCTGCAACGAGGCCACCGGCATCTGGGGCGCCCGGTCCCCCTCGCCCACCGTCACCGGTATGCTGTGGCAGATGTTGCAGTGCGAGCCGGATCGACTCACCGCCGGCGGTGAGGTGCTTGCCGTCGTGGCAGCGGAAGCAGCCGGGAAAGTCCTTGTGGCCGATGTCGTCGGCGAACGACCGCCAGGTGACGCCCGGCTCCTCGAACACCAGCCGGTCGAGCAGCTCCTTGGCCAGCGCCGCCGCCTGCTCGACCTCAGCGTCGTACTTGCCGACGACCTCCGGGTACTTGATCTTGTACTGCTCTTCAACCTTGTCCACGGCCTGCATGGCCGCTTCCTTGCTGGCATAGCTGGCCCGCAGCAGCCTGACCATCTCTTCCTTGACATAGGGCAGATCCCTGCTCAGCCGGCCCTGGCCAGATCGCCTCGTCCACCAGCTTGTCGGGCGACAGAAAGGGGTGGCCTGCCCGGTTGTGGCAGTCGGCGCAGTCCATCGTTTTCTTGGGCAGAGTGGCGATCTCTTCCGCCGTCAGCGGGTCGGTTGCGTCGTTGTACTCGACCGTCCGGCCGTCGGGCAGCGTCGTCCGTATCCAGCGGATCTCCTGCTTTTCTTCGTCGGCGGCAATATACTCGACCGGATTCAAAACGTGCCAGTGGATGCCATAGCCCTGCCCCTTTTCCCGCTGGCCGCCTCCGGTCTCCAGGATCAGGTAGTCGCGCTGCTCTGTGTTTGCCTCGTTAAACGCATAGCGCTTGATCTCCCGCACCGTGTCGCCGTAAAAGGCCGGCGGGTAGTGGCACTTTTCGCACGATTCATTGGCCGGGCGCATCGTCTCCGACATTAGGGGACGTTCCCAGTTCTTGAACAACACCGCCGGCAGATGGCGGAAGTGGCCGGCCTTGAGGATGATGCCGTGGAGAGTGCCGGTGCGGCCCATGTGGCATTCGGTGCACTTGACCCGGGCGTGGTAGGAATCGTTGTAGGCCGCCGGCTCCTCAGGGTGGACGTCGTGGCACATGTTGGTACAAAAGCCGACGCTGTTGGAGTACTCCCACACCTGGATGGCGATCACGCCCAGGACGATGAAACCGGCCAAGAAGGCGAGGGCCAGGAGAAGCGCCCGCCGGGCCACCGACCGCCGGTTCCTGGCGTTGCCTGATTTCTCCTGGTTGTTCGACTTGCGGCCTTTGGCAGGCTTGAGCCTCTTGCTCAGGGACTGCGTTCTCTTCTTGGTTCGACACGCGGCCTCCTTGTCTGCGCCTTTGCGGCTTAACTTTGGAGCGACATCTGCCAATAGTATACTGTTTTTCCGGGACTTGTCAACGAAAAGGCTCCCGATGTTTTGGAAAACATCGGGAGCCTCGATGCGAACAATTACTTGACGGGCGCGCCAATCTCGATCCAGTGTTGGACCAGGGCCAGGTCGCCGGCGCTGAACTGGCCGGGGTGCTGGCCGCTCGCCTGGCGGCTGATCAGCAGGCTGGTCTGGACTTCGCCGGGCACGATCGCCGCGCCGCTGGCGCCGCCCGCCAGGGCCGCCTGGTAGCTGCTCAGGTCCAGGCCGCCCATCTTGTTGCTGCTGCTGTGGCATGCGACGCACGACTTGGCCATCAACGGGGCAGATGTCGGTCTCCCACGACGATTCCGCGGCCGGCTCCGTGCTCACCGGCAGGCGCGGCGACTGTAGGGAGGCGTTGTCGGCGCAGGTGTGTTGGTGGGCAGCGCCGTGGGCAGGGGGGTCGGCGTCAGGTGCACAAAGACGGTCACATCTTCCGCCGGCGGCAGGGTGGTGACGGCCGTGGTCTCATAGCCGATAAAGAACCAGATCCCGGCCAGCATCACCGCCGCCAGCACAGCAAAGACCGGGAGGTAGACACGGCGGCGCCTGGCCACCACTTCACGGGCGGGCGCCGGGTCGATCTTGCCGGCCCGGATGCCGGCCAGCTCGGCGGGATGCTCGTCCTCCATCTCCTCCTCGGTCAGGTGGCCCTTGAACATGCTCATGTTCCAGTGCCGGACGTGGACGTGCCACAGGTGCCAGATGACGATCGCCAGCACGGCCAGCAGCGCCTCGTTGCCGTGGGCCGCCTTGGCCGCCGGGACAAGCTCGCCCGGCAGGATCTGGGTCGTGGCGATCGGGTTCCACAGCATAAAGCCGGTGATGCCCATGACCACCGTGCCCCACACCACGGCCCAATACTCGAGCTTTTCCTCAAAGGTGTAGCGCCCCTGCTGCGCCCGCTTCTTGCTCCGCCCCAGGTTGTATTTCAGCAGGTCGATGGCGTTGATCAGGTCCTGCTTGCCGGGCAGCATCGTCAGCCGCACGCGCAGGACAAACAACCGGTAGCCCACTATGCCGATGTGATAGATCGTCAGCGAACATCAGGACGATGGCCGACAGGTGGTGGATCAGGCGGGTAGTCTCGATCCCGCCCATGACGCCGATCAGCCACCGCATAAAGCCGACGTCGGGGTACTTTTGCACGATGCCGGTGACCGCCAGCAGGAAGAAGCTGATGGTCAGCACCCAATGCTCGATCCGGTACGAGACCGAGAAGCGCCGGAATCTAAGCGGCTTTTCCATGGAGGTCCTCCTTCTTGCGCCTGAAGATGCGCCTGTAGGCGTCGGTGACGACGAATAGGAGCATCACCCCCAGGACGGCGGGGATAAGGATCAGGTAGAACAGGTTGACAAAGAAGACCAGCGGCGCTTTCGTGACGCTGGGCCGGTAGTGCTGGACCCACGAGGTGGGAAAGTTGTCGCGTGGCGTCGGGGTGGCACTTCTGGCAGGTCTTGAGCAGGTTGGCCTTGATGACCGTGCTCTCCGGGTCGTCCACGCTTTTCATGTCGTGCACGCCGTGGCAGTCGATGCACACCGGCTTGTTGGTCTGCTGGTCGGGCGCGGTCTTTTGGAACAGCTCGACGGTGGTGCCGTGAAAGTCGGACACGTAGGTGTCAAAGACGTCGGCGCTGAGCCCGTAGCGGCCCATCAGCTCCTTGTCGGCGTGGCACTTGGCGCAGATCTCGGGCGAGAAGAGGTGGAAAGTTGCCGCCGTTCGACGGCCCTTGGGTGCTGTGCACCTGGTGGCAGTCGACGCACCCCGGCACGTCGGCGTTGCCCTCGCCGAGCAGCGCCGCGCCGTGGACGCTCTGCTTGTACTTCTCAAAGATCTCGGCGTGGCACAGCTCGCACATCTGCGAGTCGCGGCTGCGCGGCTCGCCGGGCACGGTGATGTTGTGCGTGCCGTGGCAGTCGGTGCAGATGGCCGCGTTGGTGTCGCCGGCGGCCAGCCCCTTGCCGTGGACGCTGTCCAGGTTGGCGTCATACTCCTTCGGGTGGCACTGCACGCAGGCAGCTCGATACAGCTTGAGGCTCAGATCGCGCCGGGTCGCAACCCCCAGCTCCGACCAGGCAGCCTCGCCCTTGGGGTGAGCCGCGAGTGTCGACATCGGGATGGCAGTCCAGGCAGGCCTGCCCCTTCTGGCCGTGCACCGAGCTGTTGTACACCTGCGGATCGACCGTCAGGTACAGCTTTTCGCCCGAGGGCAGGGTGGTGAGCATCCCCGACTGGCCGTGACAGGCCAGGCAGCCGTCGTTGTCCGCGGCCTGGGCCGGGGCCGCCAGGCCGCCGAACACCGCCACCATGACCAGGAGCAACCCTACGCTCAGCATGGCAACTACCGTTCGTTTTGGAAACCTCATCGTCCCTTCTCCAATTTTGTCATTTGTTGATACAACAACGATAACCGGGAGTTCCTCAAACGGAGCTCCCGGCTCTGTGTTCAGTCACCCGTTTGTCGATCTGTCACCATAGTCACTCGATCGACGGGCACATCCTCCAGGCAGGACCTACTCGCCCCTGAGCGCCGGCCCGTTGCCCAATCAGCATATCACACTTGGCCACGCAATGCACCTGACACCTGTCCCCACTTTGAAGGGGACATTGCGGCAGCGCCCGATCAGCCGGTCGAGTAGAAAAGCTCCTCCTCCGGGTAGGTCTCGGCCAGCTCCCGCAGCAGGCGCAGGCTCTCCAGCGCCTCCTCCTCGTCCACCACGCTGATCGCGTACCCGGTGTGGACATAGACGTAATCGCCGACCCGCGCCTCGGGGGTGAGCCACAGGCTGATGGTGCGGCCCACCCCCCCGATCTCCACTTCACCTTCAAGCCCGTTCACAGACTTGATCTGCGCCGGAATAGCTAAGCACATATCTCTTCCCTCAGACAGATGCGCGGCAACTGCTCCCCGGTCAGCATGTCCACCACCCGCCGGGCGCCCAGCGCCGTCCGCAGCACCACCCGCCCCGGGTGCGCCTCTGTCACCCGGCCGATCACCGCCGCCTGCCGCCCGTACTCGTGGGCGCGCAGCGCCGCCAGAGCCGCCTCGGCCGCCTCCGGCGCCACAATCGCCACCAGCTTGCCCTCGTTGGCCACGTACAGCGGGTCCAGGCCCAGCAGCTCGCACGCGGCGCGCACCGCCTCGCGCACCGGCACCGCCGTCTCGTCGATCTCGATGCCGGCCCTCGACCGCCCGGCCAGCTCGTTGAGCGTCGTCGCCAGGCCGCCCCGCGTCGGGTCGCGCAGGCAGCGCACCGTCCCCGGCGGCACGGCCGCCAGCAGCGCGGCCACCAGCCCGTTGAGCGGCGCACAGTCGCTCAGCCAGCGGGCTGTCGAACTGCGAGCCCTTCGCGCTGGGTCATGATCGTCATGCCATGGTCGCCGATCGTGCCGCTCAGCAGCACGACGTCGCCCGGCCGGGCCCGGTCGCCGCCGATCTCGACGCCCGGCTCGAGCAGCCCCACGCCGGCGGTGTTGATGAACAGCCGGTCGGCGCTGCCCCGGTCGACCACCTTGGTGTCGCCGGTCACGATCTGCACGCCGGCCTGCTCGGCGGTGGCCGCCATCGAGGCGACGATCCGCTCCAGGTCGGCCAGCGGCAGGCCCTCTTCGACGATAAACCCGGCGCTCAGCCACAGCGGCCGGGCGCCGCTCATGCTCAGGTCGTTGACCGTGCCGCACACCGCCAGCTTGCCGATGTCGCCGCCGGGGAAAAACAGCGGGCTGACCACGTAGCTGTCGGTGGTGAAAGCCAGGCTTGGAGGTTGGAGCCTAGAGGCTGGAGATTCTGAGATTCCGGTCGGGATGGATGTGCAGGACGGCCGAGTCGTCGAGCTGAAGTAGGGCAGGGTTGGTGAAGTGGCGCAGGAAGAGCGCTCGACCAGGTCGTGGCTCAGCTTGCCGCCCGAGCCGTGGGCCAGCAGGATCACGCCGCCGGTCATGCCACATCCTGCCCGTACTGGTAATAGGCCGCACACGCCCCCTCGCCCGAGACCATGCACGGGCCGACCGGCCGGGCCGGGGTGCAGGCCCGGCCAAAGAGCGGGCACTCGGGCGGAGCGACCGTGCCGCGCAGCACGCCGCCGCACAGGCAGCCGGGGTGCTCGCGCGTCGGGCCCGGCTCCACCTCGAACAGGCGAGCAGCGTCCATGGCGGCGAACTCGGCGCGAATGGCCAGGCCGCTGGCCGGCACCAGCCCCAGGCCCCGCCACTCGGCGGCGCCGACCTCGAACACGCGGTCCATCACCTCCAGCGCCGTCCGGTTGCCCTGGCCGGGTCACGCTGCGGCAGTAGCTGTTGGCCACCGCCGGCCGCCCGGCCTCGACCATCTCCACCAGGTCGGCCACGGCGCGCAGGATATCCACCGGCTCGAAACCGGCGATGGCCACCGGCACGCCATACTCGCCCGGCAGGAACTCCCAGGCATCGCTGCCGATGATCGTCGTCACGTGTCCGGGGCCGATGATGCCGTGCAGCGCCACCTCGCCGGCGTCCAGGATGGCGCGCGTGGCCGGCGGGGTCAGCTTGTGCAGGCTCAGCACCGAAAAGTTGGCCAGCCCTTCCCTCTCCGCCTGGAGGATGGCCGCCGCCACCGTGGGCGCCGTCGTCTCAAAGCCGACCCCCAGGAAGACAACCGGGCGCGCCGGGTTGTCGCGGGCGATGCGCAGCGCATCGAGCGTCGAATAGACGATCCGCACGTCGGCGCCGCCGGCCTTGGCCTCCTGAAGGCTCTGCCGGCTGCCCGGCACCCGGATCATGTCGCCAAAGGTGGTCAGGATCAGCCCCGGCACCTGGGCCAGGGCGATGGCCCGGTCCAGGTCGGCGTTGGCCGTGACGCACACCGGGCAGCCCGGCCCGGAGCGGAGGTCCACCGTCTCCGGGAGAAGGCTGCGCAGCCCATAGCGCAGGATGGCGTGGGTGTGGCCGCCGCAGAACTCCATCAGCCGCACCGGCCGCGTCACGCGCGCCGCGATGCGGGCCAGCAGCGTGCGGGCCAAGGCCGGATCGCGGAACTCGTCGATGTATTTCATGGGCGCCATTATAGCATAGTTTTGACTGTGTGACGATTTCAGGCCTTCCTCCTGTTTGCACAGAACTTGTGCTATAATCAGAGACAGACCCGTATCCTACGGGCCATTCCTGCGTCTTGATAGTGAGGAACGAAATCGTTGACGACGCCTGATCAGCAGGTACTGGAGCGAGCCCGAACATACGACGCCCAGGCGCTGGCCGAGATCTATGATCGCTACGCCGGGCCAATCTACGGCTATCTGTATCGGGTAATCGGCGACGCGACACACGCCGAAGACCTGGCCGGCGAGGTGTTTCTGAGGCTGTTACAGGCCCTCCGCACGAGCCGCGCGCCCCGGGACAACGCTGGAGGGCTGGCTGTACCGGGTGGCGCACAACCTGGCCATGGACCTGTTCCGGCGCCAGAAGAAGAGGCCGGCAGTTCCCCTGGCCGAGGAGCTGGTCGCTCAGGATGGTCAACCTTCGGACCTCGTGGAGGACGGGCAGGTCAAACAGCAGCTTCGGGCGCGCATACAGCGCCTGTCGTCCGACCAACAGCGGGTGGTTCTGCTTAGGTTTGCCCAGGAGCTGCCGCTGGCGGAAGTGGCCCGGTTGATGGGCAAGAGCGAAGGGGCCGTCAAGATCCTGCAGCACCGTGCCCTGAACCGCCTTCGCAAGCTTTTGCAGGAGTAAAGAGCGAGACCGATGGACAAGCGAGAAGCCAACCAGTGCGAGCGATGCTCGCAGCAGACGTCCCAAGGAGAGGCGGCAGAGAGCCGGCCGGACCCCGTGGTGCAGACAGCCCAGCAGGTGATGATCCTGGCCGAGATTCCGCCGCCTCCGCCGCACGGCCTGGCGCCGGGCAGACAGCGGTTTCTGGCCGAGGCCGCGCGGCTCCGGGCCGAAAGCAGGGGCAAGCCCCTGTGGTTGCCCCCCCGCCGCCTTTTTGGGGGCGCCATGAAGCTGGCGACTGCCCTGGCTGTGATCGCCATCCTCTTTGGCGCCGTGGTGGGCACCACGCAGGCAGCCGCAGGCAGCCTGCCGGGACAGCCTCTGTACGGCGTCAAGCTTGCCGCCGAGCAGATCCGCCTGGCATTCACGGGCCAATCGGCAAACAGGGCTGCCCTGCAGCAGTCGCTCGCTGAGGAACGGCTGGACGAGATAGTAGCCCTGCTGGAGAGGAAGCAGACGGTCGGCCCCTCGGTCTCGACCCGTGCGACGAGACAACTGGAGCAAGCGCTGGAAGCATCCGCCCAGCTGCAGGATGCGGCAGCGACGCAGGCGCTTCAGCAGCTGGCCGAAGCGATCCGCCAGCGAGAAGGGGCGATGCTCGGCGCTGCCGGCGAGTCGCCCGAGCCTCCCGTGCGGGAGCTGCTGCGCCAAATGGAGCGCGTGCGCCAGGAAGCTCACGCCGGCCAGGGCGACCCCGCCGGGCTGCGCCACCGCCTGCGCCAGGGCACGCCGGCTGAACCGACGGTTCTGCCGGGACCCACGGGCACACCGCAGCCATCGCGCACGCCGGGCCAGCCATCGACCGCGACGCCGCATACAGCGTCGCCGAGCGGTACTCCGGGGCCAACACAGACGCCGCCACGCACGGGCATGCCCACCGGTTCGCCTGGCCCGAGCGGAACGCCCGGCCAGACGCCCGGGGCCGGTGCGACGTCGCAGCCTACCGGGGGTCCGCAGGCGTCGCACACACCCGGGCCGAGTGCGACGTCACAGACCTCCGAGCCGCCCCACGCTTCGCACACACCCGGACCGAGCGGTACCCCAGGTCCGACGGGAGGCCCCAACAGCACCCCAGGCCCTGGGCAAACACCCGGGCAGGGAGGGGGCGGCGGGAACAAGCCGTGAGGTATTCTGTTCAGCGGTCCGAACGAGATCTGACGATAGAAAGAGACAAAAGGAGAAACTCGAAATGAAAAAGAAATGGATGCTTCTGATCTTGGTAGTCCTGGCGATGACGATCGCCGCCACCCCGGCGCTGGCCGCCGGATCCGGCAGCCAGAACAGGCAGGGGAACCAGCACCGCTACGAGCTCGGGCCGCAGCCGAACAATCGGTACGCCTTTGCCCTGACCGGCACCGTCACTGCAATCGGGACCGACTCGATCACGGTCCTGGTCCACAACGGCAACCGCCTCGTGAAGCCGTACATCGGGCAGGAGCTGGTGGTGCAGGTGACGGACAATACCCGCTACCGGCAGTGGACGCCGGAAGGCTGCATCCCCATCGCGCTCGAGGATGTGGAGGTTGGGGATACGACAAGCATTCAGGGCACCGTGAGCGAAGAGGTATTCATCGCTGCCCGGGTGACGGTGGACGTGCCCTGCTGCACACCATAGGGGGCTCCACACCCCCTTGGGCAGGAGATCCGAGCCCTGCCCACAGAGACCGCTGAACCCAGTTCACCCCGGTGCGTTGCCTGCGCCGGGGTGAACTATCGTCCGCCGGGCCTCCTAGTCGCAGGTAGCCTCACTTGACGGCTTTGCGCAGAGCCGCTCCCCCAAACGGCAGGCCAAAGAGTGGCTGCAATACAGGCACCAGTCAAAAACGCCGGCCGCCAAGGGCAACAGGCCGACGATGGCCAGGATCCAGCCGCCTGTCCCTTTGACCAGCAGCAGCCCGATCACGATCAAGACGATCCCGGCGACCGCACGCACGATGCGACCGGTCATGGATCCCAGAAACCTGAAGACCTCTTTCACTCTCGATCCCCTTTCGTAGCAAGATTACCTCGACTGGCATTATACCGCAGATCGGTTTTCAGGTCAATCGCTGTGCAGAGAACTTGCACTGCCAGAAACCTGTGCTATCATGAGCCCATCACGAACTCAGGCAGGGTGATGCCTCTGCTCGTGCCGCAGGCGCAATTCGTCAAAGGGGTCTTGTGTCATGGGCTCACCTCCCTATCTCGCGTCGGTCATTCCCACAACGGTACGAGCTTGAGGATCCAGCGGGTCATGTACACGCCGGCGAGCGAGGAGCCGGCCACCACCGGCACCATCACCGCCCAGGCCCGCCAATCCAGCGGCACTACGCCAAACAGGCTGCGCAGCGGTGTATACAGGGCCAGCAACTGCAACCCCACCGCCGCGGCGTAGCTCCACAGCAGCGCCGGGTTCGACCAGATGGAGAGATTGTCCAACTGGCGGACCACCATCACCCGGGTAAAGGCATGCAGCACGATGGCGGTGAAGAGCATCGTCCGCGCGTAGGTGATGTCCCCCAATCGGAGCCCGGCCCAAAAGACCAACGAGTAGGCGATCAGCGTGCGAAAGATGCTGCCCCCAATGGTGGCATAGATCGCCTTGTTCAGGATCGGCTCGTCGTGGCGGCGCGGGCGGCGCTGCATGATCCCCGGCACCGCCGGGTCGGCCGCCAGCGCGCTCGCCGGCACCAGGTCCGTCACGACGTTCACCCACAGGAGCATGGTGGCCGAGAGGGGAAAGTAGCCAAAGGCCGAAAGCGCCAGGACAACCAGGACCTCGCCCAGGCTGGTGCTGAGCAGGTAGTTGGTGAACTTGCGGATGTTGTCAAAGATGCGCCGGCCTTCTTCTATGGCGGCGACGATGGTGGCAAAGTTGTCATCCGTCAAGCACCATGGCCGCCGACTCTTTGGCAATGTCGGTGCCGCGCATGCCCATGGCTACGCCCACGTCGGATTGCTTGAGCGCTGTGGCGTCGTTCACACCATCGCCCGTCATGGCCACAAAGTGGCCTTCGCCCTGAAGCGCCTGGAGCACCTGCTGCTTGATGCGGGGTGTGGCCCGGGCCACGACGTCTATCTCCCTCATGCGCTCGGAGAGCTGTGGGAGAGCCAGGCCCTCTAATTCACGGGCAGCTACCGCGCGCTGGCCGATGCCGAGCTGACCGGCGATCGACTGGGCGGTCAGAGCATTGTCGCCGGTGATCATCACCACGCGGATGCCGGCGCCTAGCGCCTGGGCAACGGCTTGCGCCGCCTCGGGGCGCGGCGGATCGATGAGCGCCTGCAGGCCAAGGAAGGTCATGCCCTGCTCGATCCTCCTCGTCTGCCTGGCCGGAAGGGATCTCCTTCCGGGCCATCCCCAACATGTACATCCCCTCCTGCTGCATCTGCTTGACCGTGTCGTTGACGGCCTGGCAGTGCTCGTCCCCCAATGCCAGGCGCTGTCCCTGGTACCAGCAGGAAGTACAGTGCGCCAGTATCGTCCCCGGCGCGCCCTTGGCATAGGCCAGCAGGGCGCCGTCGTGCTGGTGAACGGTCGTCATCATCTTGCGCTCGGAGCTGAACGGGATCTCGCTCACCTTGGGATAGCCTGCCCGCTCGCGCTGCGATGTCCAGCCCGGCCAGTTGAGCCGCGCGGTACAGCGCCGTGTCGACCGGATCGCCGAGGATCTCACCTTTCAGACCATTGCCGTCGGTCGCCTCACTGCACAGGACGCCTGCCCGCAGCAGCTCCTCGATCCCCTCATCGCTCACACCGCCCTGCGGCACAGCCACGAGCTGTCCACCTGCAAAAAGGCCCTGCACCGCCATCGCGTTCTGGGTGAGCGTCCCGGTCTTGTCGGTGCAGATAGTGTCCACCGAGCCGAGCGACTCGACCACGGACAGGCGCCGCACGACGGCCCGGCGCGCCGCCATGTGGTGTGCACCCAACGCCAGAGCGAAGGTCAGCACAATGGGCAGGCTCTCGGGGATGGTGGCAACCGCCAGGCTAAGGGTGTTCACCGCTACATCGGCCGGCGGCTCGTGCAGGGCGAACAGCAAGATAATGGCGACGACGGCCGCCAACACAGCCACGATGGCGGTCATCTGCCGTGCCATCCTCTGCACTTCCACCTGGAACGGAGTGGGACGCTCGGCCATCTGCTCCAGGGTGGCGGCGATGCGCCCGACCTCGGTCTGCATGCCGGTGCGGACGGCCACTGCCAGGCCGCTGCCGTGCGTGATGAAAGTTGAGCCAAAGACCATGCTGCTGCGCTCGGCCAGCGGCGCGTCAAGGGCGACCGGCTCAGGGGATTTGTCGGCGCCGACGCTTTCGCCGGTGAGGGCCGATTCGTCGGCGCGCAGGCCGTGGGACTCGATGACACGCGCATCGGCTGGGACCTTCTGCCCATGCGACAGCACGAGGATGTCGCCCGGCACGGTCCCGGCCGCATCGATCTGGCGGTGAGCGCCATCGCGGATGACGGTCGCTTTGAAGACCAGGAGTCTGTCCAGGGCTTCGAGCTCCCTTTGGGCGCGGTACTCCTGGAAGAAGCTCAAGCCCACGCTGAGGGCAACGATGCCCAGGATGAAGAATGCCGTTAACCGGCGGCCGGCTTCTCCGGGCATGAAACTGACGGCATAGGCCAGCGCCGCCGCAAAGAGCAACACGAGGACAAAAAAGTTGGCGAACTGCCTGGCAAGCAGGCCCAGCGGCGAGACCGGCTTGCGCCGCGCGATCTCGTTGCGGCCCAGGCGCGCCAGCCGCTCGCCGGCCTCCGCTGAGGTCAAACCTTCCGGGCGCGTTTCCAGGCGCTCAAGAGCATCTTGGGCGCTCAAGTGGTGCCAGGCCGCGGACTCTTCCGTCCCAGGCGCCTGCGCCCGGGCTACAGCGCGCTTTGGTCTGGGCAACAAACGCAGTCCTCCAGAGCGCACAAAGGCCCTCCTTGGGTCAAAGGAAGGCCTTTACTGACTTGACGGTAGCCTCACTTGACGGCTTTGCGCAGAGCCGCTCCCACAAACGGCAGGCCAAAGAGCGGCGCAAACAGGCACCGGTCAAACACCCCGGCCGCCAAGGGCAACAGGCCGACGATGGCCAGGATCCAGCCGCCTGTCCCTTTGACCAACAGCAGTCCGATCACGATCAGGACGATCCCGGCGACCGCACGCACGATGCGCCCGGTCATGGACCCCAGAAACCTGAAAACCTCTTTCATTCTCGATCCCCTTTCATAGCAAGATTACCTCACTGGCATTATACCGCAGATCGGGTGTGGGGTCAATAGCTGTTTAGAGAACTTGCACTACCCGGAAGCTGTGTTATCATGAGCCCACCACGAACACAGGAGAGGAGGATGCCCCGCATGGATCACGTTTCGGATTTTGCCGGACAAGGCCTTGAGTGGCTCCAGCCCAAGGCGCTGGAGCACTACTTTGAGCTCCAGGCCGGGCCGGCCCAGCTCGCCACACTCACCTTCCATTCGGCGTGGGGCACCCTGGCCAGCGCCGAGACCGCCGACGGCGCCTGGACCTTCAAGCGCGTCGGTTTCTTGAACCCGCGGGTGACTGTTCGCGTGGCCGGCTCGCCCGACAACCTGGCGGTCTATCAGCCCAAGTTCTGGGGCGACGGCGCCGTGACCTTTGCCGATGGGACGGCCTTTCGCTGGCAGCCGATCAACTTTTGGGCGACAGAATGGGCCTTTACCGGGGCAGGCGACACACCCCTGATCCGGTTCAAATCTGGAGCGGAAAAGCAGAGGCTGTCGGACATATTCAAGACGCAAGCCGTCGTGGAGATCGAATCCGACGAACTGATCCGGCCGTTCCTGCCCGCTGCTCGTCGCCCTGGGCATGTACCTGATCATCCTCCACCAGCAGGATGCAGCCGGGGCGGTCGCAGCCACAGCCGCAGTCTAGTAGCCAAGGAGGGTGCAGATGGGGTGGAATGGTGGTCAGCTCGTCGTCGAGATGCTGCGGGCCTATGGCGTGCAGTACGTCTTTGGCGTGCCCGGCGATACCAGCCTGGCTCTGTACGACGCCCTGTGCCAGGCCCAGGGCCGGGGCGAGATCAGCCACGTGCTGGCCCGCGAGGAGCGCTCGGCCGCCTACATGGCCGACGTCTACGCCCGGGTCAGCTTCCGCCCCGGCGTGACCGAGGCTCCCAGCGGGGCGGGCGCCACCTACCTGGCCGCCGGCCTGGCCGAAGCCCACGCCTCCTCGATCCCGGTGATCGCCCTCTCCTCCGACACCCCTCTCAGCGCCAAGGACCGCAACGTCCTGACGGCCCTCGACCAGCCGGCCCTGTTTGCGCCTATCACCAAGTGGCGCACTCTGGTCGAGCGGGCCGACCAGATCCCCGACGCCTTGCGCCAGGCCTTTCGCATCGCCACCAGCGGCCGCCCGGGGGCGGTCCAGGTGACACTGCCCGCCGACGTACTGGCCGAGGAGACAAGCACGCCCCTGCTCCACGCCGAAGCCGCGTGCCAGCACTACCCGGCCTACCGCACCCGTCCCGACCCGGCGGCGGTGGACCAGGCGGCCGATCTGCTGCTGCAGGCCGAGCCGGCCGGTGATCGTCGCCGGCGGCGGGGCGGTCATCTCTGGCGCCTGGGCCGAGCTGACGGCGCTGGCCGAGGCGCTGGGCGCTCCGGTGGGCACCTCGATCTGCGGCAAGGGCGCCATCGCCGAGGACCACCCCCTCAGCCTGGGCGTGGTCGGCGACAACGGCGGCCGGCCCTACGCCAACCGGCTGCTGGCCGAGGCCGATCTGATCCTGTACGTCGGCTGCAAGACCGACTCGGTGACCACCGAGAACTGGAAGCTGCCGCCCCGCACCACCGACACAGATGGTGCTGCATCTGGACGTGGATCCGGCCGAGATCGGGCGCAACTATCCGACCGCCGTTGGGCTGGTGGGCGACGCCCGGCTGGGCCTGGCCGACCTGCTGGCCGCCGTGCAGGCGCGCGGCGGCGCCGCCGCGCGCCAACCCCCTGGCTCCCGCTGGCCGGCGAGGTCGCAGGCCTTCTGGGCCGAGTTCGAGGCCAAGGCCGCCATGCCGTCGCACGCCGATCAAGCCCCAGCGGGTGATCCAGGCGCTGGCCCGGCTGCTGCCCGCCGACACCATCGTCGTCGCCGACGCCGGCACGCCGACGCCCTTCACGGCGGCCTACCTGCGCTCCGCCGCCGGCCGGCAGGTGATCATCCCCCGCGGCTACGGCGGGCTGGGCTATGCCCTGCCCGGCGTGGTCGGCGCCAAGCTGGCCCGGCCGCAGGCGACGGTGGTTGGGCTGATCGGCGACGGCAGCTTTGGCATGACCGCCGGCGAGCTGGAGACGGTGGCCCGGCTGGGGCTGCCGGTGACGATCGTCCAGTTCAACAACGGCTGTTTTGGCTGGATCAAGGCCCTTCAGGCGTTGTTCCACGACGGCCGCAGTTTCGGCGTGGATTTTGGCGCCGACACCGATCACGCCGCCATCGCCCGCGGCTTTGGGCTGGAGGGCATTCGGGTGGAGGATCCGCAGCGACGTCGAGCCGGCGCTGCGCCGGGCGCTGGCTTCGGACAGTCCCCACCTTCGTGGATATCCTGACTGAATGCGAGTCTTCGGAGATACCACCGGTCGCCCGATGGCAGGAGGCCAAGACCTAGGGCTGTAGCCCTTCCAGCCACGCCACCCAGGCAGCGATGCCCTCTCCCGTCTTGCACGACACCTCGAACAGGGGCGCGCCGACGTTGAGCGCCCGCACCGCCGTGCGGAACACCTCGGCGTCGAAATCGATGTAGGGCGCCAGGTCCATCTTGTTCAGCACCAGCCCGTCGGCCACGGCAAAGATGCCGGGATACTTGATCGGCTTGTCGTGGCCCTCGGGCACGCTGGCCACCACCACCTTGACCTGCTCCCCCAGGGCAAAGCCGGTGGGACACACCAGGTTGCCCACGTTCTCGATCAGCAGCAGGTCGATCCGGTCCAGCGGCAGCTGCTCCAGCGCCCACCGCACCTGGGGCGCATCGAGGTGACAGCCGCCGCCGGTGTTGATCTGCACCACCGGCGTGCCCGTCTCGGCCACCTTGTCGGCGTCCACCCGCCCGGCCAGGTCGCCCTCGATGACGCCCACCCGCCGCCGGCCCAGCAACGCCGCGATGGTGCGCAGGATCAGGCTGGTCTTGCCCGCGCCCGGCGAGGCCATGACGTTGACCGCCACCACGCCGTGCGCCCGCAGCAGCTCCCGGTTGTCGAGCGCTATCTGGTCGTTGGCGCTCAGGATCTGTTCCAGCACCGGCAGTTCCATCTTGTCCTCACTCGACCTCGATGCTCGCCACGTAGAACTCTTTGCCGGCGATCACCTCGCCGCCCAGCGCCTCGCACTGCGGGCAGGTCCATATCCGGCTGTCGGGCGGCGCATACTCGGCGCCGCACTGGTGGCAGCGGGCCCGCGCCGGGATCCGCTCGATGGTCAGCCGGGCGCCGTCGGCAGCCGTCTCCTTGGACAGGTAGTCGAAGTAGAACTGGATCGAGTCGTCCACAAAGCCGGTCAGGTCGCCGATCGTCAGGTTGATGGCCAGGATGCGCTTCGCGCCGCCCTTAATGGCGTGGCGCAGGGCGATCTCCAGGATGCTTTGGGTTACGGGTAGCTCGTGCATGGCGGCCATTATAACACAGACCTGACAGGTTGGTCCACTCCGCTTCGCTACGGGACTCCCTGCGGTCGAAACCTGTCAGGTCCGTAACATAGCACAGGCCTGTCGGGTCTGTGAAGTCTGTATAGGTCTAGGCCGCACCGCGGCGCCGGGCGCGCCGCGCCTCCAGGTTGCGGTCCAGCTCACGCTTGATCAGGATCAGGGCAACCACCGTCAGCAGGATAACCGCCAGCGCAACGGCCATCCCCACGTAGCGGGCGCTCAGCCCCTTCACCGCGTCCTCTGCCGCGGTTCGCGCCTGGTCGCTGAGCTTGAGCGACTCTTCCGCCTTGGCTTGGATATCGGCCAGGCTGACCGTGTGCTGCAGCGCCCGCGCCTCGATGAGCGGCGTGTTGGCCTTTAAGCAGGATCTCCTCCTGCTGGGTCATGATCAGCCGCTTTTCATTGCCCAGGGCGATGGCCTTCTCCGCCTGGGTGTAGGCATCGTCCGCGCCCTTGAGCGCCTGGTAGATCGCCTCCACCTGCCCGGCAGTGGCGCTGCCCGGCTGGTGGCAGCTGCCGCAGTGGCGGGCTTGTGCGCCGACCAAGAGGTCGAGGCTGGGCCGCGCCACGTCGTGCTGGCCGTGGCAGGTGGCGCACCCCGGGGCATCCTGCCCGGTCATCCCGGTCTTGTGGGCGCCTTTCAGGTAGTACTCTTCCGTCGCCGAGTGGCACTGGCCGCAGACGTTGGCCACCTGTGCATAGCCCGGCGGAGCAGCCCCATGCTTCCCGTGGCAGGTCGAGCAGGTCGGCGCCCTCTGATCCTGATTCTGGAGCACGGCCACGCCGTGGACACTGTTCTGATACAGGTCATACTGGTCGGTGGGGATGGTGTAGGACGCCATGAGCGCTGCGTCGGCGTGGCAGCGGGCGCACATGGCCGGCTCGTTGGTGGGATAGACCAGGGCGCCGGGGTCCTTGACCTTCATGACCTTGTGCCCATCGTGGCAGTCGAAGCAGGTGGCCACATTCTGGTCACCCAGCAGCAGCGCCTGCCCGTGCTTGCTCTGCCAGTATTGATCGAACTGGTCGGTGGGCAGGTCATAGGGGCGCATCAGGTCGACCCGGCTGTGGCACGAGCCGCACAGGCCGGGGATCTGGCTCTTGGCCAGCACACCCAAAAAGCCCGCCTGTGGCGACATGGCGGCCGCCATCTCTGCCTGGTTGGGATCGCCGCCGTGACAGCTCACGCAGCCCACGCCCTGCGCGGCATGGACCCCCTCCTTCCAATCTGCCGTGATCTGAGCGCTCTTGCCGCCCAGGCCCTCGTGACAGGTGACGCAGCTATTGTCCGCAAACAGCTCCGGTTCCTGGATCGGGGTGGGCACAACGTCGACCGATGGCGGCCCTGGCGTTGGCGCCGCGCCCGCCTGGTGGCACCCCAGGCAGCTATCGCTGGTCCGGCCGGCGTGATCCGCCGGGAATGGCCTCATCCCGCCCGTGTCGTGGCAGGCCAGGCAGTCCTCGCGGCCCTCGGTGGGGTGGGGCACGTTGGGGATCGGCGCCAAAGTGCCTGCCCCTATGTCATGGCACACGACACAGGAGTTGCTGGTCCGGCCCTTGTGATCGGCCGGGAACGGCTTCACCTGTCCCGTGTCGTGACAGGCCAGGCAATCCTGCCCGCCCGCGATGGGATGGGGTATGACCGGGATGGTCCCGAGCGTGCCGGTATCGTGGCACACGGCGCAGGTTGAATTGGTCCGGCCCTGGTGATCGGCCGGGAACGGCTTCATCTTGCCGGTGTCGTGGCACGTCAGACAGTCGGTCCGATCTCTGGTGGGATGTGGTATCGCCGGGATCGTCCCGGCAGCGACATCGTGACACACGGGGCAGGTCAGGTTGCTCCGCCCGGTGTGATCGGCCGGGAAGGGCTTGGTCTTGCCTGCGGCGTGGCAGGCCAGGCAGTCGCCCCGGCCAGTCGAGCGGGTGCGGCACGGTCGGCGCTGCGGCAGCTCCGGCGTCGTGGCACACCGCGCACGTCGGGTTGGCCCGACCCTTGTGGTCGGCCGGGAACGGCTTCATTTCGCCCACGGCGTGGCAGGCCAGGCAGTCCTCCCTTCCCTGTGTGGGGTGAGGCACCGCCGGGATCGTCTTGGCCGCCCCAGGAGCGTGGCACACCGCGCACGTCGGGTTGGTCCGCCCGCTGTGGTCGGCCGGGAACGGCTTCATCTTGCCCGCGGCGTGGCAGGCCAGGCAGTCCTCTCGCCCTTTTGTGGGATGAGGCACCGTCGATATGGTCCCGGCGCCGGCATCGTGGCACACCGCGCAAGTTTGGTTGGCCCGTCCGTTGTGATCGGCCGGGAACGGCTTCATCTTGCCTGCGGCGTGGCAGGCCAGGCAGTCTCCCCGACCGGCCAGTGGGTGCGGCACGGCCGGCGCCGTGACGGCTCTGGCATCATGGCACACTGCGCAGCTACTGTTCGTCCGTCCCTGGTGGTTGGGCGGGTTATGGCACGAGGTGCAGTTCTCCCGCCCGGCAATCGGGTGCGGCACCGACGGGATCGATCCGGGAGCCCCGGCATCGTGGCAGACCGCGCAGGTGTTGTTCGTCCGGCCCTCTGGTGGCCCGGTGGGTTCGATGGACGACCGGACGGAGTGCAGGCTGTTCTCCGCCCGGCCCGGTGGCAGATGCAGCTGCGGGTGCGGCACCGACGGGATCGATCCGGGAGCCCCGGCATCGTGGCAGACCGCGCAGGTACTGTTCGTCCGGCCCTCGTGGCCCGGTGGGTTGTGACACGAAGTGCAGTTCTCCCGCCCGGCAATCGGGTGCGGCACCGACGGGATCGACCCGGGAGCCGCGGCATCGTGGCAGACCGCGCAGGTGTCGTTCGTCCGGCCCTTCGTGGCCCGGTGGGTTGTGGCACGAGGTGCAGTTCTCCCGCCCGGCTGTGGGGTGCGGCACCGACGGGATCGACCCGGGAGCCGCGGCATCGTGGCAGACCGCGCAGGTGCTGTTCGTCCGGCCCTCGTGGCCCGGTGGGTTGTGGCACGAGGTGCAGTTCTCCCGCCCGGCTGTGGGGTGCGGCACCGTCGGGATCGACCCAGGCGCTCCGGCTTCGTGGCACAGTGAGCAGGTGTCGTTGGTCCGGCCCTCGTGGCCCGGTGGGTTGTGACACGACGTGCAGTTCTCCCGCCCGGCAATGGGGTGCGGCACCGATGGTCCTGACCCTGCACCGGGCTGGTGGCATATCTGGCAGCTCTCGTTGGTCTGGCCGCCGTGATCTCCCGGCACCGGCCTTGTCCCACCCGGCCCGTGGCAGTCCAGGCAGTTTTCCCGCCCGGCAGTGGAGTGAGGGATCGCCGGAATCCCGCCGGTATCGACTGTGTGGCATGTGGGGCAGCTTGGGTTCGGGCGCCCCTCGTGATCGTCCGGCAGCTCCGCCCCTCCCGAGCCGTGGCAAGATAAACAGTCGACACGGCCTACGATCGAGTGGGGCACATTCGGAGGCTCATCGTCGTAAGCCAGGGGAACGGCCAGGGCCGCGGCTGCGACGAGCAGCAGTGTCGCAAGCAAAGCAAGCAGTAAGAAGACTCGCATGAAACGCATGGCCCGCTCCTCCTTAACTCACCAGGCCCCAGATCGACAGGGCGACTAGAACGGCCAGGATCAGCGCCATGACGGCCATTGCCAGCCTGCGCCGGCCCGGACGCCGCTCCGCCTTGCGGTCCAGAAAGGGCAGGAGGATCAGCAGCACGATGCCGACAGCCGGAATAAAGATGCCGGCCAGCTCGGCCAGAACACCCGGGCCGATCAGCATCGACGGCACCTTGATGAACTGGTAGATCCACAGGAAATACCACTCGGGCTTGATGTGCTGTGGCGTGTTGAACGGATCGGCCTTGCTCCTCCAGCCCGGCGGGCAGGACCGTGGCCAGGACGACCAGCAGCGCCAGGACCAGGTAACTGACGATCACTTCCAGGATGATATAGTTGGGGAAGAAGGGAATCGTGTCTTCTTCTGGATACTCGGCGTGCTTGTAGCGGCGAGGGCGCTCGCCTTCAGCTTCAGACATCTCCTCTCTACCTCCTTCCTGCCTGTCGCGGGCCTACAACGGCCCCGAGATGCCCTGGCGGCGGATGATCACAAAATGGGCCCCCAGGAAGACAAATATGAGAACCGGGAGAACCAGCATGTGAGCCCCATAAAAGCGGGTCAGGGTCAGGCCGGTGACGTCAGGCCCGCCGCGCAGCAGGCCGAGGAGCGCATCCCCAACCAGGGGGATCGCGCCCAGGATCTCGCTGCCGACCGTGGAGCCCCACAACGCCGTCTGATCCCAGGGCAGCAGGTAGCCGGTAAAGCCAAAGGCCAGAGTCAGCAGCAGCAGAAAGATCCCGGCCACCCAGTTCAGCTCGCGCGGCTTCTTGTACGCCCCGGTGATAAACACCCGCAGCATGTGGGCGATGCACATGGCGATCATCAGCTTGGCCGACCAGGCGTGGATGCTGCGGATCAGCCAGCCGAACCGGACGTTGTTCATGATAAAGAGGATGCTGTCGTAGGCATCCGTCGGGGTCGGTTTGTAGTAGAGGGAAAGCAGAATGCCGGTCACACCCTGAATGACAAACAGGGCAAAGGTGATCCCGCCCAGGCAAAAGTACCACCTGATGGCGTGCTTGGGCACCGGCTTGTTCAGAAAGGCCTCGAGCGGGATCCGGACGTCGAACCGTTCGTCGAGCCAGTCCCCAAAGCGGGTCCACCACTTGGCGCGAGGTTGCGTCTGCATCAGCCCTCCCCTCCTTCCACGTAGATCTGATCTCCCTCCACCTGGACCCGATAGCCGGGAGCGGGGCCGGCGCAGGACCAGAGATGACATCGCCGTTCGTGGTGAAAAAGGCGGCGTGGCAGGGGCAGGCGATCACCTTCTTCTGCTCCGACCAGAATACGATACACCCCAGGTGGGTGCAGGTGGCAGACAGGGCGTGGTAACCGTCCTCGGCGTGGACGACAAGGACCGGCTTGTTGTTCACGGAATAGACCGCCCCCTTGCCCACGGGCAGGTCGGCCGTGGCGGCGACGGCTACCCGGCCGCCGCCTGCTCCGCCGGCCTGTTTGGGGGGCCACAGATAGGCGACGACGGGCGTGGCTACTCCGGCGGCCGTCGCCGCCGCCGAAAAACCGACCAGGACATACTTGAGAAAGCCTCGACGGTCGAGGGACTGACCAGACCCCCTCGTCCTGTGCTCGATTGACAGACTCACCCATCTTTTCCCTCCGTCGGCGGTTGGGCAAGCCCACGACCAAGACCTGGGCCTTGCAAGCTTCTCTGGCAGTCGATTATACCCGATCTAGCCTATAAGCGCAATTATCCAGTTTTTCTGCAAAATAAGGACGGGGAGTGGGCTGGCTTTCGCCCACTCCCCGTCCGTCATTCTGAATCGACCTTCTACACTACCAGGACGGGCTCAGTGTCGCCCTATGGCCGGGTGAACTTGGTCACGTCCCCACCCAGGTCCTCGATGCTGTCGAAGATGATCTGGATGGCAGTACAACAAATCCTTCCAACTCTGAAAGCTCACTGGCAAGAATAGGTTTTCTGCGCCCCGATGCCCCCCCTTCGGACCAGGATAGTTATACCAAACGTACGCAAAAACATACAGCGTCGAGCCGCAACCCTGCTCCCGCAGTATACCCCGTTCGGCGCCTCGACACAACTGACATATGTCCCCTCTTGCCAGGGACATTCCGGCAATTGCCATCCGGCCGCGCCCGTGCTATAATTTGCTAGCTCTTTCTCCTTGGAGAATCCCACAGCCCGTCCTCCAAGCCAGGGAGAGCTGGCGATACCCGAACCTGTTCGGGCTGTCTTGGGAGTAGAGACCCATACTATGCCGACCCAGGTGCTGGAAGTTGACTGGGTAATCCTATACTTTGTCTACGGCCTGGTCTTTTTCGTCATGGGTCTGGTCACCGGACTCCAGTCACGGCACCACAGCCGGCTGGAGCTGGCCCGCGCCCTCCCCTGGCTGGCAGGCTTTGGCCTGGCCCACGGCCTCGTCGAGTGGGGCTATATCTTTATCCCGCTCCAGGCACAACACCTGTATGGCGCCTCGTCGCTGTCGGGTTTTGATCTGCTCAACTACATCTTTGTCCCACTCCAAGCGCAGTACAATCTGCCGCCGCTGGTCGTCCTCATGGTCGTCGCCCACCTTCTGCTGCTGGCCGTGTCCTTCTTCTGCCTATTCCAGTTCGGCGTCGAGCTGCTCCTGCCCCTTTTCCCCAGCCGGCGCTGGCTGCGGGCCGTGCCGGGCGCCATCCTGTGTCTGTGGACCGTCGGCCTCATCCTCCGGGCGGTGCTCCTGTCTGAGCCGTTGAATGTCCTGGTGGCCGTCGGCGACGCTCTGCAGCCGATACTTGCTCTGTTTCCCCGGCGCCATCCTGGCCCACCTGGGCCTGCTCCGCCAGGCGCGCCAGGTGCGGGCCATGGGCCTGCCGCACATCGCCATCTACCTGACCGGGGCGGCGGTGGCCTTTTCGGTCTATGCCCTGGTCGGCGGGCTGCTCGTGCCCGAGGCGCCCTTTTTCCCGGCCAACCGGCTCAACAACCCTCTCCTGATGCGGACCATCGGCATTCCGGCTCCCGTCTTTCGCTCAGTGTGCGGGCTGGCCATGGCCTTCTTTGTCGTCCGCTTCCTGGAGATATTCGAGATCGAGACCGACGACCTGATCGCCGACATGGAACAGGAGCGCATCCTGGCCGCCGACCGGGGGCGGATCGGCCGCGAGCTGCACGACGGCATCATCCAGAACATCTACTCGGCCGGCCTGCTCCTGGAAGATGCCGATCACCTGATCGCGCAGGATCCCGGCAAGGCTCGCGAGCGATTGCACACCGTGATGGGCACCCTCAACCAGACCACGACGAGATCCGCGGTTACATCTTTGACCTTCAGCCTCCTCAGCTCTGCGAGCTACAGGCCGGGCTGCGCGAGCTTGATCCGCAACCTGCGGCGCGATACCATGTTGGAGGTTGACTATCCAGATCACGGAGCGCTGTCCGCACCAGGCGACGCCGCAGCAGGTAGCCAATCTGACCCAGATCGCCCGCGAAGCGCTGCGCAACGTGGTACAGCACGCCGACGCCCAGCACGTCATAGTCAGCCTGCATTGCGACGACCACCAGGTGCGCTTGACAGTGGCCGACGACGGCAAAGGGCTGGACCCGGCTTCGCTGGCCGGGACCGGCCAGCGAGGGTGGGGTATCGCCAACATGCGGGCGCGGGCCGAGCTGATAGGCGGGCAATTCACCATTGACAGCGAGCCGGGCAAGGGTGTGCGCCTGACCGTGACCGCGCCGTATGGCAATGGGCATGAGCGCTCGGAAGTGAGATGACAGAAATGAGCCTCAACATCCTGTTGGTGGACGATCACGAAGTAGTCCGTGTCGGCCTGCGGACACTGATCGAGCGGCAGCCGGGCATGCAGGTGGTGGGCGAGGCCGGCACCGCCGCCCAGGCGATCCTCCTATTCCGCCAGTTGATCCCCGACGTAATAGTCCTTGACATCCGCCTGCCCGACGACAGCGGGCTGGAGGTCTGCCGCCAGATCAAGGCCGACCGGCCTGAAACGCGGGTCATCATTCTGACCTCCTACCCCGACGACAAGACCATCTTTGACGCCATCGCCGCCGGGGCCGATGGCTATGTGCTCAAGCTCATCGGCTCGGGCGAGCTGATCCAGGCCCTGGAGCAGGTTGGGCGCGGCGAGAGCGCGCTCGACCCGTCGATCACCAACCGCGTCCTGGCCAAAGTGCGCGAAGCGACCAAGCGCGAGCAGGCCCAGGCCTTTGCCTGCCTGACTGCCCAGGAGATGCGTATCCTGGCCCTCGTCGCCGAGGGGCAGACCAATCGTGAGATCGGCGTCGCCCTCCACCTGAGCGAAAAGACCGTGCGCAACTATGTCAGCGACATCCTCAGCAAGCTCGGCCTCACCTCGCGGGCCCAAGCCGCCGCCTACGCCGCCCGCCATCGGATAGAGGACTATCTCTAGCCAGAAACCCCGCCTGTCAATTAGTCTGGCATCCTTTCGCCTGTCATTGAATTGATCATTGTCTTCAACTGGTCAAAAAAGCTATTGACTTTGGGCCGGTCTTGTGATATCATATAGATAGTAAGCAGTGCCGCACCTGTACAACATACCATGGCGGCTTCCTGGCGGTCTTACAGGCTGCGACACGCGGGCTCGTGTAGAGCCAAGGAGGATCTCATGGAGTGGCTATTCGGAATCGCGGTCATGGCCGGGATGGCGATCCTGCGCCTGGCGGTGCCGGCGGCGATCATGGCGGCAGTTATCCACTACCTGCACCGCCTCGACGTCAAGTGGCATCCCGCTATACTGACCAGCGGCGGGGAGTAGGGACACAGGCGATCCTGCCTCTCATATCCATCTCAACCAATCGCCCTCGGCGGACAGTCGCCGAGGGCGATTTCGTTTCTGCCGGGCAAGGCCTTCCCATTTTGACAGGAAAGCCGATTTCTGCTACAATAGGCTCGCTCGACTATGGCGTCGCCCGCCAGCTAAAGGAGGTTCGCGCCAAAGAAATCACTGTTCAACCTGTCCCGCGCTCAAGCGGGACCCATCGCACTCTCGTTGTGTCCAGCAAACACATCTCTCCTGAACCTTAACTCAATCCTATACGGAGTTTGCGGCAATGGGTGAAGTGGGACGCAATGCATGGTTTCTGCTCCTAGTCCTGGCCTTGATCCTGATGACCGTCGGGGCCGCTGCCTGGGCTGCGCCCAGCCTTCAGGAGATTACGCCGGCCGAGATCGAGCCCGAGCTCCAGGCCGCCTTGCAGACCGAGGGCCAGGCTAACCTGCTCATCATCTTCCGCGACCGGGCCGATCTGGGCCCGACCTGCAGCATGTCATGGGCCAAGCGCGGCGATTTCGTCTACCAAACCCTCCTCGCAACCGCCCAGCGCAGCCAGGCCACAGTCCGTGGCTACCTTGACGCTCGGCGTGTTACCTATTCCTCCTCCATCATCGATAACTCGATCCATGTCGCCGCTGCCGACCTGAGCCTGGTCAACGAGCTTGCCACCTTCAGCGAGATAAGCCTGCTGCGCCTGGAGCGCACCTACCCGGCGCTCGGCGTCAGGCCCGAGCCTGAAGAGATGAGCGTGACCAGCGGCACCTTCGCCACCAGCCTTTTCCTCGACGGCAGCATTTTGGGCCTGGCGTCGTACGGCGTGGATGCCTTGAACGTGCGGTAGGCACTAGAATAAAGAAAGACCTGGCGGGCTTGGGGACACCCGCCAGGTCTTGATTTTTGGCGTGCTAATAGGCCCGCGCCCAGTAGGCCCACTCCTCAGCCGGCCGGCCGCACACCACGCACCTGCCCGGCCCGCCGCCGCCCTGCTCCAGCGGAATGTTGCGGTTGCTGGCCTTGGTCTCCTCCTTGATCTTGGCCTCGCAGGCATCGTCGCCGCACCAGTAGGCCTTGGCCCAGCCATCGGCCACGATCTCCTTCAGCTCGTCGTAGCTCCGCGCCTCGTGGATGTTGGCCTTCATAAAGGCAGCCGACGCGGCCAGCATCCCGGCCTGGATCGCTGTCCAGCAGCTCGCCCACCGTGCCGGCCAGGCCGGCCATGCTCGCCGCCGACTTGCCCGCCTTGCCCGCCACGTCACGCCGGGCCAGCACCACACTCTGCTGGGCCACGTCCCGCGGCCCGATCTCGATCCGCAGCGGCACGCCGCGCAGCTCCCACTCGTTGAACTTCCAGCCGGGCGTATACCCCTCGCGGGCGTCGACCTTCACCCGGAAGCGGCCCGCCAGCTCGGCCCGGACCCGCTCCACCGCCTCCAGCACCGCTCCCTTCTGGCTCCTCCTCCCGCCAGATCGGAACGATCACCGCCTGGTAGGGCGCCAGCTTGGGCGGCAGCTTGAGCCCCTGGTCGTCGCCGTGGACCATGATGATCGCGCCGATCATCCGCGTGCTGAGCCCCCAGCTCGTCGTCCAGCAGTATTGCAGCTCGTTGTTCTGGTCCAGGTAGCGGATCTCGAACGCCTTGGCAAAGTTCTGGCCAAAGAAGTGGCTGGTGCCGGCCTGGAGCGCCCACTTGTTGCCCATCATCGCCTCGATGCTGTAGCTGGCGACGGCTCCCGGCAAACTTTTCCGTCCGGCTCTTGCGGCCCTCGACCACCGGCGATGGCCGCGTCGTTGATCGCAAAATCGGCATACACGCCCAGCATGCGCCGCGTCTCCTCCTGCGCCTCGTCGGACGTGGCGTGGGCGGTGTGCCCCTCCTGCCAGTAGAACTCGGACGTCCGCAGGAACAGCCGGGTGCGCATCTCCCAGCGCACCACGCTGCCCCACTGGTTGATCAGGATCGGCAGGTCACGGTAGGAGCGCACCCACTTGGCGTACATGTGGCCGATCACCGTCTCGGAGGTAGGCCGCACCACCAGCGGTTCTTCCAGCTCCTTCCCGCCGCCGATCGTCACCACCGCCAGCTCGGGCCTGAAGCCTTCCACATGCTCCTTCTCTTTTTGCAGGAACGACATCGGGATCAGCAGCGGGAACAGCGCATTCTGGTGCCCGGTCTCCTTGAACCGGCGGTCGAGCCCCTGCTGGCAGTTCTCCCACAGCGCCGTCCCATAGGGCAGCACCACCATGCAGCCCCGCACCGGGGCATAGTCGGCCAGCTCGGCGCGGACGACCACCTCGTTGTACCACGCCGAATAGTCCGTGCTTGGCGATGTCAGCTTTTTCTCTTCAGTCATCTTCCCCTCCTATCCTTGACCTGTCAGTCTCTTTGCTATCAGCCAATGGCCTTCTTCACCCCGGCCTCGAGCTCTTTCCTGCCCGGCCCCTGGCCGAACTCGTGCGCTGAAATCGGCCGCCGCCTCTTGCCACGGCACCTCGTCCCCGTCTCTTCGCTCAGATAGTGCTGGTGCTCGATCAGCCACAGGTACAGGTCGGCCTCGGTGCGGCCCGGGAACAGCGTCCAGGATCTCCGCCTCGCGGATGATCTCGACCAGCGGGCAATAGACCTCGTCGTACCAGCGCGCCACCGCCTCTTCGTAGGGCACCTCGCGGCTCTCGCGCTGGCCCACAAAGTAGCGGTGCACGGCGATGTGCTCCTCCAGCGTGCGGTACTGGCCCGGCACCGTGAACTCGATCTGCTGTTCCGGCCGCAGCCGGTCCAGGCCCGTCTCGAGCAAAAAGGCCGCATACTCCCCTTTCAGGTCCAGGTCCGCCTCGACCGTGTCGGCCGGCAGCGGCACCGGCGTCTCGAACTCGGTGACGTACGCCTCTACGTGCGGTCGCTCCCAGCTCTTTCAACACCGACACACGGTGGTGCCCGTCGCGCACAAAGTAGGCGTCGCCGATCTGGTACACCTCAATCGGCGGCAGGCCCCCACCGTGCGCCGTCTGCGCCAGGTACACCGCCCGCCACCGCTCGCGGATATGCTCCTGGGCCGGCAGAAAAGCCCGGTCAAATTCCTGGTAGCGCCCCACGCTGCCTACGATCTTGTCGATCGGGATCATCTGCAGCCCGGCGTAGTGCTGCCCTCGAATCTTGAGCTTGTCGCGGACCATGTCGAACGACAGCAGGCTGGCGCGGAGAGCCTGTTTTCCCTTGAAAAAGTCCAGCACCCCCTGCCACAGGGCTCGACGGCGAGCCCGGCTAAACGCCTCGTTGGCCTGGAAGCTCAGGCCTGCGTCGTACATAACCGCCCTGTTCCTTCCTCCAGATTCAGAACCCGGTAACCGTAGGTGTTGATCACCAGCGTATTCCGGTAGATCGTCTCCCGTACCTGGGTCGGGTTGTAGACGTGGATGTGCCCGTGGATCAGGTACTGGGGCCGGAAATGGCGCATCAGCGTCAAAAAAGCCCGAAACCCCTGGTGGCACAGATCCGTCCGGTCGTGGACGCCGTAGGGCGGCGCGTGGGTGATCAGGATGTCCAGGTACCGCCCGTATCGCAGCTTGTTGAGCACCAGCCCGGGCACCAGCTGCCACATCTTGAGCGCCATCTCCCGATCGCGTGTACTGGAAATAGGGATTGTCATTGTAGCGCATCGAGCCCTCAAGCCCGGCGATCAGCAGCCCTCGGTAGCGGATCACCCGCCCATCCAGGTTTTCGCCCCCTTTTGGGTACTCCCACTTGTCTCGACGTCTCGTACACGCCCTTGATCTCTTGCGGATGGTTGCCGACGACGTAGAACAGCGGCCCACCCAGCATCGTCACCACAAACTCCAGGTAGTGGTGAGGCAGATCGCCGCAGCTCAGCACCAGGTCCACGTCACCCAGCGCCCGCCGGATGGCGCTGCTGTACAGCACCTCATCGACTCGATCGCTAATCGCCAGAACCTTCATCTCTCAGCCACAATAAAAGGCCAGCTCTCAAACCGATCTGGAGAGCTGGCCCATAAGACGACAAACGACAAGCGCGAGCTATCCAGAACCGCCCTCTGGCGGCAGGCTAGGGCTACCAGGGATACAACCCGGCGAACGGCGGATAGCAGCTTGCGCTTTCAAATCAACCTCACACCCATCTCTACTTTGCTTCTGCACTATACCACAAAACCCGTTTTTGTCAAGTTGGAGGCGTGACCCCTGGAGCTGCCTACCGGTAGAGGTGGCCCGGGCCGAGGCGAGCGCCGCCCTCCCTCCCCGATCCATCAGCGTTCATCTGCGCGTTGCGCGGTCTGCGTCCAACTACCGCACCGGCCAGAAACCTTCCACCAAGACGCGCAGCACCGTATCCACGATCAGCCCCAGAATAAACAGCCCGCCGAACATCCGGTTGTGGAAAAAGGCAAAGCCCGAAAACCAGGTCGGCCAGGCCGGATAGCCTTCCGGCGGCTCCTCCGGGCGCGGCTTGCTCAGCACCTTCAGCACCATCAGCAGCCGCTTTCCGGCCAGGAACACCACCAGCATGACCGGCGTGAAATAGCGCGGCACAAAGATCAGGTAGACAATCACGGCATAGATCAGCACCAGCGCGGCCATGTTGATGTAGCGCGCCGCCTTCTCGCCCACCCTGACCGGCATGGTGCCCACTCCCCTCTTCCTGTCGTCGGCCAGCTTGTCGATGTGCTTCCCGACGTTGATGCTGGCCACGCTCAGCCCAAAGGGCACACCTGCCAGGGCCACATTCCACACATTCTCCGTCCAGCCCCGCGCCAGCACGATGTACACCCCGGCGATCAGGATCGGCCCCCAGATTAAGAAGATGGACAGCTCGCCCAGGCCCAGGTACTTGAGCGGCCAGGTGTAGAACAGCAGCACCACCGCCCCGAGGGCAAACAGGCCGATCACGACCGGGCTAAAGCCGGTGTAGACCAGCGCGAAAACCCCGGACAGCACTGCCAGGATGCCGCTGACGGCGAACCACCGCAGCTGCTGGCGATTGGTCCAGAACCCCTGCACCAGCGGATGGACCCCGTACTGGGTCCGGAAATAGTTGTCGCTGTCCACCCCGCGGTTGAAATCGGTATAGTCGTTTAGCAGGTTGTTCGTCCCGTGGGCGATGAACAGGCCGAGCGTGACGATCAGCCAGGGCAGCCAGGCAAAGTAGCCGTCGCGCCACGCCAGCAGCCCGCCGATGATGCAGGCATAGATCGTCACCGTCGTAACCGCCGAGCGGGTGGCGATCAGCCACTTGGACACGACGTCAAGCCGGTCCCAGTCCTTCTTGTCCTCCATCTTGACCAGCGTCCACAGGGCGGTCCGCCACATGGCCGGACCGGTTTTTCCTTCGTTCATTGCCAACCCCTCCCAGTTATCGCTTTTGGCAGCTTCTCGCCGACCCTCAGTCGCCTGCCCGCCCTTGGCCGACAACGTCCGCGGGCCGGGCAGTTCTGAGCATCGGTGATAGCCGCTCCAGTTGTCGCCGATCCAGCGTGACCAAGGTGGTGCCATAATGCTGCGCCACAGCGGCATAGACCGCGTCGGCGCCCCGCAGGCGAGCTGTTGCGGCCAAAATTGCCGCCTGATCGGCCAGGGTCTCATCCAACGGCACAAGCAGCTGATTCGGCCAGCCATGCAGGGCGGCGGCCAAAGCCACCGCGCGCCTGGCATCACCCAGGGCGCCGGCCACAGCCGCAGCCACTTCGACCAGCAGCAGTGTGGGACAGAACAACGGGGCCTGCTCGTGCTGAACCATGGTCAGGAACGCTCGGCTGGCTTCGGAATCCGCCTCCGCTGGGTTCAGGGCGCTGACATGGACACTGGCATCGACGGTATACACCCTGTCCTCCTTTAGCGCCGGAGCGAATCCAGTAGATCCTGGGTTGCCAGGTCGGCTGGCCAGATCTGGCGTATCTCCTCAGCCAACTGCTCGTAACGGTCCCAGTCGCTGCTAATCGCCTTTTTGCCGGCAGTGACCATTTCCGCCTCCACCCGTTCCACATCCAGGGGTAAGATAATCGCCACCGGCCGGCCCTGATAGGTCACCACATACTCGGCGCGATCTTCCCTCACTCGGCGGATCACTTCGCTAGTCTGCTCCCGCAGCTCACGCACTCCTATTAGAGACATCACCTGCTCCTATAGTACCTATAGTAGTCCCTTTTGATACTACATGTTATCATGGATGCCTTGTCGCTGCAAGCTGACGGTGCAGCCTGGTAACTCCCGCCGCACGTCCACAACCCTGTTGACACACCCGCCCGCCTGTGCTATACTCCATGGGCGATAATTCCCGGGTCGGAGCGCCGTTGAGCTGGAGAGGGATCGTCCTGCAGGTCGCCTATCGCCTGCGCCGCCACTTCTGGGGCGGCTGGTCGATGGGCCGTTGGCTGGGAACGTTGCTCCTCTTGACCGTCGCCGGCGTACTGATCGGGTCCAGGATGGCAAACTGGCCGTTGGCCGTGGCCTTGGGCGTTCTATTCCTGGCCTACGCCGGCATCCTGGTCTGGGCCAGGCGGCAGCGGTACATCCACTTTGAGCCGGATGAGGCTCTCCCGGACGATCCGCCGCCGCCCGCCGGCCTCGACCTGGCCGGCCTGATCCCGATCCGGGCCGGCGGCTGGTTCACAGTCGAAGGCAAGCGGCAATATTACGTCGAGCTCGACGCCGATTACCAGACCGTGCCGTCGCGTGAGCACATCGTCATGGCTCGCGTTTACCCGTCGCGCTTGCTGTTGCCGGGCCGCTGGCTGGAGCGCGAGATAGGCTGGTGGTACATCTTTATCGAGCCGGCCATGATCCGCCAGGTGCAGGTGGGGCGCCTCCATTTCGGCGCCCGGCCGCGCCCGGCAATTCAACTGACCTACGGACCGGACGTCAAGACACAGGAGACGATCCAGATGTCCTTTGACAACCTGGCAGCACTCAAGCAGATCTGGGCCGACCTCGCCGTCGATGCGGCGCCCGGCGTAATGCCGGCCGGTCGCCACCTTCCTCCAGGGTCGTCATGAGCTCCATTCGCCGCCCTGAACCATCGCGGCCATCTGTGATCGTAGTAGCGCGTCTCCGTGTCGTGCTCAGGTCCACAGAACAGTTCTGCCCGTAGACAAGTTCTTAAGGATAACAGCCCAATACCGGGCTTAAAGCAGGAGGAGGTTAACATGTCTGCAAGACAAGTCGAGCGAACCACTCTCATCGACACCACGCCGGAGATGGCCTTCGAGGCCGTGACCAAGGCCAGCGAGCTGCGCGAGTGGATGTGCGACTATGCCTGGACCGCAGGTCCAGCCCCAGGGCGCCTACCACGTTCGCTGGGAGAGCGGCTACCAGGCCAACGGCCGCTTCATCGAGCTGGATCCGCCCCGCCGCGCCGCCATCACCTGGCAGGGTACCGGCGAGCCGGGCGAGACCACCGTCACCTTCGACCGTCGAGCCGGAAGCCGGCGGCACGCGCGTCACCGTCGTCCACGCCGGTTTCGGCGCCGGCGCCGAGTGGGACGCGCACGTGGCCGCATCGGAAAAGGGCTGGGACAGCGGCCTGGACAACCTCAAGTCGACCCTGGAGACCGGTATCGACCTGCGCATCGCCCGCCGGCCGTTCATGGGCATCCTGTTCGACGTCCTCAACGCCGACCGGGCGGCCAAAGAGGGCATCGCCGTCAACGAGGGCGTCTACATCAACGACACGGTCGAGGGCAGCGGCGCCCGGGCCGCCGGCCTGGTCAAGGGCGACGTGATCGTCTCCCTCGACGGCGTCGCGACGCCCGGCTACCACGAGCTCGGGCCGATATTGGGCAGCCACCAGGCCGGCGACACCATCGAGGCGGTCGTGGTCCACGGCCAGGAGCGCCGCACCGTCGCCATCACCCTCGGCCAGCGGCCCGTCGAAGAGGTGCCGCCCACCGCCGACGACCTGGCCAACCGCGTCGCCGAGCTGTACGCCGAGACCGACGCCGCGCTCAAGGCCGCGGTCAAAGGGCTGACCGACGACGAGGCCGGCCGGTCGCCGGCCAAGGGCGAGTGGTCGGTCAAGGAGGTGCTGGCCCACCTGTCGATCACCGAGCGGGATCAGCAGTGCTTCGGCTATTGCATTCGCCGTGGACGGCTTTGTGGACACCGGCCCGGGCGACCCCGCCGCCACTGTCGGGCCGGCTGGCCGCCGCGCTGGAGGTCACTCCCACCCTGGACGGCCTGGTGTCCCGTTTCCTGGCCGACGAGGCCGAGACGGTGGCCCTGGTCCGCCGCCTGCCCGCCGCGACGGTGGCTCACAAGGCCCGCTTCCACCGCTTCAGCCAGTACATGGTCGGCTTCCCCGCGCACACCAAGGAGCACATCGAGCAGATCAAGGCCACCATCCAGGCCGTCCGCGCCGGCAATAGAGCGCGTATGCCATCCCAGGGTTGGTCGCCGGCCAGCTGTTCAAGATCGTCCGCACCTTCCCGGCTGCGGACGATCTGGACTCGCTGCTCCATCCGCTGCGCCGCTGGTATTATGACAGATCTGGTGCGACCTTCCCGCGCGGCTGTGACCGACCGGCCGATCTGCGCCGCCGCTGCCGGCTCGACTCGGTCGATCGCCGCCGCTCCCGCGCCGGCCGACCGGGAGCCCCTGGGCGACATCGTCGCCTGCCACACGCGGTCGGCACGACTGCCGACGCGACTGCGTCGACCTGGTCGCCGCCAACGGCGTCCTGCGCCTGGAGGTCCTGGCCGCCGGCCTGATCCGCCTCCGCCTGCGCCGCGCCGGCTCCGACTGACTTTCCGCCCCTCTTTTCCTACGCGCTGGACCCGGAGGCCGAGTGGCCGCCGGTCCCCTTTGACCTCGACGACGGCGACCCGCAGGCGGTCACCATCCGCACCGCCGGCCTCGTCTGCACCGTGCAGAAATCGCCCTGCCGCCTGGCCTTCTTCGACGCCGCCGGCCGCCTGCTGAGCGACGACGGCGCCGGACTGGGCTTCCGCGGCTCGGGCGCCTTTTGCACCCGCCGCCTGGCCGAGGGCGATCCGGTCTATGGCCTGGGCGAAAAGGCCTTCGACCTCAACCTGCGGGGCCGCGCGCTGCGAGATGTGGAACACCGACCCCGGCTCCTACCCGCCCGGCCGCGACCCGATCTACCAGAGCATCCCCTTCCTCGTCAGCCTCCACGACGGGCAGGCCTACGGCCTCTTCTTCGACAACCCCGGCCGCGCCCGCTTTGACCTGGGCCACACCCGGCCCGACCTGCTGAGCTACGAGGCCGACACCGGCGAGCTGTGCGCCTACTTCTTCGGCGGACCGGGCATCCCCGACGTGCTGGACCGCTACACCCGGCTCACCGGCCGGATGCCCCTGCCGCCCCGCTGGGCGCTCGGCTACCACCAGAGCCGCTGGAGCTACTATCCCGAAGAGCCAGGTCCGCGACCTGGCCGCCGAGTTCCGCCGCCGCCGCATCCCCTGCGACGCCATCCACCTCGACATCGACTACATGGACGGCTTTCGCATCTTTACCTGGGACCTCAAGCGCTTCCCCGACCCGCCGCGCCTGCTGGCCGACCTGCACGAGCAGGGCTTCCACGCCATCGCCATCATCGATCCGGGCGTCAAGGTCGATCCCGGGCTACTGCCGTTCACGACGAGGGGCTGGCCCGCGGCTTTTTCTGCAAGCTGCCCGACGGCCGGCCCTTCCGCGGCCCGGTCTGGCCCGGCGACTGCTATTTCCCCGATTTCACCGATCCCCAGGTCGCGGGCCTGGTGGGGCGAGCTGTACCGGCCCCTGCTCGACGCCGGCCTCGACGGCTTCTGGAACGACATGAACGAGCCGGCCATCTTCCTCGGCCAGACCATGCCCCCCTACGTCGTCCACAACTACGACGGCCACGGCGCCAGCCACGGCGAGATCCACAACGTCTACGGCCTGCAGATGGCCCGCGCCAGCGCCGAGGGCCTGCGCCGCCTGCGGCCCAACGAGCGCGTGCCCCTCATCACCCGCTCCGCCTACGCCGGCGTGCAGCGCCACGCCCTGGTCTGGACCGGCGACAACTGGTCCACCTGGGCCCACCTGCGCCTCGGCGTCAGCATGTGCCTCAACCTGGGCCTGAGCGGCGTGGCCTTTTGCGGGCCCGACATCGGCGGCTTTGCCGGCGACTGCGACGGCGAGCTGCTGGCCCGCTGGACCCAGCTCGGCGCCCTGACGCCCTTCTTCCGCAACCACGCCGCGGCCGGCACCGTGCCACAGGAGCCGTGGGTCTTTGGCGAGCCGTACGAATCGATCTGCCGCCGCTGGATCGAGCTGCGCTACGAGCTGCTGCCCTACATCTACACCGCCGCCTGGCAGGCAGCCCAGACCGGGTTGCCGATGATGCGCCCGCTGGCCCTGGCCTTTCCCGCCGACCGGCGCACCTACAGCCTGGACGACCAGTTCCTGTTCGGCGATGCCCTGCTGGCCGCGCCGGTCGGCTACCCCGGCCAGACCCGGCGGCGGCGTCTACCTGCCCGACGGGCACCTGGTACGACTTCTGGACCGGCGAAGCGTACGCAGCGGCGACGGTGGAGGTCGCCGCGCCGCTGGAGCGGATGCCGATCTTGGTCCGGGCCGGTTCTGTCCTGCCCATGGCGCCGGTCATGCAGCACACCGGCGAGTGGCCGCCCCCGGCGCTGCACCTGCACATCTACCCCGGCGACGGCGAGAGCTGGCTGTACGAAGACGACGGCCACAGCCTGGCCTACCAGGCCGGCGAATTCCGCCTGACGCACTTTGCTGCGAGCTGCCGCCACCGTCGCGCCGGCCATCTGCTCCCAAGATGACCGTCCGCCGCACGGTCGAAGGATCGTACGACCCCGGTTACAGCCGACTTCGAGATCTACCTCCACGCCCTGCCGGCAGCTCCACGCCGGGTAGCTCGTCGACGGCCAATCGGTCGACACCACCTTAGACCCAGAGCACAACACCGTGCGGCTGACAGCCACCGACTGGACCATGCTGGAGGTACGGTGAGAACCAAAACACGCTACCAGACCCTGATCGCCGTCTCCAAAGAGGTTCTGGCCGAAAAGACGATGGCCGGCCTGTTGCAGTGCATCGTCGATGCCGCCCGAACCGTGACCGGCGCCCGCATCGGCGTGGCGGGACATGGCTACCGGGAGGGCCACTTTCGCATCGGCGCCGCCTCTCGGGCTGAGGACGTGGTCGCCTGCCCGCCCGGCGAGCTGTTCGACGTCCATAAAGGCGGCGTCTACCTGGACCTGATCCAGGAGGCGCCCTCGCTGCGCCTGACCGACGAGCAGCTTCGCGCCCACCCCGCCTGGTGGGGGCTGCCGCCTGGTCACCGCGCGTTGCGCGGCCTGCTCGGCGCCCGGCTGATCGAACCCGACGGCCAGGCCAGCGGCCTGATCATGGTCTCTGACAAAGCCGAAGGCGATTTCAACGCCGAGGATGAGGCCATGCTCGTCCAGCTTGCTGCCCTGGCTTCGCTGGGCATGCAGCACATAGAGGCCAGAGAGGAGACCGAACGCCAGGCCGACGAGCTGCGCGCTGCCCTCGAGCACGCCCGCCAGCATGAGACCGAGATCGCGGCCCTGCTGGCCGGCACCCGCGCCGTCCTGGCCCACCGCACCTTCGAGGACGCCGCCCGCGCTATTTTCGACGTGTGCAAGAACCTGCTCGGCGCCAGGGCCGGCTACGTTGCCTTGTCTTCCGCCGACGGCATGGAGAATGATCTGGTGTTCCTCGACGCCGGCGGGTTGTCGTGCACCGTCGATCCCTCATTGCCCATGCCCATCCGCGGCCTGCGCGCCCAGGCCTACGGGTCGGGGCGGGTGGTGTACGACAACGATTTCGCCCAGAGCGAATGGACCGCCTTCCTCCCCGACGGGCACGTCGTCATAGACAACGTCCTCTTCGCGCCCCTTGTCGTCGAAGGGCAAGTGGTCGGCCTGCTCGGCCTGGCCGGCAAGCCCGGTGGCTTTGACGACAACGACGCCCACCTGGCCGCCGCCTTTGGCGAGGCGACGGCCGTCGCCCTGGTCAACAGCCGCAACCTGGACCGGCTGCGCGACGGCGAGGAAAAGCTCGAGGCCCTGTTCGACGTGCTGCCCATCGGCGTGTCTGTCCTGGACCGGCAGCGCAACGTCGTCAGGTCAAACCCGGCCCTGGCGTCGATCCTCGACCTGCCCCAGGCTGGGCTGGAGCAGGGCAACCACACAAAGCGCACCTACCTCCGCGCCGACGGCACCGAAATGCCTCCCGACGAATTCGCCAGCAGCCGGGCCGCCGCCGAGCAGCAGCCCGTTCGGGACGTCGAGACCGGCATCGTCAAGGAAGACGGCGAGCTGATCTGGACCAGCGTCAGCGCCGCGCCGCTGCCCTTTCCGGACTGGAGCACAGTTATTGCCACGGTCGACGTCACCGCCCGCAGGCAGGCCGAGGAGGCGCTCCGCCAGGCCCGCGACGAGCTGGAGGCGCGGGTGGAGGAGCGGACCGCCGATCTGCGCGCCAGCGAGGAGCAGTTCCGCCAGTTGGCCGAGAATGTCCGCGAGGTCTTTTGGATCACCGACGTGGCCACCGACCGCTTCCTTTATGTCAGCCCGGCTTACGAAGAGATGACCGGCTATCCCACCCGGGACCTGTACGCCGACCGCTACACCTTCCTGAGGGCCGTCCACCCCGACGACCGCGAGCGAGTGGTCACTGCAGTCCGCAACCAAGGGCCAAGCGGCTACGACCAGGAATACCGGATCGTGCGGCCCGATGGCTCGCTGCGTTGGGCCAGGGCCCGCACCTTCCCCATCCGCGACGAGCAGGGCCGGGTCTACCGCTACGTCGGCATCGGCGAAGACATCACCGACCGGGTGCAGGCCTACCAGCTCCTCGAGCAGCGCGTCGCCGAGCGCACCCGCGAGCTGTCCACCCTCCTCGAGATCTCCCACCGGGTAGCCCTCACCCTCGATCTCGAGTCGCTGTTTGACCTGGTCCTCAAACAACTGCGGGCGGCCCTAGGCTGTGACGGCGCCGCCATCTTCAAACTGGAAGGAAACACCCTGACCGCCGTGGCCTACGACGGCCCTGCGCCCCAGGATCAGGTCCGGCAGCTGCGATTTCTCCCTGGATCGCGCGCCAATCCGCAGCAAGGTGGTCGCCGATCAGATCGCGGTGATCATCCCCGACCTGCAATCCGACGCAGCCATGGCCCAGGCTTTGCGCCATGCCGCCGGCGATCTGTTCGAGCCGATCTATGGCAGCGTCCGATCCTGGATCGGCGTCCCGATGGCGATCCAGGATCGCGTGACCGGCCTGTTGGAGATCCATTTCGCCGGCCTGTCCCGCCCCGACCCGCGCCAGGTGGACCTGGCCCTGGCTTTTGCCAGCCAGGCAGCCGTGGCCATGGAAAACACCCGCCTGTACGAACAGGCGCAGGCCTTGGCCGCCACCGAGGAGCGCCAGCGCCTGGCCCGCGACCTGCACGACGCCGTCAGCCAGACCCTCTTCTCGGCCAGCCTCGTCGCCGAGGTGCTGCCCCGCCTGTGGGAGCGCAACCCGGCCGAGGGGCAGCGCTCGCTGGCCGAGCTGCACCAGTTGACCCGCGGCGCGCTGGCCGAGATGCGCACCCTGCTGCTCGAGCTGCGCCCGGCGGCGCTGCTCGAAGTCGGCCTCGCCGACCTGCTCCGCCAACTGGCCGAGGCCGCCACCGGCCGGGCGCGCCTGCCGATCGACCTGTCCCTGGACAAGCCATGCTCGCTGCCGCCCGACGTCCAGGTCAACCTGTACCGCATCGCCCAGGAGGCGCTGAGCAACGTCGCCAAGCACTCTGGCGCCACCCGCGCCACCGTCAGCCTGCGCTGCCTGCGGACCGAAGGACGGGGCCTGCCCTGTACTGACGGCGTTGCCCAGGGCCTGCCCACCGGCGAGGGCGGCGGGACCGCAGCCCCACTAGAGCTGTCGATCACCGACGACGGCCGTGGCTTTGATCCGGCTGCCGTTCAGCCCGATTCCCTGGGCCTCGACATCATGCGCGAGCGGGCCGACGCCATCGGCGCCAGGCTGACCGTTCACAGCGAGATTGGCGCGGGCACGCAAGTGACCGTCTTCTGGCCGGGAGAATAGGCAGCATCCAACACATCTTGGAGGAGTTCACATGGTAGCACCCAAGACCATACGCGTTCTGCTCGTAGACGACCATGCCCTGGTCCGCCGCGGGCTGGCCACCTTCCTGCTCGCTTACGACGACCTCGAGCTGGCCGGCGAAGCGAGCAGCGGCGACGAGGCGGTCCGGCTCTGCGCCCAGCTCCGGCCCGACGTCGTCCTGATGGACCTGGTCATGCCCGGCATGAACGGCGTCACCGCCACCCGCCTCATCGCCGAGCGCCGGCCTCACCCGCAGATCATCGCCCTCACCAGCTTTCAAGAAGCCGACCTGGTCCGAGGCGCCCTACAGGCCGGGGCGATCAGCTACCTCCTGAAGAACATCACCGCCGACGAGCTGGCGGCCGCCATCCGCGCTGCTCACGCCGGCCGGGCCACCCTCGCCCCCGAGGCGACCCAGGCCCTGGTCCAGGGCGCGACCTCCCCCCTCTTGCCCGGCTGCGAGCTGACGCCGCGCGAGCGCGAGGTACTGGCCCTCATGGCCCAGGGCCTCAACAACGTCGAGATTGCCGAGCGGCTCGCCATCAGCCGCTCCACCGTCAAGTTCCACGTCAGTAGCATCCTGTCCAAGCTGGGCGTCACCACCCGCACCGAGGCCGTCGCCCAGGCCGTCCAGCACCACCTCCTCCCCTAATACCCAACCCCCTGCGCTCATGTCATCGGAGCGCGGGCCCCAGTGCCCGCTCCAGAATCGTCCAGAGAAGCCTGGTCGTTCCTCTCGAGAATCGAAAACCGCCAGCCTAGGCGCAAGCCAAATCCAAGATTGCCTGGCCAGGGAACCTGGCCGCCTGACCAGGGAAGAAAAACTGGCCATGTGACCAGGCGCAAAACTGGTCATGTAGTCGTTGTTGGGAGAACGCGAGTCGTGATATCCTGAATCTGTCTAACGGATCACGTTACCTGCGTGCACCACGATGCTGGAGCCAATAGTCATTACCATGCTGCGCTGGCTCCAGCATGTCGTGATGCATACGAGATGAGGAGGTGCTTTTGAGATTGGAACTAACCTGTTTCCCGTTCGTGCCAGTAAATCCAAACCAAGGAGCAATGCCATGCTGACCCACAAGTTCCTCAGTCGTTTGTTCTCCATTCTAATGCTCGTTTCCCTCGTGCTGAGTGCAAGCGTGCCGGCGCTCGGGCCGATCACGGCACTCGCCATGCCCGGGGGTCCGACCGACGAGACCAAGGTTCCCCACTACTTTGGCCCCTATCCGAACTGGGCCAACAGCCCGTTCACGCTCTCTGACGTTACCGTGACGATCAACGGCGACGGCACAGGCGCGACGGCGGTCGCCACGATTGGGGCAAATGGCGCCGTGACCGGCATCACCATCACCGATCCCGGCAGCGGCTACACGACGGCGACGGTGGACATCACCGGCGCCGGCAGCGGCGCGACGGCGACGGCGACGGTTGCCCTGTCGGGCGCCGTCATCGGCATCACCGTCACCGCCAGCGGCGCCGGCTACACAGCACCCACCGTGAGCTTTACCGGCGGCGTTGGGCCGGGGAGGCTGCTCCAGGTTGGCAACCGGCTGACCGATCGTGCGTTCGATCGCCGGCTCGAGCAATCGAGGGGACGCAAAGCGGCGTCTTTGTGATCGTCCCCAAGGCGCTCCCCACCGGGACCCTCACCGAGTTCTTGAGCTGGAACCAGGCGTCACAGGGCGACAGCCTGACGGCGTCGGCGGGCAACACGTTCATCGCCTACGTCCTCCGGCCCACCGGGACGCCGAACCAGTACACGGTCGTCTATAGCAGCGAGACGCTGACAGTGCCCCCGCTGTCCGATCCGGCTGTCTCTGAGCGCATCGCCTACCCGGTTGGCATGGTCGAGGTGCAGGCGGGCGACGTCATCGCGTTCTACGGCGCCGGAATCCCCTACGACACCGACGGAGGCGCCGATATCGTCGCTTCCCCCGTGTCCACCCCTGGCGTCGATAGCGGTGGCTCCCCCGCCTCAGATTCCCAATCGGAGGGAGTGGGGGCTGCGCTGCTCCAGGGCGCGACCATCACGGTCGGCGACCCCGCCACTTTCCCGCTCGTTCCGGAAGGCGCGCACCTACTCGTTTGCGGCGAGCGTCATTGACAGTGGCGGGTCCGTGGAGCTGGTGCCGGCCACGGCAACGGCATACGGTGAGGTCGACACGATCATCCTCACCAGTCCTGGCATCAGCTACACCTTCCCGACCGTGGACTTTGACTGGCCAGACGCCCCAGACGGCGTACAGGCCACCGGCCACGCCACGTTCGACCCGACTACCGGCGCCATCACGGCCGTTATCCTGGACAACCCCGGCTCCGGCTACGCGACGGCTCCCAGCGTCGTCATCCGCGACGGCACCCTGTGGGATCCGATCAACAATGGCGGGTCCGGGGCCACAGCGACGGCTTCCCTAAAGATTACCTCGATCATCGTGGACACGCCCGGCGACGGCTATATCACGGCGCCGACCGTGGTGATTAACGACCCGACCGGAAGTGGCGCTGCGGCGACGGCCCAGGTGGGCGCCGGCTCGGTCACCACCATCACCGTGACCGCCCCCGGCACCGGCTATGTCACCCAGGGCGGCATAAAGAAGTTCGTCGACGGGCTGCCGACTCTGTGCATCCCGGCTGCCGGCCAGACCTTCGCCGACTGCGCCAACAACAACCTGGGCCAGCACATCCCCATCGCCGTGCCTGACACCACCACCTTCTCGACGGCCAACGGGTTCACCGCCGACGCGGACTATTATGTCATCGCCGTCGTCCAGCACCGCGAGCAGATGAACTCGTCCCTGCCCATCACAGGAACTCTGCTGCGCGAGTACGTCCAGCTCGAGACCCCGGCGAACGCCTCGGTCAGCAAGCACGTCGCGCTGCAGACCGACCTGCTCGACGGCACCTCCATCCCCACCCTGATGCCCGACGGGTCGCAGGCGTACGCGGTCGACGACCCCCACTACCTGGGGCCGATCATCGCCGCGACCAAGGACCGGCCCGTCCGCATCGTGTTCTACAACCTCCTGCCGACCGGCGCCGCGGGCAATCTGTTCCTGCCGGTGGACTCGACCCTGATGGGCTCGGGCATGGGCCCGATGGACATGATGGCCCCGATGGACAGGGCATCGTGATGGACTACGGTGCGCAACCCGATGTGCACCGATGATCCCCAGGCCGTGGACCCGATGACGGGCATGCCCGCCTGCTTCAAGAACAACCGGGCCACCGTGCACCTGCACGGCGGCATCAGCCCCTGGATCAGCGACGGCACCCCGCACCAGTGGATCACCCCGGCCGACGAGATGACTCCGTGGCCGCAGGGCGTCGAGGTAGGGACTGTGCCCGACATGGCCAGGCCTGACCTGGGCGTGCCCGACTGCTCGGGCACCACTGACGGCTGCATGACCTTCTACTACACCAACCAGCAGAGCGCCCGGCTCCTGTTCTACCACGACCACGCCTGGGGCATCACCCGCCTGAACGTCTACGCGGGCGAAGCCGCCGGCTACCTGATCACCGATGCCACCGAGCAGGCGCTGATCAGCAGCGGCAGGATTCCCGGCCTCGCCGACACGATCCCGCTCGTCATCCAGGACCGCACCTTCGTCCCGCAGGGCGATCCAGTAGCGCGCACGGGGCAGCTATACGAACAGGACCCGACCTGGGATGAGAGCCGCTGGGGAGGCTATGGCAACCTGTGGTACCACCACGTCTATATGCCGGCCCAGAACCCCGGCGACCCGGGCGGCATGAGCGCCTACGGGCGCTGGATGTACGGGCCCTGGTTCTGGCCGCCCGCCGGGACCGCCCCATACCAACCGATCGCCAACCCGTACTACATGACCCGGCCTGCAACCTGGACGACCCGGCCACCTGGCAGTACCAGACCGATCCGTTCTGCGAGCCGCAGCTCATCCCGGGCACCCCGAACATCTCGGTCGGCATGGAGCAGTTCAACGACACGCCGATCGTGAACGGCACGGCCTACCCGACGCTCAACCTGGAGCCCAAGACCTACCGCTTCCGCGATTCTCAGCGCGGCCAACGACCGCTTCTTCAACTTCCAGTGGTACGTCGCCGACCCGAACACGGCGAGCACCGCTCTGAATGCCGCGGGGCAACCGATCGGCGGCACCGAGGTCGCGCTCAACCCTGCCGAGCTGGCGGCGGCTCAGACCGACCCGGTCGTCTTCCCCGACGCCCGACACCGACCATCAGCCCGGCCGGGCCGAACTGGATCCAGATCGGCACCGAGGGCGGCTTCCTGCCCGCCCCGGCGGTGGTCCCCAACCAGCCGATCACCTGGATCACCGACCCGACCCGCTTTGACGTCGGCAACGTGGACCTGCACTCGCTGCTGCTGGCGCCTGCCGAGCGGGCCGACGTGATCGTCGACTTTTCGCAGTTCGCCGGCCAGACCCTGATCCTGTACAACGACGCACCGGCGGCCTTCCCGGCCCGTGTCCCCAGCTACGACTACTACACCGGCGCCCCAGACCTGAGCCCGGTCGGCGCCCCGACCATCCTGCCCGGCTACGGACCCAACACCCGCACCGTCATGCAGGTCAAGATCGCGGCCAACCCGCCGGCGCCCGCCTTCAACCTGAGGGCGCTGCAGAGCTGCCTTCAAGCACCACGCGGACGGCTCCGGCGTGTTCGAGTCCGGCCAGAACCCGATCATCGTCGGGCAGGCGGCCTACAACTCGGCGTACGGCACCAACTTTGCCGCCAGCAGCTGGTGCAACAATCCCGAAAACCCGATCAACCGCTGTGACGGCTTTGCCCGCATCTCCGATCAGGGCGGCGACCTGTTCGGGTTCAACACCCTGAAGACGCCCAACGCCAAGCTGTCGATCAAGCTCGAGCCCAAGGCGATTCACGACGAGATGAACTCCTCTTCCTTCGACGAGTTCGGCCGGATGACGGCCAACCTTGGCCTCGAGGCCGTGCCCGCCAACCCGGGGGCGCAGAACGTCATCCTCTATCCGTTCGTGAACCCGCCGACCGAGCTGATCGACGCCACCAATCTGCCCCGGGCGGATGTCAAGGTGACCCCCATCGCCAGTGCGGACGGGACCCAGATCTGGAAGATCACGCACAACGGCGTGGATACGCACCCGATCCACTTCCACCTGTACGACGTCCAGGTACTCAACCGGGTCACCTGGGACAATATCATCATTCCAACCGAGGCCAGTGAGCTCGGCTGGAAGGACACCGTCCGGATCAGCCCGCTGGAGGACACCATCGTGGCCCTGCGGCCGATCATCCCGGTCGTTCCGTTCGAGCTGCCCAACAGCATCCGCATGCTCAACCCGATGATGCCCGCCGGGTCGACCGCTATGTTCAACAACGTCGACGCGCAGGGCAACCCGACCGCGTCCATCGTGAACCAGCTCGTCAACTTTGGCTGGGAGTACGTGTACCACTGCCACATCCTGAGCCACGAGGAAATGGACATGATGCGGCCGGTGTCGGTGGCGATGCCGCCCATCAAGCCGGACGGGCTCGCGTGGACGGTCAGCGGCGAGTGGCAACAGCACCGGTTCTGACGCTGACCTGGAACGACAACTCGATCAACGAGACGTCGTTCGTGGTCCAGAGGATGACCGGCGCCGGCCCCTGGGTCGACGTGGGGACCGATCCCTCGCCCCTTGACCAGCCGAACACCCACGGCGCCACGCAGCTACCAGGATACCACGTTCCGGGTGGACGCGAACGTCTACTCCTACCGGGTCGTGGCCCGGAACACGATCGGCTACGGCGGCGAGTTCATGAGCCTCACGGCCGAGTCCGCCTCGGACCCTGTGTACGTGGTTCTGCGCGCCCACCAACCTGGTGGCGACGCTGCAGGCCGGCCCGCAGGTCAGCCTGACCTGGATCGACAACACCGCCAACGAGACCGGCTTTAGTGTGGAGCGGTCCACCGACGGCGTGAACTTTGCGCCAATCGCCACAGTCGCACCGCGCGCCGGCACAGGCAACGTGAGATGGGTCGACACCACCGTGGCGGCCGGGACCACCTACACCTACCGGGTGGCGGCCACGAGTGCTGCCGGTCCGTCGGCCTACTCGAACAACGCCACCGTGACCGTGCCGCCCGTCCCGGCTAGTGCCGACCAGCCTCACGGCAGTCAACGGCCCGAACAGCGGCAATCAGCGCAGCGTGATCCTCAACTGGACGGGAAATCCGACTAACGTGACCTGCTGGACGATCCAGAGGGCTACCAACTCGGGTTTCACGGGCGCAAGCCTCGTCACGGTGACGGTCCCAGTGGGCACGACAACACTCGACCCAGACCGGCCTCACCCGGAACACGGCCTACTACTATCCGCATCCGGGCGAACAACGGCTCGTTCGTCTGCGTCCGCGCTGGCTGGACGCCACACCATTCCCGATCGTGACAAATCCGTAAATCTCAGCAACACTGGGCGGGGGAGGGCTCGAGCCCTCCCCCGCCACTGCCCCGCACCGGAGCGGGGAAACCTGGTGGACCACTCTACTCAAGCGACTTTAGTGCAAGGAGGTTACCGTGAAAAAGTGGAGCTATGTCCTGGTGGTGGCTGCAATCGCCTGCTCTGTGCTGCTGCTGATGCGTGATGCACCTACCTCGGCACAAGGCTCAGCCTCCCGAGACGGGGGAGGCCGTGCTCGGCAAGCTGATCTTCTTCGATGAGGACCTGTCCACAACCGGCACCCAGTCATGCGCCACCTGCCATGGCCCGGACGTCGGCTTCACCGGTCCAGACTCGGCCACCAACGCGGGCGGGGCCGTGTACCAGGGCGCCATCCCGGGTCGCTACGGGAATCGCAAGCCGCCCGCGGCCGCCTACGCCGGCGACAGCCCCCTGCTTCACCAGGATGCAAGCGGGGCGTGGTTCGGCGGCATGTTCTGGGACGGTCGCGCCACAGGAGCGGTTCTCGGCGACCCGCTGGCCGAGCAGGCGCAGGGGCCGTTCCTCAATCCGCTGGAGCAGGCCCTCCCCGACGCCCGGGCCCTGTGCCGCAGGGTCAGGCAGTCCGAGTATGCCGGCCTTTTCCGTGAGGTGTGGGGCCCCGGCTCGCTCGACTGCGCGAACGACGTCGTCGGGCGTGTACGAGCGGATCGGCCGCTCTGTGGCGGCCTACGAGAGAAGCTCGGAGGTCAACCCGTTCAGCTCCAAGTTCGACCTGTTCTGGGATACTGCTGCCGCGGCCGGCAAGGACGTCAGGCTCATCAGATGTGGCATGGGCGGCGGCGGCGGATGGGCTGTTCCGGCGGCGGCATGAACGGCTGGTGGAGTTACCGCAACCTGGGATTCAGCGACGCCGAGCTGCAGGGCCTGGCCGTCTTTAACGACCCCAACAAGGCGAACTGCGCCTCCTGCCACTCGCTCGCGCCGGGCTCAGCCGGCTATCCGCTGTTCACCGACTTTGGCTACGACAACATCGGCGTCCCGAAAAACCCGGCCAACCCCTTCTACCACATGCCCCCCAGATGGAACCCGGCCGGGGAGAACTGGCTGGACTATGGCCTGGGCGGCTACCTTCAGGGCGCGGGCTATGCCCCGGAAGTCTACGAGCCCCAGATGGGCAAGGTCAAGGTGCCGACGCTCCGCAACGTGGACCTGCGGCCGTCGCCGGACTTTGTCAAGGCCTACGGCCACAACGGCTACTTCAAGTCGCTGGACGAGATCGTCCGGTTCTATCACTGGCGCGCGATGATGGACGGCTGCATGGGCGGCTGCGGCGGCATGCAGGACATGTTCCCGCCGCCCGAGGTGGACCAGAACCGCGCCATGCTCAACATGTTCCCGATGCCACAAATCGGTAACGTCGTGGCTTTCCTCCAGACGCTGTCGGACGGCTATTTCCAGAGATAGCGCGTGGTCTGTACGGGGGAGGGAGCAGCGTTTCCCTCCCCCGGCTGCAGGCGCCAGCTTCTTGCCCGCCCATGAGCGATCTGGACGAACCGATGGAGCAGGAGATCATGATCGATGTCGCCCCCGGCCCGATCCGGGTCCTGATCGTCGACGATAACGCCGCGGTGCGCAGCGCCCTGGCCACCTTCCTCCTGGCCTTCGACGATCTCGAGCTCGTCGGCGAGGCGGCCAGCGGCCAGGACGCCATCGATCTGTGCCTACACGCCCAGCCCAACGTCGTCCTGATGGACCTGGCCATGCCGGGCATGGGCAGCGCCGCCGCCATCCGCGCCATCCGCAGCCGCTGGCCCCAGGTCCAGGTCATCGCCCTAACCACCTTCCAAGACATCGACCTGGCCCGCGAAGCTGTCGAGGCCGGAGCAAGCTGCTGCCTGCTCAAGAACGTCACCGCCGACGAGCTGGCGGCCGCCATCCGCGCTGCTCACGCCGGCCGGGCCACCCTCGCCCCCGAGGCGACCCAGGCCCTGGTCCAGGGCGCGACCTCCCCCCTCTTGCCCGGCTGCGAGCTGACGCCGCGCGAGCGCGAGGTACTGGCCCTCATGGCCCAGGGCCTCAACAACGTCGAGATTGCCGAGCGGCTCGCCATCAGCCGCTCCACCGTCAAGTTCCACGTCAACAGCATCCTGTCCAAGCTGGGCGTCACCACCCGCACCGAGGCCGTCGTCCAGCCCGTCCAACACCACCTTCTCCCCTAATACCCATCCCTGCGCTCAAGTAGGGGCGGGTCCCCGCGCCCGCCCAGAATCTCCAAGAAACCCGCTCTCTCGAAGGCTATCCCCGGCCCACCCCTGCGCTCTAGCCCTCGTCTCAAGGGCGCTCTCTGCCCACGTGTGCCAATCCAGAGATCGAGAATCTCCCCGTCCATCTGACCAGGTAAAAGACTGACCACCTGCCCAGGTTCCAATCCCCCCAAATGGACGGCGCATTAATAGACGTTTAATCGTATACTGATACCATGCGTTACCCTGCTCCCAGGACAGGGTGAAAGCCATTTCATATCGATATTGGGTTCTCTGGCTGTTTGACAGTTCTAGATCAAGGAGGTGCATAGATCACAATAATGGCTCTCGATCGGCTCCAGGCACTCCTTTGGAGTGGGCACTTAATCCATTCAGGAGGTTCGTATGACATCAAAGAAATCGGTACAATCGCTTTTTAGCCTGCTTTTGCTGGTGGCCCTGCTGCTTCCGGCCCTAGGGCCGAGCGTATCGCCCGCCCAGGCGCAAACCACCGGCATAGTGACCTCTGGGTCGAGCACGCCGGACACCCAGCCTCCGACCACCGACGCATCGCCCCCTAGCGCATCGGACACCCCGCCTAGCCCGGAGGCCAACGGCACACTGACCCTCAGCGTGGTCAGCGCCCGCACCGAGCCTGACCACCCCGGCGGCCCGGTGAACCAGGGCGATGCCATCACCACCTACAAGTATCTCATCAACGTCGACAACACCGGCGACCCGTTGCAGCCCCGCTTCCCAGATTGTTCGCCCTACTACGAGACGTCCCCCGGTTCCGGCAGCCCGACTTGAACAACCCCAACCTGGACTATCCGAACAATTGCAACTGGCCGTCCATCCGGCAGGTGCCGGGCCATGCGCCCGATCTACACCCAGGGCACGCAGGATGACTTTAACGGGGTGATCGGCACCGGCGTATCGCTGCCGCCGGGCAAGTACCTGATCTCGGTCCTGGCCGACGGCTACAAGATCGGCGGCGAGCACTTTACGTCGTGCCGACCGGCGGCACCGTGGCAGTCACCGTCGAGCTGCAGCCCCATCCGCTGCCGCCGGCCACGATGCGGATCAACGTCTTTGAGGACATCTCGCCCACCAACGGCGCCGTTGACGCCCCGGCCGAGCAGGGCCTGCCCGGCTTCAAGGCCTGGATCAACGACATCCTGGGTCAGGTCAGCATCGATGTCTTTGGCAACCCACTGTGCACGCTGTACGACGCCAACTGGCAACGTCCTCCCCACACCGCCGGCACGGCCCGGATGGTGCCTGTACAGTCGGCGACGGCTCGGCTACAGCGACGCCACCGCGACATCGGCGTCATCAGATCCCCAACCTCGGCCCCAACCGCTACGACGTCGAGGTGCGCGCCCCGGCCGGCACCAACTGGATCCAGACCACCACGCTGGAAGGCTCGCATAGCTGGGACACCTGGCTGCAGGAAGGCGGCACCGGCCTGGACAACGAGTTCGTGGTCGCCGGCGAGCCCTTCCCCTGGACGTGTTTGGCTTTGTCAGCCGACCGACAACCTGAACCACGGCCGCGGCGCGCCACCGGCGGCATCATCGGGCACCATCGTCTCCGCCGCAGTCTATGTTCCGCAGGCGGGCGGCCTGCCCTACTACGGCGGGCAGTGGAACGGGCTGAACGGCGCCAAGGTCACCGGCCCGATCACCGACGCCTGGGTGGCGCTGTCCGACCTGCAGAACGGCGACACGGCGGTCTACGTCGGCCGGCCAACCCCGACGGCACCTTCCAGATCACCAACGTGCCCGACGGCAACTACTTCTTCACCTACTGGGACTATAACCAGCAGTACATCCTGGACTGGATGCAGGTGACGGTCGCCAACGGCCAGATGACCGACATGGGCACGCCGTTCCTGACCGGCTGGTTCACCTGGATCGAGGGCTACGTCTTCAACGACAGCAACGGCAACGGCTTCCGCGACCCCGGCGAGCCGGGCATCAGCGACTATCTGGTCGTGCTCAAGGACCGCGACAACACCGAGATCGACCGCATGACGATCGCCGTCGACGACCGACATGAACGGCTACTACTGTCTTCGACCGCGCCTACCCGATGGGCTCGTGGATGATCCTGGAGGCCTACAACGACCGCTACTACACCACCGGCGTCAGCTTCAAGACCGAGGTCGAGCCAACTGGACGACGATCCTCGGCGATCCGGTCACGGATGCGGTCGGCGGCGTGGACGTGAGCGTGCTGCCGATCCTGGGCCACACGCGGCCAGCTGGACTGGGGCGTCGCGCCTACGACGCGACGGGAGGCCTGGGCCCAAGAACGGCGGCATCGTCGGCACGGTGTTCTACGACACCACCCGCAACGAGCTCGACCCGCGCTACGCGGCCGTCGAGGGCTGGCAGCCCGGCATCCCCGAGCCTGACCATGAAGCTGTGGCAGCCCGTGGCGTGCGTCACCCAGCTCGTGTGACGCCGTCTGGCATGTACGAGCTGACACACCGACGGCTCCTACGCCAGAAGGGCCGCTGCTGAACCGGCACCTGACCGAGACCTGGGAGCAGCCGGTGGACTGCCAGGCGCGCGACGCCGACGGCAACTCCGACCGACCAGATCGCCCTGCCCCCGGCCACCGGCGGCTACCGCTGCCTGGAAGCGCCGCTGATGGGCATGCAGTTCCAGAGCGGCTTCGCCACCCTGGACGGCAACTATGGCTTCGCCGACGGCTGCTTCGGCGCAGGCGGCTTCGATCCGAACACCGGGCCTGCGCCGACGCGCAACCCCGACCCACTGCCCGCCGACGACTACCTGGTCGAGGTGGTCATCCCCAACGACGCCTTCGGCCGGCCGCAAGTCATCCAGGTGACCCAGGAGGAGGACATCAACGTCTTCGGCGGCGACGAGTTCTGTCCCGCAGGTCCCGCCGCCCGCCTGCGCCGGGCCGCTGCACACCGTCGACGTGGCCGGCATCGGCACCGACGGCTACGCCGATCGCCCTGGCATCCGTGCCGCCTCCACGCCGGTCGACAACCCCAGCTTCGTCGATGCCGGCGGCAGCCCCTTCGAGGGCATGCCAAGCCGCTGTGCAACATCAAGCTGGTCACCCTCGAGCAACGGCAAGTCGATCGCGCCGACCTTCAACCTGCTTCACCCCGGTGCCGATCCCCGGCAAGTGGAAGGGCTACATCATCGACGACCTGACCGTCTCCACCAACCCCATGGACCTGAACTTCGGCGAAAAGGCCGGCCTGCACAACTGCCCGATCGGCATCTACGACTTCACGAACCGGCTGGTGACGACCATCCAGTCGGACCCCAACGGCGTCTACGAGGTGCTGCTGCCCTCGACGTACTCGATCAACTGCCCGACGCCATCGGGCGTGTGCCCCAGCGTCTACTATCATGCTGGGCAACGACCCCGGCCAGCCGGGCAGCCTTGAACCCCAACTACAATCCGCAGTACCGGACCATCGGCACCAGCTTTGAGATCTGGCCGGGCGTGATGCTGCCCTCAGACCTGGCGCCGACGCAGAACGTGCGCCGGCATCGTCGCCCGGCTCGCGGCCTGACGCAGCCGCCCGACTGCGCCCTGGCGACCGACTACGCCCCAGCTCTTCGCCGTGTCGCGGCCCTACGTCACCCCGAGCCGGCCGACCGCCTTCACCATCCAGCGGCTGGGCTTTGGCGCGACCCAGGGCACGGCCGCTCGGGTACACCCTGGACGACGTCACCGTGCTGCCGATCACCGCCTGGAGCGACACCAGATCACGGTCAACCGTGCCGGCACGGCACTCGCGCCGGGGCCGCACCAGCTGAAGGTCATGCTCCGCAGCCAACGGCCAGAGCACCGTCAACGGCCTGACCTTCCACGTCCTGGGCACCAGCTACAACCCGACGCTGTACTGGGTGAATCCGCTGCAGGCCTGGCCGGTGCCGGCCCGACCTTCTGCACGATCGACTATCCCACCCGGCAAGTGCCGGCTTATCCCGTCGCGCCTTCCCGGCGCATCCAGGCCGCGCTCGACGACGCCGCCGCGCCGCCGCCAGGCCAAGCTCGCTGGTGGTCGTCTACCCCGGCGCCGCCGGCGCCTGTGGAACCCCTCGGCGTCTACTACGAGAACCTGCTCATCTACGCGCCGGTCAAGCTGCAGGGCGTCGGCCCCGGCGGCGTGCGGCCCGACGGCTCCTGCGTGCTCGGCTCGGTGCTCGACGGCCGCGGCGTGGCCGGCGACACCGCCTACTGCCACGGCCTGGCGCGACCTTCGTCGAGCGGCCTGACCGTGGGACGGCAACCCGACAATCTACGAGGGCGCGGTGGTCTACGTGCTGGCCGAGGACGGCGAGTTCACGCCAGGCCTTCCAGGTCGACCATCGACGGCTTCACCATCCAGGGCGGCGACCAGCAGGGCTTCCCGACAACCTGGCCAGTCGGCGGCGCGCCGTCAGGAGTGCGGTCAGGCCGGTCCAGGGCGGCGGCATCTTTGCCAACGCCTACGCCCGCTACCTGCAGATCACCAACAACATCATCCAGAGCAACGGCGGCGCCTACGCCGGCGCCATCCGCCTCGGCACGCCCAACCTGCCGGGCGCGCTCGAACGACAACCAGAACGACTTCGTCGCGCATCGCCAACAACCGCATCCTGGCCAACGGCGGCACGAACCTGGCCGGCGCCATCGGCATCTTCTCCGGCGCCGACAACTACGAGATCGCCTACAACGACATCTGCGGCAACTTCTCGGCCGAGTACGGCGGCGGCATCAGCCACTACGGCCTCAGCCCCAACGGCAAGATCCACCACAACCGCATCTACTTCAACCGCTCCTACGACGAAGGCGGCGGGATCATGATCGCCGGCGAGCTGCCGGCCGATCCGGCCCTGCTCTCGCCCGGCGCCGGCCCGGTGGACATCTACAACAACCTGATCCAGGCCAACCTGGCCAACGACGACGGCGGCGGCCTGCGCTTCCTGATGGCCGGCAACTTCCGTCTACAACGTCTACAACAACATCATCGTCAACAACGTCTCGACCCACGAGGGCGGCGGCATCTCGCTCAACGACGCGCCGCAGGTGCGGGTCTACAACAACACCATCATGAAGAACATCACCACCGCCACGGCCATGACCAGCAACGGCTGCCCGGCGCCGGCCGGCCTGTCCTCGCTCGCGCAACAGCGCCCTGCTGCAGGCCACCCTGCCGGCCGGCTCGCCCGATCTTCAGCAACCCGCTGCTGTTCAACAACATCTTCTGGGACAACCGCGCCGGCACCTGGACCGGCGGCGGCGTGTCGGGCATCGGCCTGGCGGGCGATCCCAACCCGATCAACTACTGGGACCTGGGCATCGCCGATGGCTCGGGCCTGCTGACGCTCGGCTACTCGGTCTTTCAGCAGAACACCGGGCAGTACCCCGTCACGGCCGGCAGCTCCAACAACCAGCAGGTGGATCCGGCGGTGGTCCAGACGTACGACGTGACCGTCTCCGTGCTGCCCTGGCGGGGCAACCCCAACTTTGTCGACGTTCTGCTGGTGGCCGTGCAACTGCCGCCGAACCTGATGGGCAACTACCACCTGGCAACTGGCTCGCCGGCCATCAACACCGGCGGAGGCACAGTTACACGGCCGACGCCGGTCGCTCCGCCGACGATGGATTATGACGACCAGCGGCGGCCCTCACAAGGGTTCTACGAAATCGGCGCCGACGAAGTAGGCCCGTACATAACCTTCTTTCCGCTGATGATCATCGCCGGCGCGATACCCTAGTGACTGTGACACTCTCCCTGGCCTCGGCCAAGCTGCACACACGCCCACCACGGGCCAGGCCACAGCCGAGGCCAGGGAACCCGCATAACTTTGGACCTTACTCGAATAGGAGGTACTCAGAATGAATCAGAAACTTTTCTCGACGCGACTTTTTGAGGGTCGCCGGAGGTGCGGTGGTCGCCGCGGCGGGCGCCGGCCTGTCTCCCGGCCGCCGCGACCAAGATCCTCCAGCCGACCCGCATCGTCAACGCCCAGGGCGTGGAAGATCGCCCACCCGACCTGTTTTTCGCCGGCACCGACGGCTGGATCGGCCTGCCGCCGACGCCCGCCATCCCGATCTTCCATCCCGATCCGCTATGCGGAGCCGCCGTTCACCACCTACATCTTTGGCTTTCGCAACGTCACCGGGCTGACCGGTCCGCAGCTCGCCAATCAGAAGGGACATGCCCAGCACACGGCGCCCATGTGGTGGCTGACGGAGGGTACCGAGTTCCACGTCCAGCTGACCAACCTGGGCTTTGTGCAGCGCCCCGACCTGTTCGACGCGCACACCATCCACTTTCACGGCTTTCGCGACGCCATCCCCTACTTTGACGGCGAGCCGCACGGCTCGGTGTCGGTGCCCACCGGCAAGCTCTTGACCTACGTCTACCGGCCGCATGACCCGGGCACCTACATGTACCACTGCCACGTCGAGGACGTGGAGCACGTGCAGATGGGCATGGCCGGTCCGCTCTTTGTCCGGCCGGCGGCCAACCCCAAGTGGGTGTTCAACGATCGCGGCCACCGCCTTTGACCGCGAGTTTGCCATGCTGCTCACCGAGGTATGGGCCGAGTCCCACTGGGCCGATGCCCACATCCAGCTCCCGGAGTGGAGCGACTATCACGCCGACTTTGGCCTGATCAACGGCCGGGCCTATCCCGACACGCTGGCGCCCAACGGCTCGATCGACCCCTTCAACCCGGTCCGTGACGCCGACGGCTACCTGCATCGCTCCGCCGGGCTACCCACACCTGCAGTACCAGCCGCTCTCGGCGCTGGTCCGCTGCAACGCCGGCGAGAAGGTGCTGCTGCGCTTCGCCAACCTGGGCTACCTGGACGCCGGCCATGACCCTGGCCGGCATCAAGATGAAGATCGTCGGCCGCGATGGCACGCCGCTGAAGGGACGCGACGGCACCGACACCAGCTACTGGACCAGCACCATTGCGGCCCATGTCGGCGCCAGCTACGAGGCCATCTTTACCGCGCCGCCCTTCCAGGGCCCGGGCATTCCCGATCCCGAGATCGGCGCCAACTATAACGCCTACCTGCTCTACAACCGCAACTACCACATGTCCAACAACCTGGAGCCCAACGGCTTTGGCGGGCAGCGACCGAAGTGCGCGTCTACCAGACCGGTGTCCTGCCGGCCCAGGCCCTGCCAAACACGTAGACAAGGAGAGTACCAATGCACACAGAAATGCGTTTCCGAAAGCGGCTCATTGTCCATGGCAATGGTGATGGTGCTGCTCGTGTCGCTGGCTGTGGGCTTCGCTCCCCAGCCCACGGCTGCCCAAATGCCAGCATGCCCATGGACGGCATGGTCTGCACCATGGGCAGCGGGGATATGATGAGCCCGACCTTTACCCTGACCACGCAACGGGGCTACATCCTCACACCCGACACCAACTCGGTCTATATGTGGGGCTTTTCCGAGGGGTCCAACCCCTTTCAATATCCCGGCCCGGTGCTGTGCGTGCAGGAAGGCGCCATGGTGACGGTCATTCTGAACAACACGCTGCCGCAGCCGGTCTCGATCATCTTCCCCGGCCAGGATAACGTCATGGCCGACGGCGCCCTGGCCCAGCCCCAGTTCGACGGCGGCGGCAACCTGACGTCGCTGACCAACGCCGCGCCGACCGGCGGCAGCGTGACCTACAGCTTCGTGGCCACCCACCCCGGCACCTTCATCTACGAGAGCGGCACCAACCCGGGCATCCAGGTGCCCATGGGCCTGTTCGGCGCGCTGATCGTGCGGCCGATGGACGGTGAGTTTTTCGTCTACGACGACGCCGCGCTGCCGCAGACGAGCGAGTTCAACCACGGCTGGACCGACCAGATGGGCAACCTCATCAGCGGCGAGTTCCTGGTTCTCCAGTCCGAGGTGGACCCGCTGCTCAGCCAGGCAGTCGAGCGCTGGGCCGAGCAGGGCCAGCCCTTCAACTTTAACATGAACAACTATCACCCGCGCTACTGGTTCCTGAACGGCCGCGGCTTCCCCGACACGCTCGCCCCCAACTTTGCCTCGTGGCTGCCGTCGCAGCCCTACGGCGCCCTGGCCCACATCGAGCCCAACGTCGAAACGCCGGGCGATCCGCAGCTGCTCCACTACCTGGAGCGCTTTGCCAACGTGTCCAGCCAGATCTCTGCCCTTCCATCCCCACGGCCGGAACGCGCTGGTGATCGGGCGCGATGCCCAGCCGGTGCGCGGCCCGGCCGGCGAGGACCTGTCGGGCGAGACGCTTCGCCCTCGACGGCGGCGCCGGGGCAGACCTACGATGCCCTGTTCCACTATCACGATCTGGAAGGCTACAACTCTGCCACCAATCCCATCCCGGTCACCGATCCCGGCTGGCAGAACCTGACCTACGGCATGTTCTACGGCGGCAGCCCCTACCTGGGGGAGACGGGTCCCCTGCTCCCTGGCTCGACCCCCATGAACGAGTGCGGTGAGTACTATATCATCGCCCACAACCACGCCCTGTTCCAGCTTACGTCGTGGGGCGTGGTCATGACCGGTCCCGGCACCTTCCTGCGCATCGACCCGCCCGGCGGCTGCCCGGCGATGCAGTAGCAGGATAAGGAGTGAATCATGCATACCAAAACACGATCCCAGATCAAGGCCACCGCAGCTCTTGCTGCTCATGGTCGCCCTTGCTGGCCGCCGGCATCGGCCCCCGGCAGACATTCGCCGATCCGCTGCCGGGTACCACGAATGACCGCGGCGTGCAGGCAGTGGTCTCCTTCGACCTGTACGCCATGACCGGCATCGCTGACCCTGCCCGGTCCGGTCACGGTACCGGTGTGGGGCTATTCGCTGGCGCCGGCCGGCCCGCCCAGGTGCCCGGCCCGGTCCTGATCGTCACCCAGGGCGACACGGTCAACGTCACCCTGCACAACGGCCTGGCCGTGCCCACCGCCCTTTACTTCCAGGGCCAGTCGATGATCCCCGACCTGACTGGCGCGGCTCCCGGCGGCACTCAGGTCTACAGCTTTGTCGCCACCGACCCGGGCATCTACCTGTATGAGGCCGGCCTGCTGGCCGGGGCCCAGTACCAGGTGCCCATGGGCCTGTACGGCGCGCTGATCGTCCGTCCCACCCTGGGCGCCAACTATGCCTACAACGATGCCGCGACCCTGTTCGACGTCGAGGCGCCCATCGTGTTGAGCGAGATCGACCCGGCGCTGAACAACTCCGCCAACCCGGCGACGTTCGACATGCGCAACTATGCGGCCAAGTACTTCCTGATCAACGGCAAGGCCTATCCCCAGACCGCCCCGATCGCGGCGGCGGCCGGCCAGACGCTGCTGCTGCGCTACGTGAACGCGGGCCAGCAGATCCACACCATGGCCGTCCTGGGCCTGTACCAGCAGTTCCTATCGCTGGGCGGGGCACAGCTCCCGTACTACCGCAAGCTTACCAGCGAGCTTCTGGCCGCCGGCGACACCGCCGACGCCCTGCTCGTGGTGCCGCTCGTCGCCCAGGGTCAGGGTGCATCGACCGAGGGAATCAATGTACCGCCAACCCGCTTTGCCTTGTACGAGGCCAGCGGGCTGCTGCACAACAACGGCGCCAAGGACGCCAATGGCATGCCCTTGTACGGCGGCATGCTGACCTTCATCAACAGCTCGGCCGATCCTGGGCGCCCGCAGGGCCCAGTAGCCAGCAACCTGGCGCTGGCACCCAACCCGGCCAACGGCGCCGTCAACGTCCTGCTGACCGGCAGTGTCAGTGACGTGGGCCGCGGCGACAACAACATCCAGGCCGCCGAGTTCGCCATCGACTTGATCACCAGCACGGTCCACCTCATGACGCCCGTCGACGGTACTTTTGACTCGCCCACCGAAGCGGTGCAGGGTACTATCGCTGTGGCCGACATGGCCACCCTGGCCGCCGGACCGCACACCATCTACGTCCGCGGGCAGGACATGCTCGGCAACTGGGGAACCTACAACTTTGTCGTCCTCGACTTGGACAAGGCCGGTCCGATGACGAGCGGCATTCCTGTTCAATCCGCCCGTCTCGTCGGGTACTATCGACGTCGCCATCCAAGCCACCGGCGACGACTCGGCCAACGGCAACAGCAACGTCATCGCCGCCGAGTACCGGGTCGATGGCGGCGCCCTCTCCGGCAGCATGACGCCCAACGTCCTGGCGCCCGTCGTCAGCCTGGCCGCGACGCTCACCGCCGCGAACATGCAGACCTTGGCCGAAGGCGCGCACCTCTTCGAGGCCCGCAGCCAGGATGCCCTGCTCAACTGGGGTATGTGGGCCGCCGCAACTCTCGCCGTCGACAAGACAGGGCCTACCGCCGACCAGGCGAGCCTGCTGCCCAACCCCAGCAACGGCCTTATCGGCTACAACCCGCTGACTCCGTCGGTGCGCTTTAACGCCAGGCTGCAAGATCCGCTCGCCGGTGTCGGCGGCGGCGTGCAGACGAACGTCAGGGGCGCCGAAGGGTTCATCGACTACTACCCGGGCGGCCCGACGCCGCCTCCGCCTACGCCGCCGCCCACGAACGGCAGCGGCTTCAAGTTCACGCCGCTGGATGGGCAATTCGACAGCATCAGCGAACAGGCCTACGCCTGGATCCCGCTGCCAACGATCAGATCCCTGAGCGAAGGCGTGCACACCTTCTACGTGCACGGCCAAGACGCTGCCAAGAACTGGGGCCCGCTCACCGCGGTGGTCTTTATCCTCGACAAGACCCCGCCGGCGGTCAGCAACGTCGCCGCCGCGCCCAACCCGATCGTCGGCCAGCTCACCTTTAACCTGACCGCCACCGGCACCGATCCGGATCCGGCCGGGGCTCCCATCCCAAGCTGGATCGCCGCCGCCGAGTGGTTCGAGGGTGCCGATCCGGGCGCTGGGCAAGGGCAGGCCCATGGCCGCCGCCGACGGCACGTTCAACAGCCCGACCGAAAACGTCATCGCCACCATCAACGTCAGCGCCACCGGCTGGGCAGCCGGCACGAGCCACACACTCACCGTGCGGGTCAAGGACGCAGCAGGCACCTGGAGCGCGACCGGGAGCGTCGTCGTCGTCGTCACCACCTTGCCCAACGCCATCTTGTGCGACGGCTTCGAGTCGGGCAGCTTCTCGGCGTGGACCTCCAGCACCGGCGCCGGCATCAGCGTGACCGCCGCCGCCGCCAGGCTGCCGTCGGCTTTTGGCATGCAAGCCATCGTCAGCGGTAACACGCCGGGCTATGTCACCGACGCTACGCCCGTCCAGGACGCTCAGTACCATGCCCGCTTCTACTTCAACCCGAATAACATGGTCACTACCGGCGGGCAGGCCACCATCTTCACTGGTGTGAATACGGCTGGCACGCCGATCTTCCAGGTGCAGTACCGGCGCATCGGCAACGGTAACAGCCAGGTTCGGCTGTCAGTCCTGCGTCCGGGCGTCCCGGCAAACACGAACTACTACACCATCTCCCGCGCCAGCTTCACTCCCATCGAGATCGCCTGGGCGTCAGGCACGTCGGCGACAGCCCGCCTGTACACCGGCGGGGTGCTGCGGCAAACGTTGACCAATCTGAACACCAATGCTTCCAAGCTGGACTGCCGTGCGACTGGGCCCGTCTCTTGGCCTGCTCGCCGGCTGGAACGGGACGCTGTACTTTGACGACTTTGTCTCGACGCGTACCACGGTCATCGGTCCGTAGGTTTGTTTCTCCTTACCAAGGGTGGTAGGTCCCGGCAGCCGGTTCGCCGGGACCTCCCCCCCGATGCGAGGCGTCACCAAGGATGAGGATTCGGAGTAGGTAATCCATAGTCATCACCAACCCTTCCGGCGCACCTCGGCAGTCACCGCTGCGGCTGACGGCGTTCCTGGCGGCGTTGTCGTCCTGGTCGCCTCGGCCGTAGCCTTGACCGGCTGCACGACGCGCCCTACCGATCAGGCCACACCGCCCACCGGGCCGGCTAGCTGCACCGCCGTGGCCGTTCAGCCTGCCAACGCCACGGCGGCCGATCTCGAGGATCGCTTTGGCATCCAGATGACCCTCGTCGCCGTCACCGCCGGCGGCGGGCTGATCGACATTCGATTTCGCGCGACAGACGCTGCCAAGGCCGCGGACCTGTTCAACGCCGAAAACCTGCCCGTTGTCATCGCCCCGGACAGCGGCGTCACCATCAAGCCGCCCGAAGCGCCGAACCCGGGCAACTGACCGACGGTCAGATCTACTTCCTGCTTTATCCGAATTCCGGGGGCGCCATAAAACCGGGCAGCAAGGTCATCCTTGCCTTCGGCGACCTGCGCCTGGAATACCAGGCTGCACCCTAGCGAAAGCCCGAGATGTGCAGAAGGGAGAGCGATCATGTTCCACTCCAGGGAGGCAAAGTGGCTTGCCGTGAGTACCTACTCTTGGCAGTCGTTTGTGTCGCCCTTATCTGGGCCGGTTCATCGACTAGATCGGTTTCTGCTGCACCGCCGGTCCTGCCGAGGCGCCCGGCGATTATGTCGTCCTGGCCTGGAACGACCTGGGGATGCACTGCTACAATCCGGACTTTCTAGACCTGGCGGTGCTTCCTCCCTTCAACACCCTGTGGGTCCAGGTGGTGCAAGTGGGTGAGCCGCCTCGCATCGTCACCGGCGGCATCACGGTCACTTATCTCTTTACCGACAATACCTACTCGGTAGGCAAATCCGACTTCTGGACCTATGCCCAGGAGCTCTTTGATCTGCCGGACCCCCTCCCCCCCAACATCGGTCTGACTGGCAAGGGGTTGTCCGGCACGATGGACCTGGAGGGCGACCACTTTGTGGCGAGAGGCATCCCCCTGACCGAATACCGTGACAGCAATCTCACAGTCCCCGACCACTACCAACTGGCCACCATCATTGTCTCCGCCGCCCCCACCGGGACAGAACTGGCGCGCAACCTCGTCGTCGCGCCTGTGTCCACCGAATTGAGATGCGTCAATTGCCACAGCGACGATGGGGACGCCACCACCAGCTATCCCATTACCCCCACCGGCAAAGTCGAAACCAACATCCTTGCCCTGCACGACTATCTCAGCCAGGACCATATCCACCCGGCCACACCGGCCCTCTCATGGAACGCCGGCCCGTCCTTTGCGCCGAATGTCACGCCTCGAATGCCCTCGGTGCGCCAGGGGTGCCGCCGGTCAGCAGCCTGTCCAACGCCATGCACATGCACCACGCCGGGCTCCCGGACATCACACCCGATACAGAGGGATGCTACAATTGCCATCCGGGTCCAGAGACCCAATGTCTGCGCGACGTCATGTCCCAAGGATGGCCGTGAATTGCGTGGACTGTCACGGCGATATGCAGAACGTCTCTGAAACCCCAATCCCTGGCTTAATGAGCCCCGTTGTGACAGTGCCGCCTGCCACGGTGCCGGCTACTCCCTGACCCAGCCGTTGTATCGGATGTCAAAAGGGGACTCGAATATCTACTGTGCTGCCTGTCACGACAGTCCCCATGCCATTGCGCCCAGTCGGGAGCCGAACGACGCGGTCAAGTTCGTCAACCTGCAGGGACACAGCGGGACATTGCGCCAGTGTACGGCCTGCCACGCCACGCCGCCAATTCACCGTTTCCAGCACAACGCCCCACCGCCGGCCATAGTGGCGCGTATTTACCTCCCGCTTGTGGTGCGTGACGAATGAGCAATGCGCACAGCACTACCTGGAGCCCAGTAGGCCGCATCAGGATCTTGATCGTCGACGACAACGCCACGGTGCGTCACGCCCTGACCACTTTCCTACTGGCCTTCGACGACCTCGAGTCGGTCGGAGAAACGGCTAGCGGCGAGGAAGCCATCGAGCTGTGCGACCGAACCAGGCCTGAAGTGGTACTGATGGACCTGGCCTTGCCGGGCATGGGCAGCCTCGCCGCCATCCGAGTCATCCGCGGCTGCTGGCCCAACATCCAGATCATCGCCCTGACCACTTTCCAGAGCATCGGCTTGGCTCATGAAGCTGCAGAGGCCGGGGCCATCTGCTGTCTGCTCAAGAACGTCTCCGCCGATGAGCTGGCCGAGGCAATCGGTGCCGCCCATGCCTCTCCGCTCGGCCCACCGGCGATGGCAGCGCCTTGGACCTCAGTCACCTCCGACTCCAGGCGTTGAGGGCCGAGCCAAGCGCTATGACAGGCAGATGCTGGCCATCTCCGACCTGCCAAGGACGCACATTGACACCGATTGCAGTTATATAAGGGCCTTGCCCTGTGTGAGAATATATCGAGTATCGAGGGCCACCCATGCGACAGCTCAAGATCAAGCACGTGATAATGGTCCGTGGATGGTTCCCGGACCCGCCGAGTGTCGATGGCGGAGGTGCAGCAGACGCTCGCAGGCGAGATAGTGTACCTGTGCCGGTGCGTGCATCGAGGCAAAAAGCCGTTCTGTGCATGGCAGCCACCTCGCGGTCGAATTCAAAGCGCCCGAGGCGGAGCTGATCATAGTGCAATAAGGCTTCTCAGCCCGTAAGGCACGTTCCAGCTCATCCACTAAGTGGATCGCCTCACAGATGCATTTCGTATTTGGGCAGCTGGCGCACCAGCAACGGGCGAGAGGATGGCCATGAGCATACGCAGCCTGCGCACCTTTGGTCTTGTCAGTGCTATTGGTGGTGGCTTTGCCCTTGTGGTTGTGCTGTGCCTGGGGGTGGCCCTCGTCTGGAGCATTGCACCCGTCTCACACGGCAGCAGGAGAGTCCAGGTGGTCTGCTACCCCGTCTGTGATATCCGTCGCTGCCGGCACACCCATGTCTGGAACCTCTTGGGCCGGCCGTGCCCTCACATCCGCCGGCTGCCATCCACCGAAAACCCTGTACCCCGACTGCACGCCGCCATCGACCCAAAACCCTGTACCCACCGGCACGCTGCCTTCGGCTGAAAGCCCCGTGCTCACCGGGCACGCTGCTATTGATCTACATTCCTGGTCCATCGTCCACAGTTGCCTACATGTTGCCTACAACTGACACCGAGGGTCCGTCGCCAACACCTACCTGGATACCCTCGCCCGATTCAACACCGGTGCCCGTCGTTGTCCGGGCAATAACCTACTATGCGACGGCCTACGGGGAACGGCACGTCGTCGGAGAGGCGCACAAACAGGACCAGCGGCAGCATCTGGTTCGCCAAAGCGTCGGGTACATCTTGATGATGGTGCAGGCGAGGTAGTTATCACCTACTCGACTAGACGTCGTCGATGCAGTCGATGCTCGGTGAAGTTGCGCCGTTTGACCTGATCCCTATCGTAGCTGCTGCCCTCCGTTGACCACTATGATTTGGAGGTAGAGTACGCTACCACCCATCGGCCGCCGCTCCCAGCCCAACATCGCCGGCCATCAGGGATCCGTTTCCTGATACCTGTAGCTATCACGTTGTCGGTGAAGTGGAAAATCAAAATGGGTTTACTGTCAACTTTATCAAGGTTGTGGTCACCTTCTATAATGCCCGGAAGACGAGGTAGTTCGTACCGGTTTCTCAGATCTTGCCCTGGATACGCTAGATCCGGGGCAGAAGCGCCATTTGAAGTCGGTATCCTGCTGGACCCACCAGCAGACATGGATCATTACGGAGTCAAGGCGCAGGCCTATCCGTAACAGGCGCACTGGGGCTTGCCGAAACCATCACTGTATGGTAGAATGCAGGTGCCGTGACGAGACACAGGTCCACAATCCATTCAGGAGGATAGGCACATGGTGCACCTCGATAGTTGCCCTGCTGCTGATTCTGGCTCTGGCCGTGATAGGCCTGGGTGCCTGCGGCGGCACTGCCGCGCCCGCCACCTCCGCTGGCCAGGCCGATCCCGTGGCCGGCGAAGCCCTGTTCAAGCTCGAATGCGCCAGTTGCCACTCGGTTGAGGCCGGCGTCGACCTGACCGGTCCAGCCGCTGGCAGGAATCGGCACTACGGCCGGCACGATGGATCCTGGCGTTTCGGCTGAGGATCTTCTGCGCGATGGCGATCGCCGACCCCGATGCCAAGGTGACCGAAGGCTTTCGCCAAGGGCATCATGCCCGCTTCCTTCGGCACGCAGCTCACCGCCGCAGCAGATCGACGACCTGATCGCCTACCTGCTTACCCTGAAATAAGAACAAGGAGGACCCCATGATCGTTACTACCCAGGAACTGTTCAAGCTTGCCTACGGCCATTTCGCCGTCGGCGCCTACAACATCAACAACATGGAGCAGACCCTCGGCCTGTTCCAGGGCAGCATCAGCTCGCAGGCGCCCTTTATCATCCAGATCTCCAAGGGCGCCCGCGACTATGCCAAGGTCAAGCTGCTCGAGGCCCTCATCCGCGGCGCCGAAGAGCTCTACCCCGACGCCATCTTTGCCGTCCACCTCGACCACGGCGACGAGGCCACCTGCTACGACTGCATCGACTCCGGCTTTCTACAGCTCGGTCATGATCGACGCTTCCGGCGAGCCCTTTGACGGCA
>CAVVMX010000002.1:0-191360 GCA_963749455.1 uncultured Chloroflexia bacterium
TGACGTGGCGGGCGGGCAGGCGACCGCCGGTGGTGATCTTGGCGTCGCCGGTGGCGCAGCCGCCCAGGGTGCGGCACTCGGCCAGGATTTCGGGCCCGCCGGCACGGTGGATCGCGCCGTCCACGCCGCCGCCTCCCAGTAAGGAAGGATTGGCGGCGTTGACAATGACGTCGGTATCTTGTCGGGTTATGTCACTTTCTACCAATTCCAGGTGGGATTGGTTGATTTCTACTTTCATTCGATTACTCGCTGATATTTGACACTGATCTGATCCTGGTATAGTATCGCCGTCATGGCAGATCCCAAGACAATCAAGCCGCACAGTCTGCGGCCATCGGCCGACACCTGCTGGACTGGTACGAGCGCCATGGCCGCGACCTGCCCTGGCGCCGCACGCAGGACCCGTACGCCATCTGGGTGGCCGAAACGATGCTACAGCAGACCCAGGTCGGCACGGTCATCCCCTACTATGAGCGTTTCCTGGCTCGCTTTCCCACTCTCGAAGCACTGGCGGCAGCTCCCCTCGACGACGTGCTCAAGGCATGGGAAGGGCTGGGCTATTACGCCCGCGCCCGCAATCTGCACCGCGCCGCCCGCCTCGTGGTCGAGGACGTGGGGGTCGCATCTTCCCCAATCGCCCGAGCAGCTGCGGCGCCTGCCCGGCGTCGGGCGCTACACGGCGGCAGCCGTGGCCAGCATCGCCTTTGGGCAGGACGCCGCGGCGCTGGACGCGAATCTGCGCCGGGTCGTGTGCCGGCTGTATGGCATTGACCAGGATCCAGGCCGGCCGGCGACACAACGGCGATTGGAAGAGCTGGCCCTGGCGATGATGCCGCCGGGGCGCGCCGGCGACGCCAACCAGGCGTTCATGGACTTGGGCGCCACGATCTGCACGGCGGCCAACCCCCGATGCTCGATCTGCCCGCTGGCAGAGCTGTGCCAGGCGCAGCAGGCCGGCAGGCAGGACGCCCTGCCGGTCCGTGCTGCCCGCCCCAGCCGCCCGCATCACGACGTGACGGCCGCCGTGATCCGGGATGGGAACGACCGGTTTCTGATCGCTCAACGCCCGCTGGAATCGATGTTGGGCGGGCTGTGGGAGTTTCCCGGCGGCAAGCGCCTTCCCGGCGAGGAGCTGCGAGATTGCCTGCGCCGGGAGATCGAAGAGGAGCTGGGTGTCGAGATCGAGGTGGGTGAGCTGCTGTGCGCCATCGACCACACCTTTACCCATTTCCACATGACCCTGTACGCCTTTGACTGCCGGATCGTACACGACGACGCCCCACTGCCTGGGCTGCCTCGATCTGCGGTGGGTGTCGCTCGACGATGCAGGCGCCTTTGCCTTCCCGGTGGCCGACCAGAAGATCCTTGCCTTTCTGCGCGACCGGCAAGCGATAACCGGCTACTCCGCCGGCCCCATTATACCTGTTTTGAGGCATCCGGCCAAGTTGCCGGGCCAAGCTGACGAGGGGGACCGATGACTAGTGCGGCGCAAAGTGACCGACCGGATCCGGCCTCGACTGGGAGGGGAAGGTATCCGGCGCCAGGTACTGCGCCTGGCCCTGCCGGCCACGGCGGAGCAGATGCTGGCGATGATGGTGGGCATCGTCGATACCTTCCTGGTGGGCCACCTGGGGGCCGAGTCGTTGGCGGCGGTGGGACTGGCCAATCAGTGGATCTTTCTGTCGGGCACCTTCTTTCGGGGCGGTGGGCACCGGATCCACGGCGCTGATCGCCCGCTTTATCGGCGCCAAGGAGCCGGACAAGGCGAATCAGGTGCTGCGCCAGTCGGTGTTGCTGGGGGTGCTGATCGGCGTGGTGGCCTTGGTCCTGGGCTTGAGCCTGGCCCGGCCGGCGGTGATGCTGCTTGGCGCGCGCGGCGAGGTGGTGGGGCTGAGCAGCACCTATTTGCGGATCGTGTCCGGAGCGTTGATCCTGGCGCCGCTGATGTACCTGGGCAATGCCAGCCTGCGCGGAGCGGGGGATACCCAGACGCCGCTGCGGATCATGATGGTGGTGAATGCGGTGAACATCGTCGTGGCTGTGACGGCGATCAACGGGTTGTTTGGCGTGCCCAAGATGGGGGTGGCCGGCTCGGCCCTGGGCGCAGCCACGGCGCAGGTGACCGGCGGCGTGCTGGTGACCGCCGTCCTGCTTCGGGGCCGGGGGCAGATCCGCCTGCGGCTGGACCGACCTGCGGCCCGATTGGGATGTGATTCGCCGCATTATGCGGGTGGGACTGCCGACCGGCGTGGAGAACCTCCTGTTCCGGATCGGGAATATGGCCTACGTTACGGTGTTGGCGTCGTTGGGGGTGGAGGCCTATGCGGCGAACCAGGTGGCGATCAACGCCTGGTCGCTGTCGTTCATGCCGGGCTTTGGCTTTGCCGTGGCGGCTACGACGCTGGTGGGCCAGGCGCTGGGGGCCAAGGAGCCCAAGGCGGCGGAACAGCGCGGCTATACGTCCTACTGGATGGGCGCGGCGCTTGATGGCGGCCATGGGGCTGATGTTTGTGCTGTTCCCGGCGCAGATCATGGGCTTTTTCACCAACGACGCCGAGGTGATCGCCGTGGGGACGATGCCGCTGCGGGTGATGGGCCTGGCCCAGCCGTTCCTGGCCGCGGCGATGATCTTTGCCGGCGCGCTGCGCGGGGCGGGCGATACCCGTTTCCCGATGATCATCACGGCCGGCGCCATCTGGCTGATACGGCTGCCGCTGGCTTATGTGTTGGGAGTGATGCTGGGCTGGGGGCTGGTGGGCGCCTGGACGGCCATGTCGCTGGACATGGTCGTGCGGGGCACGTTCAACTTCTGGCGTTTTCGCGGCGGGCGCTGGAAGACGATTGCAGTCTAGAGCGGCTGCCGGCTACATGCCGATGCCGTCGATGGGGGTGTGGCAGTAGTCGCATTTGCCGTCGTGGATGTGGCGCTCGCGAATCCAAAAGCCCCAGCGGACGACGACGGCCCGGCCGCAGTTGGGGCAAAGGGTGTCCTCCAGGTGGGCATCGGGCAGGTTGCCGACATAGACGTAGCGGAGCCCGGCCTGCCGGCCCAGCTCGTGGGCGCGGTGGAGCGTGGCGACCGGAGTCGGCCCGCGGTCGGCCATCTGATAGTCGGGGTGGAAACGGCTGATGTGCCACGGCGTCTCGACGCCCAGCTCGGCGGCGATGAACTGGGCGATGTCGGCCAGCTCGGCCTCGGAGTCGTTCATGTCGGGGACGACAAGGGTGGTGACCTCGACCCAGACCCCCAGCTCTTTCATCTTCTTCAGGGCGTCCAGCACCGGCTGGAGCCGGGCGCCGCACACCTTTTTGTAGGTCTCGTCGCGGAAGGCCTTCAGGTCGACGTTGGCAGCGTCGAGCCACGGCCCGTGCTCGCCGGCCGATCCCCTGGAACAGGTCGAGCATCTCGGGGGTCATGTAGCCGTTGGTGACGTACACGCTGGCGATGCCGGCGGCGTTGGCCAGCCGGGCGATGTCGTAGCTGTATTCGAAAAAGATGGTGGGCTCGGTGTAGGTGTAGGCGATGGACCGGGAGCCGGAGCGCTGAGCGGCGCGCACGATCTCTTCCGGGGCTGGCCTGATGGCCCACGATCCGCCCCTGCTCACGGGGCATCTGCGAGATGTCCGAGTTCTGGCAGAAGGAGCAGCGAAAGTTGCAGCCGGCGGTGGCGATGGAAAAGGCGGTGCTGCCGGGATAGAAGTGAAAGAGCGGCTTTTTCTCGATCGGGTCGACGGCCTGGGTCAGCGGGATGCCGTAGACAAGGGTGTAGAGGGTGCCGTCCTGGTTTTCGCGGACCTGGCAGATCCCTTTGTGGCCCGGGGCGATGGTGCAGCGGTGGGCGCACAGATCACAGCGAACGCGCTGGTCGTCCAGCTTCTCGTACAGCAGAGCTTCTTTCATCTCACACTCGTTCTACAGCCCACCATCCAGGGAGGCCAGGATCGCCGCCAGCGCGCGCCTGGCGCGGGGCCTGGCTCGGCCAGCCTGACAATCGGCTCGCCCTTGGCGTCGAGGTCGCCGATGGCCGGATCAGCAGGGATGAGGCCGGCCAGCTTGAGCTTTTGGTCGCCGATGGCCTGCAGCAAAGACTCGGGCAGCTGGTCGCCGTTGACACGGTTGACGATCAGGTAGGCCGCGCCGACGGCTCGTCTTGAGCTCGTCGATCACCTCGGCCACCCGGCCGGCGGCGACAATGCCCCGCAGGCGTGGGATCGGAGACGATCAACAGCAGGTCTACGTCGCGCGTGGTGCGCCGGCTGAGGTGCTCCAGGCCGGCTTCGTTGTCGATGACGACATAATCATAGGCCGCCGACAGGCGGTCCACCGAGGTGCGCAGGATGTTGTTGGCGGCGCAGTAGCAGCCGGCGCCTTCGGGCCGGCCCATGGCCAGCAGGTCAAAGCCCGGCTCTTCGACCAGGGCCTCGTTGATGCGCAGGTCGAGATAGTCCCACTTGCTCATGCCGCCCAGTGCCTTGCCGCCGCCGACGGCGGTGGCGGTCTCTTCGCGGACGTCGCCCACGGTGTCGTGCAGGGGCACGCCCAGCGCCAGGTTCAGGTTGGCGCTCGGATCGGCGTCGATGGCCAGCACCGAGCCTTTTTTGCTCTTGACGAGATGGTCGATGATCAGCGCGGTGAGGGTCGTCTTGCCCGTCCCGCCCTTGCCGGCGACGGCGATGGTCTTGGTCAACTTCGCTTCTCCATTGATCTAGGCTTCCCCCTCGCCCTGCCCTCTCCCGCAAGGGGAGAGGAAGGACGTCCTCATAGGGGCAAAAGGGAGTCAGGCGGGGGTACTGTAACATAGAGGGCGAACCCTTGTCAAATGGAGTACCGCAGGGGTATTCGCCTGCCGTTCCAGCTTTTTGTTTGACCTGGTTTGTGATATAATCCGGGCTCAGGAGCTATGGGTATGAGCTATGCTTAAAGGACTGTTGAACAAAGTCGTCGGCGACCCGAATGAGCGCCAGCTGCGCAAGCTGGAGCCGTTGGTGGAGGCGATCAACGCGCAGGAAGCCGACATGGAGCGGCGCACCGACGCCGAGCTGCGCGAGCTGACCGACAGGTTCCGGGCACGGCTGGTGGCCGGCGAGACGCTGGACGACCTGGCCCCGAAGCGTTTGCCGCCGTCCGCGAGGCGTCCAAGCGGACGGTCGACATGCGTCCCTTTGACGTGCAGTTGATCGGCGGCATCGTCCTGCACCAGGGCAAGGTGGCCGAGATGAGGACCGGCGAAGGCAAGACGCTGGTGGCCACCATGCCGATCTACCTGAATGCCCTCCTGGGGCGTGGCGCTCACCTGGTGACGGTCAACGACTACCTGGCCCGCCGTGACATGCTGTGGATGGGGCCGATCTATCACCTGTTGGGCCTCAGCATCGGGCTGCTCCAATCGGGCGCCGAACAGCCGGCGTACATCTACGATCCGGGGTACCGGCGCGAGCCGTATCCCGGGCTGCGTCCCGCGCCCCGCAGGGAAGCCTACGCTGCCGACATCACCTATGGCACCAACAACGAATTCGGCTTTGACTATCTGCGCGACAACCTGGCCCTGAGCCTGGCCCAGCGCGTCCAGCGCCCACTGTACTATGCCATCGTCGACGAGGTGGACAACATCTTTATCGACGAGGCCCGCACGCCGCTCATCATCTCGGGGCCGTCGGATGAGCCGGTGGAGGAGTACACTCGCTTTGCCACGATCGCCCGCGTGCTGGAAAAGGGGGTCCACTATGAGCTGGACGAAAAGGAGCGCAGCGTCTTTCTGTCCGACGAAGGGCTGGCCGAGGTCGAGCGACAGACCGGCATCGACAATATCTACGACGAGGCCAACTATCGCTACGTGCACTATATGGAGCAGGCGCTCAAGGCCCAGGTCCTGTTCCAGGAGGGACGCGACTATATCCGGCAGCGCAAGCAGATCGTCCTGATCGACCAGCACACCGGGCGGCTGATGCCCGACCGCCGGCTGAGCGAGGGGCTGCACCAGGCGATCGAGGCCAAGGAGGCTGTGCCGGTCCGCCCGCGCGACGTGGTGTCGGCCACGATGACGATCCAGAACTATTTCCGGATGTACGAAAAGCTGGCCGGCATGAGCGGCACGGCCATGACCGAGGCCGAAGAGTTCTTCAAGATCTACAAGCTGGACGTGGTGACCATTCCGACAAACAAGCCGATGATCCGCGCCGATCACGCGGACGTGGTCTATCGCAGCGAGGATGCCAAGCTGCGGGCTGTGGCCCGCGAGATCCTGGCCTGCCACAGCCAGGGCCAGCCGGTGTTGGTCGGCACGACGTCGGTCGAGCTGTCCGAGCGGGTCAGCAGCCGCCTGAACGGCAGAGCGCCTGCAGATGGCGGCGTTGTCGCCGCGCATCGCCTATGCTCTGCAAGAGGCAGAGCTTGAGCCGTGAGGCGCGGGCTGAGCTGCGCCAGACGCTGAACGCGAACCTGGAGACGGTGAACTCGGCGGCGTGGCGCAAGCTGGCGCGGGAGGTGGGCGTCGACGCCAACGCCCTGGCTGCCGACAACCTGACCTGGATCGCGGGGCAGTTGGAGCCTGCCGGCCCATCCCAGTGCGCCCGAGTACCAGGCGATGGAGCAGGCGCTCAGGGGCGGCATCCCGCACCAGATTCTCAACGCCAAGGAGCATACCCGCGAGGCGACGATCATCGCCCGGGCGGGCGAGCCTGGGACGGTGACGATTGCCACGAATATGGCCGGGCGCGGCGTCGACATCCGGCTGGGTGGCGAGCTGTCGGACGAGGTCCTTCACAAGGTGCGCCTGGCGCTGCAGGCGCGAGGCCTCGATCCGTTCAATGCTACCACCGGCCCAGATGGACAGCGCCGTCGCCGAGGTGGTGCCCCAGTATGCCAAGAACCGCGACCTGGTGCTGTCGGTGGGCGGGCTGCACATCCTCGGCACGGAGCGCCACGAGGCCCGCCGCATCGACAACCAGCTTCGGGGCCGGTCGGGGCGCCAGGGCGAGCCAGGGCTCGTCCCGTTTCTACCTGTCGCTGGAAGATGACCTGATGCGCCGCTTTGGGCGCCGGGAGATGATCGGCAAGCTGATGGAGACGATCGGCGACGACATCCCGATCGAGCACGGCCTGGTCAGCCGGGTCATCGCCCAGGCCCAGACCGCGGTGGAAGGGTACAACTTTGAGATCCGCAAGCACCTGCTGGAATACGACGACGTCCTGAACCGGCAGCGCCAGACGATCTATGACGAACGGCTGCACATCCTGCGCAGCGACGATCTACAGGCCGAAACGTGGCGGATGCTCGAAAAGCAGGTGGACGAGTACCTGGAAAAGACGCAGAGCCCGAGCCAGGCCGCCAGGCATCCTCCAGAGGAGATCTTCGCGATCGCAGGCAGGATGGCGCTCAGCCCAAGACGGCCGAAGGGGCGATTTTCATCGGGTTGGACGATCTGCTGCCGTTGACATTGCCGGCGCCCAGCGCGCCTTTCCAGGGGCCGCTGGCCTTTGGCAGCCAGAACACCGCCTTCCCGCCCTTTACCATCAGCTTCCTGGCCGACCAGTTGGCCGCCAAGGGCAGTCCTGTGGAAGAGGTACAGCGCACTGTCCGCGATCTGGCCCGCCAGGCTGCCGCCGACTGGGGCGAGCAGCTCCGGCAGACGATGAGCGACATTGCACAGACGACGCGCGACAAGTATGACGAGTCGCTGGCACGCTACCAGTCCTTGCTCGACGAAAAGATCGGCGATTATGAGCAGCTGAGCGAGGAGCGGGGACGGGCGCTTGACCTGCGCGGCCTGGCCCAGCACCTGGAGCGGACCTTCCCGTTCAGGCTGGCTGCGCCCAGCAGCCAGGCGTCTGACCTGGACGAGGTGCGCGACGGGTGGCAGGAACAGGTCGATGCACAGTTCCACCGGGCGACCTGCCTGGGGCTGATGGACCGCATCCAGGCCCGGCTGCCTGTGGAGATCCGCCTGGACCGGGTGAAGCCGGCTTATATCGCGGCGGACAGGGTCGGCGACGAGCTGCGCCGGGTGGTGGAAATGGCCGGCAAGCAGGCCGACGCAAGGGGCAGGCAGCCGCCGCCAACTGGAGCGGCTGGCGGTGCCGGCCAACCCGACGTCTGCCCAGGTTGCGGAGATTATTGCCACGATCAAGGCGGCCAGCCGCTCCGGGGGCGTGGACTATGGGCGGCTGGACCGGCTGGTGGGGCACGTTCTGGGCAGCGACCTGGACGATCTAATGGCCCGTTACCAGGAGGCTGCCGGCAAAGAGCTCCTTCATCGGGGGGCCTTCGCGGCCGGCTGGTCCGGGACCTGGAGCGGCTGCGCGAGACGGTGGCCGAGAGCAAGAAGGGCGGCCGGGTTGACCTGGTCAGCCTGCTGCGGCAGCTCAACGACATGGTTCATCTGGAGCTCGAGGACCTGGAGGCGCTGCTGAGCCAGGCGGTGGGCCACGAATATGACAAGTGGGCGCAGCGACAGCTAGTCAGAGAGTGAGACGATCGCGGCGCGCGCGCCGCTGGCCAATAACACGTGGGCAGCCATCGCCGAGCACCTGTTGGCGATCCACTATACCCAGAGGCAGGCGTACGACCGTGAGCACCGCCGCCGCTCCGCGTGGATGCCGCGTTTTCCGTTCAGCCTGATGGCGCAGGCCCTGGTGCGGGATATGGAGCCGGAAGAGCTGCGCGACGAGATCCTGGAGTCGCTGCGCTGGGCGGTGGAACAGCGGGAACAGACGTGGGGCCAGGCCGAGTTCAAGCGGTGGGCGCATCTGGCGTTGGGTGACCTGGACCAGAAGACGCGCAGCTCGCTGGCCCGCTACCTGGGTGCACGCGAGCTGGGCGATCAGCGTGACAGCACGGTGGAGGAGCTGGACGCTGACCTGCACGACCGACTGCGCTTTATCCTGGTCCTGAGGAGCTTGCAGCAGCGGCACGTGCGACTGGGCGAGCTGCCGCAGGCCGAAACGGTGCTGGCCGACCTGAGCCGGGCGATGGATGCAGAGATGCTCGACAAGCCCGTCGGCGAGCTGGACGGCCAGCTTCAGGAACGGATCGCAGCGCACCTGCGCCAGACAGGAAAGCTGGACGATGCGGCGGCCCGGGCCAGGCTGGTGGAGCAGCCTATCCGCGACTGGGATCGCCGCACACGCGACGAGGTGGCAGCTTTCCTGGGGAGACGGTTCGTCGAAACGCATCAGGACCAGCGGCTGGCAGAGCTGGAACCGGCCCCGCGCAAAGTGGCCATCGTCTATCTCCAGCGGCAGAGGTACTTTGTGGACGAAGCGCGGGTGCAGCACTTTTTGGTGCACGAGCGGATGAGTGACCTGCCGGGCGAGACGCGACGCGCGGCCATTTCGCTCCTGGCGCGCTCGCGGCTGGATCGCATGGCCCAACGCAAGATCTCGAACCTGGACGTGGACACTCGCCAAGTGGTTCTCACTTCACTGCAGCAGGCGGGGTTTTTCACCGACCAGGAACGCCGTGACCAGTTGCTGAGCCGGCGGTTGGGCGATCTCGATCCAGAGCTGATAGCTGGGGTTAAGGCTTCCCTGGCCCGGGAGCAGTGGGGCGACCGCTGCCTGCGCGACCTGGGCGACGACGTGCGCCACGCTGTTGTCGAGCGGCTGGCGCAGATGGGTCTGCTGGCCGACCCGGAACGGGAACGGGGCCTGGCCACCCAGCGGTTGGGTGACCTGGAGGGCGCGCCGGTGGACGAGATCCGCGATGAGCTGGTTGGCCGGCTGCGAGCCGACCTGGCGACCAAGACGATGGAAGAACTGCCGACCGACACAAACCAGATGGTGCGGCAGGCGCTAACAGATCGAGGGTATTTCGTAGACGAGGCAAAGGTGAGCTGGTACGAGCGCAAGACGCTGGCCCAGCTTCCGCCCGAGGTGCTGCGCGGCCTGGAGCAGTGCTTGGGGCAGATCCGCATGGCAGAGATGGCCGGAACGCAGTTCCGGGATCTGCCGGCGGAGACTCAGAACCTGCTGATAACCTTTTTCGATCAGGAGGGTCTGCTGCCCGACCGCGCCGAGCGCCTGCGCCTCACGCAGACCGGCACGATGGCTCAGTGGCCGGAGGCGATCTGTGATGCCGTAACCCGGCACCTGGGGCGGCGATGGCTGGTGCAGATTCGTGACCGCCGACCGCCGGCTTTGCCCGACGAGGAACGGAACGCGGTGTGGGCTTGTCTGCAGAGCAGTGGTTACTTCAATGACCAGTTCAAGGAGGAGCTGTTCCCCTACCAGCGGCTGAACGAGTTCGACGCCGAGATCCAGCGAGGTGTTGAAGACGACCTGGTGAGCCGCCTGACCCGGATGCTGGAGACACAGCCGATCGGCAACCTTCCCCACGATGCACAGGCCGCTATCCGGGAATGGCTAACTCGCACCGGCTATTTTGTCGATGCGAGCCGCCTACGCCAGGTGGAGGAGTCGCCGGCGCAAGAGCTGCCACCTCCGACGCGCCGAGCGATGGAGGGGGTGCTGACGGAGATGCAAGGGCCCCACGTCGACGAGGGGCGGCTGGTGGGCGATCTGGCGCCGCAAGTACAGGCGGCTCTGTGGCGGCATCTGGACGAGATTGGCTACTTTATCGACGAGAACAAGCGAACCCAGATCTTGGGGCGCCGACTGGTGGACCTGGGCAGCGAGCTGTATGAACAGGCCGTGCGCGACCTTGCTGTGTACCTCGACGCAGAGGTGGGCGATAAGCCGGTTGCAGCGCTGGCCGACGAATTGCGCCAGGGACTGCGCGATGCTCTGGAGACACAGGGGTACTTTGATCAGGGAGAGACCCAGGCTGAACGGGTGCAAATCTTGAATCAGCCCCTTGCCGGTCTACGGCGGGAGGATCTAGAAACGTTGGCGATCGAGTTTGGCCAGGCGCAGTTGAAGGCACTGGCCGCGCAAGAGACCCAGGACGGGCGCCTGCCGCGTCTGAACGACCTGAGCGCCGCAGAGCAAGAGGCTATAGTTGCTCACCTGCAAAGCCGCGATTGGTTCCTGGATCAGGGCCGGCTTGGGCAATTTCAGAAGCAGCGGGTCCGCGATGTGGGCGATCCAGAGCTGATCGAGATGCTGCACCGCGAACAATCAGCCACATTGCGCCAAATGCAGGTGACCAACCTGGATCGGGAATGGCACGCAGCGCTTCGCCCGTTGGTGCAGCAGGCAGGGCTGGGGTTCGATGAGGGGCAAATGCACGTCCTACGCAGCACCAAGCTAGCGGATCTTGAGCCAGACCTGTACGGCGAGCTGATCCATGACTTGGGCAGTGAGGCAATGGCTGATTGGGGTGCAATCCGCTTTCCAGAGACCTCGACGAGCAGCGGCAGGCCCTGTTGCGATCGTACCTGGGGCGAAGGATCATGGGCCGCATCGAACAGGCGGCGTTGCTGTACACGATCAGCCGCCTGTGGATCGACTACCTGACCGACATCGAGGATTTGCGACGCGGGATTGGGCTGGAGGCTTATGGCCAGCGGGATCCGCTGGTAGAGTATAAGCGGCAGGCGTTCGAGCTTTTCGAAGAGTTGGGTGACAACATACGGCGGACCGTCGTTCGCTCGCTGTTTCGTTATGCGCCGGAACCACTGCGCGCCTAGTGCGCAGTCAGAAACGAGCCTGCCAACTCTTGATCTTTTTGGGTGAAGATGTTACAATAGGGTAACAAGCTCAGCGGTTGTTGCGCAATGACCGCAGGTCGACCCGATCAATTGCCCCGTTTGTGGTCGCAGAGGGCCAGCATCGGGCCGGTGCGTAGCGGGGCAGCGTTGGCTCCAGAAACAAAGGGGAGGTGCAACTTTGGTCTTTAGCGGAGAAGATTTCACCACACGCCTTATGAACGATATGGATCCCCAGCTCCTGGACCTGGTCAAGACCAAGGTGAATTCGTTCATCAAATGGGACTTGGTCCGCTTCCTGCGAGACAATCCGAACACAGCCGATACAGCCGATAACATCGCCAAGTATATCGGCCGTAATGCGGCCACTATCGAACCAGAATTGCGGGACCTGGTCAGCGCCCGGCTCATGGAATTGAGATCTGTGGAGGGGATACCTGTCTATTCGCTGACAGCAGATCCGGCGATCCGAGAGCTGATCGACAGGTTCATGACGGCATGCGACGACCGTCATTTCCGTGTAAAGGTCATCTACCACATTGTCCGCGGCATGCGTTAGCCCGTGGGCCGATGGCGTAAGCTCGGCAGCCTGCACGGGTCCAAGGGCTTGACCTCTGCAAACAAGGTGGTTAGGCACGGTAAGAGGAGCAAAGCGAGTCCTGCACACAGGATCAGGATTCCCACGGGAGGCAAAGAATGAGCAACGATCGCGTCAGAACCGGCATTAGGGGCCTCGATGAGATGCTAGGCGGTGGGTTCTTGCCACAGACAGCGAATCTGGTGGAGGGGCCCCCTGGAACCGGCAAGAGCACGTTCGGGATGCAGTTCATCTACAACGGCATCTGCAATTACAATGAGCCCGGCCTGATCGTGACGTTTGAAGAGTTCCCTCAACAATACTACCGCGACGCGCAGAGCCTGGGTTGGGACTTTCGCCAATTGGAGCGCGATGGCAAGTTGAGGGTGATCATGACCAGTCCGGAGGTGAGCCGGGCCGATCTGGAGAGTGTTGGGGGAACGATTGAGACTCTGGCGCGCGAGATGGGGGCTCGTCGTATCCTGATCGACAGCGTGTCGCACTTTGACCAGCTGACAGAGGACCCGGTTGAGCTGCGAGCTGTGGTGTATGGCTTTATCAACTCGCTGAAGCGTGAGGGTTTGACCAGTATCCTGACCCGTGAGAGCCCTGTCCTGCTGGGCGGGGATGAAGAGCAGGATAACACGGTGGCTTTCGTGGTGGACTCGTACATTCTGCTTCGCTACGTCGAGATCGAAAGTGCGATCCGCAGGGCATTGCTGGTTCTGAAGTTACGTGGAAGCGATCATGCCAAGGACATCCGCCAGTACGAGATCACCAGCCAGGGTATTGAGATCATGAGCAAGTTCGAGGGGCAGGAAGGCATTATGAGTGGCAGCCCCAGACGCATGGCCGACGCATTCATGGAGGCCTTTAAACAATCATAGAATCGTCCAGATGATACAGACTGTCGGCTCAATCCTGGTACTGTTTAGCTGGATCGTAGTTGCCATCCTGCTTCTCTTTCTGTTCCTGATCGGGCGTTTCTACGAGGTGCAGTTCCGGCAGCGATCGTACTATCAGTTGTTCCTGTTGCCGTTGGTGTTGTTTCTGGCAGGAGCGATCTGGTATGTCGTTCAACACCCAGGACTTTGTCGGAGTGCCGGGTCCGGATCTGTCTGTTCCTGATCGGAGGGCTTGTGCTGATCGGCCTGGGCTACACCCTACACCGGATCATGATGGCGAGGAAGTGATGGGGGTCATCACTGCGATTCTGGGTTCGATCGGCCTGGCGTCGGTTATCCTTGCCCTCGTGATCCTGGCACGTTTCGGCCGCAAGCTGGGCGACGTCACCAAGATGCGGCCACTCTACTACGGCTATTATGTGGCGATCGGCTGCCTGTGCCTGGCTCTTCTCGTGCACCTGGTAAGGGCTAGCGTATTCTGGGCACCGGTTGAGACTGTGCCCTCTCTGCTAACTGATCCGATCTTCTACCTGCTCCTACATCACCTGCCGATGGCCATTGCCTTGAGTGTCAGCCTGGGCGTCACCTGGTACTACTGGAACTGGCTGTTGAAAGAACGATAGTGAATGGCCGAAGAAGAGAGGACGCCAGATCGAACAACTGATGCCATTGAAAACCATCAGGCAGAGGCGTACGGCGGTACGGCCAAAGCAGATCGCCAGCGAGCAGCTCAACTACAGCTGATCGCCGACATCAGCCAACGCGTGTTGTCTATTCTGGATCCGGAGGCCTTGCTTGACTATGCTGCCAAGGCGATCCAGACCCGATTCAACTATTATTACGTTGACATATTCCTGACCGACCCCACAAACGAGTACGTTGCCTTCCACACCAGCAGCCATTCCGAATACATGCGCCGTTGGCAGGAGAGGAGGCTGCGCTTCCGGATCGGGGCGGAGGGCATTACCGGGCACGTGGCTGCCACCGGGTCCGCTCACCTGGCGAACGACGCACTGAGCGATCCACTCTATATCGCCGACGATCTGCTGCCTCATACCCGTTCCGAACTGGCCGTGCCGATCCGGGCCGGCGACCGAGTGCTGGGTGTGCTGGATCTGAACAGCGAGCAACTGAGACGCCTTTGACGAACAGGATCTGTTCGTGACGCAGAGCCTAGCCGATCAATTGGCTCTCGGGCTGGAGAATGCCCGCCTGTTTGCGGCTGAGGCCCGCCGCCGGCGTGAGGCTGAGACGCTTCAGACGGCGACCCAGGCGTTGAGCGCGACGCTCGAGCTGCACAAGGTGCTGGAGTCGATCCTGGAAGAGCTGCAGCATGTGGTGCCCTACGACAGCGCATCGGTGCAGCAACTGAGGGAAGGGTCGCTGGAGATCATCGGAGGCCATGGATTCGCCAATCCCGAGCAGTTGTTGGGAATGCGCTTCGATCTGAGTCGCAGGCGACAACCCCAATCGAGAGGTCATGCTCCGGCGCGCTCCGGTGATCATAGACGATGCTCCGACCATCTACCAGGGGTTTCAGAGCGAACCACATGTCCAAACCCCCATCCGATCCTGGTTGGGCGTGCCGCTGTTGTTCGGGGACCAGTTGATCGGGATGATCGCGCTCGACAAGCGCGAACCCAAGTTCTACACCCAGGAACATGCGCGCCTGGCGATGGCCTTTGCGGCGCAGGCAGCCATCGCCATCGAGAATGCGCGCCTGTTCAGCGCAGAACGGCAAAGCCGCCTGGAGCTGAAGAGCATCCAGGACACCGCCATGGCCCTGAGCGCCGAGCTGGACCTGGACACGCTCCTGGATCGGATTGTGAACGAGGCAGCACGGGCGTTTCACGCTGAAGCGGTCAGCCTGATGCTGTGGGACAAGACATCAAGCCAACTGGTGGTGACGGCAAGCTTTGGGCTGACAGACAGTTACGCGCAGCAGCAGCGGATTCCACAAGAGGCTGTGAATGCGGTGATGCCGTCTGAGGGAAGGCCACACCCGGTCTACACGGCCGATCTAGCCGACACCCCATTTGGCGATCGCGAGCTGATCGTTGCGGAAGGGCTGCGGAGTGCGCTGTCTATGCCGCTGTATCAAACACGGTTGAGCGGCATTCTGAACATTTACAGCAAGGGAGAGATCCGCACCTTCAGCCCTGCCCAGATCGAGCTAGCCGAGACCTTTGCCGCCCACGCGACGGTTGCCATCGAAAACGCCCGACTATACCAGGCCGAACGCGAACAGCGGGCGTTGGCCGAGGCCATGCACCAGGCCACCGCCGCCATCAGCAGCAGCCTTGACCTTGACCAGGTTCTGGATCACATCCTGGAGCAGATGAACAACGTGATCCCTGGCGATGAGGCGGTCAACATTATGCTGATCGACGGCGAGTATGTACGTATGGCGCGGTCGCGTGGTTACGAGCAGCTTGGCGCTCCAGGTGGACTCGCTTCTCTCGCCCTAAAGATGGCCGACACACCTGCTTTTCGCACTATGCGGGAGACAGGCGTCCCGTTGGTGATCCCCAGGACAGAGGACTATCCAGGTTGGGTACGCCTCCCCGAGACTCCCTGGTTGGGTTCCTATGCCGGGGCGCCGATCCATGTAGGTGGACAGGTAATCGGCTTTCTGAATGCCGACAGCAGCACGCCAGGCTGCTTCTGCCAGAGCGATGGTGACCGGCTGCAGGCCTTTGCTGCCCAGGCAGCGGTCGCGATTCAGAACGCTCACTTGTACCAGGATCTGAGCCATCACCTGGAAGGGGCGCTGCTCCTCAACAAAGTGGCGCTGGCTGCCGGCTCTACCCTGGACTTTGACGAGGTGATCCGGCGGACCCTGACAGCCTTGCTCCAGATGCCTCGCTTTGAGCGGGCCCACGTACTGCTACTGGACAGCACTACAGGCGAGCTGTGGCTCCACCCAGCACTGGCAACCAAGGACCGTCTTCCACAGAGGGCCGATGTGCGCATCCCACCGGGTATGGGTGTCACGGGTCGCGTGGCGCAGACGGGCAAGCCATGGCGCGTTGGCGGACGTGCGTCAGGTACCGACCTACATTGCCGGCTACCCCAACACACTGAGCGAGATAGCAGTGCCACTGCGAGCAGGCGACCGGGTCATCGGCGTGCTGGATGCGCAGAGCACCCGGCTGAACGCCTTTACCGAGGAGGACGAGCGGTTGCTTGTCACGCTGGGCGGTCAGCTCAGCGCAGTCGTCGAGAATTCGCGCCTGTTCAACGAAGCCCGGCAGCGTGTGCGAGAGCTGACTGCACTGAGCCAGGTGAGCCAGGCGCTTAACGAGGCAAAAGACCTCAAGGCCGTGCTTGACGTTGTTCTCGAGAAGACGTTCGAGTTCATGGGCAGCCAGGAAGGCTCGATCCTGCTCGTCGACCCGCCGGGCGGCAACAAGCTGCGCATGGTCGTGGAGCGAGGACTGGGATCCAAGGTCATGGAGGCCTTTAACAGCCGGCCGGTATATACGCACGAAGGTACCTATCGCCGGGCACTCGCCACCGGCCAGATCGTCGAGGTGGCAGACACGTCGGCCGACCCCGATTTCCTGGGCGATGTAGGCTCACGGGCCAGGTCCGTTACCAATGTACCCCTGATCGCTGAGCACAGAGCCATCGGCCTGATCGCAATTGATGGCTTGCCCAAGGACGACACGACAAGACGGCTGCTGATGGCGCTGGCAGACATCGCGGCTGTGGCTATCGACAAGGAGCGGCTGCACCAGGAAACAGCCGACCGCCTCGCGGAGGTCTCGACCCTCTATACGCTGTCAACGCAGATTACCGGCAGCCTGTCGCTGAGCCGGATCCTGGAATCGATCGTGTCCATTCTCAAAGCTGACGGTCGACTGCCGGGCCTGCTGCATCTTCTTGGTGGACCCGGTGACTGAGGTACTGCGGCTCGAGGCAAGCAGCGGCCTGCCGCAGGAGCAACCGGTCCCGGTGCAGTTAAGGACAGACCGGAGTATCGGCGGCCGCGTCTTGCAGGAACGGCGCCCCATCTACATCCCCGATGTGCAGTCGATGCCTGACCTCGGTTACTTTGACTGTGAGGTCAACTCGCTGTTGGCAGTCCCGCTGATCGTCCGCAACCAGGTAATCGGGATGCTGTGCCTAGATGACATCAGAACCGATGCTTTTGCCGATGAGGTACGGTTGCTGACGATCGTTGCCGCCCAAGCAGCAGTCGCTATCGAGAATGCCCAGCTCTATGAGAGCCTGCAGGTGAGCTATCACGATCTGGAAGCGGCCTACGACTCCTTACGTGAACTGGATCGCATGAAGTCCGAGCTGGTGCAAAACATTTCGCACGAGCTGCGCACGCCGCTCACTTTTGTCAAGGGCTATCTGGAGCTGCTCCAGGACGGCGACATGGGAGAGCTGAACGAGGAGCAGAAGACGGCCCTCGATATTGTGGCCAGCAAGGCGAGCCTCTTGTCGCGCCTGGTGGACGATATTATCACGCTGCAGTACGGCAGAGAGCAGCTTCAGCTTCGCCCGTTGTCCCTCTGCCGAGGTGGGACATGGTGTGCTCCGCGCCACGCAGGTCACCGCAGCCCAAGCTCGGATCGCACTGCACGACGAGGTCCCTGACGATCTTCCACTCGTACTCGGCGATGAGCAGCGGCTGGTCCAGGTGCTCGACAATCTGCTCAGCAACGCGCTCAAGTTCGGCAATCCGGGCGGCGCAGTGACGATGCGGATGTCTGAAGAGGGTAGGTATCATCCGCACAGAGATCGAGGATCAGGGCATCGGCATCCCTGCCGACAAGCTGGAGCGCGTTTTCGACCGGTTCTACCAGGTCGATGGCTCGACCACGCGGCGCCATGGCGGCACTGGGTTGGGGTTGGCCATTGTCAAGCAGATCGTAGAGACTCATGGGGGGAAGATAGGTGTCCGGAGTCAGGAAAACGAAGGGAGCTGCTTCTATTTCACAATCCCCAAGGTCCCAACCCAGAGCACTCGATCTTGATGGACGACGAGGAGGCCATCTGTGACCATGTCGATCAAAACGTTTGACAAACTCCTGGAGGCGGCCAAAGCCAAAGGCCCCAAGAAGGATCGCTATCGCGGCCGCCCACCAAAGCGAGGTGATGCTGGCCGGCCTAGATGCTGAGGTGGCAGGTCTGGCCGAGGTAATCCTGGTCGGCGACGAGGGCAAGGATCGAGCAGATCGCCGCTGAGGAAGGCTTTGACATCTCGCGCATGGAGGTGGTCCACCAGCCACAGCCACAGGAAGCCGCCTGGCAAGTAATGAAACTGATCAGCGATGGCAAGGCAGAGATTGCGATGAAGGGCAAGGTGGAGACAAGCGACTTTTTGCGGGCTGCCCTCAACAAGGAGTTGGGACTGCGAACAGGCCGCCTGTTTACCCACGTCGCCGTTTTCGAGATTCCCGGCTTCGACCGGCTGATCTTCATCAGCGACGCCGGTGTGGTGGTCGCCCCCGACCTGGAGCAGAAGGTCCAGATCGTGCAGAATGCGATTTTTGTGGCGCATGCCCTGGGAGTTGCCCTGCCGCGCGTGGCCGTCCTCGCTGCAACTGAGGTGGTCAACCCCAAAATCCCGACAACGCTCGACGCGGCCAACCTGTCGAAAATGGCCGACCGAGGCCAGATCAGGGGCGGCCTGGTGGACGGTCCGCTCGCTCTGGACAATGCCATCTCACCCGAATCGGCCCGGATCAAGGGCATCAAGAGTGAGGTGGCAGGCTACGCCGACATCCTCATCGCCCCCGACATCGAGGCCGGCAACGTGCTGGCCAAGGCGATCACCTACTTTGCTCAAGGCAAGATGGCCGGCGTGGTGGTCGGCGCCCGCTGCCCGTTGATCGTGTCCTCGCGCTCAGATACCCGCGAGGCAAAGCTGGTGGGGCTGGCATTGGGGGTGATGTTGGCCCAAGGGAACGGGCTGAAATCGGGGCAGTTGAGTTCTGGGGGATAGGTTGGACCTCACGCCGGCATCTCAGAATCACAGCCGAATCCTGCTGTTCACAGGTCGCTTTGGCAGCGGCAAGACCGAGGTCGCGATCAACTATGCGCTGGCTTTGGCCAAGCCGGAGATGGATAAGAGGCGCGGAAGAGCGGCCACAGGGGTCGTCCTGATCGACCTGGACATCGTGACGCCGTACTTCCGGTCGCGGGAGATGAGTGCGGAACGGGCCCTAGAGGAGCGTGGGGTGGAGATAGTGGCGCCAAATGCTATTGGCCAGTATCTGGATATCCCGGCTATTACCCCCCAGATTCTGGGCGCACTCCAGCAGACAGAGCGGCCCGTGGTGGTGGATGTGGGCGGGGATCCCCAGGGAGCACGTGCTTTGGGTCAGTTCAGCGGCGCCATCCGCAAGGAGAGCGAGGCAGGCCGACCCTACACCATGTACTTTGTCGTCAACCCTTACCGCCCGTTCACCGATACGTTGGAAGGGCTGGCTCACTCGATCGCCGAGATCGAAGCAACCTCACGACTGCAAGGTAAGCAGCCTGGTGAGCAATCCCAATCTGATCGGCGAGACGACGGCGCAAACGATCCTCGACGGGCATGCTCGAATCGAGGGGTTTGCCAGCGAGCTAGGGCTGCCCATCGCCTTTGTGTGCATCGAGAGGCAGTGGGTCGACCAGGTCAGGATGGCCCCGCGCGATCTCAGGCACCCAACCGTGTTCACCCGACCGGTGTTGGTTCTGGACCGGCATTTCGTGATGCCCTGGGAGTAGGCCAAATCAGCATAGTCGGCAAGGAGGCTGAATGACGACAGGAGAACGACCGGCGATTCGGAACTTGGACCAATTGATGCAGGCGGCTTTGGCTCGCGGGCCGAAACGGGTGGCCATCGTCGGGGGCGCCCAGCGGCAGACGCTCCACACAGCGTGCCGCGCTCGCGACATGGGCCTGGCGCACTGTACTCTGATCGACTCTCCGAATCGGGCCAAGACCATCGCTGCTGAGGAAGGGCTGGACCTTTCAGGAATGGAAATCATCGCCGAAGACGACATGCTCCAGGCTGCCTATAAGGGTGTGGAGATGGTCCATGCCGATCAGGTGGATCTGTTGATGAACGGCCGCGCGCAGCCGGTGGAGGTGCTCAAGGCCGCGCTGGACTCGAAAACCGGCTTGCGGATCGGCAAGCTGTTGTCCGACGTCAGCGTTTTCGAGATCCCGGGATTTGACCGGCTGATTCTGATCAGCGACGTGGCGATCATTGTCACGCCGACCCTGACCCAAAAGATCGTCATCGTGCAGAATGCCATCGACACGGCGATCGACCTGGGGATCGAACAGCCCAAGGTGGCAGTTCTGGCGGCCACGGAGATGGTCAACCCCGAGATGCCGGCCAATATGGACGCCGCTAACCTGTCCAAGATGGCCGAGCGCGGCCAGATCCGGGGCGGGATCGTGGATGGGCCGCTGGCGATGGACAACGCCATCTCGCCCAAGGCAGCAGAGATGAAGGGCATCCACGAGCCAGGTGGCCGGCTATGCTGACATTCTGATCACGCCCGACGTCGAATCGGGCAATATCCTGGCCAAGGCCATTTCCTATTTTGCCAAGGGCCGAATGGCGGCGGTGGTCGTCGGCGGCAAGTGTCCAATCGTCATGCCGTCCCGTTCCGATCCACCGGAGCAGAAGCTGCTGTCGTTGGCCCTGGGCGTGTACCTAGTCAGATAATCAAAGGAGGGTGTCGAGGAATGAGCTACATTGTCATTGCCGAGGACCGATGCAAAGGGTGCGAGCTGTGCACCATGGTCTGCCCGCAGGGCGACCTGGTGCAGATGGCAGACCACTTTAACGTGAAAGGTTATCGCCCTTCTGCCTTTGTCGATCCAAACGGCAAGTGCACCGGCTGCACGCTGTGCGCCACGATGTGTCCAGACATGGTGATCACCGTCTATCGGACGGTGAGGAAGAAACGGGACCTGGGGACGCCAACCCGGCAGGGGGAGGATCGAGCCATGAAGAAGCTGATGAAAGGGAACGAGGCGATTGCCGAGGCCGCCATCCGCGCCGGATGCGAGGCCTATTTTGGCTATCCGATCACGCCCCAGACCGAGGTGCTGGAGTATATGTCGCGGCGGATGCCAGAGCTGGGCCGGGTCTTTGTCCAGGCGGAAAGCGAGCTGGGGGCGATCAACATGGTGTACGGCGCGGCCTGCACCGGTGCGCGGGTGATGACCACAACCTCCAGCCCCGGCTTTAGCCTGATGCAGGAAGGGATCTCGTACATCGCCCTGTCTTTTGTGCCGTGCGTCGTGGTCAACATCATGCGCGGCGGACCTGGCCTGGGCAACATCCAGCCGTCGCAGGGCGACTATTTTCAGATGACCAAGGGAGGCGGGCACGGCGACTATAACCTTATCGTGCTGGCGCCAGCCACCGTCCAGGAGGCGGTGGATCTGGTTGTCGAGGCCTTTGATCTGGCGGAAAAGTACACCCAACCGGTGACGGTCATTGCCGATGGGATGGTCGGCCAGATCATGGAACCGGTCGAGTTTCCAGAGATGCAAGCGATCAGGCGGGCGACCTTTCCGTGGGCATTGACCGGGGCAAAAGACCGGCCGCACAACATCATCACCTCCCTGTTTCTCAACGCCCAAACAGCTGGAAGAAGGAGAACCTGCGGCTGCAGCGGATCATCGCCGAGATCCGAGCCAACGAGGTCCGCTACGCCGAGTATATGATGGAGGGCGCCGAGATCGTGGTAGTGGCCTATGGCACGGCCGGGCGCATCGTGCAGACGGCGGTCAAGCAGGCGCGGGCGCAGGGGATTCCGGTCGGCCTGTTCCGCCCCATCTCGGTGTTCCCCTACCCGTACGCGGCGCTGGACAAGATCGCCGATACCACTCGCCAGTTTCTGGTGGTGGAGCTGAACGCCGGGCAGATGCTCGAGGATGTCCGGCTGGCCACCCGCGACCGGGTGCCGATCTCTTTCTTTGGCAAGATGGGCGGGCTGGTTCCGCTGCCGGAAGAGATCCTGGACGAGATCAAGAAGCTGGCATGAGGGAGGAGCAAGATGACAGAGGAAGTTGAGCTAGTCTTTAGCCGCCCCAAGTCGTTGGCGGATGTGGTCACCAGCTACTGCCCCGGCTGCATACACGGCATCACCCACCGGCTGGTTGCCGACGTGATGGACGAGCTGGGCATCCGGGAGCGGACGATCGGCATTGCCCCGGTCGGTTGCTCGGTGCTGGCCTACTACTTCTTTGAGTGCGATTTTGCCGAGGCGCCGCACGGTCGGGCGCCGGCGATGGCGACCGGCATGAAACGCACCAATCCCGACAAGGTCATCTTTACCTATCAGGGGGACGGCGACCTGGCTTCGATCGGCACGAACGAGCTGATCCATGCTGCGGCGCGCGGGGAGAACATCACCATCTTCTTTATCAACAACGCGGTGTATGGCATGACCGGCGGCCAGATGGCGCCCACGACGCTGCCAGGCATGGTCACGACCTCGTCGCCCTACGGCCGCGACGTCAAGATCCAGGGGTATCCGGTCCGGGTGGGCGAGCTGGTCTCGCAGTTGGACGGCGCGGCGTATGTCGTCCGGCGGACAGGCTACAACCCGGCCGAGGTGCGCAAGCTGCGCAAGGCGATCAAGACCGCCTTCCAGGTGCAGATGGCGGGGTTGGGCTTTTCCCTGGTCGAAGTGGTGTCCAACTGCCCGACCAACTGGGGCATGGCGCCCAAGGAATCGCTCAAGTTCGTCGAAGAGCGGATGATCCCCTACTACCCACTGGGTGACTATAAGGTCAAGGATGAGGTCAAGGCCTTGAAATAAGGAGCCAGCCATGCACGAAGAAATCATTGTTTCTGGTTTTGGAGGGCAGGGCGCCCTCTTTGCCGGCCAATTGCTGACCTACACCGGGATGGACGAGGGATGGCACGTGACCTGGATCCCATCCTACGGGCCCGAGATGCGGGGAGGCACGGCCCACTGCATCGTGATCCTGTCGGACGACGACATCGGCTCGCCGATCATCCGCCAGCCGACGATGGCCATCGTCATGAACCCGGCTTCGATGGACAAGTATGAGCCGTTGGTCAAATCGGGCGGGCTGCTGGTGGTCAACTCGACGCTCGTCCGGGACAGGTCAAAGACGGGATGACATCGAGGTCGATCTACGTTCCGGCCAACGAACTGGCCGTGGAGCTGGGCAACGTGAGGATGGCCAATGTCATTCTGCTGGGCGCCATGCTCGGCATGCGGGAGGTGGTGTCGCTCAAGGGCATCGAACGCACCCTGGAGAGTCACCTTCCTGAGGAACGCAGAAAGATCATCGAACCCAACAAGCGAGCTCTGGCCCGCGGGGTCGAATATGTCAGGAGTCAGAAATAGGGGAACCGATGCGCCTGGGAAACGTCACCCTGCACGCCCTATCCGACGGCATCCAATGGTCCGACGGCGGCGGTCTGTTTGGCCTGGTGCCCAAGGTGCTGTGGGAACAGGTGGCCAAGCCGGACGAGCTGAACCGCGTTGCCTTTCAGTTGCGCTGCTTGCTGGTCGAGACCGACAAGCAGCGCATCCTGGTCGATACCGGCCTGGGAGACAAGCTCTCTGACAAGGAGCGGGAGCAGAACAACCTGGTCGGTGAGCGACGCCTGCTGTCCAGCCTGGAAGCGGTGGGCATCGGGCCGATGGACGTCGACCTGGTTATCAATACCCACCTCCACAGCGACCACTGTGGCGGCAATACCCGGTACGGCGAGAATGGCGAGCTGGCGCCGACGTTCCCCTGGGCGACCTACTGCGTCCAGCGGCTGGAGCTGGCCGACGCCGCTTTCCCAAACGAGCGGACACAGGCCACCTACCGGCGCGAGAACTGGGAGCCGCTGCAACAGGCGGGACAACTGCGCATCCTATCGGGCGATACTCGCCTGACCGACGAGGTCAGCGTCATCGTGACCCCAGGCCATACCAGGGCTCACCAGTGTGTGTTGATCGAGAGCGAGGGACAGACGGCGCTGTTCATGGGCGACCTGGCCTCGTGGCCCATCCATATGGAAAGGCTGGCCTGGGTGCCGGCCTACGACGTGGAACCGCTGATCAGCATCGAGACCAAGCGCAGAATCGCGCACTGGGCCGTGGAGAACCGGGTGCTGCTCATCTTTGAGCACCATCCTGATGTCATAGCCGGCTATCTCGTTTCCACAGAACGGCCTGATCGGTTCAGGCTAGAGCCGGTGGATGTTGCGTAAGGCGTGACGCGTCACGCGGTTTCTTCCCACTCCTTGATGGCGTCCGCAATCAACTGGCGGGCTGTCAGGTTGGGAATGTCGCTCGCATCCTGGTATTCTTGCCCGTCAAATTGAAAGCGGACCGCGCCAGTGGGATCGGCACGCATGTGCAGTTCGCGGTCACGAAAGGCCGGGATCAGTCTGCATCCGCCGTTGGAGGATCTCTTCGATGTCGTCCACAAAGGTACGAGGACGTTCTTCAATACCCTTGGGCTTCAGGCGATGCTGAATCGAGCTGACCAGGCCCGGTTTCTCGGGCGGTGAAGTCTGGCCCATCTCGGCGAGCATGCTCAGGAATTGCTCCTCGATGGCGGATTTGGCCAGCCGGCGCGGCGGCAGTCGGCTGGTCGGCAGCGGCAGCCACGGATCTGCTTCAGCTCCTCCTGGCTTTCCTGGCGCAGATCTTCACGCCAGCGATAGGTCTTGTCCATCGGAACCGGCTCCTGCACTTCCCTGCCAAGCACCCCGGTAAATCGGACCAGCTCCATGGCCGCGATTACGATCTGTCTCTTGCTCTCCACATCCTGCGACCTCGGCCAGGGTCCGGTATCGCACACCGCCAATCTCCACCTGAAGTGGCCCACCTGCTATGTCGCGGACGAGGGATATAGGTCGCATGCCGACCGAAGGCTGCAGATCGGGACCTTGGCTGCTCCTTCGGCTTGCCGAGGACGCGCGGTTTTCCGGCGGCTGGCCCAGCACGACATAGATGATGAGGAGCGCCACCAAGACAACAATCGCGCCGATCACCACGATACAACAATGCTCTCAATTGGTCCAGGTTAAACTGATCCATCGAGCCTCCGACACAGATCTGGATGCGTCTTGCCGCAGAGAATGCGGGTCTGCCCCATTATACCAGATCATGGCGCTCAAGTCCAGACCTGTGTGTTTGCTGTAAGATCCTCAGGCCGATTACCTCATCGCTGGCATTTGGGGCAGAAGTGGGTGGAACGCCCACCGATGACCAGCCGTTCGATGGGGGTGCCACAGGCCAGGCACGGCTCACCATCCCGACCGTACACCTCTACCCGGTATTCGCCAGCCCGACCCTCGGCATCCAGGTAGTTCCGATCTGGCAGGGTTGTCCCGCAGGCGGCGATGGCGCGTTGCAGCACCGAGCGGATGGCTTCATACAGGCGCACCTGATCGCCAGCGGTGAGTGTATCGGCCCGGCGCAGGGGGTTGAGCCGGGCCACAAAGAGTATCTCGTCGGCATAGATGTTGCCCACTCCGGCCAGGAACTCCTGGTTGAGCAGCATCGACTTGAGCCGGCCCGAGCGCCGACCCAGCAACCGGCTAAAATCGTCCAGCGAAAAATCGGCGGCCAAAGGCTCCGGTCCAAGGGGCGCGGTGACCTCTTCCAGCTGGTCGACCAGGTAGATGCGCCCGAACTTGCGGGCATCCCGGAAGCGCAACTGCCGGCCATCGTCGAGGTCCAGAACGGCGCGGTCGTGCGGGCCTGGCGCTTCGCCGGCCGGCGCCACGAACAAGCGTCCGCTCATCTTCAGGTGGACCAGGAGATAGCCGTGGTCCAGCGTGATGACCACATACTTGCCCCGCCGTCCGACCGATTCGACGCGCCGGCCGACGATCCGGGCGGTGAATTCGTCCAGCGCCGGGCGGGCGAGGGTACGCGGCCAGTAGACGGACACGCCGGTGATAGTTGAGCCTGGCAGGCGCTCGTGCAGCCCACGGGCGACCGTTTCGACTTCGGGCAGTTCTGGCATCAGCTCGCCGCCTGGCGCTGGGACAAAGGCAGCACGGGGCAGTCACGCTGGCTGAAAACCCGGCACACCCCCGGCGCATCAGGGGTCAACGCATCACGCCGAACTGGGCCAGCGCCCGACCCAGGTGGCACAGAGGAAAGCCCATGACACTCAGCCAACAGCCTTCGACCCGCGCGACCGGGTCGAAACCGGGGTGCTGGATGGCATAGGCGCCGGCCTTGTCCAGCGGGTCGCCGCTGTCCACATAGCGGGCGATCTCGTCGTCGGTATAATCGCGCATCCAGACGGCGCTGTTCGACAGCTCTGACACCAGCCGCCCGCTGGCCGGATGCCAGGCGCTAATCCCGCTGTAGACGTTGTGGAGCCGTCCGCGCAGCAGGCGCAGCATGTGCGCTGCTTCGTCTGGACCGACCGGCTTGCCCAGCACCTGGCCGTCGAGCGCCACGACCGTGTCGGCGGCGATGACCAGCTCGTCGCGGCCGGGCATCGCCGATCGACTGGGCCTTGACCTGGCTCAGGCGCACCACCATGTCGGCCGGCAATTCGCCGTCCAACTGGCGCTCGTCCACGTTGGCCGCCCTGATAATAAAGGGCAATCCCAGCAGCGAAATCAGCTCCCGGCGGCGCGGCGACCCGGAGGCCAGGATCAGACGACGGACGGTCAAGGCCTGGTCGGTCATAAGGCTTCCCGAATCTGGGCTGCCAGCGCGTCCAGGGTGTCACGGCCGGGCAAATCCCAGTAGCCGGGAGGAAAGCGAAAGCCAAAGCCGTCACCCTGAAAACGGGGCAGGATATGCAGGTGGACGTGAAAGACATCCTGTCCCGCTGCCACGCCGTCGGCCAGGAAAAAGTTGATCCCTTCGCAGCGGAGCGTCGATCGACGCAAAGCGGCGGCCAGCTTCATCCCCACCCGGAACAGGTGAGCGCCTGCGCCGGCATCCAGATCTGCCAGGCTGGCAGCATGGACGCGGGGGATGACCAGCAGGTGTCCGGTAACGACCGGCCGGATGTCCATGAAAGCGATGGCCTGCTCGTCGGCGTACACGATGCTGGCCGGGGATTGGCCCCGGATGATGTCGCAGAAAACACACGAGGGCTTGGTCACTTGTCGAACCTCCTCGTCTCTTTGGTCGCCACGATTATAGCACGAAGCAGACCGGAAACAAAACCGAGAGAGCGAGAGCTCTCTCGGTTATCCGGCTTTCCGCTACAGCCGGATCATAGCGTAATGCGTCTCACCATCCCTGACGTAGGTGAGGGATACATCGTGGCCTGGCGACAGGCCGGACAGGAGGCGCTGCACGTCACCGGCGCGTTGGACCGGCTGGCCGCCCAGGGCAGTGATCACATCGCCAGAGTGCAGTCCGGCCCGCTCGGCCGGTGAGCCGGGCTTGACCTTGCCCACGTAGGCGCCCGCTGTCGGGATGCCGGGGTGTTTCTTGGCCTGCGACGCGGCGTCGGCGATCGATGCGCCAAGCTTGGGCCTGGCCTGGGGAGCCTGGTCGAGCAGTTGCCTCAGGCGCGGCTGATCAAAGCCGACGACCACCTGGCCGTCTACGGTGATCACCGGCACGCCCTGCTGTCCCGAGATGCGGACCATCTCCATGGCAGCGCTTCCGGTCCAATTCGACGTTCTTTTCCACAAAGGGAACGCCTCGGCGCGAAAGAAACTCTTTCGCCTGAAAGCAGTATGGTCAGTGGGAGCTGGTATACAGTGTTACATTCATCGTTATTACCTCGGACTCGGACACTCGCGGCGGGATGATCGCTTTGTAAGGGCAGACATCGGCGCAGGTATAGCACCCCACGCACAGGCCCGCGTCCAGGACCGGCACGCTGTCAAGCCGTGGCCGGCGCAAGGCCCCGGTGGCGCAGGCGGCCACGGAAGGGCAGTCGGCACAGCACCGGCACAGGCCGCGGTCGACCCGCGGCGTTATGTCATCCCAGAGTCCGCCGGAGTGGGCTTTCACGTGCGTGCTAGCAGTTATTTGGCAGCAGGCTTCCGGCTCTTGGTCCGCTTTCGGCCTTTCTGCTCCGGTTCCGGCTTGGGCTTCGGCTCCTGCTCCGCCTCAGGGGACGAGGGCTTGCAGTAGCTTGGCCAGAAGCATCGGCTCGGGCACAGCGCCTTCCTGGTGGATCTTGTCGTTGATCACGGTGCGCGGCACGCCAAAGACCTGGTACTTGTTCGCCAGGTGAGGAAACTCGATCGCTTCGACCATGTCAGCCCGCACCAGCCCCTTGGTCTCTAGCGCAAACATGTGAGCCAGGCGCACGGCCTGGGTGCAGTAGGGTCAGGTGGGGGTGACGAACACCTGGATGTGCACCGGCTCGGTCAGGCCGGCCAACGCCTTCTGCGTCGCGGGCTTGACCCCCGATTCACCTCGGGACACGGCGACGATGTCCTCGATGATGGTGGCAAACTCGTAGCCGGACGGGATGCCGTAGAAACGGATGCCATAGTCCTGCTCTTTGCCGTCCTGTGCGCCGAGGATGGCGATGGCCGGGATCTTGTCGATGCCGTAGGTCTCGGCCGTCGCTTTGTCGGCAACAAAGTCGTAGACCACCGGCTCGATCTTGTCGGAAAGCGCCGCGATCTCCTCCACGATCTGGCGCGTTTCGGCGCAGAATTGACACTCGACTGGCCTGGGTGAACATCACCAGCTTGACAGGGTTGACCAGTTGCGCAGCAAACTCTTCGCGCAGAGCTTCCGCGTCCTTCTTGGAAATCAGTGGCATGTTCAATCTCCTCCTACAGATACCCTGATTCATTAACGCCTGCTCGACCAGCGGCAGAACGTCGTAATACTGGGCCGAGCCGGCCATTGTCAGTTGATCGTCGATCACGATCAGGGGATAAGGAAGCCGCTCTGCCTCTGCGTGGGCGTACAGGTCAGGGAGCCCGGCCTGGACTTGCGGATCGGCAAGGTCGCGGTATTCGACCTGGACGGCCTGGCCGTGCCGCAGCCGGACGTAGAACGCGAGTATCTGCGTGGTCTCCGCCGAAGACCGGGATGGCCCTCAGCCGCAGGGCTCGCACTCTGCCTCTCGATCCTTGTGGCCCAATACCAGCAGCTTGATCGGTGATGTTGCTTCGACAGACATGTGTCACACCCTCCCCTTAGTGCCTAATCCCAGTTCCGCCGCAAGGCCATGGCACACGCATCGTGGACCACCTCGATGCCGTGCTCGATGACAATAGGCGATGGCGGTTTCTGACTCGGAACCTGGCTGCATCCAGACGCGCGTCAGGCCCAGGCTCTTGACCTCTTTCACTACCTGCTCGGTCACTGCTGGCGGCACGACCAGGTCGACGACCTCCGGCTGCCGGGGCAGATCGGCCAGCGAGGGATAGACCGTCGCCCCGTTTATCTCGCCGCCCTTCGGGTTCACCGGATAGACCTGATATCCCGATGCGAGCAGGCTGCGAAAGATGCGGTTGCCGTACTTGGCCGGATCCTGACTGGCCCCCACGACTGCCCACACGCGCCGAGTGATAAAATCGGAGATCAGTTTTTCCATCTCGGTCTGTTCCATGCCCCTAGTCCCTTTCCTCGCGATCTCGTATACCCCTGGGGGGTACACGGGGCGCAGTATAGCATGGTCGTCCGCCTTTGTCAAATCTGAAGTCGAGGCGGATACTACCCGGCCAGCAGACATGCAGCCGCGTGCCCGTCGCCTACGGTCACCAGGGCCGGTTCTACCTGAGCACAGCGGTCAAAAGCGACCGGGCAGCGTGGCTGGAAGCGGCAGCCCTGAGGCAGATCGATCGGGTTGGGCGGATCGCCCTGCAAGATGATGTGCTGGCGTCGCTGGCGAGGATTGGGCACCGGGATCACCGAAAGGAGCGCCTGGGTATAGGGATGAACCGGCGCGCTCACCACCTCGTGGATGGGGCCGATCTCGACGATGCGGCCCAGGTACATCACCGCCACCCGGTCGGCGAAATAGCCGGCCGTGGCCAGGTCGTGGGTGATGAACAGGATCGAGATGCCCCGGCTGTCCCGCAGCTCGCCGAGCAGGTTCAGAATCTCGGCGCGAATGCTCACGTCGAGCATCGAGACCGGCTCATCAGCCAGCAGCACCGTCGGCTCCAGCACCAGGGCGCCGGCGATGACCACCCGCTGTCGCTGCCCGCCCGACAGCTCGTGGGGCCGGCGGCGGAGATAGACGTCGGCCGGCTTCAGTCCGGCATCCTCCAGCGCCCGGTGGACCCGCTCGAGCCGTTCCGCCTTGGTCCGCGCCAGCCGGTGCACCACCAGCGGTTCGGCCACGATCTCGCCGATGCTCATCAGGGGATTGAGCGACTCGTACGGGTCCTGGAAGATCATCTGCATGTGGCGGCGCATGGTTTTCAGTTCCTGGCGCTTGAGCTGGGCTATGTTGCGCCCTTCAAAGACGATCGAGCCGGCGGTAGGTGCTTCCAGGCCCATCAGGGTCAGCGCCAGGGTGGACTTGCCGCAGCCGCTCTCGCCCACCAGCGCCAGCACGTCGCCCCGCCCCAGCTCAAAGCTGACGCCGTCGACGGCATGCACGAATATCTGGGGTGTGCGGCCGAGCCTGCTTTTCTTCACCAGGAACCACTTGCACAGGTCCTGGACTTGGAGGATCGGCGTGGTCGCTCATTTCGGCTCCACCAGGAAACAGCTGGCATAGTGGAACCGGCCGAGCTGGGACAGCCCGGGCTGCTCGGTTTGACAGCGCTCGAAGGCAGCCGGGCAGCGCGGCGCAAAGCGGCAGCCGGGCGGCAGGGCGTCCAGGCGCGGCGGGTAACCGGGGATGGAGGTCAGCCTGTCCTTGGGCGCGAGTCAGATCGGGAAAAGCATCCAGCAGCAGCTGGGTATAGGGGTGCCGGGCAGCGTTGAACAGCGTATCGACGTCGGCGTACTCGGCGGTGACACCGCCGTACATCACCAGCACCGAGTCGCACACCTCGGCCACCACGCCCAGGTCGTGGGTGACGACGATGATGGCCACGCCGATGCTCTGGCACAGCGTCTCGAGCAGCTCCAGGATTTGGGCCTGGACCATCACGTCCAGGGCCGTGGTCGGCTCGTCGGCGATGACCACCTGCGGATTGCAGGCCAGGGCCATGGCGATCATCGCTCGCTGGCGCATGCCGCCGGAATATTGGTGCGGGTATTGGTCCTTGCGGTTGCGGCCGATGCCCACCATGTCGAGCAGCCGACAGACCCGTTCGTCCGCAGCTGGCCCTGTCGGTGTTGGATGCATGCTGCGCATAGGCCTCGGCGATCTGGTCGCCCACCCGGTGCACCGGGTTGAGGGCGTTCATGGCCCCCTGGAAGATCATGGCGATCTCCTTCCAGCGCACGTCGGCCATCTCGCTTTCGCTCAGCGCCAGCAGATCGCGACCGCCGAAGAGAACCTCGCCGCTGACGATTCGACCGGCGACGGGCAGCAGGCGCAGCAGGCCCAGCATGACCGTGGTCTTGCCGCAGCCGCTCTCGCCCACCACGCCCAGGATCTCGCCTTCGCGCAGGACAAAGCTGACCTTTTCCACGGCGTGCATGGCGCCCTGGTCGCGCGTCGACAAAGTCGATGGACAGGTCGCGAACCTCGAGCAGCGGCGGCGCGCTGTCAGACGCGGCTCATCACGCCTCTTCCTTGTCAGGCTCGACGGCGCCGGTTATGACCCGCCGTACCATCCTTTTCGCCACCGACAGATGGTGCGACTCCAGCCGTGGGTTGAACACCTGCTCCAGGCCGTGGCCCAGCAGCGTCAGGCCCAGCACCACCCAGACGATGGCAAAGCCGGGCGAGACCAGCGCCCACCACGCCCCGGCGCTCATCCCTCCCCGCGTAAAGGCAAAGTTGAGCATCTGCCCCCAGCTCAGCGTGGTCGGATCGCCAAGCCCGATGAACGCCAGCGAGCTCTCGTTCAGGATGGCCAGAGAGATGACCAACACGGTGTTGACCATCATCAGCGGAAAGACCGACGGGAAGATGTGGCGGCGGATGATGTACACGTTGCCGGCGCCGATCGCCCGCGCCCGCAGCACGAATTTGCGCTCCTTGACCGACAGGGTCTGCGAGCGCACCAGCCGGGCCGTGCCCGTCCAGCCCAGGATGCCGATCACAATGATGATGTTCACCAGGCTGGGCTTGGTCAGGGCCACCAGCACCATGATCAGCGGCAGGTCGGGGATGACCAGCATGACATCGGTGAAGCGCATCAGCAGGTTCTCCACGCGCCCGCCGAAAAACCCGGCCACCATCCCGATCGTGCCGCCGATGACGACGGAGATAAAGGCGGCGAAGAAACCGACCGTCAGCGACACACGCGTGCCATAGATGAGATTCGACAGGACATCCTTGCCGGCGTCGTCGGTGCCCAGCCAGTGCTCCGGGCTGGGCGCGGCATAGATGTCGTCAATCGTCACCTTGACCGACGCTTTCGGATTGTAGGGCGCCAGCCAGGGGGCAGACAGCGCGACAAGCACGGTGAACAGGACCATGACCAGGCCGACCACCCCCATCGGGTTGCGTCTGAGGCTTGACCAAAGCCCTCGCAGACTGGTTGTGTGGGTCTGTTCGGTCATGGCCTACCCCGTCTTGACCCGCGGATCGAGGACCGAGTAGAGCAGCTCGGCGATCAGGTTGGCAAGCATCACGCTGACGGCCAGCAGCAGAAACAGGCCCCTGCAGCATCGGATAGTCGCGCCGGTTGAGCGCCTCGTAGATTGCCAGCCCCAGGCCGGGCCAGGAAAACACCGTCTCGATCTGGATCGCCCCGCTGACGATAAAGCCCAGATTCAGGGCGATGATGGTGACCATCGGCAGCATCGCGTTTGGCAGGGCATGGACCTTGAGGATCCGGGAGGTTTTCAGCCCCTTGGCCTTGGCCGTCAGGATGTAGTCCTCTGACAACACTTCCAGCACCGTGCTGCGCATGATAGAGCATATACTCGCCCATGTAGACGATGGTGAAGGTGAGCGTGGGCAAGATCAGGTGCCGCGCCACGTCGAGCCACTGCTCCCCCGTTGTGGCAAAGGTCGCGCCGGCCGTCATCTTGCCGCCGATCGGCAGGCCGAGCTTGCTGCTGCCCCAGAACAGCAGGAGGATCCCCAGCCAGAAGGTTGGCAGACTCCAGGCCACCAGGCTGCCGATCAGCGACGCGTAGTCGATGGCCGTGTGCGCTTTCCAGGCAGCCAGCAGGCCCAACGTCATCCCCAGCACGATCGACAGGATCTGCGCCGGGCCGATCAGCAGCACCGTATTCCACAGCCGCTCGGCTATCATGTCGATCACCGGGCGGTTGGTGTGGTAGCTGAACCCCAGCTCGCCGCGAAAGAGGTTGCGGATGTAGATAAAGAACTGGGTGTCCAGCGGGTTGACGGCGCACTTGCCCAGGCGCAGGGGGTTGAGGCTTTCGAAGCAGTTGATCACCGGCTTGTCCAGCCCGAACCGCACCCGGATCGCCTCCTGCGCCTGGACGGTCATGCGCGGATCGCGGATGCCGGCTCGGGCCGGATCACCGGGCAGAATCCGGAACAGGAAAAAGTTGAGCACGATGACAAAGAGCACCGTGAGACAAGCCCAGGCGATCTTGTTCAGGAGGTAGCGGTAGCCCCTCAACTATGCCTCCCGGCTATTTGACCGGCTCGACAACCACCAGCGAGGTCGGATCCTCCAGCGCCAGCTTGGGCTGGTCGGTGATCCAGCCCGTGAACCGGTCGGTCCGGTAGGCCTCTGCCGCATCCTCGTAGTACGGGATGACGTAGACGACGTCGTCAAACACGATCTTTTGCATCTTCCAGATGATCTCCTGGCGCTTGGTCTTGTCCAGCTCCGTGGCCTGCTCCACGAACAGCTCGTCAAACTCTGGGTTGGAGTAGCCGGTCTCGCTGCTGCCGGTCGGGATCTGGTCGGTGGTCAGCGTGCCCAGCAGGAAGGCCGGATCTGGATCGGAGCCCCAGCCCCAGATGATGACGTCAAAGTCAAAGGTCGGGCAGCAGACCGCCGTCAGCGCGTCGGGGTCAAAGGCCTGTGGCTGGACCTTGACGCCGACCTGCTCCCAGGTCTCGGCCAGCATCTCGGCAATGCGCGGCGCGGCCTCGATGTCGCTGGGCCAGTAGAGGCGGAAAGTCAGCGGCGTGGAGCCATCAGGCATCTGCCGGACGCCATCGCCGTCGGTGTCGGCATAGCCGGCCTCGTCCAGGATGCGGTTGGCCTCGGCGATGTCAAAGGCATAATCCTCGAGCGAGTTGTTGTACCACATCCCCAGGCCATTGGCGATCAGTGTCCGGCCCGGCGTGCCCAGGCCCAGCAGCGCGACGTCGATGATCTTTTGCTTGTCGGTGGCATGGGCCAGAGCCAGGCGGACGTTGCGGTCGCGCAGGGCCGGGTGCCCGGTGCAGAGCGGCATCGGGCGGGCAGTTCTCCGGCTCAAGCTGGTTAAAGATGATGTCCCGGATGCTGGGCGACAGGGGTGCACCGGTGACCAGCTTGACATTCTCTGCGTTGCGCAGTGACGGGATGGCCGTCTTGGGCATCTCGGTGATCATGTCCACCTGGCCGGTGCGTATCGCCTGCACCAGCGCGTCCTGGTTCTCAAAGGTCTGAAAGACGATCTCGTCGATCTTGGGCGGGGTCAGATAATGCTCCTTGTTCGCCGCCAGGCGGACATACTCATTCTGCTTGTACTCGACCATCTTGAACGGCCCGGAGCCGATCATCGCCTCGTTCTCAAACTCGACTGCCGCCGTGGCGTCGGTGTACTGGGACCAGATGTGCTCGGGCAGCACGTACAGGAAGATGAGCTGGCTTTCCATGTTGGGGATGGCTTCGGTCAGCTTGATCACCACGGTGCTGTCGTCGGGCGCTTCGACGCTCTCAAAGTAGACGGTGTAAACCGACAGGTAGGGGAAATCCTCGTGCGCCTGGTAGTAGTTGTAGGAAAAGGCGATGTCCTTGGCGGTGAGCGGCTCGCCGTCGTGGAACTTGATCCCCGGCCGGATGTGGAATGTCCACACCAGGCCGTCTTCCGAGACATCGACGCTATCGGCCAGCTCGAGGCTGTAGGTACTGCCGTCCAATTGTAGCTGGTACATGCAGTCGTACACCAGCTCGAACAGCGTGTAGGCTTCGGCCAGGACGGCCGTGCCGGGGTTGAGGGTGTCGGGGCTGCCTCCCCAACCGATGCGCAGCACAGCAGGCTCCGGCGCCGCCGTGGCCGGCTGCGCGGTCGCAGCCGCCGGCGCCTGTGGGGTGGTACCGCCGCAGGCGGCGACCACCAGAACGAGTACTACCATCAGAGATACCGACCATTTCTGCGTTGACATGGGATCTTCTCCTTTCTCTAGCCTGAGCGACCTAGCGGGTCAGCTTTGATCAGTGGGCCACGCCGTTGCCATCGCGGCGACAGCGCCACAACCACCTGGAGGGGCAAGCCACGCAGGAGGGAAAGACACCAGGTGCAGGATGAAACCAGAGGGGATCGTGCCACGGCGCGCCGTGGCGACCAATGCGCTGTTGAAGACAGGATGGAAGAAAGGCATCTCCCTCGACCTATGCCTGTGCTGCACAGCAAACGGGCTTGATGGCAATCAGTATAACAGGAATTCCTCCCCTGTCAAGTGCCGGCGACTGCGCCTTACTTGGGAAAACCGGACAGGTTGAGGTCCGCTCCGCTTTGCTTCGGGGCTCTCTGCGGTCGAAAACCTGTCCGGGCTGTTGTAGGTTGACCGGAGGGCTGGAGCGGGGTATAATGGATTGAACCGTGACAGAGGAGGAAGGATTTAGGATGCACAAGGAGCACACTCCGCCGGAAGCCACTATCTCCCAGATCCTGGCCGACCTGCGTGAGGCCAGGGGTATGCTCGGCTCCATCAGACAACCACAGGTGCGAGAGCGCCTCGATCTGCTCCTGGCCAGGGCCGAGCTGGGGGCCAGCGATCTACACCACCACCTGGCGGGACCGCCCAGGCCACCGGGGCCTCACGGGCCGCCCGGACCTCATGGACCGCCGGTCGCCTCACCGGAGGATTTCGATATCCTCCTACAGGCGCTCAAGAAAAGGTGGCCGGACAGAGAAAGGCTGGCGCTCATCCGCGAGATGGGGACTGGCGGGCGGTTCACCAGCGCCCAGGTGCGCGACATGCTGGAGAGGTTCGATTTTGACGATGACCGGATCGAGGCTGCCGTCCTGCTCTACCCCAAGGTCGTGGATCGGGAGAACTTTTTCCAGGCGCTCGATGCGTTCAAGTTCCCGTTCAAGCGCGATGAAGCCCGGAAGAGGCTGAACCTCGACTGACCGCTCGAAGGGTGGACCCTAAGGGTTTCGCCCCCGCCAAACGAGGCGGGGCATCGGAATGAAACCCTTAGGGTCTGTGGCATTTGACAAAAGCACGGGGATCGGCGTATACTAGCTCGGCAGCCAACGGGGGCTGGGGAAGTTATCTCTAAATGGCTGGCTATGGCCGGTACCCTGTGACCGGCCTTTGTATTCTGCATAGCAATCAGCTTTCAGCAAGGGTCTTTAGCCGGCTGGAAGCTGATTGCTGAAGGGGGCTTGCCCCAAGAAAGAGGTCACCACGACAGGAGGAGCATGTGACTGCAATCGTTGGAGTGAGGCGCGAAGACAAGAGCATCTGGGAACGGCGGGTGCCGGTCACGCCCCAGGATGCTGCTGACCTGAAACAGCAGGGCATTGAGGTGATCGTGCAGCCTTCGCCGATCCGGGCGATCGTCGACCAGGAGTTCGTGGAGCGGGGCATCGCAGTCCAGGACGACCTGGGACCGGCATCGGTCATCCTGGCGATCAAAGAGATCCCCGAGTATGTCTTTGAGCCGAACAAGACCTACGTGTTCTTTTCTCACACGATCAAGGGCCAGCCGTACAACATGCCGATGCTGAAGCGGATGCTGGAGCTGGGCTGCACGCTGATCGACTACGAGCGGGTGGTGGACGACAAGAACCGGCGGCTGATCTTCTTCGGCTGGCACGCCGGGGTGGCGGGGATGATCGACACGCTGTGGGCGCTGGGGCAGCGGCTGGCCTGGGAAGGGATCCCCAATCCCTTCACCGAACTGCGCCAGACCCGCACCTACCACGATCTGGCCGAGGCCAAGGAAGCGCTGGCCCGCGTCCGCGCCCGGATCGAAGCCGAGGGGCTGCCGAGGCAGTTGACGCCGCTCATCGTCGGCGTGGCCGGCTATGGGAACGTGTCGCGCGGCGCCCAGGAGATGCTGGACCTGCTGCCGGTGATCGAGATCGAGCCGGAGGAGGTGGCGGCAATTTCGGCCGGCGCCGAGCCGTCGCGGCACCACCTGTACAAAGTCGTGTTCAAAGAGTGGCACATGGTCGAGCCGGTCTCGCCGGCGACGACCTTTGAGCTGCAGGACTATTATGCCCACCCAGAGAAGTACCGGGGGACGTTCGAGCAGTATATGCCCCACCTGACGGTGCTGGTCAACGCCATTTTCTGGTCGGCCAAGTACCCGCGCCTGGTGACCAAGGCTTATTTGAAAGAGCTGTTTGGCGGCGGCCAAGCCGCGCCTGCGGGTCATCGGCGACATCAGCTGCGACGTCGAAGGCGCCATCGAGTGCACGGTCAAGGCCACCGACCCCGGCGACCCGCTGTTCGTCTACGAGCCGCTGACCGGCAACGTGGTCGACGGCCACGAAGGGCCGGGCGTGGTCGTGATGGCGGTGGACATTCTGCCCAGCGAGCTGCCGCGCGAGGCGTCAGTTGACTTTTCGCGGATCCTGAAGCCCTTTATCCCGGCCATCGCCGCCGCCGATTTCTCGGCGCCGTTCGAGGCCAGCAACCTGCCGCCTGAGATCAAACGGGCGGTCATCGCCTATCGCGGGCAGCTGACGCCCGACTATGAGTATATTCGGCAATTTCTCGGATAACCAATAAGGAGCAGTGGAGGATTTCCCATGAAAAAGGTTCTCGTCCTGGGCGCCGGCCTGGTCGCCAGGCCGCCGGTGCAATACCTGATGGATCTGCCCGACGTCGAGGTCACCGCCGCCAGCCGGACCGTGAGCAAGGCACAGGCCATCGTCGGCAACCACCCGCAAGGGCCGGGCGGTGGCCCTCAACGTGGACGACGACGCGGCGCTGGAGGCAGCTGATCCGCCAGGCCGACCTGTCGATCAGCCTGTTGCCCTACGTCTACCACCCCAAGGTCGCGGCCCTGTGCGTCAAGCACAAGAAGCACATGGTCACGACGTCGTACGTCAAGGACCAGATGCGCGCCCTGGACGGCGCGGCCAAGGAAGCAGGCGTCATCCTGCTGAACGAGATCGGCGTCGATCCGGGCATCGACCACATGTCGGCGATGAAGGTCATCCACGAGGTGGAGCGCAAGGGCGGCAGGATCTCCAGCTTTGTGTCGTGGTGCGGCGGCCTGCCCGCCCCTGACGCCAACGACAACCCGTTCGGCTACAAGTTCTCGTGGAGCCCCAAGGGCGTGCTGCTGGCCGGCAAGAACCCGTCCCGCTTTCAGAAAGAGGGCCGGATCGTCGAGATCCCCGGCGAGGAGCTGTTCGACAACTACTGGCCGGTGCAGATCCCGGGCCTGGGCGAGTTCGAGGGCTATCCCAACCGCGACAGCCTGCCCTACGCCGATACCTACGGCATCCGGCCCAGCGACTGGATGTTCCGCGGCACGCTGCGCAACCCCGGCTGGTGTCGCACGCTCAAGACGATCTCGGCGATGGGGCTGCTGGACGACACGCCGTTGGCCGATCTGCCGGCCACCTACCGCGGACTGACCGCACGGCTGCTGGGCGCAGACGTTCGACTCTGACCTGCAGCAGCGCCTGGCCGACCGGTTCGGCCTGGCCCGGTCTGACAAGCCGATCACCGACCTGGAATGGCTGGGGCTCTTTTCCGACGATCCGCTGCCGGCCGGCAAGAACACGCCGATCGACATCCTGACCGAGCGGATGCTGGGCCTGATGTCCTACAAGCCGGGCGAGCGCGACCTGCTGATCATGCAGCACGAGTTCGTGGCCGACTATGCGGACCACAAGGAAGCGATCACGGCGACGATGATCGATTACGGCATCCCCTACGGCGACAGCTCGATGTCGCGCACGGTCGGCCTGCCGGCGGCCATGGCCACCGGGCTGATCCTGAACGGCGACATGACCGCCCTCACCGGTGTGCACACCCCGGTGATCCCGCAGATCTACGAGCCGGTCCTGGCCAAGCTGGCCGGGCTGGGCATCGGCCTTACCGAAAAGTGGGAAGTCATGTCGTGACCCAAGAGTACATCGCCATCGAGGACCGTTACAACGCCAACAATTACCACCCGCTCGACGTGGTGCTGACACGCGGCCAGGGCGTGTGGGTGGAGGATGTGGACGGCAAGCGCTACATGGACTTTTTGGCCGCCTACTCGGCGTTGAACCAGGGCCACTGCCACCCGCGGCTGGTCAAGGCGATGGTCGATCAGGCGTCACGGCTGACCCTCACCAGCCGCGCCTTTCGCAACGACCAGCTGCCGTTCCTGGCCAAGGAGCTGTGCGAGCTGACCGGCTATGAGATGATGCTGCCGATGAACTCGGGGGCCGAGGCGGTGGAGACGGCGATCAAGGCCGCCCGCAAGTGGGGGTACAAGGTCAAGGGGGTGGCGGAGGACTATGCCGAGATCATCGCCTGCGACGGCAACTTTCACGGGCGGACGATCACCATCATCAGCTTTTCGATGCAGGAAGAGTACCGGGATGGCTTTGGGCCGTTTACGCCCGGCTTTAAGCTGATCGCCTACGGCGACGCAGCGGCGTTGGAGGCAGCCATCACGCCCAACACCGTCGCCTTTCTGGTCGAGCCGATCCAGGGCGAGAGCGGAGTGGTCGTGCCGCCGGAAGGGTACCTCAAGCAGGTGCGGGAGATCTGCACCAGGAACAAGGTGCTGCTGATCACCGACGAGATCCAGAGCGGGCTGGGCCGCACCGGCAAGCTGTTGGCCGCCGAATGGGAAGGGGTGCGCGCCGACATGGTGACGCTCGGCAAGGCGCTGTCAGGCGGGATGTACCCGGTCTCGGCCGTGGTGGCATCCAAGGAGGTCCTGGGCGTCTTTCAGCCGGGGGAGCACGGCAGCACATTCGGCGGGAATCCGCTGGCCTGCGCAGTGGCACGCGAGGCGCTCAAGGTGCTGGTCGAGGAAAAGCTCGCCGAGCACGCCCAGGAGCTGGGCGACTACCTGCTCGGCCGCCTGCGGCAGATCGACAGCCCGCACGTCGCCCAGATCCGGGGCCGAGGGCTGTGGGTCGGCATCGTCCTCAAGCCCGCGGCAGGCGGCGCCCGGCGCTTCTGTGAGGCGCTGAAGGAGCGGGGTGTCCTGGCCAAAGAGACCCACTGGAACGTGATCCGCCTGGCCCCGCCGCTGGTCATCAGCCGCGAGGAGATCGACTGGGCGGTGGAGCGCCTGACCGACGTCCTGCGGATGCCCTAGCTTCCGACAAGGTCGAGATGACGATCCTGGTAACGGGCGGCACAGGGCTGATCGGCAGCCACCTGGTTGAGCGCTGGTGGCAGAGGGGCACCAGGTGCGGGTGCTGGTGCGCCCGGCCAGCCAGCGCGGCGAGCTGGTCGATCTGCCTGTGGAATGGGTGAACGGCGATCTGCTGGACGCCGGCTCGCTGCAGACGGCGATGCACGGCGTCAAGCAGGTCTATCACCTGGCCGCCACCATGGACGATTGGGGACCGTGGGAGCTGTTCTATCAGGCCAACGTGACCGGCACGGAGAACGTGTGCGCCGCCGCTCTGGCCGCCGGGGTCGAGCGGCTGATCTTTACCAGCTCTATCGCCGCCACGGGCCTCGAGGACTATTCCGGGCTGAAGGATGAGTCCTTTCCGTACGTCGATTCCCAGAGACAAGGTCAGCATGCCTACTGCGTGACCAAGGCCCTGGGCGAGCAGGTGGTCAGGCGCTACCATGACGAGCGCGGCTTGCCGGCCGTCATCCTGCGCCCGACCTACGTCTATGGGCCGCGCGAGCACAAGGTCGGGCCGTACATCGTCGCCCGCGTCGTGCGACGGGGCCTGCGGCTCCTGCCCGGCAACGGGCGCAACTGGCATCACTGGGTCTATGTCGGCGACGTGGTGCAGGCTCTGCTCCTTGCTGCTCAGCCGGGTGTGCCTACAGGGCGGCCCTATCTGATCGGCGGGCCGCTTGACCACTGCGAGGGAGGGGTGGCAGGAACTGACCGAGGCGATGGGCTGCGGGCCGATCATCTATGCGCCCAAAAGCCTGGGCTGGCTCGTAGCGGTGGCGTTGGAAGGGCTCAACAGAGTGACACGGAGTCGCTCAAGCCCGCTCCTGTCCCGGTTCCGGCTGGCGATTCTGACCAACAACAACGGCTGGGATACCGGCCGCGCAGAGCGAGAGCTGGGCTTCGCGCCTAAGGTAGGCATCAAAGAGGGAATGGCCAACGCCGTCAAGTGGTGGCGTGAGCACGGCTGGTTGTGAGATGAGGCTACACGGAGCGCGGGTCACTATTCGGCCCATGAAACGGGGGGACCTGGAAGCCATGGCTCAGTGGCGGCCGATGGCCGATCCCCTCTACCAGCCGTTCGACATGCCGCAGCATGAGCGTGGCCGAAAGCGTGCGCTGGTTCAACTGGCGGAACAACGATCCCTCCCGCCGGCTGTATACGATCGAAAGCGAGAAGCACGAGGTGATCGGCAGCCTGACCCTGCGTGAGATCGACGGCCGCCAATCGGCGCGGTTGGGGATCACACTGGGCGCCGACTATGTGAGCAAGGGCTATGGCACCGAGGCGCTGCGGGTCTTCCTGGATTATTACTTTGACAAGATGGGCTTCGAGCAGATGGTCCTGGACGTGTCCGGGACCAACCTGCGCGCCCAACACTGCTACCAGGCGCTGGGCTTTCGCCAGATCGGCCAGCACTATCGCCACGCCGACCACAAGAGCTACCACCAGATCGCCCACGAGCCCCGCTACCAGCATCTGCGCCACGTTTTCCGCGGTGACGGCGACGATCTGGAAGTCCTCTTCTACGACATGGCCATCAGCCGCGACGAGTGGCAGGAAAGCCACAGCCTCCCTTAGCACAGCAGAGGCGGCTCCAATGCCGCCGGTTAGCCGCACTCGTGGCAGATTTGCCGGGCGTGGGAGCCCGGCCTGCTGTTCCTTTCGATACTACTTCATGCTGAGGCCGATCCGGCCTCGCTCCAGGTCAACGCTGATCACCGTTACGTCGACCACGTCACCGACGTTGACCACCTCGAACGGGTTGCGCACGTAGCGGTCGGCCATTTTCGAGACATGGACCAGGCCGTCCTGCTTGACGCCAATGTCCACAAAAGCGCCAAAGTCAACGACGTTGCGCACGGTGCCCCGCAGGCGCATCCCGATCTGCAGGTCCTCTATCTTGAGCACGTCCCGGCGCAGCACCGGCGGCGGCAGTTCGTCGCGGGGGTCACGGCCGGGGCGGGCCAGGCCATCGAGGATGTCGGCCAGGGTCGGCTCGCCGATCTGGAGCAGCTCGGCCAGGGCGGCCAGGCCCAGCTCGTCGCGCACGGCCTGCACCCGGCCCAGCATATCCCGCGCTCCCAAGCGGGTGCCGGCCAGCTCCAGCAGGCGTTGGACCACCGGGTATGATTCGGGATGGATCGGCGTCCGATCCAACGGGTTGGCCGATTCGGGCACGCGCAGAAACCCGGCAGCCTGTTGATAGGCCTTCGCCCCCAGGCCCTTCACCTTGGTCAGGTCAGAGCGCTTCTTGAACGGGCCGTGCTCGTCGCGATGGGCGACGGTGTTGGCCGCCACGCGCCTTGCTCAGGCCCGCCACATGGCGAAGCAGCGCCGGCGAGGCGGTGTTGACGTCGACGCCGACATAGTTGACCACCGATTCGACCACAGCATCGAGCGTCTCGGCCAGCTTTTTCTGATCGACGTCGTGCTGGTAGAGGCCAACGCCGATCGACTGCGGATCGATCTTGACCGACTCGGCCAGGGGATCCTGCAAGGCGCCGGGCGATGCTGACCGCGCCGCGCATTGAAACGTCCAGGTCGGGCAGCTCCTGGCGGGCCAGCGGCGAGGCGGAGTAGACCGACGCCCCGGCTTCGCTGACAAGGGTGTATTGCACGCTGGAAAAACCGTCGATCAGCTCCGCCACGAGCTGTTCGGTCTCGCGGCTGGCCGTGCCGTTGCCGATGGCGATCACCTGCACGCCCGCCGCCTCAACGGCGGCGACCAGCATCTTCTTTGCCTCATCCCAACGGCGTTGCGGCTCATGGGGATAGATGGTCATCGTGGCAGGTCACCTTGCCGGTTGGGTCCACGACCGCAACCTTGCAGCCGGTGCGGTAGCCGGGGTCGATGCCCATCACCACCCGGCCGCGCAGCGGCGGCTGGAGAAGCAGGTTGCGCAGGTTGGCCGAAAAGACCTGGATGGCATGGTCGCCGGCCTCGCTCGGTGCTGGCGGTGCGCAGCTCCCGTTCCAGGCTAGGCAGCAGCAGACGATTGGCGCCGTCGGCGATAGCAGCCTGGACCTGGGAACGCAGGGCCGGCGGAGCACCGCGGTGCAGGAAGTGGGCCTCGATCAGTGACACGGTGTCCTCTTCGGGCAGGGCCAGCGCCACCTTGAGCGCTCCCTCTGCCTCGCCGCGGTCGATGGCCAGCGCTTGATGGGGCTGTAGCTCGGCCAGGGGTAGGGCTGCGTCGTAGTAGAGGCGATACTTGCCGCCGGGGTCCACATCGGCCTGCTCGCCGGCCAGCTGGCAGATGACCACAGCCCGTTGCAGCGCCAGGCGGCGAGCCTCGCCACGCACGGCGGCGTCTTCGGTGAGCTGCTCGGCCAGGATGTCGCGGGCACCGGCCAGAGCGGCTTCGGCGTCGGGCACCTCGTCGGAGAGAAAGGCAGCGGCCAGGGCTCCAGGCGGGCGGTTGTCCTGCTGGGCCAGCAATTGGTCGGCCAAAGGCTGGAGGCCCCGCTCACGGGCGATCGACGCCCGCGTCCGGCGCTTTGGTTTGTAGGGCAGGTACAGGTCTTCGACCACCTGTAAGCTAGTTGCAGCCTCAATGGCCGCCGCCAGCTCGGGTGTCAGCTTGCCCTGCTCTTCAATGCTGCTCAGGACGGCCTGTTTGCGCTCGGCCAGGCGGCGCAGGTAGGCCAGCCGGGCCTGCACCTGCCGCAACTGCTCTTCGTCCAGGCCGCCGGTGACCTCTTTGCGGTAGCGGGCGACGAAGGGAAGGGTGTTGCCGTCGTCGAACAGGGTGACCGTCGCAGCGACATGAGCCTGCGGCAGCTTGAGCTCGGCGGCTATGGCGGTGACGATGTCAGTGGCCGTGCAAATCCTCCGAAAGCAATCGCTGAGCCAGGTCGCGCAATTGGATAAAGTCGACGGGCTTGAGGAGGGTCAAGTCAGCCTCAGCCTCCAATGTCTGGGTCATAGAGTTGTCGGCGGAGGCGATGACGACCCGCGTCTTGGCCAGGCGCGGGTCGGAACGGATGTAGTGCAGGATCTTGTCACCGCTCACACGCGGCAGGTGCATGTCCAGGGTGACGACCTCAGGCACCGTCTCGGCCAGGCGATCCAGCGCCTTGTCGCCGCGAGCGATGACCTCGACCCTGAATCCAGCCTCGGTGAGCGCTTCGGCAAAGATCTCGGATAGGTTGGGATCGTCTTCGACGATGAACGCCAGCGGACGATTCATCTTGTTTCTCCACGCTGCCTTGCAACAGGAAAGGAAGGCAATCTCTAGACATGCCAGTCTATTGGGGATGTCGGAACTGCCGTCCTTGGCAATCGTCCAGATGAGCCGTGAAGGACTCGAACCTTCGACCCGCTGCTTAAAAGGCAGCTGCTCTACCAAGCTGAGCTAACGGCCCACGTTGCCCACATTGTACCATTGCGCGCCCGGTTTGGCAAGCAGGAAGAAGGCAAAGGACAGAGGATAATCACTCCTGATGGCTAGAGACAGGTCGGTGATTGGGGATGGCCTGCGTCCGCTTGTGCTAGCACCGATCCGGTCACGATCGGCACCCATCTAGAGAAAAACCCAGTGCGAACGTTGTCCGGGTCGACCGTGCGGTCAATGTCCGTACGACGGACGCCAATCCAGGCAGCCTACTATGTCCAATTCCCGCCGGCTCGCTCCGCTCACATCGACGATCCATGTGCTCCAGGCTTCAGCCTCCATAGAGCTGACCGCGATCTGGGTGCCATCGGGCGACCACCAGAATCGCGAGTCCTCGGCCGGGCTGGCCGTCAGGTTGCGCTGCCCTGACCCGTCGGGGGCCATAACGTATATTTCGTGGTTGCCGTCGCGCGTCGAAACAAAGGCAATCCACTGCCCGGCCGGCGACCAGGTCGGATAGTAGTCGAGGGCGGGATCGGTCGTCAACCGGGTCTGGCCTGAGCCATCGGCAGCCATGACGTACACATCCGGGTTGCCGTCACGCTCCGAGAGGAAGAGGAGGCGCGTGCCATCGGGCGACCACCCGGCCGGCACATCGACGGCGGGGTTGTCGGTCAAGCGGATGAGACCGGCATCTTCTTTGCCCTGGAGGGCTGCCTGGAGGTCGAGCAGGTAGATTTCTTTGTTGCCGTCCCGATCGGAGCCAAAGGCGAGGCGCCGGCCATCCGGTGACCAGTAAGGGTGCTCGTCCGTGGCCGGGTTGTGGGTCAGGTTGGTCAGGTCCGAGCCGTCTGGCCTAACGATATAGATATCGGGCGGACCATCCAGGCACGACAGGAACGAAAACCACCGGCCGTCTGGGGACCAGGCCATAGCCGCGTCGGGGATCTGGCACTGGGTGAACTCGGCGGTGAGGCGGCGTTGGTTGGAGCCATCGCTGGCCATCAGGTAGATGCCGCCGCCATCTCGATCGGAGGTGAAGGCGATGGACCGGCCGTCGGGCGACCAGTATGGGCATTCGTCGCGCGCCGGGTGGTTGGTTAGGTTGGCCAGCCCGCGTGCCGTCGGCGCTGATCGTATAGATCTCAAAGTTGTTCGGATCGTTTCGATTCTGCCGAAACGCGATCTGGAGGGCGGCTCGCGCCGGCGTGGGCGCGGTGATCGGCTGCGGTACCAGCGGCCGACGTGGCTCGCTGCTCCGGGTTCGGTGCCCGCGGTGCCCGTAGAGACCGGGCCACAGCCAGCGAGTAGCAGGAGAACACAGGCAGCTGGGAATACGATTCTGTGCATCCGATCTCCTCCTCATCCGGCAGAACCAACACAGGGTCACGGCTCGGAAGGTGGCACTTGTTTGCGAAAATCGACGAAGCGATAGCCGACGCCGCGCTCGGTAAAGATGTAGCGTGGATTGCCTGGATCCGGCTCGATCTTCTGGCGCAGGTAGGTGACGTACAGGCGCAGGAGCTGAGTGTCGTCGCGGTACTCATAGCCCCACACCTTGGACAGCAGCATTTCGTGGGTCATCACCCAGCCGGGATTGTTGACCAGGTGGTAGAGGAGCCGGTGCTCGGTCGGGCGCAGGCTGATCCGCTGGCCGTCGGCGATCACCTCCCGCTGCCTGAAATCGACCGACAGGCGATCGTCGATGCGGACCACCTCGCCGCCGGCCGAGGCCGGTTTCTCGACGCGGCGCAGCACGGCGCGGATGCGGCTGGCCAGCTCGCGTGGGCTGAACGGCTTGGTGACGTAATCGTCGGCCCCCAGCTCCAGACCCCGGATGCGGTCCTCTTCGTCACCGCGCACGGTGAGCATGATGACCGGCACGTTCGAAATCTCTCGCAGCCGCTCCAGGGTCTCGAAACCGTCCATGTGGGGCATCATGACGTCGAGGAGCACCAGATCAGGAAGGTCCTGGCGCACGCGTTCCAGCGCCTCCAGGCCGTCGCCCGCTTCGGTGACGCGGTAACCTTCCAGCTCCAGGTTCATCCGCACAAAGCGGATCATCTTGGCTTCGTCGTCTACAACCAGGATCAGCTTGTCGTTGGCCGGACTCATTCCTGTTTCCTCGGTAGGGTGAAAATAAAGATCGATCCTCGCTCGGGGGCGCTCTCGACCCACACGCGGCCGCCGTGAGCCTCGACGATGGCCTTGACCAGGTACAACCCCAGACCGGTGCCCTTGGCGCGGCGGTGCTCAGGCGTATCGACGCGATGAAAGCGGTCGAATATGCGGGCCTGTTCCTCCGGCGGGATGCCGATCCCCTGGTCGGCAACGTACACGGTCACGGTTGACGGATCAACACGGCCGCCGATCCAGATCGTGCCACCTGCGGGCGAGTACTTGACCGCGTTGTCGATCAGGTTGGACAGCACCTCCTGGAGCCGTTCAGGATCGCCCCATACGGAGGGCAGGTCGGGCGGAAAGTCAAACTCGAAGGTATGGAGGCTGGCTCGGGCCTGCAGGCCATCGACCACCTTGTGGGCCAGATGGGACAATGACACGTCGGTCGGCTCCAGCTTGAGTCGACCGGCCTGAATGCGGCTGGCTTCCAGGAGGTCGTCGATCAGGTGGGTCAGGTGGTCGGCCTCCTCGTTGATGACCGCCAGGCTGTCGCGAACCGTCTGGGCGTCCCAGGTCGCGTCCTCCCGCCGCAGCGTCTCGGCATAGCCCTTGATCAGCGCCACGGGTGTCTTGAGCTCATGGGAGACGACCGAAACAAAGGTTGATTTCAGATCCTCTGCCTGGCGGAAGCGGGTGATGTCTACAACATTGAGGATAATCCGCAGCAGATTGCCTTCCCGGTCGTAGAGTGGCGTGGCCGTCACCCCGGCGCTGACCGGCGCTGTATGAGTAACTCTCCGTGGCTGCCCCGTGCGACCGACGATCTCGCCTTCGACGTAACGGGGCTCGCCGGTCTTGGAGGTACGCCGGTCGGGCACGCCCGGCATGGGCACGGGATCGCCGTTGCGGTCGCGCAAGACGAGGACCTCCACAGCGGGGTGGCCAACAGCCTCTTCCGGCTCCCAGCCGGTCATGTGAGCCAGAGCGCGGTTGACCCGCCGCACGAGCCCGGCCCTGTCCAGGATCATGATCCCTTCGGCGCTGTTGTCGATGATGGCCGCCAGTAGCTGCCCTTCGTCGCTAATCTGCTCGTAGAGGGTGGCGTTGCGCACGGCGATGGCAGCCTGGTCGGCAAAGGCGGCCAAGAGAGCCTGATCTTCCGTCGAAAACGCACCGCCGCCGATGCGAAAGATATAGATGGCGCCGATCCAGGCCTCTTCGATGACGAGCGGCAGGGCGACTACCTGATTGACGGCGAGGCCGGCGGCGGCGGCGACCATCCCCAGCCGCACATTCAGGTCGGGGATGTGCCACGTGTGAGGGCGTCCGCTGCCGAGTGGGGGTGCGCCAAGCCCCGGCAGGTCAGCCCACAGCGGGCGGAAGAAGCTTAGCAGTTGCGGCGGCAGGCCATAGCTGGCCCGCACGTGCATCGCCCCATCAGCATCGCCCAGGACGATCAGACCTACCTGGCCGCGCAACAGCTCAACGGCGCTCTTGAGTGTTAGCTCCAGCAGTGGCGCCAGGTCGAGCCGGGCGGTCATCGCCCGGCTGATTTGCAGCAGGTAGTCGCGCTGGCGAAGGCGGTAATCTTGCATATGTCAACCCCAAGCCCTGTGACTGCCGGTCCTCACTCCACAAGCCCGGCGCCTGCCGATGCCTGGCAGACGTACAGAACCGGGGTGCGCTGGGCCTGGCGCTCATAGACGGCGGCGACGTTGTGGGTGAAAGCATCCACAGCCGGCATGTCGACCAAGGCGACGGCACAGCCGCCGAAACCGGCGCCGGTCATCCGCGCCCCCCAACAGCCGGGCTGCGATTGGGCCAGCGCGGCCATCAGGTCCAGCTCTTCGCAGCTCACCTCGTACAGGTCACGCAGGCTAGTGTGCGACTCGTTCATCAGGCGGCCGAAGGAGTGCAAATCGCCCTCGCGCAGCGCCTGGGCGGCGCGCAGAGTGCGGTCGTTTTCGTGGACAACGTGCTTGCATCGCCGACGCAGCACAGGCGGCAGATCTTTGGACTGGGCCTCGAAGGTCGCCACATCCAGGTCGCGCAGGGCAGAGACGCCCAGGCGCCGGGCGCCCTCTTCGCACTGAGCGCGGCGTTCGTTGTACGCCGAATCGACCAAGCCTCGTCGCCTGCTTGTGTCGCACACCACCACCACCACATCGTGGGGCAGCGGCACCGGCTGCCAGGTAAAGGCCCGGCAGTCGATCAGCATGGCCTGGCCTTCCTGGCCCACCGCCGAGATCAGTTGATCCATGAGACCGCACTGGGTACCGGCGAACTCGTGCTCGGCCCGTTGACTCAGTCGGGCCAGATCCAGTGGTGACAGGTCGAGGGAGAAGAGGTCGCGGGCCGCTGCGGCCACCGCCATCTCCACCGCCGCCGATGAGCTGAGACCGGCGCCGATCGGCACGTCGCCGGAGTAGGCCAGATCAAGGCCGGCCAGGCGGTGGCCGGCCAGCTCGAGCATGGCCAGGACGCCCCGCACATAGTTGGCCCAGTGCGCTTCCAGGCTGGGGCGCAAGCCGTCGAGCGCAAAAAGGTCGTCCTTTTCCAGGTTTACGGCTCGCACCCGCACCTGCCGATCAGAGCGAGGGGCAGCAGCCAGCCACACGGCGCGATCGATGGCCATCGGCAGCACAAAGCCGTCGTTATAGTCGGTGTGCTCACCGATCAGGTTCACCCGTCCGGGCGCACGGTACAGGCGCACGGACGGGTAACCAAAGGCCTGCTCGAACGCTTCCACAACCGCGGAAGCCGGGCCAGAGTTAGGCGCCATACTTGGTCAGCCTGGCAGCATGGCCCATCGCCAGCGGCAGCTCGTGGGTGGCCGGGAAGGCGCCCAGGCTGCCCTGGGAACAGGCCCGCTCTCCGAACTCGTCGATCCCGTCGGGCAAGCAGTAGCGACTCCAGAACAGGGTGGGCACCGGGTGCCAGGAGTGGCTCTTTAGTACGGCCGGGGTCGAATGGTCACCGGTCACGATCAGGACGTCGGGATCGAGGGCCAGGATGGCGGGCACCACCACCTCGTCCACGTGTTCGATGACCTCCGCCTTCCGGGCAAAGTCGCCGTCTTCGCCGGCCGAGTCGGTCTTTTTGACGTGGAAGTAGAAATAGTCGTACCGGCCCCAATTAGCACGCAGCGTCTCTACCTGATCCTCCACCGCCTCGCCGGCCGTATCCAGGATATCCATGCCGATGAGCCGGGCCACGCCCTTGTACATGGGATAGACGGCGATGGCTACAGCGCGCAGGCCGAACAGGTCGCCGAAACGGGGCAGGCCAGGATCCTTGGCAAAGCCGCGCAGGTTGAGCGAATTGGCCGGTGGGTGGGCCTGTAGGACCTGGCGGGCGGCGGTCAGCCAGCGGTTCACCAGCTCGGCAGCCGGTTCGGAGGCTTGATCCTCGGCCTGAGCCATGAGCGGCGGCACGCCGAGCCGCTGGGGATCGGTGTCACGGATGTTGGCGTGCAGGGTCTGGCTACCGGGTTTGCTGGGGCGCAGGACCAGGACAAAGCGGTACTCCTTGACCGTCTCGACAAAGGTCTGCACGCCGGGCAGGGCGATGGTGCGCAACAGGGCTACCAACTGCTGGTTGAATTCAGTGGCGATGCGTCCGGCGCGCCGGTCGGTGATAAGGCCTGCATCATCCACAGTGCAAAAGTTACCGCGCGCGGCGACGTCGTGTGGCTGAAGGTCAAAGCCGATGCCCAACGCCTCGAGCACACCGCGACCGATGTCGTAGGTGAGCGGGTCGTAGCCAAACAGGGCCAGGTGGGCAGGTCCGCTGCCGGGGGTGATCCCTGGGCCAACCGGCACGGCCAGTCCAAGCTGCGAGCGGCCGGCCAGGGCGTCGAGGTTGGGTGTGTTGGCCGTCTCCAGCTCGGTTCTGCCCCCCGGTTCGCGGGGCAGTCCACCCAGGCCATCTATTACCAGGTGGACGATCTTGGTCTTGGCAGGAATATGCAAAGCTTGCATCATCTGGAAATTGGACATGTCAGACTCCTAGAACGCACAATGCACAATTCCCGCGCGGGAATTGTGCATTGTGCATGGTCAATTACGCCTGGGCCTAGCGGATGGCCCGCTCCGTCTCACGGTCGAACAGATGCACGGCGTCCATGTTGACGACCATGTCGATGCTATCCCCGACGTGGGCCTGTGTGCGGGGGTCCACCCGGGCGATAAACTGCTTCTTGCCGGTGACCAGGTAGAGAAAGATCTCGTTGCCCATCAGCTCGGTCACATCCACCTTGACATCCAGCGGTTCGCCGTGGATGCCGGGCGGTACGAACTCGCGGACGTGGATGTTCTCGGGGCGAGTGCCAAAAATGACCTGCTTGCCCGCATAGGGACGAATCGCCGCCGCCTTCTCTGGCGGGAGCTTGAGCTTGAAGGTGCCGCCGTCGGCATACAGATTCCCATCCTCTTCGACCACGGTCACGTCGAAAAAGTTCATGGCCGGGCTGCCGATAAAGCCGGCGACAAAGACATTGTCCGGCTTGTCATAGAGGTTCTGCGGGGTGTCGAGCTGCTGCAGTCTGGCCGTCCTTGAGGACGCAGATGCGGCTGCCCATGGTCATGGCCTCGGTCTGGTCGTGGGTAACGTAGATGAAGGTGGTTTCCAGGCGCTGGTGCAGCTTGGAGATCTCGGCGCGGGTCTGGACCCTCAGCTTGGCGTCGAGGTTCGACAACGGCTCGTCCATCAAAAAGACGGCCGGCTCGCGGACGATGGCCCGTCCCAGGGCGACGCGCTGTCGCTGGCCGCCGGAGAGCTGCTTGGGCTTGCGCTCCAACAGCATCTCGATGCCGAGGATGCCGGCTGCCTCTTTCACTCGCCTGTCAATCTCGGTCTTGGGCGTCTTGCGCAGCTTCAGGCCAAAGGCCATGTTGTCATAGACCGACATGTGAGGGTAGAGGGCGTAGCTCTGAAAAACCATGGCGATGTTGCGGTCCTTGGGCGGTACGTCGTTGACGACGCGGTCGCCGATCAGGATGCGACCCTCTGTGATCTCTTCCAGCCCGGCCAGGCAGCGCAGGGCGGTCGATTTGCCGCAGCCAGAGGGGCCGACGAAAACGAGAAACTCCTTGTCGGGGATAAAGATGTCGAGGTCCTTGACCGCAGCGACATCCCCGAAGCGCTTCCAGACATGCTCGTAGGTGATACTTGCCATTGAGAATTATCCTCCTTGGATGCATCGAGACGGTAAAGACAGAATTTTTCGGTCACACCGATAGGTGCAGGCTCTAGGCCAAAACCGCTCTTTAACGTCTCCAGATATGGGTCGTATGTGCGTTGTCACATTGTTCCGGTTGCGTTGCTTCTCACCTCCCGATCGCCGGCCGAGGAAACTAGACTCCCGGCCGCTCACTGCGTTTCCCTTCCGGCGTTGGCTGAACAGGAGCGGAACAGCCGTCATTATACCCCAGTATCGCTATGGGTGCAAGATGGAGGTTGGAAGTTGGAGGGTGTAAGTTGGAGAGGGTGTGATTTTGGGGTATAATGGAGGATGCCCAGGGCTCCAATCAAGGGCGAGAGGAGATAGCGCATGGCACCATCCGATTTTCGCATTATTCCGGTAACGACGAAGGAGCAGCGGAGAGCGTTCGCCAAGTTTCCGTGGCGCCTGTACCGTAACGATCCGAATTGGGTCGCACCGATCTACTCTGACCATCTGGACATGCTCACTCCGGGCAAGCACCCGTTCCACCAGCACGCCGAGGTGCAGCTATTCCTGGCCATGCGGGGCGAGGATGAGGTGCTCGGGACGATCAGCGCCCACATCAATCACCTGCACAATCAAACCCACAAGGACAAGGTGGGGTTTTTTGGCTTTTTCGAGGTCATCGAGGAATACCAGGTGGCCGAGGCGCTGCTGAATGCGGCAGCGGCCTGGCTGCGAGAACGGGGGATGGAAGCGATACGCGGGCCGGAGAGCTTTTCGCAGAACGAAGAGTGCGGGCTGCTGATAGACGCGTTCGACCAGCCGCCGGTGGTGCTGATGACCTACAATCCACCCTATTATGTAGACTTTATCGAGCGGGCGGGCTTTGGGAAGGCGCAGGACCTGTACGCCTGGGACATCCTGACCAACATCTTTGACTATGACGTACAGAAGCTGCCGGCCAAGTTCGTGCGGGTGGCCGAGCGCGCACGGCAGTGTCCCGGCCTGGAGTTTCGGCAGGTCAACCTGAAGCAGTTTGACCACGAGGTTGAGCTGGCCAAAGAAGTGTACAACGCGGCCTGGGAGGCGAACTGGGGCTTTGTGGGGATGACCGAGCCCGAGTTCGAGCACCTGGGCGCATCGCTCAAGATGGTGCTGGACCCGGCGTTGGCGTATGTGGCCCTGATCGACGGCAAGCCGGTCGGCATCTCGATAGGGTTGCCAGATGTGAACCAGGCTTTTCGCAAGGCCAAAGCTCAGCCCAACCTGTGGAGCCTGCCCCTTTTCCTGGTCAAGTTCCTGTGGTACCGGCGCAAGATCGATGCGTTCCGGCTGGTGATCATGGGCGTGGTGCCAGAGTACCGGACACTGGGTATCGACGCGCTGTTCTACGTCGAGACGGCACGGGCGGCTTTTCAGAAGGGGTACAAGCGGGCCGAGATGTCGTGGATCCTGGAGTCGAACGACATGATGAACCGGATCATCGAGCGGCTGGGAGGGCGGATCTACAAGACCTACCGGTTGTACCAGAAGCCGGTGTAGGGCAGCTTGACGCGCTCCGCACATTCCGCGGTCCGGGTGGCCGGCCAGGCCGATGCGCCGGCCGTTTCTGAGCTGTTGGTCGAGTTCAACGGAGAAGGGCTGTCGCCTCAAGCCCTGGCCCGGCGCATGGAAGAGGTGCAGGACCTGGAAACCGCCTTTCTGGGTGAGTGGGAGGGCGAGGCCGCCGGGCTGTTGGTGCTGAGAATCACGCCCACCCTCTCGGGCGCCGACGCCTGGGCCGAGATCACCGAGATGTATGTCCGCCCTGCGTTCCGCCGAAGGGGGATCGGCCGGGCGCTCATGGAAGCAGCCCTCGATTGCGGTCGCAAGAGCGGCTGCCGCGAGTTCCACCTCCTGGTTGACTCCTCGAACGAGGCCGGGCGTGCGTTCTATGCCGCGCTCGGCTTCGAGGTCGATTCCTGGGAAATGCGGCGGGATGTGTAACGCCGGCCTCGCACCCCTGCCCCCGGGCAGTTTGGAGCGTTGGGCGTTAGTTGGTATAATGGCCCCTGTTTGTCAAACCACCGTCTTGGAAGAAAGATGACAGATTCAATAGAACAAGCCTGGCACACGTCAAGTCCTGAAGACGCCGTCGCAGCGCTTGGCAGCGACCTGGAGAACGGCCTGGCTGAAGTCGAGTACCAGGAGCGCCTGGCCAAGTTCGGCCGCAACGAGCTCCAGGAGCGGGCCGGACGTACCCTGTGGCAGATGCTGCTCGACCAGTTCAACAACTTCCTGATCCTGGTCTTGATCGCCGCAGCCATCATCTCGGGGTTGATCGGCTGGAGTGAGTATAACCGCACCGGCAGCACGACCGAATTCATCGATGCGGGAGCCATCCTGGCTATCGTCATCTTGAACGCCATCCTGGGCGTGATCCAGGAGGGACGGGCCGAGAAGGCGCTGGCGGCGCTCAAAAAGATGTCGGCGCCCAACGCCCGCGTGCTGCGAAACGGTCATCTGCTCACCGTGCCATCGCCCGAGCTGGTGCCGGGGGATGTGGTGATCCTGGAGACCGGCAACTATGTCCCGGCCGACGTGCGCCTGGTGGAAAGCGCCAACCTGAGCATCGAGGAGGCATCGCTCACGGGCGAATCGGTGCCGGTGACCAAGAAGGCAATGACGGTGCTGCCCCTGGAGACAGGCCTTGGCGACCGCCGCAACATGGCGTTCATGAGCACTGTGATCACCTACGGGCGGGGCAAGGGTCTGGTGGTGGGCACCGGGATGAAGACCCAGATCGGGCAGATCGCAGAGATGCTCCAGTCGTACGAGGAGGAACCGACGCCGCTGCAGGTCAAGCTGGACCAGCTGGGGCGGGTGCTTGGCGTCGCGGCGCTGGTGGTGTGCGGGCTGGTGGGGCTGATCGGCGTGGTGCGCGACACTCAGATCGGGGTCCTGTTCGGCCAGGGGGTGAGCGCCTATTTCGGGCTAGAGGAAACGGTGCCCAAGCTGGTGGAGATGTTCATGGTGGCGGTCAGCCTGGCGATCGCTGCCGTGCCGGAGGGCCTGCCGGCGGTGGTGACGATCACGCTGGCGCTGGGCATGCAGGAGATGATCCGGCGGCATGCCCTGATCCGCAAGCTGCCGGCGGTCGAGACGCTGGGCTCGGCGACGACCATCTGCTCAGACAAGACCGGCACGCTGACGCAGAACGCCATGACGGCGGTGCAGATGTACGTCGATCGCAGCTTGCTGACGATCACCGGCGAAGGGTACAAGCCGGAAGGCCAGTTCCTGGATGAGGACCAGCCGGTAGGCCTGGAGGGTTACCCGGGCATGAGGCTGCTGCTGCGGGCCGGCCTGTTGTGCAACGACGCCCGGTTGGAAAAGGCAGACCAGGACGGCTCAACTGCGTGGGGGATCGCCGGCGATCCGACGGAAGGCGCTTTTGTGGTGGCGGCGGCCAAGGCCGGCTACCGGCAGAATGAGCTGGGCCAGGAGTATCCCCGGCTGGCCGAAATCCCCTTCGACTCGGAACGGAAGCGGATGACCACGCTGCACCCCGATCCGCGCTATGGCAACTATGTGGCCTATGTCAAGGGGGCGCCTGACGTCGTCCTGGGCGTGTCGGCAACGGTGCTGGAGGATGGGGTAATCCGGCCACTGACCGATGAGCGGCGGAGCAATATCCTGGAGCAGAATGCATCGCTGGCGGCTAACGCGCTGCGGGTGCTGGGCGTGGCTTTTCGCCCGCTGAAACAGATGCCAGACGAGGTAACTCCCGAGGTGGTGGAGCGTGACCTGACCTTCATCGGACTGCTGGGCATGATCGACCCGGCCAGGCCGGAGGTCAAGCCGGCGGTGGCGATGGCCCGCCGGGCCGGGATCCGATCGGTGATGATCACCGGCGACTATCCCAAGACGGCGGGGGCTATCGCCGAGGAGATTGGCCTGCTCCGCAAGGATGGTCAGGTGCTGACCGGCGCCGAGCTGGACCAGCTGGACGAGGAGGCATTCCGCGCCATCGTCGAGGAGGTGGACGTGTACGCCCGCGTCTCGCCACAGCACAAAGTGAAAATCGTCGAAGGGCTCAAGGCCAAGGGCGAAATCGTGGCCATGACCGGCGACGGGGTGAACGACGCCCCGGCGCTGAAGCGGGCAAACATCGGCGTGGCGATGGGCATCACCGGCACCGACGTGTCGAAAGAGACGGCCGACATGGTGCTGACCGACGACAACTATGCCAGCATCGTGGCGGCCATCGAACAGGGGCGGATCATCTACTCGAACATCCGCAAGTTCGTCTATTATCTGCTGTCGTGCAACATGGCCGAGATCAGCATCCTGTTCCTGGCGATGATCCTGAACTGGCCCCTGCCACTGGCGGCCATCCAGCTGCTGGTGCTGAACCTGATCACCGACGGGGCGCCGGCCCTGGCGCTGGGCATGGAAAAGGGCGATCCCGATACAATGGAGCTGCCCCCCCGGCCGGTGGGCGAGTCGATCATCAACCGCGACATGATCATCGGCATCGCGGTGCAGACGGTGGCGATCACGGCAGCAGTGCTGACGGCGTTCCGGCTTGGGGGACCGAGGGTGGACGAGAACCATGCCCGGACGATGGCCTTTGCCACGCTGTCGATCTCGGAGTTGTTGCGGGCGTATACCTCGCGCTCGGAGCGCTACTCGGTGCTGGCCATCGGCGTCTTTACCAACAAGTGGATGCAGATGGCGGTGTTGCTGTCGCTGGCCATCCTGCTGGCGATCATCTACGTGCCGGTGCTGGATCCGGTGTTCGAGACGACGTTCCTGACGGTGGGTGACTGGCTGAAGATGCTGCCGCTGATTCTGCTGCCGTCGGTTGCGGCCGAGGTCAACAAGTGGTTCTTGCGGCGGAGCGCGCAGATGCGGCAAGCACGGGTGGCATAGACAGAGATCCCCTCCCCCACAAGCTGGGGGAGGGGATTTTCATTCGTAGACCTTTTCCTCATCGCGATCTGCTTCCGGCGCGTCGGATTCGACGTCGCGGACGGCGGCCTGACCGGCGAGCAGCTCGCGGTAGTATTCGTGCTGGATAATGAGGTTCATCACCTCGTTCGTACCCGTCCAGATCATGATCAGCCGCGTGTCGCGCAGCAGGCGCTCGATCGGGTATACGTTGGTGTAGCCGATGCCGCCCAGGATCTGCATGGCGTGGTTGACCACCTGCCAGGCCGTGTCGGTGGCGAATTTCTTGGCCTCCGACACCAGCCGCCGGCACCTGCGCGGGTCGTCGCCGGCGTCCACCGCCCGCGCCGCGCCATAGACCAGCATCCGCGCTGCGTCGAGCTGGGTGATGCTGTCGGCTACCTTGAAGCTGACCGCCCTCAAAGTTGCGGATCTTTTGGCCGAAGGCCTTGCGCTTGTCGGAGTAGCGTGCAGCGACCTCGAGCGCGGCGCGGGCCATGCCCAGCGCGCCGGCCGCGCTGGTCATCCGCTCAGGGATCATCATCTGGTAAAAGACGTCGGCGGCGCCGTTCTCTGGGCCGATCAGGTTCTCGGCCGGCACGCGCGCGTCTCGGAAAGTAAGCCGCCCGTGCCGCCGCCACGGGTGCCCAGCAGCCCGTAGACGTGCTCGATCTTGACCCCCTCCCCCCGCTCGACGACAAAGGCGCTCAGGCCCTGATGGGGTTTGGCCTGCGGGTCGGTGCGGGCGTAGACCAGGAACAGCTCGGCCCCCTCGGCGCCGACGACGAACCGCTTCTGCCCGTCGAGCAGGTAGTCGTCGCCGTCGCGGCGGGCCTGGGTGCTGGTGCCGAAAAAGTCCGAGCCGCCGCGCGGCTCGGTGAGCGCTTCGGCGACGGTCAGCCGGCCGCCAATGATCGGGGGCAGCCAGCGGGCCTGCTGCTCGGGCGTGCCAAAGCGGTAGATCGCCTCGCCGACGATGCTGGGCAGGGAGTAGAGGCAGGCCAGCGAGGTGCCCAGGACGCCGACCTCCTCCAGGGCGACGATCTCGTCGGCCCAGCCCAGGCCGCGCCCGCCATATTCGACCGGGAAGCGCAGGCCGAGCAGGTGGCGCCGGGCCGCTTCGGCCACATAGTCGCGGGGGTAGCGCACCTTGTCGGCGTCCATGTCCAGGATGAGTTGGCGGGGGACGCTCTTGACAAAGTCGCGCACCTCGTCGCGCAGGGCATGCTGCGCCGGAGTCAGGATGGCGTCGAACATGGGCTATCCTCCTTGGATCGCACCTAGTACGATCAGGTTTTGCCGCGTCCCAGCTCGCGGACACGACTCCACATGTTGATCACGAAGGTTATGGCCGCGGCGAACAGGCACAGGCTCGACAGGAAAATCAGCCCGCCGAAAAAGCCAGAGCCGGTTCGGGCATAGAGGGGCCCGCCCAGGGCGTAGAGCAGCACGCCGGCGTTGAGCAGGGCAAAGGTCACCCAGAAGAGAGGCTCGCTGCCCCGCTGGGCCTGGCCATGAGGGTAGTCCCGGCCGCGAAGGCGGAAAGCCATCGGCGGAAAGAGCCACCAGGCGACGCCCAGGATGAGCTGGGTCAGCCAGCCGACGATCAGGAACTGGACGTGGGCGGGCTTGACATAGTAGACGGCCGACCCCAGCGGGAGCCAGTCGTTTATCAGCAGCAGCGCACCCAGGGCAGCGCCCAGGATCAGGTAGAGTATTGACGCTCTGACGAATACGCGAGTGGTAGTCGGCATGGCGCGCTGCTACTCCAGGGGCCGGATGCGGGCCCAGATCAGCAGGCCAAAGCCGACCGCGGCAGCAGCCTGCAACACACCCGACAGAGCCACCACCGCCGCCAGCCAGCTCTGGCCGGTCATCCGGTAGAACGGCTCGGCGGCCAAGCGCAGCACCAGGCCGGCGTTCAGGCAGATGTACACGGTCCAAGCCAGGGCGTCGGAGCCGCGAGGGCGGGGGTTATCCTCCTTGAGAAAGCGGGGAAACATCCAATAGGCCACGCCGATGGAAAGCTGAGTGATCCAGCCTACGACCAGCAGGTGCAGCTGGCTGACGCTGACGGCTGTGAACCAGCGGCCAAGGTTCAGCCAGCCGTCGAGGGCCATCAAGGCCAGCAGCAAGAAGCCGGCGATGAAATAGACGAATGCGGTCCTGATATAGAGTCGGACGAGAGGTGGCATAGGCTCCTCGATATTACCTGATCCCCGTTAAGGGGAGGCTTGGGGGCAGTGCAGCAGGTCGCTCAGCAGCTTGGTATAGGGCGTCAACAGGTCTTTGAGTTGACCGGTGACCGAGCCCAGATCGGTCTCTTTCAGCGGGATCGACACCAGCACGTCCATGCGGACCGGAAGCTCCTGGCGGACTGGAACCGTCATGGTGAGATGGACCGGCAGGGACATGCCGTTGGGCAGGGCTAGGCTGACCGTGCCGTTGATCTGACCACCGCCGCCCGGCAGGACCATGGTCGCGGCCCGGTTCAGCGGCACAGCCTTGGTTAGCTTGACGACCGTGTTCTGATCCACGTTCAGGTCGAACACGACGGGGATCGTCTGGCTGATCTGGATCGTCCGGGTGATGACGGCGCTGTCAAAGTCGGCCACCAGGCCATCGACCTGGGCGATCAATGGGCAGAGGGTGCCGTCGCGCAGGCCGGGCAGCGAAGGCGCTACCCGCCACAGGCCAAACCCCAAGAGCAATAGCACCACTACCACCGTCATGGTGACGACAAATGAGAAAAAGATGGCAAACTTTTCAAAGGCCAGCCAGATTGCTTCAAAGCGGCCCATCGGTCTTATCCTCCTTGAGCCAGGCTTCAACCAGGTCCATTATAGTGCATTCCTGGTGCTATGTCAACCACCGGGGGCAGTGCATTACCAAACAGCCTCTTGGGTCTGTATTGGGTTTGACCGCACGCGTGGCAGTGGAGGTTGTTTGGGCGCGATTCTTGTGCTATACTGGGCAAGCGTGCGATGGATGGACTGCCGCATTGGCGGTCGCAGGCCGATGATAGTGACGCAACAAGAGGTGGTACAATGGGCGACAGCGGCGGGCGTTTTCGAGTTGAGACGGTGCGCGGCGAGCCGTACGAGGTGGGCGGGCGGCGGTTGATCCCGGTTGCCCGGCTCACCTCTTTCGGCAAGGCCAGGGCGACGATCGGCACCAGGCAGGTGGGCGGCTGGGGCGGCGGCTTTGTCCAGGTGACTCCCGTGGCCGTGGTGGAGGAAACGCCGGAAGGTGAGCGCCAGATCCCCATTGACGACAGAACGTCGCGCGCGCTGCGGGATCTGGTCCTGGGGGCCGTGGCCGTCATCCTGGTTTTCGGACTGATCCGGCGGCTTGCCGGACGCAAGGGTGCAGGACAATAAGGAAAGGAGTGTAAGATGTCTCTGGACAAGCTATTCGCCGCCATCGAGGGGTTTAGGGATACAGCTCATTGGCGGGCGGCCTTTGGTGAGCCGCAGGTAGTCGGCGACAAGACGCTGATCCCGGTGGCCAAGGTCGGCTATGGCTATGGACTGGGCTTTGGGCAGGGGAGCGGCGGAGCGGAAGAGGAAGGGAAACAGGCCCCAGGAGGAGAGGGCGGCGGGGGAGGCGGCACGACAGCAGCCAAGCCGCTGGGGGTGATCGTCGTGACGCCTGAAGAGGTCTATTTCGAAGAGACGGCCGACGAGAGCAAGATCGCGTTGGCAGGCATCTTGTTGGGAGCGTTGGTCATCTGGCAACTCGCCAGGACGCTGCGGGCGATATTCGGCAAGTGATACTCACACAGCTCATCCACAACGGCGTGCTGGCGCCTGAGCCGCCGGCGCCACGCGGGCTGGTCCTCGACATCCGGGGTGAGCCGGTGGCGCTGACGCCCAAACAGGAAGAGATGGCGCTGGCCTGGGCCAGGAAAGAGGGCACGCCATACGTCGAGGACAGGATCTTTGTCCTCAACTTCATGGGCGACTTGAGCGCGGGAGCTGGGCATCGAGCCAACTCTGAAAGCTGGACGAGGTGGATTTTGGCCCGGCCCAGCAAGTCGTCCAGGCCGAGCGCAAGGCCCGGGCCAGACTGACGCCCGAAGAACGCAAGGCTCAAGCTGCCGCCCGCAAAGCTCAGCGTGAAGCGCTGCGCGCCCAGTACGGCTACGCCCAGGTCAACGGCGAGCAGGTGGAGCTGGCCAACTATATGGTCGAGCCGAGCGGCATCTTTATGGGACGCGGCCAGCATCCGCTGCGCGGGCGGTGGAAGGAAGGCGCGCGTCAGTCGGACGTTACGCTCAACCTCAGTCCAGACGCGCCCCAGCCTCCGGGCGACTGGGCCGCGATCGTCTGGCAGCCGGAGTCGCTGTGGGTGGCCCGCTGGCCAGACAAGCTGTCGGGCAAGATCGAAATATGTGTGGCTGAGCGACACTGCCTCGATCAAGCAAGCACGCGAAGCGGCCAAATTCGACAAGGCACACCTGCTGCACGCCGAGCTGGAGACGGTCCGCGACCAGATCCAGGCCGATCTGTCCAGCACAGACGGCAAGCGACGGATGCTGGCCACGGCCTGCTACCTGATCGACGCGCTGGGCCTGCGAGTGGGCGACGAAAAGGACGAGGACGAGGCTGACACGGTCGGCGCGACGACCCTGCGTCCCGAGCACGTCAAGCTGCACGACAACGGAGTGGCCGAGTTCCGGTTCCTGGGCAAGGACTCGGTGCTGTGGCACAAGAAGCTGGAGCTGCCTGAGGCGGTGCAGGCCAGCCTCAGGGAGCTGAAAGAGACGGCACGACCGTCCGGTGCCGGCAAGAACGGCAGGAACCGCGCCGCAGCCGACAAGCCGCAGATCTTTCCCGACATTACCAGCCGCAGCGTGAACGCCTACCTGTCCGGTATTCTGCCGGGGCTGACGGCCAAGGTGTTCCGCACCCACCACGCCACGATGACCGTCCGCGACAGCCTGGAGGGGTCGGGGGTTGAAGCGGACGATCCAGAGTATGTCAAGTGGGCGGCGGCCAACCTGGCCAACCTGGCGGCCGCCACGCTGTGCAACCATACCAAGAAGGAGCCGGCCGGCTGGTCGGCCAGCCGCCAGCGGTTCAAGGAGCGGCAGCAGAGCGCGGAAGAGCGGGTGGAAAAGTACCGGGCTGAGGTCAAGTCGGCGGCCGAGGCGCTCGACGCCCTGCGCCAGGAGGCGCGCGAGCGAAGGGAGGCGGCCACCGGCGACCGGCGCCAGAAGGTAAAGGCGCAGTACGACAAAAAGATCGAGCAGGCCAGACGGCGGCTGGAAACGGCCAAAGGGCAGCTGCACAAGGCCCAACTGGCCCTGGGCAAGATCAAGGCCCAGGCCGAGATCGCAGGCAAGAAGCGCACCTGGAACCTGGGCACGAGCCTGAAATCGTACATCGATCCCCGCGTCTATTACCGGTGGGGGCAGCGGGTGGATTACGACGTGCTGGAGGAGTATTACCCCACGACCTGCGGCGCAAATTCGCGTGGGTGAAAAGCGGCGACGACGATGACGAGCTTTAGCCTGGAGCGAGCATCCCCACCGGCGCTACAATCCGCTGACCGGCGAGTGGATCCTGGTTTCCCCCCACCGGGCGCGCCGGCCGTGGCTGGGCCAGGTCGAGCCCCAGCCGCCCGAGCACCGCCCGGCATACGACCCGACCTGCTACCTGTGTCCCGGCAACGAGCGGGCGGGTGGTGTGCGCAATCCGGCCTACACCGGCACCTTTGTCTTTGACAACGATTTTCCGGCGCTGCTGGCCGATACGCCGCCGGGTGGATCGGGAGCCGGAGGGCTGCTGGTGGTCGAGGCGGAGCGGGGCATCTGCCGGGTGGTGTGCTTTTCACCACGGCACGATCTGACTCTGCCAGAGCTCGATCCGGCCACGCTGCGCCAGGTGGTCGACACCTGGGCCGAGCAGACGGAAGCGCTGGGCGCCCAGCCGGCGATCCGGCATGTGCAGGTCTTCGAGAACAAGGGAGCGATGATGGGCGCCAGCAACCCCCACCCCCACGGCCAGATCTGGGCCACGGAGCACCTGCCCAACGAGCCGGCCAAGGAGACACACACGCCAGCTTGCCTACCGGGCCGAGCGCGGCTCGTGCCTGTTGTGCGACTATGTGGCGGTGGAGCTGGCCAAAGAAGAGCGGATCGTGTGTGCCAACGACCATTTCGTGGCGCTGGTGCCGTTCTGGGCGATCTGGCCTTTCGAGACGATGGTCGTCAGCCGCCGCCACACGGGCAACACTGCCGGCGCTGGACGGCGCCGAACGGGACGCGCTGGCCGACATATTGCGCCGGTTGACGGCCCGCTACGACAACCTGTTCCAGGTGTCTTTTCCCTACTCGATGGGCTTTCACCAGCAGCCGGCCAAGGCAGATCGGCGCGCCGAAAAAGCCTGGCACCTGCACGCCCACTTTTACCCGCCGCTGCTGCGATCGGCCAGCGTGCGCAAGTTCATGGTCGGGTTCGAGATGCTGGGCATGCCCCAGCGCGACCTGACGGCGGAGATGGGCGCGGCCCGGCTGCGGGCCGTGAGCGAATCGGCGCTGGCGAGGAGGGGTCCAGATGACAACGACGGATAAGCGGGTGCGATTGATGATCCCGGGCCCGGTGGACGTGGAAGACGACATACTGGCCGCGCTGGCCGAGCCGACGCTGCCCCATTACGGCCAGGTGTGGCTGCCGATCTACCAGGAAACGCTGGAGCGCCTCAAGCAGGTGTTTGGGACACGGAATGACCTGTTCATGATCCCAGGGGCGGGCACGGCAGCGTTGGAGGCGGCCATGAGCAGCCTGCTGCACCGCGGCGACAAGGTTCTGGTGCCCCACAACGGCTTCTTTGGGCGGCGGATGGGCAAGGTCGCCCAGGACTGGGGCCTGGAGGTGATTCCGGTGGAGGCGCCATCCGGCCAGCCGCTCGACCCGCAGGCGATCCGGCGCCGCCTGGCAGCCGAGCCGGACGTCCAGGCAGTGGTGGTGGTCCACCTGGAGACGTCTACCGGCGTGCTCAACCCGCTGCAGGAGATTGCGGCGGTGACCAACGAGCTTGGCGTGCCGATCATCGTCGACGCCGTGTCGTCGCTGGGCGGCGTTCCCCTGCCGGTGGACGAATGGGGCATCGACGTGTGCGTGACCGTGATCAACAAGTGCCTGGCCTGCCCGCCTGGGGTGGCGCCGATTTCGGTCAGCCGGCGAGCCTGGGAGCAGATCGAGCGCAAGGGCGACCGGGGGCACGGCTGGTATCTGAATCTGGAGACGTGGCGATGGTACGCCACAAACTGGCCGTGGCATCCCACGCCGGTGACGTTGCCGACCAACAACGTCGTCGCCCTGCTGACCAGCCTGCGGCAGATCATGGAGGGCGGTCTGGAGGCCCATTATGCGCGGTACGCCCACGCGGCCCATCGAGTGCGCGAGGGCTCTGAGGCGCCTGGGGTTCGAGATGTTTGCCGCCGACGACTGTGCTTCCCCCCTGATCACGGCGGTGCGCCCTCTGCCGGGGATGGATGTGTCCGATTTCCAAAAGTACCTGCAGCGCGAGCACCAGATCCTGATTTCGGGCGGCCTGGATGACCTGTTCGGCAAGATCTTCCGGGTGGGGCACATCGGCAAGGCTGCCTCTCCTGATTATGTCGAGGCGTTCCTGGCCGGGGTCGAGGCGTATCTGAGCCAGAACCCTGTCTGACCCGTGGAACCCTATTCGATCCGGAGCTCGCCATACCAGAGATGCCATCCAGGCGGTGCAGCAGGCGGCGCTGGCGGCGGTCGAGCCGGGCGCGGCGGTGCGCCGGTTCGTGGAGCGCCAGGGTGAGCGGCTGATCGTGGCCGGGCGAGAGCTACGACCTGGCGGCGGTGGAGCGGGTGTGGGTCGTTGGGGCAGGAAAGGCGGCGGCGGCAATGGCCGCCGCTTTGCATTCCATCCTGGGCGACCGGCTGAGCGGGGGCCTGGTCGTCACCAAGTACGGCCACGCCTCTGCCCGGCACCGGCCCGATCGAGCTGGTCGAGGCGGGGCACCCACTGCCGGACGAGGCCGGCGTGGCGGCGGCGCGGCGGATGGCCGACCTGCTGGCCGGCGGCACAGGGCGAGACCTGGTGCTGGCCGTCATTTCGGGGGGCGGATCGGCGCTGCTGGCGCTTGCCGGCAGAGGGGATCAGCCTGGCCGACCTCCAGGCGACGACCGACCTGCTGCTCCGCAGCGGCGCGACGATCGGCGAGATGAACGCCGTGCGCAAGCACCTGTCGCAGGTCAAAGGGGGAGGCCTGGCCCGGCTGGCGGCGCCCAACCCGGTGATCGGCCTGATCCTGTCGGACGTGGTGGGCGATCCGCTGGATGCGATCGCTTCAGGCCCGACGGCGCCCGATCCCACGACCTTTGCCGACGCCTGGGCGGCGCTGGAGCGGTACGACCTGGCCGGAGCAGGTGCCCCGCGCCGGTCCGCGAGCGGCTCCAGGCCGGGCGTGCGGGGCGACGCTGCCCGAGACGCCCAAGCCGGGCGATCCCCTGTTCGAGCAGGGTGCAGAATGTCATCGTCGGCAGCAACCGGCTGGCCGCCGAAGCCGCGGTGGAGGAGGCGCGCCACCTGGGGCTGAACGCCCTGCTGCTGTCGACCTTCGTCGAGGGCGAGGCCCGCCAGGTGGCGCGCGTCGCCGCCGGCGCTGGCCCGCGAGCTGGCGAGCTTTGACCGGCCCGTGGCCCGGCCCGGCCTGCCTGGTGTGGGGCGGCGAGACGACCGTCACGGTGCGGGGCAAGGGGCAGGGCGGCCGCAACCAGGAGCTGGCGCTGGCGGCCGCGCATGGCGCTGGATGGCCTGCCCGGCGTCGCTGCTGGTGGCGCTGGCCACCGACGGCACCGACGGCCCCACCGACGCCGCCGGCGCGGTGGTCACGGGCGAGACGGCCGCCCGCGCCCGGGCGCTGGGCCTGGATGCGGCGGCGCACCTGGCCGAACAACGACGCCTATCCCTTTTTCGACGCGCTGGACGACCTGATCCGCACCGGGCCGACCGGGACGAACGTGAACGATCTGCTGTTCATTTTGGCGTTTCGCTAGAGAATGATGCGACAGTCCACGGAAACACAGCAGGAAGGAATGCGCATTGTCGTCAATCGCCGGGCGTAGACCGCCCTCCAGGAGGGCGCGCGCCACCCGGACCAGGCGCCCAAGCTGCATTGTCCGGCTCGGGGCGTTGGCCGTCTGGCTGTATGGCGCCGGGATCGTGCTGTGGTTCCTGCTGCACCTGGCCGTCGGCGACCGGCTTGGGTGGCTGGCACTGGTCAGCACCTTTGCTCCTTACCTGTTCTGGCCGCTGCCCCTGGTGCTGATCGTGACCCTGGTGGCTGGCCGCCGCGCGTGGGTGCCGATGCTGCTCGCCGTGCTGGTGTTCGCCATCGAGTACGGCGCGACCTTTGATTTCGGGCTGCTCGACCGCCGTCCGGTAGAAGGCGAGCCGATCACCATCCTGTCCTTCAACACCTGGGGCTACAGCGAATCGCCCGAGACAGCGCAGGCCATCGTCAGCTCGGGCACGCCGGACATCGTCGTGCTCCAGGAGCTATCGGGCGAGATTGCGGCCGTGATCGACCGGGATCTGGCCGGCACGTATCCCTACCGCCTGATGGAGCCGGGCAACCGCAAGGGCATCCTGAGTCGCTATCCGTTGACCGACGCCAACGACTCGCTGCCGCCGGACGTCCGTTGGTTCACCCAGGCGGCCGAGGTCGACGTCGGCGGCCGGCGCCTGACCGTCTATAACGTGCACCTGTACGCGACGACGGTGCTTTCCGACCTGGCAGCCGGGCGCTCGGTGGCCGATGGCCTGGCAGGCGGGGCAGCCGCGCGCGAGGAGCAGGCGGCCGCCCTGGCACAGGACGTCGCCACTCGTGCGGGGCCGGTCGTCGTTGCCGGCGATCTGAACACCACCGATCAGAGCACGGCCTATGCTGTGCTCACCGGGCATCTGGACGACGCCCATCGCCGGGCAGGCAGCGGCTTTGGCCACACCTTTCCGGCCTATCGCGGCAGCTTTCACGGCCTGCCCATCCTGCCCCGCGCGGTGCGCATCGACATGATCCTTTATTCGTCCGATTTGCAGGCCGTCGAAAGCCGGGTCATCCCCGAGCACGGCGAATCGGACCATAACCCCGTGTGGGCCACACTGATAATGCCAGGGAGATAGCCGATGAGCAAGCCACGAGTGTTTGTGACACGAATCATACCCGAGGGTGGGCTGGCCTTGATCCGCGCTGCGTGCGACGCCGACGTGTGGCCCGAGGAGCTGCCGCCGCCGCGCCCGGTGCTGCTGGAAAAGGTGCGCGGCATCGACGGGCTGTTGTGCCTGCTCACCGACCAGATCGACGGCGAGGTGATGGACGCCGCCGGGCCGGGGTTGCGGGTCATCAGCAACCACGCCGTCGGCTATGACAACGTCGACGTGGCGGCGGCGACGGCGCGGGGCATCCCGGTGGGCAACACGCCGGGCATCCTGACCGAGACCACGGCCGATTTTGCCTTTGCCCTGCTGATGGCGGCCGCGCGGCGGGTGGTGGAGGGCGCCGATTACGTGCGGGCCGGCAAGTGGCGCACCTGGGGGCCGATGACTCCTGCTCGGCCACGACGTACACGGCGCGACGCTGGGGTTGGTGGGCATGGGGCGGATCGGGCAGGCGATGGCCCGCCGGGCGGCCGGCTTTGGGATGAAGGTCATCTACTACGATCCCTATTTCGACGCGGCCAGGGGAGCGGCGGCCGGCGCGGAGGCAGCGGACACGCTGGACGCGCTGCTGGCCGAGGCCGACTTTGTCAGCCTGCACGTGCCGCTGACCGAGGAGACCCACCACCTGATCGACGCCCGGGCGCTGGGCAAGATGCAAGCCGACGGCGGTGCTGATCAACACGTCGCGCGGGCCGGTGGTCGATACCGACGCGCTGTACGATGCGCTGGCAGCCGGCCGGATCGCCTACGCCGCGCTGGACGTGACCGACCCCGAGCCGCTGCCGGCCGACCACAAGCTGCTGGCGCTGCCCAACTGCCTGGTGGTGCCGCACATCGCCAGCGCCAGTTGGGCGACGCGGACGCGCATGGCGGTCATGGCGGCCGAGAACCTGCTCGCCGGCCTGCGGGGCGAGCGGCTGCCCAACTGCGTCAACCCGGAGGTGTACGACCGCTGACCGGCGAAGCAGGCTCTTCGCTTCGTTCAGAATGACACTCGAGGTCAGCTCAGGCGGGCCATCAGGTTGCGGTAGAAGTAGCCGCGGTCCTGGAGGTGGAGGAAACGGCTGACGTGGCGGCTGGCCTGGATGGTCACCAGGTCGCCGTCGCGCAGCTCATACTCGAACTGGCCGTCTACGGTCAGGATGGCCTGGTGGTCGGTCTGGACCCGGATCTGGACCACCGCTCCTTTGGCCAGGACGATGGCCCGGTCCATGCTCAGGTGGGGGGCGATGGCGATCAGCAGGATATTCTTGAGCGCCGGCGGCAGGATGGGGCCGCCGGCTGCCAGCGCATAGCCGGTCGAGCCGGTGGCGGTGGCGGTGATCAGCCCATCGGCGGCGTAGGTGGTCAGGTAGCTGCCGTCGATGTGGGTTTCGAGGCGGACGATGCGGGCCAGGCTCCCCCGGCTGACGACCACGTCGTTCAGCGCCTCGTACTGGCCCCGGCAGGTCTCGCCGCTGTGATACTTGGCGTGGAGCATCATCCGCTCTTCGAGCCAGTAGTCGCCGGCCACCAGGCGGGGCAGGGCGTCGGCCCAGCCGTCCGGCTTCAGCTCGGTCAGGAAGCCGAGGCGGCCCATGTTGACGCCCAGCACCGGCACGCCATGGGGCGCGCTCATGCGCGCGGCGCGCAGGATCGAGCCGTCGCCGCCCAGGGTGACCAGCAGGTCCAGCCCGGCGATGGCGGCCGCGACCCCCTCTTCGTCCCAGGTGGAACCGAGCCAGGCGCTCGAGGCCATAGCGCGCGGCCTCGCCGGCCATCGCTTCGGCCAGCGGCTGGGTCTGCGGCAGCTTGGGGTGGTGTAAGAGCCCGATCTTTTTCATCTATCGCCTTCTTGTTTGGGAAGAGGGCCAGCGGGGTTGCCGCTGGCCCTCTTGTTACATCTGGTTGCCGGATCGCCGGCTCTTGGTCACCCTACTGCTATGGCCCCGGGGAGAACCCATGACGAGCGGCAGGTAGTAGTAGTGGTAGGGCGACGTCGACGCAGACCTGCCCGGTCCAGGTGTCTCGCCGCACTCGTTGGAGACGGTCAGCGTCACCGTGTAGCAGCCGGTCGCCGCATAGGTGTGGACCGGGTCCTCCAGCGCCGACGTGTAGCCGTCGCCAAAGTCCCAGGCGTAGGTCAACGGCGCTCCGCCGCTCACCGTCGCGTCGAAGGTGACTTCCAGGCCGTCAGACCGTGTAGGTCACGCCGTCGATCGCCGCCGGACTCGAGCACCGTCAACTGCACCGGGACGGTGACCTCGGGCGTGTCGGGGTCGTTGCTGCTGATCAGCAGACCGACAAAGTAGTCGCCCGCAGCCAGGCCGGTCGAGTCAAAGGTCACGTCGACCACCGCGCACTCGCCGCCGGGGATTGTGCCCTGCAGTCGGATCCTCGCTGACCCACGGTGCGTCGAACGTCTGCCCCAGCTCATAGACGCCGATCCGGTCGGTGACGCCCTGGTTCATGCCCAGAACACGGCCATGCCGGGACAGACCTCGTCGCTGATGGCGCAAACCGCCGGCCATCTCGCCCGACGACCCCGACGCCAAGCCACGTGACGCCGGTGAGCGCGCCGGTGGCCGGGTTGACCTGCGAGGCCATCAGCGCCGGATCAGGCCATCCTGCGACCAGAGCCACAGGAACGGGCCGCCGGCCGACCAGGTGTCCCAGCCCATGCCGTAGGTGGACAGGCCGACCGGCGCGAAGGTGTTGATGATGCGCCGCTGCGGTCGATCTCGTACAGGGTGCTGTCCCAGCTGGCCGTCCAGAAGTGGTCGGTGGCCGGGTCGTAGGCCAGCGCGCGCGGAGGCGCGATCGGGCCGGGGATGGTCACGCCGGTCGGCGCACCCGTGGCCGGGTCGACCTGGTAGATCACGCCGTTGTCGCAGCCGTAGTACAGGTAGGTGCCGTCGAAGACCAGGTCGCGGCCGCCCCAGCCGGTGCAGGCGGCGCCTGAGCGTAGGTGGCCACCAGCGCGCCGGTCGGGTCGATCTTGTACAGCAAGCCACCCCGCCGCCCGGTGTCGCCGCCGGTCACCCAGTAGTGGCCGATCGCACACTCGACGCCGAGGAGCAGGTTGTTGCCCGTCGCGCCCTCGGCGTCGATCTCGAACAGCAGATCGCCCAGGGCCATCGTCCCGATCGGGGCGCGGGAGGTGGGTGCCGTATCGGCGTTGGCCTGTGGCGCGACCGGTTTCGGGCTGCCCATCGGCGCCGACGGCAGGCGGCGGCTCCGACATCTCGATCGAGGCTCCACGTCAGCGGCACGTCGCCGGTGTTGCAGATGGTGAGCTGCTGCGTGGCGGTCGCATCGGGGCACAGCTCCTGGGCTCAGAGACGACGGCGTGACGACGATGTTCTGCAGCGCCAGCACGGTCATCTCCAGCGGCACGATGACGAACGGCTCGTCGGGGTCGTTCGACTCGACGCACAGGTTGGCGGTGTAGGTGCCGGAGGCCATGGCGGTGGAGTCAAAGGTCACGTCGACCGGGAAGGTGCCGTGGCCGGGCGTGGTGCCGCTGATCGGGCTGAGCGTAGGCCCACGGGATGTCAACCGGCTCGCACTCGGGCGGCGGCTCGTCGCCGATCGTCTCGCCATAGCCGCGGACCATCCAGTTGCCGGGGAAGTAGGCGTCGATCAGGGTCCAGTTGTCGGGCGGCAGGACCGGCGGTGTGGGCGGCGGGCTGGTGTTCCACCAGCCGGCCCACGACCGGGCCTGCGTCGCCGTCTGGTCCATGGAGGCGGGCCAGTAGGACGTGCCCGGCGTCTCCATGCCTATCGCCCCGATCAGCACGTCGCCGGGGCCGTTGAGGACGACCGGCGTCGCCAGATCGTAGACGTTCCAGGTATCCAGCGCCTGCACGGTGGTCGGGATGGCGGCCAGGAGGTTCGAGCCAACGGCCGGGTCGGCGTTGCCGGAGGTGTTCTCGTACACCAGCAGCACGATGTCGTCGCCGACGTTGACCAGGCCGACGGTGCTAAAGTAGATCTGGATCTGGTTCAGGTTGAACGGGAAGTCGCCGGCCGCCGGCGTGAAGCGGTTGACCCACAGCATCTCGATCGTGCCGCCCAGGCCGATGTCGTTGTCGCGCGAGCCGTCATCCAGGATCAGGGTGACCGGCGCATCGACCACGGGCGGGTTCGTCTCCACGCTGGCCCCACCCGCTGCCTCGAGCTTGAGCTCGACCGGCCGGCTCACCTGCGGTGTGCTGGGCGCGGTTGGAGCAAGGGCCAGGACCGGGTTGTGCTCGATGATCGTCCAGTCCAGCGCTGCGGTGCCGAGGTTGTTGACGTTGAGCGTCTGGACGACCTGCTCACCCTGCAGCTGGATCGAGGACAGCGCCGGAGGCACCACCTCGATGTCGGGGTCGGTCGGCTCGCCGCAGATCAGCTCGACCGGGATGTCGATCGAGTCGTCGCACGGATCGTTGTGGTTGATCCGCAGCGTGCCGGTCAGGATCCAGCCTTCCTGCTCGGGCGTGCAGTGGAAGATGACGTCCACCGGCTGGTCGTCCAGCGCCGGGATGGTGCCGGTGATCGGGATTCTACCCAGCAGGTCCCACGGCATAGAGTCGACGCCTCGAGGCAGTTGACCCGGCCGTCGCCGTACGATAGTTCGGGTCGGCCAGCGGCGAGCCGCAGTCGGTGCCAAGCCCCAGTCGTTGTTCGGCCGGTGGTATAGTCGCCGCCGCAGTCGAGCCCTCCTGGCCGCTCAGCGGCCCGGCCGTCTGGCGGATGATGTCCATCGTCGCATCACCTGGCCGCGCAGGCCAGGCGGCCGCCCAGATCAGGCCGGCGAGGGCCGTAGCGTGCGGCCCGGCCATGCGAGTGCCGCTCCAGCACGCCGTAGCTGTTGCCGGGCAGCGCGGAGCGATGTTGTCGCCGGGGGCCATGACGTCGGGGAAGTAGTCCGCCGGGGTACAGGCCGGCGGCCGGCGGCTGGAGACAGCCTGCCTGGTGATGACGCCCGGGAAGGTGGCCGGCGTGGTCCACCGAGCCGGTGGTCAGCACCTGCTCATAGTCGCCGGGGGAGCGCAGCGTGCCGCAGCTCGGGCCCTCGTTGCCGGCCGAGACTTCGACCAGGATGCCGGCCGCCTGCAGGGCGGCGATCTCGTCCTCGAACTGGGGTCGCTTGCCGCCGCCAGTAGCCCCACGAGTTGTTGATCGCGTCAGGGGCCATGGCCGGGTCGGGGTTGGCGCCGCTCAGGTCCCAGGGCGCCAGGTCCCACTGGAAGCACGTCGGTGAAGGTGCGCGTCGTTGCCGCTGCCGCCGTCGGTCATGTTCTTGCAGTGGACGGTCTGGGCGCCGGGGGCCACGCCGATCTGGTTGGCGCCGCCGTCGTCGCCCACCATCGTGCCGGTGGTGTGCGTGCCGTGGCCGTGGCCGTCGTACGGATCGGTCGGGTAGGTGCCGGTGGCATCCCACCAGTTATAGTTGTGGTCCCAGCGACGTGCAGGTGGGCGGGTTGAGGCAGCCGCGATAGTGCCGGGCAATCGTCGGGTGCGTCTCGTCCAGGCCGGTGTCGTTGCCGGCCAGCACGATGCCCTGCCCGGTGATAGCCCAGGGCCCACACGTCGGGGGCATTGATAAAGGTGATGTTGGCCTCGACGGCCTCGGTGTGCGTCCGGGTCTGCGGCCTCGACGAACGGCTCCTCGAGCTGGAACTGGTGGTTGGCCGTGAGCCTGAGCCACGTCGGGCCGGCCGGCCAGCGTCCAGCGGCAGGGCCTCGGTCGCCGCCGCGCACCAGGATCTTGTTGGCGATGTAGAACGGCTTGTACTCCACGCCCTGGCTGATCCAGGTAGGCGCGCAGCGCCTGCTGGGTCCGCTCGGCGGTGCTCTCGAGCGCGTTGAAGACGAACTGCGCCCTTTTCCGCCTTGGTCTGCAGCGCCGTCGCGCCGGGGTCAGGTCGGCCTTTTCCGTCATCCAGACGAAGAAGTCGGCCTGGCCGTCAGTCCAGCTCGGCGGTCCAGGTCGGCCGGGATCTTGTCCGGGGGCCGCCGCCGGTGCCGGATGGCACCCTTCTGGGCGGCAATCAGCGCCGGCGCCCAGGATCTCGACGATCTCCCAGTCCAGCGGCAGGTGGCCCAGGTTGCTGATGGTCAGCGGGATCGTCACCGTCTGGCTGGGCTCCGCCGAGACGCTGATCGGGTCGTTCGGCGTCGACGTCGATGACCGGCCGGTACAGGACAAAGTCCTGGGTGGTGGTCATCTCGTCGACGATCTGCACCGTGGCCGTCTCGGTCGAGTAGCCGGGCGCGGTGGCCTCCACCGTATACTCGCCCTGGATCAACTGGACCGGGCCATAGTGGCCGGTGGCCGGGTCAACGCCGACAACGATGTTGCCGGGGTTGATGGTGACCGTGGCGTTGGTGCAGGCCGGTCCCAGGTTGACGTTGCACGGCGGGACCGATGGCCTGCGGGTTGACCCACTCGTCGCACGGGTCGGCAGCCATGCTGGCCGGGGTGTAGACGTCGCTGCTGCACGGGTGGTGCGGCGCAGACGTATAGCCGTCGCCGTCCCAGTACCACGACACGCCGCCGCCGCTGCGCCGGGCGTCACGTCCACGCAGTAGGTGGCGATGCAGTGGTCGACGGTGTTGCCTGGTAAGCCGGGTGGTAGATATTGATCTCGTAGGGCGAGGTCTCGAACGACCAGGAGAAGCAGCCCCAGCTCGCGCCGCTGTCGCACACACGGGCGTGCCCACGACGTAGGCGTTGCTCACCGTCCAGTCGGCCGGGAACCTGAGCCAGTACGTTGTAGCGGTACTCATAGTCGCCGGTAGAACGACTCGGCCCTGAAGCACAGGGTCTGCGGCACGCCCGGGGTGTAGCAGGTGGCGCCGCCGAGCGCCGGGTCAAAGGCGACGAACGAGCCGCTCAGCGACTCGATGCCCTGTCCGGCCGCAGCCGCGATCTGGGTGTCGCCGTCGAGGACGGTGCCTTCCAGCCAGCCCTGAAGGTCGCACATGCGGGCAGCCGGCCCAGTAGTCGACATAGTCTGGCCGCGGTCGAGCCATAGCCGTCGATGCTCCACAGCGTGCCGTTGACGACGTTGGCCGACGTTGTCCATGCGCCGTTGTTCGGCACGGCAGGGTACTCGTCCCACGTCCAGTGCCGCCGACATAGACGCCGCGCCGCACGTCCGTCGTGCCGGTAAAGGTGCCGTCCGACGACCGGCTATCTGGTAGAAGGCGCCGTTGAAAAAGTCGCCTTCCACCCGGTAGCGGGCCACGCCGGTGTTGCCGGCCGGCGTGCCAGGCGTTGTCGGCGTCGTCCAAGTAGAAGGCCTCGTCGGCGATGAGGCTGCCCGTCTGACCGCGCCGCCGACGTACCAGAACTGGTCGCCGCCCGCGGCGTGCAGCACGCCGTCGGCCGCGCCCCAGGGGTCGGTCGGGTAGGCGCCGATGGTGGCGTTCCAGCCGCCCAGGTGCCGCCGGCCAGGTCGAAGCACTGCGTCGACTGGCCATCACGCTCGCGCCGTTGTTGCCGCCGCCGATGCACAGGTAGTTGACGCCGTCCACGGCGCCGATCCACGAGTCGTGAAAGTCGCGGATGCTGGTAAAGCTGCCGCAGGGCGGTAAAGGTGTTCGCCACGGGATCAAAGACGTAGGCCTCGTTGTAGGTGCCGCCGCCCGGGGTGTTCGCTCCGCCGGTCAGGTAGCACAGGTTGGTGGCGGGGTTGTAGGCCCAGTCGGGCGCCCAGCGGTCGGCCGGCGTGCCGGTCGGGCCGGGCTGGAACCAGGCGTTGGTGGCGTGGTTATAGCCCCAGAAGCCAACCGGACCGGTGCCGCTCATGTCGCCGATCAGGTAGGTCACCGCCTGGCCGCTGCGTTCTCGCGCCGTGCAGCCGTCGCTGAGATAGCCGTTGCCGGCCCACGTCGGGGCGGAGTTGGGCACGGTGTCCCAGTCGCCGCCGGTGGTGACCGTCTTTTCGATGACGGCCGAGTCGGTATAGCCGTTGCCGGCCGTATCGACCTGGCCCTCCACCAACGCGCCCATCTGGGCGCACAGGTCGGGCGTCAGGGTGACGTCAAAGGGCACCACCGCGCCGTTGGCGGCCGTCACGGTCGCCGGGCCGGTCAGCGTGCCGTTGGCAGAGGGCACCGAGTAGCTCATGGCGAAGGTGCCGGCCGCGCCGGTGTTGTTGTACACCGACAGGGTGTGCACCTGCGGCACGCCGTTGCAGCCCTCCGCATCTTGCTCGGGCGGCAGCAGGTAGACGCCGGGGTCCATGGCGCACACCGGGACCTGGGCCAGCGGGTTGACCGCCTCGTCGCACGCGCTCTGGCCGGCCGGGGTGTAGCCGTCGCTGCTGCACGGGTAGTGCGGCGCGGCGTTGTAGCCGTCGCCGTCCCAGTACCAGGACTCCGGCGCATAAGGCTGCGCCGGCCCCGGACGTGCACCTCGAAGCAGTAGTAGGCGGTGCAGTCGTCGGTGTAGGCCTGGTAGCGGGAGTGGGCGATGTTCACCTCGTAGGGCGAGGTCTGGAACGACCAGCTAAAGTCGCCCCACGTGCCGCCGCCGGTGCAGGCCGGCGTGCCCTGGACGTAGGCGTTGGTCACCGTCCAGTCGGTGGGGAACTTGACCCAGAGGTTGTAGACATACTCCCAGTCGTTGGTGAGTGAATGGGCGTTGAAGCAGAAGGTCTGCGTAGCGCCGGGGATGTAGCAGGTGTCGCCGCCCACCGACGGGTCAAAAGTGACCGTCGAGCCGCTCAGCGACTGGACACCGTTGCCTGCCGGGCGTCGGGGCCACCCCGGTCGTCGGGGCCTGGCTCACCGGCACTTTTTCAGGCGCGGCCACCTGCGGAGTTGCTTCTGGCTCGACCGGCGCCGCCGCCACAGTCACGGGCAGCATGCTCACGATCAGGGCCAGAAAGACCATAATATGCCAGAACTTGCTTTTCATTGAGCCTCCTTGCAATTTTAGGAACTGCCGTGTTCTACTACAGACTGCTTTGTTCTGCGGTGGGGCTGTTTCTTGTGCTGTGCTATCTGCTCCTTTCTAGCCGGGCGGCCGAATGCCAGAACCTCGGGCGAGGTTCTGCGTGATGCGCACTGTTTGATCGCTGCTTGGCGGTCGATGTTACTCAAAGGTTGCTCCAACGCACGATTACGCTCCAGCAACTAGGCGCGACGGCGAGTATAGCACACCTCTGAGGAAAGTGCAAACCGGGGCGAGGGTCGCTAATGTGGAGGGGCCAGCGGACTGCTCCGCTGGCCCCCTTGTCTTGTCCCCTCTCTCTGAGGGGATATTGCGGTTGTTACGGCGCGTAGTTCTTGGAGACGATCGGCAGGTAGTAGTAGAAGCCGCGGACCGTCACCACGTGGTCGATTACCGACTGCCCGCACCCGTTCGTGACCGTCAAGGTAACCAGGTGGTCGCCCGGCGTGGCGAAGGCATGTAGCACGGACTGCCCGCCGGCCGTCGTCCCGTCGCCAAAGTCCCAGTGCCAGGTGAGGGGCGGTGAGCCGGCGCCGATCGACCCGGTAAAGTCGATCGCCTCGCCCACCCACGGGGCCGTCGGCACCCAGGCAAAGTCGGCGCCTGCCACAGCCTCGCACACGCAGATTTGCTCCTGCCAGGTGTCCTGGCCGCATCCGTTGGAGACGGTCAGAGTCACCGTGTAGCACCCGGTTGCGGCATAGACGTGGGTCGGCTCCGCCAGGCTCGATGTGTAGCCGTCGCCAAAGTCCCAGGCGTAGCTGAAGGGCGGATCGCCGGCCAGGTCGGCGGCGAAGGAAGCCACAACGCCCGATATCTCGGTCGTGACGGTCAGGATCTCGACCGGCGTGCACGCTTCCGAGACGCACAGGGTCAGCGGGATGTAGAAGGGGTTGTCCCAGCCCGGATCGTCGTGGAGCAGGCCCAGACTGCCGGTGTAGCACTCGCCCACGGTCAGGCCGGTGGTGTCAAAGGTGACGTCCACGTCGAAGGTGCTGTCGGGCGGAACCACGCCGTTGGTCGGAACTTCGGTGACCCACGGGATGTCGCCCCACGACGGCCCCGTGGCGCCCAGGTAGAGCAGCGCGTTGTGCAGCAGCTCGCCTGTCTGGCCGCCAAAGTCGGCGTTCCCAAAGTATTCCTGGTTCAGGCCGACGCAGCCGGGCGACACGGCGACAAAGTTCTCGCCGTCGCTCCAGCTCGCAACCCACACGCCGTTGGGGCTAAGGTCGGTGTCCTGGTGGTTAAAGTTGTCGGTGATGGTGGTGATGCCGGCCATGAGCGGATGGCCCGCATCGTAGGCCCCCAGGGTCGCCGGCACGAAAAAGTCGACGGTGGCCATCTCGAAGGGGCTATAGTCCTGGGTGATGAACCGTCCGCCGCCCAGGCCCCAGTCGTCGTAGCTCCACAGGAAGCTGCCGGCCAGCACCTTGCCCCCGGCGTCCAGATAGTCGGCCAGGTTGTTGCTGAGCACGGTCTTGTCGATGGCCGACGACGGTCCACAGGATGTCGTTGCCGACGAACACCACGTCGTGGGCCTGCATGTCGGCCACGGTCGGCGTCCCGGCGTTACCATCCCAGATCGTGATGGCCAGGTCGGGGAAGGCGGCCAGGGTTGTGAGCAGGAGGGTGATGTCGCCGCCGCCCACCACGTCGGGCGTGATGATCAGCACATCGATCGGCTCGGCGTTGACCCGGCCGACGCGCACGGTGAACTCGCGCGCCGGGAAGGACTGCGGCTTGCCGCGCGCAGCGATGTCGGGGTTGGCGGTGATGGCCGGGACGCGAACGACCACGTCTTGCCCGCCGTTGAGCAGTGGCAGGGTGGCGGTGGTCTCGCGCAGCTCCCACAGCAGCTCGCCCGCACCGCTGTTGTCGATGGTCAGCAGCTCGGTGAGCTGGGTGTCCACGGGCAGCGTCAGGCTAAAGCTGGTCGGCGTGACGTCCATGCACGACTCGATGTAGCGCAGGGCCAGATCCTGGGTGGTCGTCTGCTGGCCGGTGATCTGCACGACCGCGGTCCCATCCAGGTGCTCGGGAGCGCTGGCCGTCACGGTGTAGGTGCCGGCGTCCAGCCAGCGGTAGTAGAAGCCGGTGGCCGGGTCGGTCACGAGCGTCCAGGTCATGCCATCCGAAGCCTCGATCAGCACCGAGGCCTCGAGCGGGTAGCTGTCCTCGTCGCAGTAGCCCAGGCCGGTAACGGTGCCTTCCAGCCGGCCCAACTCGACGCTGGGCAGCACGGTCATGGTCACCGGCACACGCACCGGGCTGTTGAACGGGTCGTTGCTCTGGATGCTCAGCTTGGCCAGGTAGGCGCCCGGATCGGAGACCACGCCGGCGTCAAAGGTGACCTGGATCGGGACCGATCCGCCGGCCGGCACGGTGCCGGTGATCGGCTCTTCGCTGAGCCAGGGCACGTCGAGGCCGACCAGGAAGCTGAGGATATTTTCCATCAGCAGGTTGCGCTGATCCTGGTTGGTCAGGCCGTCGTGGAAATTGACCCCCAGCCACACGGTCTTGTAGCTGCCCGCCTCGTAGTGGGTCAGGCCGGCATAGCCAGAGCCGGCGCCGCCGGCGCCATACATCAGGCCGGTGGTCGCCACCGAGCTGGTGTTGGCATAGTCGCCGTTGCTGTCGAGGGTGCCGGCCAGGGTCAGCCCGTTGGGCGGGCTAAAGTCGCCGCCGATCGGGTCACTCGCGACGCCGTCGAGGGTGGCGATGGTCGTGCCGGCATAGTCGGCCATGTAGGTGGTGTTGAGCAGCAGGTACAGGTTGTACTCGCCCGCGCCCGGCGTGCCGTTGGCCAGGTCCCAGATAAAGTCGCGGCCCGCGCCAAACAGCGACTTGTCGCCGCTGACCAGCCAGTCGGCCACGACCTGGCAGTCGGCGTCGCCCGGATCGATGGTATTCTCATCGGCCCAGATCAGGGTTTCGTAGGGTGCCAGCTCGGCCGCCGTCGGGAAGGGCTGGGTGAGCAGATCCCACTCGTCCCAGGTCACACCGGCCGCTGCCAGGGCGGTGCGGTAGGTGTTCCAGTCGGCCGCGGTCAGGTCGTCGCCCATCAGCAGGATGGTGTTGGCTTGCAGGCCCAAGGGGATAAAGCCGCCGTCTTGCTCCCGGATCTCATAGTCGAGGGGCAGCAGGCCGACGTTGGCGATGGTCAGCACCTGATCGGCCGTCTGGCCCAGCTCCAGCGTCTCCTCCAGGGACGGTGGGGTGACGACGATCTCGGGCGCCAGCAGGGCCAGCTCAAAGTCCTGAGTGGTGGTCTGCAGGCCGGTGACCGTCACCGTGGGCCGTCTCGGGCACATAGCCGGGAGCGCTGGCCGTCACGTCGTAGGCGCCGGCGTCGAGCCACTGGTAGTAGTAGCCGGTGACCGGGTCGGTGGTCAGGGTCCAGGTCGCGCCGCCGCTGGCCTCGATCAGGATGTCGGCCTCCAGCGGGCCGCCGGGGCGGTCGCTGGTGACGGTGCCTTCCAGCTTGCCTAACGCGGCGGTGGGCAGGACGGTGAGGATGACCGGTACCTGCTTGCTGGGCAGGCCGGCGCTGGTCGGGTAGATGCCGAGCCGGGCGTTGTACACGCCGGGCTGGTCGATGCCGGCCGCCGGCGTGGCGGTAAAGTAGTTGGTCCAGGTCAGTGAGCCGCCGGCCGGGACGGTGCCCGAGGTGATGCTGGTGCCGTACCACAGGACGTCGCCGCCGTCACAGGGAGGCGAGCCGGGATACTGGAAGCAGATCGCCAGGCCGTCGACCAGGACAGCCTGGTTGTAGGAGTATTGCAGGTAGTTGGTTCCCGTCTGGCGGATGCCCGACGTGGCGCTGACGCCATAGTCGTACGAGGCGTTGCCAAAGTTGGTGTCGAGGTACTGGTACTTGATGTTGTTGGTGCCCTCGTACAGGATCAGCTCAAAGGTGCCGCTGCCGACATTGGAATAGTGCGGCCGGTTGTACCACTCGATGACGAACAGGCGATTGGGCGCCGTGCCGACCGTCTGGTAGTAGACGTCGCCGGTGTCGGCGTCGATGTCGTCCCAGAAGGGGACGACGATGTTGCTGGCCGTGGTGGTGCCGAGATCGGCGTTGGTCGTCGACAGGTCGCCGGTGGTGGCGTTGAAGAAGAACCCGCCGTTGTTGCCGACGCGGATGGCGGTCGAGCTGATGCCGTAGAAGGTAAAGGCAAAGGGCAGGGTGACGTTGGCCTCCCCGTCGTCGGCCAGGCCCAGGGCGGTGCCGCCGGTGGCGTCGATCCACTCGTAGCGGGCGCCGCCCGGCTCGTCGGAATCGACATAGGTGTAGCCGAAGGGATCGGGGCCGCCGGTGTCCTCCGGCGAGCCGCTCTTGACTGCTCCGAGCTCAAACTCGCGGAACTCGAAGGGGTAGTTGGCGACCATGTTGTTGGTGATGATCGAGCCCACGCTGCCGGTCTGGCCCATCTCCAAGGTGATGGCGATCGGGTCAGGCACGACGGCGATGGCGGCCAGCAGGTCAAAGTCCTGCTGGGTCTGCGCCGCCGGACGACGATGTTGACGGTCACGGTCTGGCTGGCATAGTCGGTGGCCTCGGCCGTCACGTCGTAGGTGCCGGCGTCCAGGTAGATCGAGTAGTAGCCGGTGGCCGGATCGGTGGGCGTCGTGTCCACCCCGTCGACGGTGACGGTCGCCGCCAGCGGAGCGCCGCTGTTGAGGTCGGTCACGTAGCCAAAGAGCAGGCCCTTGGGCACCATGGTAAAGTCGTGGGTGGTGACGGTGTCGGTGGTGACCGCAACGCCGGTGGCGACGACGGTGGTGTACAGGGGATGCTCGGCCGTCACGGTAAAGATGCCGGCGCCGACGGTCATCGAGTAGTAGCCGCTGGCATCGCTGTCGTCGCTCCACTGGCCTCCCGCGTCGCGGTAGCCGGTGATGGTGGCGCCGACGATGGGGGCCTTGGTCGAAGTGGAGACGTGGCCGTCGAGGCCGCCCCACCCGGCGACGCAGTTGTAGAGGCCGGCCTCCAGGACGTTCAGGTAGCCGTAGCCGTCCTCGTAGGTGCCCTCGCCGTCGGGCGGGACGCCGCAGCTCGGGTTGGCCGGAGTCGGCGCGTCGGCGTTGTCCTGCAGCGCCTCAAAGGTGGCGTCGATCTGGCCGATCAGGCTGGGGTTGCACGACCAGAGCAGCGCCACTGCGCCGGCCGAGTGCGGGCTGGCCATCGATGTGCCGCTGTAGGCGCAGCTCCAGGAGTTGGTCGGGACGGTGGAGCAGACGCTCGAGGCCGGGGCGGAGATGTTCGGCTTGGTGTACGGATCGTGGCCAAAGGTCGCCGAGGGCCCCTGGAGCAGTAGACGTGGGCTCGGCTGGAGTTGTGGCCCGTGGTGCCGAACGATTCCTGATAGTCGCCGGGCGAGCCCAGGCTGCTGCAGCCGGTGCTGTTGCCGGCGGAAAAGGCGGGAAAGATGCCCGCCGCCTGCCAGGCCTGCACCTTGGCCTGGTACCAGGTGTCGCCGCCGCCGCCGCCCCACGAGTTGTTGACGATGTGGGGCCGGTTGGCCGGGTTGCCGCCGGGCGCCAGGATCCAGTCGGCGCAGGCGTTCAGGGACGCGTCGGAGCAGGAGCTGCTCTCGCAGCCCTTGCAGGCGATCCACTGGGCGTTGGGGGCCATGCCGGCGATGTAGGTCAGGCTGGGATCGTCCTTGGACGACCATGGTGCCCATGGTGTGGGTGCCGTGGCCGTTGTTGTCACACGCGCTGCCACCGCAGGTGTTGGAGGGGTCGCTCCAGCAGGCCGGGTCGGTCGGATTGCCGGCGCACTTGAACTGGTTGACCAGGGCCGGGTGGTTCCACTGCACGCCGGTGTCGATGTTGGAGACGATGATGCCCTCGCCCTTGACGCCGAACTGGGCCCAGAACAGGTCGGCCTTGGTGTCGATGATGCCCCAGTCGACGGTCGCCTCGGGGGCGGGATCGTTGCTGATGATCGGGTCGATGTAGTAGGTGCGCGGGGCCCGGATCGATGCCACCTCGGGCAGGTCGGCCAGGACGTTGGCCACATCCAGGTCGCCGCCATAGACGTACAGCTCGTTGCCGGCGATGAAGGTCTGGTAGCGCAGGCCCTGTTTGTCCAAATAGTCCTTGGCGCTGGCCTGGCTGCGATCGGCCACCGCCCGCAGCGTGTCATAGACATACTGCCCGCGGGCGTTCCAGTCGCGCATCTCGTAGGCTGCGCTCAGATCGGCCTGCTCGGCCATGGTGACGACAAAGTCGGCCGAGCCGTTGACCGACAGCAGGTCGGCCAGCTCCTTGTCGACCTTGTCGGAAAGCTGCACCTCCTTGGTGTCCTGGGCCAGGCCCACGGCTGGGCAGCAGGCTCAGGACCAGGACGGCAGCGAATGCCAGACTGAAGAGCTTACGACAGTTCACTATTTCCTCCTTCTTGGAAGTTGTGCTTGTTGGCAAGTATCCTCTTGCCTAAAGAAAAGACGGTAAAGTGATTGGTTTCTATACCCTCCTCCTTTCTATCAGTGCAGCCGGCGTGGCAGCTTGGCTGGCACAGGCACGGCATGGCCAGTTTCTGTTGTGGTGAAGCGAAGTGCTAGGAATTATAGCACATCCCAGTCCCAGGCACAAACCCGGGGATGGCATCAAGACAGCATGATCACAGAGGCCCTCGTTTTCTGAGAAAACGAGGGCCTCGTCCGACTTGAGAGGTGACTCCTATTCGCCCCTGATGACGACCGGCAGGTAGATGTAGGTCTTGGACCTGACCGTGATCGTCTGGGTTTCGGTCACCACAGCGCTGGCGCAGTTGGTGGCGGTCATGACCACCGTGTACGAGCCGCCCGCGGTGTAGGTGTGGGCGGCAGTCTGGCCCGCGCCGGACGTCCCATCGCCCCAGTCCCAGGCGAAGGTGATCGGCGCCGTGCCACTGGCGACCCCGGTAAAGACGACCTCCTGGTCCTCCAGCGGCGAGACCGGTTCCCAGCTAAAGCCGGGGTTGTACACGTCCTCACAGCAGTCGACCGTAACCGTGTCCGTCACGGTGTCAGAGGAGGCCCCTTCGCAGTTGGTGACGGTCAAAGAGTAGGGGTAGGTGCCGCTAACTCCGAAATCGACGATCGGGGCCGGGTCGGCGCTGGCGCCAAAGGCGCCAAAGTCCCAGGCGTAGGTGAAGGGTGGAGTGCCGGTCAGGTCGGCGCCAAAGGTCGCTGTGCAGCCCGAAGCGTCGTATGACGTATCGGTGATGGTCACCGCATCACACAGGACGGTGATGGTATCGGTCACGATCTCCTGACCGCAGCCGTTAGCGGCCGTCAGGGTCACGGTGTAGATGCCCGGCAGCTCAAAGGCGTGGGAGACGGCCACGCCAGCACCGCTGTTGCCGTCGCCAAAATCCCAGGAATACTCGATCGGCGCGCTGCCTTCAGCCGTGGCGGTGAAGGACACTGACTCGCCGGCCAGCGGCTGATCGGGGCTCCAGGTGAAGCTGGTATTCTCTACCGGATCGCACTCGCACCCGCCAAGCCAGTTCATCACTGTGCTCATAACCGTGGTGCGGGTGCCGGCGGCGTTGATCCCCTCAAAACCGAAGGCAAAGTAGACGACGCGGTAGGCTCCCTCCCAACGCAGCGCGCCCCAGGTGTAGGTGGCGCCGGTATAGTCAAAGAGGCCGACCGATCCCGAGCCCAGGCCGATGGCCGAGGGGTAAGCCTGGTTGTTGGCGCCGTCGCCGCCAGAGATGCTGATGTCGATGCCGTTCATGATGTCGGCGCCGGTCAGGGTGGTGACGTTGGTGTCGTCGGTGATGTACGAGGCGTGCATATAGTTGCTGTAGAAGGTGGTGCCGTTGATGTCATAACCGATGTCCTGCCCGGAGATGAAAAGCTTGCCTCCGCCGTCCAGGTAGGCTGCCAGCGCGGCCTGGTCGGCGTCGGTCAGGGTGCTGCTATAGTCATCGCCGGTCAGCCACACCACAACGCCATAGTTGGACAGGTCGGCGGCGGTCGGGCTGCCTGCCGTAGCCACGTCCCACAGGACATAGTCCATGGCCGGCCGCAGTCAGCGCACTGGCGTAGTAGGTCTCATAGTTGTCGCCAGTGTCGTCGTCCACAAGCAGGGTGCAGGGCAGCGGATCGAGGTAAAAGTCCTGGGTGACGTCGCCCGCGACCACCACCTCCTGGGTGTCGGCCAGGTGCAATGGCGCCGTGGCCTGGAGGTGCCACGTGCCCTCGGCCACCTGGATCGAGTAGTAGCCGGTCGCCGGGTTGGTGCTGACCGGCGGCTCTGGCGCGTCGGTGAATTGGACGGTGGCGGCCAGCGGGGCATTGGTCGACGAATCGCGGACATAGCCGCTGACGGTGTGCACCGGCAGGGCCGTCATCACGATGTCGAGGGTGGTGGTCATGTCCGACGTGACCTCCACGCCGGGGACGACCACGGACGCATAGCCGTACTTGGTTGCCGTCACTGTGTAGGTGTCGGACAGCACCTGCATGGCGTACAGGCCGGCGGCGTCGGTCAGGTCACTGCGGGAGAACCCGCCCGCGGCTTCGGCCAGCACGTTCACGCCCTCCAGTGGACTGCCGGCTGCGCTGACCGTGCCTTCCAGTCCGCCCAGGCCACCGCAGTAGCCCATCGCCATCTGCACGGCAGCCTCGGCATCCAGGATGCCCCAGCCCCACACGTCGTTGGGATGGTCGACAAAGGGCGGGCACTGGGCGTCGATCTTGGGCTCGGCCGTTTCCATCATGATCTGTTTGGTGGCTGGCACGTCGCCCTGCAGGCAGGGAGCAGCACTCCAGATGAGGGCCACCAGGCCGGTGCTGTGGGGCGCGGCCATGCTGGTGCCGCTGTAGGTGCCGTCATAACCGCCGCCCGGCACCGAGGAGCGGACGTTCACGCCGGGGGCTGCCACTTCGGGCTTTAGGATCGTCGAGCCGTAGTTGCTCGTCGGGCCGCGGCTGGAAAAGCTGGCGATGGTGTCGCCCTGGGCAAAGGCAGCCGTGGCAATGATCTCGGGCACATAGCCGGGGTTGGTGATGGTGGTGCAGCCCGATCCCTGGTTGCCGGCCGACTTGATGACGGCGATGCCGGCGGCGTTCAGGTTCTGGACGATCGGCCGGTAGTCAAAGCCGGAGGAGTCGTACCAGGAGTTGTTGATGGCGTCGGGCGCCTTGGTCGGGTCGGGGTTCGAGCCGGTCAGGTCCCAGGGGGCCAGGAAGAACTGGAGGCACTCCAGGTTCATGCCGCGGCACGCGATCCACTGGGCGCCGGGGGCCATGCCGATCTGGTTGCGCGCCGCCGTCGTCGCCGACCATGGTGCCCATGGTGTGGGTGCCGTGGCCGTCGTGTCGACGGGATAGGGCGAGCCGCTGATAGGTATCCCACCAGTTATAGTTGTGGTTAAAGCTGCCGCCGCCCAGGTTGCCCCGGTACTTGTTGACCAGCGCCGGGTGGGTGTACTCGGCGCCGGTGTCGTTGTCGCCGACGACCATACCCTCGCCGTGAAAGCCCATGGCCCACACGTCGGGGGCGTGGACGCGGGTGATGTTCCATTCGACGCCTGCGATGTGCTGATCGTCGGACGCCGTGCCGCCTGCCACCGGTTCGGTGCGGGGATCGGGCGGGGAGACGACACGGGCCACGTCGGGCCGGGCGGCCAGCCATTCGACGGCAGGCTCGGCCGGCTCGGACGCGGATCATGTTCTGAATGTACATCGACTGGTAGAAGACGCCTTGCCTCTGCAAATAGTCCAGCAGCGGCTGCTGGGTCTGGCGAGCCGTCTCGCGCAGCAGGTTAAAGACGTAGGTCGTCTTGGCCACCTTGGTCGGCAGGGCTGCCGCGCCCGACACGTCGGCCTGAATAGTGAGGATCACATAGAACTCGGCTTCCCCATCCATGGCCAGTTGGTCGAGCAAGGCAGCGTCTACTTTCGACAGGTCGGCCTCAGAGATCCCCGCCTCTTGGGCCAGGGGACTGGTCACTGCCGGCGCGGATAGGCCGGCCAGCAGCAGGCTGAGCAGGATCACAATGCCTAGAGCTTTGTTTGTCTTCATTGGTGCTGTTTATACCCCTTTGTATTCTCTTAGAATTCGAGTGAACGGACGACGGACTCTTTGCTCTTGTTCTTATGGGCTGCTCCTTTCGCCAGGACCCGGTGCGACCCGAGTGGTCTCTGACCGTGCTGCGGGCAGATTTTTGATCTACTATACGGGCATACAATTATAGCACACGTTTTCACTCTCTGCCAGTTTGGCGGTTCCCATAACTTGCCCGGTTGGGGATTTGCCAAGCAGGCACCACCATGCTATAACTAAACATATATCGTCGAATTCGTCCACGGAAGCAGGAGGTTAGGTTGAGCCTGAGCGTGATCGTTCTCGCGGCGGGGCAGGGAGTGCGGATGAAGTCGAACCTGCCCAAGGTGATGCACCCCCTGGCCGGGCGGCCGATGGTGCGCTATGTGGTCGAGACCGCACGGGCCTTGGATCCGGCCTGCCTGGTAGTAGTGGTGGGCCACGGCGCCGACCTGGTCCGCCAGACCCTGGGCGATGGCGTGACCTACGCCGTCCAGACTGAGCGGTTGGGCACCGGCCACGCGGTGCAGCAGGCCGCGGAGGTGGCTGCCGGGCGGGCAGGCACGGTGCTTGTTCTGTTCGGTGACACGCCGCTTGTCCGGCCAGAGACACTACGCGAGCGCCGTCGCCTGCCACCAGGCTGAGGATGCGGCGGTGACGATGCTCTCCTTCCGCCCGGGAGACCCGACCGGATATGGACGCATCGTCCGCGACGAGGCAGGCAAGCGGGTCGTGGCCATAGTCGAAGAGCGAGACGCCACACCACGACAGCGGGCGATCGGTGAGGCGAGCAGCGGTATCTACTGCTTCCGCGACGGATGGCTGTGGCCCAACCTGGCCCGGCTGTCGGCCGACCCGACGCTTCGCGCCAACCACACCGAGATCTACCTGACCGACCTGGTGGCCATGGCCTGCCAGCAGGGGGAAGCGGTGATCGCCGTGCCGATGGCCGACGCACTGGAAGCGATCGGGCTGGATCAGCGGGCCAAGCTGGCCCAGGGCGAAGCCGAGATGCGGCGGCGGATCAACGAGCGTTGGATGCTGGCCGGTGTCACCATGGTCGATCCGGCGACAACCTACGTCGAGGCCGACGTCGAGATCGGCGCCGACACGACCGTCTGGCCCAACACTCTGCTGCAAGGCCAGACCAGGATCGGCCGGGGATGCATGATCGGACCGGGGACGATCGTCCGCAGATTCGAGCATCGGCGACGGCTGCCGGGCCGAGCTGTCGGTGATCGAGCAGGCGATCATGGACGAGGGCAGTGAGATCGGGCCGTTCGGCCACCTGCGCAAGGGCGCTCACCTGGGGCCAGGGGTGCACATGGGCAACTTTGGCGAGGTCAAGAACTCGTACCTGGGGCCGGGGGTCAAGATGGGCCATTTCAGCTACCTGGGCGACGCGACGGTGGGAGCAGAAGCCAACATCGGCGCAGGGACGATCACCTGCAACTATGACGGCAAGCACAAGCATCCGACCGTTGTCGGGGCAGGAGCTTTTATCGGCAGCGACACGATGCTGGTGGCGCCGGTCACGGTGGGCGACGGGGCCAAGACCGGGGCCGGCTCGGTGGTGACGCACGACATACCACCGGGCAGGGTGGCCTATGGAGTGCCGGCCCGCGTCCATTCGGCGCCAGAGCCGGAAGCGCCCGCACAGGCGCAGGAGGAAGGGTAGAATGACCGCCGTCGAGTGGTCCCTATTGGTGGGACTGCTCTTGCTGACTATATTGCTGGCCCTGGGCCAATCGGCTCTGGTCAACGTGCGCAAGGCGCGGCTCAAACAACTGAGCGATGAGGGAAACAAGGCAGCTCAGGTGGCCGAGCGGCTGAGCGACAACGCCAGCCGCCTGCTGGCCACAACCCAGTTCGTGGTGATGCTGACCAGCCTATTTGCCGGGGGAATGGTGGCCGTCCTCCTCGCACCGCCGCTGGCCGATTGGTGGAGGCCCTGGCTCAAGGGGGCTGCTTTCCCCGTGGCCTTTGCTCTGGTGGCTCTGTTGGCGGCGATTCTGCTGCTGGCGATAGGCCAGTTGGCGCCAGAGGCGATCGCCGCCCAACGGTCAGAGCGGTTGGCGCTGTGGCTGGCGCGTCCGCTGGCGGTCGTGGCAGCCGTCACCACGCCACTGGTCCATGTCACAATGGGGCTCGGCCGGGCCATGGCCGGGCTGTTCGGCGCCAAGACGCAGGCCGATCTGTCGATCGTGACCGAAGAGGAGATCAAGACGCTGGTAGACGCCGCCGAGGAGGAGGGGGTCATCGAAGAGGACGAAAAGGAGATGATCTCGTCGATCTTTGAGCTGGGCGATACCCTGACCAGGCAGGTGATGGTGCCCCGCATGGACGTCATGGCCCTGGACGTTACGACGCCCATGCTGGAGGCGCTGGACAGTATCATGCAGGCCGGCCACTCGCGCGTCCCGGTCTACGAAGAGACGATCGACAACGTGGTCGGCGTGCTGTACGCCAAGGACCTGCTGCCTTACCTGCGCGACGGCCGCATTGAAGTGCCGCTCAGGTCTATCCTGCGCCCGGCCTACTTTGTGCCCGAGACCAAGCGCGCCAGCGACCTGCTGCCCGACCTACAACAGCGGCGGGTGCACATGGCCATCGTTGTGGACGAGTACGGCGGCATGGCCGGGCTGGTGACGATCGAGGACGTGCTGGAGGAAATAGTCGGCGAGATCCACGACGAGTATGACGTCGAAGAGCTGTTCGTCGAGCCGGCCGGCGAGGGTGAGTATGTAATGGATGCCCGAGTGAATCTGGACGATCTGAACCAGTTGATGGGAGCTTTGCTGCCGACCGTGGAGAGCGACACCCTGGGCGGCTTTATCTACGCCGAATTGGGCCGGATGCCCACGGTGGGCGACCGGGTCCAGTTCGAGGACCTGTCGTTCACGGTCGAGTCGGTGGCCGGCCGGCGGATCCAAAAAGTGCGCGTTTCGCGCAGCATCCCGAGCGCAGCGAGCGCAGCGAGCGGACAGCGGCAGTCACCGGCGCAGGCGCAGGAGCAGGAACCGGCGGCAGGAAAGAGCCCGGGGGCCGTGCAAGACGGGGATGAGGACGGAAAGGACAGACGCCATGAGTAAACAGCCGACCGATCGACAACTGGTAGAAATGGCCCGCCAAGTCCGCGAGCGGGCCTATGCGCCCTATTCTCACTTTCCAGTCGGCGCGGCGCTGTTGGGGCGCTCGGGGCGGGTGTACACCGGTTGCAACGTCGAGAACGCGTCCTATCCGCTGGCCACCTGCGCCGAGCGAACGGCGATCACCAAGGCGGTGTCGGAGGGGGAGCGCGAGTTTGAGGCCATTGCCGTGATCACCGCCACCGGGGCGACGCCATGCGGCGCCTGCCGGCAGGTCCTGCGCGAGTTCGGCGGTCCCGATGGCGACCTGCGCGTGATCGTTGCCGACACCGATGGCCACGTCCGCACCTTCACCATTGCCGAGCTCCTCCCGGCGGGGTTTACGCCTGACCAATTAGAGTAACAGAGCCCTCCCGCAGGCTGAGCCTGCGGGAGGGTCCTTCGTGAAAAGGCTGACAGCCATGGCTGACAGCTGACCGCTTATCTGCGCAAATCTGCATGTGCCGCATGCTTCACAGAGATCCCCTACAGGGGATGGCGGCCGTTAATCTGCGTCCAATCCCCGTCCTACGGCAGCGGCTCGAACTTTAGTACCTTCTGCCCTTCCGTGTCGGTGACATAGATGTAGCCGACCGGGTCGATGGCAATGCCGGTGGGCATGGTGAAGGCATCGCTCTCGTAACCATAGCGGCCAAAGGTGGCCACAACCGTCCCCTGGTTGTCAAAGACATATACGCGATAGGCCTCGGGGTCGGTGACGTACACCCGGCCCTGGCTGTCGACGTCGATGTACGGCTTGTTGGTCACGATTGTGCCGAACCAGCCCTCCACCGGCCATTCGCGGATATAGTTGTAGCCGGGGCCAAAGACCTGGACGCGCCGGTTCCAGGTGTCGGCCACGTACAGGTCGCCGTCCGAATCGAGGGCCAGCCCGACCGGCTCTTCGAAGCTGCCGGCGATCAGCCCGCCGCCGCCCCACTGAGCCACGTAGGTCGCCGTCCGATCAAAGACCATGATCCGCTTGTTGCCCGTGTCGGACACAAACAGCCGGCCCTGGTTGTCAACGACCAGGTCGCGCGGCCCGTAGAACAGACTGCTCGCCGTCAGAGGCACTCGGCATCTGGCCGAGCGCGCCCCACTTGGTGACAAAGCGCCATCACCGTCGAACACCTGGATGCGATGGTTCCAGGTGTCGGCGACATACACTCGAATGGCTCCGCCATCGCGTCGCCGTCGACGGCGATGCCCCACGGCTCCTTGAACTGGCCGTCGCCCAGGGCCAGCGGCCCATCGCCGTCGGGGTCGAGGCAGCCGACGCCGGTCTCCAGGTCGCAGTAGCTCCCCCACTGGCGCAGGAAGGTGCCGTCAGGGCTAAAGACCTGGATGCGGGCGTTGTCCGAATCGACGACATAGACTTCGCCGTCCGGCCCGACGGCTATGCCTCGAGGACGGTTGAACTGGCCGGCCTCGGTGCCGGCGATGCCCCACGAGCGGGCCACGGGCAGCTCGACGTAGGCTCTCGGCGTAGAGATCGGCCGGCATCTCATACGACCCGGACGGCATGGCGCCCAGGTCCCAGATCTGCTGGGCGATGTCCTTGCGGACGTACATGTAAAAGTTGTGGACATAGTACCAGTCGTCGGTGGTGCGCGGATACTCGCGCCAGTAGAGGATGTCCCACAACTTCTGGCGTTTTTCGGGTGTGGTCAAGATGTCCCAGATCCGCTTCGGGGTCAGATCGCGATAGTCGTAGGTAGGCCACCACACCAGCCGGCGCTTGAAGCGGATGTAGCGGTCGGCCAGATAGGGCTGGACCTTGGCGTCGTTCTTGTCGCCGGCCAGGACGATCGGCACATCCATCTGTTCGCGGCTGGGGTTCTCGCCGTAGAACACGCGGTTGGGGTATTCGCGCATGTACCATTCGAGCGGCCAGGAAACGTCGCTATCGTAGGCCACCTTGATCAGCTTGTCGCCGACGGTCCGGCGCGAGATCTCGGCAATCTCGTTCATGGTCCGGGTGACGTCGGGGGTGCCATGGGCGAATGTCATCAGCTCGGTCGAATAGTCGTAGGTGATGTAGGCAAAGGTCCAGGCAGTACGCACGGTAAAGGCCGCCAGGAGGACAGAACAGCGTCGCCACGGCGACCGACCAGGATAGCCGCCCACCCAGCCGGCGCACAACCAGGACGGTAAGGGCCAGCAGCAGCAAGGTCACGAGCAGCGCCGCCAGCCAGCTGCCCGTCGCTTGGAGGTTGGACACCGACAGGCCACGGAAAGGCTGCTTGGTGAGCAGGGTAAGGACGCCGAATAGGGTGACCGGCAGGAGCAGGGCCAGCAGAAGGCCGCCCCGCCGCCATGCCTCGCGCCAATCCACCCGCTCGAAAAGCTCACCGCCAAACTTGCCGGTGATGAGGATCATCGACAGGGCAGGATGGACGGTCAGCCACGCCATCCGCTCGCCGGCCCAGCTGTAGATGAACAGGGTAATGATGTTCCAGAAGACGAGAAAGGCGATGAACAGCGGCCCGGTGTCATGCACCGGCGCGCGCGCCGGCCGACTCGTCCTCGTGCGAGGCCGTGCGCCGCGTGGCGGTCTCGCCGCCCGGCTCTTCCGTCTCCTCCTGCTCGCCGGCAGGCCTGCGCACCAGGTAGTAGATCGTGGCGATCGTGCCAAACAGGAACGGCAGGTACTCGTACATGGTCAGCGTCAGGAAATAGTAGTACCACGGCTGGTCGCCGCGCACGACGTTCTGCTGGGCCATCCAGTAGCTGATCGAGCCGGCGATGCCGGTGACAAAGCCGGGTGGGTTGGTGAAGAAGGTGGTAAATAGCAGGCTGTAGATGATGAACATCACCACCAAGGCGATGATCCAGGTCGACCGCGGTATGGCGCGGATCGCCGCCAGGATCCCCGGCTGGTGTGGCAGCCGGGACCGTACCACCAGCGTGCCGCAGATCGCGGCGATCAGCAGCGTGCCGCCCAGCATCACCAGGATCGAGCCTGATCAGGCGCAGCGTGTTGCCGACTGGGCGTGGCGCCTGCCTCGGCGCTGACCGCGCGACGATGGCCCAGCAGATAGCCCAGCGACCCACAGAGCCAGCCCGATGACCGCACCTCCCCATGAAGAGCCACATCTGGTTGCGCTGGCTGACCTTTTGCCACACTATGGCCATGATCAGGAACACCAGTCCCATCCAGCCAAAGATGTAGGCGGTCTCCATCGTTGCCATCGATAGCATCAGCACCGCCGCGCCCGCGATGATCCAGCCCGGCCGGCGATCGCGCAGATAGTAAAAAAGGGCGGCGATCAGCAGCATCGCCCACACGGCCATGTAGATGTCATCGCGGATGTAGCGGGAGTGGTACAGGACGGCCGGCGAGATCAGCAGCAGGACCGAGGTAAGCGCCGCGCCCACCTTGCCCAACCAGGGCTTGAACAGCAACGGGAGAAAGACCAGGACAACGCCAAAGATGGCCGGCACGATGCGAGCAGGTATAGTCGGTGACGCCAAAGAGAAAGTAGATCAGGGCGTTGGCGTGAAACAGGAACGGGCCGTGCATCATCGGATTGTGCTGATAGCCGGTGCCGTTGTACAGGTAGAAGGAATAGAGAGCGTGCAGGCTCTCGTCGTGGCTCAAGGCCCGCGCCCCGAGATCCCAGAAGCGGGTCGCAACCGCGATCATCAAGATGACGAGGTAGAACGCCTTCTCCCAGGACGGCTTCAGCAGGTCCATGAGTGGCCGGTCAAAGATCGTGCGCTTGTCAGAGAGTTCCATACTTGACCTCACTGCAAAGTACCGGTGTTGTCCCGGTGCGAAGTACCGGTGTTGTCCCGGTCTTGAGTTGCTGCCCACAGCACCACCTCCCGGTCGACGACAGGCTGTGGGGCTTCGACAAAGAGGAACCAGCGGAGCCATTGCCGCCCATCCAGGCCCCACGGCTGCCAATAGGCGTGCAGCGGGAAGGACTGGCCGCGGAAGGTCTCACCGATGGGCAGGTCTTGGGCAGCCAGGGTCACGGCAGCCGGCGTGTCGGGCGGGGCCGGCTGGTTGGCCAGGCTATCGACAGCGGTCTGCTTGCGAAAATCGCGCAGGTACCAGGCCACTACCGGGCCGGTTTGGGCCTCGACGGTCACCGGCAGGGCGTGGATGTCATTCAGGCGAGTCTCGGACAGGGTCTCCAGCTCTGTCACCAGGTACCGCACTTCGAGCGGGGTCGGCTCGAGGTTCAGCAGCTCGCGAGGATCGGCGGCGTTGGCGAAACTGGCACCCCACATGGTCCTGAATCCAAACAGCGCCAGGAGCACCACGGCGGTCAGCCAGGCGCTGGCCAGCACCAGCCTGGCCCCCCGCCAGTACCAGGCGACGGCGCCAAGCGCGACCAGGAGCAGCACCGCCAGCAGCACCAGAAGCAGGTAGCCGGTGGTGGTATACAGGGTCACGCCCAGGATCGAGACGGTGGAGGGATCGGCCATGAGGGTCGCTCTGGCGATCCACAAGTAAACAAAGACGGCCAGCCCCAGAGCCACGGCGGTGATGATGACCAGCTCTCGCCATGGGACGGTCCGGGCCAGCCAGTGCCAGGTCTGCTCCAAGCCCTGCCCGGCCAGCAGAGCCAGGGGCACCATGACGAGCAGCAGGTTGCCCGGCAGGCGATGCCCTGCAACCAGCACAAGGATGGCTGCCACAGCCGCCCAGAAAACCAGAAGCCCACTGTGGGAGAGTATCGAGCTCGACCGGGCCTCTGAGAGTGGTCGAGAGGCCTGTCTACTACGGAACCAAACCAGGTTGCCAACCGCCATCAGGCCCAACAGCAGGACGACCGGCTCGTAACGCAGCATCACCAGGACGAGGTAGAGGGGATGCTGGCCACCGGCCTCCGGCCCAAAACCCCTGATCCAGGCAGCGAGCATGTCGGCGGCATTGCCGATGCCGGCCGGATGGAGGACAAGGGTGGTAGCCACCAGGCCCAACACGGCCGCAAGGGTGACGCCGACCCGGCTGAGCAGGCCGGGCTCACCCCGAACGGCCGACCAGGCATCCTTGAGTGCGGACCAGCCGCGATCTCGGTTCAGCCAGCGCGCCGAGACCAGGAGCCAGGCGCCGTACAAACCGAGGATCAACAGCAGAGTCATCATGGCCGGCCCGGAGCACAGGCCCAGGCCCAATGCCGCGGCCGCCAGGTACAGGTGGGCGGGTCGGTGGCCATCGACGTAGTTGATCAGGCCGACTACCACGGCCAGGCCGCAGGCCGCCACCACGATGGCGCCGTCGAGGGCGCGCGAATAGTAGACGGCGGTGGGCGACAGGGCCAGCAGGAGCGATGCGGCCAGCGCCCCGCCCCGCCCCAGCCGGCCGCGCAGCCCGTAGGGCAGCAGCAGCCAGGATCAGCCCGGCCAGCGCCGGCAGCCAGCGGGCCACGGCGTCGCCGGCCCCAAACAGGGTAAAGGCGGCGACGTTGCCGGTGAACAGCGCCGGGATGGTGCCGGCCGGCGCGGCCTCGATGGTGCCGTGGCTGAAGCGGAAGGCGGCCAGCGCCTGCGCCGCCTCGCCCTCCGTCAGCGGACGCAGGCCCAGCTGGACGAAGCGCAGCACCGCTGCCAGCAGCCCCACGGCGATATATGCCGCCCGCTCGACGGTCAGCCACGAGGCCGGCGCACGCCCGCTCGTCTGTCGCTTCCACAATCCCCTCAGTCGCTTTCACTCAACATCTCCATGCAACCGGTAGATCACCACACCGTCGTTCTGGTAGACTGCTTCCATGAACCGCCCGAACTTGTCCAGGCCGCGCGGGTCGTACTCGCTGCGCTCCAGCGGCCCGACATAGACGTAGCTTATACCATACTTGTCGAGCAGGGTCAAGGCCTCCTCGACGTCCGGCGTGTTGTAGATCGTGGCAATGTCCGGCTCGCGGGCGCCCTGCACGTCATAGTTGCCGCGCCACTGGCCCTCGTGGCCGCCCCAGCCGAGCAGCGTCGGCAGGCCGGTCAGCGCCGAGACCCGGCCTTCGTAGACGTAGGAGCTGCCGCCGGTGCCGGGCTTTTCCAGGATGACCGGCGCGCCGGCCACGTTCTCGTTCAGCCAGGCGATGGCCGCATAGTCGTCCGGCTGGGCGGCAGCCAGGTAGGCGCTGCCGTCCAGGTTGGGCTGGTGGTCGAAACCCCCGGCCCGGCTGTAGTTGCCCAGCAGCGGGTAGACCATCCCCAGCGCGAACAGCACCCAGAACCCTACCAAGGTGAGCGACCGGACAATCCGCCCCACCCTCACTCCGGCCAGGCGCCGTCCTACTTCCGTCGTTGCCTTTGTGGTTAAGCCGCTCAGCCAATAGACCCCGAAGGCGCTGGCCACCGCCATCAGCACCCAGCCCTGGAAGTAGAACTTGAAGATGGTGTTCATCCGCACCATGAAAGTTGTCCATGCAGGTAAAAGAACTCGACAAAGAGGGTCAGCAGCAGGCCGACGACGGTGCACAGCAGGACAAAAGCGATACTGGGATGGCCATCCAGAGTCGCCCGGCTCCTCTCCGCCGTGGGAAGGCTGGCCTTGCCCAAGAGCACCAGCCCTAACGCCGAGAGGCCAGCAACGACCAGCGGCATGACCCATGTGCGCAGCTTGACCAGCAGCAGTCGGCCCAACACGGCCGGCCACGATGCGTCGCCGACGATGGCATACACCGCCGGCACACTGCGGATGCCTTCCAGGAAATCGCGGCCCTTGTCGGTAAGCAGCAGCCCAAGCGACACGAGCACCATCAGCCCCACCGGCACCAAGAGCAAGGCCGCGGCCCAGCCGGCCCACCGGCCCAGCAGCCGCGTGCCCGGCGCTCGCCGCCTCAGGCGGATGACCAGCATGGCCAGCAGGCCGCCGATGGCCACCAGGAACGGGCCAAAGATCACAAAGTAGTGGCGGAAGCGCGTGCCGACGTACAGCGCGGGCAGCACACCACCTGCCTGCGACTGGAGGCCGATGTAGAACGGCAGGTAGAGAACCAAGCCCGCCAGGGCGGTGGCGCCGCCGGTGAGCACCAGGTCACGGACAAGGGGCCAGTTGAGCCGTCCACACTGCCTCCAGCGCCCCAGCCCATAGGCCACAGCAAAGATGCCCAGGTAGATCGGAAAGTCCCAGGTGTTGAGAAAGCCGAGCCCGCCCAGGCAGAGCGGCACCAGCGGCGACAGGCGGGCGATAGGCGCGAGCCAGCCCGCCTTCCAGCCCGCTCCGGCCGGTCCCGGCTCCTCGCTGCCCTGGAGCAGCGCATTCAGGGCCACCGCCAGGGCCAGCAGGACAAAGGGCAGAGCCAGGACGTGGGGGTGCATGTCGCCCAGCAGAAAGCTAAAGCCGGGGAATTCGTCGATCGGCTGGATGCCCATGCTGGCGCCCTGCGGGTCCAGGTCGTGGATCACCCGCGAGGCCTGCCACCACCACCAGCCGCTGCGCGACGGGATCAGGCTCGGCGCCGTGGCCAGGTTGAACGGCAGGTTGATCTCCTGGATGTCCAGCCACCGCCAGAAACCCTCGGGCAGGAGCCGGGCGCTGTACAGCACCTCCATGAACCCCTCCAGGTTGCCCAGGACGGCAACCAGGATCGCGCCCAGGAAGCCAAATCGGACAGCCCGGCTAGCGGCCTCCTGCGGCCGCTTCGATCGCTCGTGGCCCCGCACCAGGTTGTAGACCAGGCCAAAGGCGCCGGTGCAGGTCAGGGCAAACAGCAGCGCCAGCCCGACGTTGAAGGTTAGGTGCGCCGCAAAGCCGGACAGGCGGGTCAGCATGGCGATCATGACATAGCCAAAGTAGTAGTAGCTGATGCCATAGCCGCTCAGCCAGGCGTCGTTGGGCGGAAAATAGTCAGAGCGGCCGATGCTGTTCAGGTACATGATCTCCATGAACTTTTCGCCGCCCGAGGTGGTCAGGTCCGGGCTGTAGGCGCGCAGCAGCGCCCACCCGGCCAGCGCCACGGCAAACAGCAGCTCCACCGCCAGCACCAGCCGCCACTTGTCCCGCAGCCAGTCCACCAGCCCCGGCTCGCCCGGGACGCGCCCTCGCCGGTAGACAAAGAACGACACCCCGGCGACGATCAGCAGGCTGAACAGCGCCCCGCCCACGCTGTTGCGCAGCAGGCCAAAAGAACCGCCGATCCACAGCACATAGCTGGTCAGCAGCAGACCGAGCGGCCGGGCGAACGCATAGCCCCGGTCGGGCAGGCGCCGAAAGAAGCGATAGGCCAGCGGCAGCGCCGCCAGGCCGATCACCTCCATCCACAGCCACCAGATGAGGACGATGATCATGCGCTCACCGCACCGACCGGGCCATGCTCATCAGCTCGTCCTCGGTCAGGTTGGCGGCCGACAGGGCCAGGATCAGGTCGCCCTGCTCCCAGACCAGCTCCTGCCAGACCGTCTCGGCCCCCTGTTCTCCCAGGCGCAGCAGAACGCCGGGCTTGCCGTTCACCTCCACGTCACGCACGTCCTGGATCGGTGTCGCCTCCAGGTTCAGGCCCGAGATACTGGCCCTGTCGCCGAGTGAGATCGGGTAGAGGCGCATTGCGACCTGGTGTCCCTGGTCGTCGTCGTAGATGAGCTCGATGCAGAACGGCTGCGGTATCCAGGCAGGTAGGTCGGGGTAGGTGTAGCTATGAGCCCCGAGCAGGCGATAGCCGGGCGGGAGGTCGGCCGGCTGCGGGATGGCAAAGCTTACCAGAGCCTGGGCCTGTTCCAGAGTCAAGGTCTCGACCACAGCCGTGCTGCCGGCCACCGCCGTAGCCGTCGACGTCGCACCGGCGGGGGCAACCTGCACCTCGGTACGGCCCAGGTTGAAAACGGCCAAGAAACTGGCCAGGGCCGTATGGCCTAGTGGCGTCAACAGGACGACGGCCAACAACGACGCCGCCAGGGCAGCCATGACCCACGCCGGCCGGAGGCGGGGCAGCCGTGCGGCCGGTACGGCCGCTCTCTGGCGCTGGCGGGCGTCGGCGATCCGCTGTTCGACTGCCGGATCGACCGGCCCCAACCCTTGCACCAGCCCGGCCAGGTAGCACGCCGTCCCGATCACCCCGGCATCCGCCCCCTGAACCCAATCAGGCTGAGCCCCCCCGGATCCCTCAACATCTGGTCGACGGCCGCCGAGACCTGTTCGGCCCGCCCCTGCTCTATCCTATCCCCCAACCTGTTCATCCTGTCCGCAATCCAAGATCACTATCTGCGTCATCTGCACGCTTCGCGGTCCGCGTCCAACAAATCCCGCAGTTTGTGCAGCGCCCGGTAAAGGAGCACTGCCACATGGCCGGGCTTGAGCCGCAATACCTGGGCGATCTCCTGGTTGCCTAGCGCTCCTCCAAACTTCAGGCGGATGATCTCCTGCTCACGCTCCGAAATTGCCTCCAGAGCCGCCCGCAGCCGGTCCAGCTCCTGCCGATGCATGACAACTTCCGGTGGAGCGGGATCGGGCGCGGGCTGGGCAGCGGCCTGTTCCAGCGAGACTATCGGCCGCCGGCTCCGAAAATGACCTGCCACGGTGGTCCGGGCAATGCAAAACAGCCAGGCGCCAAACGCCTCCTGCCGGCGCAGGGTATGCTGCCGCGACACAGCCCTTTCCATGGCCGCGGCCGTCAGGTCCTGGGCCAGCTCCTCGTCGCCGACTCGCAGCCGGATGTAGTTGAGGATGCGAGGCAGGTATTGGCGATATAGCTCGCTCCAGTCGACGCCTTGGCCCACCAGCGGTCCACGCTCCAGTAATAAGATGCAGCCGCAGGCTGAATATTACGGCCCGGCGGCCGGTCGGACACTGTCTCCCCCCGATGCCCGCGCCGCAGCCAGGCGGGCGGCGATCCGGTTGGCCCACACCACCATGGCCACAGCAGCAGCCAGTAGCCCGATCACCAGGCCATAGGCGCTCTGGATGCCCACCCGGTCGGCGACGCCGCCCAACAGCAGAGGCGCGGTCAGGATCGCCAGCCCTGCCGCCAGCGAGATGCGCGCACTGGCGGTATTGGCCTGGCCGGCGGCAGCTCCGGTCGCCGCCGACAGGGCCAGCGGGTACAGGTTGGCCACGCCCAGGCCGGTCACAAACAACCCGGCGACGTTCAGCACCGGCAGTCGGGCCAGCCAGAACAGAGGAAACCCCAGGGCGGCGACGCCCAGGGCAGCCAGCAGCAGCCTCCCGGTCGGCAGGATCCATGCCAGGCGGCTGCCGATCACCCGACCGATGATCATGGCCAGGTAGAACAGACCAACGGCCGTCGCGGCGACGCCCTGTGGCAGGCCGGCGGCGGTGGCCAGGAAATCGGCGCTCCAGAAGGCCAGGCACCACTCGGCGGCCACACACAGTACGATGACCAGCCAGTAGGCCCAGTAGGCAGCCGGCAGCCGGCCAGCCGGCCAGCGGCGGCCGGTCGCTGCTACCCCAGGCGCCGGCAGCGGCTCGCGGTACATCACCATCGCCAGCCCGGCCGCCAGGGCCACCATCAGCCACAACGCTCCGCGCCAGCCAATCCCGGCCTGCTGTAGCCCGCCGACGCACAGCGGCGCAAGGGTGGCGCACACGCTGGCCACGACGTTCGACTCGGTAAAGGCGATGGCCCGCCGTTCGCCGTGTCGATCCGACAGGCTGGCCTGGATCGTGATCAGCAGCAGCGAGCCAAACAGGCCCATGATCGCCGCCCCGCATATCGTCACCGCCGCATGGCGTCCCAGCGTCAGCAGGACGGCGCCGGCAGCCATGCCCGCTGCGCCGCCCCAAAAGATCTGGCGCCGGCCCAGGCGCCCGGTCACCCGGTCGGCCGTCAGCCCGGTGGTGATCATGCCCAGCGCAAACGCACTGAAATGCAGTCCGCCCAGTCCATAGCTCAGCCCAAGCTCGGTGCGCAGGAACGGCATCAGCGGGCCGGTGGCGGCCTGGAAATAGGCGTAATAGCCCAGCATCAGGTAGGCGAGCCACGTGAAGCGGTCGCGGACAAACGGTGGCATGCTATTCGACAACGGTATAGATCGTCACGCCCTCGTTGCGATAGACCGACTGGAGCGTTCCATCGGCCTCCATCCGGTCGAATTTGGCCAGGCCTTCGACCGTATAGTACACGCGCTCCAGAGGTCCGACTACGACATACCGCACGCCATACTTGTCCAGGAGCACCTTGGCCGCCTCAGCGTTGGTCGTGTTGTAGATGTCGATCACATCCTCGGCCCGTTTCCAGACGTCCTGTTCGTCCGCGGCGGCGCGCTGCTGGCGCTGGTGCCAGTTCCAGCCCAGCACCGTCGGAAGGCCGGTGTTGATGCTATATCGCGCCCCCCAGCGGTACTCGGGCACCTGGCCCTCGAGGATGGTCGGCGTGCCGACCACGTTGTCCAGCAGCCACTGGATCGCCTCCCGATCCCATTTCAGCTCGTAGGTCTGGCCGGCGGGGTCGCCATAGGTCGACGTCGTCATGTAGGCCCACCCATCCAGGCTCGATCCCAGGCTTCGATCGAAGCGGTCGTTGATCTTGGCCCGTGTGGCAAGCGGCGGGTATAGCGCCGTCAGAAAGACCAGCACGGCCAGGACGCTCAGCCACGCGGTCTGTCCTGCGGTGCGGCCCGCCGAGCGCGCAAGGCGGGGGATCAGCCAGGCCAGCGCGGCGGCGGCGGTCACGCCCCACATCAGCCACACCTGCATGTAGAACTTGAACACGGTGTTCATCCGGCCGATGTCCCCCTGGATGACGATCACCTCCACACCGAGAGTCATTGCCAGGCCTAACAGCACCAGCCAGGCCCACAGCCGTTCGGTGGGCGACACGCGGGCGCGGAACAGGAGCAGCAACCCAGGGACGGCCAGCAGCAGACCCAGGCCAAAGACGGCCCAGCTCTTGTAGCCAAAATCCGTCTCGCTGGCCAGCTCTGGATCGGCGCGGCCGGGGATAAGGCACAGCGATCACGACCACGATCAGCAGCCCCAGGCCCACCCAGGCCCACCGGCTCACCGGCAGGTTCCGCACGCCGGCGATCCGCGCCGCGGCGCGCAGCCGGGCGCGGCTGGCACGATGGCGGATCGTCAGCCACAGCCGGCGCAGGACGGGATCGGGGCGCGACCCATCCCCCCGGCCTACGGCCCGCACGACCAGGTAGCTGGCGATGGCGAACAGGAACAGGCCGTGGACCACCAGATAGGCCCACAGCGGCGTCCGCGCCCCTGTCCACAGGGCGATGCTGTTGTAGTAGGAGCCATAGCTGGCCCAGAAGGGCCGGTACAGCACCGACCAGCTCAGGATGAACAGGAGAGCGAGCTGCCAGGCCACACTGCCTGCTACCCGCCAATTGAGCTGCCCGTGGCGCGAGAACTCGGCAATGCTCAGCGCGCCGAGCGCTACCAACAGGTGGGGCGGCACATCCCAGCTATTGGTGCAGCGCATGGCGCCGATGGCCAGGGCCATCAGCAGCAGCGGTCCCAGGCGGGCCAGCCATGCCCACGAACGAAGTGAGTCCCGTAGCGTCAGCGGAGTGGACCGGTTCTTTGCTCCTTCCTTGTCCGCGCCCTTGACCAAGGCCAGCGCTGCGGCCAGCGACAGGAAGGCCAGCGGCAGCGCGATGAGGTGCGCATGCAGGTCGGCGTACAGGAAGGTAAAGAAGGGGAACTCGGTGATGACCGATTCGCCGGGCGGCGTCGGGATGGCCCGGCTGGCGTTCCAGTACCATTCGTTGATGCCGACCGGCAGCGCCCGGCCGCCAAAGAACACCTCAAAGGCCCCGATGACCGTCCGGACCAGAAATGCCAATCCGGGGATGGTGCTCTTGAAGGTGCTTGCCACCCCTTCGCCCAGACTTGAGCAGCAGGACAGAGATCTCTGCCAGATTGCCAACCACCGCCACAAACAGCGCCCCCACCGCCCCAAACACATACGGCCGTGTCCTACTTGGCCGTCCACCCAATCTTGTGGCCGGCGGCCTTTGCCGGCCACAAGATTATAAGTAACGCTAAACGCCCCCATCGCGGTCATCGCAAACCACAGCGGGATCGCCAGATTGTAGGCCACCGACGGCACGATGCCGATCAGCTTGATCAGCGTGCCGACCATCACCTGGCCAAAATAGTAGTAGTTGAGATAGCCGCCGGCGAACCAGGGATCGTAGGGCGGGAACTCGGTGCTCTTGATGACGGCGTTGAGGTAGGCAAAATCCATCGGCTTTTCGCCGCCCATGTAGGGATGCCACAGGTCGGGATTCCCCCACCGGATTAGCCAGAAAAGCGCAAAGAACAGCAGAAACAGGATCTCACTGATCACGATCAGCCGCTTCTGGGTCCGCCACAGGTCGACGAAGCGGCGGCGCTGGCCGGGGAACAGGAAGGTGGCCGCCGACGCCAGGGCGATCAGCCCCAGGGCCAGCAGGATCGTGCCGCGGGTGTAGTGGAGCGGCGTGCCATTGGTCAGGATCCACGACAGCCAGGCTAGCAGCAGGACGCCGGCCGGGCGGGCGAGGATGTAGCCGCGGTCGGGCAGCCAGCCCAGCGCGGCGACGGTCAGCGGCAGGGTGGCCAGCCCCAGGACAGTTGCCAGCAGGTACCAGGTGACGGTCGGCCAGCGGTTGGACAGGCTGTTGCGGTCAAAAATGGAGGCCCAGGTGCCGCCCTCTTCCTGGACTTGGCGTTGCTCGGGCGTCAGCAGCAGGTCGTTGTGCTCCTGGTGGGTCCGCTTCCACTCTGGCACGTCGCGGGGGTTGAGCCAGTGGGCCACGTTGGCCCAGTCGATCCCCTCGTTCAGCAGCGCCCGCACCTTGGTCCGGTCATACGCCTCAGTCTTGCGGTAGATCAGCACCTTGGGATGGTCGTAGACGGTGAACTGCTCCTCGGCGCTGTCGTCGTTGAACTCGATCCCGAACAGGCGGGGGTAGGAGTGGAACTCGACCGCCTTTTCAAAGCCCAGCTTGCCGGCGAGCAGGAGCTGGTAGTAGCGGGTGGTCATCGGGTAGCGCATCGGCAGGCGCGGGATCGAGGTAGACAGCCGGCCGCTGCTCATGATGATGTAATCGGCCTGGTCGAGGGCGTCGAGCAGCATCACCAGCTTTTCGGGCGTGTCTTCGTCGTAGAGCTGTAACTGGTCGATCGGGTCCTCGCTGCCGGGGTAGGTCACCTCCAGGCTCTTGTACAGCCCCGCCGGTTCCCATGCCAGCTTGCCGAGCATGTTGAACGGCAGGGGGTCGTCAAAGTGCTCGTTGGCAATGACCGATCCGGGCTCGATCTTGTCATAGATCCACTGCGTCGCCTGCACCCGGGTGACCGGCTCGGTGTAGATCTGGATAAAGGCGAACGCCCAGGCCAGCGTGCCGACCAGAACAAAGGCTGCCAGCGCCCCGGCAGCGACCTTGCAGGGCGCGCCCTCGGCTCCTGGCCCACTCCCAGGCTGCGACCACCAGATAGGCGGCAAAGAGCGCCAGGCAAGGGTAGATCGGCAAGAAGTAGCGGATCGACTTGACGAACTGGGCTCCCTGCCAGACAAACAGGAGCAACACCCAGGCGAGCGGGATAATGATCAGCAACCAACGGCCGTCTGCTGCCAGGGACATCTCGCGGCGGCGATTCCGGAGCCGCTTCGGCCAGGCGGCGGCGGCGCCAGGCGCGCAAGAGCTGGACGGAGACCAACAGGACTCCCGCCCAGGCGGCCAGGGCCAGCGGCACCCCCAGGCCCCACAGGACCATGTTCTCCATGGGATAGACCCACCGGGCGCGCTCGGTCCACTGCCGGCCCCAGGGCATGTCGGCCTCGCCCGTCTGCTGAGCCCCGGCCGAGACGATGTCGGCGATCCACTGCGGGCTGGGCATGAGCAACCGCCCGGATCGGCTCGGGGACCTTCTGGAAGAGGCTGACCCGCTCGCGCCACGGCTCGGGGAGGCTGTCCCAGCCGTTATAGTTCGGACCGGCCCAGGCGTAGGGTTGGGCCACCCGAAAGACGGCAAAGGCGACGATGCCGGCCAGCAGCAGCCCGGCAAGAACGCGCTCCGTGGCGTGATCCGAGCCTGCCTCCTCGGCCAGCCGCCGCCGCAGCCCGATCCAGGCTCCGATGAGCGACGATGCACCGCCAGCAGGAAGACGCTGACCTTGCAGGACATGGTCAGCCCCAGGCTGAGCCCGGCGCCCAGGAATGAAGTGCCAGCCCTTGCCCTCGGCCAGGTCGAGGGTGAACCACAGGGTGAGCGTGACAAAGAAGGTCAGAAAGGTATCGACGGCGAAATAGTGCGAGCCCTGGATGTCCAGCACGGCCAGGGCCAGCAGGAACGAGGCGAGCAGCCCGACCCGCCAGTCGAACAGCCGGCGGGCCAGGAAAAAGAGCAACAGCACCGTGGCCAGGTCAAAGAGAGCCGACAGGACGCGGCCCACCAGGTGGATCTGGTCATAGTCGGTCAGGCGCGGACTGGAAAAATCCTCCGGCTCGCTCGACCACCTGGTCGAGCTGTATGGCCACGAACTTGGTCAGGAACAGGGGCAGCGTGCCGTAGAAATAGGTGCGGTCGACGTTGCTGGGGTTGAGGAGCGATCGGCTCGTGTCAAAATACTCGCCCAGGCTCGACGGCCACTGGATGGCGGTGATGACCATCGCCGTATTCCGCTCGTCGGGGTGGATGTGATAGGTGCCCTTGTCCCAGTTGACGTTGTACAGGCGAAAGGCAGCCGCCCATCACCAGGATGGCGAGCAGGGCCACCCGTATGGCCAGCTCATGGCGTCGACTCTTCACTGTGGCTTTTGGGAACATGGTGACCTACAGGACGCGATCCTCTTCTCTTTGGCCTCAAGCATGAAAAAGGGGGCTGCTTCTGACCCCCGCTTGCTGCACATGGGCGAAACAGGGTTTGAACCTGTGACCCCTTCCTTGTAAGGGAAGTGCTCTCCCGGTTGAGCTATTCGCCCGCACGTCCATTATATCCAGAAACAAATCGCCTGTCAATTGACATGGCCTCTGTTCCGTGTTATCCTGAAAACTAGCTATGCTGCTCTCTCCCCCTTGGGGGGATCGCTGTACAGTGCAACCCGAAGGGGAGCACGCTGGGTGACCGCTGTCCAGTACAGTCCAAAGGACTGTAGGGGAAGCCTAGCGGAACGTTAAAATGACCGCCGTTGCGACGGCAACCAGGGCGATCAACACCAGCCACCAGTTCTGCCGCAGCGCCTGGCCCCAGCCGCTGATCCTGGGCCACCCGTGCGCCGGCAACGGCAACCGGGCTCGTGGGTGCGGCGCGGCTAAGCATCTCGGCCCAGGCGGCCACCGACGGCGGCCGGTCGTTGGGGTGCAGGGCCAGGGCGGCCATCATTGCCTGCTCCACCTCAGGGGAGATGGCCGGATTGATCTCGCGGGGCGGGGGCAACACCTGCGGATCGAGAAAGCGGTCCTGGGCGCTGGCCGGAGGCCGGCCGGTCAGCAGATGGTAGAGGGTGGCGCCCAGGCTGTACACGTCACTGCGGGTGTCGGTGTGCCCCAGGTCGCCGGCATACTGCTCGATCGGTGTGTAGGGCAGCGAGCCGATCCCGCGCAGCCCGGTGAGCGTCTTGGGGTCGTCGGGGTCGAGCGGCTTGACCAGCCCAAAGTCCACCAGCTTGATCCGGCCCTCAGGCGTCAGCTTGACGTTCGCCGGCTTGATGTCACGATGCAGGACCGGGGGTTCCTGGCGGTGCAGATAGGCAAGGGCGTCGCACAACTGCGCCATCCAGCCCAGCACCTGCCGTTCTTCCGGAAAACGGCCTTCGCGGCTGGCGTCCTGCACCATCTGGTGGAGATCCTGGCCGGGCACATAGTCCATGACCAGGTAATCGCGCTCCAGGTCCGGCCGGTCGCCACCCGATGGGGCCAGGCTGAAATAGTCGGACACCTTGGGCAGGTTGGGATGGTCCAGGCGGGCCAATGTGCTGGCTTCGCGCAGGAACTGCTTGCGGGCCTGAGCCAGCGCCTCAGGACTGATGCCGGGCGGCGGCCAGGTTTCTTTAACGGCGCACAGGCGACCGGGCAGGCGGCGGTCGGCGGCTTTGTACACCGCCCCCATGCCTCCCTGGCCGATCAGGCCGAGGAGCTCGTAGCGGTCGCGCAGGACAGTACCGGTCTGCAACTCCTGGTGCATGGACAGAATAGTATATCATTCGCTACTGCCTGTCAAGGAGGCAAGGGAACGTGGAGCAAAAAGAGGCAGCCCTGTTGGTGTGGATGGAGGGCGAAGAGATCAAGGGCCGCTGGCCGTTGGCCAAGGCAGTTACCACCATCGGCCGCGCCGAGGACAACGACATAGTCGTGGACGACCGCTGGGTGTCACGTTACCACGCCCAGCTACGCCGCGAGGAAGGGCGCTACGTCGTCGTGGATCAGGACAGCAAGAACGGCACCCTCGTCAACGGCCAACGGATCGCCGGGCCTGCTGCCCTGACCGACGGCGACCAGGTGCAGGTCACCCCGCTGATCAAGCTAACCTTCGTCGACTATGGTTCCACGGCGCCGCTGCCCGGTGAGGCCCGGCCATCGGGCCTCACCTGGACCGGGACAAACGCCAGGTGTGGATCCGGGGCCGCCTGCTGACCCCGCCCTTGTCTTATGTCCAGTTCAGCCTTATTGACGTTGCTCGACGATCAGCCCGGCAGGGTCTACAGCCGTGACGAGGTGATCACCGTCCTGTGGCCTGAAGACAGCGCCGAGGGGATCAGCGACGAGGCGATCGATGCCCTCGTCCGGCGCATCCGCCTCCGCCTGCGCGAGCTCGACCCCGACCACGACTACATCGTGACCGTGCGGGGCTACGGCTTCAAGCTCCAGGCTGACAAAGACTAGAAGGCTGGAAGCCATGGCCGGTCAATAGCACCCAGGTGTAGAAGGCTTGGAAGCCTGGACCGGGCAATAGCCCCAGGTGAGGCGGATACAAGGTCCTGCCTGCACCTGTCACTCCATGACGCAGCACCGCCGGGTCGGGCGGCGCGGTGAAGGCAAGCCTGACGCGCAATCGGGTCGCTGAGCGTCACCGCCGGGCCGCCGGTCTGCGCCCATCAGATAAGTCAGCGGCAGGTCGCCGTCCGGGTCGCTGCTCCCGCTGCCGTCCAGGGTGACCAGGGCTAACCTGCTGACGGTCTGGTCCGGCCCCGCGCCGGCCCCGGGCGGCTGGTTGTTCACCGTGATCACAACTTCATCCGGTGTGGGATCGGGCGGCCCCAGGCTGTCGGTGACGGTCAGGGTGAACGTCAGCACAGCCGGATCGCCCGGCGCAGTGAAGGTGGTCACACTCAGGTGCGGGTGCTGAACGCCACCGCCGGTCCGCCGGTCTGCGTCCATAGATAGGTCAGCGGCAGGTCGCCGTCAGGGTCGGTGCTCCCGCTGCCGTCCAGCGCGACCAGGGCCAGCGTGCTCACGGTCTGGTCCGGCCCTGCGCCGGCCACGTGCGGGTGGTTGTAGAATCCAGTCGCGAGCCAGGTCTCACCGTCAAAGGAGCCATCGTCCCCGCCAAACAGGACTACCTGGTCCGCGTCGAGAGAGGCCATGGGATAGTAAGCTCGTGCGGACGGGGCGGTGGCAGGGGCCCGGTGCGTCCAGGTGTTGTCGCTGAGGTCATAGACCCAGGTCTCACCGTCATAGGACCGTGCATCCCACCCGCCGATCAGGAGCACCTGGTCCCCGCCGAGGTAGGCCATGGCATGGGAATCTCGTGCGGACGGGCGAACGGCGGGGGCTTTGTTGGTCCAGGTGTTGGCGCCGAGGTCATACACCCAGGTATCACCGTAATGACTGCTGCCATTGTACCCGCCAAACAGGAGCACCTGGTCCCCGCCGAGAGAGGCCATGGCATGGGCGAATCGTGCGGACGGGGCGGTGGCAGGGGACTGGTTCGTCCAGGTGTTGGCGCTGAGGTCATAGACCCAGGTCTCGTCGTTCAGGCCGGTGTCATCCTGCCCGCCGAACAGGAGCGCCTGGTCCCCGCCGAGGGAGGCCATGGCATGCCAGTATCGTCCGGACGGAGCGGCGGCGGGGGTTTGTTGCGTCCAGGCGTTGTCGCTGAGGTCATAGACCCAGGTCTCGCCGTCACAGGAGCCGTCCCACCCGCCAAACAGGAGCACCTGGTCCCCGCCGAGGGAGGCCATGGCATGGCCGCATCGCGCGGACGGGCGAACGGCGGCAGCCTGGTTGGTCCAGGTGTTGTCGCTATGTCTACCACATCCACGTTCACCCATGGCAAACCTAAGCTCTCACCGGTGGTTGCAGACGAGAGTGGATGGGGTTTTCGTCCCGGTGCAGCCGGCCAAATGCTCCCCGCCCTGTTGCGGCTCCGCGTGCGCTTGGCGTCTGGGGCCATTTGTGGTATTATTGTCACTGCCCTATCTTGGCGATTGCGTCTGCGGAAAGGAGCGAGCGATGAAAGCGGTTGTGATGGCTGGCGGTGAGGGATCCCGGCTGCGTCCTCTGACGATCAACCGGCCCAAGCCGATGGTGCCGATGGTCTCCAAGCCGGTCATCGGCCACATCCTGGACCTCCTCAAGCGCCACGGCATCACCGAGGTCGTGCTCACCCTGCAGTATCTGCCCGAGGACATCCAGGAACTACTTTGGCGACGGCCACAGCCTGGGCATGAAGATCTACTATGCCATCGAAGAGACGCCCCTCGGCACGGCCGGCAGCGTCAAGAACGCGCAGCAGTACCTGGACGAGCCGTTTATCGTCATCAGCGGCGACGCGGTGACCGACATCAACCTGCAGCAGGTGATCGACTTCCACCAGGCCAAAAAGGCCGAGGCGACCCTGACCCTGTACCGCGTGCCCAACCCGCTCGAGTACGGGGTGATCATCACCGATCCAGGATGGCAGGATCACCCAGTTCCTGGAAAAGCCGTCGTGGGGCGAGGTGATCTCGGACACGGTCAACACCGGCATCTATGTGATCGATCCCGTCGGTGCTGGACCTGATCCAGCCGGGCGTGCCCACCGATTGGAGCAAGGACGTCTTCCCCAAGCTGCTGGAAGCCGGACGTCCCCTGTATGGCTATGTGGCCGGCGGCTACTGGTGCGACGTGGGCAACATCGGCGAGTATATGCGCACCAACGGCGACGTGCTCAACCACCGGGTGCAGGTCGAAGAGCTGGGCCAGCACATCGGCGGCAACATCTGGTGTGGGACGGCGTGGAGATCGCGCCCGATGCCCAGCTTTACGGCCCGATCTACCTGGGCGACGAGGTCAAGATCAAGGGCGGGGTGATCATCCACGGTCCGACGACTATCCGCAGACTATACCATCGTCGACAACCGGGCACACATCGACCGCAGCATCCTCTGGCGCAACTGCTACATCGGCGAAGGCGCCGAGATCCGCGGCGCCATCGTCGGCCGGCAGTGCACGATCAAGAGCAAGGCGGTGCTCTTCGAAGGGGTGGTGGTCGGCGACAACTCGATCGTCGGCGAGGGCGCCGTCATCCACGCCAACGTCAAGATCTGGCCCGACAAGGAGATCGAGCCGGGCGCCACGGTCAAGACGAGCATCATCTGGGGCGCCCGGGGGCGGCGCGTCCTGTTTGGGCGCTTTGGCGTGACCGGCGTGGTGAACGTCGACCTGACCCCCGAGTTTGCCGCCAGGCTCGGCGCTGCCTTTGGCGCCACCCTGCCCAAGGGCAGCACGGTGACCATCAACCGCGACCCGCACCGCAGCCCGCGCATGATCAAGCGGGCCATCATCTCCGGCCTGCCCTCGGCCGGCATCAACGTCGCCGACCTGCAATCGATGCCGATCCCGGTGGCCCGCTACTACACCAAGGCCACGCAGGCCGCCGGCGGGGTCCACGTGCGCCTGTCGCCCTTTGACCGGCGGGTGGTGGACATCCGCTTCTTTGACAGCCAGGGCCGCGACCTGAGCAAGAACGCCGAGCGGAACATCGAGCGGGTCTTTTTCCGCGAGGACTTTCGGCGGGTCTACCTGGACGAGATCGGCGACGATCGACTACGCGCCCGCAGGTGGTCGAGACCTACAGCAAGGGCTTCCTGGATGCAGTGAAGAACGTCGAGGCCATCCGCCAGGCCAAGTTCAAGATCATCGTCGATTATGCCTATGCCCCGACCTCGGAGGTGCTGCCGCCGATCCTGAGCACGCTGGACGTGGAGGTGGTCCCCCTGGCCGCCCACGTCGACGGCGAAAAGATGTCGGTGCTGCCCGAGGAGTTCGACAAGGCGCTGCAGACGTTGCAGATCATCACCGGCGCGCTGGGGGCGCAGCTGGGCGTGCGGCTCGACGTGGGCGGCGAAAAGGTCTTTCTGGTCGATCACCACGGCCAGCCTGGTGCCGCCGGTATCGGCCAGCGCCGCGCTGGCGATGCTGGCCTGGCGCGCCAACGAGGGCGGCACGATCGTCGTGCCGGTGCACATGCCCGGCATCTTTGAAAAGATCGCCAAGGACCACGGCGGGCGGGTGGTGCGCTGCAAGGTGGACCTCCACGACCTGGCCGAAGCGGCGGCCCGCCGCGGGGTGATCATGGCCGCCGACGGGACGGGAAACTATATCTTTCCCCAGTTCCAGCCGTCGATCGACGGGCTGATCGCCACGGTCAAGCTGATCGAGTTCCTGGCGGCGCAGCAGACGACGCTGGCCGACGTCGTGGCCGGGCTGCCCCCCTACTACGTCGACCATCGCGAGGTGTCCTGCCCCTGGGAGGCCAAAGGGACGGTCATGCGCCTGCTGAACGAGCAGTACAAGAGCCGCCGCGCCGAGCTGATCGACGGCATCAAGATCGTGCTGGGCGAGGGGGAATGGGTGCTCATCCTGCCCGACCCCGACTTTCCCAGGTTCCACGTCTATGTCGAGGCGCGGAGCGACAGCGAGGCCAAGGCGCTGGCCGACCGCTACGTCCGCATCGTGGAAGGGCTGCGGGATTAGCCATGCATCCGACACTCTTGACCATCGGCAAGTCAGCATCTCCAGTTACACCGTCTTTCTCGACCTGGGCCTGATCCTGGCCCTGGTGGTGGCCTACCTGGAGGGCAAGCGGGTCCTGGGCAGCGAGCGAGGCGACATGGCGGGCGAGGCGGCGTTGGACGCCGGCCTGTGGACCATCGTCGGCGGCATCGTGGGCGGGCGGATCGGCTTTGTGCTCGGCAACCTGGAGGCGTTCAGCGAGGACTGGGTCCGGGCGCTGCGCATCTGGGAAGGTGGGCTGTCTTTCCATGGCGCGTTCCTGGGCGGGCTGGCCGCGCTGATCCTGGTCGGCTATCCTGCAGTCCCGATCGGCAGCGACAGAGGGCGTCTTGTCCTACCTGCTCAAGCTCGCCGACACCCTGACGCTCAGCCTGGCGACTCGGCCTGGTCTTTGGCTGGATCGCCTGCCTGCTGGGCGGCTGTGTCTACGGGGCGATGGGCGAAGGGCTTGGCTACGCGGTCCTGCCCGATCTGTACGGCGTCGAGGCGTCGCGCTTTGCCACGCAGGCGGTGGGAGCGGGCTTTTCGCTGATCCTGCTGGCCGTCTTCTGGCTGCTGCGCCGGCGCTGGCCCTTTCCCGGGGCGGCCTTCCTGATGCTTCTGCTCCTGTACTTCACCGGCGGTCTTTTTCCTCGAGTTCACGCGCGGCGACGAGGCGATCTATGTCGTCGGCTGGCGGCTGGCGCAGATCGTGGACCTGGCACTGGCGGTGCTGGCCGGCGCGGGCCTGCTGGCGCTGTGGTGGCGGGCGCGAAGTGGCGAGGAGGTTGTGGAAGAGGCCGAGAAACTGGAAGGCCGGAGAATCTCCGCAGACTAGTAACGCCGCCAGCCGTGGACCATGCAGGCATACGAAAGGACGCGAAAGACCGGGCGGTCTTGCGTGTCCTTTCGCAGTTTCAGTGGCTCACACGCCCCATCAAGGCGATGCCTCATAGGCGACAAATCGCAGGCTCTCCCGATCGTCATGGAACTCGCGCACCTGGCCGCCGGGGAAGGCTGCCTGCACCCACTCTAGCTCGCCGGCGCGCTCGGGCAGGAAGACGAACACGCATGCTCTGGCCCGCGTCGGGCACGATCGGGCGGGCCGGTGAGCGGCTGCTCGATGTCGTGTCCCGCGACCTGCGGCGCCAGGAAACCCATCGTCCCGAACCCCCAATAGATGCGCGGCGCGCCCAAGAAGTAGACCTGGGTGCCGGCGTGCCTGGCCGCGCAGGTAGTGGCCGATCATCGTCGCCGTCTCGCCGTTCTGGCTGCCGTAGCGGTGGGATGGGATGAAAGTCGACGAAATAGTAGTGGATGTTGCTCGCCGCCAGGGCCACGATCAGCAGCCCCAGGGCCAGCTTTTCGGCGACGGGGCGCGCGCCAGCAGCCGCCGGGCCAGGCCCACCGTCTGCTCCAGCCCGGCGGCGACCAGCAGGCAGACGGCGGGGATGGCCATCACCAGCCGCTGGCTGGAGGGCGGGCTTTCGGTCAGCATGCCGCCGGTGAGGATGACACCCCAGAACCAGATCAGCACCAGGAAGTAGCGCCGCTCGCGCCAGTGGGCAACGGCCCAGGCCATGCCCAGCAGGGCCAGGATGCCGGCCAGGAAACCGAGCAGCGGCCGGTCGGCGCCGTACCACACGGTGCGGTCGGCATAGACGTGAAAGGCGCCCGCCGATCGCAGGAACTGCTCGGCCAGGATCCGGGCGGTGCTCTTGCCGGTCAGCCCCGGCTCGCGGGCGAGCCAGCCCGATTGGATGATGCCGATCTGGTTGACGCGGGCGTTCCAGTCGTCGGGGTGCGCCAGGGCAAAGCTGAGGATCGGCCCGGCGACGATGACCAGCGCCACGCCGATCACAGCCAGCGGCCGGATCAGCTCACCGAGCGACACGCCACCCGATTGGCTCCGACAATCGCGCCGCCGCTGGAGCCAGACAAAGAGCGGCATACACGACTACCAGGATCGGCAGCAGCCGCGCGCCGGTGTAAAAGTAGAAGGCCAGGCCAAGCACCAAGCCGGCCAGGATCAAAGGCCTCACTCGGAGAGGCGCGCGAGCCGTTCCCGGCCTCTTGGCCAGGCCGCGGTCCACCGCCCAGAAGATCAGCACGGCGAACAGGGGATCCCAGACGTTGTTGGCCCCCAGCCGGCTGTAATGGATGTGATAGTCGTAGGTGACCAGGAACAGTGCGCTGAGGAGGGCGGTGCGCCGGCCCCATAGGGATCGCACCAGCCCATAGAAGAGGGGCACGGTGAGCGTGCCGGCCAGGGCCGCCGGCAGCCGCAGCCCGACCATCCCATCGCCCACCAGCCACAGCGACCAGCTCAGCGGCCAGTAGAAGAAGGTGGGCATCGACATGTAGCCCATGACAAAGGGGTTGCGCATGCTCGCCGCGGAGCACCTGCCGGGCCAGCAGCCCGTGCCACGCCTCGTCGCCGCCCAGAGTGTACGGCACGCTGTCCAGGGCAGTGGCCCGCAGCAGGAAGGCCAGAAGGGTGAGCGCGGCCACGGTGGCGATCTCGAGCCATGTAGCACGCGAGATGCGACGCAGCCAGAGCAGGAGGTTGCCCGGCACAGGGCACTGGGCCCGGCAGCCATGACCTGGGGAAAGCGCCTGGCGGCCGCCGGCCACACGATTTGCGGGTCAACAGGCGGCCACGGCGCAGACGATGCCGATCAGCCACACGATTACGGCGTCGGTCGTCGTCTGGTTCCAGGCACGCCCCCTCGACATCAGGCTGGCGACGAAGGCAAAAAACAGGCCGGCGGCCAGGAGGATCGCCTGAGCCGGCCAGCGACCGGCGTACAGCGCGCAACCGGACGAGGTGAGCCACTGCCGTTCGGGGAGAAAGCTGCCGCCAGGCCAGCAGGAAACAGAGCACGGCCAGCGCGTACAAGACCACGCCGTCCCACAGGTAGTCCCGCCGGCGAAAAAAGTAGAACTGCCCCAACGTCGCCAGGCCCAACGCTGCAGCCAAAAGCAGCAACGCTGCCGCGCGCCGGCCTTTCGTCACCCCGAGCTCTCCCGCTGATGTGTCCCGGCTGCCGAGCAGCTCTTCGAACAGCGCCTCGTAGCCGCCCATGGTGCGCTCCAGGCTGAATGCCTCCTCGATCTGCGGGCGCGGCCGCACATAGTCGTCGCGGTGCTGGATGACGCGGATGATGGCCTCGGCCAGGGCAGACGAGTCGCCGATGGGCACCACCTCGCCCATGCCGGTCATGCGCGGCGGCTGGCGGACGCCGGGCAGGTCGCTGGCGATGGATGGGGTGCCGCACAGCATGGCCTCGACCTGCACCAGGCCGAACGTTTCGGTCGAGTTGAGGCTGGGCACAACCAGCACGTCGCAGGCAGCAAAGAAGGCAGGCATCTGCGCCTGGCTCAGCACACCCAGGAACTCCCAGTGCTCTGTGCCCAGCTGCTCGATCAGGGCCATGATGCGGCGGTAGTAGGCTTCTTCGCCCATCACGTCCTGGTATTGCCCGGCAAAGAGGACCTTGAGCCGGGGAAAGACCTCCAGAAGGCGGGGCAGAGCCTGGATCAGCACTTCGACGCCCTTTTCGGTCGCCAGCCGGGCGGCCATGCACACCACCGGCCGGCCGGCCAGGTCGTGCTGGGCCCGGAACGCCTCGACGGCGGCAGGATCGGGCGGGGGCATGATGACCGGCGGCGGGATGACCCGCACCTTGCCGACAAAGTGCGACAGGTAGCCGGAATGCTGGGCAAAGTCGTCGGTGTAGGCCACGATGGCGTGAGCCAGGCGGCCGGCGATATAGTTGCTGACAAAGATCACCTGGTCGGCCAAGCGGTTGAACCAGCCTTTGGGCAGGCGCAGGTCAGAGTGGTAGGTCAGCGCCACCGGCTTGCCGGCCAGACGGCCCAACAGGGCCAGCAGGCTGGCTTCGAACTGGGGCAGGTGGACGCTGGCCACGTCGTGCTGGCGCATGAGCCGCCAGGCCAGGAAAGGGAAGGTGGGCATGATCACGCCCTTGCTGATGCGAAACAGGACCGGGGCGCGGACGACACGCACGCCGTCGATCGTCTCCTCGTAGGGGAGGGTGCGATCATAGTGCGAAGTGAGCACCGTGACCTGGTGGCCGCGCTGGGCCAGGACGGTGCCCAGGCGCTTGACGTAGATGGTCAGCCCACTGACGTGAGGGTGGTAGTAGGTGAGGGCGATCAGGACTTTCATGAAGGTGTTGAAGCCTCCGTCGATATTCGCTTCTGGATTTCCGAGTAGGTCAGGTTCTGCTGGACCATGCTGGCCAGCCCCAGCAGGGTGAAGACGACATAGACGATCGCGTGGGCAACGAGGGCGTAGCTCAGGGCCATCTCTGGCGCCATGCCAAAGAGGCCCATCGTCTCGCGGGTCAAGACCTCAAAGACGCCGAGGTAGCCGGGCGACGAGGGGATGGTCATGCCCAGCGCGGTCACCGACGAGACGGCCAGACCGGCGACGAAGGGCTGGGCCGGGTCAAAGGCGAGCAGGACGAGCCAGTAGTAGACGGCGATGTCGGCCCAGATGATCGCCGACCAGAGGAGCAGAGGCGGTCCCAGGCGCAGGGTGGTGACGCCGCTCAGGCCGTCGATCAGGGAACCGGCCACGCCGGCCAGTCGCGGGCGATCGGCCCACGGCAGCCGGGCCAGGAAGCGCAGACGGGTCCGCTCGGCCAGGCGACCCCAAAAGCGGGCCATCGTCTCGGCGTCGGGCCAGTGCACCGCCTGGAGGATGCGATCCAGCAGGCGGAGGGTCCACTCCCGCCGCCGCACGAGCACGACAAAAAGGACGATAGCAGCCAGCACCGCCGCGCCCACGATCAAGCCGGAGCGGATCATCCAGTCGGGGACGCGCGCAAAGGGCAGGACGATGAAAAAGCCGATGACGGCGAACAGGGCATCGAGCACCCGCTCGGCGACGATGGTCGAGAAGGCGACCGTCCGGCTGACCTCTTCGGTGTCGCCGATCAGGTAGGCGCGGGCGACATCGCCCAGGCGGGCGGGCAGAGATATTGCTCAGCAGGTAGCCGATGATTGATGACCGCCAGAAGGTTGCGGATGCGCAGGCCCTGTTTGGGATAAAACAGGAGCCGCCAGCGGTAGGCGCGCAGGACGACAAAGAGGAGCAATGGCAGCAGGGAAGCGGCCAGGAACCAGTAGTTGACCCTGGTTATCGCCGCCCAGACCTGGCTCAAATCGATCTTGCGGAAGGCGATGGCCAGGGCGATGATGCTGATGACGATGCCGATCCAGATGCGTGCTTTTTTCAAGGCCGATTCCTCTCAGGCGACCGATTATAACACCGTTTGGCGGGCGATGGCAAAGGTTACGGAGATCCCCGCTAGGGGATGTCACCAGGACAAGGCCGGACTAGGGCGCCAGGCGCCGCAGGAGCTCAGCAGACGGCAGGCGCTCGGCGTTGCGCAAGATCAGCGTCCGCGGGTGGTCATAGACGACAAAACTCTCGTCGGGGATGACCAGACTGGCGGCAGCACCGGACAGGGCCGGGAGGGGCTGCACTCGCGGGTTGAGCCAGGCCGGACCACGGGTGAACTCGCCGGCCAGCTCAAAACCCAGGTCGCCGGCAAACAGCAGCTCGTAATAGCGGGTGGTGACCGGATAGCGCTCCGGCAGGCGCGGGATCGAGCCGTAGAGCCGGCGGCTGGCGATGATCACATAGTCGCTGGCGGCCAGATCGTCGGCCATCGCCGCCCACTTGCGCTCGGCGTCCGGCTCGTCGTACAAGGGCAGGGTGTAGACGTTGTATTCCTCGATGCGGCGGGGCCGGCCGTCTACGTCGAGGGGTAGCGGCAAGGCCGTGTCCCAATCCTCCACAGCCAGGGTGCTGCCGGTGGGTATGTGGCGGTAGATCCATTCGGAGGCGGTGAGCCAGGAGTGGGGGGAGGCGTAGATGAGTGACAAAGGCAAGGGCATAGGACAACGACACAATGACAAGCAGCCAACGACCGACGGCCAACAAGCGATGTCCCACTGGCCGTGCGGAGATGCTCTTCCAGATCAAAGCAAAGGCGAGCGGCCAGAAGGCACAGGACCGGGATCAGAGGCAGCATGTAGCGCAGGTATTTGGCGTAGAGGATGCCGGAGACGGCCAGGTAGGGGCCGGCCCAGGCCAGGAGCAGGGCGTTCAGGCCAGGCGCCACGGCGCAGCCAGCGGACCAGGGCCACCGCCAGGGCGCTCCAGACGACCAGGCCCAGCGGCAGACCCAGGCCCCACAGCCGTCGTCTGACGAATGGGGTAAAGGTAGGGCAGGGTGCCGGCGTACTGCCGCGTGTAGGGCACATCCAGCCGGCCCCAGGCGATCTGCGATTCGCGGACAGTCTGGGCTATGAAGGTCTGCCAGTCGATCAGGGCATAGGGTTGGGCGATAACAAAGGTGGCAGCGGCAGCGGCGAAAGCTAGCACCAGATACTTGATCCGTGATTCTGGTATTCGCTCCCGCCCTCACCGGTCGAGGGCTGCGCGCTGACGGCCGGGGGTTGACGGCCGATGAATGCAACCAGGACCGGAAGGAGAAGCGGAGCGGCGGTCAGCTTGGTGGCGAGGGCCAGGCCCAGCGCGACGCCCAGGGCGGCGCTACGGCGCAGGCTGGGAGTGCGGGCCACGCCGGCGGCCAGGTTCAGAGTGAGCATGACAAAGAAGGTGAGGAGGGTATCGGCGGTGTAAAAGTGGGCGAGCTGGATGTGCAGGACGGCCACGCCGACCAGGGCAGCAGCCAGCAACCCGACACCCTCGGGCCGGGTGCGCGAGGAAGGAAGGCTTGAGCTGACGCAGACCCCGTCACATGCAGGGCCGCCTGCGGCTGGGGGCGGCTGACGGTGGGCCACAGGGTGCGGGCCAGGCGATAGGTGAGGTAGATGGTGCCCAGGTCGAACAGGGCCGACAGGGGGCGGGCGACGAGGTGCAGGTTGTCCGGGTCGCGGACGGCCGGCCACAGCAGGGACGCGAGCGCGGCGACCAGGCGGAGCAGGTAGAGGGGCAGCGAGCCGTAGGCAAAGAAGCCAGGGTTGAGCGGGCTGGCCGGGCTGAGAGCCTCACCCAGGCTGTCGGGCCAGTGCAGGCCCAGGGTGACGAAAGTAGATCTGCCGCTCGTCAGGATGGAGCCACTGGCCGCTGTCCCAGGTCAGGCCGTAGAGGCGCAGCGCGGCGGCAGCGGCCAGGATCAGGGTCAGGAGGAGGGCCTCACGGCGAGCCGACAACCACATGCAGGGCCGTCTGAGGCTGCGGACCACAGATCAGCACTCCTTCGTCGGCGCCTTGACCGCCACCAGGGCGCCGGCGATCTTGGTCACGTCCAGGCGACCGTGGCGGGCGATGTGCGCCTCGGCCTCGGCGCGGATCATGTCCAGGATCGCCTGCCACTCGCCGTCGGTGTGCCCAGGGCGCATGGTGTCGGCCCGGGCGCTGGCTACATAGTCGATGAATGGCTGAGCGGAGGGAAAGCGCAACGTACCTCGCAGCGTATGGGTCTCGACGCGATCGAAATGGGAAGACAGAAAGTCAGGGCCATCTTCCAGAGAAAAGCGGTTGCTTACAGGCTCGACGTTGATGAGGCCTGGGAAGCAGGTTGCTGCCCGCTCGAGGTAGGCCAGGTATTCGGGCATGCTGCAAGCGCCATTAGTGGTTGCCACGAAGCCGCCGCCAGGGCGGAGGACACGGGCAGCTTCGGCCACGGCCCGGTCGATGTCCGGCACATAGGGCAACACATGGCGGGCCATGACCACGTCAAAGTGGGCGTCGGGAAAGGGCAATGCCTGGGCATCGCCGACGAAAAAGCAGATAGGCAGGCCTTTGGCCAGCTCGGCGGCGCGGCGAGCCATGCCCGGCGACAGGTCAAAACCGACTAGCGCTCCCCAGCTTGGCTGTTGGCGGGCCATCTCGCGCAGGAGGTCGCCGGGCCCGCAGCCCACGTCCAGGACCCGTCTCGTCGCCACGCCAGGCCAGCCGCTCCAGCGTCCACTGGCCAAAATCGACCGGATCGACGGTATAGAGTGCATGGGTGCGATAGCGGACGTTTAGGCGGGTATCGTCGGCGTAACCGCCAAGCGATTGGATTTTCAGATTGGTTTCCATACCAGGATTCTACCACGCTTGTCGGGAGTAGGCCAAGTTGACAACTCGTGCAGATTGTGTAGCAACCACCGGGTTATGATATACTAGGTACCAGGGATGGAGGAAGTGATGGCGACCGAGATGACGCTTGAGGAATGGGACGCGCAGTTCGGCCGGCAGGCGGGCTGGACGCGGGCCACCCGGCAGTATCTGTACCGGCGGGCCAACCTGCTACGGGCCAGGCGGGTGCTGGACGTGGGCAGCGGCACGGGCGTGGTCACCGAGGAGCTGGCAGCGTCAACGAAGGGCGACGTGATCGGGCTGGACATCGATCCGGCCATGGTGGCTTTTGCCCGGCAGCAGGGCCGCCATCCCCAGAAGGGGATCTCCGTAAAGCATGCGGCACAGGGCAGCCATGCCGAGTACCGGCTGGGCGATGCCCACGATCTGCCTTTTCCTGACGGCTGGTTCGACGTGACCGCCTGCCACTTTGTGCTGCTGTGGTGCCGGGATCCGGGCCGGGCGGCAAAAGAGATGATGCGAGTGACCCGGCCTGGCGGCGCGATCCTGGTCTGCGCCGAACCGGACTATGGCGGGCGGATCGATTACCCCGACCTACCCCTTGGCCGCTGGCAGGCCGATGCGCTGCGGAGCGAGGGAGCCGATCCGCTGCTGGGGCGCAAGCTGAGGGCGCTGTTCCCCGCCGGACAGACCGAGGTGGGGGTCATCCCCGGCTTGTGGGACTTGGGCACACTGCGCGCCGAATTCGACCGTGAGTGGGGGCTGTGGATGCGGTCACTGGCCGGCATGGTGCCGCCCGACGAACTGTCCCGGCTCCGGGCAGCCGACCAGGCCGCCATCGAGTCTGGAGAGCGGCTGGTGTTCATGCCGGTGTTCTATGCGCTGATTGCGAATCCCGGCGCCTCATGATATAATGGATTTGTCACTTCAGGGACAAGAAAGGAGACCGGCCTGTCCATGGCCATCGTGGCAGTAGCGATCCTGGGAGCACTGATCCCGACAGCAGGCTATGTGCTGCTATTGTGGTGGATCGACCGCTATGAAAAGGAGCCGGTCGGACTGTTGGCGGTGGCCTTTCTGTGGGGAGCCGGACCGGCCGCCATCCTGTCGATCATTCTCGAGGTCGCCTTCGCCCTGCCGCTGTCAACCCTGGGCACCGAGAGCCTGGTGGGCAGGCTGTTGAGCGCCAGCGTGGGTGCCCCCCTCATCGAAGAAAGCGCCAAAGGAATCGCCCTCATTTTCCTGCTTCTGGTCGTCCCCAAAGCATTCGACGGTGTGCTGGACGGGATCGTCTTTGGGGCGATGATCGGCTTTGGCTTTGCCATGACGGAGGACATTGTCGCCTATTTCGTTCCGATCATGAGCCAACATGGACTAGGCGCCGGGCTGATCAACATCTTTCTGCGGACGGTGGTATTTGGCTTCAACCATGCCTTCTGGACAGGGCTTCTCGGGGCAAGCGTCGGTTACGCGCGGTTGGTCCGGAGCCAGAAGCGGCGGCTGCTGGCGCTGTTGATCGGGGGATTGCTGGCTGTGGTGATGCACAGCCTGCACAACGTCGGAGCGACCCTGGTGGAGCGGACGGTGTTTCTGTCCCTGGGTTTCAGCGCGCTCGTGGACTGGAGCGGCGTGCTGGCGTTGGGCATTCTGATCGCGCTGGACCTGCGCACCGAGCGACGCTGGATCGAGACGCGGGCTGAGCGAAGAAGTGCAGCGAGGAGCACTGAGCCCCCAGGAGTTCGACCTGCTGTACTCGGCCAGGCGTCGCTGGCAGGTTCATTGGCAGGCGCGGCGCCAGGGTGGGCGGCTGGGCGCCCGGGCGGTGGGGCGCTACTTCCAGACCGCCACGCGTTTGGCCTTCGACAAGCAGCACCTGCTGACATTGGGCGACGAGGGGAGCAGCCTGGCCGAGATCGAGCGACTACGGCGGCGAGCTGGCCCAGCGCCGGGCTGAGGCCTGGCCGTGGCTATGGCCGGCCCGATCGTGAATGGACGGAGAGGGCAGAAGTGACAGTCCGTTGTTTGACTTCCGGGGTCGATTCTGTTACAATATATGCCGCTGGACACCGGCGTGGAATAGATCCCGCCGCATTGGTATTCTAGGGAGAAAAGATTGTGACAGAGGAAAGCGCTGATACCAGGCCCAAGATCCTGTGCATCGAGGATGAGGCCGGGATGCTCGACCTGCTGCGGCTGATACTGGAATCCGCCGGATATTCCTTTCTGGGCGCAAGAGACGGCCAGGAAGGCCTGGAAGTCATGCATCGTGAGCGACCTGACCTGGTACTATTGGACCTCATGCTGCCCGAGGTAGGCGGCGCCGAGGTCCTGCTCCGAAAGAAGCAGGATCCTGTCATTCAGCACATTCCGGTCATTGCCGTCACGGCCATGAGCTACGCCGTTTGACCAGATCATGTGGAGACACCGGACTGAGATCGAGGACTATATCACAAAACCGTTCATGCGTAAGCAGTTGCTGAGCTCCATCGAACGGGTGCTTGCCGGAGCGTCGGGCCAGCCGAGCTAAAGTCATAGCAGCAGCAACACAAGGAGGGCCAGGGTGGTCAAGGCCAAGATCCTGTGCATCGAAGACGATTCGGACATGATAGACTACCTCAAGCTGATCCTGGGCAAGGCCGGTTACGAGGTACTTGGGGCGCTAGGCGGGCGTGAGGGATTGGAAACGATGCGCAGCGAGCAACCTGACCTGATCCTGCTCGATCTGATGATGCCTGTGGTAGACGGCGCAGATGTCCTTCTCCAAAAGAAAAAGGACCCCACGATCGATGATATCCCGGTCATTGCCCTGACGGCTCTCGATTCGCCTTTCGACCAGATCATGTGGCAGGCCCGCACGGACTTGCAGGATTTCATCGTCAAGTCCAGACTACCGCGTCGCGAGCTGATCGCGCGCATCGAGCGGGTGCTCGAACTCCATCCCCGATCGCCGGACAGGGGCCAATTTTGAGTCCGATGGGAGCAAAGGAGGGAGTCTCATGCCATCCTGGCTGAATCCTTTCGATATTCTGATCTCTTTTGTCCTAATCGCAGGTGTGGTTTGGGGATTCACCCACGGCCTGGTGCGCATGGCCCTCAGCCTGGTGGTGCTTTACCTGGCGGTTGTGCTGGCGATGAGCTTTTACGTGCAGATCGGAAAGTGGCTTGTTTACCTGAGCGCAGGGAGCCTGCCCCAAGCCGCCGCCGAACTGACTGGCTTTCTGCTCATCTTGATCCTCTTCACGACGATCGTGAACTTTGCACTGGGTCGGGCATTCAAGGACACTGAGCTGCCTGCCATACGGCAGATCGACCAGCTCGGCGGATTGGTGATTGGGTTTGTGCTGGCAGCGAGCTGGATCGGCCTGGCACTGGTGGGTCTGGCGTTCGTGCTGAATACGCCAGGGGTCGGCAGCGATGCGTTCCGTGGCAATATCCTCGGCTACATGCGCGGCTCCCTGCTGGTGCCGATTTTTGACGATGTTTGGCCCATCGTCCTCGCCACGCTCAGGCCGTGGATGCCCAAGGGTGAGCTACCTCCAATCTTTGGCGGCCAGCTGTCCTGACGCACCTGGATGGATAAGAAACACCTCGATACCCTCGAGTTTCCCAGCGTTCTGACACCGTCTGGCACAACACACGACCTTCTCGGCCGGCCAGGAGCTGGCTCTGGCGCTGAGCCTTCGCCCGTCTTTGCCGAGGTCGAGCAGCGGCTGCAAGAAACCCGCGAGGCCCGCTACCTGCTCGATACGCAGGGGGGTGTGTCGCTGGGCGGATCGCACGACATCCGGCCGCTGGCCCAGAATGCCCAACGGGGCGCCATCCTCATGCCGCCCGACCTGCTGGACATCCAGAGCACGCTTCTGACCGGGCAGCGCGTGCAGCGCACCCTGGCCCGGCTCACGACCGCCTGCCGCTCCTGGCCGATCATCGCCAGCCGGATCGAGCCGTGTGAGGCGCTGAGCGACGAGATCGGGCGCTGCATCAGCGACCGGGGCGAGGTGCTGGACCGCGCCAGCGACAAGCTGGCCCGCATCCGCCGCGAGATGCGCACCGCCCACGACCGGTTGCTGGAAAGGCTCAACCGGATCGCTGCCGACCCGAACAACAACCTTTTCCTGCAAGAGGCGCTGATCACCCAGCGGAGCGGCCGCTACGTGATCCCGATCAAGGCCGAATTCAGGGGACGCATCCGGGGCATCGTCCACGACACGTCGGCCAGCGGTGCGACCCTGTTCATCGAGCCGCTGTCGGTGGTGGAGATGGGCAATCAGTGGCGCCAACTGCAGCTGGAGGAGGAAAAGGAGGTCGAGCGCATCCTGGCAGCTCTGTCGGGGCTGGTGGCCGGCCTGGCCGACGAGCTGGCCTGGACGGTAGAGGCCCTGGCCCGGCTCGATCTGGCCTTTGCCAAGGCTCGCTATGCCAACGCGATCGACGCCACCGAGCCAGAGGTGGTCAAGTTCGGTGCTGGAGGTGGAAAACCAGAGGCTAAAGGCCAGGGAGCAAAAACCGCCAACACCCAACACTCCGCGCAGGCGCCCGACCGTCTGCCCCCAGATCGCCATCCCGGTTCGACGCTGCGCCTGTGGCAGGCGCGACACCCGCTGATCGATCCGGAAAAAGTGGTGCCGATCGACGTGCACATGTGCGATGACTATTTCATCCTGGTGCTCACCGGACCCAACACCGGCGGCAAGACCGTATCGCTCAAGACGGTCGGGTTGATGGCGGCCATGGCCCAGTCGGGCTGCACCTGCCCGTCGGCGATGGCTCGGCCCTGTCGGTTTTTGAGGGCATCTATGCCGACATCGGCGATGAGCAGTCGATCGAGCAATCGCTGTCCACCTTTTCGTCCCACCTGACCAATATCGTCCACATCCTGGACAGGGCCGATGAACGGAGCCTGGTGCTGCTGGATGAGCTGGGCGCCGGCACAGACCCGGTGGAGGGCTCGGCCCTGGCTCGGGCTATGCTGTCGCACCTGCTGGCGCGGCGGATCACCACCCTGGTCGCCACCCACTATTCCGAGCTGAAGGCGTATGCCCAGATGACTCCGGGCGTGGAGAACGCCGCGATGGAGTTCGACATGGAGACGCTGTCGCCGACCTACAGGCTGCAGGTAGGGCTGCCCGGCCGCAGCAACGCCTTTGCCATCGCCGAGCGACTGGGGCTGTCTCCGGTTGTGGTCCAGGCGGCGCGGGACCTCGTCTCACCCCAGGAGATGGAGACCGAGACGCTGCTGAGCCGAAATCGAGAAGGCCCAGCGGCAGGCGGCGGCGGCCCGAGACGACGCGGTGCTAGCGCAGCGGCGGGTGGCCGAGCATGAGCGCCGGCTCAACGGCCCGGCTGGCGGCGATCGAGGGCGAGCGGCAGGCGATCCTGAGCGAGGCCCGCAACCAGGCCCGCCAGGAGCTGGGCAGCGTGCGCCAGGAGATCGAGACGCTGCGAGCCGAGCAGGGGCGCGTCCTGGCGCCGGGCGACCGGGCGAAGGAGTGGCTGGCCCAGGCCAGGGCGCGCCTGGCCGAGCAGGAAAAGCTGGTCGCACCTCCGGCGCCGCCGCCCGACGAAGGGGAGGCCATTGGCAGGGAGATCGCCGCCGGCGATACGGTGTGGGTCACCGGCCTGGACACTACCGGCCAGGTCATGGCATTAGTCGACGACAGCGCTGAGGTACAGGCCGGCAGCTTTCGCGTGCGGGTCAAGCTCGACTCGCTGGAACGCCGCAGCCGGCCCAAGCCGGCCGACCTAGAGCCGGCAGCAGTGCAACAGGGTTTTCATCCATCGCCTGGCGTCGAGCTGGACCTGCGCGGCATGCGGGTGGAAGAGGTGGCCGAGCTGGTGGACAAGTACCTGGACGACGCTTTCCTGGCCACCCTACCGTTCGTGCGCATCATCCATGGCAAAGGCACCGGCACACTGCGGCGGGCTGTGCGCCAGCAGTTGGATCGCCACCCGCTGGTCAAGTCCCACCGTCCCGGCGAGCGGGGCGAAGGGGACGAAGGTGTGACAATAGCCTACCTGAGCGGAGCCGAACAGCTTTGACCTCCATCCTTCGATCCTATGTTGACGGCCTGAAGAGAATCTGCTATAATATGCAGGCTTGTAGGGTATCGTGTGGCAGACGCGATCTGGCCGGTGGCCAGGTGATCCCGTTGAGGAGAACGACTATCGTATGGACTGAGGAGTGCCTGCCGATGTTCGAGATGAGATTCGGATCGAGCATCGAGGCCGAGCAAAACAGCTAGTCGTGCCACCCGGCTGCCACCATACGCTATCGGCGGGCAGGCCGGTTTTTTTGTGCCTACCTGCGCCCTCGAACAGAGGGCCATATGGGAAGAACGAATGACGGGAGGGAGGTGAACCCGATTGGCAACAGTCACTCTGCGTGATGGTGAAACGCAGGATGGCTTGCTCAAGCGCTTCCGCAAGGAGGTCATGCAGGAGAGGATCCTGAGCGATGCCCGGCGCAAGCGGTGGTATATCGGGCCCAGCGAGATGAGGCGCATGAAGAAGCAACGCGCCATCCGCCGCGCCCGACGCCGGCAGCGACAGCGTGAAGCGAGGCAGCAGTAAGCCTGCGTTCTGGAAAGGAGCTGCTTTTGGCTAAGGAAAGTAAAGACAAAATCGAATTACAGGGTACGATCGTGGACTGTCTGCCCAGCACCCAGTTCAAGGTAAAGCTTGACAATGACCACGAGGTATTGGCTTACCTGTCGGGCAAGATGCGCAAGTACTACATCCGCGTGCTGTTGGGCGACAGGGTCATGGTCGAGCTTTCACCCTACGATCTCACGAGGGGAAGGATCACCTACCGCTTCCGCAAGCGTCCCGCTGCTGGCGCAACCAGCGAGCCTGAGTAACGCCAGCCTGAGTGGATAACTAGAAAGCCACCTGTCGCCTTGACAGGTGGCTTTTCTCATTCACGGAGTGGGACGGGTTGGCTGCGTCGCAGATCCACTAGTGCCAGATCTCAGGTCGCTGATCAGTCCTTGGTCGCTCGGACCGGGCGCCAAGCGCCATGGTGGCCCACCGGTTCGCCCACTGGACAATACTCGCCGATAACGTAGGCCAGCGGCTGAGCTCGGCCATAGTCGAGCCGGCCCTCAGCAGTCAGCAGATCCTCATCAGCCTGGATGGCGATCACCTGGCCCAGAAAAAGGTCGTGGCTGCCCAGCGACAGGCAGTGGATGACGCGGCATTCCAAGGCGATGGGGCATTCGGCCACGAGCGGGACGCGGACCTGGCTGGCGGGGACGGGTGTCAGGCCACAAGCAGCCCACTTGTCGACGTCACGCCCTGACACGTTGCCACAATAGTCAACGATGCCTACCTGATCGGCACGAGGGATGTTGACAACGAACTCGCCAGCCTCAGCGATCAGGTGGTGCGAGAAGCGGCCAGGTCGGACGCCGATGCCGATGACCGGCGGCTCGGAACAGGCGGTGCCGACCCAGGCCAAAGTAATCAAGTTGGGCCGGTCGACGCCGCAGCTCACTAGGACGGCCGGCACGGGGGAAAGAGCCGTCGTGGGTGGTCTTGTGACTTTCATCAGGTATCTCCTCCTTGCTTGTCGCCCAGAGTCAGGGCGATTGTCGCTTCCCAGACCGCCAAGGATGCGCGAGACGCAGCGCTCTCCACGCTCCGTGCAGCCGAAACACTAGCGTTTGCCCAGCAGCTCGACCGCCAGGCGGGCGTAGACGCGAGCAGCGTCCACGACGTCACTTACGCGGACCTGATCGTCCACAGTGTGGGCATAACGCTCCTCGCCTGGACCGAATCCTATGGTGGGGATGTCGGCCAGGCCGGCGGTGTAGGCGCCGTCGGTAGAAAAAGCCCAGTAGCCCAGGCGGGGCCGATAGCCGAGCGTCTCCCGGATGCTGCGGACGGCAGCTTGTACCAGGGGATGGTCCTCTGGAGTAACCCAGGCCGGGAATGCCGCCCTGACAGGGCGACTGTAGCCGGTATAGCTAGGGGCCTGGTACTCAGTCACCTCCACCTGAGCGTCAAGCTCCTCGGTGGTGATGATGTTCTGGATCTCGGCCAGGGCTCTGCGCTCGGTCTCGCCGAGTGTCAGGCGCCGGTCGATACAGAAAGAACAGGCATCGGGCACAGCGTTGCGGCTGGCGGCCAGGCTGTCGATGTGGGTGACCACTACCGTGCCCTGGCCCAGAAAAGAGTCGGTGGCCAGGCGCGGAGCCAGCAGCTCGATGCCGAAAGATGAGCCGTGCTGCGTTGTGGATGGCGTTCTCACCCAGCTCGGGCGAGGAGGCATGAGCTGCACGCCCCTGGACGCTGACCAGCATCTCGATCCGGCCCCGCTGGCCAAGGCTGATCTGGAGGTTGGTTGGCTCACCCAGCAGCACAAAGTCGGGACGAAGCCCTTCTTCCTCGATCAGGACACGTACGGCCAGACCCTCGCACGGCTCTTCCTGCACGACGGCGGCGACATACAGGTCACCGTCAAGCTCGACGCCCGAGTCGAGCAGCGCCTTGGCGCTGTAGATCATGGCTGCCAGCCCGCCCTTCATGTCGCAGGCACCGCGTCCGTACAGGACGCCGTTGTCAATCACGCCGTCGTATGGCGGTCGGGACCAGCGGGCCGGATCACCCACGTCGACCGTGTCCATGTGGCCGTCGAGGAGGAGCTTGGGGCCATGCCCGGGGCCGATGTGGCCAATGACGCTGCCGATGCGGCTGGTCCAGACATCGGCAAACCCCACCCGCCGCATCTCTTCGGCGACCCGAGCCGCCAGCGCACCCTCCTGAGTGGACAGACTGGGAATGCGCACCAACTCCTGGACAAATCTGGCTAATGCCTCGGCCTCACTGGCCGGCAGGCGGATGCTCACGCTCGAGACCTCCTAGGTAACAGATATCCGGGCCATTGTACGCCAAGCTGGGCGGGGTGTCAAGCAGTGTAGGACAAGTTGCCAACTCCAGTCACGAGTGGTATACTTGGCGCGTTTTGCCGGAAATGTGAGGCGATTGTGTCAGTTTTGAGCATTATCTACCTGGTCGCAGTTGTGCTGGTGGCCCTGTACGGCGCTAACGCGCTGTTACTGGCGGCTCTCTACCTGCGTCGCCGGCGGCAGCCGACCAGCCCGGCCCTCGAGCCAGAGATATGGCCGACGGTCACCGTCCAACTGCCGATCTACAACGAGTTGTACGTAGTGGAGAGGCTGATCGACGCCATAGGCCCGCCTGGACTATCCACGCGACCGGCTGCAGGTGCAGGTCCTGGATGATTCGACGGACGAGACGACCCGGCTGGCCGAAGCGTGGGTGGCCAGCCATCGGGCACAGGGCTTGGAGATCGAGCTGGTGCATCGACAGAACCGCAGCGGGTTCAAGGCCGGTGCGTTGGCCAACGGATTGCAGACGGCACAGGGCGAGCTAATCGCCGTCTTTGACGCCGACTTTGTACCGCCGTCCGGATTCCTGAAGCAGACCGTGCCTCACCTGGTCGCCAATCCGCGCCTGGGGTTCGTGCAGACGCGGTGGGGTTACCTCAACGCCGGCTATTCGGCCATGACCCGCGCCCAGACGCTGGCACTCGACGAGCATTTTGTCGTCGAGCACATGGGCCGCAATCGGAGCGGTCTGCTGATGAATTTCAACGGCACGGCCGGCGTGTGGCGGCGAGCGGCGATCGAAGGGGCAGGCGGCTGGCAGAGCGACACGCTGACGGAAGACGTGGATCTGAGCTTCCGCGCCCAGTTGGCCGGCTGGCAGGCGCTGTACCTACCAGAGGTAGAGGCGCCGGCAGAGTTGCCGCCGCAAATGGCTGCATTCAAGCGGCAGCAGGCGCGTTGGGCAACCGGCGCGGCCCAATGCCTGATCAAACTGGCCGGCTCGCTATGGCGTGGCCGGCTGCCAGACTCGTCTCAGGCTAGCGCAGGGCAGGCTGAGGACGATGCGAGCGGAAGGGGGCAGGCACAGGCGATCCCGTGGCGGGCCCGCCTGGAGGGGTTGCTCCACCTCAGCGTGTGGTTTGCTCACCCGATGTCACTCGTGCTCCTGGTGCTGACGCTGCCGATGCTGTTGGGCCGCATCACACTGACCTTCAATCTGACCATCTTCTGGTTGATGATACTGGGGCCGATCGTAGCCAATGCTCTGTCGCAGCGGCATCTGTACCCCGACTGGGGCCGCCGCATGACCTACATGCCGGTCCTGGCCCTGCTGGGGACCGGTCTAGGCCCTGTCCAACACCCTGGCCATCGCCCGAGGGCTGATAGGCCGGAGCCTGCCCTTCCGCCGCACGCCCAAGTTTCGCGTCGAGGGGCGAGGGGACCACTGGGTCGGCAATCGCTATGCCCTGCCGTTCGAGTGGGTCACGGTCGGGGAGCTGGCGCTGGCAGTGTATGGCCTGGCCCTGGTGGGCGTGGCCTTGACCGTGGGCAACTACTTTGCGGTGCCTTTCTTGCTGCTATACGTTGGCGGCTATGGTTACATCGGCCTGCGAGGCGTGTTCGATGCCTGGGCGGTGACTAGGACCTGGAAGCTGGGCTTTCGCGGCTAAGGGCACAAGCCGCCCGGACCTATATGTCAAGTCTCGAGCCGTCACTTGCGAGCACCAGTTGCTTTCTCCCGCAGAAGCCAGACGAAGAGAAGCAGGCCGGCAAGGCGCAAGGCTCCTGAGATGACAAAGATTGGGCGCAGGCCGAGCCAGCCGGCCAGGGCAGCGCCGAGCAGTGGCCCGGCAAAGGCCGTGACGTTGATCAACGACGTGTGGAGGGCGATGTAGGTTGGCCGGCGGTCGGACGGACAGACGCCCAGCATCAGGTTGAATAGCGCCAGGTTACAGCCCGACCAGGCCACCCCGCCCAGGATCGAAGTAGGGATCATCCACTCGATAGACGGCACCAGCGCCGTCAGGAAAGCAAAAATGGTCACTCCCAGCGTCGCGACGATCAGCAACCAACGGTCGCCCCGCCTGGCGCCGACCTTGCCCCAATAGAGATAGCCGACGATGGTGCTGACACTGTTGACCGTGGCGATCAGGCCAATCCAGCCGTCGCTGGCGCCCAGCTCGCGCACACGCAGGATCGACCACAGGGCAGCCGGCAGGTAGATTCCCCAATAAAAGACAAAAGAGGCAACCGTGAACCGGACAAAACCACGCTGGGCCCGGACGCCGGCCAGGGTGTGGCGTAGCGATCGACGCTCAGCCTTGCGCTTGGGCAAGGAAGCGGTGCTCCGCAGAGCCGAATCGGGCACCCGGATGCGCCGCAGATAGCGCACGCTGAGCAGTGACAGAAGCGTGCCGACACCGATGACCACCTGGTAGTTGAGCGGTACAGGCATCAACCCCAGAAGCTGGCCTCCGATCAGGGCCGCCGCCGTCTCGGCGGCAGCCATGAGCAGCCAGCGGACGCTGACGGCCGAACCACGGCGATCAGGCGTGACCAGCTCGGGGATCAGGGCGGTGATGGCGGTGTTGATGACGGCGGCCGGCACGGCAACCAGGGTGCCAAGGACGATCAGCGCCGAGACCCGGCCGACAGGCAGAAAGGGCACGGCAACCATAGCCAGGTAGCCAAGCCGCTGTAGCACGCCGGTGGCAAGGATGATGGGCATGGGACGGCGTTGGCGCTCGATCAGCCGGGCGGCAGGTATGAGCCACACGACATTGACCAGCGCCGGGAGGGCGGTCAGCCAGCCTATCTGGCTGGTAGTCGCTCCGAGACGTAGGGCAAAGACGGCGACGTAGGTGGCGACCAGGCCGCTGAGCACACCAAACCAGACGGTGTCGAGGTAAAGGTTGCGGAGGTTGCGTCCTTCGATGGTGTCAGGTGAGACGTACCAGGGCATCCGTCGCCACAGACGGCGCAGCGCTCCAGTCCAGCGCACCGCCTGCCGGGCGGGCAGCTTATGGGTGCGCTTCACCTCGTCCCCCGGGATCGACCAGGGCGTCGAGGGCGGCCTTGAGCTGGTCGTAGGTTTGGAGCCAGGTGGCCGGCACGACCCGCATGTCGCCGACGACCGGCATGAAAGTTGGTGTCACCGCTCCAGCGGGGCACCGCGTGGATGTGGACGTGGTCGGCAACGCCCGCGCCGGCGCAATGACCGAGGTTAGCGCCGACGTTAAAGCCCTCAGGATGCATCGAACTGCGCAGGGCCGCCAGTCCACGGTTGAGGAGGAGCATCATACTGGTGAGGGTTGGCGCGTCGAGGTCTTCCAGGCTGGAAACGTGAGCGTAGGGCACGACCATAAAGTGGCCGTTGTTGTAGGGAAAGCGGTTCAGGATCAAGAAGGCAAAATCGTCGCGGAGCAGCACCAGGTTGTCGCGGTCGGCGGAGGAGCCGGCGGCATGGCAGAAGATGCAGCCGTCGACCTTGGGTCCGGTCAGATATTCCAACCGCCATGGCGACCACAGGTGTCTCATAATTGGCTCTCCTCATTCAGGACAGGCATTTATTGTAGCCGAAAAGCGGAGGTGGGGCAAAAGGCACGGTGCGCAAGGCGAGGGCTAGATGGCTCTCGGCATGTTATCGCTCATCGAGTAACCGGGCGATGAGTGCTTTTTCCTCGTCCACAGTGTGGATCTCGCCGTCGAGGCGGGCGTCGCGGACGGCGTTGAGCAGGCGACTGAAGAGGGGCGAGGGCTTGAGGCCAAGGCTCATGAGGTACGCGCCGTCAACGACGGGCTGGATGTGGCGCAGCTCCTTCTCGTAGCGCCAGGAGCCGGTCGCGCACCCGCTCAGAGTCGGTGCACAGCCAGCGGACCAGCATGGCCGCCGAGCTGAACTGGTGCAGCAGACCATAGATGGCGTGGTTCGACAGGTTGGGCCGGTCGAGGTCAGCCTCGCGATCGTGCAGGTCAATGGCCTGACGCAGCAGTTTCAGATCGCTGTGGAAGATGCGCAGACGGTCGATCAGAGCCTCCAGGTCACGGCGCCTGCAGGCGGGCAGTCAGTAGGGCCAGGTACAGGCCGGGGGCCGGGCGGCCGTCTTCTACCGGCAGATCCCACAGATCACTGGCTGCTGTCTGGCGCAGCCGGGTAAAGAGCACCTGGATCTGCTCGTCACAGCCCAGGCGGGGCTGGATGTGGGCCAGCACGTTCAGGCTATCCAGACGGCACAGGGCGTGTTCCGGCTCCTGCTCGCGCAGGATGAGGTACAGCTCGTGCCGGATGCGCTCGCCCGAGACACGGGCAAGCATCGGCAGGGCGTTGTCGATCAGCTCGGCGGTGCGGGGCTCGATGGCAAACCCGAGGCGCTGCTCGAAGCGGGCGGCACGCAATATGCGGGTCGGGTCCTCGATGAAACTGAGGCTGTGGAGGACACGGATCACCTTGTTCTTGAGGTCCTGCTCGCCGCCGTAAAAGTCCAGCAGCTCACCATAGTGGTCTGAGTCGAGGCGGATGGCCAGGGTGTTGATCGTAAAGTCACGGCGGTGCAGGTCGGCCTTGATCGAGCTGCCCTCGACCTCTGGCAGAGCGGCTGAATAGGCGTAGAACTCCAGGCGCGCCGTGGCAAAGTCGAGAAACGGGACGCCGAACTCGGCTTCGCGGCCGGCCAGGATGATCTTGGCCGTGCCGAACTGCTTGTGGCTGCGGGTGTGAGCATCGATATCGCGCGCCAGCCGGCGGGCCAGCTTGATGGCGTCGCCTTCGACCACCAGATCCATGTCGAGGGTTGGAGCACCGAGCAGCAGGTCGCGGACAAAGCCGCCGACAACGTACAGCGGATAGCCCATCTCCTGGGCCAGGCTGCTGGCCTGCTGCAACAGACCCAGCAACGGGCCGGGCAAGGCGGCTGCAATTCTAGACGCGATCTCATCATGGCGGGGCGGTGACTGGGCAGGTCGTCCCCACAGTTTGATCAGGTCGGTACGGGTGACCACTCCCACGATCTGGCCGTCGCTGACTACCGGCACCTGGCCGACGCCGAATTGGGTCATCGCCTGCTGTAGCCGCTCCACCGAGTCGGCCGGAGTAACGTGGATATCCCCGGCAGTCATGTAATGGCTGACCGGCATGCTGCCCAGCTCGAGGCGGATGGCGCGGTCGATCTCGCGGCGGGAAAGGATGCCCACGATTTGCCCGCTATCGACCACCGGAAAACCCTCAAAACCGTACTTGACCATTATCGCCGCTGCATCTTCGGCAGTGGTCTGTGGTGACAGAGTGTGGACGCCGTGCGACATGATCTCAGCAACGGTCACGCTGGGGCGAATGTGCTGTTCCAGGAGATCGAGAAGGCGTTGGCGTGTCTCATCCAAGGTCGCGCCTGCGGATGAGAGCCGACGCAGCCCGAGGATGGCCCCCGCCGCCCAGATGCTGGGCAATGTGACCCACGTCAACGGCATCACTGGTCGAGCGGGCCACCAGCTGCACGTATTCGGCCAGGTCGACCAACAAGAAGAGGCCGGCCGGATCGTACAGGTCGCGGATCTTGTGGGCCAGGGCCGAGATCTCTTCCACGGGGCTGTCAGTCCGGGCCGAGGCAACGACGATGGTGTGTCCGGCAAAGTCGACCGCCTGGGCGCTGGACAGCAGCGCGTCGTAAAGGGTCAGTTGGCGGTCGGTTAGCGGGTGGTGCAGAAAATCGCTCAGGACGGTCAGGTTGGCACCCTGCTCCAGCAGCCAGGTAGCGCAACGCAGGTCGCGGACGGACGTGGTGGGATAGGTCAGTGAGCCGGTGTCTTCATAGATGCCCAGCGCCAGCAAGGTCGCCTCAATGGGTGTCAGCGGCAACCGGGCGGCAATGAGCCGCTCCAGCAACAGGGTGGTGGTGGCGCCTGTTTCGCCGCCAGAGTAGGTCCAGCCAGGGGACAGCTCACGGTTGAGAGGGTGATGGTCGATGATTTGGACCGCCGTGTCACCACGCATACCCTTGGGGGTGACCAAGTTCTGGGTGTCAACCAGGATGATCAGATCGACCTCGATCCGGCGCGGCAAGTCCTCGTGACGGATAAAGGGCAGCTCGTCGGCGTAGAGGGTGATAAAGTCACGCAGGTTGCGATTCAGGCGACGGGGCAACACCGGTTGGGCGTGGTGGTAGAGCTTCCAGGCCGCAAGCTGTGAGGCCAGGGCATCAAAGTCGGTGTTCTCGTGGGTCAGGATTAGCTGCATCTCTTTATCAAGGGTCATCAGGTTCAATGAGCAAGCTGACCGCTCTCTAGCCGACGTATGGCTCGTCCGGAGAGACCTCCAGATCTTGTTCTTGGGCGCTCGGTGACTGCCCTGCACCGCCGAGCAGGAGCACCACGCCAAGGATGATGACAAGTAGCCCAACGGTTCCCACACAACAGATTGGGGCCTCGGTCAAGAGGATGTACAGAAGGTTGCTCTCGCCGGCCAACTGGTTGGCCAATTCTCCCCACAGCCAAGTGGGTGCTTGCGAACCGTTGACCAAAGCACCCACGACCGAATAGACGCTGCTGATGAGATAGGGCAAAAGGCAGCAGCTTAGCACCAGCCCCAGGCCGGCGACAACACAGCCCAGGTTGAGACCTCGTCGTTCTTCCATGATCAAGCTCCTCGATCAGAGTAATTGATTACAGGCACGTCCGCATAGACGCCGCGATACTCGGGTGGGAGCAGCGCCGCCAGGCGGTGCATGATCCCCTCCGTAAAGCTGTCCAGGTGGGCCGTGGTCACTTTGCCCGAGACCGGCGGCGGCTCGAATGACGGGCCAAAGCGGACGCATACCCGTGCCCGGCGCAGATGCATCAGAGAGGAGATCACATGCTCCTGTCCGGTGCAGACCACCGGGACCAGCCTGGCACCCGAATGGTAGGCCAGATAGGCGGCGCCATTGCGGCCGCGCTGCAAACCGCCGGTCTTGCTGCGCGTTCCTTCGGGAGCCATCCCGAGGACCCCGCCGGCTTTGACGGTAGCCAACGCCTCACGAAGCGCCTTGCGATCCACCTCGCCACGGTTGACAAAGATGGCGTTGACCGACTTGAGCAAAAAGCCAATGAGCAGGCGGTTGGCCCATTTTTCGCCGGCAAAGACCCGGGCCGGGTGGGGCAAGACGGTAAGTATGACCGGTGAGTCCAACCAGTGCAGATGGTTGACCACCAGGATGTAGGGCCCCTGATCGGGCACCAGTTCCCGTCCCTGCACCTCCAGCCTGGTTAGGTTCTTGACCAGGAACGCAATGACGCCCCGGATGACAGGATACAGCCGTCCGAGATAGAGGGGATCACCCTGCTCAGTCCTATCCATTGTACCTACAGACCTCCGCGATCATGGCAGCCGGCAAGCAGGTCACGGCCCGGCCGTGGCCTGGGGTTGCCCAGTAGCGGATGAGACGACATAGCCTATCTGCCAACCCTGAACCTGGACGTCATAGCTGGCTACCGAGCCTAACGGCGTCAGTGTTACGTCAAACGGGGCAATCGCCCCGACCAGAAAACGCTCCGCCGGGATGCCGACTGTGCGGGCGCCGACGACATGGCGATCGGCATCATACAGAGTGACGATGATGGTCACCTGCTCGGCATCGGCCTGGCCAGAGTTACGCACCTGGCCCTTGACCTGGTAATTCGAGCCGTCCAGCCAATCGCCCTTGTCTTCGACCACGACCAGGTCGGGGTAGCGCGGGCCCAGATGGGTGCTCGGCACACCGCTAAGGACGTGTGTCTGGTACTGGGCAAAATGGGTAGGCGGCGCGTCGAACAGGATGGCAAAGGGCGCCCGTCCCCCACTGGCCACAATGTCGAGCTGAGTGAACGCCGTCCCGGAAGCGAGCAACTGCCCCTGTTCGTCATGAAGCGAAACCTGGACTTGAACCTCCTCGGCCGGCCGCGACGACAGGTTGAGCACTTCGCCCAAGCACCACAGGCTGTCGACCGGTGTCCAGTGAAAGGCCAGCCCTTCGATCTTGAGCGCGACCGGCGTGGGCGTGGGAACCGGAGTCGGCTCATCCCCTGCCTCCTTGGGGGGGATGATCAGCTCCTGGCCTATGCGCAGGCGACGCGGGTCATCAATGCCGTTGGCGCTCTGGATGGCCGCCACGCTGACTCCGAATTGGCGGGCGATCACCAGCAGCGTGTCCCCCTTGACGATGGTGTAGATGAGCGGCGTCGGCGTGACGGTCGGAGTGGGCGTGTTTGAGGGTGTCGCCGGCACCGGTGTAAAGGTCGCCCGGCGGGTGACCGTCGGCATGGCGGCGCAGTCGCAGTCGCTGTCGCAGTCGAGAGCGCAACGGCGGTCGGCGTCGGCACGGGAATAAGGCGGCCACAGCCGCCCAGCAGTATGGCCAGGCACAGCAGGGCACCTATCCGCCGGATCATGGAGATCCCCCGCCCTTGGGCGAGGGGATGCGATTCCGCCAAGTCTCTCCCCTCTCTCATGCCGCCCGAATTGTAACAAAAGAGGGACCGAAAGTCAAACGGTGGCTGCCCGGTTTGACGGGGGTGATCAGCAGTGCTATAATCAGACGATTTTGACTGGAGGACAGAGACGATGGCCGATCCCCGTGTGGAAGCATTTGCCCGGATCCTGGTTGACTATTCGGTCAACATCCGGCCGGGTGAGTTTGTGCGGATCAGAGGAGATTACGAAGGTGCACCGCTACTGCGGGCAGTCTACAAGCGAGTGTTGGAGCAAGGCGGCCATCCTTGGCTGCAGGTCGGCCTGGACGGCGTGGAAGAGATATTCTACAAACACGCTAGCGACGAGCAGCTCGCCTACGTGTCCAACATCGACCGGCAGTTGACCGAAGAGATGAACGCCACCATCACGATCTGGACCGAAGTGAATACCAAGGCACTGACCGGCGTCGACCCGGCCAAACAGGCGCGAGCCCAGGCGGCGCGGCGGCCGGTCTTTGAGCGCTTTCTGGAACGGGCGGCCAAGAAGGAACTAAAGTGGACCTTGACGGCGTATCCCACGCACGCCTTTGCCCAGGACGCCGAGATGTCGCTGACCGAATTCGAGGATTTCCTGTACAGGGCAGCGCTCGTCGGCGAGCCGGATCCGGTGGCAGCCTGGCAGGTCATCTCGCGCGAGCAGCAGCGGCTTGTCGATTGGCTGAACAGCAAGCACGAGATCCGGCTGATCGGCCCGGACACGGACCTAACCCTGTCGGTTGCAGGTCGGACGTGGGAAAACTGCGACGGCCATGAGAATTTCCCAGACGGCGAGATCTTTACCGGGCCGGTCGAGGACAGCGCCAACGGCACGGTGCGGTTCACCTATCCGGCCTGTGAGGGCGGGCGCGAAGTGGAGGACGTCCGGCTGTGGTTTGAGAAGGGCAAGGTGGTCAAAGCCACGGCGGGCAAGAACGAAGAGTTCCTACTGGCAATGATCGACACGGACGCAGGGGCCCGCTACCTGGGCGAGTTTGCGTTTGGCACCAACCAGGGGATACAGCGCTTTACCAAGAATATCCTGTTCGACGAAAAGATCGGCGGTACGGTGCACATGGCGCTTGGCTCGGGCTACCCCGAGACCGGCAGCCAGAATCGATCGGCCCTCCACTGGGACATGATCTGCGACCTGCGGCGGGGCGGCGAGGTGTGGGTCGACGGCGTGCTCTTTGCCCAGGATGGCAAGTTCCTGATCTAGGAGCAGGGTGATCCTGCCTCTCAGCGGGGTGCACCGGGGAACGCTGCTGGGCTACACTGAAGAGGTGGCGGCACAGCGGCAACCCAACGAGACGATCACCGTCGTCGTGCCTCAGTTTGTGCCTCGGCGGCGGCGGGCGAATCTCCTCCACACCCAGACAGCCTTGATGCTGCGGATGGCACTTTTGCAGGTCCGGGATCGTCATCACGGACGTGGTGTACCAGGTAGAATAGCAAGAGGGATCTATGAATGTGATTGTCGTTGGCTGCGGCCGGGTGGGGGCTGAGCTGGCCTACCGGCTTTACAAGAAGGGGAACCAGGTGACGGTCATCGACCAGGTAGAGGCCGCATTTGGCAGCCTGCCTCCAGATTTTCGCGGGCGCACGGTGGAAGGCCAGGTGCTGAACCAGGACGTGCTGCGCCGGGCGGGCGTTGCCAAGGCCGACGCACTGGCGGCTGTGACCAATCTCGATTCGACCAACGCCGTGGTGGCCCACATCGCCCATACGGTGTACCATGTTCCGAGCATCGTCGTGCGCAACTATGACCCGCAGCTGGCGCCCGCTGCACGAGGCATTTGGCCAGCAGGTGGTCAGCTCGGCCAGTTGGGGAGCACAGCGTATGGAAGAGATGCTCTACCATGAGGAGGTCTATACCGTCTTCTCTGCCGGCAATGGCGAAGTGGAGATCTATGAATTCGCTATTCCGGAGGCTTGGCACGGCCGCCGTCTGGGGGAACTGGTACCGGAAACCCAGTGTGTGGCAGTGGCCCTGACTCACGCCGGTCAGGCTGTGCTGCCCAATGCTGACAGCCGGCTCGAAGCCTGTGATCTGCTCCACGTCAGCGCAACGCAGGAAGGGGCTGAGGCGTTGCGCAAACGTTTGGCCGGGAAGGAGGGCTAGATGTTTGTCCTGATTGCCGGAGGCGGGCGCACAGGATCGCAGCTCGCCGCACTGTTAGTGGCCCAGAACCACCAGGTGCACCTGATCGAGCACCGGCACGAGATATTGGAACGCCTGCATCGCGAGCTGCCGACCGAAGCCATCTATGAAGGCACGGCGACCGATCCACGGGTGCTCGAGGCAGCGGGCATCCAACACGCCCAGGTGCTGGCCGCGTGCCTGCCGGACGATGCCGACAACCTATCGCTGTGCTTCGTGGCCCGCAGTCGCTATCAGGTGCTACGCACCATCGCCCAGATCAACGATCCGCGCAACGCCTGGCTGTTTGACGACAAGTTCTGTGTGGATGTGGCGCTCAACCAGTCGGAGATCCTGGCCAGGCTGATCGAGGAGGAGATGTCGCTGGGCGACATGGTGACCCTGCTCAAGCTGCGTCGAGGGCAGTACTCGCTGGTAGAGGAAAAGATCCCACCGGGAGCCAAGGCGGTCGGCATCGCAATCAAAGACCTGGCGCTGCCGGATCAGTGCGTCATCGCCGCCATCATCCGCAAGGGCAAGATGGTGATGCCACGGGGGTTGACAACATTCGAGGCAGGGGATGAGGTGATGGCCGTCACCGACCGCCAGGGAGCGGTCCAATTGGCGACTCTCTTTGCGTCACCTCAGAACAACAACCAGAGCAAGAGCCAATAGCAGCTTGCCGCGGACATGACAGGTTTGCGCAAACCTGTCATGTCTGTTAACAGGTCCATCATAAAACTGGACCAGTCTGTTTGCAGACTGGTCCAGTTTCCATGAGATCAGACGACAACGTTGACCAACCGGCCGGGCACGACTATCACCTGTTTGGGCGGCCGGCCGGCCAGACCGGCCTGGACGCGCGGGCTGACCAGGGCCAGACGGCGCGCCTCGTCATCGGGAATGCCGGCCGGGACGGTGATCCGGTCGCGCACCTTGCCGTTGACCTGGACGATCAGGGTCACGGTCTCGTCGGCGGTCAGCGCCGGGTCGTAGGCCGGCCACGGCTGTTGGTGCACCGAAGAGCCCTCCTCGCGCCGGGACCACAGTTCTTCGGCGATGTGCGGGGCAAAGGGAGCCAGCAGCCGGATCAGGATGCCGGTCGCCTCCTGCACAGCGGGCGTCGCGCCGTGCTCCTCCAGGTGGGCACCCACGGCGTTGATCCACTCCATCATCGCCGCCAGCGCCGTGTTGAACTTGAAAGCCTCCACGTCGTCGGTCACCCGGCGGATGGTCTTGTGCATCCCCCGTGTCAGCGCGTTTTCTGCAGCGGTATGCCCACCCGCCCTGTTGCTCTCCTGGCCCTCCGCTGCCTGGCAGATACGCCATACCCGCTGCAGGAACCGCTCCGAGCCGGCGATCCCCTCTTCGTCCCAGATCACGTCGTGGTCAAAGGGGGCGATGAACAGCAGGTAGACGCGCAGGATGTCGGCGCCGTAGCGCTCGACGACCTCGTCGGGCGTGACGACGTTGCCCCGGCTCTTGGACATGCGCTTGCCGTCGCTGGCGTGGACGATGCCCTGGCTTCTGAGCCGGGGGAACGGCTCGCGGAAGCCGATCAGACCGGCATCGGCCAGGACCTTGGTCCAGAAGCGGGCGTACAGCAGGTGCATGACGGCGTGCTCGGCGCCGCCGACGTACAGGTCGACCGGCAGCCAGCGGCGCACCGCCTCGGGATTGAACGGCCCGGCCTGATAGCCGGGATCGGCAAAGCGCAGAAAGTACCAGCTCGAGCAGGCAAAGCCGCCCATGGTGTCGGTCTCGCGCCGAGCCGGGCCGCCGCAGACCGGGCAGGCGGTGTCGACGAACTCGGGCAGGTTGGCCAGCGGCGAGCGCCCGTCGCCGCGCGGCTGATAGTCGGGCAGGTGGGGCAGCAGCACCGGCAGTTCGGCCTCGGGCACCGGCAGCGGGCCACACTGCTCGCAGTGGACGACCGGGATGGGCGCGCCCCAGTAGCGCTGGCGGCTGATCAGCCAGTCGCGCAGCCGGTACTGGACGGCCCGCCGGCCGTAGCCGGCCTGCTCCATCATGGCAGCGATGCCCTGCCAGGCCCGGTCCGACGGCTGGCCGTCGAATGGGCCAGAGTTGACCATGGTCCCCTCGCCCTCGTAGGCGCGGTCGGCTGTCCTGGGCTTTGGGCGGGCGGATGACCTCAACGACCGGCAGGCCGTACTGCCGGGCGAATTCCAGATCGCGCTGGTCGTGGGCCGGCACGGCCATGATCGCGCCGGTGCCATAGCCGGGCAGGACGTAGTCGGCAACAAAGATCGGCACCGGCCGGCCGTTGACCGGGTTGACGGCATAGGCGCCGGTGAAGACACCGTCGCGGCGGCGCTCGGCGCTCAGCCGCTCGACGTCGGTGGTGCGCCTGGTCCGTTCCACGTAGGCGGCCACGGCTGCCCGCTGTTCCGGCGCGGTGATCTGGTCCACCAGCGGATGCTCGGGGGCCAGCACGGCAAAGGTCATGCCATACACCGTGTCGGGCCGGGTGGTGAAGACGCGGAACGACAGGCCGGGTCGGCCGGCAACGGCCATCTCGAACTCGACGCCCTCGCTGCGCCCGATCCAGTTGCGCTGCATGGCCAGGATGTGCTCCGGCCAGTCCAGGCGGTCGGTTTCGGCCAGCAGCTCGTCGGCGTAGGCGGTGATGCGAAAGAACCACTGTTTCAGGTCGCGCCGCACCACCGGACGGTGGCAGCGCCAGCAGGCGCCCTCCTCCACCTCCTCGTTGGCCAGGGTCGTCTGGCAGGCCTCGCACCAGTTGACCGGCGCCAGCGCCTGGTAGGCCAGTCCGCGCCGGTAGAGCAGCAGAAAGATCCACTGCGTCCAGCGGTAGTAGTCGGGATCGCTGGAGTTGATCTCGCGCTCCCAGTCGTAGGAGGTGCCGATCAACTGCATCTGCCGCTTGTAGTTGGCCGCGTAGCGGGTCGTGCTGTCGCGAGGATGGACCCCCTTGTCGATGGCCTCGTTCTCGGCGGGCAGGCCAAAGGCATCCCAGCCCATCGGGTGGAGCACGGCATAGCCCTTCATCCGGTGGTAGCGGCTGATGACGTCGGTGGGCACATAGTTGCGGCAGTGCCCCACGCTCAGGCCGGCGCCCGACGGATAGGGAAAGAAGTCAAGGCAGTAGAAGGTAGGGCGGCCATCCGCTTCCGGCGTGCGGTAGAGGCCGGCGTCGGCCCACCGCTGCTGCCATTTGGCCTCGATGGCATGTGGATCGTACGGCTCGATTCTTTTCGACGTGTCCATAAGATTTCATACCTCCTTCCGCTGCTGATTTCAAGGCAAACAAAAGACCTCCCGTGCCTGGGAGGTCTCTGTAAACTAGGCTAGAGAGGTTATGCTGCCCTCGCTCCTGCCTGCCCCAAGCACGGATAGCTCCTCTTAAGGAGGAGCAAACCAAGAAGCAGTCCCGAAACGAATGCTTGCGTGCTCATATCCTCTTCACTGTTGCCCTTTTTACCGCCTCCATTATACCATATTCTACAAGTCTGTCAAGATCCGGAAAACGACCACTGAGTGACGCTATCCTGAATCCTGCTCCCGATCTTGCCTTCCAACTCCAGCACGTCCAGGTGGCCGATCACCTCCGAGACGGCCAGGAAGGTGTCGAGGGGCGAGCGGTTGGGAAAGAGGACGTGGACGACGTCCCAGGTTGTCCGGGCGCCATCGCGCAGAGCGGCCAACACCTGCGCCAGCCGCTGCTCGTGAAAGGCTAGCCGCTGGGCAACCAGGCCGGCGACGTCGACGATGGCCGGGCCGTGGCTGGGCAGGGCCAGGGCGATGTCCATGGCCGCCACGCGGCGCAGCGAGTCGCGGTAGGCAGCCAGGCTGCACAGCCGCTCGGCCTGGCCGGGCGGGGGCGGCTCGACCACCGGGTTGGAGGAGATGTCGGCCAGCAGGTGGTCGCCGGACAGGAGCAGCCGCGACTCCGGCTCATAGAAACAGATCAGGCCGGCAGAGTGGCCGGGGGTGTGGAGCACCTGCCAGTCGCGGCCGGCCAGGCAAAGGGCTTGTCCCTCGTCCAAGGTGCCCGAAACGGCGACCGGCCGGGCAAAGCTCTTCATGCCCTTGGTGACCCAACCGACGGCAGCCATCATCTCGGCCGGAACGGCGGCACAGCGCAACAGATCGGCGTAAAAAGCGACGGTCCGCTCGCGGTCGGCATCCTGATCGACCAGCTGGTCGACGTTCCAGGGGTGGGTCAGCACCTGGGCGCCCGAAGCGTCGACCAGGTCGGCGGCCAGGCCAACGTGGTCGACGTGGGTGTGGCTGAGGATGATCCGCTCCAGGTCGGGCCGGCAGCGTAGCCCAGCGCAGCCAGGCCGGCTTGCAGCGCCGACCAGGTTGGAGGGTGGAGCGGGCCGGTATCCAGCAGGGTCAGCGGCTCGCCCGGCGCATCGGCCAGGTAGACGGTGACCGGGCCGACGGGAAAAGGGGTCGGCAGCTCGATGGCGTGCAGGTGCTCAAAAGGTGTGTTGGACATGGCATTCCTTATAGCAGGCTGATCGGATCGACGTCTATGCGCCAGCCACGGGGCAGGGCCACGTCGCGCAGCAGTGGGATGGGGTCGGGGCCGCGGATCACAATCTGCCAGCGGTAGCGGCCCTGGACGCGGCTGAAGAAGCAGGGGGCCGGGCCGATCAGGCTCGCCGGCAGGTCCAGACGGCGGATCTCGGCGGCCAGCCACCGGCCTAGCTGCCGGGCCTCCGTCTCGCAGCGGGTTGGGTCCTGGTCGCTGAAGCGGAGCGCCACCAGGCGGCTGAAGGGCGGATAGCCGAGCTGGCGGCGGTAGGCCAGCTCCTGCCGGTAGAAGGCGGCATAGTCGTGGCCCGCCGCGGCCCGGACGGCGTAATGGTCGGGGTTGTAGGTCTGGACGATCACCTGCCCACCCCGTGAGCTGCGGCCGGCCCGCCCTGCCACCTGGGTCAGGAGTTGGAAGGTGCGCTCGGCGGCGCGAAAATCGGGCAGGTAGAGGCCCGTGTCGGCCGAGATGACCCCGACCAGCGTGACAAGCGGCAGGTCGAGCCCCTTGGCGATCATCTGCGTGCCCGACCAGGACGTCGGCGCGGTGGTCGATGAAGGCCTGCAGGAAACGCTCGTGGTCCGGGCCGGTCGCCGTGTCCTGGTCCCAGCGAAGCAGGCGCGCCTCGGGAAGGAGCTCGGCCGACCTCGGCTTCCACCCGCTCGGTGCCCAGGCCAAAGTAGCGGATGTGCCGCCCACCGCAGTTGGGGCAGGTCGAGGGCGGCGGCTCGCGGTGGTTGCAGTGATGGCAGACCAGGCCGGGGCGGTCCCGGTTGCGTGGATCGAGGGCGCGATGATAGGTGAGCGGTATGTCACACTTGGGGCAGCGGACCATGTAGCCGCAATCGCGGCACAGGACAAAGGTGGACAGGCCACGGCGGTTGAGGAAGAGGATGGCCTGCTCCCCGGCCTCGAGGGTCTGGCGCAGCGCCTGTTGCAGCGGCCGGCTAAAGATGGAGCGGTTGCCGGCGTGCAGCTCGTGGCGAAGGTCCACGATGCGCACCGGCGGCAGAGGGAGCGCCGGCAGGAGGGCCGCCGTCCGGCGCATAGCCCAGGATGCGGTGCGGCAGCTCGAGGAGGCGACAGGCGCCCTGCACCGCCCGGTAGTAGGTCACCACGTCAGGGGTAGCAGCTGCCCAGGATGACCGGAGCGCCGGCCAGCCGGCCCAGGGCCATGGCTGCGTCGACGGCGTGGTAGGCCGGCAATGGGATCGGATCATCCTGTTTGTAGGAACCATCGTGGGCCTCGTCGACGACGATCAGGCCCAGGCGGCTCATCGGGGCCAAAAGCGCCGAGCGGGGACCGATCAGCACGTCGGCCTCGCCACGGCGCACCCGGTCCCAGACGTCGTAGCGCTGCCCCAGGCTGAGCTGGCTGTGGAGCACAGCCACGCGGCCGGGAAAGCGGGCCTCGAAGCGGCGGACGGTCTGAGCAGTGAGGCTGATCTCGGGCACCAGGGCGATGGCGCGCCGGCCGGCGGCAAGTGTCGCCTCGATGGCGCGGAGATAGATCTCGGTCTTGCCCGACCCGGTGACGCCGTGCAGGAGGGTGACCGGCGATCCTCCCTCTGCAATCCCCATCTCCTTCCAGACGGCCTCCTGATCGGGGGTCAACTGGGGCAGCACTTTCTGGCCGACGGCCACCGGCCGGTCATACTCCTCGGCGTGGAGGCTGATCAGGCCGTGCTCGGCCAGGTCGCGCAGCACCGGCAGGCCGGCGCCGGTCTGGGCATAGATGCCGCCAACCCAGACCCGGCCGGTCGCGCCGTGCAGCAGGTCCAGCACGGCCCGCTGCTTTTCGGCGCCGCGCAGCTCCACAACCCGGTCGATTACCTGGTCGGCCGGAAGGGTCAGCAGCACCAGGGAAGGTTCCTCTATCTGCCGGAGCAGTCCTTTCTGTTCCAGCTCGCGCACAGCGGCGGCAGAAACACCCGATTCGCGCAGCAAGGCATCCCGTTCGACCGGCCCGCCCTGGCCGACCAGGGCCGCTCAGGGCTATCGGCTTGCCGTTGGGCGCGCCCGAGCTCAGCCTGCTCAGCACCCGGCAGGGGCACCACCAAGTCTGCGAGGCGGCGTGATCTGCACCCAGCCGCGAGCCATCAGATTCGCCGCACCGGCCCTTCGGTACATTCGGCCAGCGTGCACAGCTCGTCGAGCGGCAGGGGTGCGCCGGCGTGGCGAGCCAGAGCCAGCAGGGCATCGGCCTGTTTGGACGGGTGTCCCAAGTGAGGCAGCGCGGCAGCGATCGTCTCATCGTCGGCCAGCAGGCGCACGTACTGGACACGCGGCGGGGCCGGCCTTGGGTGGGATCAGGGTGTAATGGGCTTGGACCAGGCCCCGCTCGGCCAGGGCCTGGACGGCGGCCTCGGCGTCGAGGGCTGCAAGCTGCTCGGACAGAGCCTCCAGGCTCACCCGACCGCGATGGCGCTTGAGCAGGCGCAGCACGGCGGCTTCGTCCGGCGCCAGCTCCGCAGTCAATGGAGTCGCCTGCTGCCAGAGCAGTTGCAGCGTCAGGGCTGATGCAGAGAAAGGTGCGCGCTTCCAGGCCGGGGGGCAGCATCAAGCGCATCGCCTGACTGAGCGAAGCCAGGTATTCGCCGGCGATCCAGCGGGCCAGGGCGATCTGGAGTCGGCGTCACGACCGGCAGTGGATCGAGGATGTCGCTCACGTCGCGGATCGCTTCGGGCGATAGGCCGGATGGCGGGGTATCGGCCAGGCCGACGATGACACCCAGGACATAGGTCTGGCGCAGTGGGATCTGGACCAGGTGCCCCACCCGGGCCGTGTCGCGCAGGCGTTCCGGCAGATCCGATACGTATAGCTGGCCAGTCGCGACACGTCCCCCCGTTCCGGCGGGCTGCCGCTGGGTGGATGGCGAAGGGTGGGACGGTTTAGGACAATGTCGGCATAGGTCATTGGGATCTGTACAATGCGGCGGCCATGTACCCCACGGTGTACTGACCCGGCTCGCGGTCGCCGGTGACGTCGCCCGAGTTGGTATGGTACAGGACCTTGGCCTGGTTGGCGCCCAGGGCCTGGCCGGCGTGAAGGACGGTGAGGATCGGCATCCGGCCGCAGACGGTGGAGTGCCGGTCCATGAGCGCCGCGGTCAGGGCTTCCAGGTCGTAGGCAGCGACGGCATCCACCACCCGCCGATCACGGCGGACCACCTGGTCATAGTCCTCGATGTGGTGCAGATCGGAGCTGGCGACGAGCAGGGTGCGCTCCAGGTGCTCAGGCTGCTCGCGGATCGTGTCGACCAGGGCGGTGGCCAACTGCCGGGCGACGGCCGGGTCGTCGGCGCTCATCATGATCGGCACCAGGCGGAAATCGGCCGAGCCTGGCGCTGGAGGAACGGCAACTGGATCTCCAGTGAGTGCTCGGCGTCGCGACGGACGCGAGTCAGCGAGACACGGTTAGCCAGGGCAGCGATGAAATCGAGATCGAGAGGGACGAGGCCCAAGGGTGTCTCGTAGGCATCCTCGACACTCACGGCATAATCCCCCACCCAGGCTCGGTGGCTGGGACCCATGAGCACGACGGTTTCCACGTCGCGCCCCCGAAGCTGGTGGTAGGCGTAGGCGGCGGTGGGACCGGAATAGGCATAGCCGGCGTGGGGGCAGATCAGGCCGATCAACTGACCGGGCACCAGCGGCTCGGCGGCGACGCGGCCCAGGTATTCGTCTATGGTGTGCGTCAGGCCGGTTTTGGTTCCAGGATACCAGGACCCGGCAATTACAGAATGGCGGACCGATTGTGGCTCGGACATTATCACATCCCCTCACGGTTGGAGCATACTCAGATACGGTTGGACCCGGTCGGCATCGTCGGGCTCTAGCTCCAGGTAGGTTTCAAAATGGGAGCGGGCGTCGGCGGTGCGCCCCAGCTCCAGGTAGGTAAGGGCCAGGTTCCAATGAACCGGCGAAACATCCGGCTCCAGCTCGATGGCCGACTCGTATGCCTCGACGGCCAATTCGGGCTGATCTAGCTTGTTGCGGGCCAATCCCAGGTAAAAGTAGGCGCCGGTCAGGGTCGGATCCTTGGCCACGGCCTGTTCCAGCTCCATCACGGCTTCGTCCCAAGCCTCGCGCTCGACGGCATCCTCGCCGCGCATCTGGTGCATGGACGGGCTATCGGCCTGGGCACGGGTGACCAGGAGGGCGCCGCCGACCAGGAGGGCCACGGCCAGGATCAGGATGGGCCACGTGCGCCTCAGGCTGGTGCGGTCCACCAGGCGGGTGCCGGTCGCGTCTGGCTGGTAGCGGGGCGCCAGGACCAGTCCCAAAACGGCGCCGCTCAGCAGGCCGCCCAGGTGGCCATAGTTGTCGATGCCGGGGTTGGTAAAGCCAAAGAAAAGGTTGATGGCGATCAAGAACAGGATGTTGCCCAGGCGACCGCGCCCCCACCGGCCCAGACGCTCGCGGTACAGGGCGAAAAAGGCGCCCAATGCTCCGATCACACCAAAGATGGCGCCCGAGGCCCCGGCTGACAGGTGAGGGCTGAAGGCGTAGCTCGCCAGGCTGCCGAACAGACCGGACAGCAGATAGATGACCAGGAAGCGCGCCCAGCCCACGATCCGCTCCAGATCGGTGCCGATGGCGACCAGGGCATAGGCATTGAACGCAAGATGCATCCAGCCAATGTGAAGGAACATGGCGGTGAAGAGCCGCCAGTATTCCCCCAAGGCGATCAACGGCGTATACTTGGCGCCCAGCTTGATCAGGACCTCGGTCTCCGTCGAGCCGCCGGCCAGGGTCTCTGCGCCAAAAGCCAGGAGGATCAGGCCAAGCAAAACGTAGGTGACGACCGGCCGGTAGGTCGGCAGCGAGAGGTAGACTCGACGAGGCGAAAAATCAGCGGGCCCATTCACAGGCTCATCCTCCTGGGCACCGTCCGGCAGTGCTCGGCGCGGATGATGGCGATCACATCGTCGACGGCCTCGTCCAGGGCGTCGCGCCGGTTTGCGACGGCATAGTCGAAATAGGGCAGGCGGGCCATCTCCTGGTGAGCGGCATCCAGCCGACGCTGGAGCGCCTCTTCCGATTCGGTCCGGCGCTCGTGCAGGCGGGCGATCAGCTCCTGCTCGCTTTCACAGGTGAGAAAGACGGTGATCGCCTCGGGAATGAGCCCCTTGACCGTGTCGGCGCCCTGGATGTCAACGCGCATGACCACGTCCTGGCCCGAGGCCAGCGCCTGGCGGACGTGGGCTTTGGGGATGCCCTTGTGCTGACCATACACACAGGCATGCTCCAGGAGCTCACCCTGGGCGATCATCCGCTCGAACTCGGCCGTGGTGTAGAAATAATAGTCGCGGCCCTCGACCTCGCCGGGACGGGGCGGCCGGTCGGTGGCGGTGATGACAAAGTAAAAGGGGCAGTCGCGCTCCTTCAGGCGCTGGACAACCGAATCTTTGCCCACCCCCGACGGGCCGGAGATTACAATCAGCAACGGTTGTGTTTCCCGTTGAAAGAGAGCGTCCATGTCTGGATCTGGATTCATCTATGCCGCCTTGCCTGATTCGAAACTTGAGTCGAACAGCATCTATGCTGTATAATTCCGGGCACGGCACTGCTGGATCTCCAGGGGCCGTAGGAGATTGAGGTAGTGAGCCATGCCTATTTACGAATATCGATGCCAGGATTGTCGCCGCCGGATCAGCCTTTTCTTCCGCTCTTTCGAGGAGATCGAGACTAACCCGATCTGCCCTCGCTGTGGAGGGACACGCCTGGCCCGGCTGATCTCGCGCATATCGGTCGTCCGCTCGGAAGAGAGCCGGATAGACGACATGGCCGATCCCAGCATGTTGTCGGACCTGGACGAGAATGATCCGAAAAGTATCGCCCGCTGGATGCGCAAGATGGGAGCCGAAGCCGGCGAGGAGATGCCCGCCGAGTTCGGCGAAGTCGTCGACCGGCTAGAGTCTGGCCAGAGCCCGGAGGAGATCGAAGAGGCAATGCCCGACCTGGCCAGCGATATGGGCGGTATGGGCGGCATGGACGACCTGGACTAGCTAGAACCGCGCAAACTCGGTCACGTCCAGGACAAAGACGTTGGCTCCGCCCACCTGCACCTCGACCGGGCTAGGGATATACATCTCACCGGGCTCCATGACCGGCGGCAAGGGGTTGACGTACTGAGTTCGGGTATGGCAGTTGTCCTTGATCAGCTGCAACACCTTGGGCACGTTTTCGTCTTCGGTGCCGATAAAGATGGTGGCATTCCCCTGACGTAGAAAGCCACCAGTTGTGCTGATCGTCGTAGCGCGGTAGCCCGCCCTGTTCAAAGTCTCAACCAACCGATCGGCATCGTCGCTGTTGACGATACCCATGATCAACTTCATCCGGTTTCCCCTCCTTCCCGGCCTGATGGACCGGAACCTCACTAATTCACCTTCAGACTCAGCCTTTCGGCCAGTAGATCGCGAAGGGTCGCCTGTATCTCATCTGTCGTCCGGGTCGCGTCTATCACCGCCCAGCGGGCCGGTTCGTGGGCAGCCATGGTCAGATATCCGGCGCGGACCCGCTCGTGAAAGTCCACCTCCTTTTGCTCCATCCGATTCCAGGCATCGCCAGCGCCTTTGACCTTGCGCCGCAGGCCCACGTCCACCGGCACGTCGAGGCAAAAGGTCAGGTCAGGTATCAAGCCGCCGGTAGCAAAGCGGCTGATGGCCCGCAACGCATCCAGATCGAATTGGTAGCCGTAGCCCTGATAGGCCAGACTGGCGTCGGCATAGCGGTCGCACAGCACCACACCACCCTGCAGCAGGTGGGGCCGGATTACCTGGGCCACATGCTGTGCACGCGCTGCCGAAAAGAGCAGGAACTCGGCCTGCGGCTGCATTTCGGTATGGAGTGGATCGAGCAAGATGGCCCGCACCCGGTCGCCGATCGGCGTGCCACCCGGCTCGCGGGTTGCCAGCACGTCGTGGCCCTGCTCCCGCAGGTAGGCGGCCAGCCGGCGCACCTGGGTGGTTTTTCCGCCACCCTCCGGACCTTCAAAGGTGATGAACAGGCTCATTGTCAACCCCTACGGACTTGGACCGTGAGGCTATTATACTAGAAAAGCCGGGTAGAGGCAAGCAGACAGGGCGCAAGAAGGGCCCGGCATGTGGGATATTTTTGGGATAATGTGGGATAAAATCAGCTTTTTGTGGGTTATCGGTGGGATAGTGCTACTTGAAGATGTAGTAGGTTGCCCGTTTGTCGCCGATTTTCAGGATCAGGTCCTTGTCAACCAGGTCGGCCAGGTCACGCCGGATCGTCTCGGCGCTGACTTCGGGGCACAGCTCCTGATAGTCGCGGTTGGTGATACGGTCGCGCTCGGCCAGGAAGGCCAGCGCCTTCTCCTGGCGCTCATTCAAGTTCAGTTGGCGCCAACGCCGGGCTCCAGGAAGCGAACCCGAACAGACTGGCGCCGTGGCCCAGACAGGGTCACGCGAAAACCGGCGGCGGTCTCCTCGAAACGGGGCTCAGGCAGCTTTGCCTCGGCCATGAGCCGGATCATGCGGTCGATGCCATAGCCTAACCGCTCGATAAAACCCATGTCGGCCAGGACTTGGACGATAGCCTCGTTGCGGCTGAACCGCTCGTCTACCAGGTTGTCGACGGTGACGTGGCCAGGCAGACGGCCGGGGCTGTAGAACTCGATCCGGTCGCTGAATAGCAGGATGACGGATCTCGTCGCCGCGGATCTGATAGTCGCGGTGGGCCACGGCGTTGACGATCGCCTCACGCACCGCCTTGACCGGGTATTCAGGCTCTTCGATGCGCTCCAGGCCCGACCAGCCGCACGCCCCGACGCAGGTTGTCGACGACGAACGCTTCGGCGCGGCGGATCTGCTGAGGCAGTGTGCCCCGGATCTCTTCCTTGATGAACCGGTCGTCCATGGCCGTGCCGGCATAGCGGGCCACCACGATCTCGCTAGAATGGACCCAGCGCTGCGGATCGCGGCCGAACAGGAGCAGGCCCGCGCAGGTGGGCCGCAGACCGGCCTCGCCAGCGGCCAGGCAGCCGCGCTTCAGCAGCACCTCCTCGGGGACCGGCCGCCGCCAGGCCGGGCAGGCTGGCGGCATACTGCTCCACCTTCTCCCAGTCGATGTCGTCCAGGCCCGCGCCGTCGGGCACGGAGGCTTCAAAGCTGGTCGCGCCCCGCTCCATCATCAGCCGGCGGAGCTGGGTGGGGCTCAATGGCCGGTTGCGCGTGCCGTCGCGGATCAGGTACTTGCCTTTGAAGCTGTAGACGTGGGGCAGGCCGGGCGGCACGGTGATCGACAGCACCCGGCGGCCTTCCCTGCTCGCCACTTCAGGCAGGGGGATGATCAACGGGGGATCGATCGACAGAGCCGCCTGGAGAGCCTGGTCAGTCAGGTTCTCATCATCGGCCTGGCCTCCCAGGCCAATGATGAGAGCCCCGCCATCGCTGTTGGCCAGGGCCATCAGGGCTTCGGCTAGCTTGGAGGGAGTAGCTGTGTCCCCGTCCAGGGCTACCTGGCCGGCATTGCCCGGTGAATAGCGAGCCTCACCGATCAAGGGGTGACCCGGCTGACCGACTGGTCGTCAATGTCCTTTTCGCCCTTTTCGCCCGCCGGGCAGCTAGACAGGTAGCCGTCCAGCCGCCACTCACAGCCGTAGGGCAGGGCGTTCGGGTTGGGTACACCGATGATCCGCCACGTAACCTGGCAAGGATGGTCGTAATCGATGTTGCCATCTTTGTCGACGCCGACCACGATCGCCGTCACCTGCCGCTCAGAATGAAGCCGTTCCCCCTCGATGTCCGGCTCGTACTTGATTTCCCAGACCAGCACCCGGGCCAGGTTGTCCCGCGCTCTGGCCACGCTGGTTGAAGCAGTGGACAACCCGAATGAATCGGTGTTGATGTTGTATGCCTGTTGGGCTCCGTCGCTGAGGTATCCTTTGGCCCGTTCCAGGTCGGCCGCGTCCCGGGTCAGGGCCTTGTAGAAAGCCAGCACGGCTTTCTCCGGATAGTAGACCTGGGAGATCGTGTCAGGCTGGCCCGGGCCAAAGGCCAGGGTGACCTCTACTGGGTCGAGCAGAGTCTGCGTTCCCGACTTGAAGTAGGATCCATTCAGAGGGCGGTAGCTTTTCTCGGTGGTAAACTGGCTCCGCTCAAACCCAGCCCGGTCGACCACCGTGACGGTCGGGCCATTTCGCCGCACCTGATAGTTGCCACGAAATGAGCCGATATTGGCATAACTCACCCATTCATCGTACGGAAAGGTCTGACCGGGATTAGTGTCAAGCCAGCTCTGGATTTGCAGGCAATCGGGCTCAGTTCCTGTCTTGCGGAAGATGTTGAGGTCGGTCACAATGTAGCCCGTCAAGCCAGTGATGAGCACCTCGGGCCGATCCAGGCCACCGGACAATGGGTCGTTGTAGGCGATCATCTTCTCCACTGTCGCATTCGCCTGATCCTGTCCCAGGTAATCGTAGCTGACCGGGGCGAGCTCGTAAGATGGGATAGCTGGCGGCCGGCAGCGGTTGGGATCGTAGATAGCGGCGCCATACGGTCCCAGCCTTGTGACCTTCTTCCCTTGTCCTACCGTCTTCACATCGTACTGATAGAAGGCCAGCCATTCCTGTTGCTCGTCGCCGTCGGTGTCCATGCGTCGGATGTAGTTTAGATCGTACAGACCGGGCACGATCTGGGTCAGGTCGATGAGTTTGTCGTACGTGAGAGCATGGGCGATTCGCAATCGAAGAGGGTTAGGGTTGTACTTGAAAATCAGAATCGCGAACATAAAGGCAAGGACCACGCCATCGATCAGCCATAGTACAAAGATAAAGTACTTGTACAGCGGAGCATTAGGTGGGCGCACAACAAAATAGAATAGAACCAGGAAAGCGACGGTCAAGAACAGGACAAATAGCTTATCAGCCAACGATGCCTCCCTCGGCTCAGTTTGGCTTGGCCGCCGCCGTTTCCGGCAGCAGCGCCACCGGCAGCACCTCTTCCATCCGGTCGACAAAGACGAACTTGAGATCACGCTTGACGCGCTTGGGGATCTCGACCATGTCTTTCTTGTTCTGCTTGGGCAAGAGCACGGTCTTGAGGCCGGCCCGGTGCGCAGCCAGCACCTTTTCTTTCAAGCCCGCCGATGGGCAGCACCCGGCCGCGCAGGGTGATCTCGCCGGTCATGGCCACGTCGCGGTGGACGGGCCGTTGGATCAGCGCCGAGATCAGCGCCGTGGCCATGGTGATCCCTGCCGACGGGCCGTCCTTGGGGATCGCCCCCTCTGGCACGTGGATGTGGATGTCGAGCTTGTCGAAATCGACGTTCGCGAATGCCAAGGTCCGTGGCGTGCGACCGGGCATAGGACAGGGCCGCCTGGGCCGATTCCTGCATCACTTCGCCCAACTGGCCGGTCAGCATGAGCGAGCCCTTGCCGTCCATCAACGACACCTCTACCGGCAGCAGGTCGCCGCCCGCCTCGGTCCAGGCTATGCCGATGGCCAGACCGATCTCGTCGGCCCGCTCCATCTCATCCCGCAGGAAGCGGGGCGGGCCCAGGTACTTGTCCAGCGACTGGACGGCGATGTGACGCGGAGCCGATTTGCTCTCGGCCACCCGCCGGGCCACCTTGCGGCAGATGTTGGCGATCTCACGCTCCAGGTTGCGCACCCCAGCCTCGAACGTGTAGTCGCGGATCATGCGCCCGCAGCGCCTTTTCCGAGAAATCCAGCTTCCATTCGGGCTTGTCGAGACCGTTTTCGGCCAGTTGCCGGGGAATGAGGAACTTGCGGGCGATGGCCAGCTTTTCCTCCTCGATGTAGCCCGGGAACTCGATCACCTCCATGCGGTCGCGCAGCGCCGGCGGGATCGGATCCAGCATGTTGGCCGTGGTGATGAACAGCACCTTGGACAGGTCGTAGGGCACCTCCAGGTAGTGATCGGAGAAGGCATGGTTCTGCTCCGGGTCCAGCACCTCCAGCAGCGCCGCCGACGGATCGCCGCGAAAGTCGGCGCCGACCTTGTCGATCTCGTCCAGCATGAAGAGCGGGTTGATCGTGCCGGCCGTCCGCATCGTCTGGATGATCCGGCCCGGCAGGGCGCCGATGTAGGTGCGCCGGTGACCCCGGATCTCGGCCTCGTCGTGGATGCCGCCCAGCGACACACGCACGAACTTGCGACCCAGCGCCTCGGCGATGGACCGTCCCAGCGAGGTCTTGCCGGTGCCTGGCGGTCCCACAAAGCACAGGATCGGGCTGCGCATCTTGGTCACGCCACCCGCCAGCTTGCGCACTGCCAGGTACTCGAGGATCCGCTCCTTGGCTTTGGGCAGGCCATAGTGGTTGGCTTCCAGCACCTTGGCCACCTGCGCGATGTCCAGGTTGTCTTCTGTGGCTTGCCTCCAGGGCAGCTCGATCAGCCAGTCCAGGTAGGTGCGGATGATGCCGATGTCTGGAGAAGCAGGCGGCATGGCCTTCAGCCGCGCCAGCTCCTTGTCGGCCTTGGCCCGCACCTGGTCAGGCATGTCGGCCTGGGCGATCTTGCTCTTCAAGCTCGCGGACTTCGGCGATCTGGACATCCACTTCGCCCAGCTCGGTCTGGATGGCGCGCATCTGCTCGCGCAGGAAGAACTCGCGCTGCGAGCGGTCCACCTCCTTCTGGACCTGGTCCTGGATGCGGTTCTCCAGCTCCAGCACGTCCAGCTCTTTGGCCAGGAGGATGCTGAGCCGCTGCAAGCGCGTCGGCCGGATCCAGCGTTTCGAGCAGCTCCTGGCGCTCGCTCAGCTCCAGGTCGAGGAGCGAGGCGATCAGATCGGCCAACGGGCCCGGCTCCCGCAGGTTCATGGCCGCCACGTAGGCATCTTCGGGCAGTGTCCGCGACAGCTGCACCGCCTTCTCGAACAAGGACAACACCGCGCGCATGAGCGCCTCGGTGCCGAGCGTAACCTGCTCCGGTTCAGCGAGCGGCTGCACCTGGACGCGCAGGTAAGGCCGGTTCTGGGTCAGGCTGAGGAGACGTACCCGGCGCCGGCCCTGGCCCAGGATGCTGGTGGTGCCGTCTGGCATGCGCAGGACGCGACCGACTACCATCTCCACCCCGATCGTGTATAGATCTTCCAGGCCGGGATCCTGGACTTCGGCGACCCGCTGGGTGGCGACCACGATCAGGTTGTCACCCTCAATGGCCGCCTCCACTGCCCGCACGGAGCGGTCGCGGCCGACGATCAGCGGCGTGACGATGCCGGGAAAGACAACCGTATCGCGCAGCGGCAGGAGGGGAAACTCGCTGACTCCCTTCGTCGTCGCTCGAGATCGAGATCGTCTACGTCGAAAACATCAAAACCGAACTCCTGATTCAACTGAATAAATGCCTCCAGTGCCTATAGAAACTGAATCCTGATGCTGTGACCCGCCACTCTGGCAATACGCGCCAACATCCGCGGTGCAATTCCTAGCCACGGCTAATATAACACAACATGGCCGAAAGTCAACTTGTGGTCTAGACCGGATCGAGACGGGAGGCGCTGGCAGGCCCTGGCGGGCAAACCAGGCCGCCCGCGCCTCGGCCGCCACGAATACCGAACCGGTGCAGCATACAAGGTCGCCGGCGCCGGCCTGGGCCAGGGCCAGATCCAGGGCATGAGCCACGCTGTCGCTCACTTCCAGGTGAAAACCCAGCTCCCCAGCCTGCGCCTGGAGCCAGGCCGGGTCGGCGGCGCGGGGATGGCGAGACCGGGTGGCGATGGCCCACGAGGCGCCGGACAGAAGCGCACGCAACAGCTCGGGCGTGACGTGGTCAGCCGAAGCGCCGAACACGACGTGGAGACGCTGGAAGGAGCAGCAGGCGCGCAACGCGGCCATCAGCTTCTGCGCCGAGTCGCCGTTGTGCGCGCTGTCGGCCACCACCAGCGGGGCGCGACCCAGGATCTCCAGCCGCCCCGGCCAGTGGACCGCCCTCAATCCGAGGCGGAGCGCCTTCGGTCGCAGTCTTCACGCCAGGCAGAAGCGCCAGCGCCGCTACTGCCGTCGTGGCGTTCATCAGCTGGTGCTCGCCGAGCAGGGGAATCCACAAAGGCGCCCGCCCGCCTACCACCGCATCCCGGTGGCGGATGGTGAACGACTGCCCGTCGAGGTCCGACTTGCCCGGCTGCCAGGTCCAGTCGCGACCGACCAGGGTGAGCGGTGCACCGTGCTTGCGGCAGGTGGCCTCGATAACAGCCAGCGCTTCAGGGACTTGTGGCGCGCTGACGGCCGGCACGCCAGGCTTGATGATCCCGGCCTTTTCGGTGGCGATCTGGGTCAGGGTGTCGCCCAGGATGGCGGTATGATCGTAGGCTGATCGGGGTGATGACCGACACGGCCGGCATCACGACGTTGGTGGCATCCAGCCGTCCGCCCAGGCCCACCTCCAGCACCGCCCATTCGACACCCTGCTCGGCAAACCAGGCCAAAGCCAGGCCGGTCATGACCTCGAAGGTGGTAATGCCGGCGATCTGGGCGACCAGCGGCCGCATCGTTTCGGCCAGGCGGGCCACGTCGGCTTCGGGGATCAGCGCGCCGCCGGCCTGGATCCGCTCGCGGAAGGTGTGCAGGTGCGGCGAGGTGTACAGCCCGGTGCGATAGCCCGCCGCCCGCAGGACCGACTCGGCCATCGCCGCCGTGGATCCCTTGCCTTTGGTCCCGGCGATGTGCACGACCTGAAAGGTCCGCTGCGGATCGCCCAGCAAGGCCAGCAGCCGGTGCACGCGGGTCAGGTCGTAGAATTCCGGGGCGTAGGCCTGAGGCGCCTTCTTCTCATAATCGGTAAAGCTGTAGATATAAGTCAGCGCGTCGCGATAGGTCCATCGTGTCGTCATAATGCTATTGTATCGCAGATGGCGCGAAATGTAAAGTTGTCAAAATGAAGCGAGCGTGGTATGATCGAGCGCGGAGGGGATAGAATTGCAGAAACATGGAAAGGGGTGGCCGGCTCACGTCCTCGTCATTCTGGCCTACCTGTTGCTGGCCCTGGTCCTGACCTGGCCCCTGGCTGCCCATTTCGGCAGCCACGTGCCGGGCAACGGCTCCGACGATCCGCCCCTGACCTGGAACCTGTGGTGGGTGCCACACGCGCTCCTTGACCTCAAGACCAGCCCTTTTGACTGCGACTATCTCTTCTACCCCCTGGGCATCAACCTGGCCTTTTACACCCTTACCGTGCTCAACGGCGTGCTGTCGATCCCGCTCCAGGCGACGGTTGGTCTCATACCCGCCAGCAACATCCTGCTGCTTTCTTCTTTCGTCCTGAGCGGCTATGGCGCCTTTCTGCTCGTCCTCTACCTTCTGAAGCAGAGGAGCAGAGGAGATGGGGAGCAGAGGGGTAGAGACGAGGCGCACTATGCCGCGTTCGTCGCCGGCCTGCTGTACGCCTTTGCCTCCAGCAAGCTTTCCTATGCGGCCCTCGGCCAGTGGGACATTACCAGCTCACAGTGGATCCCGTTCTACATACTCTACCTGTTCAAGATGGCAGATCACCCCCGGCGATGGCGTTACGCCTTCCTGGCCGCCCTCTTTCTGCTGCTCCAGGCCTATGCCGAGACGATCTTTGCCTCATTCCTGGTGCTGTTCACCGTATTGTGGGCAGCGGGGCGGCTGGTCACTGACCGCCACGCCTGGCGCATCGTGCTCCCGCTAGCAGTAACCGGAGTGCTGTCTGCACTAGGGCTGGTGCCTGTCCTCGCGGCGATGATCCCCGATATGCGCGCCGAAGGCGACATCCTCATGGTAGGGGGCGGCTTTGCCGACGTCTTTTCCGCCGACCTGCTCGGCTTTCTGATCCCGACCATGCACCATCCCCTCTTTGGCTCACTGGTCGAGCGTTTCAGCTTCGACCACACCGTCGGCCAGCACCTGTACCTGGGCTATGTGGCGCTGGTGTTGGCAGTGGTCGGCGTTGTCTGGGGGTGGCGCCGATGCTCCAAGTTCTGGCTGCTGTCGGCGCTGGCCTTCTGGCTGCTGACTCTGGGACCGTCGCTGCGGGTCAACGGTCACGACACCGGCCTGCCGCTGCCCTTCACGCTACTGGCCCAACTGCCGTTCTTCAAAGGCAATCGCTACCCCAGCCGCTACAGCGTTATGCTGACGCTGAGCCTGGCGGTGCTGGCCGGCTTTGGCCTGGCCGCTATCCTGTCCTGGGTCAGGAAACGCTCCCCTAGCGTCGCCATTGGGCGGCTCCTCCGTCAGGGTGTTCTCCTGGCTCTGACGGCCCTGCTGCTGTTCGAGCATCTGTCGATCCCGCTGCCGCTGTCCGACATGCGCGTGCCGCCGGTGTATGAGGCGATCGCCGGCATGCCGGGCGACTGGACGCTGCTAGACGTGCCGGTAGCCTGGCGCAACGGCTTTCGGGTGACCGGCACGCTCGATCCGATCATCATGTTCGAACAGTACTACCAGAGCGTGCACGGCAAACGGCTGTTGGCAGGCAACACATCGCGCAACCCGCCGTTCAAGTTCCAGTACTTTCACCGAGGCGCCGATCATCAACACGCTCATTGCCCTGGAAACGGGCCACCAGGTAGATGCAGCGGTGATTGAGCGCGACAAAGAGCTGGCCCCCGCTGTGCTGCGCTTCTTTGACGTCCACGCGATCGTGGCCCACCCAGCAAAGGCCGGGGCGGACGTCGTGTCGTACATCGAAGCGGCCTTGCCGGTGCGCACACTCGACGTGCAGGGCAAAGACCGGGCATCAACCTTGGTCTACACCGTCGACCTGCCGCCCTGGCCTGAAGCATGGACCGTCACCCCGGGCGACCCGGTGAGCCGGCTGAGCTACGCTGAAGGATGGGGAGCAACGACCACAACAACGGTTTGGGCTCAGCGCTCCGCCGTCCGGCTGCTAGTGCCGGCGTCGGGCGGAGGAACCGGCGGGTCTGATTCCTCGAAAGGGCCTGGTATTCGCCTGGTCACCTTTCGGGCCTACGTGCCGGGCGACGGGCAACGGCTGCGCATTGAGATCAACGGCCGGGCGGCCGGCCAGGTGGAGATGAAGCCCGGCTGGTCGGACTATACACTCACCCTACCGGCCGGCGTTATGCAGGAAGGGCTAAACGACGTGTGGCTTCGCTTCGACCAGATCTACCCGGCCCAACAGGTCAAGCTCTCGCCGCGGATGCTCGGCCAGACAGGCGTCGAATCGCCGGTCAACGTGGTGGTGCAGAGCGCGGGGCAGGAGGTGGGCGATTTCGGGACCATCTACGTCAACGGCCAGGACGTGTCACCCAGCGAACGGGGGTACAATGTGGTTGTCATCCACCCGATCACCGGCGCCATCGAGCAGGTGGCGGCCTTTGACACACACCTGGACGAAGGAGCCAGCCAGGCTCTGGCCGCGTTTCTGGCCGACGTACCAACAGGCTATGTGGTCGCAGTTGCCGCCGCCGACGAGGCCTCGCGGCTGTTGGGCCCGGAGGCGGTGGACGCCCTGCACGCCATCGGTGCCAGCGCGGACCTGCGCGACCATTTCCGCTGGGGCCACGCCATCATCGGCGTCAAGGGAGCGCCGCCAGGCACCGCGCTGGAAGCGCTCGACTGGATGCGGCCCGTCACCCTGGTCGCCGGCGAGGGCGCTACAGAAGCCTATCTGGCTGCCGCGTTTTCCTCCATTACATTCGGAGCGAGCGACCAATGAGGCTGTAACCCACAGCCCGCAACTTGACAGACCCGAGTCAACTATCTATAATCTGGTGACTCTAGAGGAGTAGGTACCATGATTGATGTAAATGATCTGCGTAAGGGCGTCACGTTTACAGTGGACGGAGAGTTGTATCGGGTGCTTGAGTATCAGCACTACAAGCCAGGCCGGGGTAATGCGGTCATTCGCACCAAGCTGCGCAACATCCGCTCAGGCAAAACCCTGGACAAGACCTTTGTCTCAGGCGACCGGGTGCAGGATATCCGTCTCGATCACCGGACCGTCCAATACATGTACTCCGACGGGAGTCTCGACTACTTTATGGACATCGAGACCTATGAGCAATTCCCGCTGCCGAGCGCCGCGATTGAAAGCGCCCAACCCTATCTCGTCGACAATATGCAACTGGAGCTGATGAGCTACGAGGGCGAGATGCTGGACATCGAGCTGCCGATCACCATAGACCTGGAAGTGGTTGAAGCTCCACCAGGCTTTGCCGGCGATACGGCCGCCAACGCGACCAAGGAAGTGATCCTGGAAACCGGCATGAAGCTGGATGTTCCTCTGTTCATCAACCAGGGCGACATTGTCCGCGTCGATACGCGGGATGGGCGGTATCTGACCCGGGTGTAGGGTTGGCCACGAATACTTGGCGGTGCGACGTACCGGGGGTGCGTCGCACCTTTTGTGTTATCCCTACCCGTTTGAGGTGGAATTCTGCCGGTCGACTGCACCCCGCCGCCTCGCGAGAACAAAAAAAGCCCGCTGTCACACGTGACGGGGCGTTAGGTGTGACAGCGGGCTGGTTCTGAGCCAGATCCGGTTCAGAACCTAAACGGCGCCGGGGATAGCGCCAATAAGGACTCTCCCGAACTTGGACTCTCACCGAGCAACTGCTCTCTTGCCTCACGGCAGACGTTCTTTCCAGCGTCTAATTCTATTATAGCATATCATGTCAAGAGTTGGGTGCCAAAATGGTTCGAAAACAGTTTCAAAATGGTTCTCTTTTCGCGCCCAAACACCACTATGTTGACAGCAGGTGCAGTTGTACTTATAATGCAGGCTGTGTATTGGTGATGGTCGGCGCACGATCAGGCAATTGAGCCCGCCGCCAGGATGATGACAGTGTGGTTGCTTGGCCGTGCTGAAGGGGAAGGAGTGAATTGGATCAGCCTCCTAGACGGTTACTAGTTGTCGACGACGACTCGGATACCCTGCAACTGATCGTAGAAGTCCTGGAAGACGAGGGTTTTCAGGTGCAGCCCTGCAGTAATGGAGAACGGGCCCTGAAACTCCTGGAACAGGGGATGTTTGATCTGATCCTGGCCGACATCAAGATGCCGCGCATGACAGGCACCGACCTGCTGTTTCAGATCCGCCTTCTGGGCCTCGACACGAAGGTCATCCTGATGACGGCCTATGCCTCACTGGATACAGCCGTGCAGGCGGTACGAGGTGATGCCTCTGACTATCTGATCAAGCCTTTCACACTCAAGGAATTACGAGGACGGGTACGCCATGCTCTGCAAATGCCGAGCCAGGCTCCACAACCGCGCGAACTCCTGACTTTTGGCGACTTGATCCTAGATCAAGATGCCCGCAAGGTGTGGAAGCGTGGTCAGGAGATACCTCTCACCCGGCTGGAATTCAACGTACTTGCCCACCTATTCAGGTCACCGGGGCAGGTCATCTCTGCGGAGGAGCTGCTCCAGCAGAACTGGCCACGCGAACACACACACGACAGGGATCTTACGACCGTCAAGTCGTGCATCTTTCGCCTTCGCCAGAAGATAGAGGACGATCCCCGCCATCCCGTTTATATCCACAATGTGTGGGGCAGGGGTTATCAGTTCGGAGAATGAGTGATCACCTGGCAGGTTGGGGAGTAGTTGGGCACGACTGGGCTGTTGCCCTCCTGCGTTCCAGCCTGTCCGCCGGCCGGGTCGCGCATGCCTATTTGCTTTCCGGGCCGCCCCAGATCGGCAAGAGGACGCTGGCACTGGCTCTGGCACAAGCTCTGAATTGTGCTGAGCCAGATGCACCCTGCGGCCGATGCTACTCCTGTCTGAAAATCGCCCGCGGCATCCATCCCGACGTGCGCCTGACCGCAGGCGAGGGCGCGGGTGGGAGCATCAAGATCGAACAGGTGAGAGCCCTGCAGCACGAGGCGATGCTGGCGCCATACGAAGGGCGCTACCGGGTTCTGATCGTGCGCCAGATGGAGCAGGCCACGCTGGAAGCAGCCAACAGTCTGCTCAAGACGCTGGAAGAGCCTCCGGCACAGGTGGTCTTGGTCTTGACCGCCGTCCACAGCGAGTCGCTGCCCCGAACCATCGTGTCGCGCTGCCAACACCTGGGCCTGCGGCCGGTGGCGACTCCGGTGGTCGAGCGAGTGCTGCGCGACAAAGGAGTCGCGGCGGTCCAGGCTCAGCTTCTGGCACGGCTATCGGGTGGCCGCCTGGGCTGGGCATTGCAGGCAGCCGCAGACGAGGACCTATTGCGCCAGCGGCAGCAGGATCTGGACCGGCTCGGCGGGCTCTTGACAGCAGGGCAAGTAGAGCGGTTGGCGTGTGCCCATGAGGTGAGCGGCGATCCAGCGAGGACTCGCCAGCTCGTCGAGCTATGGACGTGCTGGTGGCGGGACCTGGTGCTGTTTGGCCAGGGTGTCGATCATCTGGTCAACGGAGATCAGATTGAGCAGTACAGAGCAGGTGAGCGAGCAGTTGACGCTGGCGCACGCACTGGCCATCGTACGAGCGCTACAAACGTACGGCGGCCCAACTGGACGCGAATGTCAATACACGGCTGGCGTTGGAGGGGCTTTTCCTGCAACTTCCGCTACTGGCGGCGCCATCCCGGCCCGCGGCCGTGAGCCCTCCGTCAGGCCCGTTGTCTAAGGGGTGAAGCAAAGAGTCCACGGAATTCTATGCTTCACCCACAACAGGAGACATGGAAAGGTTCATATATGCCATTGGTAATCGGTGTTCGGTTCGAGCCGGCAGCCAAGGTCTACTACTTTGACCCTACCGGTTTTGAGAATCTGACGGTTGGTGAGTATGTTATCGTCGACACAGCGCGAGGCGAGGAGGTAGGAAAGGTAGTGATCGCCCCCCGCGAGGTGAGCGATCAGGAGATTGTCGGACGGCTGAAAGGTATCCAGCGGCAAGCCACAGCACTCGACCTGGCGCAGTTGGCTACCTACCGCTATAAGGAGCAGCGAGGCGCTGGAGCGCTGCAGCCAGAAGGTCAAGGAATTCAACCTGCCGATGAAGGTTGTGCGAGCCGAGTACAACTATGACGGCAGCCGGCTGGTCTTCTTCTTTGTATCTGAGACGAGGGTGGATTTTCGGGAGCTGGTCCGTGATCTGGCACAGTCGTTCAAGGCCCATATCGAACTGCGGCAGATCGGGGTGCGCGACGAAGCCAAGCTGATAGGGGGTGTCGGTCGGTGTGGCCTGACGCTGTGCTGTGCCACCTGGTTAACCGACTTTAGCCCCGTTTCGATCAAGATGGCCAAACAGCAGGATTTGCCCCTCAGCCCGATGGAGATCTCGGGCGTGTGTGGGCGGCTGCTCTGCTGTCTGGCCTATGAGAACGATGCGTATACTGCCGCCAAGGCAAGGCTACCCAAGCAGGGCGAGGTCATCGATACAGAGCACGGTCGTGGCAAGATCGTGCAGGTCAACGTCATCAAAGAGACGGTGCAGGTGGAACTGGAAAGCCAGGTCATCGTCGAGGTGTCGTACCAGGACGTGGAAGCCCAGCCCTCAGTCAGTCGCCGGCGGCACGGCGGGCGACCGACTGAGAGGCAGGATCCAGTGCAACGGCTCAGCGCGGCTCAACGGAGATTCGAAGTGCCGTCCGCTGTTGGCCACCAATGTCCACGTCCGTAAAGGACGGCACAAGCACGACGTCTATCCCATCAAGCGCCAAGAACCCTCGGGCGATGGTTGCGGCCTTCAGAGCTTGATTGACCGCCCCGGCGCCGATGGCTTGCACATCGGCCCGGCCATGTTCTCGAATAACACCAGCGATGGCCCCGGCGACTGCCGTTGATCGGGATTTTGCGGAGACCCTGATTATGTCCGGCATGTCACATCCTCCTCCTCAGTGGAACCCCTATTTGGCAAAATCGACCGCCCGTGTTTCGCGAATGACTGTGACCTTGATCTGACCCGGATATTCCAGATTTTCCTCAACCGCCTTGGCGATATCCTTGGAAAGCTGGATAGCCGCCAGATCGTCGATCTGCTCCGGCTTGACGATGATCCGGATCTCTCGCCCGGCCTGAATGGCATACGTTTCGGCGACGCCGCTAAAGGAATTGGCCACCGTCTCGAGGGCTTTGATCCGCTTGATGTACCCCTCTACCGACTCGCGCCGCGCGCCAGGCCGTGCACCGGATATCGCATCGGCGGCCTCCACCAGGATAGCCTCCAGCGATTCTTGTTCCGCCTCGCCGTGGTGGCCGGCGATGCAGTTGACGATAGCCGATGACACGCCGTAGCGCTTGGCCAGGTCGGCGCCGATCAGGGCGTGAGCACCTTCCACCTCGTGGTCGATGGCCTTGCCCAGGTCATGAAGCAAGGCACCGGCCTTGGTGATCTGGACGTTGGCACCAACTTCAGCAGCCAGGATAGCGGCCAGATGCGCCACTTCGACGGAGTGCTGCAGTTGATTTTGTCCATAGCTGGTCCGAAACTTCAGGCGACCCAGCAGCTTGAGGATCTCGGGGTGGAGACCCGGCACGCCGGCCTCGGCAGTGGCCTGTTCGCCGGCTTCGCGGATATCCTGTTCCACCTCATCCTTGGCCTTGCTGACGATCTTTTCGATCCGGGCCGGATGGATCCGTCCATCGAGGATCAGCTTGTTCAGTGCCACCCGGGCGATCTCCCGCCGCACTGGATCAAAGCTGGACAGGAGCACTGCTTCGGGCGTGTCGTCCACCACCAGATCCACTCCGGTGGCATTTTCCAGGGCGCGGATGTTGCGACCCTGGCGGCCAATGATCCGGCCCTTCATGTCATCGCTGGGCAGCGGCACGGTAGAGACTGACACCTCGGCGGTCTGGTCGGCAGCGATGCGCTGGATTGCCAAGGTGACGATCTTGCGCGCCCGCCGATCGCCTTCTTCCTTTGCCTCTGCCTCAACTTCCCGGATAATGCGGGCCATGTCCTGCCGCGCTCCCTCTTCGACAGTTTCCAGGAGCAGCTTCTTGGCCTCATCCTGGGACATGTTGGCCACCCGCTCTAGCTCGGCCAGCCGATCCTTCTCGATCTTTTCCAGGTCGGTCTGTTTCTTGTCGAGCACAGCCTGGCGCTGATTCAGGCGGCGCTCGCGCTTGTCTATCTGCTCGAACCGTTCGTCGAGCGAGGTCCGTCGCTTCTGAAGCCGTTCCTCCTCTTGGCGCAGATCTCGCTCATGCCTCTTGGCCTCTTTTTCCGCCTCACTTTTCAGCCTGCTGGCTTCGTCCCTGGCGAGCACCGATTGTTCTTTGGCTGCCGTCTCGGCTTCTGCCAGGATGCGGTCGGACTCTCGCCGGGCGTCGTCCACCAGTCTTCTTGCCCCGGCTGCGAAAGTAATAGTACGCACCCCCAACGCCGGCAGCCAGGCCGGCTGCGACGGCGATAATAATACCAATGGCCCATTGCATTCTCTCATATCCTTTCGATGTCTCAATCTTTTATGTAAATGGTTCTGCGTGCAACCTGAACTCCAACCAGTAGCGATTGGTCACCTCCTTGGCCACATCATAGTCAAAGCCGCGGCGGGCCAGGTAGTCGACCAGCTTGCGAAAGAACTCGGGCTGGTCCAGATGGCTCAGTTGCTGTGCCTTCCTGGCCGCAGCCTGGTAAGCATCGGCCAAAGGGTCCACCCCCTCCAAAGCCTGGTCGATCGCCTCCTGACCAATGCCCTTGCGCCGCAGCTCGTAGCGCAGCGCTCGCGGACCTCGCGGTCGAAACTGCTCCCGGTTCTCTACCCAGAATTGGGCAAATGCCTCGTCGTCCACCAAACCGGCAGCCTTCAGTCGCTCGACTACCTCCTCTGCCTGAGTTTCGGGTATGTCGTGGCGCTGAAGGTAGGTCGCGATCTCGGCCTGGCTGCGGGGCCGGTAGGACAGGTAATCCAGCGCCCGGTTGTATGCCTCCTCAACAGAGCCGTGCTCGCGCAGCGCCTCGATTTCGTCATCGGACAACACCTGGCCCACTTTGAGGCGGGCTGCCACGATCTCCGGCACGCCCAAAGTGAAATCGACCGTCCAGGTAGACGCTGACCCGGTCTCGCCTCTTTTTCTGATACTTGAGCGCCGTAACCTTACCAGCCATAAGTCCGAAAGACCGAAATACAAGCGGCTGTGGCGAAATCTCACCACAGCCGCAGATGCTCTTGGGATCCAATCCCAAGCCAGGTATAGCTCACAGACCGGCTGGAACGGATACCGGTTCCTCTAGCCGATGATCAAGCGGAGATCGAGAGCAGTCAAGCGAATATCGGGTTTTTGCTCTGACGCACGTAGCAGTCGATTACCCATTCACTAACGCGGGCCTCTGCCGGCGCCTTCTGTACATCCTCTCTGCTTCTCCGCACTATCGACAACCCCCGCCCTCGCACCAATCATACCGTGTCGCCTGGCACAAGGATGAAGGATAAAGCAGTCAGGTCCTTCTGTCTCCAGCTAATGGATCGGTATCTGCCGCCTCGTTGTCCTGTCCACAAGGCCTGGATCGACAAACGAGATCAAGATGCGGCAGTTCTGTTTCGGTCTCACCCAGGGCTGTGGTGTGGCACCACACCACAGATCGCTATTCAGTTATGTCGGAGGCCGGGACAGCTTTGTCGGCCAGCCCCGCTTGGCGCCGGATGGCGCTTTCTATCTCCAGGCACAGGGCCGGCTGCTCTCGCAACACCTGCTTCGCATTCTCCCGCCCCTGCGCCAACTGGTTCCCTTTGTACACGTAAAACGAGCCCCGCTTCTCGATCAACCCCAGCTCTGCCCCCAGATCCAATACATCCCCTTCCTTGCTGATCCCCTCTGCATACATGATGTCAAACTCACACTCCCGGAACGGCGGCGCAACCTTGTTCTTTGTCACCTTCACCTTCGTCCGGTTCCCCAGCACCTCCCCGCCTGCCTTGATCGACTCTATCCGCCGCATGTCCAGCCGTACCGACGCGTAGAACTTGAGCGCCATCCCGCCACTCGTCGTCTCTGGATTCCCAAACATCACCCCGATCTTCTGCCGCAACTGGTTCGTGAACACCATCGCCGTGTTGCTCGTCTTGATCGCCCCGCTCAGCTTCCGCAGCGCCTGGCTCATCAGTCGCGCCTGCAACCCAGGATGGCTGTCGCCCATCTCCCCTTCGATCTCGGCCCGCGGCACCAGCGCCGCCACCGAGTCGATCACCACCACGTCCACTGCCCCACTCCGCACCAGCGCCTCGGCGATCTCCAAGCGCCTGCTCGCCCGTGTCGGGCTGGGAGATGTACAACGCTTCCACGTTCACCCCGCACTTGGCCGCGTACGACGGGTCGAGGGCGTGCTCCATGTCGATGTAGGCCGCCACCCCGCCCATCGCTTGCGCTTCGGCCACGATGTGCTGGCACAGGGTGGTCTTGCCCGAGCCTTCCGGGCCAAAGATCTCGATCACCCGTCCGCGGGGGATGCCGCCGACGCCCAGAGCCAGGTCGAGAACCAGCGACCCGGTGGGAATGACGTCGATCTCCAAGTGGCTGGCCTGGCCCAAGCCGCATGATCGAACCCTCACCAAACCGCTTCTGAATTGTCGCTAACGTTGTCTCGAGTGCTTTGTCCTTGCCTGTTGAAGCCATTGTCTTGGGTTCCCCTTTGTCTGAGTCGAACCACATTATACCCTAAAGGCACCTAGACTGCAAACGACGGAGGTGCCCTTTGTGGGGCTATCGACGATGATGCCTGTGAATGTCATGCTTCGTCGACTGCCCAGCCATCCGGTAGGCCTTCCATCTTGCGCGCCAGGCGGGCCAGTCTGTGCTGGAGACCGGTCAGAGCCTCTTGCCTGCTGAGGCTGGGCGCTGAGCCTTCTACCAGGACGATGGCCCGTCTGGTCCAGTCGGCGGCCTGCGCCAGGTCCTGGTCGATGCCATTCATAGTGCTTGGCCAGCTCCTCACAGGCATAGACGGCCTCGGCAGTCTCGGCCAACAGGTGCCACCAAGGCAGGGCCTCGGTCCGGCGTTCCTGGCGCTTGAGCAGGTAGGCCAAGTCGCGCATGGCCAGCTCACGGACAGAGGGCAGGCTACAAGCGCTGGCTGCCTGGGAGTAGACCTGCTCGGCCCTGGTCGGCTGCCCCAGGTCGAGCAGCAGGCCACCCAGGCCGTACAGGTCCTCGCCAGGAACCGCGCTGTCGGCAAGCCGCTCGTCGTCGGCCAGGAAGATGCACAACCGAGTGGCGAGGGTCACCAGGGAAAGGATGTCTTGGGCGTTGTGGTAAAAGACACCGGCAAGGTTGCGCGCGTCGCCGGTGCGCGTGTATTCCACATACAGCTCAGGGATGAGCCAGCCGGGGACATCGGCCTGGGTACGCTGCACGCCCAGCACGTTGCCTTCGAGGGACGACAGGGCACAGGAGTCGAGGCGATGCTTCCAGATGCGGCGGGCCGGAGCCAGCAGGTCGAGGTGCGGAGCGCCGACTAGGCGGAGCGGCTGGCGATTCATGATGAAACGGGTCTCGAGCAAAGGCAGGTCAAAACTCTTGCCGTTGAAGCTGACGACCGCCTCCATCCGGTCGAGCAGGGCGCCGAGCCCTTCGATCTGGGCCGGCTCCTCGGCATAATCGCGCATAAAGAACTGGTGGACGACGAAAGCGTCGCCCTCAAAAACACCCACACCGACCAGGAAGGTATAGGTGCCACTACCGCCGGCCAAGCCGGTGGTTTCAGTGTCGATGAAGGCGATGCGGCCGGGGTCGACGCCGGCCAGCCGCTCATCGCGCGCCAACCAAGCAGAGGCCTGCCGTGGCTGGGCGAGCAGGTCGGACAGGGCATGGCTGCCGTGGCAGTAGTCGAGGCTGTGAGCCTCCTGATAGAGGAAGAAAGAGCCGTGGGAGGTAGACACGACCTGGCCGGGCAGCAGCTCTTCAATGCCTTTTCCTCGGCGGCGTGGCTTGGGTTTCAGGTGCCCGGCTCCCCGGTTAACGCCCAGGTGCCGCAGCCGCTCGTCAAGTCGGTTGTCCATTTTGGGATGCAGTTTCTCCGCTGCCGATTATATCACCTTTCGAGACCTCTTGCAACACGCCTAGCTGTTTTTGAGGAGTTGACGTAGAACGCACCCGATGCCTAGGGTCTGGAGCTGCCACAGAATCAGCATTGTCGGCGATTAGGCCAAACCTGCCGGCAAGAGAGACACCAGAAAGCAGTTTAAGGGCGTCAGCATTTGAGACTCGCTCGGCGCCCCAGGCGCTGTCAATGATGTACAGACTCTGGCTGCACCTGTCTGCTCAATGTGGCAAATGCAGCGCTCCTCCACGGCATTCCAGCGCCGCTTCGCGGATCGCTTCACCCAGGGTGGGATGACCGTGCAGGGTGGTGAGCAGCTCGTCGAGGGTGGCCTCCAGGGCCAGCGCCAGCCCGCCCTCGTGGATCAGGTCGCTGGCATGGGGCGCGATCAGGTGGAGGCCAAGGATCTCCCCATAGCGCGCCTCGCTCACTACCTTGACAAAACCGTCGGTCTCACCGTAGGTCAGGGCTTTTCCGTTGGCGTTCAGGGGAAAGCGGCCGGTAACTGACATCGTAGCCCGCTTCCCGGGCCTGGGCCTCGGTCAGCCCCACGCCGGCCACCTCCGGGTCGGTGTAGACGCACCAGGGTACCGTCTTGAGGTCGAGCTTGGCCTGGTGACCCAGGGCATTCTCCACGGCGACCTCGCCGCCCCGCATCGCCACGTGGGCCAACTGCGCCATACCCGTCACATCGCCGACGGCGTACACGCCGGGCACGTTGGTCTCCATCTGGCTGTTCACCGGGATGCCGGTCCGATTCGACTCGCACCCCCGCGACTTCCAGGCCGAGGTTCTCGACGTTGGGCCGCCGCCCGACGGCAACCAGGATCAGATCGGCCTCGACGGTGAGCTGGCCCCCCGGGGCAGCGATTGCGGCCAGCAGGCCGCTCTGGCGCGGCATCCACGCGCTCCAGGCGGCTGTTCAGGTGCACCTGGACACCGCGCTGCCCAAAGGTCCAGGCCAGCCCCGCGCCCAGATCGGCGTCCATCTGCGGTAGCAGGCGATCAAGCATCTCGACCACGGTCACCTGTACGCCAAAGGCACTCAGAACGTCGGCAAGCTCAACGCCGACCACACCCCCGCCGACGATGAGCAGCCGGCGCGGCAGGTCCTCCAGCGCCAACGCTCCTGTAGAGTCGATGACGCCGGGAAGATCGATGCCGGGCAGCGGCAGGCGAACCGGACGAGAGCCGGTGGCGACGACGACGCCCCGTGCTGCCTCCACCGATAGAGCGCCCTCGGCGGTGTCGACGGCCAGCGTGCGGGGCGCGGTGAACCGTCCCCGGCCGCGGATCACGCGCACGCCTGCCCGGCTGCAGCAGCTTCTCGACGCCGCCCACCAGTTGGGCGACAATCGCCTGCCTTGCGCGCCTGGATGGCCGGCCAGTCTGGGGCGACGGCTCCCTCCAGGCGCAGGCCAAAGCTGCCCGCCCGTTGCAGCGTGCGGTAGACCTCGGCGCTGCGCAAGCAGAGCCTTGGTGGGCATGCAGCCCACGTTCAGGCACACGCCGCCGATGCGATCGTGCTCGATCAGCGCCACCCGGGCGCCGAGCTGGGCAGCCCGCAGGGCAGCGACGTAGCCGCCCGGACCTCCGCCTAGGACGGCGATGTCGGTTTGGATGACCATATCCCGGTGTCCTCTCTTCCCGGCTCAGCGGGCCGGGATCTGCTCTAGCCCAACAGCAGGTAGGGGCTCTCGACCAGCCGCTTGATGCGCTGCAGGAAACGGGCGGCCGGGGCGCCATCGACCAGGCGATGGTCGAACGACAGGCTCAGGGCCCACATCTGCCGGGCGACGATCTGGCCGCCGTAGACGACCGGCCTGGCCTGGATACGCCCGGCACCCAGGATGGCGGCTTCGGGCAGGTTGATGATGGGCGTAAAGGCATCGATGTCGTACATGCCCAGGTTGGTGATGGTGAAGGTGCCGCCGGTCAGATCGTCGGGCAGGGACTTGCCGGTCCGCGCCCGCTCGACCAGGATGCGGAACTCGGCGCCCAAGGCGCGCAGGCCTTTGTGATCGGCGTCGCGGATGACCGGCACCAGCAGACCTCGGTCGGTGTCGACGGCGATGCCCAGGTTGACGTAGGGCAGCCGCTCGATGGTCTGGGCAGGTCCCGGCCCGCTGGGCCGGGATCGGCCTCAGCCGGGCGTTCATGTAGGGGAACTCGCGCAGGGCGCGGGCGACGACGATCGCCAGCAGGTCGTTGTAGCCGGGGGCAAAGCCCCATTCACCCTCCACGGCAGCCTTGAGCTGCTCCCGCGCCTCGACAAGGGCGGTGGCGTCGGCCTCGGTGACGAGGGTGACCCGGGCGGCGGTCTGGTGACTGGCTGCCATGCGCTCGGCGATGATGCGCCGTAGCCCGGCGACGGGTATGCTTTCGGCAGCCGGCAGTCGGCAGGCAGGGCCGGGATCCCTCGACCGTGCTCGGGACTCCCTTCGGTCGCAGCCCATACCGCCGCTTCTACGTCGGCCTTGACGATGCGGCCGCCGACGCCCGTGGCCAAGTCCCGGCCCGATAGGCCGGGAGAGACGGCGGCCAGGTCCACGCCCAGAGCCTGGGCGGCTTTGGCAGCCAGGGGCGTCGCCCTGGGCCTGGCTGCGGGCAGTACAGGAGCCTGTGCTGCGGCAGAGGCGAGCACATCTTGCTCGACGATGCGGCCGCCGGGGCCGGTGCCGGTCACCAGCGACAGGTCAATCCCTTTTTCCCGGGCGGTCTTGCGCGCCCGGGGTGAGGCGAACAGGCGACCTGGAGCCTGAGCTGGCGCCTCAGGAGGCACAGTCCCGGGCTGTTGCACGGCCCTGGCCCCCGAGCCAGGAGGACGGCGCCCTCCTCGGCCTGCGCCTGGGCAGCACGGTAGCCGGAGATATCCTCGTCGGCGGTCGTGGTGAGGAGAGCCACCACGGCCAGCACCGGGACGGTCTGCCCGACCGGCACCAGGATCTTGCGCAGGAAGCCGTCGGCGGTGGCTTCGACCTCCATCACGGCCTTGTCCGTTTCGACGGTAAAGAGGATCTCGTCGCGGCGGACGGCATCGCCCTCCCGCTTGATCCACTCGACGATGGTGCCTTCCTCCATCGTCTGTCCCAGCTTGGGCAAAATGATCTCGGTAATCATGGACGCCTCACCTTCCACTCCGCTGGCGCTGCGGCAGACTGCGCCGCACTATACAACAGTCCGGGACGCCGGAGCACCTGGCGGATGCCGGCGATGATCGCCTCGACGTTGGGGATGGCCGCATCCTCCAGCGTCTCGGCCATCGGCACCGGCACGTCGGCCGCAGCCACCCGCACCACGGGCGCATCCAGCCAGTCAAAAAGCTCTTCCTGGATGCGCATGGCCAGCTCGCTGATGAAGGAGCCGGTCCGGTAGGCTTCGGTCACGCCTACCACACGCCCCGTCTTTTTGACCGAGGCGGCGATCGTCTCCATGTCCAGCGGCTTGAGGGTGCGCAGGTCGATCACCTCGACGCTGATGCCCTTCCGCGGCCAGTTTTTCGGCGGCTTCCAGGGCGCGGTGCACCATGCGCGAGTAGGTGATGACCGTCACATCGCTCGCCCTCGCGCTTGACGTCGGCCACGCCGAAGGGGATGACATAGTCCTCCTCGGGAACATGCCCGTCGACGCCGTACAGCATCTTGTGCTCGATGAACATCACCGGGTTGTCGTCGCGGATGGCTGCCTTGAGCAGTCCCTTGGCGTCAAACGGGGTGCTGGGCATGACCACGTAGATGCCGGGGAAGTGGGTCCACAGCGCCTCGAGGCTCTGCGAGTGGTGCGCGGCGATGCTCCGGCCCGCGCCGCCCTCGGTGCGGATGACCATGGGCACGATCGTCTTGCCGCCGAACATGTAGCGGTTCTTGGCGCCCTGGTTGGCGATCTGGTCCATGGCCAGCGGCGTAAAGTCGACGTACATGATCTCGGCCACCGGCCGCATGCCGGCCATGGCCGCGCCGACCGCCGCTCCGCCGATGGTCGCTTCGGAGATGGGCGTATCGCGCACCCGCTCCTCGCCAAACTCCTCGAACAGACCACGCGTGGCACCATACGCCCCACCGTACAGCCCGACATCCTCGCCCAGGACAAAGACGGACGGATCGCGGACGCATCTCTTCGCGCAGCGCGTCGCGAATCGCCTCCCAGAAGCGGATCTTCTCGGTGCCCGGTCCGCCGGCCCTGCACCTGGCGCGCAGCGCCCGCTCCCGCTCATAGTCGGCCGGGGTCCAGTGGAAGGGAGCAAAGACGAACCGGTCAACTTCCTCTGGGGCGGGGAAGGGTGACTTCAGGGCAAAGTCGGTGGCGACCTCGATCGCCTGCCTGGCGCGGGCTTCGACGGCGTCGACCTCTTCCCGGGAGCAGACGTCGTTGTCGAGCAGCCAGGCGGCGAAACGGGGTATGGGGTCGCGCGCTTTCCAGTCAGCCTCTTCCTGCTTGGTGCGGTAGGCGCGCGGGTCAGATCGGGAGTGGCCATACCAGCGGTAGGTCTGGCATTCAATCAGCGACGGACCTTTGCCCTGGCGGGCACGCTCGACGGCCCGGCCCACCGCAGTGCGTACGGCAAGCACGTCCATGCCGTCTACCACCTCGCCGGGCATGTTGTAGGCGCAGGCCCGGTCGGCGATATCCAGCTTGGCGGCGGCCTTGGCGATAGGCACCGACATGCCGTACAGGTTGTTCTCGACGATGTACACCACGGGCAGCGCCCACAAGCCCGCCATGTTAAGCGACTCGTGAAAGTTGCCGGTGCTGCTCGCGCCGTCGCCAAAGAAGCAGAGGACGACGCGGTCGGAGCCCTGCATCGTTTGTGCCAGCGCCGCGCCGGTGGCTACCGGGATGTTGCCGCCGACGATGCCGGTGGCGCCCAGGTTCCCCTTCTCGACGTCGGCGATGTGCATCGAGCCGCCACGGCCCAGGCAGTAGCCGGTCTCGCGGCCGCACAGCTCGGCCATCATCTTGTCATAGTGCTGCTGCCGGGCCTCTTCGGTCTTGACCAGCGAGGCGCCGCGGGCGTGGCAGTGGCCGTGTCCGCGATGGGTGCTGGTGATCAGGTCATCGTCGCGGAGGGTGGAGATGGCCCCTACGGCCACCGCCTCCTCGCCGGCGTATAGGTGCGATGCTCCCTTGATGACGTTCTGGCCCAGCAGATCGTAGACCCGTTCCTCAAACAGCCGTATCTCCCACATCTGGCGCAGGAGGTCCAGCGCCTTTTCCTTGCCCAGTCCATAGATCTCTAGTCGATTTCGTTTCTTTGCCATACATTCTCCTGTTCGGTTGCGACGACGGACAGATCGTTTCCGTCGCCGGTTATCAGTCAGTCGTCCGCAGTTGGATGATGCCCCTCTTGCCGTTGATCAGCCAGGTTGGGTCCTGAGCGGCCAGTTGTTCAGCCTGCCCCGGCTCCAGGCCGACCATGATCTCCCCTTTGAGCGTGCGCAGCACCAGAAAGGGCGCCGGGAAGTAGGCGGCGATCTCTTCCAGCCGGGCAGTGTGGGGCCAGTGGCGGTCGTCCAGCAGCCGCCGATAGTTCACGTCGCCTTTGAGGATAACCAGGTCTGCCTTGGCCAGCTCGCCGACCAGGTCCAGAGGCATCTGCCGGAACATCAGGCAGCTGGTCCAGAAGGGGGCAGTGTGCAAGAGCAACCGGCTCGCTGCAAGATGTTCCTCCAGCCGCCGACCCAGGGCTGGTGCTGGCAGCGGGCTGGATCCTTGATTGTTCTCCGAATGATGCGGCCCGGCGCGTAACAGATCGAGGATCGCCCGCACGTCCTGGGGCATGGCGTCGGATACGAAAAAGGGCCGGTCTTTGAGATGCAAGACAACCTGTCGAGCCCAGCCCTGGGTCAGCAATAGGTCGGCCAACGCCAGGTCAAAGAGCAGCTCCCGACCGGTATTGTCGTTGACAAAATCCACCCGCTGCACCCCGGCCAGAAGCAGGGCCGCAACCCGATCTGTGTGGTCGATCAGGAGGTGGTGCCGCTCCTGGCGGGCATCCAGGCCGCCGTGCGCGTGCTCGCGCACGGTCAGGTTGCTGAGGTCCGCACGGTTCCCCCACAGACAGGAATGGAGCAACACCTCGAAGAGACGCTTCCGCTGCCACGCCGTCGAGCCGCCCCCAGCTCTCGGAGAACCAGGCTACGGCTTCCTGTTCCACCTCGCGCTTGGCCGGGCCAAAGGGATCGCGCCCCTGCCAGGCGCCGGGCGCCAGGTAACGCACCGCTTCCAACAGGCGCCGGTAAAAGTAGGTTTCGGCCAGGTACCAGGGCAGCTCAAGCCAGGTATTGCCCTCGTAGGCGGTCACCTCCTGATTCCAGAACGGCACGTCCGGAGCCGGCTCGGTAAGCAGCCGGACAGGGTGCTGCGCGATTTCTGCCCGAAAACAATCCAGCGCCATCACGATCTCGCGTGGGTAGCCGTTGTCCTCGATGACCTGCTGGATGAGCTGTGGTTTGCGCTCGACGATGGTGTGGCGAGCGAAAGAGCCGGGCTCTGAGGTCATCAAGGGTGGTGGTAGGTTGCCGTTCGTTCCCAATTCGAGGTCCACCTCACCGCATCTCCTGCCCGCCGGTGACGTTGATCGCCTGCCCGGTCATGTAGCTGGATTGGTCCGAGGCCAGGAAGACGATAACGTTGGTCACATCGTCGTAGGTGCAGCCGCGCTTCATCGGCACCTGATCGATGTACCTCTGGCGCACCTCCTCTTCGGTGATGCCCCACTTTCTTGGCATACTGCGCGTAGAGCGAGTCGACCCACAGCGGCGAATCGAGCAGGTTGCCGGGGCAGACGGCGTTGACGCGGACCCCGTACTCGGCCAGCTCCAGGGCGAGGCTCTGGGTCAGGCCGATGCCGCCGAACTTGCTGGCGGCATAGGCCGAGTTCTTGTAGCTGCCCTTCTTGCCCGACTTGGAGTTGATCTGGATGATGACCCCGCTGCGCTGCTCCTTCATCACCCGCGCCGCGTGCTTGGCGCACAGGAAGTAGCCGAACAGGTTGACGTTCATCACCGCCCGCCACTTTTCGGCCGGAAACTCGTCGACCGCCTCGGCGATGAGGATGCCGGCGTTGGAGACCAGGATGTCCAGCCGGCCCGAACTCCTGCACGGTGCGCTGCACCATCGCCTCCACCTGCGCTTCGTCGGTCACGTCGACGCCGACGGCTATGGCCCGGCGGCCGGCTCTGGGCCATGAGGTCGGCTGCCACCCGTTGGGCGCCGTCCAGGTTCAGGTCGGCGACGACGACGTGCGCCCCCTCGCGGGCCAGCCGGTGGCAGATGGCCTCCCCCAGCCCCTGCGCTCCGCCGGTGACGAGGGCAATTCTGTCCTCTAGTATCCGTCCCATTCTTCCTCTCCCCATAGAACGGGACCGGTGAAACCCGCCACGGGTGTCGCCGGTCGCGCTCCACGCTCACGGCAGCATCAGCCGCAGAAACTCCTCCTCCGCCTCCACCGTCCACTCGCGGCCATCCTTGAGCTTGGCGTAGACGCTGGGCAGCGTGTCCTTCAGGTCCGGCAGGGCGGTGAGGGGCATGTCCTTGATGTGCGGGAAGATGACGACCTTGCCGGGGAAGGTCGTGTCGAGCACCGCCTGCAGGCCGTCTCGCGCGGCGCTGAGCGAGCCGACCGCCGCCACCGAGCGGTTGGGCGACAACTGGCCCGTCTCCGCCTGGAACAGCGTCAGCCGCAGGTCGTCGATGGTCGAGGCCGAGTGGCCGATGATGCGCGCGTCCTTGCAGGTAGGCATCGCTCAGGTCCAGACTGGCGATCGTGCCGCGCGCCACGCCGGCAAAGATGTTCATCACCCCTTTGGGCGCCAGGTAGGTCGCCGCATCGGCGATGACGGCCGGAATGGGCGCCAGCACGACGATGTCGTCAAAGCCCTGCTCCTTGAAGGCGGCCATGGCGGCCGGTAGGCATCCTTGTTGCGCCGGGTTGAGGCAGACAAGTGGATGCCCCTGGCCTCCGCCTCGGCGGCGAAACTGGTGCGCAGGTCGTCCAGGCGCAGGTCGCTGACGTCGGTGCAGACGATGGTGCCCGGCGGGTCGGCCGACTGGATGGCGCGCTGGACGTGCATGCGGCCCATCGGCCCGCCGGCGCCGACGAACCAGGCCCGCCCGCCCGGCCGGAGCGCAGCGCGGACCGGCACGTCGCTGTAGGCCCGGGCGATGTCCGGGCCGCGGCCGCCCACGTACACCCAGCGGTTGTAGTGCACCCGTCCCACGTCCACGGCCACCGGGCGCGGCATGGGCGCGTCGGCGATGATGGCCACGATGCCAAGGTCGGCCAGGTGAGGGCTGACCGCCTCGATCAGGTCAGGGTCGGCGCCCAGGAGGACGATGTCGTCGACCGGGGTCACGGGCTGGGGCATGGACGTCGTCTGGCTTCCGATCACCTCCACGCCCAAGGCCGCGGCACGCTCTCTCAGCCAGCCGGCAAACTCCGGGGGAACATCCGTCAGCAGCAGGCGAGCGGGGTGGGATGCCTCGTCAAAGCCGGCGCCGATGGTGTACTGGCGTTTGGCATCGGCCGTCTGGCGCTCGACGCCGATGATCCAGGTCGTGCCGCCGGGCTTGAGGCCGGTGCGGTAGGTCAGGCCGTAGGCGGCGATGACGCAGGCCCAGGGCTCGGTCAGCGCCGCTTCGGCGTAGCCGGTCTCGGCTGGACCGGGATCAGGTAGTTGCCGTCGTCGCCGTTGAGGATGCGCTGGTCGATCACGCCGTACTGCGACAGCCCGCCCTGGATCTCGTAGCCGTAGGCATAGCCCACGCCGCCGACAAAGATGTCGGCCTGGACGATGAAGCGGTCGCCGACGCGGTACTGGTCGCGCAGGTTCTCGCCCACGCCGACCACGGTCATGCTCACTTCGTGGCCCAGCATGACCGGGTCGGTGCTGCATGTCGCGGTAGATGCGCGGGTGCTCCTGGCCGAGCTTGATGACCTTGATGTCGGAAAAGCAGAGCCCGCAGGCGTCGTGGCGCACCAGCAGCTCGTCCGGGCCGAACGCGGGCATCGGCACCTCGATCGGCTGGCCGTCTCGGCCCAGGTTCTCGAGTCCTGCGCCGTACAGCGGCCACAGCCGGTTGAGATCGGGCAGCGGCGCGCCGGCCTGCACGGTAGTCGGTCAAGCTTGTCGGGCGCTGGCTTGTTTGTCAAGAGAAATCCCTCCTAATCGCACAGCTCAGCCGCACGGAGCGCCTCGGCCGGCGACATGGCCGGGTCCAGGCGCTTGAGCCGGGCCAGGCCCTGTTTGCCCGGCGGCACGGCCCGGCCGATCTGGGTGTAGAACTCGTTGCGCTCGCGCCGGGTAGGCAAGTGCTGTTGCGCCCATGCGCTCTGATAGCCCAGCCCCAGCGCGCGCTGCAGCAGCGTGTGACCGTAGACAAAGTAGGCGCCGTCCAGGAAGGCCTGGCGCACAGGAGCCAGCTCCGGCGACGTCGAAACTCGTCGACCAGCTTCTGGCCAAAGCTGTTCATCTCCGTGCCCACGTTCAGCGGCAGGTCCAGCTCCTGGGCCAGCTCGACGACCCGGTACAGGTTGCTGCACCTTGAGGCGGCGCGCCTCCGGGTCGGCGATGTTCCAGTTGCGGTCGGGGATGATGTTGAGCGCCACCACCCCTCTGTCGATCAGAAAGCTCGAGCCAGCTCCTCGATGGCCTGTTCGGCTGCCGAGGTGCCGTCCAGCCAGGCGGCGCAGGGCAGCGCGCCGCAGGCGACGATCAGCGCGTGGAATGCCTCCAGCGTGGGGAACATGCCCGATTCGGGCCGGACATAGCCGACGCCGCCCTGCTTCATCAGCTTGGCGCGGATCAGGTTCTGGAATGCTGGGCGAGTCGGCCATGATCGCGGCCATCTCCTCCGCTGCGGCTGCCCAGCCGGCCGGCCCAGAAGGCAACCGGGTCGGGCATCAGCCCGCTCGGCGGCGCGGACGTAGGCGAGGACGATGTGCCGCTCGGTGGGGTTGCCGGCCGGCGTGAGGGGCAGGACGTCCCGCTCGTAGTCGATGGCCACCGGCGCCAGGTAGGCGTTGACACGGGCGATGACGTCTCGGTTGCGCCGGGCGGCTAGGCGCCGCAGATCGGCAAGAATGCCGGCTGCGTCGGCCGGCACTCGGCCGGAGGTAAAGCCGATGCCCATGTGGTAGCAGACGCCCGGCTCGCCCGGCGAGTTGATCTCCCGCGTCGCGTACTCGGGGACAAAGACGCGGGTCTCGATCCCGGCGCTGCCGCGCACGCCCACCGCTTCGCAGGCGTCGAGGAACTCGTCGACGCCGTCCAGCACGTCGAAAGTCGACGATGCCCAGCCAGCCGGAAGCCACGCCGCCGGGCCAGCCAGGCCAGCGACGAGGGCGAGTAGCCGTAGGCATTGAAGGAGAAGAAGGTGTGGCAGTGCATGTTAACCACGATCGGTCTCGGGCGGCAGGGTGATGTCTCCCTGTTCGACCAGGCTCAGCAGATCGGCCAGCGCCCGGGCGCGGACGGCCGGGGCGAAATCGTTGAGCTCGGTCTCTAGGCGGGCAACTGGGTCGGTCGTCATCAAGCTCTCCAGGCGCCTACCGGCTGCCCCATTCGGCGCGGCGGTAGAGCTCGTCGGGGCGGGTGTGAATCCGTTCGACGGCGGCAGGGGTAAGAAAGTGCGGCCCGCCCAGGGCATAGGTTCCCAGCAGAACACGGGCCGCCTTGACCGCCATGGCGGTGATGTTTTCCACCTCCGCCGCCGTCCGGCCCAGGGCGATCAGGCCATGGTTCTGCATCAGGATGACCTTGGGCGTCTCGCCGTACTGATCCAGATAGTGGTCGATCTCGTCACGCACCCGTCCGGCCAGGGGCAGGCCCGGGATCGGTGTAGGGGATGTAGACCGAGGCGGGGCCGCAGTAGACGATCTCGTCGGGGAAGAGCCGTCCGGCGATGGCCTCTTCGACCTGCCGCGAACAGAGCACCGCGTTCACCGCCGTCGGGTGGGTGTGCCCGACAAAGCCGATGCCCGGCACTTGCAGCGCGAGGGCATGCAGCACCGTCTCGACCGAAGGGCGGGCCTTGACCGCGGGATCGACCTTGGCCGCCTCCAGGCCGGCCTTGATCTGGTCGTCGCTGAGGGCGTCGTCCTGCAGCATGGCCAGCACCCGGTCGAAGCGCACCTGCACAAAGCCACCGGGCTCGATGGTGCGCATCTCGACGCCGCTGGCCTTGACCCAGAAGAGTCTCGGCGTCGGCACGGGCGGAGGTGTTGCCCTCGCCCAGGATGGCATAGTCGAGCGCCGGGTCGCCCAGGTTGCGGGTCATGGTTACGAGCTGATTTAAGATATCGTTCATAGGAACTTGGCCTTCAATGCTTCGATTTCTTGATCGCCGATCGGCACGAGCTGCCCGATCGTCAGGGTGTCGAGCAGCGCCCGGGCGCTGAACTCAGCCACTTCCAGACGATCGAACGCCTGGATGAGGGTTGCGCCGGTGGTCAGCACGGCGTCGTTGCGGATGAGGATGACCGGAGTTTCGGCCGACAGGGCGGCGGCGATCTCGGCCGGCCGCCGGAACTGGGCCCCGTAGGGCACAACCGGGATGTCGCGCAGCAGGATGTAGCTCTCTGGAATCGACTTGGTGTCGAAGCGCTGCAAGGTGATGGCGTACGCCAGGGCGTTGGGCGACTGGGCAGTCATGACGCTGCCGATGGCAGGATGCCGGTCGTAGATCGCCTGGTGGAGGTGCACCGACCGGCTGGGCTGCTTGCCCTGCTCCCGGCGGCCGGCCTGGATCAAGACGATGTCTTCGATCTCGAGGCTACGGCGATCCAGGCCGGTGGGTGTGATCAGAAAGCTGTGCTCATCGACACGGGCCGAGGCGACCCCTTCAGTACTGATCATGAGCGAGCGGTCACAGGCGCGATGGACCATCTCGACTATCTGGAGGCGTAGCTCGCGCTCCCGGCTGCAGTGGTCGGCAGGGACGAATTCAGGCGGCAGACTGCGCTGCTGGTCCAGGAGCGACAACTGCTCCTCGGTCAGAGTACTCACTTCTCCGAGCCCCCGAGCCTTGAGCAAGGTGCGGGCACAGAAGTCAAGCGTCTCCAGACGCTGGAACGCCGTCAGCAGATCGGGACCGCCCGCAGCGACGCCGTGGTTTTCGAGCAGTACGACGTTGTAGCCCTGGGCAAAGGTGGAGGCGATCGACTGTCCCAACTGCTCGGAGCCGGGGAGGGCATAGGGCGCATAGCCCACCGGGCCACATACCCGCTGTGCCTGGGGAATTATGTTGGTCTGGGGCACCTGGCGGGCGATGCTGAAAGTGACGAGTGCCGGCGAGTGGGCGTGGACGATGGCACGCAGGTCGGGCCGGTGGGCGTAGATGGCACGGTGAAATGGGTATTCGCTCGATGGCCGGTGCGGGCCTTCGACGGCCCCGCCGGCCCGGACGCACATGATATCGCCCGGGGTCAGCTTGCCCTTGTCCACCCCGGCCGGCGTGATCCAGATGTCGCCGTTATCCTCCCGGATCGACAGGTTGCCACCCGACAGGGTGGTCATGCCGGTGTGGTAGATGCGATTCATGATGGCGACCAACTGGTCGCGAGGGTGGTACAGATGGAACCTCATGGCAATCACCGATTCAATCAGACAGGCCTAGCTCCGCTTGGGCAGCACACGTTTTTCGTACTCGCGGATCTGATCGAGGAAAGCAACCCCGACCGGCACCCCCTGCTGCAAGCAGTAATAGTCCCACACGGCGCCGAAGGGCAGGCCCTTCAGCTCTTCCAGGAGAGCCAGCCGCCCGGTATAGTCGCCGTCGACCTCCATGGCACGCAGCCGGTCGATCGGCTCCAGCAGGGCCAGCAGCAGGGCGCGCAGGGTACTGCGCGCGCCGATGACCCAGGCCGCAACGCGGTTGATGCTGGCGTCAAAGAAGTCCAGACCGATGTGCACGCGCTCTAGAAAGCCGCCGCGCACGATCTCCTGGGCGATGGCCTGCAGTTCGTCGGAGAAGGTGACGACATGGTCGCTGTCCCAGCGCACCCCCCGGCTGACATGCAGCAGTACCTCGTCCAGGTAGAGCAGCACGGCCGACAGCTTGTCGGCGATCGTCTCGGTTGGGTGAAAGTGACCGCTGTCGAGGCACAGCAAGATCTTTTTGGCGATGGCATAGCCCAGGTAGAACTCGTGAGAGCCGACGACATAGCTCTCGGAACCGAGGCCAAAGAGCTTGCCCTCGACCGCGTCCAGGTTGTGGCGCGGGTCGATCTCTTCGGCCAGGATCTCGTCCAGCGAGTCACGCAACAGCAGTCGGGGAGTCTTGCGGTCGGCAGGGCTATCCTTGAGGCCGTCGGGGATCCAGATGTTGGTCACACACGGCGTGCCCAGCTCTTGCCCAAACCGCTCGCCGATCTTGCGGCAGGCGATGCAGTGGTCGATCCAGAAGCGGCGGATGCCCGGGTCGTAGCTGGCCAGCGTCAAGCCGGCTGTCCGCCTTGGGGTGCGAGAAGCAGGTGGGGTTAAAGTCAAGACCATGGCCGTTCTGCTTGGCCCAGTCGATCCAGGCCGGAAAAGTGCTCGGGCAGCAGCTCGTCGCGCTCCACCTTGACCCCGCCGGTCTCGGCATAGATGGCGTGCAGATTGAGACGGTGGCGGCCGGGGATGAGGCGGTAGGCCTGGTCCAGGTCGGCGCGCAGCTCCGTCGGCGTTGCGGGCCTTGCCGGGATAGTTGCCGGTGGCGGCGATGCCGCCGCCCAGCTCGGCGCCGGCCTGCTCAAAACCGGCGACATCGTCACCCTGCCAGCAGTGCAGGCTGAGCGGTATGCCGGCCAGAGTGTCGAGCGCCCGGCCGGCGTCAATGCCCAGCAGGCCGTAGCGCTCCCGAGCCAGGGCGTAGGCATCTTGGATCTGTTGGTCTGTGGGATGACCGGTCATGATCTCCTCCTAACGGACGAAAGATAAGGGATGCACTGCTCGGCATCAATCCAGGTGAAAGACCTCTTCCAGCTCGACCATGCCCTCGTCGGCGTGGGCGCCGCCCAGCCCTTCAAAGTAGGGAGCCATAAAGTCCTGCCAGCGGGCATTGATCTCCTCACGGGCCATGCCGTCGAGAGCGGCCTGAAACCCGTCTGGGGTCTCGCAGTAGCCAAAGAGCAGGCCGTCCTCACGCAGGTAGAGCGAGTAGTTGTGCCAGCCGGTCCGGCGCAGGGCGTCGAGCATCTCCGGCCAGACCGCCTCGTGGTGTTTCTTGTACTCGGCGATCTTGTCTTGCTTTACCTTGAGCAGAAAAGCCACACGTTTCATTGGGTCATGCTCCATTCTTAGATTCGAACATACGGTACTGCTCACTGCTCCCGGCGGAGCACCTCCCGTACGGCCACCAAGATCTCCTCAGTACTCGGGATCGCCTCCAGCTCCAGCCGGCCGTTGTAGGGCAGGGGCACGTCCTCGGTGGCCACCTGCATGATCGGCGCATCCAGCCAGTCGAACGCCTCGCGCTGCACCCGGGCGGCCACCTCGGCGGTGAAGCCTCCGGTGCGGTGCCCTTCGTTAACCACCACCAGCCGCCCCGTCTTCTTCACCGAGCCGACGATCGTCTGGAGGTCTAGCGGCTTGAGCGTGCGGGGATCGATGACCTCCGCCTCGATCCCCTCACGGGCCAGCTTCTCGGCGGCATCGAGGGCCAAGAGCACCATCCGCGAGGTGGCGACGATCGTCACGTCGCTTCCCTCGCGCTTGACGTCGGCCACGCCGAGGGGGACGATCCATTCCTCCTCGGGCACGGGACCGGTGGTGTTGTACAGCAGCTTGTGCTCGATCAAGACCACCGGGTTGTCGTTGCGGATGGCCGACTTCAGCAGGCCCTTGGCGTCGTAAGGCGTGGACGGCTGGACCACGATCAGGCCCGGGACGTGGACGTACCACATCTCCAGGCTCTGCGAATGCTGGGCCGCGTTGCCGCGCCCGCCGCCGCCCTGGGTACGGATGACCAGCGGCACCCTGACCTTGCCGCCGAACATATAGTGGGCCTTGGCCGCCTGGTTGACGATCTGGTCCATCGCCAAGGTGCTAAAGTCGATGTACAGGATCTCGACGACGGGGCGCAGGCCGGTCATGGCCGCGCCGACGGCGAGGCCGACAAAGCCCGCTTCAGAGATGGGCGTGTCGCGCACCCGCTTTTCGCCAAAGCGGTCGTACAGGCCGCGGGTCACCTGGAAGGGCCCGCCGTAGCGGCCGACGTCCTCGCCCAGGAGGCAGACAGACGGATCGCGGGCCATCTCTTCGTGCAGGGCCTCGTTCAGGGCATCGCGGTAAGTCAGCTCACGCATAGACGTCTTCCCACAGCGCCCCGATCTCTGGCTCGGGACTGGCCTTGCCAAAGGCGATCGCCTCGTCGATCATGGCCTGGGCCTCGTGCCGGAGCGCATCCAGTTCATCCTCCTGGAAGCCTGCCTCGTCGACCAGAACCCGCCCAAAGCGGCTGATCGGATCCCGGTCGGCCGACTTCCACTGATCCACCTCGCCCTTGGGACGATAGGTCAGCGGGTCACCAACGGTGTGCCCCTCGATCCGGTAGGTCTGGGCCACCAGCAGCGTCGGGCCGCCTCCGGTGCGCGCCCGCTCGACCGCCGTGCGCACCGCCTCGTAGACAGCGAGCAGGTCGTTGCCGTCCACGGTGGCGCCGGTCAGCCCAAAGGCGTTGGCCTTGACCTCTATCCGGTCGACGGCGATAAAGGGCCGGCACGGGCTGAACTCGGCGTACTGGTTCTCTTCGCACAGATAGATGATGGGCAGCTTCCACAGGGCGGCCATGTTGGCCGCCTCCATCAGGATGCCCTGGTTGCTGGCGCCGTCGCCAAAGAAGCAGACGGCCACCTGGCCGGAGCCGCGCAGGTCGGCGGAAAAGGCCGCGCCGGTGGCGATGGCGATGCCGCCGCCGACGATGCCGTTGGCGCCTAGAATGCCCAGGTCAAGGTCGGCGATGTGCATCGAGCCGCCCTTGCCCTTGCAGTAGCCGTTGGCCTTGCCCAGCAGCTCGGCCATCATCAGCCGCGGGTCGCCGCCCTTGGCCAGGCAGTGGCCATGGCCGCGATGGGTGCTGGTGATGTAGTCGTCACGGTTCAGCGCGGCGCAGGCGCCGACGGCGATTGCCTCTTCGCCGATGTAGGCGTGCGTCGTGCCCCGAATCTTGTCCTGCTGGTACAGCCGCTTGGCGGCCTCGTCGAAATAGCGGATCAGCCACATGCAGCGATACATGGCAGCCATCTGGTCGCGGGTCAGGTTCATGGCGCGATCCATCTCACAGCAGCTCGCGAAGCGCCCGCGCGATGCCCGGCCCATCGAGGCCATAGTGGGCATACAGGGCCAGCGGCGGGCCGATGAGGGCATACTCGTCGCGGATCCCGTGCCGGCGGAACCGGCAGCGGGCGCCGGCCTCGGCCAGCACCTCGGCCACGGCGCTGCCCAGCCCTCCCAGGATATTATGCTCTTCGACGGTAAGCACGGCGCCGGTGGACGCCGCGGCCAGCACGGCGTCTGTGTCGAGCGGCTTGACCGTGTGCATGTCGATGACCCGCACCGACAGGCCGTCCTCTGCAGCCAGGGTGCCGGCTGCCTCGAGGGCAGCCTGTAGAGGCAGGCCGGTCACCAGGATGGCGGCATCGTGCCCCTCGCGCGCGGTGACGGCCCGGCCAAAGGCGAAATCGGCCGGGGGATGGTCGTAGACCGGTTTCTCCCGGCCACGCCCCAGCCGGAAATAGATCGGTCCAGGGTAGTGCACGGAGGCTCTCAGGGCCGCCTCGGCCAGGTGGGGGTCTACGGTGCCAAATACCGTCATCTCGGCAAAGGAGCGCAGGATGGCCAGGTCCTCGGTGGCGTGGTGCGACGAGCCGTAAAAGCCCATGGCGATCCCGGCGTGGTGGGCCAGGATGCGCACCGGCAGGCGTGGATAGCACACGTCGGTGCGGATCTGCTCTGCGCACAACAGGCCGACAAAGCTGGCATAGGTGGCGACGTAGGGCAGCAGCCCTGCCGCGGCCATGCCCGCCGCGGCCGAGACCATGTTCTTCTCGGCGATGCCCAAGTCGAAAAAGCGACCGGGATGCACCTGGGCAAAGTCGGTCAGCCGGTTGGCCTGCTTGAGATCGGCGGTTAGGACGACGATCTCGGGGTGTTCTGTCGCCAGGTCGGCCAACACCCGACCCCAGTTGAGGTAGGGCGCCAGGCGGGTCGAGGTGGGCAGATCCCAGCTGTCGGGGTGCAAGGCCTGTTCGCCGCGAACCTCCAGGGTCATGGCTCCCCTCCTCCTGACTCGCCCAGTTCGGCCAGGGCTCTGGCCTGGTCTTCGGGCGCCAGATAGCCCAGGTGCCATTCGAAGCGGTGTTCCATGAACGACACCGGCTTGCCGGCCACGGTATGGGCGATCAGGACGGTCGGTTGGGCGGACGCCGGATCGGGCAGCGCGGCGAAGCGATCGAGCAGGGCGTTGAGATCGTGGCCGTCCACCTCCTGGACCTTCCAGCCAAAGGCGGCCCACTTGTCTGCCACAGGCTCGGGATCCATCACCTCGGCCGTCAGACCGTCGACAGAGACTTGGTTGCGGTCGACGATGGCCACCAGGTTGCCCAGTTTATAGTGGGCAGCGCTCATGGCCGCCTCCCACACCTGCCCCTCGTCGAGTTCGCCGTCGCCCAGCAGAACGTACACCCGATAGCTGCGCCCGGTGACGCGGGCCGCCAGGGCCATGCCGACGCCCACCGACAGCCCGTGGCCCAGTGAGCCGGAAGAAAAGTCGATGCCCGGGATCAGGCGCATGTCGGGATGGTCGCCGAATGGGCTGCCCAGCCGAGTGTAGGTGTCGAGCAGCGCCGGATCGAAAAAGCCCACGTCGGCCAGCAGAGGATACAGCCCTACGGCAGCGTGGCCCTTGGACAGGATGAACCGGTCGCGGTCGGGCCAATCGGGGCGCGCGGGGTCGTAACGCAGCACGTGGTAATAGAGCACGGAGAAAAGCTCTGCTGCCGAAAAGACCGACCCGTAGTGCCCGCTCTTGGCGATAGCGATCAGGCGGATCGTTTCCTTGCGGCAAAAACTCGCCTTGTCTTCAAGCATAGCCAGGAGCGTTTGTCTATCCTGCATCGCTCTACCTCATCAGTAGCCCGCAGTTCACGTCGACGGTGGTCCCGGTGATGGCGCCGGCCTCCGGCGAGCACAGGAACGCGGCGGCTGCGGCAATCTCTTCTGGTTGGACAAAGCGACCGAGCGGCAGATTGGCCTGCACTTCCCGCCGAGTTTGCTCCGGCCAGCCGGCCACGAGATCGGTGTCGACTGTGGCGGGCGCGATGGCATTGACGGTGACGCCGTAGGGAGCCAGGATGCGGGCAAAGGTCTTGGTCATGGCCAGCAGGCCGCCCTTACTGGCAGCATAGTGAACGCCGACGGCGATGCCGCCCATCTGCCCGGCTGCTGAGGCGATGTTAATGACCCGCCCCCAGCCGGCTGCGCGCAGCGCGGGCAGGGCTGCCTGGGTGCACAGGAATGCCCCCTTCAGGTTCACGGCCAGCACCCGATCCCACTCTGCTTCGCCGATGTCATCCGGCGGGGTCAGCGGACAGATGCCGGCGTTATTCACCACGATCTCGACCGGGCCGAGGCGGGCGAACAGGGCGTAGACGGCAGCGGCGTCCGAAACGTCAAAGGTGCAGGGCACCACCTGGCCGCCCTCGTCCCGGATTGAGCGCGCTGCCTCCTCCAGGGCGGCCCCATCCAGATCGCCCAGAGCCACGCGCGCCCCCATCCGGGCCAGCCGCAGGGCGATGGCCCGGCCGATGCCCCGAGCCGCGCCGGTCACCAGGGCGGTGCGGCCCACCAGAAATCGCTCGTGCATCCGCAGTGCCCTATGAGCCGCCCTTTGGATCATACGCGCCGGGGGTGACCGGCGGCGAGAAGAGGGTCACCAGTCTCAGAGGCTCGTCCCCATCCACTCGGATCTGATGGTCGAGCCCGGGTGGAATAAAGACCGCCACCCCGGGCTGCAGCAGCACCTGCTGCTCCCCGGCCAGGATCGCTCCCTGCCCGGAAAGGATGTAGATGATCTCCTCCTCGGCGGCATGGCGGTGAGCTGCCGCCAGCGTGCCGCCGGGGAACTCGGCCAGGCCAAAGGCCAGATTCTGAGCCCGGCTGTTCTGCGGGCCGATCAGGTAGTACCAGTCGCGGCCGGGCAGATGGTAGACTGTACAGGTATTGACGTGAGCCGTTTCCAGTTCAGACATAGGGTTGCACCTCATGAGCATCTCTCAATTGTTAACCGGCGACGACGACTCCGTCCGGGAACCGTCGGAGCAGGACCGGATCGTGTGGCGGGACCAAGATGTCGGCGCAGCCGCGGATGCGGTCCATGGCCTGGTAGCATTCTAGGAGGTCCACTGCCAGGCCGACCGGGTGGTCCTTTTCCAGGTTCTCGTAATAGAAGACAGTGTCGCCGGGAAAGACGGCCAGGCCCTGCTTGGTCTGGACGGTGATGGCCTGGCTGCACATGGTGTGCCCACCGATGTAGAACGCTCCGATGCCGGGCACGATCTCGGGAGCCTCGTCGTCGGCCAGGATCAGCCGGTCGCGGGCCTCGTCGACGAAATAGGCCAAGATGTCGCGCGGGAAGAGGAGGCCAGGGCACAGGGCCGGGTGGGGCGGGTCGAGGGTCAGATGGAAGCCGGTGCGCGACACGACGAACTTGGCGTTTGGGAATAGCCCGGCGTTGGAGCAGTGGTCGTAGTGAAGGTGGGTGAGAAAGACATACTCCACATCGGCCGGATCGATGCCCTCCTGCCGCAGCAGCAGCGGGACATTCTGCGTGGCCATGTCCATGCGAAAGCGTCCCTCATACCCCGCGCCGGCCACGATCAGCGGCTGGATCTCGTCCAGGTCGCGAATGCCGGTGTCGACCAACATTACCCTTCCGTCGTCGCGGCGCAGGATAAAGAAGAGGAAATCGGCGACCAGCCACTCACCCCAGCGCGACATGTAGAACATCTGCGGGCCGGGAACCGACTGCTCGCAGAACTTGATCGCCTTGATGCTAAAAGTCGCCATGACGCCTCCCCTACTGCAGGTTCACAGACGTGCCGCCATCGACCACCAGCATCGATCCGGTGCACCATGCCGAGTCGTCGCCGGCGAAAAAGAGCACGGGCCCGGCCACATCCTCCGGCTGGCCGATGCGGCCCAGGGGCGCCCGTTGCGACCAGTAGTCGCGCACGGCCGGATCGGCGAGTGAGTCACGGTTGATGTCGGTCTCGACTGTGCCGGGCAGGACGGCGTTGCAGGTGATGCCGTATGGCCCCAAAGAGATGGCCATTGACTTGATCAGGAGGTTGATGCCGGCCTTGGAGGCGCAGTAGTGGGCCTGCTGGCTGCCGCCGAACTCGGCCGAGATGGAGCTGACGGCGATGATGCGTCCCCGGATGCCCTGCTCGACCATCACCCGGGCGACCGCTTGGGAGCAGAGAAAGTAGCCGGTCAGGTTGACGTCGAGGACCTGCTGCCAGACCGGCTCGGGCATCTCCAGGAAGCCCATAAACGGGCAGATAGCAGCGTTGTTCACCAGGATGTCGATGCGGCCCCAGTGCTCAACCACGGCATCGACCATGGCCTGCACCTGGGCGCCATCCGATACGTCGGCCGGCACGAACAGGGCCTGGCCGCCGGCCGCCTCGATCAGGTCGCACGGTTTCGTGGCCTTTGTCTTCGATCGCGGCCGACGACGGCGACACGCGTGCCCTCCTGCCCGAGGCGTACGGCAATGGCCCGGCCAATGCCGCGTGTCGCGCCGGTGACGATAGCGACTTTATCCTGTAGGCGCATCTGCTTGCCTTCCCGGATCAGTAGGTGCCATGTTTCTTGACGGCGGCGATGAACGCCTCGACGTTCTCCGGCGGCGCGTCGGCCTGGATGATGTGCGCCGGCGCGATCAGGTATCCGCCGCCGCGCCCCAGGACCTCGATCTTGGCCTTGACGTCGGCCTCGATCTCGTCCGGGGTGCCGAAGGGTAGCAGCTTCTGCTGGTCGATCGCCCCCCAGAACGACATGCGATCCCCGAAGCTGGCCTTGAGATCTTCCGGCTCGTGGCCGGGCACGTTGGGCTGGACCGGGTTGAATACCTCCAGCCCCACCTCGATCCAGTCGCCGAGGATCGGGGCGACCGCACCGTCGCAGTGTTGGCAGATGATGACGTCGGGGTTGACGGCCTTGAGCTCGGCATAGATCTGGCGGTAGCGCTCCTTAAAGTACCTGCGCCACATCTTGGGCGAGATCAGCATGCCGTTCTGCGCGCCAAAGTCGTCGCCGGCCCAGATGCCATGCACACCCATGGCAACCAGCTTCTTGCCGACGGCCAGGGCAAAGTCCTTGCATTTGTCGATGAGCGCCTCGACGTAGGGCTCGCTGCGGGCCATGTCCACCAGCAGTTTTTCCAGCCCGACGAGCTGCTGCATCATGTCGAACATGGTCAGCTCCATGTCGCCGATGATAAAGTACTCGTCTTTGTACCGGTCAATCAGCGCAGCGGCGTCGTCGTAGCGTCCTTCGGCCAGCGGGTCGGGGAAGGGCAGGTCGGTCACTTGTTGGGCTTCGGTGACCTCGGCGAGCGGATGATCGATCACCTCCATATAGACCGGCCCCTGGCGCATCTTCATCCCGAACTCGTTGATGACATAGCCCTCGCCGTCGACCGGGTGCCGGTAGTCGCGCGGCAGGCCGGCGCCAACGATGACACAGTCGCTGCCCATGGCCAGTCGCAGCTCGTTGTTCGACAGGCGGTAGGTGACATCTTCATAGTAGGCAGTGGTGTAGTGGGCGGCGATACCGTACTTCTGGCAGAACAGGTCGGCCAGGGCGCGGCACAGGTCGAACTGCAGGGGAACGCGATCGGGGACACCCCTGCGGGTCAGTGCCAGGCTCACACGTTCTTTGGAATTCATGTTACCCCCAGACAGGCTGGTCCAGTCTGGTAGACTGGACCAGCCTTCGATTCTAGAGAACGCTCCAGGTTACTTGGCTGCGGCTTCGACGTTGGTCTTGTCGTAGACGCTAAAGGGACCCATCAGGACGCGAAGTCCGACGTCGCGAGTCGGGTCCTTCTCGATGGTGTAGGTGCCCATCCGGCCGGCCTCGAACCGCTCTCCGATCTCGCCCTTGATGGCGCCGGTCGACAGCAGATAGGTCACA
>CAVVMX010000003.1:0-51944 GCA_963749455.1 uncultured Chloroflexia bacterium
CTTTGGCGCCCTGCTCGGGGGTGGGCTTGGCTGCGCTGGCGGCGCAGGTGCCGCAGACGGCCGGCATGATCGATCCCCGTTACACGCCTGAGCTATTGGTACGGGTGCTGGCAGTGGCGCTGATTGCACGGCATCGCCGGCGGCCTCTACCCCGCCTGGCGCGCTACCCGCATGCGGCCGGTTGAGGCCTTGCGATATGAGTAGGGGAGTGCGATGGAAACGATCGTCGAAACCCGTAACCTGACCAAGATCTATGGCGACGGCGAGCAGGTGCACGCCCTGGACGGCGTAAGCCTGGCCATTCGCCGCGGGGAGATGGCCGCGGTCATGGGGCCGTCGGGCAGCGGCAAGAGCACGCTGCTCAACATGCTTGGCGGGCTGGACCGGCCCACCGGCGGCCAGGTGCTGATCGACGGCCAGGACCTGACCTCCGTGCGCAGCCTGGACGCCTTCCGGGCGCAGACGGTGGGCTTTGTCTTTCAACTGCACAACCTGCTGCCCACCCTCACCGCCCTGGAAAACGTCGAGGTGCCGATGCGCAGCCAGCCGCTCGGCCGGCGCAAGCGGCGCCGACGAGCCAAGGAGCTGCTGGCCTTGGTCGGCTTGCCCGACCGGATGGGCCACCTACCGTCGCAGCTATCGGGCGGGCAGCGGCAGAAGGTGGCGATTGCCCGGGCCCTGGCCAACCGGCCGCGCCTCATCCTGGCCGACGAGCCGACCGGCAACCTGGACACGCAGAGCGGCGCCGAGATCATCGGCCTGCTGCGCCGCCTCAATCAGGAGCTGGGCACGACCGTGATCATCGTCACCCACGATTCGACGGTGGCCCACCAGACCGAGCGCATCCTGATCATGCGCGACGGCTGCATCGTCCACGAGCACGGCGTGGGCACGCCGTTCGAAGAGGACCTGGAAACGTTCCTCGATTCGACGCTGGGTCGGGCGCTCTTGGCCGGCGGCGGCGATGCCCTGGCCCAGCTCAACCCCGACGGGCGGGCCGCGCTGCAGCGGCTGGCCGAGCAAACTGGCATGAGCCTCGACCTGGTTGAGCGGGTGGTACAGTGGGCCGGCGCGGCGGCGCTGGCCGCCTTCCTGGCCTTGGTGTTCGTGGGCATGGCCCGCGCCCTGCGCCGTCCCCGCGGCCGGGCGACCGGCCTGGCGGACAAGGCCTTGCGCGGGCCGGTTTACCTGCTGATCGGCGTCCCCTTTTTCGCCGTGGCCTTTCTCCTGTGGCGGCCGCTTCCCCTGGCGCCTCTCACCGTCGCTCCAGGCGCTGGCCCTGGCCCTGGGCGCGCTGCTCTACTTCCCCGGCCTGGGCCTGGCTCTGTGGGGGCGGCTGGCCCTGGGCGAGATGTACAACGTGTCGATGGCCGTCGGCGTCCAGCTCCACGCCGGCCACCGGCTGGTCGCCGCCGGGCCGTACGCCATCGTCCGCCATCCCATGTACGCCGGCATCATCCTGGCGGCGTGGGGTGGGCTGCTGCTCTACCGCACCTGGACCTGTGTTTTTGCCGCGTTCGTCTTTCTCGGTCTGGTTGTCCGCGCCCACCGCGAGGAGCAGGCCCTGGCCGCCGAGTTCGGCCCCGAGTGGGATGCCTACTGCCGCCGCGTGCCGGGCTGGGTGCCACGCCTGCGAAAACCCTAGAAGCTATTCGGAAATTCAGCAGAGGCGGCCTACAACTCACCAATCGAATGGCAGGTATAGTACCGGCCCCTCCGAGACTGGACAACGCAACGGCCAAGGGGTGTACAATCCTCCCCCGTGAGGGCCTGCTGTCTCAAGTGGCGCCCTCCGGTTGATGTTTTATGCCAGGATCACGTACAAGTAGCGGATAGCGACCCGTCACCCCAGGCGGCCGCCGCTCCCTCGCGCCTGCCCACTACCTTTCGCGCCCTGCGCCACTACAACTACCGGCTCTTCTTCTTCGGCCAGCTCATCTCACTCATCGGCACCTGGATGCAGACCATCGCCCAGCAGTGGTTGGTCTGGAGGCTGACCGGCTCAACGGCGATGCTCGGCACCATCAGCCTGATAGGGGTGATACCGCTGATCCCCATGGGGCTGTGGAGCGGCTCCATATCCGACCGCTTGCCCAAGCGGTCGATCATCGTCGTTGCCCAGGTGGTGATGATGATCCAGGCCTTTATCCTGGCGGCGCTGACCTGGACCGGCGCCGTACAGGTCTGGCACGTCATGGTCCTGGCCGTGGTGCTGGCCGCAGCCAACGCAATGGACATGCCGGCCCGCCAGTCCTTTGTCGTGGAAATGATCGCCGGCAAAGAGGATCTGACCAGCGCCATCGGCCTGAATTCGGCCGTCTTTAACGCGGCGCGCGTCCTCGGCCCGGCGATCGCCGGTGTGGCGGTGGCTACCACCGGCGAAGCGATGGCCTTTTTCCTCAACGGCCTCAGCTTTGTCGCCGTCATTGTCGGGTTGCTGCTGATGCGGCTCCCGCCCTTTGTCCGGCCGGCGCACACCTCACCTGTCAGCTCGCACATCGTCGAGGGGATGCGCTATGTGCGCGGCCAGCAGGCGGTCATGGTGCTGATCAGCCTGATCGCGGTGTCGGCCTTTTTGTCGATGCCCTACTCAACCCTCCTGCCGGTCTTTGCCGACAAGGTGCTGGCCAAGAGCGCCCAGCCCGTGCTCGAGTCGGTCTGCAATGCTGCTTCCTCTGTCGGCGTCTCCTGCCAGTCGCCCGGGGCGCTGACCTACGGTTTCTTGATGGCCGCCACCGGTGTCGGGGCGTTCATCGGCGCGCTGGCCGTGGCCTCGCTCCCGGCTGATGCCCGGCGCGGCCGGCTGCTGACCATGGGCAACCTGGGCTTTCCGGCGTTGGTGATCCTGATGGCCATGTCACGCTCCTTTGTCCTGACGGCGCTCCTGCTGATGGGGATCGGTGCCAGCTTTGTCTTCCAGAATGCGCTCGGCAATACGCTGCTCCAGCTTGCCACGCCCGATGGACTGCGCGGGCGGGTGATGAGCTTTTACACGCTCACCTTCAATGTCATGATGCGCTTGGGCGGGGGGCAGGCCGGTCTGATGGGCAATTGGCTCGGTGCGCCGCTGGCCGTCGGTCTGGGTGCGGTGGTTGCCCTGGCCTACGGCTTGTACGTCGCCTTGCGCTATCCGGTTCTGCGCCGGATGGCGTGACGCTCTGGGATCGTTAGCTCTGATCCGGGGTGCGGCCTCGATCAGGCCTGTTCGTCTGCAAAGAAAAAGCCGCGCTGTTGCCGGCCATTGACCAGGGTCAACTGCTCCACCTGGAGCTGGGCGCCGTCGAGCAGGTCACTGCACTGCTGGGCCAGCCCCATTCCCCGTTCGTACAGCGCGATCGCCTCGGTAAGCGGCAGGTTGCCCTCTTCCAACTGCCGGACCGCCGCCTCCAGCTCGGCCAGGGCATCCTCGAACGACAGATTTTTCGCCGTCGCTGCTGCATCTTGCACGTCGCTCATGTTCCACTCCTCACTGTGGCCCCGAATTCTCCGTCCTGCACCCGGACCGACAGCCGGTCGCCGGGGGCGACCTGTTCCACCTGCCGCACGATGGCTCCGGTGTCCTGCTGCCGGACGATGGCGTACCCACGCTCCAGCACTGCCAGCGGGCTCAGGGCTGCCAGCCGGGCCTGCCAGCCGGCCAATTGCGAGTGGTGCAGCGCCAGGGCGTGCCCCAGGCTGCGGCCCGCCCGCTGGCTGAGATCATCCACCTGCTGGCGCCGCGCCTCGATCTGCGTCTGCGGCGACAGGCGCTGCAGGGCTCGCCGCTGTTGATCGGTGGCTTGTCGAGCCAGGCTCAGCCGGCGGCGCAGCGCCTGTTCGATTTGCCGGGCCCGCAGCCCCACTCTCTGCCGCAGCTCGGCCTGGTCGGGCACGGCCAGCTCGGCGGCGGCCGACGGCGTCGGCGCCCGGACGTCGGCCACAAAATCGGCGATCGTAAAGTCGGTTTCGTGGCCCACGCCGCACACCACCGGATGGCGGCAGGCGGCGATGGCCCGCGCCACCTGCTCGTCGTTGAACGCCCACAGCTCTTCCAACGAGCCGCCGCCGCGCACGAGCAGGATGGCGTCCACCTCGTCGTCGGCGTCGACTGCCTGCAGAGCCGCGACGATCTGGGGCGGCGCCGTTGTCCCCTGGACCAGGGTGGGCGCCAGCCGGATCCGGACCAACGGGTAACGGCGGCCGATTACGTTGAGCACATCGCGCAGGGCGGCCGCCTGGGGCGAGGTTACGATGCCCAGCAGCTTCGGAAATGCCGGCAGCAGGCGCTTGCGGGCGTCGTCGAACAATCCTTCGGCCTTGAGCTGCTCACGCAACCGCTCAAACTGGTTGTACAGATCGCCCAACCCAATGGGCTGCAACTGGTCCACGACCAGCTGGTAGTTGCCCTGGACCGAATATACTGATATGCGCCCGTGGGCCAGGGCTGCAGTCCCCTGTGCCGGCGCCCAGGTGACTTGCTCGACCGCGGAGCGCCACATCACGCAGCGGATGGCGGCTGTGGCGTCCTTTAGCGTGAAGTACAGGTGCCCGGCGGAGGAGTGGGACACGTTTGAGAGCTCGCCGCTCAGCCACACATCCCCGAGCTGAGGATCAAACTCCAGCAGCTCCTGGATATAGTGGGTCAGCGAACCTACAGTCCAGGTCTTCATCTGTCTCTTGGTGGGCGAGTCATGCGCAGCAGCCCATGATCTATGGACTAGACGGCCCCGGCCTGTCTCAAAGCGGCGATCTCCTCGGCGTTGTAGCCGAGACCGGTCAGGATCTCCACGGTGTGCTGGCCCAGCGTGGGCGGCGGCAGCCGGTAGCTGGGCGGCGTGGCGGCCAGGGCCACCGGATTGCCCAGCGACCGCACCGGGCCGGCCTGTGGGTGCTCCATCTCGACGATCATCCCTCGCGCTTGGAGGTAATCCGCTTCCAGGATCTCGTCCACCTCGTTGATCGGCGCACAGGGGATGCCCGCGGCCTGTAGGGCTTGCAGCCAGTGCTCGGCGGGCTGCTGCTGGAAGATCCCCTCCAACATCGGGATCAGCTCTGCCCGGTGGGCCAGCCGGTCCCGGTTAGCTGCAAAGCGCGGATCGGCGCCGATCGTGGACTCGATCTCCATCGCCCGGCAAAAGCTGGCCCACAGCCGCTCGCTGCCCACCGCCACGATCAGATACTTGTCGGCGGCGCGGAACGGCTGGTAGGGCACGATGTTGGGGTGCCGGTTGCCGGGCCGCGCCGGGCGCTGGCCGGTGGCGAAATAGTTGGCGGCCATGATCGACAACCATGCCACCTGGCTGTCGAGCAACGCCGCGTCGATGAACTGCCCCCGGCCTGTCCGCTCGCGCGCCAGCAGGGCGGTGACGATACCCAGCGCCGCGTAGAGGCCGGTGGTAGCATCGGCCAGCGGAATCGGGTAGCGCATTGGCTCGCCTTCCGGCTCGCCGGTCAGCGCCATCAGCCCCGACTCAGCCTGGGCCAGCAGATCGTAACCAGGCCGCCCGGCCCGCGGCCCGGCCATGCCATAGCCGGTGATCGAGCAGTAGATCAGCCGCGGATTGCGCGCTGATAGCGTTTCATAGTCGACGCCCAGCTCGCGCAGCGATTCGATGCGCGGCTGGTTGACGGCTACGACGTCTGCCTCATCGACCAGCCGGTTCAAGACCTCCCGGGCCTCTGGTTTTTTCAGATTGAGGGTCAGCCCGCGCTTGTTGCGGTTCGCGCTCAGAAAATAGGCGCTCTCACCGGCCAGGAAGGGCGGCCCCCAGCCGCGCGATTGGTCCCCGTCGACCGGCTCGATCTTGATCACATCAGCCCCCAGGTCACCCAGGAGCATGGTGCAGTATGGCCCGGCCAGTGCCTGTGTAAGGTCCACGATCTTGACGCCGGCCAGTGCTGACGTTTCGTTCATGGCATCAATCTCCTCTGTGCCCTGCTTCGAAAACAGCCGATGCAGCTTGTGGATCTTGGCCTCCGTATCAGGGCATCGGGGTGGCAACAGGAGTGCTGTTGCACATCAAGGGCACCACCACATAGGTGAGCAGGAACCACAGCAATATGCCCGCGCCAACCATCAGCCAAACGCGGCGGGTTGTCATCGCCGGCGACTTTTTCTTGGGCTCCTTGGGCTTGGGCAGCTCCTTGTCGCAGCGCCAGCATACCTCGCGGCCTTCGGGGTTATAGACACCGCAGTTGGGACAGTCCATCAGGTCCTCCCCATCAGAAAAGAAAGGCCTGACAGGCTCCTATGAGACCACCTGTCAGGCCCATCCTCAGCTCTTGAAACGCAAGATCGGCTGCCGCGCCGCCCGCACCTCGTCCAGGCGCCGCAAGGGGGCGGTGAGGGGCGCCTGGTGCAGCACCTCCGGGTTGGCCAGCGCTTCGTCACGAATCGCCTGCAGAGCGTCGGCAAAGGCGTCGAGCGTCTCCTTGCTCTCGGTCTCGGTCGGCTCGATCATCAGCGCTTCGTGCACGATCAACGGAAAGTAGTTGGTGGGTGGATGGAACCCGTAATCGATCAGCCTCTTGGCGATATCCAGTGCCCGCACATCGGGTGCCCCAGGGATGATCCCCTCGGCCACGAATTCGTGCATGTGAGTCCGGTCGTGAGAGATGGGCAAGATCTTGGCCACGCGACTCTTGAGATAGTTGGCGTTGAGCACCGCTATCTCGCTCGCCTGGCGCAGCCCGTCTGCGCCCAACATGCGGATGTAGGTATAGGCCCGCACCAGCACGCCGAAATTGCCATAGAAGGCTTTGACCCGCCCGATGCTCTTTTCGGGCATTACCAGGTGGTAAGCGACGCCTTCTTCATCCTCGCCCTCGTCGCAGCCGCAGTCACAGCCGGCCTCCTCGCACCGACTCAAGGCCACGATCGGCCCAGGCAAGAAGGGCACGAGCTTGTCACACACCCCCACCGGACCGGCGCCCGGCCCGCCGCCGCCGTGCGGCGTGGAAAAGGTCTTGTGCAGGTTAAAGTGCATGACGTCAAAGCCCATCTCGCCCGGCTTGGCGATGCCCATGATCGCGTTCAGGTTCGCCCCGTCGCCGTACACCAACCCGCCGCAGCCGTGGATCATCTCGGTGATCTCGAGCAGGTGCTCGTCGAACAGCCCCAGCGTGTTGGGGTTGGTCAGCATCAGCCCGCACACCGTGTCGTCGCACAGTGCCTTGAGCGCCGCCAGGTCGACGTTCCCCCGCGCATCCGAGGGCACTTCCACCACTTCCAGCCCGCTCATCGCCGTCGTCGCCGGGTTGGTGCCGTGCGCGCTGTCGGGCACGATGACCTTGGTTCGCTGCGTCTCGCCTCGGTCGCAGTGGTAGGCGCGCATGATCAGCACCCCGGTCAGCTCGCCGTGGGCGCCGGCCGCGGGCTGCAGGGTCACGCCGGCAAAGCCGCCAATCTCCCTCAACATCTCCTGGAGCTCGTACATCAGCATCAGGTTGCCCTGGACGGTGTGCGGGTCCTGGTAGGGGTGGGTTCCGGCAAAGCCGGGCAGCCGGCAAGCAGCCTCATTCACCTTGGGATTGTACTTCATGGTGCACGAGCCGAGCGGATAGAAGCCAATGTCCACCGCCCAGTTAAGCTGGCTGAGCCGCACATAGTGGCGGACCAGGTCCGGCTCGCTGACCTCTGGCAGGTTCAGTTCCTCTTGCCCGCGCAGCATGGCCGCAGGAGGCAGCTCCGCCTCCGGCACATCGAGGGCCGGCAGGATGGCCGCACTGCGTCCCGGCTTGCTCAGCTCGTAAAGCAGCGGCTCGGCTCCGGCGCAACGGATGCCAAAATCTGCTTTCATTGTCCTACCTCCCCTACAGCCTCGCCGAGCGCCGTCACCAAGGAGTCGATCTCGATCTGGCTGGCCACCTCGGTCACGCACAGCAGCATCTGGTTCCCCCGTTCTGGATAGGCCTGCCCCAGGTCATAGCCGCCGATCAGCCCCCACTCATCGAGCAGATAGTCGTTGATCGCCTGGACCGGGGCCGGGCAGCGGATAACAAACTCGTGGAAGAACGGCTTGTCGCCCAGGACCTCATAACCATCGATCTTGGCGATCAGTTGGGCCGCGTAATGCGCCTTGTGGTAACACAGCTCCGCCAGCCGGCGCAGCCCGCTCTTGCCCAGCGCAGCCATGTGGATCGATGCAGCCAGGGCGCACAGTGCCTGGTTGCTGCAGATGTTCGACGACGCCTTCTCGCGGCGGATGTGCTGCTCGCGGGTGGCAAGCGTCAGCACAAAGCCGCGCTTGCCTTCGACGTCGACCGTCTGGCCCACCAGCCGGCCCGCCATCTTGCGCACATCCTTCTCCCGGCAGGCGAAAAAGCCCAGGTACGGCCCGCCGTAGTTCAGGCCGTTGCCCAGTGCCTGGCCTTCGCCGGCCACAATGTCGGCGCCATACGTCACCCGGCGCCCGCAGCAGCCCCAGGCTGATCGGATCGGTCACTACTACCACCAGCATCGCCCCGGCCTGGTGCACGCGCTCGGCCAGCCCGCTCAGGTCTTCGATCTGCCCCAAAAAGTTCGGGCTTTGCACGATCAGGCAGGCGGTGTTGCCGTCCACCCGTGCTGCCAGCTCGGGCAGCCCGGCGGTCGCCGACTCATCGCCCACGATCTCCAGCCCCATCCCCTGGGTGTAGGTCCGCACCACCGCCCGGTATTCGGGATGAAGGGCGGACGAGACCAGCACCTTGTTGCGCTTGCCCTTGACGCTGTTCAGGGCCATGATCACCGCCTCGGCCGTCGACGTCGCACCGTCATAGTGCGACGCGTTGGCTACCTCCATGCCGGTCAGGGCGCAGATCATGCTCTGGTACTCGAAAATGCTCTGCAGCGTGCCCTGGCTGATCTCCGGCTGGTAGGGGGTGTAAGCAGTCAAGAACTCGGAACGGCTGATCACATGATCCACCACGCGTGGAACATAGTGGTGATAGGCTCCGGCCCCCAGAAAGCTAGGGTAATGGCCGGCGTCCAGGTTCTCCTCGCTCATGGCCTGGAGCTCGGCCATGATCTCCATTTCGGACACCGGCTCCGGCAGCTCAAGCTTGGGAAAGCGACAGGCTGACGGCACATCGTGGAACAGATCCTCCACCCGCTCCACGCCGATTGCCGCCAGCATCGCGGCCCGGTCCGCGTCCGTATGCGGGATGTAATTCATCGCATCCTCTTACAAGCTTTCTACAAAAGCCTTGTAGGCATCTGCATCCATCAGGGCATCCAGCTCGGATGCATCGGCAATGGCGAGGCGCACCAACCACGCCTCGCCGAACGGATCCTTATTGACCAGCTCTGGCGAATCCTCCAGCACGTCGTTGATCTCCACGATCGTGCCCCCGACCGGCATGTACACGTCCGACGCCGCCTTGACCGATTCGACGGTGGCAAACACATCGCCCTCTTCGAACGTATCGTCGACCTCCGGCAGCTCGACGTAGACAATGTCCGACAGTTGATCCTGGGCATAGTCGGACAGGCCCACCGTGGCCTCTTCCCCTTCCACCCGGATCCATTCATGGTCTTGAGTATATTTGCAGGTAGGATCGATCTTCATCTTCTTTGAACCTTCCTTTCTTATCTTAGTGTTATCGGTTTGCAGTGAGCAGCTATAGGGCCTGGTGAGATTATACATCTGATTCACAGATCGCGTCAATCCGCACCCGCCCACAGGCATGCTCTGAGGGCTCTACGTGGACCGATTCGAAACCATGCCGGAGGGTCAGAGTGCGCCCGCCCTGCCGGCGATCCCATTGTGAGCGTTATTGACACCTTCTCCCTTTCGTGATACATTCGCTGTGTGGTGGGCCATGGCCGCTCGCGACACAGGAAAGGAGCGCTGCGACAATGAAGCCGATCCGTTCGTTCGTCCTGATCGTTCCCCTGGTACTTGTTCTGCTCAGTGGTCCGACCGCCTCGTGGGCGGACCCCGCTCGGCCCGATAGCTGGGCGATTCAATGTGTCGACTGCCCCAAGTATTTTGCCGGCATGACCGACCGCAGCCTGCGGCTGGACGGCGCCGGCTACCCCCACATCGCCTACGGTGGCGGTCGCCTCTATTACGCCTGGCGCGACGCGGGCGGCTGGCACTATGAGACGGCTGACCCGGCACCCATGGTCGGTAGCTATGCTTCGCTGGTGTTGGACGGAAACGGCTATCCGCACATCAGCTATCAGGACAGCGACAACCAGGACCTGAAATATGCCTACAAAGACGCCGCCGGCTGGCACGTCGAGACGGCCGAGAGCAACGGTGCCGTGGGCAACTACACCTCGCTGGCTCTGGATGGAGCCGGCTACCCGCACATCAGCCACACCTATTCGTGGGGCTCATTGTACTATACCTACAAGGATGCGCTCGGCTGGCATACCGACAACCCGGACTCGGGCATCACGGTCGACGATACCTCACTCGCCCTCGATTCGAGTGGCTATGCCCATATCGCCTACCATGACGATCTCCACCAAGAGCTAAGGCATGCCTACCAGGATGCTTCTGGCTGGCAGGTTGTGACCCTGCGCGACGCCGAGTATACGGCCGACTCCATCTCACTGGTACTGGACGGCGACGATGACGCACACATCACCTACTACGACGAATCAGACTACCCAATGGGCGAGCTCAAGTACTATCATGAGGGAGCGGTCAGCGTCGTGGAGAGCCGGAATGGCGCCTACTGGGAATTCAGCTCCTTGGCTCTGGATGGCAATGGCTGGCCGCACGTCAGCTATTATGATGGCCGCCCCAACAGCGACCTCAAGTACGCCTACCGTGATGCCTCCGGTTGGCATACCACGGTCGTCGACGATGGGCAAGCCGCCGGACTGTTCACCTCGCTGGCCCTCGATGCAGCCGGGTATCCACACATCAGCTATCTGGGTGGCGGCACTCTCACGTACGCCTATCGAGATGCCTTCGGCTGGCACTTTGAAGTTGTGGATCACAGGAGCGACACCTCAGGATCGGCATCGCTGGCCCTGGACGCGACCGGCGATCCGCGGATCGCCTACCAGGACGGAGCGTCGAGCTATGACCTAAAGTACGCCTACCGGGACGCCGCCGTCTGGCAGATCGAGACGGTGGACGCCCAGGACGATGTGGGCTGGTCGCCGTCGCTGGCCCTGGACAACAGTGGCAGCCCACACATCGGCTACGCCGATTCCACAAACGACACGGTCAAGTATGCTCACCGCGTTGCCGCTGCCAAGGAAGGTCGATGGACCGGCGGCTGGCAAATCGAGGTGGTGGATGATAGTGCAGCATGGACCGGCGTATCCCTGGCTCTGGATGGCAGCGGCCGCCCTCATCTCGTTTATCAGGGCACGACCACCCTGACATACGCCTACCAGGACGCCTCCATCTGGCATACAGAGATCGTGACCGGCGCCGAGTCGTGCGCCTTGTTCCCCAAGCTGGCAGTGGACCAGGCCGGCCAGCCGCACCTCGTCTGCTATGTCACCGGTTACCCCGACAGCGTGCTAAACTATGCTTACCGCGACGCTGCCGGCTGGCACGTCGAGCCGGTGGACAGTGTCAGCAGTATAGGCGGCGAGCCGTCTTTGCACCTGGATGACAACCGGGTCCCGCACGTCGGCTACTACGACCTTGGGCCATACGGCAAGGGCCTTTACCAGCTCAGATACGCTTATCGTGACGCTTCCGGTTGGACCATCGAGGTGGTAGACAGCGCCGGAGGGGACACGTCGCTGGACCTGGATGCCGTCGGCTACCCGCACCTGGTCTATGGCGACAAGTACGCCTATCGGGACGTGGCTGGCTGGCATATCGAGACGGTCACGGGCGACCCCGGCGTTGCCCGCTCCCTAGTCCTTGACGCCGCCGGCGACCCGCACATCGCCTACGGCTACTGCTTCGGCCTGAAGTACGCCTACTACTTTGAGGCGGACCGTGCTATCTATGTGCCTATTGTGATTAAGGGCGACTGAGGGACCGGATGTTTACGCCTACAGCACGCAGCACTCGCGCATCTCGCGCGCCGCAAGCCCCAACTCGGCCGCCAGCCTCCGGGCGCGGCGGGCCGGGCTGACCACGACGTTGACCCCGGCCCGCACCGCCAGCGGGTCGAGCTCATCGCGGTAGGCGCCTCGCGGTCGCATGCAGCCCAGGTAAATCGGCGTCGCCGGGAAACGCAGCCGCGCCTCGGTCAGCACATCGGCCGCGGCTTCCGGCGCGGGCGGCTGCCGGTCCGCATAGCGCGTGCCGGGCGTCGGAATCAGGATCAGGAACACCAGCCCGTCGGCGCCCATCTCCTCCAGCAGACTCCAGCGCCGGCCACTCGTGCCCCAGTGCGCCGCCCCGCAGCCCGATCGTGATGTGGGGCAGCGTACGGGCATAGCGCCGGATCAGCCGGTAGGTCTCGACGTAATCCTGCACGGTCCGATCCAGGCCATACACTTCGCGGATCGTCTCGTCGTCCCCCACGAGATCGAACGACACCACGTCGGCCAGCGGGGCAATCGCCGCCATCTCGGCCTCGGTGATCAACCCGACGTGCCAGTTCAGCCGCCGGCCCTGCCGCCAGGCCCGCACCCGGTCCAGGTGGACCAGCACGGGCACCCGGCCTGCCGGATCGCACCCGCCTGAGATCAAGCAGCTTGGTGCGCCGTCCGGCTCGGCCTCCCAGATGGGGCGCATCCCTTTCAAGTAGTAGCCGCCGCAGTGGGCGCAGTTCAGGCCGCACTCCCGGCCCGTCAGGCTCAGTACCGCTGTGTCCAGTGGATACGACCAGGTGATCTCGTCGGGAAAGTTGGCCCGCCGGACCGCCCAGGCGCGCGCCAGCTTTGATTCGAGGTCGCTCATCGGGCCCGCCTTTGGAGTGCCTCTTTGATCCGCTGCCAGAACGACTTGGCTGCCTGGGCCTCTTCAGCCTGCACCGGCTGCGGGCTGTAGCGGGCCGTCATGAAGGCGCCGGTCAGTCCCGACAGATCCGGCTCCAGCTCCGGAAGTGTCCTGTTCATCTCGGCCTCATATTCGTAGGGCGTCTGCGCCGGCCGGCGTGGCTGACCGGCCCGCGCCGCGCGGCGCAGGGTAGACAGGTAAAAGTACCGGACCAGTTCGCGCGGCGGCAGCCGCCGCAGGGACAAAAACCTGCCCGGCGCCCCGAGGTGGGGCAGCACCCCCTGCCGTCGGGCCAGGCGCTCGCCGAGCCGGCTTTGCACCTCCTGTCGCCAGGTGCGTAACTGCTGCACCAGCCCGCGCAGCCAGATCAGCAGGCGACCCCACCAGTTCCCCTGCCCTTCTCCTCTGACCAGCCGTTCTCGCACAAAGCGGATCGTGGCATAGCCGGCGATCGCCAGAATGACAACCCAGAACAACGCCGACAACAGGATCTGCAGCCAGTCCTGTGTTCCGCCGGTGCCCCCTGTCCCCAAGCGTGCTGCGGGCAGTTGGACCTCAGGTGGCGTGAGCTTCATCTCGGGAATGATCAACGACAGGAGCAGTGCTCCCAGGTAGGCGATGAACGCCATGATCAGCGTTAGCACGTGGACCAGTAGCGATAGCACCCCCAACAGGGCGCGGAGCGGACCCACCGTGTAGCCGACCGGCAGGGCTGTCACCGCCAGCGTCACGCCCCCCAAAAAGACGGCGGCCCAGATTAGCCACCGGCGGGCTATGTTGGGCTGGACCTCTATCCGCTGGATCTGCCACCCGGCCTGGAGCACGCTGAACTGGGCCTGGCTCAGCAGGACGATCCCCAGGGCAAAGTAGGCCAGGCTCGGGATTACCGGCAGCGGACCCCGCGACACAAACCACAGCACCGTTAGGCCGACCAACAGCAGCGTCCCGCCCAGGAAAAAGATCTCGCCTAGCTGCTCGAGCACCTGATACCGGTCTGCGGCCAGCGACGGCTGGGTCAGCCACAAGTAGTATTCGGTAGAGTTCTTGTCCGGCGGCGCCTTGTCCTCTATCACGTCCAGCTGGCTCAGCAGCCGGGATAAGGAGATCGACATGAGCCATACCACTATGAACAGCAGGCTGACAAATAAATCCCTGGAGGACACAAGCTCCCCAGGCGCCACCGCCCACCGCAACGCGTCGGCCCGGAGCTGCTCCCAGCCCAACGGCAGGTAACCCGCCAGCTTGAGCAGTATCAAGAGGACCAACGCCTCTGCCCCGCGCGACGCCACATAACTCCAACCCGAGATCCGCTGCCGGTGCAATAGCCGCTCCGACAGGATACCTTCAAGGTTGGCCAGAAAGCTGAAAGCCAGGAAATAGCCGCCGCTCCAGCCCGGCAGCAGCTGCTCCAGCATCCCCACGGCCGGCGTGGCCAGGCAGGCCAGCATGGCTGCCACCAACACCGGGCGCAGCACAGTGTCCACCCAATGACCGCGCGCCGCCTGCTCGCTCATCGCCAACCATCCATGTCCCGTTCCGATTCGATGCAGTAGGCCTGCACATCGATCTGCTCGGCCCGCCGGAGGGTCAGCGATAGGTCACGGCCGGGGCAGGTCATGACCAGGATGACACCCAACCCCCTCCGGCGCAGCGCCAGCAGCGAGTCGAACAGGCCCTCGCCGGACTGGGCCGTGATCAGCACCGCCGTGCTGCCCCACGGCAAGCCAACGCTCTCGCGGCTGACGGCCTCCAGGAAGGGCAGCGCCTTGCCTTCGGCAGCTACTTCGACGCGGGCCAACAGGTCCAGCAGGTGCATCAGGTGGTCGCGCCCCCTGCGCAACGGCAGAGTGGGCGCCGTGACGGGCGCGTCGGCGGCGAGTGGATCGCGGCCATTGGTGATCAACCCTACCGCCTGTCGCTTCTCCACCAGGTGCGCTGCCAGCGAGGCGGCGACGACGATGCCCAACTCTGTCGCCGTGTTCCGCTGGGCAATGGGGTAATCGCCGCCGTCGAGATTCAAAAAGATGGCCGTTTCCAGAGCGATGGCCGGCTCGTAACGCTTCACCTGGAGCGTCCCGGTGCGGGCGCTCGTCTTCCAGTCGATCCGCCGCAGCGAGTCGCCGCGCTGGTAATCACGCACACCACGGATGCGCGTCGGATCCTCAAAGATCTGCTCGCGGCTGGGCAGTGTGCCAAAGGGCGACTGCGACGGAAAGCCCAGGTCGCGCAGCGGCACGATCCGGGGGTAGACGATGACAAAACCGCCGCCGTCCTTGCGCAGCGGATCGGCCTGGGTGGTGGTGGAGCCGAGCAGGTCGCCGCTGTGGGCGACCAGCGGGCCGAGCTGGTAATAGCCGCGCCGGTTAGCCGACAGGGTGTAGGCCAGGTCCAGGCGCTCGTGAGGCGCCAGCGATACCACCTGGCGAAACAAGCCGGGCGCACCCAGTGTGGCCGGCACCATGTCGTGCAGCCGCATCCACAGCACCGGCAGCCACCCCCTGTTGATCACTTCCAGCCGTACGCCGACCGTCTCGCCCTGAAATACCCGATCGGCGTGAATGCGGCGGATGGTCACGGCCTTCAGCGCCCGGCCGGCCCACAACCGTCCCAGCACGACGATGCCGAACAGGGCGTACAGCAGGTAGAAGAACAGGTCTACCCGGCTGAACAGGGCGACAACCAGCAGGGCGATGAGAAACGGCAGCAGGACACCCATCGCGTCCTAGCCCCATCACTTCAGGCTGCCGATGTCCAGGGGGGTTGATTGCAGCAGGTCGGTCAGCACCCTGGCGGCGGTATAGCCGCGCAGCGCGCTCTGCGGGCGGACGATCAGGCGGTGGACCAGCACCGGCAGCGCCAGCCGCTTGACGTCGTCCGGGATGACATAATTACGACCTCCCAGAGCGGCCAGCGCCTGAGCCGTCTTGAACAGCGCCAGGCTGCCGCGCGGGCTGGCGCCCAGTGCCAGGTCGGGGTGCGATCGAGTGGCCTGGACCAGCCGCACTGCGTAATCGCGCACCGTATCATCCACGTGCACTTCCCACACCTGCCGCCGCAGGTCCAGCACCTGCGCGCCGTCCACCACCTGGCCGATGGTCGTGATCGGGTGTTCCCGCTGCAGGTTCAGGACCATCTGGTTTTCGTCGGCTTGCGACGGATAACCCACCGCCAGCTTGAGCAGAAAGCGGTCGAGCTGCGCCTCGGGCAGGGGAAATGTGCCTTCATACTCGATTGGGTTCTGCGTGGCCAGGACAATGAACGGTTGCGGCAGGGGATAGGTGATGCCATCCGCCGTCACCTGCCCCTCGCCCATGCTTTCCAGCAGGGCGCTCTGGGTGCGAGGCGTGGCCCGGTTGATCTCGTCGGCAAGCAGCAGGTGGCTAAAGGCCGGTCCGGGACGGAACTCGAACTCACCGCTGCGCTGGTTGAACACCGACACGCCGGTGATGTCGTTTGGCAGCAGGTCGGGAGTGCACTGGAGCCGTTTGAACGACAGCCCGAGCGAGGTCGCCAGGGCCCGGGCCAGCATCGTCTTGCCTACCCCGGGCACATCCTCGATCAGCACGTGGCCTTCTGACAACAGCGCCACCATCAACAACTCGATCGCTTCTCGCTTGCCGACGATGACCTTCTCGACATTGTCGATGACTGTTTGGGCGAACTGCTGGATCTCTGCCGGATTCATCGGACCCTCCCCGCCTGGTGTCAGATTATTCTACTCCACATCCAACCGGCTGTCAACAAAGGTTCCGCCAATCCCGCCTGCCCGCTGCTCTCTTGCCAAAATGGCCGGGCCAGGCTATAATGCCATCAGTATCGCCCAGATGCCTGTCGTGGAGCTCGTGGAGCTATGGAGGTGCGCATGCGTGCAGCCCGTATTGTCATAGCACTTCTGATCCTATTACTGACAGCCTGCACAGTCGGGCCAAAGCAGACCGCCACACCTACTTTGGGGCCGACAATTCTGCCCACCCCTACTGCCAGTGAAGTCCCTCTCGTGACCCTGTCGCCGACCGCCCCACCCACCAGCCCGCCGGCCACAGCCATGCCCACCGTGCCGCCCACCACCCCCGTCGAGTCGCCCTGGCCGGTCTTGCTCCGCAGCCTCGATTTCGGCATCCCGGCCGGCAACAGCTACAACCCGCGCGCCCTGGCCGTGCACCCCGGCCTGGGCCGCCTCTACGCCCGCACCACCGACCGTGGCCAGCCTGCCCAGGGCCTGGTGACCATGCTCGACGCAGCCACAGGCCAGGTGCTGGCCGTGACCCAGACCGGCCCCGACCCCTGGGGCGAGGGCGATCTGGTCGTCGATACCGTCCGCGGCCGCGTCTACGCCGTCAACCCCGGCGACACCACCGCCACAGTTCTCGACGCCGCCACGCTCGATCCGGTCGCAACCCTCGACGGCGTGGTCCGCCTGGCTGTCGACGAGGCCGGTGGCCGCCTGTATGTGGCCGGCCCGGGCAGCCTGCAGGCGCTCGACGTGGAGGGGTATCAAACCTTGGCCGAGGCGCCGCTGCCATCCGACCAGGACCTGCTGGCCCTGGCCGTCGACCAGACTGCCGGGCGCGTCTACCTGGCCCGCCAGGCCGGCGTCGGCTACAGCCTCGACCGCTACGACGCGGCCGGCCTGGCGCATGTCGGGACCGCCCCACTGCCCGGCCGGCCCGACAGCCTGCTGGTCGAGCCCGGCCGCGGCCGCGTCAGCCTCACCTTGAACGACGGCGACCAGGCCCTGTTCTGGACCCTCGACGCCGACGGCAATACGCTGGAGGGGCGGCGGCTGGGCGACCCTCTGCTCAAGGCCCTCCTGGCGGTCGATACCGATGGCAACCGCCTCTTCCTGGCCCGCGACATCTACACCGACTATGGGGTGACCGTCCTCGACCTGACCACCGGTCGGGAGATAGCCAACATCCCGCTTGACGTGGCGCCCAACGGTCTGGCCTGGGACAAGGGTACCGGCCGACTGTTTGTCAGCCACACCTACATCCACCAGATCGGCGCCCTTGACCTGGTCACCGGGCGGGTGAGCGCCACCTTTCCGATGGCCGTCGAGCTCCAGGACCTGGCGGTCGACCCTGAGCGTGGACACCTGTACGTCACCGACAGCGCCGGCTGGCTCCACGTTCTCGACAGCAACACCGACCGCGAGATTACGCTGCTGCCTGGTGGCGGCCGCATCGCCGTGGACGGCCCGCACGGCCGGTTGTACACCGGCGGCCGGGGGGCCGGCCGGGTGCGCATCTACGCCGCCGACGCCCTGCGCCAGACCGGCGAGATTATCACAGAGGCGCTCCCGGTCGCCGACACCCACAGCGGCGGGCTGTACCTGGTGCGCAGCGGCGTGTATATCGCCAGCCTGGAGACCATGACCGTCACCGGCGCCATCTCCGACACCCTGCCCGACCCGTCCGGCTATTCTCCCAACCCGACTGCCGTCGATGCCGTCGTCGATCCGGGCACCGGCCGCTTGTTTGCCATCATCGACAACGGCATCCCCGGTTCCAACGGCGGCACCTACCTGTACGTCTACGAGCCGGTGACCTATCAGAAGATACTGACCGACACCGAGCGCAGCCCCTGGTACCTGGACGTCGATCCGGCTACGGGCTGCGCCTACGTCTCGCGCATCCACACCGGCTCCAGCTCCACCAGCCTGCTGGTCGACGGCCGCACATACACCGCCCGCGTCGACGGCCTGTTCGGCCCGCTGCGGGTCGATCCCGCCTTCGGCCGCGTCTACCTCACCACCGAGAGCGGCGACGGCCAGACCGCTCTGCTCGTCCTCGACGCCGCCACCCTGGAAACCTTGGACTCTGTGCCTGTGCCTGCCGGCCTGGCCCTGTATGCCCTGGACACCCAGCGCCACCTGCTCTACCTGGCCAACAGCGACGGCCAGGTCCAGATCTGGTCGGCGGCCGCAGTCCCTTGAGCCTTGGGGCCGGCGGGGGTAAGCCAGACTGCATGTAGTTCGAGTGGGTGATGAGGACAAAAAAGGGCCGGGTGCAGAAACCCGACCAACATGAGCGTCCGAGTCACTGACTGATGACCGGGCTATGTCACCTTACTGCGCGTCGTATCCTGCCAGGATCTCTTCCAGGGCCGTGATGAGTGGAGGTAGGTCCTGTACGAGGATTTGCCAAAGGACATCCTGGTCTACTGCATCATAGCCGTGGATGAGCCGGTTGCGCAGTCCGATGATCTGGGGCCAAGGGATGTCAGGGTACAGGGCACGATCCTCCATGGGCACCCGGCTGGCAGCCTCGCCGACGACCTCGAGAAGCCGTACCAATGCCAACTCCAAAAGGCGGTCGTCCTCCAGGTCTGCCCGTGTCCTGCCCTGCACCAGGGCGACGGCTTCCTGTGCAGAATCCAGCATGTGGCGGAGACGGATATACTCACGCTGCACGGACATACTGCGTCTCTGCTTCCGCCATCACCTGGTCTCGGAAATATACACTCAGAAATCCCGGTGTGTTCAAATCTACCTGACGTCCCAGGATCTCGGACAACTCCCTCTCGATCTCAAAGAAAGCCAGGCCGGGCACATGCTCAGGTTCAAACTCGACCAGCACGTCGACATCGCTGTCGGGATGGAAATCCTCACGTAGCACAGACCCAAAGAGAGACAACCGCCGGATGTGGTGCTTGCGACAAAAAGCGGCTATTCTCTTTTGGTCCACTGAGATATGAGTCATCTTACTCTCTCGTGTAAGAACCCCTTGAGTTTCGTGACCACCTCTCGTGGGGATTAAACCCTGATCCACCAGCTCGTCTGTCATTATACACACAAAGGTGTTCTGTGTCAATCAACTCCATTCGCCAGCCGCTGGTGGACGCCTGGGCGGATTTCTGCTATACTGTCAAGGCCGCGACGACGAACCAAGGAGGTTACATGGTATCCGCCCTTTTGTCAGACAAGGCAGCCGCCTACCTGCACCGGCTGTGCGTGGAGATCCCGGGCCGGCGCGTCGGGACTGAAGGCAACCTTGCCGCGACCGACTTTTTTGCCGACATTGTCTCCTCTTTCGGCTTTGACACCGAGTGCCCCACCTTTGCCTGCATCGACTGGACCCAGGCCGGGGCCGATCTGATGGTAGAAGGAACCGCCTTCCAGGTGCAGGTCAGCCCTTTCTCGCTGGGCTGCCGGGTCCGCGCTCCACTGGCGGTTGTCTCCACCGTGGCCGAGCTGGAGCAGGCCGACCTGCGAGAGCGGGTGGTCCTGCTGCGCGGCGAGATCGCCCACGAGCAGCTGATGCCCAAGAATTTCACCTTCTACAACCCCGACGAGCACAAGCGGATCGTCCGCGCCCTCGAAGCGGCCCGACCGCTGGCCATCGTCGCCGCCACCTCGCGCAACCCCGAGCTGGCCGGCGGAGTCTATCCCTTTCCCCTCATCGAAGACGGCGATTTCGACATTCCGTCGGTGTTCATGACCGACGAGGAGGGCGAGCCGGCTGGCAGAGAAGGCCGGGCAGGTGGTGTCCTTGGAGAGCCGGGCGCAGCGCTTCCCATCCCACGGCTGCAACGTCGTCGCCCGCAAGGGGGCCGGCGCCGGACAACATGTCGTCCTGTTTGCCCACATCGACGCCAAAGAGGGCACGCCCGGCGCGCTCGACAACGCCACCGGCGTGACGACCCTCCTGCTCCTGGCCGAGCTGCTGGCCGGCTACGCCGGCAGCCTGCCGATCGAGATCGTCGCCATAAACGGCGAGGACTATTACGCCGCGCCGGGGGAGGTGCAGTGGGTCCAGGCCAATGCCGGCCGGTTTGAAGAGATCCTGCTCGGCATCAACCTGGATGGAGCAGGCTACCGGGAAGGCAGGTCGGCCTACTCGCTATACGGATGCCCGCCCGAGATCGACGGCCTGATCCGGCAGACCTTCGCCGCCTATCCGGATCTGGTCGAGGGCGAGCAGTGGTACCAGAGCGACCACAGCATTTTCGTCCAGAACGGGCGCCCTGCCCTGGCGTTTACATCGGAGCAGGCCGGCCCGCTATGGACCGAGATCACCCACACCCCCAAGGATCGCCCCGAGCTGGTCGACCCTGCCAGGCTCGTGGCCCTGGCCCACGCCCTCCACGACCTGCTGCTCCGGCTCGCTGGGCAAGCGCAAAGGAAAACACCATGACAGAGACCCGAGTCAAAGACTATTACACCGAACAGGTTCGCAAAGAGTGGAGGCGCCTGGTCCAGGATGCTTACCATCGCCTCGAGTTCCAGACTACACTCCATTTCCTTGAGAAGCACCTGCCCCCCACCGGGCTGATCCTCGATGCGGGCGGTGGGCCGGGCAGATACACTATCGAATTGGCGACAAGGGGCTACGACGTCGTCCTGCTCGACATGACCCCGGCCAACGTGGCCTTTGCCCGGCGCCAGATCAAGCGGGCCAAGCTCCAGCGTAAGGTCGTCGACGTCGTCGAAGGCTCAATCGTCGACCTCTCCCGGTTTGCCGACAGCACCTTTGACGCCGTCCTCTGCCTCGGCGGGCCACTGTCCCACATTCTGGACCCCCACCACAGGGACCAGGCCATTTCCGAGCTGATCCGCGTCGCCAAGCACGGCGCCCCGATAGTTGTCTCTGTGATCGGGCTCCTAAGCCTGTTGATCGTCGAGCTGAGGCTCTTTCAGGACGAGCTTGAGATGCCTCACTTTACCCAGATACGCGACACAGGCGACTACATAGGCAATCGTGGCTTCACCGCCTGCCACTTTTTCCTGCCCGAAGAGCTGCACGCCGCTTTCAGCGACAGGGGTGTGACCATCCTGGACATGGTCGGGCTGGAGGGCATCAGCTCCCATCACCCTCAGAAGGTCAACCAGCTTGCCAAGAATGAAAAACGGTGGGCCACCTGGCTTGAGACCCACTACCGCACCTGCACCCACCCCTCCGTCGTCGGCATAGCCGAGCACATCATGATCATCTGTCAGAAGATGTGACGGCATCAGGCAGCAAGTGAATCTCGCTACTCAGGAGGATCCCAATGCAGAACCTAGCTGTTTCGCAACAAACAGACACCACTGCTTCTCGATCGGTGCGCTTGTACTACCTCGACTGGCTGCGCGTCATCGCCACGCTGGGGGTCTTTCTCTTTCACGCCACCAACGTCTTCAACGGCACCGGCTATGAGGTCAGCAACGCCCAGGGCAGCGACGCGATCCTGATCGTCGACTCTTTCTTCTACCCGTGGGGGATGCCTCTCTTCTTCCTGGTCGCCGGGGCAGGGAGCTGGTTTGCCCTGCGGCGGCGCACGGCCGGCCAGTTTACCCGCGAGCGCACCCTCCGCATCCTTGTCCCCTTCCTCACCGGCACGTTCCTGCTCGGCCCGATCCAGCTCTACCTCTCCTGGAGCCACAGGACCCACACCGGCGTGTTTGACGGAACCTTCCTCCAGTTCGTCTCCGAGCGCCTGTCCTATCCCTTCCCCAAGATCTTCGGCTCAGTCGGCTACCACATGTGGTTCCTGGGCTTTCTCTTCTGCTACTCGCTGCTGGCCCTTCCTCTCTTCATCTGGCTCAAGGGGGAAACGGGCCGGCGGTTTACCTCGCGCTTGGCGGGGCTGTGCGAGCATCGAGGCGCCATCTTGCTCTTCATCCTCCCGATCGCCCTGGTGCGGCTGGTCCTCCACCCCTTTTTCTACGAGCTGCAGAGCTGGGCCGATTTCTTCACCTTCGGCACGTTTTTCGTCCTGGGCTACCTGCTGTTTTCTGACGAGCGGTTCCTCCGGGCCATCCGGCGTGATTGGCCGATCCTCCTCGGCGTCGGGATTGCGGCCACGCTGGTGGCGACGCCGATCGGCGTGTCGATCCAGTTCGAGATAGAAAAGACGCCCAGCACCTTCTGGGAGTTCCTGGTGTGGGCGCTCATCGCGGTCTGCGGCTGGTGCTGGACCGCTTTCATGCTGTTCATCGGCATGCGCTACCTGGACCGTGACAGCAAGACGTTGCGCTACGGACAGGCCACCCTGCTGCCCTTCTTTGTAGTCCACCAGCCGGCGATCCTCGCCATCGCCTACTTTGTCGTGCAGTGGCAGGCACCCATCGCCGTCAAGCTGCCGGTCGTCGTCCTCGGCGCATTCCTGCTGTCGATCGGGCTTGTAGAGCTGGTCATCAAGCGCTTCGGGTTTCTGCGCCTCATCTTCGGCATGAAAGCCGGATAGCTCGGCGGGGGGCAGATCAGGTCGGGCTAGCCGTAAGCACGCGCTCCACAAAATCGCCCACGTGAGCAATGGCCTGCCTGCCCTCTGGCAGGATCTCCGCGGCGATCTGCCAGTCGTGCTGCATCTCCGGCCACACCTCCAGCGTCACCTCGACACCCGCCGCCTTGGCCTTCTCCGCGAACCGCTCCACGCCCGACAGGAGCAGCTCGTGCGAGCCCACCTGCATCAGCAGTGGCGGCAGTCCCCGCAGGTCCGCATAGCTCGGCGATGCGAGCGGCGCGCGCGGATCGGCCCCATGCAGATAGGCTGCGATGTACGTGCGCTCTTCACTCAGGTTGAGCATAATATCCTTCTTCAGGTTGGTCGCCATCGACTCACCCGAGAAGCTCAGGTCGGGGGCGGGACACAAGCCCACTGCCCCTGCCGGCATCGGCTGCTGCCGGTCGCGAAGGTGGATGAGAAGGGCCAGGGTCAGGTTTCCACCCGCCGAGTCGCCTGCCACCACGATCTGGCCTGGCGCCAAGCCCTGCGTCAGCAGCCACTCATAGGCAGCCACCGTATCTTCGACGGCAGCCGGGAACGGGTGCTCGGGAGCGAGACGGTAGTCGATGAGAAGCGCACGCGTATTGGAGGCGATAGCAACATTGCCGGCAAGTGTTCGATGGCTGGCGATCGAACCGGCGACGAACGATCCGCCGTGGATGAACAGGATGGCCCGCGAGGGCCGCGCACGTATCGGGACGACCCACTCGGCCGGGACCCCACCCGCCCGAACCGGCTCGCGGCCGATTGCGCCAATCGGCTTGAAGAATCGGCACAGCTTCTCGATGTCGGCTCTGTGCCTTGCCACGTCGCGATCACCGGACCGCTGCGACCAGCGCCCCTGGATCTTGAGCAATAACACCAGGACACGTGCCTGCCAGCTGATCATGCGCTCCTCCTTTCGAACTGTGCGGCTGCCCCTGCCGCCTAACTTGTGATGCCGGCAGCCCGCTTTGCCATCTGCTTGCGGCTTTCCAGGTCAAAGCTGCGGAAGATCGCCAGTTTTTCGGCTTCCGGCGAGCCGCCGCCATGCACGCCGGCCACCATCGCCAGCCCGGCGAACTTGGAGGCGGTCAGGTCCTCGATCAGCCGGAAGCAGCGCACCCGGTCGTCGACGGCCACGCCGGCCGGACCGGCCAGGTACTTCTTCAACATGGCGCCGATCTCCTGGCTGCTGATAGTCCTCTTCCGACGGCATCGTCACCACCAGTCCTCCGGCCAGGTCCTGCACCAGCTCAGCCTCGTGGTGCAGGTTGGTGCCGGCGTAGTACTTGCCCACGTTGGCGTAGACCAGGTCGGGCAGGTAGGTGCCGGAGGTCATCGGCTGGCCCTTCATCGAGGCCGCCAGCCCGCAGCCGTGGACCAGCTCCGCGGTGACCATGAACTCGATCAGCTTGTCGCGGACGTGGTGCGCTTTCTGGATGCCGTTGTACTCCGCCACCAGCGCTGCCGCACCCAGCAGCAGGTCGGAGATGGCCGGCTTGCAGCCGCAGTACGAGTGACGGTGGTAGGTGGCAAAGGTCTCGGCCAGGTAGCCGGCCAGCTGCCACTCTCCGCACATAAAGACCCGCTCCCAGGGGACAAAGACGTGGTCAAAGACCGTCAGCGACTCGACGCTGGCATATCGCGAGCTGAACGGGGAAGTCATCTCCCGCTTCACCGACGGCGCTGCCCCCCGGCAGATCATCGTGATCCCCGCCGCATCGGCCGGGATGGCAAAGGCCACGGCATAATCGGCGTCCTCCTGGCGCATGTCCCGCGTGGGCAGGACGATCAGCTCGTGGGCATAGGGCGCCAGCGTGTTGTGCGCCTTGGCGCCGCACACCACGACGCCGTCCGCATCTCCGCTCCACCACGTGCAGGTACAGGTCGGGATCGGCCTGCTGGTGGGGCCGCAGCGAGCGGTCGCCCTTGACGTCGGTCATCGCCGCGTTGCCCACCAGGTCGTTCTCCTGGAAGTAGCGGAGGTATGCCAGCAGCCGCTCGTAGTAGTGGGTGCCGAACAACTGCGTCCGACTGGTGGGTGATGATCGACAGCGCATTGAGGGCATCCACGCCCATGCAGCGCTGGATGCAGCAGCGTCTCGCGGCAGTACAGGCGGGTCATCTCCACCTTCTTCCGCAGGTCCTCCGTGCTCTGATGGATGTGGGTGAAGCGGTTGATCGTCTCGCCCGTCAGGTGGGAGGTGGCCGTGGTCAGGTCCTGGTGCTCCGGCCGCTGCGGCCACTCGTAGGTCAGCCGGACGATGTTGATCCCGGGCACGATCTGCGGGTGCTCCCAGGGCCGCTCCACCTTGGCCCCGTTCATCCACACGTTGTGCTTCATCGCTGCCAGGCTGGCTACGTACTCGTCGGCCGTCTTCATCGTTCATCCTCCGTTGGATAGATCGGCAGGCCGCGCATCTACCGGGCTGCTGCCAATCCAGTATACCACTGGGCGCACGGCCCGTCAAGTCCCCTCTTTGAGGGCCGACCATCACCCTGGTGCCTACTGCGACTTGATTGACAGGTCCACCGATATCTGGTACACTTGCTGATGATGCTAAAGAATGAGGCCTGTACCAGGGTCTTGCAGCAGCGCAGTAGATTAGAGGGATTCCGTCCATGACCTCGAAATGAGGGAGAGAGGCCGAGTCCGAATACGCAGCAGTTAGCCGGCGCAGGCAACAGCTTACCGACAGCGGCGCATTGGTTGGTCGGCAGGGCAGGCAGCCTGCGCCTGTCGATGGGAGGTCACGCATGCACCAAATCGATCTGCGCACCTGGCGCCGCCGCCGGCACTTTGAGCTGTTCAGCACCTTCAACCATCCCCACTTTGACATGTGCGCCAACCTGGAGCTGACCGCATTCCGCCAGCGTGTCCGAGACAGCGGCATATCATTCACCATCGCCTTTGTCTACGTCATCGCCCGCGCTGCGAACGCCGTCCCCGAGTTCCGCCTCCGGATCCGTGCTGGGACCGTAGTCGAGCACGACCTGGTCAGTCCATCGTTCACGGTCCTCGTCGATGATGACCTGTTCAGCTTTTGCACAGTGCCCTACTGCGAGGCTTTCACGGACTTTGCCGGCAGGGCGGCCGCCATGATAGCCCATGTGAAGCAGCACCCGACCCTCGAGGAGACCGAGCCCGGCCAGGATGACCTGCTGTTCATGACCGCGCTGCCATGGGTATCGTTCACCAGCTTCACCCATCCGATGCAGTTGCATCCGGCGGACTCTATTCCGCGGTTTGCCTGGGGCAAGATCTTCCAGGAGGGCCGGCGCCTCAAGATTCCGCTCAGCGTTCAGGGCCACCATGCGCTGATGGATGGCATTCACATGGCCAAGTTCTATGCCAGGGTAGAGGACTATTTGCAGCATCCGGCCTACCTGGACGGCGGACGATAATCGTGCAGCGCTCAAGGCAAAACCCATGACTGTACCTCTGCCCTTACCAAACAACGCACGCTCGGCCCTTGCCATTGTCGACATGCAAGAGTTCTTTTTCCACAAGCCTGAGCGTCGCCACAACCTCGACGCAGTAATTGCCAACATCAACCGGCTCATCACCTTCTTTGAAGCTCGACATCTGCCCGTCGTCCACGTCATCACCTGCTACAAAGCCGATGGCTCCGATTGGGACCTCAAGATGAAAATGACGGGAGAGCCCGAGCTGATTGACGGCACCTCCGAGACCGCCATCCTGCCCCATATACCGGTCTCTCCCGGTCACCTTATTGTCAAAAAAACGCGCTATAGCGCCTTCTTCAGGACAGGTCTGGCTGCTTTTCTGCAGGCCAACGCCATTCACCGCCTGATGGTAGCAGGCGCCTACACCCATTACTGCGTCAACGCCACAGTATTCGATGCCTATGCCCATGACATCGTTCCTGGCATCATCACCGATGCCGTCATCTCACATCTGCCCGACGAAGCTGCCATAATGATCGACCGCATGAGAAGAAACGGCTATTACGTGTGCCTAACCGACGAGGTTATCGAGGGGGCGTAACAGGACCTAGTCCTAGACTGAGCAGACCCTAGGGGTTTCCAAAACCCTTAGGGTCTGTCTTGGACTGGTTTTGAACAAGCTCCCATCGTCTCCGTGGGAACCTCTGGTGCCGCCGCAGGGGTTATGCCTGTTCCGGCGCCTCCAGCAGATAGCTGCACCCCAACTCCTCCTGCCGCAGGCTGCTCTGCCGCTTCGGCTCGACCCCCAACAGCTCGGTGATCAGCGCAATGTCCAGCTCGCACGTCTCGCCGTGCTCCTGGGCCACCTGCCGGTAGGGACAGTTGGCGTTGGTAAAGATATACCCCTGCTCCGTCTTTTGCCAGCGGGTAATCAGCCCCTGGCCTTCCAGGAAGCGGGCCACCTGGTTTAGCCTGTCCTCGAAGCTCTGGCCCGGCGCCGGCGGCGGCGCCTGCTTTGCCAGGCGGCTGGCGACGCGCCGGAAGAGCGCCCGCGTCTCCTCTTTGCCCACCGTCTCCTTTAGCTCGGTCACGATGCGCCGGGCCAAGTCGCCATAGTTCTGGGGAAAAAGCTGGTCTGCTGCTTCGGTCAGCGTATAGATCAGCCGCGGCCGTCCCACCTTCTGCGAGCGGCGCACCTTGGTGGCAGCGACCAGGTTCTGCGCTTGCAGCACGTTCAGGTGGTGACGGATCGTCATTGGAGTCAGCTCCAACCGGCCGGCCAGGTCCTCGACCGTGGCCGTCCGTTCAATCTTCAAGATCTCCAAGATCTCTTGTCGTGTGCTTTGCATGACATTTGCCTCTTTCAGCTTCCAGATACCGGCTATCAGCCATCCTGGAACCCACGGGCCGTGATAGCTGACTGCTGAGAGCTATTGTAGCATAACATCGTAAAAATGTCAATTTTATTATTCTTATCGTCCGGCGGTCAAATCGCCTCGATTGTTGACAAAACGGGCACAAGCAGTTATAATGGGCAACGCTATCCACAACACGCCGAAGGGAAATGGAGCATGAGCGAAGAGGTCGTCGTGCCCGACGAGCTGAGAGGCAATGTCTTTATCACCAAGCTCAGCCAGGTCTATGGCTGGGGAAAAAGATACTCCCTGTGGCCGTTGTCGTTCGGCCTGGCCTGCTGCGCCATCGAGTTCATGGCCGCCGCCGCAGGCCGCTTCGACTTTGGCCGGTTCGGCATGGACCTGGCCCGCGCCTCACCCCGCCAGGCTGATCTGATCGTCATCTCTGGCACCGTCACCAAAAAGATGGTTCCTCAGATCATCCGCCTCTACAACCAGATGGGCGAGCCCAAGTACGTCGTATCGATGGGCGCCTGCGCCAATGGCGGCGGGCCGTTCAAAGAGGGCTACAACGTCGTCTCCGGCATCGACACCTTTCTGCCGGTTGACGTCTACATCGCCGGCTGCCCGCCCACGCCTGAGGCGGTGATCAACGGCTTCATGATCCTGCATAACAAGATCCAGAATGAGAACCTCAAGACCGTGCGTTGGTACCGCAAAGAGCCGATGCCCGAAGTGCCCGTCCCGATCCTGGGGCCGGACCTCATCGACGTCCGCCAGATCCCGGAGATCAGCGCTGCAGCGCGCGACGGGGCGGCGGTGAGCGCCAACCGGCTGAAGAGACAGCCTGAAGGTCGCCGACGACAAGGGAGAAGAGCATGGCGAGTTTGGATTTGGAAGCGTTACAGGCCCAGTTGAATGAGGCGCTGCCCGGCTCGGCAGTGGGCCGCGAAGGCGGCTGGCTGGTGATGCCGCCGGACCAGCTCCTGGCTGTGGCGGGCTGCCTCCGCGACATGGGCTACGATTATCTCACCCACCTGTCGGCCGCCGACTATCCCGACCGCATGGAGGTCGTCTACAACCTCCATTCTACCCGGCCGGACCTTCGCGGGCCGGGTATCCCCTTCAAGGTTCGCATCCCCGATCGGGCTGACCCTCGCGTGCCCTCCCTGACCTCCTTATGGCGGGGGGCCAACGTCCAGGAGCGCGAAGTCTGGGATATGTTCGGCATCCGCTTCGAAGGCCATCCCTACCTCAAGCGGATCCTGCTGTGGGAGGGGTTCGAGGGCCATCCGCTGCGCAAGGACTGGCATGAGCCTTACTACGAACAGGAGCACAAGCCCTTCGCCAGCCGTTGGCCCGATGCCGACCGGTCCAAGATCAAGGCCGAAGACCGGGTCCGTTGGCGGAAAAACGTCCAGTACCCCGCCGACTTTGATCCCGACGGCTACGAGCAGCTGCCCGAGTTCGACGTCCTGCCCGACGGCAAGATCGACCTGGGCGGGATCGAGACCGACCAGATCTTTGTAAACATCGGCCCCCAGCACCCCAGCACCCACGGCGTGTTTCGCATGAGGCTGGGGTTACAGGGCGAGACGGTCACCAGCCTATTGCCGGTCATCGGCTACCTCCACCGCAACCACGAAAAGATCGGCGAGCGGAACCTGTGGTCCAGCAACATGCCCTACACCGACCGCCTGGATTATGTTACTTCGATGTATAACAACTTTGGCTACGCCCTCGCCGTGGAAAAGATGATGGGCATCGAGGTGCTGGAGCGGGCAGAGTATATCCGCGTTATCATGGGCGAGCTGGCCCGGGTGGTGAACCACTTGGCCGCCACCGGTTTCATGCTCAACGACATGGGTTGTATGTTTACCCCCTTCCTGTACGCCTTTGAAGAGCGGGAGCTGATTCTCAATCTGTTCGAGGCAGCCGCCGGCTCGCGGATGATGTGCAACTACTTCCGCTTTGGCGGCGTGGCCCGCGACCTGCCTGCCGGCTGGCTAGAAACCTGCCGGGACCTGGTGTTCAACCGGCTGGAGCGTTCTCTGGACCAGTTCGAGCGGCTGCTGACCGAGAATGAGATCCTGGTGGCCCGCTGCAAAGGCGTGGGCGGTCTACCCTGGCAGGAGATGGTCAACCTCAGCGTTACCGGGCCGATGGTTCGCTCCGCCGGACTGGATTACGACATCCGCAAGGTAGAACCCTACTCCATCTACGATACCTTCGATTTCAACGTGCCCACCCACCAGACGGGCGACATGTTCGACCGGTACATCCAGCGGATCGACGAGGCCCGCGAGAGCGTCAAGATCCTCAAGCAGGCCCTGGATCGCATTCCCACCCACGGCCCGGTCCGGCCCGACAAGAAGGTGTGGAACCCGAAGGTGCCGGCCGGCGAGCTGTACAGCCGGGTAGAGCACCCCAAAGGCGAGCTGGGCTTTTACCTGATCAGCGATGGCGGGATCAACCCCTATCGCTATCACCCGCGCACGGCGTCCTTTGTCAACCTGGGAGCCTTTGAGGCGATGGCAGTTGGCCACCTGGTCGCCGATGCCATCGTGCTCCTGGGCACCATTGACATCACCCTGGGAGAGGTGGACCGCTAATGTTCGGATTAGGGCTATTGAAAGGGATGGGGGTCACCATCCGTCACTTTATCGAATCATATGTCTACGACCGCAAGCCGTGGCAGAGTCGTTACGACCCCGAGTGGCTGGAAAAGCACCAGAGTGTCGACCACAAAGGGCTCTACACCATCCAGTATCCGGAGCAAAAGCGCCAGGTGCCGGAGAACTTTCGCTTCATCCCCATGCTGATCTACGAGGGCACGCCCGATAACCTGCGCTGCACCGCCTGCGGCATCTGCGCCCGGGTCTGCCCGCCCCAGTGCATCTGGATCGAGCGGGCTACCGACGACAAGGGCCGGCCCAAGGCCCGGCCTGCCAGCTACTGGATCGACGCCACAGTCTGCATGGGCTGTGGAAGCTGCGCCGAGTACTGCCCCTTCGACGCCATCAAGATGAACCAGCAGTACGAACTTGCGACGGCCGATCGTGCAGAGTTTGTGTACGACATCGGCAAGCTGGCGGTCCCGATCGACTATTACGCCAAGCTACACCCTGCCGACTATGCTGCCGAAGAGGCCGCCCGCCAGGCGAAAGAGGAAGCCAAAAAAGCAGCCCAACCGGTCGACAAAGCGGGATAGGAGATCCGACGACGATCCAGAGCCGGATTGACCTGCATAGCCACACCGCGGCATCCGATGGTCACCTCAGCCCCGAAGATCTGGTGGCCCACGCGGCCGAGCCTGGGCATCGAGGTGCTGGCCATCACCGATCACGATACAACGGTGGGAATTCCGGCGGCCCTCGAGGCGGCCCGCCGCTGGAACAACGCCAGCACTTCGCACTGGAACAGCGCCAGCACTTCGCAGGCTCGGAAGATCACCGTTGTGCCGGGGGTGGAGATTAGCACCATCAGCGGTCGGGAAGAGATCCACCTGCTGGGCTACTTTTGCGATCTCGACAACTTGGACCTTCAGGCGCTTCTGGTCCACACCCGGGAAAGGCGCAGAGAACGGGCCGAGCAGATGTTGGTCCGCCTGGCCCAACTGGGACTGCCCCTGGAGTTGGACCGGGTGCTGGCCCATTCGGGCCACGATCGCTCAGTCGGCCGGGCGCACGTGGCGATGGCCCTCCTGGAGGCCGGCCACGTCAGCAGCTTTGACGAGGCGTTCAATCTGTGGATAGGTCGCGATTGCCCGGCCTATGTCGAGCGGTACAAGATCTCACCCGAAGATGCCATCCAGTTGGTGCGAAAAAGCGGGGGCATTCCGGTGCTGGCCCATCCCTATACCTACACCAGAAGTGGCGAGATCAAGACCGGCCTGGATCTGAAACGTTGGCTGCCCCGCCTGTGGGCTGCCGGATTGATGGGCATCGAGGCCTACTATCCGCATTATCCACACCGCATCACGCGCCGTCTGCTGACACTGGCCATCCGCTATGATCTGTTGATTACCGGAGGCAGCGATTTCCACGGCAAGGCCATCGACAACGGGCTGGGCAGCGTCGCGGTGCCGTACATCGTCTGGAAAGGGCTCAAACAGCGACGCGATTGCCCGGGGCAATCGCTTGGTGAGGTAGAACCAGGCCATTCCATACGCCGCAGGCGGCATGATCCTGGAACGGAGTGGCCCATGGGGCCGGGACCTTCGAGCTTGGCCTCGAGTCAGGTGTGATTATGACAGTGAACATAAGGACCGAAATGCTGTTCCCGCCTCGGTTGATCTCTGAGCTGAAGGATCTGCGCGGTGATCAGTGGCGGGTGCTGGCCGAACGTGTATCGGCGCTGAAAGAGACAGATGCTGACGCCTTGGCCTTTTGCCTGATGATGATCCGGCTGGGCGGCTGCCTGACCTGTTTCTCGGGCAGTTATCGTTTCATGCGGGGTTGCTATCTGTGCGCGCAGCAAGCCGTCGCCCGGTATCAGGGGACGGATGAGGAGCTGTTGCAGCTCTACGAGCGGGCGCAGCACGACATGAACCGCTACCTCGACTATCTGGAGGGCCGGGCTGACACACCCCCCGTGGAGTTGACGGAATGGTTGACTCCTTCGGAAGTGCCCGAATCGTTCGACCCGGACCTGGAATGATGAATAGGATCGCGATCATCGGCGGCGGCTTTGCCGGCTTGACGGCGGCCTATGAGCTGGGCAAAAGGGGCTACCAGGCCTTTCTGTTCGAGCAAATGGAGGATCTCGGCGGCCTGGCCAGCACCTTTGCCATCGAAGGCACCCGTCTCGAGCGGGGCTACCACCACTGGTTCACCAACGACACACACGTCGTCGATCTGATGGCCGAGCTCGGTCTGGGCGACCGGCTGATGTGGATCCCGTCCAGGACTGGCCTGTTTTACGGCGGTAAGGTCTGGAATTGGGTCAGCCCGATGGATATCATGCGTTTTGCCCCTCTGCCGCTGATCGATCGGGCCCGCCTGGGGCTGACCACCTACTATTTGCAGTCCAGGCGGAACAAGGTCGACGAGTACGAACAGATCACCGCCGCCTCCTGGCTGAAAAAGTACGCCGGCCCGCAGGCCTGGAACAAGGCATGGGGACCGCTTTTCCGCGGCAAGTTCGGCGCCGAGGCGGAGAATATCCCTCTGGTGTGGCTGTGGTACAAGACCGCGCTGCGCCTGGGCTCGCGCAAAGGGCTGTCCAAGGAGGTGCTTGGCTATCCGCGCGGCTCCTTCCAGGTGCTGATCGACGCCCTGCATCAGGCGATCCTCAAGCACGGCGGCCAGGTGTTCGCCGGGACAGAGGTCAACCGCATCGTCGTCGCCGATGGCGTGGCGCGTGGGCTTCAGGTCCAGAACGAGGCCGGGGTCCGGTCCCTGGGCCTGGCCCCCAACGACCAGGGCTACCTGCCCTTTGACCGGATCGTGTGTACCGCCCCATCGTTCGCCGCCCTGCGCATGGTCGACGAGTTCCCCGACTGGTACGTGGCCAAAATGCAGGCGGCGAGATATATGGCCACCGTGCAGCTGGTCCTAAAGCTAAACCAGCCCATGTCCCGCATCTACTGGATGAACATCGCCGACCGCTCCATCCCGTTCGTCGCGACGATCGAGCAGACCAACTACATCCCACCTGAGAACTATAACGGCAAGCGAGTGCTGTATATTTCAAACTACCTCGACCAGTCCAGCCCCTACTATCAGATGAGCCCGGATGATCTGTTCGACGCCTACCTGCCTCACCTGCAAAAGATCAACCCCAGCTTCTCGCCCGATTGGGTTGAAGAGCGCTGGCATTTCAGGGCGGCCGCCGCACAGCCGATCATCCCACTCGGCTATTCCAAGCTTATCCCGGAGTATCGTACCCCGCTTGGTAATCTGTACCTGGCCAACACGACCCAGATCTACCCGGAGGATCGGGGCACCAACTATTCGGTGCGGCTGGGACAGATCATCGCCCGCTTGGTAGACGAGGACATCAAGGGCCATTGAACGGGCGACCGCGTGCGAATATCTGGAACTGGCTGGTAGCCGGCCTCCTGCTGTTGAGCGCAGCGCTGGTATGGCACGACCTGGGCGCCCACGAAGTCTTGGGCCGCGATGAAAACGCGACCATCCTCAAGCTCGATCAGCCCGATCTGAGATCTTTGCTTCAGGTGGTGCCGATCAAGGTCACCGGCCAGCCCGGCTATATGCAGCCGCTCTATTTCGTGCTAGAGTACTATGTCTGGCCTCTCGTTCACCGCAGCGCCTTCATGCTTCGTTTCCTGTCGTCGGCCTTTAGCCTGCTGACTGTGGCCGTGGTCTACAGGCTGGGGCGGGCGCTGTGGGGTCGCCAGGCAGGGCTGATCGGCGCCTTTCTGACCGCGCTGCTGCCGCTTCATGTCCAGTACGCGCAGATCGCCCGTCCCTATTCCCTGCTGGCCCTGCTGTCGCTGGCCTCTGCCTATTTCCTGGTGCGGGCCTGGGCTACCCACCGGCCGGTCTACTGGGCCGGTTTTGCCCTAACCGGGGCGTTCAGCTTCTACGCCCACTACAACGCCCTATTTGCCCTGGCATCTGAAGCGCTGTTTACCGCCGTCCTGTGGTTGGTGGCGTTGGTCACCGCATGGCGAAAGCGCCGGCATTCCCTTGGGTCGGGACGGCTGGTGGGCCCGCTGCTCGGTTGGCTGGCTCTGGGCGTGCTCTGTGCGCCGGGCCTGGTCCAATTGGCCGGCTTACCCTGGGCCGGGCTGCGCGGCAGCGGCGAGGCGGGCGCTGAGGTCACGGTCCAGCTCACCGGTCAGTTCTTCACCGGCTTTATAGACAACGTCGGGCTGGCCTCGCCCTGGCTGCGTGGCCTAATCCTCGGGCTGATGGCCGTGGGTCTGGCGGCGGCCCTCTACCGCCGCCGGCGCCAAGTACTGCCGCTGTTCCAGTGGCAGGCAGCGCTTTTGACCGTCCTATGGCTGGCCCTGCCTTTTGCGATCCTGGCGATGATCAGGTCGCCGCGGCCTTTTGTCGAACGCTACTTGATCTTTGTCCCGCCGATGGCGCTGCTGCTGGCCGGGCAGGGGGCGGCGGCGATGGGGCGTGCTCTGGCTGTCTGGGGGCCGCTGCGACGCAACAGGCCGGCCTGGCTGGGCGCGGCGGCGACAGTCGTTTCTTGCGCCGGCCTGGCGCTGCTGTTGGCCAGGCCGCTGCGTGTCTACTATGCGGAAAACCGGACCGTCGACCGGCTGGGGGAGACGACTGTGGTGGTCGAGCGCAATGCCCGGGCTGGCGATGCCGTGATCGTCTCGCCCCGTTTCTTTATCCGCCCGCTGGTCGTGAACGGCGCCGATGTGCTCTACCTCACCCGGCACCTGTCGTTGGCCGAGCTGGACGACCTAGCCGCCCGCTACGACCGGATTTGGCTTCTGTACACCTCCAATCTGCCAGCGGAGCTACAGGAGCCGCTGGACCAGTGGTACCTGGCCCACCAGGACGAATTCGCCCAGGTACCGATCAAGGCCATTACGGCCCTTGCCTACCGCAACTTGGCGCTGACCGATCCGGAGGACCGCCTGAAGGACCGGATCGCGCTGTTGGAAGAGCTGGCTGCGAGCGATCACAAAGCGGAAGCCTGGCTGCGCCACGGCATACTGGCCGATGCCTACCAGGCGCTGAGCGCGCTGTACGCCGGCCAGGGGCGATCGGACCTGGCTGCCGAGTACCGGCAGCGAGCTGACGAGACCCGCGCTGCAGTGCCGGCGCCCTGAAGGTCCGAGTTGTTGGAAAACAGCCATGACACCCTTCCGTGAGGACTTGTGGAATCTGCCCAAGTGGATGTACACAGTCCACTGGATCGTGGTTGTCCTGTGCGGCATGGTGATGGTCTATGGGCTGTGGCGGCGGGTCCGCCTGTGGCGCATGGGCCAGCCGGCCATGCGCACCGACCAGGTTGGCCGCCGCCTGGGTCGATTGGTGCTGCATGCCCTCGGCCAGAGGCGCAACATCAGCCAACCCTACCCAGGGCTGATGCACTCGCTGATCTTTTACGGCTTTATCGTCTTTTTCGTCGCCACGTCGTTGGTCGGCATCAACTATAGCACCCCGTGGCACCTCCTCCGCGGTGATTTCTACCTCGGCTTTGAGTTAGTGGTCAATGTCTTTGCCCTGTTCTTCCTCATCGGACTGGGGCTGGCCGCTTTCCGGCGGTACGTGCTGCGGCCCGACCGGCTCGCGGGGCGCGTCAGGCGCAGCGACGCCTTCCTCCTGGGTGGGCTGGCCTTCATCGCCTTGACCGGCCTGTCACTGGAAGTGATGCGCCTGCGCGGGCAGAATCCACCTTGGGCCCACTGGTCATGGCTGGGCAATGCCCTCGCCGGCCTCTTTGGGCCGCCGACCGGCGAGCCACCCGCGATCTATCCCTTTGTGTGGTGGGGGCACCAGCTGATGATGGTGGCGTTGATGGTCACCTTGCCCTATACCAGATTTCTGCATATCTTTACCGGGCCGGCCAACATCTTTTTCAGCCGCCTCAGCACGCCGGGGGCCATTCCCAAGATCGAGAATATCGAGGAGGCCGAGGGCCCGCTGGGCGCCGGCTCCATCCCGCGCCTGACCTGGAAGCAACTGCTGGACGGTGATGCCTGCACCGAGTGCGGCCGCTGCCAGGCCGTCTGCCCGGCCTACGCCGCCAGGCAGCCACTTTCGCCCAAGCGCTTGATCCTGGACGTCCGTGACCGGATGGGTGAATATCCGGGCGCCCTGTGGCGGTGGCAGCAACCAATTGTGGACCGCGTGCCTCTGCTCAAGCGGCTGGCCCTCGGCTCTGGTCAGCCCTCTGACCGGGAGCTGGTGGGCGAGATCGTCGCCGACGAGACACTGTGGTCGTGCACCACCTGCCGGGCCTGCGAGCACGAGTGCCCGGTCTTTATCGAGCAGGCGGCCTGCATCGTCGACATGCGCCGCTACCTGGTGCTGGAGGCCGGCCGCATCCCCAGCACGCTGGCGCAGGCGCTGCGCAGCACTGAGCGCCAGGGTAACCCCTGGGGCCAGCCCCGCCACAAGCGCGCCGAGTGGGCCGCCGGTCTCGATGTGCCGGTCATGGCCGACGTGGGCCAGGCTGACGTGCTCTACTGGGTGGGCTGCGCCGGCAGTTATGACCCGCGCAATCAGAAGGTCAGCCGGGCCATGATCCAAATCATGCGCGCCGCCGGCGTCGATTTTGCCATCCTGGGCGAAGAGGAGAGCTGCAACGCCGAATGGGCCAGGCGCGCCGGTGAGGAGTACTTGTACCAGACGCAGGCTCAGGCCAACGTCAGGACGCTGAAGCAGTACCAGTTCAAGCGCATCGTGACCCAGTGCCCTCACTGTTTCAATACCCTGAAGAACGAATACCCGCAGTTCGGCGGCGAATGGCAAGTGATCCACCACAGCCAGCTCATCCACGAGCTGCTGGCGGCAGGCAGGCTGCGGCTCACCGGCAGTTGGACCGGCGGCCTGGCCACTTTCCACGACAGCTGCTACCTGGGCCGGTATAATCAGGTGTACGATGATCCCCGGCGGGTACTCGAGTCGGTGTCTGGCCTGCGCCTCGTGGAGATGAAACGCTCCCGCGAGCAGGGCTTGTGCTGCGGCGGCGGTGGGGCCGGCATGTGGATCGAGCACCAGGCCGGCCAGCGGATCAATGACGTGCGGGTGGAGGAGATTGCGACGCTCAGCCCGGCCTTGGCCGCGGCCGCCTGCCCTTTCTGCCTGATCATGCTTGACGAAGCCGTCGCGAGGCGGGAGATGGCCGGCTCTTTGGCGTTGAAGGATATTGCCGAGGTCGTCGCTGGAGTGTTGTAGAGCGCGCGTAATATGGTTTACAGACTGGCCCGTCGCACCCGTAGATAATGAGGGACACGGCTGAGACCGGTCATGGTAAGGTACAAGATGTCCAATCTAGAGATTTACGTTGTAGACAACCTGGAGCAGTCTCAAGTGCTCCGGACCAAATCCAGGAAGGTGCAAAAGGTCACCCGCCAACTGGTGGATTTGGCCTACCAGATGCTCGAAACGATGTACCAGGCGGCAGGCGTGGGCCTGGCTGCACCGCAGGTCGGCGTGCTCCAGAGACTCTTTGTCGCCGAGCTGCCGGAGGACCCGGAAGACCCGGATGATGAGCTGCGCGGGCGGCCCTTTATCCTGTTCAACCCCGAGATCATCAAGAGTCAGGGGGAGCAGGTTGGCCTGGAGGGCTGCCTGTCGATCCCGGGCTGGGTGGGCGAAGTCGCCCGCTACGAACAGGTGACAGTCCAGGGTTTGGATGAACGGGGCAAGAAGGTGCGCTACAAGGTGGACGGTTACCTGGCTCGCGTCTTTCAGCATGAGATGGACCACCTCGACGGAGTTCTCTTTACCGACAAGCTGACCGATCCCGCCACCTTCCGGCCGGTAGAAGTGGGGCAAGAAGAGGCCGCCGAGCTGGCAGCGGCAACAGCGTAGACTTGTCCCTGCCGATTACCTGTGCTATAATGGCCGCGATGTAGAGGAGGGCAAAGCGCAGGGTGTCGGCCGGCCAAAAGATAATTACCACGCTGCATGAACGGCGACGGATCGAAGCAGATCTGCGCGACATGCTCACCTCCACTTCGGATGCTGACTTGAGGCGGCGGGCGCAACGGATCGCTGCCCAGGGTTCCCAGGTCATCCCGGCCATTGTCGGCAGCCTGACCGCCGCAAGCCGAACCGATGCCCGGCTGCTGGAAGCGCTGGGCATGGTTGCCAGCTATCTCGACCGCGACGACATCGTCCAGGCGCTGCGCCAGGTTGTGCTTGAGCCGGGGCATACCGACCACAGCCGAATCGGAGCCATGACCATCCTGGAGCGGTTTCTGGGCCAAGAGCCGGATGACGAGCTCTTGGCCAGCCTGTCCAACGCCGAGGAGGTGGTGCTCTCTTCGCTGGAAGAGGTGCTGGCTCGCGGGGAGCAGGATCCGTCTGCCCTGGTCGAATATGTCCAGGGATTGGATCGACAGGAGCCCGATGTCGCCCTGGCCGTCGTCGAGACGCTGCAGGCCATCGGCGACCGGCGGGCCGTTGATCTGCTGCGGATGATGGCCCAAGATGTGCGCGAGGAGATCGCCGCCAAGGCGCTGCAGGCGCTGGCGGGCCTACGTCTGCCTGAGGCGGCGTTCGCCTTGCAGACACTGATCCCGGCTACTGCACCCGATCTGCGTGCCCTGGCCGAACGGTCGCTGCGTAAACTGCAATTTGCCGGCGTCGCGCTCAAGCCCATGTCGCCGCCAGACTACCGCGACGGAAGCGGTACTCCGCAGGAGTGGCGGGCGCTGATCAGCCCGGTGGACGGACTGGGGCGGCAGAGCGTCTGGTTCCTCGGGGGTAGCCGGGCGGCAGAGCAGGTCAAGTTCCTCAATGTCCTGTTGAGCGATCGGGCTGGTGCAGTAGAGGCGGTGGGCCACCGGCAAGTGCCGGTGCTGATGCTGCCTCCCCGGCGGGAGCCGGGCTATGTGCACGACATCCCGGTGACCGGCGACCCCGGGCTGTCAGAGACATACGGCACAAGGATGCTGCTGATGCTTGAGGCGTCGTTTGACCTAGGCCGGCGGCTTGTGCTTGAAGCGTTGGCCCGCAACCGCGAGACGCAGATCCCGCTTGCGGGGCCGCTCCGGCTTTACAGCACCTGGCTGTGGGACGTGGCCGGCGCCGATGCGCTGCCGCCGAAGCGGTTGCCACAGCTGAGTGCCGATGATAAAGCGCTGAGCGCGGCATCAGGCCGGTTACTGGACGCTGCGCATCCGGCATTTGTCTGCCTGGAGGCTGCAGGGCGAGCAGGTGCTCCAGGCAGCGCAGGAGATGTCTCAGCTCTCGGACTGGGGCCTAGAGGCGTGGGTTACACGCCTGGCTGCTGAGCTGTTTTCCGAGCCGATAGTGGCCCAGGTGTTCAGCAGGCGGCTGGAGACTATGAGCGAATGGCTGCTGCTCGCCGGCGACGAGGACGAGGCACGCCTGGCCCTGGCGGCGGCCCGACGGTTCGCCGACGGCGCGCCGCAGGACCATCCGCTGATCCGGGCGATGGTCCGCCGAGCCCTTGAAACGGCGCTGTCCGATCTAGATGCATTCGGTATCGAGAAATCTGAAATAGGAGCGTAACAGATGGGTGGATTTGGGTGGCAGGAGCTGTTGATCATCCTGGCAATCGTGGCCCTCATTTTCGGTGTGGGCAAAATTGCGGACGTAGGCCCTGCCTTGGGCAAGGCCATCAGCGGTTTTCGCAAGGCGGTGAAGGAACCGGACGAAGAGACTGAGGCCGAGAAGGACGAGGCCAAGGAGTAGAGCAGCCGCCGGTTTTTGGTATGTGGAGCGCACCGGCCTTATACCACGCGAGGGACACGAGCCAGGATTTCGCTCACGACTTCGTAGCTGATGGTGCCTAGCTGCTCTGCTACTTCCTCGGCAGTAATCTGTTCATTCCCCTGCTCACCGATGAGCACGACCTCGTCGCCCTGGCGCACGCCAGGGATGGCTGTGACGTCGATCATGGTCTGATCCATCGACACCCGGCCCACGATAGGCGCTCGGTGACCCCGGACCAGAACTTCCCCCCAATGGCGTGGCGCCCGGCGAAATCCGTCGGCGTACCCAACCGGAATGACGGCGATTTGCTGCTCGCCGACGGTTTGGTAGGTGTTGCCATAGCCGACGTAAGTGCCAGGCGGCAAGGTCTTGACCTGGGCCACCTGGGTCTTGAAGCGCAGGGCCGGTCGGAAATCGGGCGGGCAGCGCACCTGAGATGAGGGATGCAGCCCATACAGAGCAATGCCTGGCCGGACCATGTCCAGGTGGCTCTCTGGCAGGGTCAGCATGGCGGCCGAATTGGCTGCGTGGGCCAGCGGCGGGCGGATGTCTGCCTCGGTCAGCATCTCCAGCACCTGATGGAAGCGGTCGAGCTGCCACCGTGTATAGTCCGGGTCGCTGTCGGCGACCGAGAAGTGGGTAAAGATGCCCTCCAGCACCAGGTTGGGTAACCTGTGCAATTCCAGGACAAAGGGCAGCACCTCGTCGGGCAGCAGGCCAAGCCGGCCCATGCCGGTGTCCACCTTGACGTGCGTTGGGACCCGGCCGTTGAGGTCGGCGGCTGCCCGGCTCAGTGCCCGGGCCACGTCGAGGTTGAAAACTGTCGCCGACAGGCTGTTCAGCACCAGCTCCCGGGCCTGCCAGGCCGGCGTGTAGCCCAGGACCAGGATCGGAGTGGTGATGCCGGCCCGGCGCAAGGCTATTCCCTCGTTGATGCTGGCCACCCCCAGGTAGCGAGCGCCGTTGTTCAGTGCCGTCCGCGCCACCCGGATCGCCCCGTGGCCGTAGCCATCGGCCTTCAAGACTGCCAGGACGGTGACCTTCGGCCCGACCATCTCTACGATGCGCTGTACGTTATGGGCGATCGCTTCCAGGTCCACTTCCACCCAGGTAGGGCGGCCGGGACGGAGCAGCCTGGCCTTCTGCCAGCCGGCCGTCTGCCCGCGCCGCGCCAACAGCTCGGCCGCCCGTTCCGGCTGGGCCAGCAGCCCGGCCACCACCTGCTCCATTCGTGACTCGACCGGCCCCTTGACCAGGACCGTGTCGCCTGGCCGCAGGCCTCGCTCCGCCGTAGGCCGCGTAGTGTGTCTTCAGCGGTGTAGGTCGCCAGAACCTGGTCGGCAGACAGTCCACTGGCCTGGGCGTGCTGCGCGATCCGCTGGGCTCCATCCCCCTGGGTCACGAGCAAGTCGACCACCCGCGCTGCCAGCTCGCCGACGCGGCGGTAGGCCTCTCCTTCCATGCTCCCCAGGTCGGGCAGGTCACCCAAGACGGCACAGCGCCTGCTGCTTTTGAACAAAGCGAGCGTTTCCAGGGCGGTCAGGGTCGAGGCCAGGCTGGCGCTGAAACTGTCGTCCAGGATCACGGTCTTCGTGAATCCCAGGCAGTCGGTTCAGCCGCCCGGGCAGGGGCCGGACGGTGGCCAGCGCCGACAGCGCCTCGTCCAGCGGTACGCCCAGGGCCAGCCCTACCGCCACTGCGGCCAGCGCAGCATAGACATTGTGCCGGCCGAGCAGCGATATCTGGACCCGTAGCTTGCGTTTGCCCCTCAGACCCGGTACAGGGAAGAAATCCTTGACAAAAACGGTGAACGAAGTGCCTGTCTGGACCGGCTTCCACCGCCCCGGCAACCAGGTCGGCATCCGGCTCCAGGCCGTAGGTGACGACCCGCGCCTGGGTGCGGGCTGCCATGGCCCGCACCCGTGGGTCGTCGTAATTGAGGACGGCCACTCCACCTTGAGCTGCCGTGGGCAAGGCCTCCACCAGTCGACCTTTTTCGGCCGCGATCGCCTCCAGCGATCCCAGGTAGGCCAGGTGCGTCTCATTGATCGTCGTGACGACGCCGATCTGGGGACGGGTGAGCGCTGCCAGCTCGCGGATCTCGTCCACGCTGTCACAGGCCAGCTCCAGGACTGCGACCTGGTGTTCAGGGGTCAGCCGTCCCAGGGCGATGGGCAACCCATATCGGTCGTTATAGTTGCCATAGTTGCGAAACACCGGGTAGCGCTGAGCCGATTATGGCGGCGGCCAGCTCTTTGGTCGTCGTTTTTCCGCTGGAACCGGTGATGCCTACGATGCGAGGGCCGAAGCGGCGCAGGATGTACCGCGCCCAATCGAGCAGCGCCTGCCGGCTGTCGTCGACGACCACACAGGTGACGTGGTAGGGAGCCAGATCAAACGGCCGCTGGCAGAGGACGCCGGTCGCTCCCTGTCTGGCGGCATCCAGGACATAGTCGTGGCCGTCGCCCCTGTCGGCGACGACGGCCAGGAACAGCTCGCCAGGTTTCAGCACGCGGGTGTCGTAGCAAAAGTCGTCGAAGGTTTCGGCAAAGACCGGCCCGTGAACAGTCCCGCCCGTGGCTGCCAGCAGATCGGCCAGATGGATCAATCGCCCTCCCGCTTGATGGGGATGTCCTCGATGGTTGGCACTTCTGGCATGGGGGGAGCGATGTCGGCCCAGTCGATCACCGGCATGGGCGGCGGTTCCGGCATGGTGATCAGCGACTGGTCTGCGGCCGGCGCCAGGCTGGACAGGTCCACCTGGGGCATCACCAGCGGTTCAGGGAACATGTCTCGCCAGCTCGCCGGTGGCCACCTCCATGGGCGTGGCGATCACCGTCTGCTCCATCTCGATGCCCTTGCCCACTTCGACCGACCCGACGTCGATCGTGGTGATCTGGATCGGCTCGCTGGCTCTGGACGGCGGTGGGACGGCCGACTCTCTGGGGCTCCCTGGTCGTCTTGCCGAGCGCCGTTTCAGTGCGAAGTGCCGCTTCCTGGTGCGGGGCTGACCGGATGCCGCTTCCTTGAAGTAGGGCGATTTCACCCATGCAGCGGCGGCCGGGTCAGGGGGCGAGGCGGCGGGCGCAGGCGGGCTGACCGTCTCCGGCTGCGGCAGGCGAGCGCCGCACGTGCGGCAGAAACGGCCAGTCTGGTTCTCCGTTCCGCAGCGCGGACAGCGCTGGCCGGCAGCGGCCGGCTTGGCCTTCCCGGCGTCCGCCTGTCCTGGCTCGCGCCAGCGAGCCGGGAGGCCGGGACCTTGGCGACGGCCGGTGCGAGCGTCACGGCGCCCAGCGCCGCCAGGAACGACTTGACGTCGGGATAGCGCTCTGCGGGGTTGGGAGCCAGCGCCTTGACCACTAGGTTGTCCATGGCCGGCGGCACGTCGGAATTGAACCGGCCGGGAGCCAACACCTGCCCCTGGACCACCTGGGGCGGCCGGTGGGCGAGCAGCGTATACAGGATTGCCGCCAGCGAATACACGTCGCTGCGTGGATCGGGCGCCTGACCTGCCGCCCGTTCTGGGGCAGCGTAGGGCGAGGCGGCCTGTTTGAGCTGGACGCCGACCAGGTCCAGCATCTGCGCCAGGCCAAAATCGCTGACTGCCACCCTGCCGTCCGGCTGGACGGTGACCCCATCGGGCGACAGCGAGCCATGGACGAGACCCTTGTTGTAGGCGTGCTCCAGCGCCTGGCCGACCTGCATCGTCAGGTCGGCGGCCTCGTCCACGGCCCACGGCTGGTTCAGCCGGTCGGTCAAGGGCTTGGCCCGTTCGATGGCCCGCGTGACCAGGTAGGGCAGGCCGGCCTTTTCCCCCACGTCCCGGATCGTGGCGATGTTGGGGTGGTTGAGCTGGCGGATCGTCTGGGACAGCGCCCGGAAGCGGGCCGCAATCTGGGGGTCCTTGCCCAGGGTTCGGGCCAGGACCTTGATGGTGACCGGCTGCTTGCTGTCTGGCTCCTTTCCCGCAAACAGGACATAGCCGTCGCCCTGGCCCTCCAGTCTGATTGACTGATAAGCACTCACGATCTGCCGGATCATGTCGCGCATCGTTTCACCTCCGTCGATCCACTCTAATCCACGGCGTGCTGGCCACCTTCTACGACGCTATCCAGCCAGCGCAGGTACGGCTCGCTGCCGCCGGCCAGCGGCAGGGCGATGATCTCCGGCACGTCGTAGCTGTGGAGCGCCTGCACGCGCTCTACCAGGTGGTCCAGCACGTCACGGCGGCTCTTGGCCACCAGCAGCCATTCCTGATCGCGCTGCACCTTGCCCTCCCAGCGATAGATGGAGGTCACGCCGGGCACGATGTTGACGCACGCCGCCAGCATCTCGGCTACCAGCGCCTGGGCGATCCGCTCCGCTTCCTCCTGCGAACCGGCCGTCATCAACACGACCAGCGGTTCAGACATGGCCATCCTCCAGCGGCTATTGTATCACACCCGGCGCGGCAGGGCAAGGCTACCGGGCCTCAACCCGCCCGTCCGGGAAGAGGAGCAGGCCGTGGTCGCCCAGAGTGCGCTCGTCGGTGACCCACACCGCCGCCTGCGACCGAAGGGAGTCCGGCGATGCCCCGGGCTTTGGCAGGGTCGGGCGCACCAGGTAGACGCGTCCGGCCAGGTGCAGCTTCTGCCCTGCTTCGCAGGCAGCCCATGCCTGTTCGTAGGTGATGTCGGGCCATTCGCCGCCGGGGGTCATTCCTGCTTGTCCTTGTCGCGGCGGCCAAACCGTTGCCTGATCAGCACAATCGCGTCCATCACCGCCAGCACGGCCAGGCCGAACAGCGCCTCCTGCCGCCAGCCGGCCGCCAGCGCCGCTGCCACGACCAGCAGCGATAGCAGGTTGGCGATGATCAACTGGCGCTTGCGCTCCATCAGCTGAACCCCAGCCCCCGTTCCTTCAAGCTTATCCACCGCTGCCAGCCGATGATCAGGTGGTCCAGCACCTCGATGTCCAGCAGCTTGCCCGCTTCCACGATCTGGCGGGTCACCGCCACATCCTCCGGGCTCGGCGTGGGATCGCCCGACGGGTGGTCGGGTAGGCGGACAATGTTGCCGCTGCCCAGCCCCCTAAGAACTGCACGTGACAGTTTCCCGTCATGCGGCTCAAGCCTCTCAAACGCCCCTTTGCGGGACGCGGTTTCGATACGCTTGACCTCAGGCTATGGACTTGACTGTGGCAATTGGGATGGAGTAGCACGCGGTTCTCTGCTGTGTCGGCGCCACCTAGTGATCGCCAGGTTATGTGATGGTTGTGCCATCCCGTCAGCTCGGTGATTTTCTGGTGACAGACGGGGCAGATGCCATCCTTGCTCTTTCCAGAGACGGATGAGCTGCCGTCGTCCTTTGAGGGTTCCTGCCATTTTCACGCCGAGGCGGTTTCTCGAAGTAGACTTCCCACGCTGGGTCGTACGGGTTCGCTTCTCCCTTGATTTTGACATGTGCGTATGAATCGGCACGCTTGAGCGCTGCGAAGTCAGACATTGATCTTCGCCCTTAGCACTCGCCGATGAAACACCCAGTGAATCTCCGACGAATGGTTCTGAAGTATTTCTTCTTTGACCCATCGCTGGACTTATTCGGGTGTCGTCGTATCGCCCATTGCCACAGTAGCGTGAAAGATGGCGTGGTCTACTTCAGTGAAAGCTTTCTTAGCTCGCCACATGCCGGTGATAGTATCGCCCATCCCGGATGACCGGGTTGAGGTGCCAGGATCAGATGTCCGGCAGAGGTTTGCCGATTGGCCTTCATGATGCCACGGACCTTTTCGAGAAGTGCAGTAATGTTCTTGCGACAGGTTTGATCAAGCAGATCTTGCCGCTTCCCATTCGTACTCGCGGACGTTCTGTCCGAGGAAGTCAAACCCATCTTCGATATGCGTGATGCGGGTTTTCTCCGCTGAGAGTTCCAGTCCGCGTTCCTCTCAGGAACTGCTCGACGAGAGGCCTGAATTTCGTTGTTCGAGCATCTCTTTAGAGCGTGCCGGTGACGATGAAATCGTCGGCAAACCTGACCAGATGTGACCTTTGGCTTTGCGGCCGCGATGTAGTTGCTTTGGGGTATGTGCTTCCGTCAGTATCTTTTCGAGACCATCCAGCGTCAGGTTGGCCAGCACCGGGGAGCTGATACCACCTTGTGGTGTGCCTGCTTCCGTGGGATAGAGGACTGCTTCTCCATGAACCCGGCTTTCAGCCATTCCTTGAGCATGGCCTTGTCCATCGGGATATGTGCCAGCAACCAGTCATGGCTGATCCGGTCAAAGCACGACTTGATGTCGCCTTCCAACACCCATTCTGGCGAGTGCGGTTTGCTCAGTGTGTTGAAGCATTGCTCGATGGCGTCTGCCGTTGATCGTTCTGGCCGGAACCCATACGAGTTCGGGTCGCCTGTCGTTTCCGCGATGGGGTCAAGCGCCAGCAGGTAGAGCGCTTGCATCGCTCGGTCGCTCATCGTTGGGATATCCAGAGAGGCGCGTCTTCTTGCCGTTACTTTTCGGGATATACACGCGTCGCAGGGGTTGAGGTTGATAGCCTCGGCGGCGCAGTGTACGAATGGCTGTTGCTTTCTTCTCCGGGGTTTCCCACGTCTCGGATCCACACCCGGTGTCCGTTTGCCTTGGTTTTCCGTCACTCGTTTCACGGCAAGAGCTTTGCCGCTAAACGAGTGGGTCAGCAGACGTTGCAAGGCTTTCACCTTGCCCCATCTGCCTTCCTGCGTTGCCTTCACGATACGCGCTTGCAGCCGACGCACGTTCTGGTCGAGGCTTTCTGCCAATCAATGGCGTGCCAGTCTCACCGTCGCGTGGGAGGCCGCACCAGCAGTCTGATGCAGTGTGTCTGCCGTCATTTGCTTTGCCTCCTTAGATCGGTTCGTCAAGTTCTCTCGTGATGAAAGACCCGATGGAAGTCTGCCCGCTTTCGCGTGGGGTGATGTTGCCTTACGGCTCAACCCCTATCCGCCCCATTACAGGACGGCCTTCGCTTTTTCCATCCTCCTCTACCCGCAACCCCATCGGCGTCACCTTGCGGCTTGCCTTACCCTTTCGGGAGGAGTTACGGGCTTACCGTGTTCCGTCTTGAGCAACCAGATGGGTTAGGTCCGCTCTCTCCGCCGGTGGTGTTTCGTCCGCGTCAGGGCACACAGACACTCCCTGAACCTGCACCACATTGCCTTTTGGCTCAAGCCTATCCAGCATCTTTGGCTTGTTCGTCGTTACGACGTTTATCAAGCAGTTCACATATGTTGACCATACCATCCACCCTAGCCCCTGACCGCCTTGATGCTGGCAGAATCATCCTCTCCTCACGGTTCGGATGCCGGTCAGAAGACCGCGGGATACTTTGTCGGCGGGTTTCTACCACGGCGCGTTACCTTGCCGCTTCGCCGCCCAAGGGTACTGCTGACGGAACAGCAGGCTCAATCACTCTTGTGACTGTTGAGCAATTGCTCTAGACGCTTATCACGTCACACGTTGTGGACGACGATGATGGCGGCGCAGTTGGCGTGGATGGCCGGCCGGAACAGCTCGCCCACCCGGATCAGGCTGGTGTTCAGCGATCCGACATAGATCTCCCGCGTGGGCCAGTCACCCGGTTCTTGGTGTCGAGCAGCAGGGTGCACAGGTGCTCCTGTTCCAGCACGCTCATCTCCGACAGCAGCAGGTTGGCCGCGTCGGCCGGGCAGCGGATCTGGGGCGTTCGTCGGGAGCTGCGGTCAGCAGCCGCCGGCCCAGCTCGAACGCAGCCTTTAATTGCGCTGCCTTGGCCGGCCCCAGCCCCTTGACGTTGACCAGTTGGTCAAAGCTGCAGCGGGCCAGGCCGGCCAGCCCAAAATCCTTCAGCAGGCGGCTGCCAATGTTGATCGCGCTTTGCCCTTCGATGCCGGTGCGCAGCAGGATAGCGATCAGCTCGCTCGTGGACAGGGCGCCTGCCCCGTAGGCCTGCAGCCGCTCTCGCGGGCGCTCGCTGGCCGGCATCTCCTTGATCGTCGGCAGGTATTCGACCGGTGCGGCCATCGGCTCATCTCCTCGTCGCAGCTCTTCCAGCGTGGCATCCGGCATCATTGTACCCGATGACCGCAGGGGTGTCAAGGGCCGGACCTGATAGTAGCCGGTTGGCAGGTTGCATTCCGGCCTTCTTTGTGCTACAATCCACCCACTGCCGTTGAATCCTGACTGTCAAAGGAGAGGCGCCATGTCGATGGAAGAACCCAAAAAGCCGGCCGGCAAGCCAGCGCGGGAGATGCCCAAGATGGCCGACCAGCTAATGCCAGCAACCGCCCACGAAGCCGGTCGCCGAGCCAGCGCGAGAAATGCCCAAGATGGCCGACCAGCTAATGCCGGAAACGCCCTCAAAGCCGGTCGACAAGCCAGCGCAGGAAACGCCCCAGAAGCCGGCAGGGGAAACGCCCAAGAAGCCGGAACAGGTCTCCGACAAGGTCGACAAGTTCCCCTGCCCGTCGTGCGGCTCCCAGATGGACTTTGACGCGGCGAAAGGCCTCCTGGCCTGCGCCTATTGCGGCCACACCATGGACGTGCCGACCACAGCCGAAGACGATCCGCGAATACGACCTGGAAAAGGCCCTGCGTGAGGCGGTGGCCAAGCCCCAAGAGACCGGCTACGGCGGCGACAAACGCTCCATCAAGTGCAAGAGCTGCGGGGCGGTCAACACCGTAGACGCCAACGTCGTCTCGACCGAGTGCCCATTCTGCGGTTCCAACCAGGTAGTGCCCCAGGAACAGGTGGCCCAGGTCATCAAGCCCGAATCGCTGCTGCCCTTCAAGGTGGACCAGGCCAAGGCGATCGCCCTCTTTCGCACAGTGGCTGGGCAGCGGCTTTTTCCGGCCCGACCCGGTGAAAAAGATCGCCCAGAACGCCCAGGCCAAGATCCAGGGCGTCTACCTGCCCTTCTGGACCTTTGACGCCTTTACCTCGTCCTGGTGGCAGGCCGAGGCCGGCCATTACTACTACACCACCGAGAACTTTTGGGCCACCGACGAGAAGGGCCAACGGGTGCAGCAGACCCGCCAGGTGCAGCACGTCCGCTGGGAACCGGCCTCGGGTCACGTGCAGCTCGTTCCTTGACGACGTGCTGGTGCCCGCCGCCGGCAGCGTCGACAAGGCCATGATCGAGCGCATCTATCCCTTTGACACCAAAGCCCTGGTCCCCTACAAGCCGGAGTTCCTGGCCGGGTGGGGCGCCGAGGCCTACACCGTCGACCTGAAGCAGGGCGTGGACCGCCGGGCCAGGCGATCATGAAAAGCCGGATAGAACAGGCCTGCGCCGCCCAGGTGCCGGGCGACACCCAGCGCAACCTGCGGGTCAACACCGCCTTTTCCAAGATGACCTACAAGCACGTCCTCTTTCCGGTCTGGATCGCCTCCTACCGCTACAGCGACAAGATCTACCAGTTCCTGGTCAACGGCCAGACCGGCGAGGTGCAGGGCCAGGCGCCGATAAGCTGGATCAAGGTCGCCCTGGTGGTGTTCGTCGTCATCGTCGTCATGGTTGCCCTCTTCCTGCTCATGAGCCAGGGCGACACCGGCTCGGCGCTCAACCTGTACCGGGCCGTGTTTGGAGTCTAGACATCTCACCCTCCCGCAGGTCTCTGAGACCTGCGGGAGGGTTCTTTGTGGTGGAGAATCATGAAACATCCCGCTCGCTTTCCCCTGGCCCACCTGCCGACGCCGTTGGAGCCACTGGACCGGCTCAGCGCCGCCCTGGGCGGCCCTCGCCTGTGGATCAAGCGCGACGATCAGACCGGCCTGGCGGGCGGCGGCAACAAGACCCGCAAGCTGGAGCTGCTGATCGCCGACGCGCTGGCCCAGCGCGCCGACGTGGTGCTGACCGTCGGCGCGGTGCAGTCGAACCACTGCCGCCAGACGGCGGCCGCGGCCGCCCGCGCCGGCCTCGACTGCGTGCTGGTGCTGCGGGGCGCGGCCCCACCCCGCGAGCAGTGGACCGGCAACCTGCTCCTGGACGAGCTGCTGGGCGCCCGCATCGTGTGGGCCGGCGACCGCGACCGTGAGGCGGTCATGGAAGCCGCTGCCCAGGACGAGCGCGCCGCCGGCCGGCGGCCGTACCTCATCCCCCTGGGCGGATCCAACGTCGTGGGCGCGGCGGCCTATGCCCTGGCCTTTGCCGAGCTGTGGGCACAGATGCAGGAGCGGGGCATCGCCTTTGACCGGATCGTCTTTGCCTCCAGCTCCGGCGGGACGCAGGCCGGGCTGGTGGCCGGGGCGGCAGCCTGCGGCTACGAGGGGCAGCTGCTGGGCATCAGCATCGACCAGACCGAGCGCCGAGCTGTCGGCCCTCGTCTCCCCGCTGGCCGCCGAGGTGTGCCGCCACCTGGAGATCGCCGCGCCCCCTCCGCCCCGGCTGGTCGCGGTCGACGACGGCTACCTGGGCGGCGGCTATGCCGTCATGGGCGATCCCGAGCGGGAGGCGATCCGTCTGCTGGCCCAGACCGAGGGCATCCTGCTCGATCCGGTCTACACCGGGCGGGCCATGGCCGGCCTGCTGGACCAGATCCGGCGCGGCGCCATCGGCCCCGGCGAGACGGTGCTATTTTGGCACACCGGCGGCACGCCGGCGCTGTTTGCTTACACCCAGGACCTGCTCGCAGTTAATCGCCCCTGGTTCTAGCCAAACCGTCCGGTGACGTAATCCTCCGTCCGCTGTCGCGGGGCTTGACGAATAGCTCTCTGCCCGGCCCGGCTTCGACCAGCTCGCCGTCCAGCAGAAAAACGGCCAGGTCGGCGGTGCGGGCCGCCTGCTGCACGCTGTGCGGCACCAGGACAATCGTGTAGTCGGCCTTTAGTACCTGCAGCGACGCCTCTACCTTGGCCGTCGACAGCGGGTCCAGCCCCGAGGTGGGGTTATCCAGCAGCACCACCTCCGGCTCCAGGGCCAGCGTGCGGGCCAGGCACAGCCGCTGCTGCTGCCCGCCCGACAGCCGGATCGCCGGCTCGTCCAGCCGGTCCTTCACCTCGTCCCACAGCGCCGCCTGGCGCAGGCCCTGCTCCACCAGCTCGTTCAGTCGCGCCGGCCGCCGCTCGCCCCTCATCCGCAGCCCGTAGGTCAGGTTGTCGCGGATTGTCATGGGCAGCGGGGTCGGCAGGGCAAACACCATCCCCACCCGCCGGCGCAGCTCGGTCACGTCCACGCCCGGCGCATAGATATCCTGGCCGTCGAGCAGGATCTGCCCCTCCAGTATCGTCTCCTCGTGCTCGATCAGGTCGTTCAGCCGGTTCAGGCAGCGCAGCAGCGTGCTCTTGCCCGAGTGCGCCGGCCCAAACAGCACCGTGATCGCCTTCTCCGGGATGTCGACCGTCACGTCGCGCAGCGCCAGCGTCGCTATACCGAAAGGTCAGATTCCTGATCGAGAACTTGGCTACCACTGCCGCCTCCGCCGGAACCGGCTGCGGGTGATCGCCGCTGCCACATTCATCCCCAGCACCAGCACCAGCAGCACCAGCGCCGTGCCGTACTGGATGTCGAGTGGCATGCCCGGCACCTGGGTCGAGATGACGTACAGGTGATAGGGCAGCACCATCGTCTGGTCCAACGGGCTGTGTGGTAGCTGGGGCAGGTAAAAGGCGGCAACGGTGAACAGGATCGGCGCCGTCTCACCCGCCGCCCGCTCCAGGCCCAGGATCACACCGGTCAGGATGCCGGGCAGCGCGTTGGGCAGCACCACCTGGCGGATCGTCTGCCAGCGGGTGGCGCCTAGGCTGCGGCTGGCCACCCGGAAGCGTTGCGGCACAGTCAGCAGTGCCTCCTCGGCCGTGGAAATGATGACCGGCAGGGTCATCA
>CAVVMX010000004.1:0-75462 GCA_963749455.1 uncultured Chloroflexia bacterium
CGCCGAGAACCGGTCGCTAAAGGCGCAGGTCGGCGATCTGGAGGCGCGCCTGGCCGCCCTGGAAAAGGCGCAGGCGCCGGCGCGCACCGGTGCAGCGCTGCCCTGGCTGCTGATCGGCGGAGTCGTCGTCGCCGGGGGGACGCTGGCCGCGCGGCGCCGGCCGGGAGGCGGGCGATGACGGATAGGTTGATACCAGGCGCTGCGTGCCTGAAAGCCGTGCTTGTTTGCCTCCTGCTGCTGGCGGCGGTCCCTGTGCTCGCCCAGTCAGGCGCAGGGTACGACCTGACGTGGAGCACGGTGGACGGCGGAGGCGGGACCTTTTCGGTGGGTGGGGGGTATTCGCTCGGCGGGACGGCCGGCCAGCCGGACGCAGGACAGCTCACCGGCGGGGACTATGGTCTGGCCGGCGGGTTCTGGTCGGGCGGGGCGCCGGCGGGCGCCCTCTACCGGGTCTACCTGCCGATAGCAGTGCGGAACCACTAGGCCGGGCACTCGCCCTGGGACGGCGGCCCTTGATCGTCAAGGGGCAGGCCCATCCTGCCAAAGGGTGGGCCTGCATGCCCGTTCAAGTGCGACGGCCGAGATAAAGCCGTTGTGAGATATTCGCGGCAGGCGAGGGCAAGGAGGATTTGTGCGCTGTCGCGCAGGGCACGATCGTAAGAACCGGCCGGCCTCCAGTCGGCCGCCAGGCCGAGTTGGCCTTCCTGAATTCGGTCCTGGAGCGCAAGCGTCCTACCGTGGCCCAATTCGTCCTGCTGTACGGCCGCCGGCGCGTGGGCAAGACGGTTTTGCTTCGCCACTGGGCTGAGCAGGTCGGGCGTGCCCCACACCTACTGGGCTGCTGAGAAGGAGCCGGCCGCCCTGCAGCGGCGCAAGCTCTTCGCCCGGCTCCTGGGCGTCGAACCGGCCCGGCGCCGCTGCCTTCGACTCGTGGGCCGACTGCTGGCAGGCTATCGCCGCCTTCCTTGGCGACCGCCGCCACATCCTCATCCTGGACGAGTTCACCTACGCCGTCGAATCGGACCCGGCCATACAGGGCCGGGCCGGCAAGCTCCCGTTCGCCGTCCAGGAGGTGGTGCAACGCACCTCTTCAAGGCGCAAAAGGCAGAGGTGACGTCCACAGCGTCGGGTCGACGCCCTGCCCTTCCAGGTAGGCCTGGGCCAGCAGCAATAGGTAGGTCAGGACGACGGCCAGCGTGTTGTTAAAGGCGTGAATGGCGATGGCCACCCACAGCGAGCGGGTGTACTCGTAGGCCAGGGCCAGGGCGATGCCCATGATAAAGCTGGCGGCGACCACCCCCAGCGCGTCGATGTGGCCAACGGCAAACACCAGCGAGCTGACCGTGACCGCCGCCGCGATGCCCAGCCGCTGGCGCAGCGCGGTGTAGAGAAAGCCGCGGAAAAACAGCTCCTCAGCCACCGGGGCGAGAAGGCCGGCCCCCACCAACGTGACAAAGAAGCGAGTCCACGACAGCTCGCTGCCCATGAGCAGATCGAGGCGGCTCTGCATCCCCTCCAGCCCGCCCCCGAGCAGCTGCTGCACGATCAGGCCGATGAGCCCTCGCAGCGGCAGAAGGACGAGCGTGAGGCCGACGGCCAGCAGCAGCCACAGCCAGCGCCACCTGGGTGGCGCGATCCCCAGCTCGGCCCAGGTGAGCTTGCCCGGCCGTACCGCCAACATCAAGGCTCCCCCGGCAAAAAAGAAAACGTTGAGGGCGTACGCCAGGAGAGTGAGCGACAGCGACCCCTGGCTCAGGACCCCGTGCCGGACGGCCAGCCCTACGGCCGGGCCCATGGCAAAGAACAGGCCGATGACCAGCAGCGGGTACAGCACGAGCTGGACGCGGCTAAAAGAGGGCGGTTTCTGCTCGGCAGGCGATTGCTGGCTCTTTTCGTTCATGGCGGATCCCTTCCCGCCGATTATACCACTAGTTGTTCCTGATCGCCAGCGATAACAAGATCGAGTGACTTGCGGCTCTGCCAATCGCCGGCCATAGCGGCATATTCTACCCTAGGGTGAGGCCAAAATGAAACCCACGCGCCGGTGCGTTGCACCTGCTGTTGGTGCGACGCACCTGATGCAGGTTTCACCTTGGCTTCAGTGTAGCTGTCAACCTGGCGTGATTTGCCTTTGGCCGATCCTGTGCTATACTGTCCCCCGATTCGCCCCTGTAGCTCAGTGGATAGAGCAGCGGTTTCCTAAACCGCGTGTCGCAGGTCCGACTCCTGCCAGGGGTACTCTGCCTGCCATGGACATCACCTTTTTCTTCCGCGGCCTGCTCATCGGCCTGTCGATCGCCGCGCCGGTCGGACCGATCGGCGTGCTGTGCATCCGCCGCACCCTGGCCGAGGGGCGCGCCGCCGGCCTGGTCTCCGGCCTTGGCGCAGCCACCGCCGACACCCTGTACGGCATGGTCGCCGCCTTTGGCCTGACCTTCATCTCTGGCTTTATGATCCGCCAGCAGGTCTGGTTTCACCTCGTCGGCGGGCTGTTCCTGTTGTACCTGGGGATCAAGACCTTGCTGGCCAAACCGGCCGGACCGGCGCAGCCCGCCCCGGCCGGCGGGCGCGGCCTGTTGGCCGCCTACACCTCCACCCTGTTCCTGACCCTGACCAACCCGATCACCATCCTCTTTTTCGCCGGCATCTTTGCCGGCCTGGGCGCGGCCGGCGGCGGCAGTTACGCCTCGGCGGCGATCCTGGTCGCCGGAGTGTTCGCCGGATCGGCCCTGTGGTGGCTCACCCTGAGCGGCCTGGTCAGCCTGTTCCGCACCCGGTTCGACGCCCGCGCCCTGCGCTGGGTCAACCGGCTGTCGGGGGTGGTGATCGTGGGCTTTGGCCTGGCCGCTCTGTTCAGCTTGAAAGGATAACGATTAGCCATGACGAAAAACGTTCTGCGCGACCTGGGAGACGGCCTGATCCTGCGCCGGGCGACGCGCCGCCGACGCCGAGCCGCTGGCGGCGTTCAACGCCGAGATCCACCGCGATCCCCATTCGGGAGGGCCGGACGAGCCGGTCGCCGCCTGGACGCGCGACCTGTTCCGCGGCGATCACCCCACCTTTGCCCTGGACGATTTCACCATCGTCGAGGACACCCGCACCGGCGCCATCGTCTCGTCGCTCAACCTGATCCCCCAGACCTGGGCCTACGGCGGCATCCCCTTTGGCGTCGGCCGGCCCGAGCTGGTGGGCACCCATCCCGACTACCGGCGGCGCGGGCTGATCCGCGCCCAGTTCGAGGTGATCCACGGCTGGAGCGCCGAGCGGGGCCACCTGGTCCAGGCCATCACCGGCATCCCCTGGTTCTACCGCCAGTTCGGCTACGAGATGGCTCTCGACCTGAGCGGCGGCCGGGTTGGTCACGCCCCGCAGGTCCCCAGGCTGAAGGAGGGCGAGCCGGAGCCCTACCCGATCCGCCCGGCCACAGAGGCCGACCTGCCCTTCATCGCCCAGCTGTACGACGAGAGCCTGAAACGCAGCCGGGTGACCTGTGTCCGCGACCTGGCGTTGTGGCGCTACGAGCTGCGCATGAGCCCCAGAAACGTCCAGCGCCAGGTGTTGAGCGTAATCGAGACGCGCGAGGGCGAGCCGGTCGGGTTTATCGCCCTTGCGGCCATGTTGTGGGGAACTATGAAGTCGACTCACCTGGTACGAATTCAAGCCCGGCGCGTCGTGGCTGGCGGTGACTCCCGCCGTCATCCGCTATCTGTGGGCCGCCGGTCAGGAGCACGCCGCCCGCGACGGCAAGGAGCTGGAGGCGTTCGGCTTTTGGCTGAGCCGCGATCACCCCGCCTACCACGCCGCCGCCGACCGGCTGCCGCGCGCCCGCAAGCCCTACGGCTGGCAGATACGCGTGCCCGACCTGCCCGGCTTTTTACGGCATATCGCCCCGGCGCTGGAGCGGTCGCTGGCTGCCTCGCCGGCGGCGGGCCACACCTGCGAGTTCAAGGTCAGCTTTTACGACAGCGGCCTGCGCTTGGCGCTCGACAGGGGCCGGCTGGCCGCCGTCGAGCCGTGGCAGCCGGCGCCCAAAGAGGAGGACGATGCCTGGTTCCCCCGCGGGACCTTCTTGCAGTTAATGTTTGGCTACCACTCGTTGCAGGAGCTGCGCGAGGCCTACGCCGAGTGTTGGGTGGCGGGCGACGAGGTGCGCGAGGTGCTCGCCGGCCTGTTCCCCAAGCAGGGCTCGGACACCTGGCCGGTGGCGTGATCTAGTCCTCAGCGGTTACATCACCCGTTGCAGCCGGCAGATCTCCTGCCGCAGCTCGTCGGGAGTGCCGGCCAGCTCCCACAGCGGACCGACGCCCCCGAACTCCAGGGTCACAACCCAGGGCTCGGCCCAGGCGCCGCTGCGGATCTGGTTAGCGGCCCAATCCAGCAGCGCCCAGTCGTCGCCCGTCATCGGCAGGTGGTCGAGCAGGTGATGGGCGTAGCGCTGGGCGAAATCGGGATCGACGGCCTCTATCCGCTCCAGCCACTCACCCTCGAGGCGCTGCACACCGGCGACGTGGATTTCGCGCACGCGGCCCACGGGCAGGGCCGCAGCATAGTCACGGTCTGCCAGACCCAGCTCAAAGGCCGAGATCCGGGCGTGGCCCAGGTCGAGCAGCAGGCCGCAGCCGGTCTCGCCGACCACGCGGGCGATGATCGAGGGCAAAAAGCCTGGGCGCAGGTGCTGGCGTGCATTATGGTGGTCGTTCTCGACGACGACACGCTCAGGCCCAAGGCGACGGCAGACGGCCTGTACGTCGCGGATCAGGGCCTGGGCGATGGTCTCGACGTGCGCTGAATCGGCCGTATCGACGGGGACGGCGGGCCAGTCAACGATGCGCGGGGTCAGGTGAAGGTTGACATAGGGGGTGCCGGTCTGGGCCAGCAGCCGCTCGATTTTGTCCCAGTCGGGCAGCCCGCCGGTCTCGCCGTCCAGTGCGTCGCCGCGCCCCCAGCCAACTTGAAGCGGAAAATGGACATACACCGGCAGGATGGCCTGCGCCCGGAGGATGAGGTCCGGCCAGGCCGGGCATTTGATATAGTCGAGCGCCACCTGCCCCGATTGGACCAGTCCGGCGGTGGCGACGGAATAGTTGGCTGCGAGTTTCATGCAATCGTCTCCATTATTGGCCGGTGCTCGGCCCGGCTCCTCGCCCTCCAGGCGACAAGCAGTTCGGCCCAGTATACACCATAGACAAGCAGCAGGCCAAGCGGGCCGTATCGGCACATACTGGCCTGGGCCCAACCCGATCTTGATTGAATAGCCGGTTGGTGGTAGAATGCCGGGCCGCAAAGCACCCTCGAGGGCGCTTTGCCTCGTGTCAAGCAGGAGGCATCACATGCAAATCGGCATTATCGGTCTGCCAAATAGCACCAAAACGACCATATTCAACGCCCTGACCCGCAGCCAGGTGGAGACGGCCGCCTACTCTACCGGCCGCGTCGAGACCAACACCGCCACGGTGCGAGTGCCCGATCCGCGCATCGACCGGCTGAGCGCCATGTTCAAGCCGCGCAAGACGACCTGGGCGCAGATCGAATACAACGACATCGCCGGGCTGCGCATCGGCATCGGCCGGGAGGGCGGGCTGAGCGGGCCGCTGATGAACGCCGTCTCCCAAAACGACGCCTTTTTGCACGTGGTGCGCGCCTTCCAGGACGAGGACGTGCCCCATCCGATCGGCTCCATCGACCCGGCCCGTGACCTGGCCGCCATGGACTTTCGAGCTGCTCTTCTCCGATCTGATGATCGTCGAGCGGAGCCTGGAACGGCTGGAAGAGCGCCTGTCCAAGAAACGCGCCTATCTCGAGCGGCCGGCCGACGAAGCGATGCACGAGCTGCTTCAGCGCCTCAAGGCCGCCCTGGAGCAGGAGGTCCCGGTCCGCGACCTGGACCTGTCGCCCGACGTGCAGATCGCCATCCGCGGCTACCAGTTCCTGACCGCCAAGCCGGCGCTGGTGGTGCTCAACGTAGGCGAGCACGGCAGCGATCGCCCTGAGGATTACCTGACCTACGACCACCGCCACAGCGAGGTCATCTGCCTGCGCGGCGGGCTGGAAATGGAGATCGCCCAGCTCGAGCCCGACGAAGCCGACCTCTTTCTGGCCGAGTATGGCATCGACGAGCCCGGCCTGCACCGCATGATCCGCCACAGCTATCGCCTGCTGGGCCTGCACTCCTTCTTCACCGTCGGCGAGGACGAGGTCCGGAGCTGGACCATCCCGGTCGGCGCCACCGCCGTCGACGCCGCCGGCGCCATCCACTCCGACCTGGCGCGCGGCTTTATCAGGGCCGAAGTGGTGAGCTATGAGGACCTGATCGCGGCCGGCTCGCTCGACGCGGCGCGCAAGCAGGGCACCGTGCGCCTCCAGGGCCGGGATTACGTCGTGCAGGACGGCGACATCCTCAACATCCGCTTCAACGTCTAGCACTCCGGCGCCAGGTGCCTGACACCCCAGCAACAGGCTGCTGCTGGGCCTCCATGAACCGATTCGCACCTTTGACAAACCCCAGCCTGGGTGATAGAATGGGTTTCGTCAGAGGGCCATCGCCTTCTGGAGGAGGACCTATGCCTCGTATTGGCCGTCTTGCGCTGGTTGTCCTTGTCTGCATCGGCCTTGGGCTGGCTGGCCGTTGCCCCCTCCTGCTTTTGCCTGCACGCCTCCGCCGGGTGGGTTGCCACACATCACGACGGCAGAGCGTACCAACGCTGCCGAGATTGTCCTGGAGGGGACGGTCGTCGATGGCACAAACCAGCAAGGGAAACCGGAATATCCGCTGTTGGTCGTGAAGGTGCAGGTGCAGCAGTATCTGAAGGGGGGTGGCCCCGCCGTCATCACGATCGACGGTTTTGGCCAGGGTAGCCTTTGTCTGGCAGAAGCGCGGATCGGCGATCATCTAATCTTTTACGCGACCGGAGATCCGCGGGAGCAGCTCCACGCGCATTACGTGAGCCAGTTCGATGCGGTGCAGCGTGTCGATGCAGCGACAATCGCCGAGATTTCCGCAGCCGCCCAGCAGACCCCGATCATCCCGGCCGCTCCCATCCTGCTGCCCGAGATTCGCGCAGCCGCCCAACAGACCCCGGTCATCCCGGCTGCTCCCGGCGTACCGCCCGGGACGACCAACTGGCTGCCGGCCCGGTGGCTCTGATAGTGCTCGTCGTTGTGGGTCTCGCCATCGCAGTCCGTCGAGCCAGGCGAAGCGTTCAGGAGCAGCCACCCAACTAAAGGAGGTGCAGCATGAGCACTGTCGTCGTCAGGGGTTCTCAACAGAATCCGGGTTCTGGATGTTCGACAGGGTGCCGGCCCTGGTCTCGCTGCACCGGGGCTGAGGCCAGGCGCAGAGAAGGAAGCGCTGCGATGAGGCCCAATTCTGCCGCGGACCGACGTCTCTTTGCCTTATTGTCTCTCGCACTCGGTATCCTGGTCTTGTTGTGCCTGGCGCAGGCAAAGGTCCATTCTCAGGGGCCGGCGTGGCAAATCTATCCGGCGCCGCCGGTCGGCTCGCTCTATTCGATCGACATGGTCGACCCGGGCCAGGGCTGGGCGGGCGGCATGGTCGGCGGCATGCTGCATTGGAGCGGCGGATCGTGGACGACCGTCTGGCTAGAGATCGACTCGGCGATCATGGCCATCGACATGGTCGACGGCGGCAACGGCTGGGCGGTGACGCACGTGGGAGAGGTGCTGCATTACGACGGCGGATCGTGGCAGGTGGCAAGCCAGCCTACGACCGGCTGGCTGTCGGACGTGCAGATGCTCGGTCCGAACGACGGCTGGACCGTGGGCGAGGGCGGCAAGATTCTTGCACTACACCGGCGGAAGCTGGCAAGAGGTGACCAGCCCGACGACCAACTGGCTGACGAGCATCGACATGGTCGATGCCGGCCACGGCTGGGCGGTGGGCGCCGATGTCATCCTGCGCTACGACGGGTCGAGCTGGCAGATTTTCGCCACTCCTCCCAACCACGAAGCGCTCATGTCGGTGGACATGATCTCCGACACCGAGGGGTGGGCGGTCGGCTACGCGGGGGCCATCCTGCACTACGACGGCACCGCCTGGACGGCGGTGGGCAGCCCCACCGGCCTGAATCTGCTCAGCGTTTCCATGCTGCCCGACGGCAGCCAGGGCTGGGCCGTCGGCCAGTCGGGCCTCATCCTGGAGTTTGACGGCAGCTCATGGGTGGTGGCCGATAGCCCCACCTTTGAGGACTTGAGGGCTGTAACCATGCTGAGCGGCACTTCGGGCTGGGCGGTGGGCCGGAACGGCGTCGTTCTGCGCTACTCTACCCCTGGGTATTTCATGGTCCTGCCGCTGATCATCCGCAACCAACCATAGCCTGGACGACCCGGCGGGCTCGGTCGGAGACCGGCCCGACCGAAGCAATACCCACTGAAGGCAAGACCTGACAGGTTTCGGAAAACCTGTCAGGTCTGTCCACCGAAAAGAAAGCGCTCTCGGCGCGATACATCCGCCGAGAGCGCTCAACAATTCGCGCTCGCCTGCCCTGGCCGCAACCGGCTACTTGACGTGCACCGTGCCGGTCTGGCTCTGGGTGGCTCCGGTGGCGAGCAGCTGGACCCACAGCTTTCCGAACCCCTCATCACCACTGCCAGCACTTGCCGGCACTGTGATTTTGAGGGACAAGTTCACCCCGGCGGCGCCGGGGACCAAGGTGATCTGCTGCGCATCAGCCGGGGCATAGCAGTTAGCTTCAATGCAGAACTGCATCGTCCAACCGGCAGGGGTATAGTCCTCTGCCCAGATACGATAAGTATCCGTGCGGTTGCCCAGGTGCGTCAGTACTGTCGAAAAGGTTATCTCCACAGGGTTTGCAGGCGGGTCGATCGACACGTAGGAAGGGACGAATCCAGGTAGCGCAAAGCTGTAGTACGGCGTCGCCGTCGGCGTCGGCGTGATGGTCGGCGTGTCGCTCGGCGTGGGCGTGTTGCTCGGCGTGGGCGTGAGCGTCAGCGTCGGCGTGAAGGTTGGCGTAAAGGTCGGAACGGCGATCGTCACCGACCCGGTCTTGCACTCCTTGGCGCCGCTCCTGATCTTGAACGAGTAGGTATAGGTGCCCACTGTGTCGATTCTGTCTTCCCAGCTTCCACACATAATAGCGTGCCGTCGCGACTCAGGCCCTTGTACTCCGCCCCGCTGCCGCCGGTCAGCGACACATCGATGTAGGCGACGGTCGACTTGACCCGGATCGCGAACTGCTGGCCGGGCGCGGGAGAGACCGGGATCAAAGGTCATCGTATCGGAAGTGCCGCATGCCGCCGTCGTTGTCCCCGTGGCCGTCGGCGTCCTGGTGTTCGTAGGCGACCCGGTGGCGGTCGGCGTGCGCGTGGCGCTCGGCACCGGCGTCTTGGTCGGCGACGGGTTCCAGGGAGCCGTCGTCGGCGTGTGGCTTGGCGTGAGGAACGAGGTCGGCGTCTCCACCGGCGAGGCGAACAGCGTGGTCGGGCTGCTCGTCGGGCTGGGCGTCGGCGTCCGCGTCGGCGTTGGACCGTCGTGGCGTCGCCGTCCGTGTCGGGGTCAGGGTCAGGGTCGGGGTGATCGTCGCGGTCTGGCGTCAGCGTGGAAGAAGCCAGGAGCGCCGCCGCCGTGCCGGTCTGATTGGCCTCAGCTGCCGAGGTCGTGACGCCCGCCGCGCGCAGGGCCAGGGCCAACCCGATTACGATGGCGCAGATGGCCACGAGCACGAAACCGCCCAGGCCGCCGCCCAGGATCAGCAGCCGGCGGTCGGGAGGGGCCGCGGTCTGCTTCATGGCTGCCTTGTAGCGCGAGCACCTGCCAAAACCTGCAGTGAGGCACGTGCTGGCCTGAAAGTCCAGCGGAATCTCTACCGGCTGGTCAGGTGACACCGCACAACAGCCATTATCTGCATCTATCTCGGCGACGAACACGCCCTGGCCGTCGACGGTGCACAGATATGGACACACGCCAGTCATAGGTGACAGCATATCATAGTTTTCGCGATCATGCCAGTTTCGTGCTGTGGCAAAATCAGGGCTGGAAGATCGCCGCTCCGGCCTTCCAACCCTCAATTGACACCGCACCTGATCTGTGCCATAATACCCCCAAGGAGTGCAACATGTCAAGAGACAAGGGTTGTCTGGTCAGCGCCATCCTGATCATCGCCGTCGCCATCCTGTTGGGCGTCGTCGTCGAGCTGTACACCGACGTTGCCTGGTTCGATTCGTTGGGTTTTGCCCCGCTCTTCTGGACGCGGCTTGGCGCCGAGTGGTTGCTGTTCATCGTCGCCTGGATCGTCGCCGCGGCCGTCCTGCTCGCCAACTGGCTGCTGGCTCGCCGCCTGGCGGGCGGCGGGCGGCTTCACCTGACGGTGCCCTGGCTCAAACCGCAGCCGGGGCGCTACCAGGGCACGTTCGTCATGCAGCCCGACACCCGCACCGTCACCATCGGGGCGGTTGGCCTGCCGCTGGCTGTGCTGGCGGCGGGTCTCGGCTTCTTCTTTGCCTTGCCGGCCCGGGCCATGTGGCTCACGGCGCTGGCCAACTTTCAAGCGGTCCCCTTTGACAAGGTCGATCCGATCCTGGGTCGCGATATCAGCTTCTACGTCTTTCGCCTGCCGTGGCAGACGGCCCTGCAGAGCTGGCTCCTGTGGCTGGTGCTGTTCGCCCTGGCCGGCGCGGCTCTGATCTACCTCGGCATCACTTCGGCCGGCCAGTTGGCGGCCCAGGTGCAGGCGCCAAACATCCGCAGGTTCCGGCTAAGCCTGGCGCCCGCCGCCCGGCGGCACCTGCTGGTGCTGGGCGCCGTGGTGCTCGGCCTGCTGGCCTGGGGTTACCAGCTCAGCATCCCCCAGCTCCTCTATTCGACCTCCGGCGCTGCCTACGGCGCCGGCTACACCGACGTTCACGCCCGGCTGCCGGTGCTGCAGCTCCTGACCTGGATCACCATCGCCGGGGCGGCCATCCTGCTGCTGAGCCTGTTCGCCCGCTCCGCTGGCGCTCCGGGACTCCCTTCGGTCGTTCGGGTGCGGTGGCTGCCCTACGCCGCCGTCGCCGCCTGGCTGCTGGTGGCCATGATCGGCGGCAGTGTCTACCCCGGCCTCCTGCAAAAGTTCAGCGTCGAGCCCAACGAGCTGAGCCGTGAGCAGGAGTATATCGAGCACACCATCGACTTTACCCGCGCCGCCTTTGGCCTCGATTCAATCGCCACGGCCGACTATCCCGTGTCCGAAAAGGCGGTGCCGCTCGACCTGGAAGCCAACGAGTCCACCATCCGCAACATCCGCCTGTGGGACTATCGTCCGCTGGGGCGCACCTACGGCCAGTTGCAGGCCATCCGCCTCTACTATACCTTCAACGACGTGGACATCGACCGCTACCGGCTGGGCGGCGACTATCGCCAGGTGACCCTATCGGCGCGGGAGATAAACCACGACCAGCTATCCGAAGCTGCCCAGACCTGGCTCAACCGCCATCTGATCTACACCCACGGCTCGGGCGTGGTCCTGAGCCCGGTGAATGAAGTCGGCGACGAAGGCCTGCCCGTGCTGTGGGTGCGCGACATCCCGCCCCAGTCCGTCTATCCCGAGCTGGCCCTGACCCGGCCCCAGATCTATCACGGCGAGCTGACCGACGATTACGTCATCGTCAACACCAGCGCCCAGGAGTTTGACTATCCGTTGGGCGACCAGAACGTCTACACCACCTACCAGGGCACGGGCGGTGTGCGCCTCGGCTCACCCCTAAAGCGGCTGGCCTACGCCCTGCGGCTGGGCAGCAGCCAGGTCCTGCTCAGCGGCTACATCACACCCGACAGCCGCCTGCTGTGGCGGCGGAGATCACCGAGCGCGTGCAGACCCTGGCCCCATTCCTTGCCTACGACTCGGACCCATACCCGGTTATACTCAATGGGCGGTTAATCTGGCTCCTGGATGCCTACACCGCTACCGGCCGCTACCCCTATTCCGAGCCAATCGGCTCCATGGCCGGCACCATCAACTACATGCGCAACCCGGTCAAGGTCACCATCGACGCCTACGACGGGACGGTGACCTTTTACCTGATCGATCCCGCCGATCCGTTGGCGGCGACCTATGCCCGCATCTTTCCTGCCCTGTTCCGGCCGGCGAGCGACATGGACCCGGCGCTGGTGGCCCATTGGCGCTACCCCGAGGGCCTGTTCCGCATCCAGGCGGCCACGTACCAGTCCTTTCACATGACCGATCCCCAGGTGTTCTACAACCAGGAGGACCTGTGGAGCTGGGCGGAGGAGATTATCGGCGGTGAGACGGTGCGCATCGAGCCGTACTATGTGAACATGCGCCTGCAAGGCCAGGCCGAGAACGAGTTCATCCTGATGTCGCCCTACACCCCGTCGAACAAGCAGAATATGATCGCCTGGCTCTACGCCCGCAACGACGGCGAGCAGTATGGCCAGTTGGGCGTCTACCGTTTCCCGAAACAGCAGCTGGTCTATGGGCCGGCGCAGGTCGAATCGCGCATCAACCAGGATCCCCAGATCAGCGCCCAACTGACGCTCTGGAACCAGCACGGCAGCCAGGTGATCCGCGGCAACCTTCTGGTCATTCCCGTCGACCGCGCCATCCTGTACATCGAGCCGATCTTTCTGCAGGCCGAGTCCAGCCAACTGCCCGAGCTGCGGCGGGTGATCGTCGCCTACGGCAACCGGATCGCCATGACCGAGACGCTGGCCGCCAGCCTGGCCCAGGTCATGGGCACAGCCGCACCAACGCCGGTCACCGAGCCGGCCTCTCCGCCTGTGGAAGGCGATGTAGCCGCCTTGGCCCAGCAGGCCAACCAGCACTACGAGGCCGCCCAGGCCTGCCTACAGACCGGCGACTGGACCTGCTACGGCCAGGAAATGGACGCCCTGGAGCAGGCATTGCAGGCGCTCACCGCCGCCACAGAACCGTAGCTGCCATTGAGCGAAGCGAAGAAATTCGCTGATAGTTCGAAAAGGAGGAGCCGATGAACGAACCGAGCGAACCGATCAAAGCCCTCGACTGACCCAGGACATCCCCATCGTTAACCTGAACACGGCCACCGTCGAGGAGCTGAGCCGGCTGCCCGGCATCGCAGCCAGGTTGGCCGGGCGGATCATCGAATATCGCACCAAGGTGCACCCTTTCCGCGAGACGGCCGAGATCACCCAGGTGCGCGGTATCTCCCCGGCGCTCTACGCCGGCATTGCCGATCTGTTGACCGTCGGCCCGGCCGAACCGGAACAGGCGGCGCTGCCGGCCGAGCCGGAAGCGCCGGCGCTGGTAGTCGAGCCCAAAGTCCCGGCACTGCCGGCCGAGCTGGAAGCGCCAATACCTGTGGTAGAAGCAGAATCGCCGCACGCCGACGTCAGGCTGGAGGCGCCGGCCCCTGTTGTCGAGCCGCAAGAGCCGGCAGCCGAGGTCAAGCCGGAAATGCCGGCCCTTGCAGCCGAACCGAAAACACAGGTAGCAGCGACCCGGGAGCTGCCTCCCACACCGCCGCGGGCTCGGCCTCAGCCGGCGCCTGAGCCAAAGAGAGGGATCGGCTGGCCGGCCCTCCTGGCCGCCTGCCTGGCCAGCGCCATTGCCGGCGCCTGCCTGGCCCTTCTCCTCCTGCTGGCCATCAACGGGACGCTCAGATTCGGGCCGGACGCCACCGTCAGCGAGCTAGGAACCCAGGCCAGGCAGATGAACCTCCAGGCAGAACGGCTCACGACCGGCCTCAGCCAGTTGCAGGGCAGCCTGGACGAGGTCGACGGCCGCCTGGACGAGGTCGATGGCCGCCTGGACGAGGCCGACAACCGGATGGCGACTGCGCAAGCCGAGCTTAAGGCCGTGAGCGAGGAGATGGCCCGGGTGGGCGCTGACGTTCAGACGTTCCAGGACTGGTTCCGCGCTATCGAAACTCAGTTCGGCGGGCTGACCGAGGATCTCCAGGCCGTGCGGCAGGCTACTCGGCGTTTCGATGCTTTCCTCTCCGGCCTGCGCGATCTGATCGACCAGTCGCAAGGATCGGCGCCTACTGCGACGCCGCTGCCGCAGACTCCCAAGCCTACCCGCAAGCCTGGGCTGACCGTCGTCCCTCAGCCTACCTCCACACCCAAGCCATAGTTTGGGCGCAGAACTACGAACAAGAGGGCCGCTGCCTGGCAGCGGCCCCGTTCTCTATTCTTGAATCAGTATCTCCAGCAGCCGCAGGCAATTCGCCTTGGCATCGTCGCCCACTTCGGCCACCGGCCCGACGCACGACGGGCAGCCTCGCGGGCAGCCGCAGGCGTTGATCACGTCACGGGCCGCCAGCAGCAGCGTGTCGTGCAGGTCGTACAGCGCCTGGCTGAACCCCAGCCCGCCCGGCGCATTGTCATAGATCGTGATCGTCGGCAGCCGGCCTTCTGTGGGAGACGCCCTGACCTCGCTGACCACGCCAATGTCGGTCGGGCCGCTCATCAGGTGCAGCGGGGCGATGTGGCGCAGCAGATAGGCCACGCCGGCCAGCGTCCCGCGCACCATCCGGTCCACCTCCACCCGCTGGTGGCACGAGCGGCACAGGGTCACCAGGTTCTCCAGCCGGTTGGCCTGCAGATAGTGGTCGTTCTCGCCCACGGACGTAGCCAAAGGTGCGGAACGGCTGGACGTGATGCACGTCGTGGGTTCGGTCGGGGCGCTCTGGCGCGCCGCAGTGACGGCAGCGGTGACCGTCGCGCTCCAGCACCAGGTTCCGCTGCTGCTCCCAGTTGGGACCCCGGTCGCCCTGGCTCATGTCCAGCAGCCCCTCCTGCTCCAGCTGGCGGGCCTGGCTCGCGCACGATGCTGAACCAGTAGGCCGTGGTCTGCATCTCCAGCTCCGGCACGCTCTCGGGCGAGATCTCGCCCCAGCCCAGCGTCTCGTGGGTGTACAGCCGTATCTTTTTGTACGACGTGGCTTTCGAGGTGACGCGTCACCGGGCCGTGGGCCTTGAGCGTCCCCGGGCCCTCGGCCTGCTCGTCCAGCCTCCAGCACCTTGACCGTCTCTGACACGCTGGCCTGGGTGTAATAGTCGACCTCGACCGGCTTGACCTCGGCGCGGCGCCCCTCCCAGTCCAGCCTGTCCACCAGGTACGACTCGCCGCCGTGCAGATAGATCGCCCCTTCGTGGAGCAGCCGCGGCGCCCCCTGGCGGTCCATCACGCCGATGGTCGTCCCGCCCTGGGAGGTATCGACGACGACGAAATTGTCCATCTCGGCGGTGCGCAGGCTGACCGCCTCGGCCGGGTAGGTGTCGCCGGTCCAGTGCCACTGGCCGCCGCTCTGCCGCAGGATCCCCTCCTCCTCTGCCAGAAACTCCAGGACCTCCTGGGTGTGCGGAAACCGGCCGAACTGCTCGCCCGGGGCAAAGGGCAGCTCAAAGGCGGCGCAGCGGATGTGGCTGACGACGATGGCCAGGTTGTCGGGGTTGAGCAGGGCGTGCTCCGGCGACCGCCCGAAAAAGTAGCGGGGATGGTTGACGATGTACTGGTCGAGCGGCGACGCCCCGGCCACCAGGATCGCCGTCGAGACGCCGGCTCCGCCGCCCCGCCCGGCCCGCCTGCTGCCAGGTGCTGGCGATCGTGCCCGGATAGCCGGTCATGATGCAGGCGTCCAGGCCGCCGATGTTGATCCCCAGCTCCAGCGCGTTGGTGGCGACCACGCCCAGCACCTGCCGCTCGCGCAGGCCGCGCTCGATCTCGCGCCGCTCGGTGGGCAGGTAGCCGCCCCGGTAGCCCTGCACCGTCTCCAGCGGCCGGCCTTCGCGCTGCGCCGCATGGCGCAGGTAGGTCAGCAGCACCTCGGTGACCAGCCGCGAGCGGGCAAAGACGATCGTCTGGATGTCGGCCCCCAGGAACCGCTCGGCCAGCAGCCGGGCATCGACCACCGCGCTGCGCCGGATGCCCAGCTCGCGGTCCACCAGGGGCGGGTTGTAGAAGAGGAAGTGCTTCTCGCCCTTGGGCGAGCCGTCCTCCTGCTCGTCGACCAGGGTCACCGGCTTCTTCGGTCAGCCGCTCGGCCAGCTCCAGCGGGTTGGCGATCGTGGCCGAGCAGCAGATGAACTGCGGCGCCGCTCCGTAGAAGGCGCACACCCGCTTCAGGCGGCGGAGGACGTTGGCCACGTGGCTGCCAAAGACGCCGCGGTAGGTGTGCACCTCGTCCAGGACGACGTAGCGCAGCCCCTGGAAAAAGGCCGCCCAGCGGGTGTGGTGGGGCAGGATGCCGGTGTGCAGCATGTCGGGGTTGCTGACCAGGATCTGGGCCGTCTTGCGGATGCGGGCCCGCTGATCCTGGGGCGTGTCGCCGTCGTAGGCGTGCGTCTCGATGCTCATGGTCCCAGCGCTGCCCTCAGGCCGTCCAGCTCGGCCAGCTGGTCCTGGGCCAGCGCCTTGGTCGGGAACAGGTACAGCGCCCGGGCCGACCGGGTCGGCCAGCAGGCGGTTGAGCACCGGCAGGTTGTAGCACAGCGTCTTGCCGCTGGCCGTCGGCGTGACGACGACGACGTGCTCGCCGCGCAGCGCCGCCTCGACCGCCAGCGCCTGGTGGTGGTAGGGCGCCTCGATGCCCCGCCGGCGGAGCGCCTCGACCAGCCGCGGATCGATCCCGGCCGGCCACTCGGCATAGCGCGCCAGGCTGGGCCGGCAGGTGCCGCCAGTGGGTGATCCGCCGCGCCAACTGCGGATCGCGCTCTATCTCCTCCAGCACCGATTCCAGATCCATCATGCCGCCATTATAGCACAGACCCTAAGGGTTTTCCTAAACCCTTACGCTGTGCCCGCCGTATAGCGCCGAGCGCCGGCGCAGGGCAAGACCTTGCGGTGCACTCCAGCCAGAGCGCAGCCTCCTGATTTCCGCTATTCCGCGCTTGTGCAAAATGGCCCGGTTCTGCGGGTCTGCGGCAATTGCGCGGCCTCGATTTTCCATATTGGGACTGCTGAGTGTACAATCTGCTCACCCTCCCGCGGTGAGGCGCAGGTTCGATAGCAGCTCTGGAGAGAACGCATGACAAAAGCCCGATACCCCATGGCCGATGCCGTCCGCGCTGCCTACCGCGCCGGCCAGGAGGACGAAACCCTGGAGCCGCTGGTCCGCGCCGATGGCGCCGGCCGGCCGGTGGGCCGCATCCGGGATGGCGATTACGTCATCTTCTACGACATCCGCGGCGAGCGGGAGGTCGAGCTCACCGTCGGCCTTTGTCGCCCGCGATTTTCCCCACTTTCCCCGGCAGCCGATGACGGTCCACTTTGCGACCATGATCGAGTACCACCCCGACCTCGACGTGCAGGTCGCCTTCCCGCCGCTGGCCGGCCTGGAGGACACCCTGTGTGAGGTCGTCAGCCGGGCCGGGCTGCGCCAGGTCAAGGTGTCCGAGTCGGAAAAGGCGATCCACGTCAGCTTTTTCCTGAACGGCAAGCGGCAGGACCCTTTTCCCGGCGAGGAGCGGGTCGTCGTTCCCTCCCCGCACGGCCTAACCCCTGCCGAGATGCCGCCCGAGATGAGCGCCGCCGCCGTGGCCGATGCGGCCATCGCCGCGCTGCGCGATCCCGACTATGCCCTGGTAACCGTCAACCTGTGCAATGTCGACGTCATCGGCCACATCGAAAACCCGGACGCCATCCGCGCCGCCGTCGAAACGGTCGATGCCCAGGCGGGGCGGATCGTAGAAGCGGCCCGGGCGGCCGGTGTGACGACGATCCTCACCGCCGACCACGGCACCGTCGAGCGCTGGTACTACCCCGACGGGACCATCGACACCGGCCACACCGACAGCCCCGTCCCCTTTATCCTGATCGATCCCCGCCCGGGCCCCTACATGCGCTTGCGACAGGGCGGCGCTTTGACCGACGTCGCACCCACCGTCCTGGATCTGCTGGGATTGCCGCAGCCGCTGTCCATGGCCGGATCGAACCTCATCATCCCGGCCGCTTCTCCGTCTGCCGGCGCCTGGTCATCCTCCTCGCGTCCTGCTGCTCATCCTCGACGGCTGGGGGATCGGCGACGGCGGCCCCGGCGACCTGATCGCCCAGGCCCACACACCGGTCGTCGACGGCCTGCTGGCGGCCTGGCCTCACACCCAGCTTCAGGCAGCCGGCCCGGCGGTGGGCATGCCCGCCGGCACGGTGGGCAACTCGGAGGCGGGCCATCTGCACATCGGCGCCGGCCGGCTTGTGCCCGCCGATCGGGTGCGCATCGACCAGGCGCTGGCCGACGGCTCGTTCTTTGACAACCCGGCCTTCCGTTGGGCGATGCAGGGCGCCAGGCGCGACGGCGCCCGGCTGCACCTGTTGGGCATCGTCTCCTTCTACAGCTCCCACGGCTCGGTGGATCACCTGCTGGCGCTCCTCGACATGGCCCGCCGCGAGGGCGTGCCCGAGGTGTACGTCCACGCCATGCTGGGCCGGCGCGGCGAGCGGCCCGAGAGCGGCGCCATCTACATCGAGCAGGTGGAGCGCGAGGCCCGGCGCCTGGGGGTGGGCCAGGTGGTGTCGGTCATCGGCCGCTTCTGGTCCCTGGACCGCGAGGGCCACTGGGACCGCATCGGCAAGACCTATCGTTGGTTGGTGGAAGGCGAGGGACAGACGGTATGAAAAAACTGAGCCCGGCGACCTGTCAGCTCATTTTGCAGGTCTTTTCACCGCAGGATCAGGCCGAGGTAGCCCAAATCCTGGCCAACGAATGCGCCGACAACCTGCCACTCATGGAGCATCAGGACGAGGTATGGGCTCGAACCGGTGCGCTTTGCCGTCCTGAAACTAAGTCGGGGCAACATCGCCGAGCTCAGGTGGTGGGCGAGCCTGGCCAGGGTCAATTGGAGTGACGTGCTGGCGGCAGCCGGCTTTGCCGGTTCGCCCACGGCCCATCAGGAATGGGCCAGCGCAAGCTACGGCATCACCTCGATCAAGCCCAGCGGGATGTAGTCAAGGGCCTCCCCTGTGAGCAGGTCCTTGCACCGGCAGCTGCTCGCCTGTCGCCAGGTCGTACATGCCGGCGATCAGTTGGTAGCGGCCGGGCGGCGCGTCGGCGCTGATCGGCAGCTCGTACCACTCCCCGATCAGGTCGCCGGGCTGCCAGGAGGTCGTCAGGCAGCCGCCGCCGCATGGCAGCCGGTCTATCTGGCCGGCTTTGACGCCCTTGTCGTCGATGGCCTGCACAAAGACCGTGTACGACGCCTCCGGCGCCGCCAGGGCGCGCCAGGCAAGCGCCGGTGACAGGGTCTCGCCGCGCCGGACCGTCTGGTCCCCCTGCCGGGCAGCGATCAGCTCGATCGCGCCTCCCAGTTGTAGCGGCGGCTGCTGTCGCGGGATCGGCAGCCGGGCAGCGTCAAAGATGGCGCCCCCCGCCATGCTGAGCGCCAGCGACACACTGCCGATCTGTCCCCTGAAGCCGATCTTTGAAGGTATGGGCCGGCTCCTGCGACTGGGGATTGGGCGCTGCCGGTTGTTCGGAGGCCCCGCCAACTGTCCAGACGGCCTGTGGATCACCGCCTACCTTCTGCCGGCGTCGTTACACCCCACACCGGCAGGTCGCCATCATAAGCGTCCTGGAACGGCTCGGTCAGGAGCGAATCGGCCAGCGCCACCGCCTCGCCCGGCTGCTCCATGGCAGCCAGCAGGCCGGCGGCCCGGGCGACGTCGCCGTCCGGCGCGTACCGGACCAGCGAAAAAGCTACGGCCATCCCCATCACGGTTGTCAGCGCCGTGATCATGGTAGAGGCGACCCCCAGACCGCGGCAGTGTCGCCCTCTCCAGGCAATCCACAGCGCCACAGCCGACATCAGGACCAGCCCCAGCCCCACGCCCAGCGCCGCCCAGTCGATCGATCCGCCCCGCGCCCAGGCCAGGTCCAGGTTCTCCAGCCGCACGTAGGCGATCTGGCGCAGCAGCGGGCTGTAGGCCGGGTCGAATAGGGTTGCCGGGTGGTACAGCCCCAGCTCGGCATACACCTCTTCCAGGTACAGGTTGAAATTGACCGCCACGCCCAGGATCTGCACGGCGACGCTCAGCGCCGCCACCACGGCGACCCCCACCGCCACCAGCCGGCTGGCGTTTCGCGGCCTCCAGCGCCTCGGCCAGGGGCAGGGCGGCAAAGGGCAGGATCGTCACCAGAAAGCGCGGTCCCCAGCCATGCCCGCCCCACCACAGGTACCACGGCGCGTAAAAGACGACGTTGACTACCACCACGGCCGCCGCCAGCAGCGCCTCGGAGCGATGGCGCTTGAAAAAGGCCGGCCAGGCGGCCAGCGCCGCGAACAAGAGGGGGGTGTACCACAACAGGCCCTTGCCGGGGCTGAGGATCAGCCCGTACAGCCCCTCGAAAAAGGGAGCGGCAAAGCGCTCTTCGGGCAGGTAGCCGGTGGTCAGCGGGTTGCCGAAGCGGAGCCAGTTGTACCAGCCGGTCACTGCCAGCGCGGCCAGCACCGGCAGTCCGAACAGGAGCACCGGCTCGACCCATTGGCGCCAATTGCGCTTGTGCCGGCGATAGATCTCGGCCAGCAGGATTAGCCCCAGGAACGGCGCGACGATGGCGTTGTTCAGCCGGGCCAGCAGCGCCAGCCCCAGCCCGGCCCCTGCCAGCAGCAGGCTCCACCCGTCCCCTTGGTCGCGGTAGCGGAGCAGGAAATAGGCGCTGACCATCAGCCCCAGTCCGGCCAGCGGCTCGCTGAACAGGTAGCGGGCGTAGGGCCAGGCCATCGTCCCCAGCCCAAAGGCCAGCGCCGCGCCCAGCGAAACCCCGTCGCCATACCTCAGGCGGCGCAGGGTCAGGTAGACCAGCACGCCGGTCAGGGCGGTCACTACGGCGTTGGTCAGCATCGCCGCCTGGACGTTGCCCACCTGCTCGGCCTGGATCGCCAAGCCAGTAGAGCGGCAGCGCCGCCAGCGTGGTGCCGATCCCTTTGCGCGAGTAGAGGTGCCCGTCCGGGCCGAACGAGCCCTGCTGCTCGCCCATCCACGCGGATCAGCTCGGTGTCCCAGGCGCCCCGCCGGGCCAGGCTGTCGGTCGCAGCCAGCATCGACATCTCGTCGCTGGAGTGATAGCGCCCGCTGAAGGTCAGGAGGTAGACGCTGAACAGCAGGGCAAACAGGCATACGGCGATCTGCCCGTCTCGCCGGCCGTTCATGGCGTGTCCCATTCGATCAGGCGCCGGGTCTCGAATTCAGAAGTGGCTAGCGGCTGGTACCTTTCGGCCATCCAGGCGTGGAGCGGCGACTCGGCCGGAGCATAGACCCACACCGGGCCGCTGGACCCGGCGATCACCTCCGCCAGTCGTGTCTCCCACGGCGGGAGATAGTCGAACGTCTCTACCTCGGCCAGGCGGAAGCGGGTGTGTAGGAAGGGGTATAACTGCTCGTAGGTGGTCTGATCGTCGACGACAACCGTCGCCCCTGCCTCGGCCTGGTCCTTCAGCGTCTCCATCGCCGCTCGGTGCGGGCTGGCCTCGTAGCGTCCCTGGGAGTAGGCCTGGAAACCGGCGATGGCCCCCACCAGGCCCAAGACGGTAATCAGGACCGTCACCCCCGCGGCCAGGCGCGACCAGGTCCGCTCCATCCACTCCGCTGGCGCTCCGGGACTCCCTTCGGTCGCCCGCCAGCCATAGACCTGGGCGGCATACTCGACGCTCAGGATGACCAGGATCAGCGTCCGCGTCAAGACCGTGCCGGCCAGCAGCCAGTGCTGGTCGGGCAGCACCACAAAATAGATCGGATACTCGACCAGGTTAATGGCGCTCAGCAGCAGGACGTAGGCGATCTTGCGCCAGCCGGGGATCAGCAACAGCACGAACGGCAGGAGCATGACCAGGAACTGCGGGCTGTAGCCCTTGAAATAGAGCGTCAGCAGGTTCTGCGTCAGCGCCGTAAAGGCTACGACCCGCCGGCCATCGCGCCAGTCGACCCGCCGGGTAAACAGGTACAGGTAGAACAGGCAGAAGGCGATGGTGATCGCCAGCCATGGCAGTCTGGTGGGGTGCTGCGCCGCGCCCGCCATCTGCGGGTCAAAGCGGTCCACCCCACCGGCCACGCCGTAGGAGTAGTAGCCGTCGATCAACGCCCACACCGTCTCCCAGGTGGAGCGGATGACCGGGCTCTTGAGCGACTGCAACAGGTAATCGGGTCCGGTGACCAGGAAAGGCGCTGCGATCAACAGCACGACCAACGTCGCCGCGAGCAGCAGCTTGGCCCGCTGCGACAGCCGGCTCAGGTGGAGAAAGGCCGCCGGCAGGGCGGCGATTGGCACCAGCTTGGTCATAAACCCCACCCCGGCGGCAACGCCGGCGGCAACCGGCCGCCGGTCCAGGGTGAACAGCACCGCCAGCAGCAGGAACAGGAGAGCCAGCCCGTCAAAGCCGCCGAAAAGGATCAGGATCGGGATCAACAGCACGGCATAGATCCAGCACACCCGCACTGCCCGCTCGTTGTCGCCGTACAAGCGCCGGCCGATGGCGTACAGCACGATCAGGTTTCCGGCCTCGACGACGACCAGCACCGTGCTTAGCAGCAGGTAGAACCAGGTTCCCGGCTCTCCCCAGGGCGGGATCAGCAGGCTCAGCCGGTACAGGCCCAGCATCAGCCACGGAAATACGGGCGGGTACTCGGTCCAGAAGTGGACGAGGGGATAGTAACCCTGGTTGGTCATGCTGAGCAGCAGCCGGTAGTAGCTGAAATCCGACATCTCGCCCAGGTAACCGCCGGGGCGAAAGACCAGCACGGCCATGACCCGCAAGGCCATGGCCAGGATCAGGACGAGGACAAACTCCCGATGCGGTCGCAGTTGCGCCTGATCGTGTTCATCGCCACGGAATGGGCCAAATCCCTTCCTGGCGGGCTTCGCTCACATCCAGCCAGAAATAGTAGTCCAGCCGGTCCTCTTCCATGTACGGCTTGGCGTCGTTCATGAACTCGTCGAGCCGACCTGGACCGCCTCTTCGAACGACGCCCGCCCAACGAGCGTCGCTTCCAGAAAATAGTAGGTGCTGCTGTCCCACGAGATCGGGACGGCGACATAGACGTGGCCTGGCACCGTGAGCAGGATGGGCGCAGCCCAAGCTTTTCAAAGACCGAGGCGAACAGAGACGACAGCTCGACGCACATGCCGCTCTTTGTCTCCAGTACCTCGTACGGCAGCTTGAGCCGCTGCAACCCGAACCCCTGCTCCTCCTTCTCCTTGGGCACAAAACTGGTGCCCACCCACACATAGGTCACGTCGTAATAGTCGGACACGGCGTCATAGATCGCCTTCATCCGCTCCCAAACGCTGTGGTCGCTGTCCAGCTCGTCGCCGTAGCCGTTGCGAGATGGTCCCGCTGGGCATATAGTCGGCCGCGACGCGCATCAGCTCGTCCAGGGCCGGGTCGTTGGGCATGACCAGGGAAGCCAAAAAGACCGTCCCGTTGTAGTAGCCGGGGAGGTTCCACGGGAAATCGCCGCGCGAATAGATGGTCAGCGGGGCGGTCCCCTCGTAGACGAGTCGCTGTTCGCCTTCCTTGAGATAATCGACCCGGACGTGCACCTCGACGTTCTTCTGGCTGTGCAGCAGGTCCAGGGCAGCCGGGGTGAGAGGTGGATTCTGGGCGACCTCGATCGTTTCGCCCGGCGCCAGGGTCAGGGTATCGACCGCCGTCTCGGTATAGTTGGGGATGGTCGTTTCCACCCGCAGCCTGGCCGGCTGGTCGTTGCGGTTCGTCACAGTCGACTACCACCAGGTTGTTAAAGTAGGTGCCGTACAGGTGATAAATGACCGGCACCAGGTCGAACTGCTCGATCTCGTACTCGATATTGTCTACCGGCGAGCCGCCGCTGCTGGCCATCTGTTTCGGCGAATAGCCGGTGAGCTGCCGGAGGTCTCCGAAGGAGCGTCAACCGGGCGAGTTGCCCCTTCGACGGCAGGCGTCACCACCAGCGACGCTGCGCTCTTTGTCTCGGCGCCGGTAGTCCCCTTCGCCGGTGCCTGCCTGATGGCGGCGCCGGCCTCATACACCTCGAACTCGTTGAGGGCGAACTCGGTCCCGCCATAGTTCGACATCGGCACCAGGGCGATGTAGCGCAGCTCCGTTGGCTCGAACGTGAACACCTGGTCCTCGCCCACCTGCTGCAGGTGGAACTGGCCCAGCGACGACATGGCGTCCAGGTCCGGCGATCTGTCCGAGCCCCACAGCTCGAAATCCTGGATCCAATCCTCCTGGTATCGATCCGAATAGGGGTTCAGCACCACCCGGCCGACGGTGTGGAGCTGGTCCTCCGCAAAGGCCAAGATGACGTATTGGCGATCCTCGACGTTGTCCGAGCTCCAGCCGGTGGCGGTGTCCTTCTGGCCGTCGATCAGGTTGTCGGCCGGCCAGTTCCCCAGCGAATCCTGGCTGGAATAGTCCACGATCCGCCCGCCGCTGCTGGCCGCCGCCAGGTTTGTCGCCTCGCCGGCATAGATCGGCTCGACCGGCACCGACCCGGCCGGCGCTTCATACACCTCGAACTCGTTCAGGGTGATCCCTTCGGCGCTGCCATAGTGGGAGATGACCACCAGGGCCACGTAGCGGGCCTGCACCGGATCGAAGGTGAAGGTCTGGTCGATGCCGGCGTGTTCCAGTTGGAACGAGCCGACATAGCCCATCTCATCTGGATCCGGGCTGGTCGGCGAGACATAGATGTGAAGTCCTTGACCCAGGCATACCGCCATTCGGACGTCCAGGGGTTAGGCTACCTGGTCGATCGTCCTGGCTGCCCACCTGCTTGCCGCATCTGCGCCGATGCCTGCCCCGTGCAGGCCATCTCGATCGAGAAAAAGCGGGTCCGCATCATGGCCTGCCTGAGCCACACCGCACGCACACCCCAGATGTCCAGGCTCTGGTTCTTCATTCTGAGCAAGCTGCGCCCCGAGTCCGCGGCGAGGTATATGAGCCTCAGAGCCTTTGACGAGCACACGTTCCACGTCTGCTCCCGGTGTGTGGCGCTCTGTCCCTGGATGGTGAGCTTGAGCACGCTGCCGGCTGGGCGAAAGGGCTTGCACGCTAAATGAACCAAAAAGGAAACCGGTTCACCGATTCCTCTGCCTGGCGCTTCCTGCGCTGGATACCTGTCACAGTGATCCTGTTGGCTGTCGTGTGCCTGCTGGTCATGATCCTCCTGGGGGGCATGACCAAAATCGCGGGCTGGTACCTGCTCCAGCTAGTTCCTCCTCTGCTGGGTCTGCTCACCCTGATTGTCGTCGTGCTGTATGCCATCGTGCGCCGGCGCTTGAGCAGAGCTGTCGTCATAACCGGACTGGTCTCGTTGCTTGCCATGCTTCCGGCCCTCCTGCTGGTTTTTCCGGTGGTGGCTTATCCGGCGTCCATCACATCCATGACCCCTTCTGCCACGGTGCGCCTGCCTGCAAACGTCCCTCTAAAGGTGGTCTGGGGTGGGGACAGATTTGATGTCAACAGGCACGTCGTCGTCCCTGATCAACGCTGGGCGTACGATTTCCTCGTGGAGCCATACTTTACGGGAAGCGCCGAGCTGACCGATTACGGCTGTTACGGTGTCCCTGTCGTTGCTCCCGCCGCGGGGTATGTGGTGCAGGCCCATGATGGAGAGCCCGACATGACGCCCGGTGTGGCCTCGAACAATACTGAAGCGCCGGAAGGCAATTTCATCGCGATCAAGCTGGAAACGGGGACATACCTGATCATTGCCCATCTCAAGCCGTCAAGTGTTCTCGTGCAAGTAGGAGACCAAGTGGAGGAAGGACAGATCATCGGGCAATGTGGGAACTCGGGCAATACGAGCGAGCCCCATATCCATATTCACCACCAGCGTCAAGATCCGACCATCTATCCGATCAATTTCGCAGAAGGGCTGCCGCTTTACTTCCGAGACCACAACGGCCCGCCCATGCCCGAAGGAGGCGTGCGAATGGAGAATGGAAAACCGGTCGCCACTGGTGCTACAGTCCAGCATGTCGGCAAATAGCGCAGGTCGGCTCCGCTCAGATTGACCCCCGCCATAGCAGATTCTTATGGTTGTAACTCGGTCAGCTCCACATAATCGAGCCCTGTATCCGCCACCGGCAGCCGGTCTCCTGTGGCCGGATCGTACAGCCCGGCGATGAGGCGGTACGACTCGCCGCGCCGTAGGTCAGGCGGCATCACCAAACTGATCGGATCGGCTACTACCTCGCCCTGCATCCACCAGAAGGTGGGGTATGACCCGTGCTGCGGCACGGCGTCGACCTGGGCTTGCACCCGTCCTTGCTCGTCCAGAAGCTGGACAAACACCGCTGTAGCCGGTCTCCATCCGCTCGTCGGCCTGCCAGTACAGCGTGATGCCTGTTGCTGCTCGGCGTCTCCTCAGATCAGATCCCGAGCAGCCGGATCGGGCCGAAATCCGCCACGAGCGGATTCCGGGGCGAAGGCAGGTCAAAAGTCCGCCGTTCCTCGACCGGCTGGCTGTTCTCGACGCCGATCAACCGCGCCCAGGTGCTGCCGTCGAACAATCGGATCACCACGTCGGACGACTCGACGCGGATCGCCAGCCGCTGATCCACGGCATTCCAGTCCTGCCCCTGCACCACGCCCAGCCCCACGCCGAAATCAGGGCCGACCGGCCAGGGGAGCATGCTGGTTTTGATCACCTCCCCGGGCTGCCAATCCTCCGGCGGATACCACACCGTGGCGATCATCGGCCGTAGCGTCGTGTCTTCCACGATCTGTCCCGTTGCGTCCTCGAAATAGAACGGATATAGCCGCAGGCCGGCAGGCAGAGGGCCCAGCGCGCGCCAGTAGAAGGCGGCCTGCACGCCGTCCTTCTGCCGGCTCAGATCAAAGCCCAGGCATTCGATCGCCGGCTCGCCGCCCAGCACGAACTGGAGGCGCATCGGATACTGGGGTTGCGCATCCTCGACGCGGGCGAAATCGTAAAAGGCGCCGGGCAGTCTCTTCTCCTGGGCGCCCCGCTGCAACAGCACATAGCCGTCGGCGGCTTCGGCCAGCCCATAGTCGCCGGCCAGCAGGTTCTCGATCCCTGTCTTCAGATCGTTAGGGTGTAGCGGCCAGCCGTTGGTCACGTCCAGCCATACATACTCGGCGTCGTGCAGCGGAGCGGGCAGTCCATTTTCGACCTTCTCGATCATCGTCAGTTCCTGCCGTTCGCTGACGTGGGGGTTGAGGTATGGCAGCGCCGCCGCCGAGGCGGAGACCGGCACCCGGCGGGCCATCTCCGCGCCGAGCCGGTCATGTTCCGACATTACCGGCCATTCCATGCGCCAGTCCGCGGCCATCGGGGTATAGCCGTGACTGATGTGATAAACCAGCGTTGCGGTCAGGACGACGATGACGATCAATGATGGCAGAGGCCGGAAGTGGGGCAGGCGGCGGAGCAGCCAGGCGGCGCCATAGACCGCAGCGAGGACGGCGATCGGCGCCAGAACTGCCCCGTAGTGAAACCCCTCCAGTTGGTGCATAAAGCCGTCGGTGCTCAGTAGGTTGACCGCCAGCACCGGCGCGGCAAGCAGCAGCTCCAGCGGCGCCAGGACCGGCAGCCATGCCACCGGCGCCAGCCAATCGCGCACGTACGCCAGGTTCTCGGCGGTGAGGGCGTGCTTGGCCACCAGTCCCGGCCGGGTGAGCAGAGTAGTCGCCATCTCGACCGGCCCATCGCCAAGCCAGGCGTAGCGGTTGGCAAAAGGCGACACGCCCCCTGTATCAAAGTGGGGCATGATCACCCCCACTGCCACGATGAACCAGGTCGCGGCGATGGCCACGGTCGGCAGGGCCACGCGCCACTGACGGCCCCGGCTGACCGCCAGCAGGTATAACCCCAGCATCACCACCAGGAGGGGCGCATCCTCCTTGCAGCTCATCGTCAGCACCGCAAACAAGGCAAACCCACCCCACCGCTCGGTTAGCAGGCAGTAGAAAGCAAACAGGAAAAAGGTCGGCGCCAGCGCTACGGCGTGAAAGTCAAAAAGGTTGGCCGACTCGAGAGCAGGGAAGAACAGATAGATTAGGACGAAAGTGACCGGCAAAGCGTGCTCTGTAAGGGGTGAGATCTGGTACGCCCTCGACGTCGCCGGGGACTGGCCACTGACCACTCGTCTCGCAATCAGGTATACCGGCCATGCGCCGAGGGCAATGACCGCAGTCTGGAACAGGAGCAGCGCACGGGGATCGCTCCACACGAAATAGAGCAGCGAGATCGGCGCCAGGATCGGCTCGACGTGGGTTCCCAGGCGGTTGGTCAGCCCTTCGATGTTGGTCAAGGCCAGCGGCCGCCCCTGCCGCGTGTTCCACACCGCCTGATCCACGTTGCCCAGGTCGTAGGCAGTAGTCTGGAACGCGTTATGCTTCTGTACCGTCAATACGCCAAAGTAGAGGAAATAGGCCACGATCAGCGCCCAGACGCCGGCTCGCCACAGCCTGTCTATCTCCAACCACTTCATTCGGCGCATTGCTTGCTCTTTTTCATCGTGGCTCCTCCTCGACAGGGATGACGGTCAGCTGGACTGCATCGCCGAGCGACTGGCCCGCCGCATCCGCGGCCGGCAGGCGTTCGCTGCTCACCGGCTGGTAGAGACCGACCAGCAGACGGTACTCGCCGGGCGCAGCGTCGGCTTTCAGGCTCAGCGTGTGCGAGCTGACCACGGTCTCGCCCGGCAGCCAGGCCGACGTCGGGAAGAAGAGGCCGCCGGGTGGCGCATCATCCTGGCTGGCGATATCGCCGTCTGGACCGATCAGATGGACGAACGCCTTGTAGTCGCTCGCTACCGGCCCGAGCGTCTGCCAGTAGAGTGTAAGGGTGTATGTCGTGCCAATCGCTGGTTCCTGTCTGCTGCTCAGGTCCAGGCCCGTCAGGCGGATCTGATCGCCAAAGTGGATCTCTGCGGGATGCGAGGGTAAAGGTGGCGCCGCCACCTCTCCGACCGTCAAGTAGGTTAGCGCGATCCGGTTGCCCCCTTCTCCATCCACCGCTAGCGGACTGTCGGCCCTGCCGGGATAGTACAGCCCTAGGTCGAGGCGGTAGTGACCGGGCGGCAGGTCGGCCGGCAGCACCAGTTGGTGCCGGTCGGGCAGCGTCCGGTCCTTGGGCCACAGATCAGGCTGGTACACCCCCCTCAAGATCGGCTCGTCCGCGCCGGTCACCCGGTCGCCCTCGGGCGAGACCAGGTGCAGAAAGACGGTGTAAGCAGGCCCTGCCTTGTCCAGCGCCTGCCAGTCCAGCGTGACCTCCAGTGTCTCGCCCGGCTTGGGCTGGCCCGACGACAGGCTCAGGCCGGTCAGTGCCAGCTCGCCGTTGAAATCAGCCTGGCGCTGGCGCTTCACGGCCGGCTGCGGCCTGGGGTTGTACCCCTCACCGTGGAAGATCATCACCCCCCGCTCGTCATAATCGAGCGTCATCTGGTCCAGCACTTCCAGGATGAACTCCGGCTCGTACCGGGTCTGCAAGCGCCAGCCGTCGACCACGAACCAGACGCGGGGCGCCGTGGTCAGCAGCTCGGTCAAGGCCGCAGTTGTGGTCATGATCGGCGTGGCGGTCCACAGGTCGGCGAGCACACCGTCGGCGGGCCGGGGCACGACAAACTCCTCATAGCCGCGCTGGATGGCAAAATGGTCGCAGCGACCCAGGTAGAGCCAGCACGCCGTCGTCATCGGCGTGGCGATCTGATCGCCTGCCTCCGGCTGCCATCGCTCTTGGAGAGCGCTGAAAGCCTGATCGTAGCCCCATACCTGGACGTAGGCATCGCGGGCGCCGGTCAAGCCCGACAAAGAGGGCTGTCAGTACAGCCGCGACGGCAGGAAGTACCTGTGCGCCCAGGATCGGATGCGAGCCGCGGACAGGCAGGCGCGCGCAGCCAGCGCGAGCACGATCCGGTGCAGCGCCTCGCCGGCAATCAGGAACAGGACGGGCAGGGCGAGGAAGAAATAGCGCTCGTTCTGCCAGGTTGGGCCGGCCAGCAGGAATAGCAGTGCGCCCAGACCTGCCAGGATGACATACAGGTAGATCAGCGCCGAGCGACGGCCCTGCCCGCCCGGTTGTCGCCTGCGCCACTGCCAGAAGAGGACGCAAAGGCCGGCCAACGCCAGGACGGTGAAGGGCAGACGGTAGAGCCGGGTAAAGATCGGCGCGAAAAGCGCCGGCCCGCTCAGCAGGGACTGCACCCCGATTGCCAGGTAGGGGCGGGTCTCCTGCAGGGTCTCCAGGTGTCCCGGCTGGCCGAACTTGGCGATCAAGTAAAAGGCGCCGGCCCCTGCCGCGCCGAGGGCAAACGGCAGGATCACGCTCCACCGGAACAGGCGGCGCCAGGGCCAGGCCACCAGTGCAGCCAGGGCCAATACCGGCAGCAGAAAGGCGGCCTCGGCGTGAGTAAAGATGGCTACGACCAGTAACCCCATGGCTGCCCAGCGATATCGGGGCCGGTCCTCGGCCAGCCCCCGGTAGAAAAAGTAGATGACGAGCAGCGCCAGGAGCTGGAGCAGGCCGTACATCCGCGCCCGCCCGCCCCAGGTGATGCATTCCGGATCCACCGCCATTGCCGCCGCGGCGACCAGCCCTGCCGTATCTGACAGAAGCCGCCTCCCAACCCAGAAGGCGACCGGCAGCCCGGCCAGGCTGACGATCAGGCCGGGCAGGCGGGCCAGCGTCTCGTCGAACCCTCCCGCGACGAACGGCGCTTCCAGGTAGGTGAAGATCAGGCCGTGCGGGTAGAAATCGCCGGAGGGAAAGATCGGCAGCCCGTGGGCCAGGATGTTGCGCGCTGCCCAGGCGGTGACGAACTCGTCCACAAAGAGGCTGATCTCCTGGATGTAGCGCCAGCGCAGCGCCAGGGCAATGCCCAGCAGCGCCACGAGCACGGCCCAGGCGGCCCAGGAGGGTCCCTTTCTGTGGTGTGTGTCCATGCTCAGGTGACCGGCAGGCGCTCCAGGGGGTAGTGGCGGTAGCGTTCTTCCTCAACCACCTGCCGGATCCGGTCGACGGCGACCCACACGTCGGCAAAGGAGGTGTAGAGCGGCGACAGACCCAGCCGGATATTGTCCGGCTCGCGAAAGTCGGGCAGGACGGCCATCTCTTCGATCAGCGCGCGGTTGATGCGGTAGCCTTCTGGATGGCGGACGCTGACGTGAGAGCCGCGGCAGGCCGGATCGCGAGGCGAGCCCAGCGCAAAGCCCAATGGCGCCAGAACCGTGTCCACCAGGTAGACCAGGTAGGACGTCAGTTGCACCGACTTGCTCCGGATGCGATCCATGCCTGCTTCAAGGATCAGGTCGAGGCCTGGCTCTATGGCCTGCAGCGACACGATGGGCGGAGAGCTGACCAGGAAGCGGGTTACCCCCTCTGCCTGCTCATAGTGCAGGTCGAAGCTAAAGGGGGAGCGCCGGCCGAACCAGCCCCATATCGGCGATAGCGCCGCTTCCTGCAGCTCGCGCCGGACGTAAAGAAATGCCGGGGCGCCGGGGCCGCCGTTGAGGTATTTGTAGGTGCAGCCCACGGCCAGATCCACGCCCCAGCGGTCGAGCTCGATGGGGACGGCCCCGGCCGAGTGACTCAAGTCCCACAGCACCAGCGCACCGGCCTGGTGCGCCCGCTCGGTCACTGCCACGGCGTCGTACAGATAAGCGCTCTTGAATGCGACGTGTGACAGGGTCAGCAGCGCCGTCCGCTTGTCCAGGGCATCAAACAGGGCCGGCTGATCGGCCGTCATGCCGTCGGGTGAGGGGACCAGGTGCAGGCGGTGGCGGCCGCCCAGCAGCCGGACGCAGCTTTCCAGGACGTACAGATCGGTGGGAAAGTTCAGCACGTCGCTGACGATCCAGTCGCGCTCCGGCCGCAGTGCCAGGGCGGCCATGACCAGCTTGAACAGGTTGACCGACGTGGAGTCGCTGACCACGACCTGACCCGGCCCGGCGCCGATCAACTGCCCGATCTTGTCGCCGATGCGGGCGGTCGCCTGGTACCAGCCGGCGTTCCAGCTCCGGATCAGGCCCTGGCCCCATTCCTGTTCCACCGTGGCCCGTACCCGCTCTACGGTCCGTGCCGGCAGGCGGCCCAAGGAGTTGCCGTCCAGGTAGATCAGGTCCGCATCGGCGGCGACAAAGGCAGCCCGGAAAGGAGCCAGCTCGTCCTGTTCGTCTAGGCGCTGGGCGAAATCAGCTCCAGGCTTGAAGGTTGTCTGATCCATCCGACTCTCCCCGGTTGGTTACTCCGCAACAGTATACCACACTTGTCCTGGTTTGTGAATCTGATCGCTAGATTTGACAGCCGGCATCGACTGTGCTATAAAGCCCCCCGAGGGAGAACACCCCCTGGGGGTATGTGGCAAAGGGACGAGGAGCCGGAGAAACAGATGTCGGGAATCGACAATGTCAAGGCGCAAGTCACAGCCGTCCCGCTCGTGCGGGATGAGCTATGTCACGCCTGCCTCAAGTGTGTGGCGCGGAAGGCCTGCCGCACCAAGGCCATCGTCCGCATCGATCGAGGGGAGCCGGCCTTTATCGATCCCAGCCGCTGTTACGGCTGCCGGGCGTGCATCCCAGCCTGCCCCTTTGGGGCCATTGTCGCCAATGGCCCCAAAGAGGATCGATCATAGGCCGGCTATCAACAGCTAGTCCAGGTTCTGCTGCAGCACTTCCAGGATGTTGCCTTGGGCGTCGCGGATCCGGACCTCCAGCGGCATCTGGCCGGGCAGGGTGTGGGTCGCGCAGCCAAGACAGGGGTCGTACGAGCGGAAAGCCATCTCTACCCGGTTCAAGATGCCTCCGCTGACAACCTGCCCCTTCTGGATGAGGGCCTGGGCCGCCTTCTTGATCGAGATGGACATGGGTGCATAGTTGTTGGTCGTTCCCACGATGAGGTTCGCCTTCTTGATGAGCCCCTTCTCGTCGGTGACAAAGTGATGGGTCAGCGTCCCGCGCGGCGCTTCGACGATGCCCACCCCTTCCGTCGGTTTCTCGGTCGGGATGTTGCGCACGTGCGGGTCGGTGATCTCGGGATCGGTGGACAGCTCCAGCAGGCGCTCGGCGGCGTAGAGCAGCTCGACCAGCCGCGCCCAATGGGTCGCCAAGGTGTGGTGCACCGGCTTGCCGCCCAGCGTGCTGTACAGCTCTTCGTACGCTTGCTGAGCCCGCGGCGTGGCCATGCCGTCGCTGGCGTTCAGCCGCGACAGGGGCGTGGCCTGGTAGACGCCGCTATCCTTGCCGGTGACAAACCCTTTCCACCCCACCTTTTTCAGGTAGGGGAACTTGAGGTATGTCCACGGCTCGACATGCTCGGCGATCACATCCAGATACTGCTCGGGGCTGTACTTGACAAACTGCTTGCCCTCGGGATCGACGACACGGACCTGGCCATCGTAAAAGTTGACGTGGTTGTTCTTGTCCACCAGGCCCATGTAGTAGGTGGGCATGGTATAGCCGTCGGACAGGATCATGTCCACGTAGGCCTTGTTCCCCAGCACGATGTCGCGAAAGATCTGAAGCGTGAACTGGGCAAAATCCACCAGCTCACGGGCCGTTGCCTCAAACTGCGCTCGCTCTTCTTCGTTGATCGCCTTGCTCATGCCGCCGGGGATGGCGCACACCGGATGGATCGTCCTGCCGCCCAACGTGCCGATGATGTCCATGGCCATCCCGCGGCACTTGAGCACCCGCCCTCCGATCTCCAGCCCGACCTTGTGGATCACGCCCAGGATGTTTCGCTCGGCGACCGGGGCGTCTGGTCCCATGACAAAATCGGGTCCGCCCAGGATGTAAAAGTGGGTCGCGTGGTCGGCGACGAAAAAGGCAGAGTAGAGCAGCTCGCGCAGCTTCTTGCCCGCCGGCGGCACCTCGACGTGATAGACGGCGTCGGCCGCCTTGGCCGAAGCCATGTGGTGCGCCTCGGGGCAGACGCCGCAGATGCGCGGCGTGATGCGCGGCATCTCTTCGACCGGCCGGCCTTCGGCAAACTTCTCAAAGCCACGCAGCTCGGGGACGATCAGGTACGCATTGGCTACATTCCCCTGCGTCGTCGAGAAAGAGATCGATCTTGCCGTGGCCTTCCAGCCGGGTGATAGGATCTATGCTGATCTTTTTCATACCAGTTTTCCCTAGTCAAGCTTTGCCCGATTCAGCAGCGATACGGGCAGTCCAAAGCGATAGAAGGTGCCCACCGGGTCCACAATCTCACCGATGATACGGGCGGCTTCTTCCTCGGTGTCAGCATCCACAACCGCGGCAACGGCCGACATGAGCGCTACGCCCTGGTCGGTGTTGTTGGGCGCCGGGCCGTAGCAGCCACGGCAGGGCATGCCCACCTTGGTGCACAGCGCACCACAGCCGCCGCGCGTGGCCGGCCCCGCGCAGATGATCCCCTGATCGAAGAGGCACTGGTTCGGGTTGGGGAGGATCTCGTGAGGCCGGTAGAACTTGACGATATGCTTTTCTTCGCGCTTGTGCTTGCATTCGTCACAGACTGTCTTCTCGTTGGCTCCCACGATGCTGCCCTTGGGCGGGAGAGTGCCGCTCAGGATCGCTTCGATGACAGCCCAGATCTGGGGCGCCTGGGGCGGACAGCCTGGCACGTAATAGTCTACGTTCGTTACCTGGCCCAGTGTCCGGACCGTCTCGCAGAAGAGCCGGAATCTCCACTTCGCCTTCCGGCACGTGGGAGGTGGCCTGGGGCAGGGTGCCCAGTCGGGTTGTCGGTCGAAGGCGTTTCCCGGTAGACCCGCTGGAAGATAGATCCACGGTCAAAGAGGTTGGCCAGGCCGGGGATGCAGCCCTCGGTAGCGCACGAGCCAAAAGCGACCAGCACCTTGGCCTTCTGCCGCAGGAGATGCGCCATCTGCTCATTCTCTGTATTGCGGATTGAGCCGTTGAACAGGCACACGTCCATGTGGCCGTCGGGCATGGCCCTGACGTCCTCGTACTTGTAGTCCATGGCGGCGGGCCAGAAGAGGATCTCTGCCGCGGCGTCGAGATCCAGGATCTTTTCCCGGAGCTCGACGACGGCGATGTCACAGCCGCCGCAGGCAGCAGCCCAATACAGGCCGAGCTTTAGTTTTCCCATTTCGTTCACCACCTGCTTATGAGCAGCACGCGTTTTGCTGCTGCGGTTTCCCACATCGACAGTGGTCTGTCATAGCCGATCAGCTTGAGACCGGTGATGGCGGCGATGTTGGGCTCCATGGCCCGCAGGTCCTCTCCGCTCAGCTCCCTGATGTCGCTGTGGCCCGAGAGCATCGTCAGGATCTTGAGCTCTTCGGCCGTGGCCTTGATAAAGTTGGCCAGGCGCTGTCCGGCTTCCACCGGGTCCAGCCGGGCGCGCAGCTCGGGGACCTGAGAGGTGATGCCGTACGGGCAGTTGCCGATGTGGCAGGCCATGCACGCCCGGCAGCCCATGGCGATCTCGGCCGCGGTGCCAAACCCGACCCCGTCGGCGCCCATGGCGATGGCCTTGTAGGCATCCATGCCGTTGCGGATGCCGCCCAGGATAAACAGCTTGACCTTGTGGTGGACGCCCATCTCCTTCAGGGCGCGCACCGCGGGCGGAATCAGCGCCACCGTCGGAACGCCGACGCCCTGGGTGACCACCGCCGGCGATGCACCCGTGCCGCCGACCAGGCCGTCCAGCGAGATGGCGTCGGCCCCGGCTTCGACACAGGCCTTCACATCCTCGTAGGGGCGGCTCGGGCCAAGCTTGAACAGGATCGGCACCTTGTACTCTGTGACGTCGCGCAGGAACGCCACCATCCGCTTCATGTCGTGGGGCTCCAGCACGTCATAGTAGCGGCAGGGCGACAGAGCATCGCTGCCGACCGGCACGCCGCGGACGGCAGCGACTTCGGCCGTGACCTTCGATCCCAGCAGGTGGCCGCCCATTCCCGGCTTGGCCCCCTGCCCGATCTTGACCTCCACGGCGTCGCCGGCGCGGACATAATCGGCCGACACTCCCCACCGGCCGGTGGACCACTGGACGATCAGGTAGCCGCCTGGGCTCCAGCGCTTGATCGTTCGCGCCTCGTTCTCATAGCCCTTGAGCAGCCACGTCTCATCCTTCACCAGCCCGCCTTCGCCCGTACTGCTGGCGATCCCGGTCTGGGCAGCGCCGATGGCCAGCGCCATCCGCGCCTCCTTGGACAGGGCGCCGAACGACATGGCGGCAAAGTAGAATGGGTAATGCAGGCGCATCGGATTCTCGCAGGTATCCTCGCCGATGACCACCTCCATGTTGCACTCCTCGCGGTACTTGTCGCGGGGCGCCGCCGAGGCGATCTGAGACGGGATAATGGTGATATTGTCAAAGTTGGGCGTATAGCCGCCCATGGTCCCAAAGCCGCGCAGCTGATACTCGCCGGTCAGGGCCTTGTGGTGGATCTCTTCCACCTGGGGAAATGTCCACGGTGACCGCGCCGCTATCTCTGACTCGGCCGGATTGATGCGGATGGCATCCTCGGGGCAGAATTCAGAGCAGATCCGGCAGCCAACGCAGGCATTGTAGTTCTGGACATGGACGTGCCCCGTGGCATTGATGGCATACACCTCGTAGGGGCACACCTCGACGCACGTGGCGCACTTGCCGGGCATCCTGGCGTTGATGCACAGGTCCTTCATCACAGTGACGCAAAAAGTTCCATTTACTGGTGGCATCTTTCTTCTCCTAAATAGGTCGCTTCTAGGCCCGAAAGCTCCGGTCAGGCAGTCTTCTTGGCTTTGTAGAAGGGCTTCTCTGACAGGCGAACGATCTTGCGAAAAGCCGTCGGATCGGCCTCGATCTTGTATTCGGCCAGGTAGCCGCGCAGCTTGGCGACGTCGTCTGCCGTCATCTCTTCCAACAGGGTGTTGTGGCCCAGGCTGGCCCACTCTCCGCCGATATAGACGTTGCCGCGGATCAGATAGTTGGCCAGGTTCTTGCCGGCGTTGCCGACAATGACCAGGTCGCCGGCCAGCATATAGGTCGCAACTTCGTCGCCCACGTTGCCGTTGATCACGATCGTGGCGCCCTTGTTCATCACCGCCGTAAAGTCGCCGGCATCGCCGTTGACCATGATCGTCCCGCCGTAGCAGTAGGCGCCCACGCCATAGCCGGCGCTCCCGTCGACCAGGACCGTGCCCTTGGTCATGTTGTCGGCCAGGTAGCGGCCGACGTTGCCCTTGACCCGGATGGTCGCCCCGTCGTTCAGCGCCCCCATATAGTCGCCGCCATCGCCCTTGATCGTGATGTCGCCGGCTTTGAGCCCGGCGCACAGCCCATGCAGATGGGCGGCATTGCTGATGACAACCTTGCCGTCTGAAATCAGGCCCCGTAGTTCGGCGCTGACGGCGCGCAGATCCTTATCCTTAGCATTGACCGCAAGTGACATTGCAGTTCGCCTCCTCCCTTCGTGACTTGGCCGACTTGCCTCTCAGACTTGTCATACAGGCGCATGAACGCCTTCTTGACCTCGGCCCTCTTGAGCGGCTCGCCCAGCGCGTCGAGCATCATCATCGTCAGCTTGTCGAATGCCTGTGCCCGCTGCCGTCTGTCCTTTTCCTGGCTGGCCATGGCGAGCGCCGCCATATTTACCTCGTCGCTCACTTCCAGCAGCCCCATGTCGAGCGCCGCGCGCAGGCAGATGTCGCCGGCCTGGCTTCTCACGATCAGCGTCGCATACCCTTCCTTGGCGCCGACCGTTCCCACGGCAATGTCGGCCGACTCGCCCACATAGTCGTCACAGCGGGCGCAGCCGAGCCGCATCAGACCTTCCACCTCGCTCAGGGGCAGCGTCCTGGTCGTTCCGTCCCACAACACGGCCGTCAGCAGGCCGTCGCGGGGCGATGCTTCCAGCCGCTTGATGGCATGCTGGCTGATCCCCATCTTTTCGACCAGGGCCTCGATGGTCAGCTCCGGCTTGTACACCCCCGTGCAGAACTCGGCAATGCTGAGCCGCAGCGCTTTCTTGTACGGGTCCAACCGCGAGTTGTCCGCAGCCCTCAGCTTCCTCAGCCCCTGGCTGACGCACGGCGTGCCGACCACGGCCAATGCCTCCAGCCCCAGCTCGTACACCGCCTCGTTCATGGCGGTCAGCGTCGACGCCCACAGGTACGGCGTGCCCAGCGTATCGACCACCTCGCCCACCGTCGTCGCCACCTTGAGCTGTGGCTGTAGTGTCCAGGGATCCACGTCGGACACGATCGCCCCGTCCACCAGCCCTGCGGCCATCGCCGCCACCAACAACCGCTTGATGACGTCGCCCGGCTCTCCAGAATGAACTCCGTCTGCCAAGATCGCCCCTATGGGCTTGGTCCGGACCGACACGATGCGCCACGGCTCCAGCGCGGTCCATTCCTCCTCCAGCCGGGGACAGCCCATCTCGCAGAACCTTGGGCAGAAGGTGCAGGTGTCCAGCGTTGTGTGCGACAACCCCAGGTTCTTCTGCCTCTTTTCCAGGCTGGGCGCTTCTGGCCCCTTCAGCAGCACGCCTTTTGAGCACAGCGCTATGCAGTCGCCACAGCCACAGCACCGGTCCAGCGCCCAGACCTCCGTCTCTAGTCTCTTTGACATCGTCGTCCTCCCTTGTTATTGCCTTTAACGACTAAAGCGGTCTCCGACCGCCCGGCGCTGGCAGGCCACTGCCCGCAGCGCCCAGAGCGATCTCGACCGCATTACGAATCGTATTATGAGCGGACTACTGGCGTTCCCAGCTTCTCTACTTCTGTCGCGAACGACTGTATGGCCTGGCCATAGGCATCAGGGGTACCGCGCCTGACATGGTCCAACCGCAGTCGCCTCGAGTCAAACCCACACGCTCCCATCAGCTCTCGCAGTGTCGCTATCCGCTTCTCGGCTTGTTCACTGCCCGCGATGTACCGGCAATCGTCGGCCGGACAGCCGCCCAGGAAAACCCCGTCGGCCCCTTGCACAAACGCCCACAGCACGTGCAGCGGATCGACCCGCCCCACACACGGAACCTGGATCACCTCGATACGCGGGACTGCGTGAGTGCCGTACCGCAGCCGCTCGAACGGTGGCTCGGCCTCACCGTAGGTGCACCAGTTGCAGCGAAATCCGACGATGCGTGGGCCGCCGTCCTGCCCTCTGGTCGCCAGCGCAGCCTCGATATCGGCAGTGATCTGCGGGTTGCGCGCCATGTCGATGGCCCGTGATGGGCAGCCCGCCACGCAGATCCCACACCCCTGGCACAGCTCGGCGTCCACATTGGCGACGAACAACACCTTGTCTTCCTGGCTGTCGGCCCTGATCGCGCCGTACGGACACAGGCTGATGCAGGTCCCGCAGCCGGTGCACAGGTCGGCGTCCACCACGGCCACCGGCCCATCTGCCTCTCGGAAGATCAGGCTGTCGCTGCTATAGTTTAGCCCTCGCAGCAGCGATTGCAGCAGCAGCACCTGACTGCGGACCATCCGGCTTCCGTCTTCGAAACGGCAATGGTCATCCTTGCACGGGATCACTGCAATCCGCTCGATCCCCATCGACAGCGCCTTGAGAAAGAACTCGGGGGGAGTGCGGCCCACGCACGGCAGGCAGATTGTCATAAACCCAGGGCCGCCGACGATCTTTTCGATCTCTTCGGCCGTCGGCGTGCTGCCCCGGCAGGTCAGGGCGATCCCCTTGACCTGGTTAGCCCGCACCGACGTTCGCACGTCCTTGTCCAGCGAAGCAAAGTCGTAATATGCCGCTTCGATGGCGCCGGCCGGGCAGACGCTGTAGCAGATGCCGCAGAATTGGCACTTGTCCAGGTCGATCTTGGCCGTCGTATCGCCGGCGCTGATCGTAATGGCATCGTACGGACAAGCCCCCACGCACACGTGACACTGGCCGCAATACTCGGGGTTCAGCCGGATGATGAAACGGCTCCACACCTTCAGCGGCCGGGTGTGCAGCGAGGAGACCAACGCCCCGCTCCCCACCCGTTTCTGAACGTCCTGGTCGTCGATGACGTCTACCGTCACCAAGCCCGGCATGGCGCTGACTGCCGGCCCAAGCAGCGTCTTGTACTCGGCCGTAAGCTCCTGGTCGAGCGTCTCTACCAGGGTCTGCAGCAGATCCTTCTGCCCGGTCACCCACACGATCAGCTCCAGGCTCTCTGGTCAGGCTGGTCTTGCCGTTGACAACCTCGCCGGTCGCCGACTCGGGCTCGTACAGGTATACATCCTTGACCGTCGCCTCGGCCTGCCCCAGGTAGTTGCCGATCTCCTTCGCCAGTCCGTAGCGAAAATAGTCATGGGCGGCCGTCTGTCCCTGCTGCAGTGCCCGGACGACAGCCTCGCGCCCTCGCAGGCGGGTTTTCTGCTCGGTAAAGGCCAGGGCCCTCGAGACTATCTCCCCAAAGGCGCTGGCTCGGGTCTCTTGACCCGGCCGAGAGGCCGGGCCCTGGTCAGACTGCTCGGCCCGGACCGGGCTAGCACCGGTCCGGGTGAGCGTCTGTGTCATTTGTTGAGTCACAGGCCCTACTCCTGCCTGTCCCACACCTTGATCGGCCGCTGGAACAGCGAAGAGAGCAGCGCGCCGTAGGCGGTGCGGTTCTTGACGTCGCTGTCGTCCACTACCTGCACGTCCAGGACGTGGGCATCCGCGCTCGTGCCCAGCATGCTGGCCAGGCTCTGGGCCATGGCGCGATCCAGGCTTTCCACCAGCGCGCTCAGGGCGTCGGTCTTGCGTTCCACCCAGACCAGCAGGTGCAGCGGTATGATCCTCGCCGCCTCGCCCATGCAGACATCCTCAGGGGTGGCATCGTACTCGAACATGTAGGCAGCCTGCACGTTGCTGTCCAACATGCCCAGCGCATCGGCCACCTGTTGGGCCGCGCTGTAATGGCAGTAGCCGCACGCCATGGTGTCACCTTGTTTCACCTGCTCGATGGCTGCCTGGGTGTTCTCCAGCCCCATCTTTTGCGCACAATACTCCATCGCCTGCGATAGGATAATCGCTGCCGTACTCGACGCGTCTGGCAGATGCAGCGACGGGGCCAACACCCCGGCGTCCACCACACTCTTGGACTTGACTTCGGTTCTCTTGCTCATTTTCGGCACCTCCCTGCCATTTTGGGCGGATGGCAACTGTGCTTCACCCGTCTTCGCCACTATAATACCACCTACCCCGTGAAAAAGTCATAGAAAGCCCACTCGCCATCTGAAAAGTTCATGAAAAACTCCAGTTTCCTGCAACAAAAAAGAGCCCGGGTTCGCCAGAACCCGGGCTCTTTGTGTTTGTTCTACTATTGGGTTACACCCAACCCCGCAGCTTCATCGCCTCGGCCACACGGGCGACCGACACGATGTAGGCGCCCATCCGGTTGTTCACCCCATACTTCTTGGCCGTCTCGTGCACGGCGTGGAAGGCGGCCGTCATCTTCTTGTCCAGCCGCACCCGGACCTCATCAATCGTCCCAGTAATAGTCGTAGGCGTTCTGGACCTGCTCAAAGTAGGACACGGTCACGCCACCGGCATTGCACAAAAAGTCGGGGATGACATACACGCCCTTCTTGAACAGGATGTCGTCCGCCTCGGGCGTCGTGGGGCCGTTGGCCAGCTCGGCCACGATCTTGGCCTTGATGTTGCCGGCGTTCTCCTCCGTGATCTGGTTCTCCAGGGCAGCCGGAATCAGAATGTCCACGTCCAGCTCCAGCAGCGCTTCGTTCGTGACCTTGGTGCACGTGTCGCAGCACTTGTAGGTCGCCACGGTGCCCTTGTCATTCTTCCAGGCCAGCGTCGCGTCATAGTCCAGGCCGTCGGCGCAGTAGACGCCGCCCTTGGAGTCGGACACGGCCACAACCTTCGAGCCGAACATCTCGGTCATCAGCTGGTGGGCAAACTGGCCGGCGTTGCCATAGCCCTGCACCGCCACCGTCGCCTTCTTCAGGTCGATGCCCAGCAGCTTGGCTGCCTCGCGGATGGTGAACATGCCGCCGCGGGCCGTCGCGTCGCCCCGGCCTGCCGAGCCGCCCAGCGCCAGCGGCTTGCCGGTGATCACGCCCGGCACATTGTAGCCGCGCATGACGCTGTACTCGTCCATCATCCAGGCCATGATCTGCGGCGTGGTGTAGACGTCCGGCGCCGGCACGTCGGTCTCTTCGCCGATAAAGTGGCCCACCGCCCGGATGTAGGCCCGGCTGAGGCGCTCCAGCTCACCCATCGACAGCTCCTTGGGGTTGCAGATGATGCCGCCCTTGCCGCCGCCCAGCGGGATGTCCACCACGGCCGTCTTCCAGGTCATCCACGCCGCCAGGGCGCGGACGGTGTCGATCGTCTCGGTCGGGAAGAAGCGGATGCCGCCCTTCGTCGGACCCCGCGAGTCGTTGTACTGAACGCGGAAACCGTGAAAGATCTTGGTCGTGCCGTCGTCCATCCGGACCGGCAGGGTCACGTGCAGCTCGCGCAGCGGCCAGCGCAGCAGCTCGTGCACAGCCGGTTCCAGGCCCATGATCTTGGCCGCTTCGTCCAGCTGGTGCTGGGCAATCTTGAAAGGATTCAGCTCACTCATAACCTTTTTCTCCTCATTTATTTAGAATCAGATTTCTGACTGCAAACGAACGCTCTTTCGGAAATTGGCAAACAAAAAATATACCCGAAATCTACCTCTTTGTATCCACGGGTATATCTCGCGAAAGGAACCTGCCAAAGCTCCTAGTACGTCGTGGATTATAGCACAGCTACAGGCTCCTACGCAAATCTCGGAGCCTGTGAGAACGGCATGAAAAACCTACCCTCTCTTATGAAAAACCCATGAAAAAACGGCGGCTGCCATCGCAGCCGCCGTGACACTGTCTGGAAGCGTCGGCTCTGTGCCAGCGCTGCCCTCTGCCCACTACCCGTGCCCTGTCTGCTCCCCTTCCGGGCAGGCCAGCATATAGCCCATCCCCGGCACGGTCACGATATACTTCGGATTAGCCGGGTCCGCCTCCAGCTTCCGCCGCAGGTAGCGGACGTAGGCTCGCAGGTAATCGACGTCGTCGCGGTACTCCTGCCCCCACACCGCCGTCAGCAGGTCCTGGTGGAGAATGACGCAGTTGGGGTTGAGCGCCAACTGCCGCAGCAGCGCATACTCGGTGCGGGTCAGCGCCACCGGCCCGACCCCGTGCACCGTCACGGTGTGCCGCGCAAAGTCGATCTCGATCTCCCCGCACCGGAAAATGGCCGTCACCGCCTCCTCCGGCCGTTTCGAGCGGCGCAGCACCGCCCGCACCCGGACGATCAGCTCCTTGGCGCTGAACGGCTTGGTCAGATAATCGTCCGCGCCCACGTCAAAGCCGCGCAGCATATCGGCCTCCTGCGCCTTGGCCGTCAGCATGATCACCGGCACATCCGAGAACTCGCGGATGCGGCGGCACACCTCATAGCCATCCGGCCCTTGTGGCAGCAGAATGTCCAGCAGCACCAGGTCGGGCTGCTCCACCGCCACCATCTCGATGGCCGTCTCGCCGCTGCTGGCCGCGATCACCTCATAGCCCACCGCCTGCAGCACCTCCCTGACCAGGCGCACCACCCGCGGCTGATCGTCTACCACCAGGATCTTGTCATTCATTCAGCGTCCTCCTTCTTCGGCCCTGGCTCAGCCCCTGGCGGGGCAGCGTAAAGTAGAACGTGCTGCCCTGTCCCAGCCGGCTCTCGGCCCAGATCCGGCCGCCGTGCCCCTCCACGATCGTCCGCGCGATCGGCAGCCCCAGCCCCGATCCCACCACGTGCCGTCCCAAGCATCCCCTTGGCCCGGAAGAACTTTTCGAACAGCCGGTTCAGGTGCTCCGGCGCAATGCCCACCCCCTGGTCGGCCACGCTGATCACCACCTCTTCCTGTCGCGCCTCGCCTCGCACGACCACCAGGCCGCCTGCCGGCGAGTACTTGACCGCATTGTCCAGCAGGTTGCGCAATATCTGCGTCACCCGATCCGGGTCGGCGTCCACGATCGGAAAGCTCGGTGGAAAATCCACAAAGAAGCGGTGTTGGGGCGCGCGGCGCGCCATGTCGCTGGTCACGCTCTCCGCCAGCAGTTGCAGCCGCACCGGCTGCAGCTCCAGCCGCAGCAGCCCGGCCTCGATGATCGACGACTCCAGCAGATCGTGGATCAGATCCTGCAAGACGTCACACTCTTCGTCGATGATCTGCAGAAACTCGCGCTGCGTCTCGGGGCTGAACGTCACCTCCTCCATCAGCAGCGCCGTCGAATAGCCCTTGATCGAAGTCAGCGGCGTCCGCATCTCGTGGGCCAGCGTCGACACCAGCTCTGCCTTCAGCCGGTTGGCGTCGCTCAGCGCCTGGACCGCATCCAGCTCCTCGCGCAGTTGGGCCGTCTCGATCGCCACCGTGATCAGGTCGGCCACGTGCTGCAGAAAGGTCAGGTCTGCCGGCGTAAAGCTGCCAGGCTGGCGCAGGTTCAGCAGCGACAGCGCCCCCAGCTTCTTCTGCCCCGTCACCAGCGGCACGCACACCGCGCTCAGTGGCTGCCTCAGCCCGGTCGGTCGCCTGTCTGAAAAGCTCCTGATGCTCCGGCGTCAGGTCGGCCATCGCCGCGGCGGCTGCCTCCGCCGTCGGGTACAGCTCGGCCTGGCCGCTCTGGAACGCCTTGCCGGCCATCGCCTCGCCGGGGGCCAGCCGGATCTGCTCCAGCGGCGCCAGGATCATAGCCCTGTGCCCCCTTCACCGTCAGGCGGTCGTCCAACGGATCGTGCAGCCACACACTGCCCGCGTCGGCCGGCTCCAGCTCGTCGATCAGGCACGACAAAAACCTGGGCAGCATCGCCTCCAGGTTCTTGCTCAGTCACAAGAATCTTCGCAATCTCAAACGTATCCGACATCCCTGTCATTCCCTTCCCGTGTTACTACGGCTCAAGTATACCACCTCCGCGGCCAGAGTGCAATCCACCGCTCGCCAATAGGGGCGGCCCTGACCAACGGGAGACATCTGTCCTTGCCTCTTCCTCCACACCTCTCCACCCAGTTTTGCCTTTTGAAGCAAAAGGCGGTATAATGAGGAGGTGTGCCGGTGGAGCGGCGCAGTCCCGTCTCCACCGTTCGCATAATCGACGTGGGGGTAGTTCGTTTTTATGGAGGAGAAGCAGATTAGCGATACAGGACTTGTGGAAGGAGGGGACATCCAGCAGGGTCCTGAAGACCGGTCCATGACCAATCTAATGGAACAAGCCTTCAGCTTTCGTCGGCTGAAAGCAGGTGACATCGTCGATGGCACTATTGTTAGCGTCAGCCCAACAGAGGTTCTCATCGACGTCGGCGCCAAATCCGAGGGTGTCGTCTCCACCCAGGAGCTGGAGCGCCTGGGTCACCAGGGCCTCGAAGGCCTGCATCTTGGCGATCAGTTGCCCGTCTTTGTCGTCAGGCCCGAGGACCAAGACGGCAACATCATCCTCTCGATCCGCCGGGCCGAGGAGGAAAGCGATTGGCGTCGCGCTCAGAAGCTGTTCGAGACGGCCGAGCCCTTCGAGAGCCAGGTGGCTGGCTTCAACAAAGGTGGCCTCATCGTCCGCCTCGGCAAGCTCCGCGGCTTTGTCCCGGCTTCCCAGCTCATCCCTGAGCACCAGGGCAGCAATAACCAGGAGCCCGAGGAGCGTTGGGCGCGGCTGGTCGGGACCAAAACTAGCGTCAAAGTCATCGAGTTGAACCGCAAGCGCAAGCGCCTCATCTTTTCCGAGCGGGCAGCCATTCGCCAGTGGCGCGATTCGCAGAAGGACAAGCTCCTGGAAGAGCTACGCGAAGGTCAGGTCCTCAGCGGTCGGGTGAGCAGCCTGTCCGACTTTGGCGCCTTTGTTGATCTGGGCGGCGCCGACGGCTTGATCCATCTATCCGAGCTGTCCTGGAACCGGACGGCCAGGCCCCAAGATGTGCTCAAGGCCGGTCAGACGGTCGAGGTCTATGTCCTGAATGTTGACCGCGACACCAAGCGCATCGCCCTTAGCCTGAAGCGCCTCGAGCCGGAGCCGTGGACCACAGTCGAGAGCCGGTACTACATAGGCCAGCTGGTCGAAGGCAAGGTCACCAAGCTGTCCAGCTTTGGCGCCTTTGCTCTCATTGACGACGAGATCGAAGGCCTCATCCACATCTCAGAGCTCAGCACTCAGCGCATCAACCATCCGAAAGAGGCCGTCTCCGAAGGCCAGAAGTACGTCATGCGCGTCATCCGCATCGACCCAACGCGGCGGCGCATGGGATTGAGCATCAGGCGCGTCACCGACTCGCAGTATGCCGATCTCGACTGGCAGGCCGAGCTGGCCGCTGCCGAGTCCGAAGCCGAGTCGACCGACGAGCATCTTGAAGCGCCCGACTACGGCGCCCCGGCGCCCGACCTTCTGGACGAAGAGAGTGACCTGCCTGAGCAAGATGACTTTCCGTCCGAAGAGGGCGAGGAGGATGAGGCCTGAACCGGCCTGCCTGCCACAGCTACCAGCGGCCCTTCTTGCCACCTGTCTGTGATGGAATAAAGACAGCCGTGGTCGATCCAGTTCGTCGCTGTGGGGTTGGCTTTGGTCGCGGCCTTGAGCGAGGCGTTCCGGCTTGAGTTCTGGGACTGCCGATCTGCATCGAGCGGGGCTCACCCGGATAGGGTGACGCCCCGTTTTCGTCTGACGTGACATTCAGCGTGTAATCACCCAACACCCCACTAATGCAAGTCCCCCGTATCGCCATTGTAAGCACAGGTCACGGCCAGCACGTCCAAGAGGCGCACGTTGTCTTCAAACGTCGCCCCGGTGATTGTGCTGGCCGAAAATGCACATCCGTTCTGGAATTGTGACCCGTACCCTCGTTTCGTGGTAGAATCACAGCCTGCCACATCTATACCTCCAAGGCTTTACGGTCCAACAAAGTCCACGACAGGCACCTGGACAGCATTGCCACCGGTACAGTTGCCGGTGGTGGTCACCTTGATCACGTTAGAGCGACGCCGGCAGCCGATCGCCGTCGTCCGGCCGTCCCGCGTGCCGCAGGTGGTCGGTTCGACCACGGCGACATAGAACTTGCCGGGCGGGATGTTGCCGCCCAAATCGACCGTGTACTTGCCGCTCAAGTCCGAAGGCCACGACACGGCGCCTTCCCAAATATCTGACCAGACTCCGACCGTCACACCGGGATAGGGCTGGTCGTTCGCATGCTTGACGCGGCCTGTAACCCCCGTGTAGGTGCAATTGACAAATCCGCCGGCAATGATCCCGGTGAAGGGCGGGATCGGCGTCTTGGTCGGTGTGGGCGGTGTGGGGGTGACCGGCCGGCGGGTAGGCCTGACGGTCACGGCGGTGGCAGTCGGCAACGCTGTGGGCGCAGCGGTGACGGTCACGATCTGCGTCACTACTATCACAATGGGTGGAGCGGTTGGAGGTACGATTGTGTCGGTCGGCAGCGGCACGAGCGTGGGCGGCGGTGGCGTGTCTGTGGGCTTGGGCGTCGCCGTCGGCGTGACCGTCTCCGTCTGCGCCGTGGCCAGCGCCAGATCGGCTTTGGCTGTGCTCGTGATCGCTGGTTTTGAGGTCTTGTCTGCCAGCGCCACGCTGAAGATCAGCACCGCAATCGCGCACGCCACGCACACCGTCAACACCGCACATGCCACTATGATGATGAGCTTCCATTTTGGCAGTCCGCGTAAATCCATTATCCCATCCATCTCCGCGACCGCATAGCTCTTACCGGTTAGCCCGCCCTCTCCCGCGCTCAGGCCAAGTCCGCACCTCCCACAAGTCGCCGGTCATCGCTGCCACCCTTGATCATCCCTTGTCTGAGTAGCCCTCCTCCAGGGGCCTGTCAGATTAAGTCCACTGTCACTCTTTGACACCTTCCGTCACCCTCCCGCCCCAGAGCCTCTGCTGCTCAGCCAGCTTCTCGGCCGCCACCTGCTTGTCCAGCTCAGGATCCGGCCCATAGCTCTCCAACTCCTGCCGCCAGTTATCTATATCCGCCAAGTCTGCCGCCATCCGATCTGCCCAGACTAGGAAGGCCAGTAGCTGGCCACTGGACAGCCCTGTCCCTTGCGGGTAGCCAGCCTTCTGGAAGCCCACCACTGCCCTGCGGAGTGCCCTTATGATGCCTGGCAACTCTCCGGCATACTGCTTCTCCAGCTTCTCCAGGGTAGAGATTTGTGTCTTCAGGTTCTGCCGCTCCTGCCTCAGCTCCTCCAGCTTGGCCTCGGCCTTCTCCAGCTCATACTGGAGCCTTGGCCTTGCCTCTCTTGGCCTGACTTCTCTAGGGAGCTCTGCCTGGAGCCTGCTGAGGGTCTCTCTGCAGGCCTGGCTGCGTGCTATCAGCTCAGGGTTGCCTATGTCTTTGGCAAGCTGAGCCTGGATCTGGCCTAGCTCCACACTCCTGCTGGATACTTGCTGCTCCAGCTCCTTGATCTGGCTCTGGATGGCCAGGACTCGCTCTCTTGCCTCTTGTATCTTGCCCATACTTCTCCTGTCTCCTCAAAATGAGATACACTTCTCAGCTCCAGCCTCCGCTCTGGCCAGGTTGCGAAAGTGAGTCTAGGCGGTGGCTGAATTGTGCTGGCCATAGCATCACCGAGTTGAAACCGGCTTACAAACAACAGAAGCCGCCCGCCTGACGCAGACGGCCTGCTTGTGCTACACTGTCTCTGCTGCGCCGTTTGCATCGGCTTGGCCATCACCCTGGATGCTGCTACATCGCAGGGCATTTTCTATGCCGTTATTGTAGCGCAGATTGCCAGAAACGGCAAGCTTCAACTTCTGCTTATGGCCCTAAGCGAAAGCTGCCGCTGGCGACGTTCTGTGACATCCTGATCAACAGGCGTGAGCAATGAGTGAGGGCTGTGAGCACAGGACTCAGAAGGCCTTAATCGGCCCGGCCCCGTGACCCTGTCTACGCCGCCAGGTTAGTCCGACCCACGCAAGGGACCAGCGGGTCAACCGCTGCCACAGCTCCGCCGCTCGTAGATATCAGTTCCGTTGTCATTGCTTCACCCCTCCATGCCGCTCAGGCCGCCGCTTGTGCTTTTCGCCGTGTTGGGGTAGAATCTAGCATGGGGTAAGCGGTAGGGTCGGCCATTTCGTCCGGCCTTCGCCAGAGGTTAATGACGGTCTCCAAACGGAGTGATGTTAGCTGTTTGCCACATGCTTGTGTAACAGGGCTTACCCACTGCAAGCCGGGGCCGGTGTATAATTGCTTGGATTGACGCTAGCAAGGGGATAGCTCTATGCCTGACAACTTTCGATCGCTTCACCAAGCGGGCGCGCCGGGTGCTGACCAGGGCCCAGGAAGAGGCCCGCAACCTGAATCACCGCTACATCGGAACCGAGCACCTGTTGCTTGGGCTGGTGGCCGAGGAGGGCAGCGTCGCCATGCGCGTCCTGCATGATCTGGGCATCTCGGCCGACCAGGTGCGCCAGTCTGTCGAGCGGATCGTCGGCCGCGGCACCCGCCCTTTCTACACCCAGCCCACCTTGACCCCCCGCACCAAGCGGGTCATCGAGCTGTCTGTCGACGAAGCGCGCAGACTCGGCCACCATTACATCGGCACCGAGCACCTGCTTCTGGGCCTGGTTCGCGAGGGCGAGGGCGTGGCGGTTGACGTCCTGCGCCTTGGGAGCCACCCCCGAAAAGCTCGAAGAGCGGATAACCCATATCGTGGCTGAGGTCCCCACCCACGCCGGCGCCAAGCAGCCCAGCACCACCCCAACCGTCGATCAGCTTGGCACCGATCTGACCGCGCTGGCTGAGGCCGGCAAGCTCGATCCGGTCATTGGCCGCCAGACAGAGATAGAGCGGGTGATCCAGATCCTGGCCAGGCGCACCAAGAACAACCCGGCCTTGATCGGCGAGCCGGGCGTGGGCAAGACCGCCATCGTCGAAGGGCTTGGCCCAACGCATCGTCCAGGGTGACGTGCCCGAGCCCCTGTTGGACAAGCGCGTGCTGCAGCTCGACATCGGCAGCCTGGTGGCCGGGACGATGTATCGCGGCCAGTTCGAAGAACGCCTGAAAAAAGTCATCGACGAGATCAAGGGCTCCTCCAATATCCTTTTCATCGACGAGCTGCACATGCTCGTCGGCGCCGGCTCGGCAGGCAGCTCCGTCGACGCCGCCAACATCCTGAAGCCGGCCCTGTCGCGCGGCGAGCTGCAGTGCATCGGCGCGACGACGTTGGACGAATACCGCAAGCATATCGAGGGCGATGCGGCCTTGGAGCGCCGCTTCCAGCCGGTCTACGTCGGCGAGCCGACCGTTGACGAGACGATCGACATCCTGAGAGGCGTCAAGCGGCTGTACGAGGAGCATCACAAGCTGCGCGATCACCGACGAGGCGATCGAGGCCGCGGCCCGCCTGTCGGCGCGCTACATCACCGATCGCTTCCTGCCTGACAAGGCCATTGACGTCGTTGACGAGGCGGCCTCGCGGGTGCGCATGTACAAAGTGCCGGCGTCGTCGTCGATGAAGGATGCACTCGCCGAGTGCAAGGCGGTCCAGCACGAGAAGGACGATGCTATCGACGCCCAGGAGTGGGTTGAGGCCGCGGCCCTCCGCGACCGGGAACGGGAGCTCAAAGCGCAGTTGGAGCAGTTGCGCTTGGGTTGGGATTCGGCGTCAGCGTCGGTGGCGGTACAGCCCAACGACGTGGCCGAGATCGTCTCCATGTGGACCGGCGTGCCCTTGATGCAGCTGGAGACCGAGGAGTCGCAGCGCTTGCTGCACATGGAGGAGGCGCTTCATCGAGCGGATCGTGGGCCAGGATGAGGCCATCCAGGTCATCTGCCGTTCGGTCCGGCGGGCGCGGGCCGGCCTCAAGGATCCACAGCGGCCCATCGGCTCTTTCATTTTTCTGGGTCCTACCGGCGTGGGCAAGACCGAGCTGGCCAAGGCACTGGCAGCATTCATGTTCGGCACCGAGGATGCCCTGTTGCAGCTCGACATGTCCGAGTTCATGGAGCGCCACACCGTGTCGCGGCTGGTCGGCGCCCCGCCCGGCTACATCGGCTATGAGGACGCCGGCCAGTTGACAGAGACGGTCCGCCGCCGGCCCTTCACTGTCGTCTGTTTCGACGAAGTCGAAAAGGCCCATCCCGAGGCGATCAACATGCTGCTTCAGATCATGGAGGACGGCCACCTGTCGGATGCCAAAGGCCGCAAGGTCGATTTTCGCAACACCATCATCCTCATGACCTCCAACGTTGGAGCCGACGTGATCGGCCGCTCCAACGCGCTGGGTTTTGGCAAGGCCCGCCAGACCGCTCAGGATGAGGCTGGCGCCTACGACGACATGAAAGAGAAGGTCCTTTCCGAGCTGCGAGCACAGCTTCCGGCCCGAGTTCCTCAACCGCGTCGATGGCGTCATCGTCTTTCATGCTCTGAGCAGGGAGCAGATCAAGCAGATCGTCGACCTGGAAGTGAACAAGGTCGGTGAGCGGCTGGGTGAGCATGGCATGCAGTTGCATCTCAGCGAGGCGGCCAGGGAATACCTGGCCGGCAAGGGCTACGATCCTGCCCTGGGAGCCCGTCCGCTGCGGCGAGTGGTCCAGAGTGAGGTGGAAGACGCCCTGTCGGAAGGGCTGCTGGCCGGCCGCTTTGGCAAGAACGATCAGATCCTGATCGACATCCAGGATGGCCAGTTGGTGTTCTGCCCGGAACAGGCCGCAGTACAAGACCCTTCTCCCGAAGGGGAGCCTCGCCAGACACCCGAGGTAGTCTTGACATAACTGTCGCCGTCTGCCCAGTCTTTCAGACCCTAAGGGTCTCCCCAGAACCCTTAGGGTCTGTCAGTGAGAGGTTACCATGGCCAAATTGCGGGTCCAGTACGTCTGTCAGTCGTGCGGTGCCACTTTCATGAAGTGGGCCGGCCGGTGCACGTCGTGCGGCGAGTGGAACACACTCCTCGAAACGGTCGCCGAAGCGCGGCCAAGCCGCGCCGTGCAAGCCTCCCTGGCACCCACCAGCCAGCCCTCAGCCCTTGCCTGATATCCAGGCCGACCAGTTCCAACGCCTGCCCGTCGGATTCGACGAGCTGGCGCGGGTGTTGGGCGGAGGTATCGTGCCTGGGTCGGTGGTGCTGATCGGCGGCGACCCGGGTATCGGCAAGAGCACTCTGCTGTTGCAGGCTTCGGCGCAGCTGGCAGCCAGCAGCGGGCCGGTGCTCTACGTCTCGGCCGAGGAATCGGTGCAGCAGATCAAGATGCGCGCCGACCGGCTGGGCCTGGCTCAGCCCAACCTGTACGTGGTTTCAGAGGTGTCGCTCGACCAGATCTTGGCCGACATCGAGCAGGTCAACCCTGGCCTGGTCGTCGTCGATTCGATCCAGGCCATCTCGTCAGAGGAGCTTGAATCGGCAGCCGGGAGCGTCAGCCAGGTCAAAGAGTGCGCCACAGCACTGCTGCGCCTGGCCAAGGCCAAAGGTGTGCCGGTTTTCCTGGTCGGCCACGTCACCAAGGCCGGCGCCATCGCCGGGCCGCGCGTGCTCGAGCACATCGTCGATGCTGTGCTCTACCTGGAAGGCGAACGGTTTCACGCCTACCGGCTGCTGCGCAGCGTCAAGAACCGCTTCGGCTCGACCCACGAAGTGGGAGTGTTTGAGATGGGCGAGCAGGGCATGGTCGAGGTCACCAACCCTTCAGAGGCTTTCCTGGCCGAGCGCCTGCCCGATGCCACCGGCTCGGTAATCGCCGTGACCATGGAAGGCACCCGCCCGCTGCTGGTTGAGATCCAGGCGCTGGCCAGCACCACCAGTTTTGGCCTGCCGCGTCGGACGGCCAACGGCGTGGACATCAACCGCTTGCTGTTGCTGGTTGCCGTGCTTAACAAGCGGGTGGGGCTGCGCCTGTTTGATCAGGACCTGTTCGTCAACGTGATCGGTGGCCTGAAGATCAACGAGCCGGCGGCCGACCTGGCCGTAGCTGCGGCGATCGCTTCGAGCTTTCAGAACGTGCCACTGCCTGGTGACCTGGCGGTCATGGGCGAAGTAGGCCTGTCGGGCGAGTTGCGGACGGTGAGCCACCTGGGGCGGCGCCTGAACGAGGCGGCCAAACTGGGCTTCAAGCGCTGCATCGTGCCGGCCACCCATCGGCGCCTGCTGGATCTTCCAGCCGGCATAGAGGTCATACCGGCTCGCTCCCTGTCAGACGCGCTGAAGGCGATTCTGGGCTCCTGACCCATATCCATCCCACTGGGGGATCGATCCTGGCCCTTCGCCGACCGGCGCAGGCCTGTGCGCTCCACGGCCCGCCAGGTCCCTGGCCAAGTTCACCCCATCGGCCACATCTGCCTCCATCCCACCCCAGCAACATTATGTAAGGTATCCTTGCCAGATCGCACCCCGAGCTGCCTCGACACCCTGGCGATACCCGGCAGAGCCATCGTGGATGACGGGTTTGATCTTCCGGCAACTGGTCTCCTGCCCCCTCACTCCTCCCCTTGGTCAGCTACGGTCTTTCTGTTGGAGATGATCGGGCGCGTTGACAACTAACAGGGAATATGCTAAGATACAGTCATCATGAGCCTTGTTCGATTCTTTGGCTGAGGGTTGCAGCCGGGTATGCTCCTGACCGAGAGGCAGGAACGGCCCACAGTGGAAGGGCAGACACGGAGGTCGCTATGTAGCTTGTGACAAGATTGGCAAGAGAATAATGAGGAGGTGGAGAACGATGCTTTTAGAACTTATAGTGCGTTTATTTGGCATGTTGCTCCTGGGAATTGTTGGATGGCGGTTAGGTGAATACCTGGCCGGCAGTGCCCCATCAGGCTACTATCTCCGCTACGTCGTGGTGCTCATGTTGGCCGGGGTAGCCCTGGGTGGGCTGATCACACCGTGGGTCACGATCAAGCCAATCCAGTTCATCCGGCGCAAGATCCGCCAGCTGCCGGCCCAGGAACTCTTTGCCATTATCATCGGCCTGATCGTTGGCTTGATCGTCGCCGCGCTGCTGTCGCCGGTTCTGTCCAGTCTTCCGGCGCCCTTTGGGGAGTTCATGCCTTTCGTCGGTGCTGTGTTTTTCGCCTGGCTGGGCATGGCGGTGATGATCATGCGCGAAAAGGATATCCTGGCAATTGTTGGCACTCGCTTGTCTGGCGAGAGCTCGGCGACAGTGGAAGACAAGCCGGTTCTGCTGGACACCAGCGTCATCATCGACGGGCGGATTGCCGACATCACCCAGACCGGCTTTATATCAGGCACGATCCTGGTGCCCCGTTTTGTGCTGAATGAGCTGCAGCACATCGCCGATTCGCCCGATGCGCTGCGGCGAAACCGGGGGCGGCGGGGCCTGGATATGTTGAATCGGCTCAAAGAAGAGTCGGTGGTGCCGGTGCGGATTACCGACATGGAGGTCGAAGGCGGCCACGACGTGGACGACAAGCTGATCATGTTGGCCAAGAACCTGCGCTGCCCCATCGTCACCAACGACTATAACTTGAACCGGGTGGCGCAGTTGCAGGGTGTGCCGGTGTTAAACATCAACGAGCTGGCCAATGCCGTCAAGTCGGTGTTGTTGCCCGGCGAAACGATTGAAGTCAAAGTCATTCAGGAGGGCAAGGAATTCGGGCAGGGCGTCGGCTATCTGGACGATGGAACGATGATCGTGGTCGAGGATGGCCGTTCATACCTCGGCCAGACGATTCCGGTGATGGTCAAAAAGGTCCTGCAAAAGGCGGAAGGCCGGCTGGTATTTGCCCAGCCGGAGGGGGGTACTGGTTAGCGCATGACCGTGATAACCCTTTCCCGTCAGCTCGGCAGTCATGGCACGGAGGTTGCAGACGAAGTAGCCCGCGCCTTGGGCCTGCGCCTGATCGATGCCGAGACGATCAATCGAGCGGCACAGCAGGCCGGGGTACCGCAGCGCGCCCTGGCCGAGATGGAACACGAAGGGGGGCAGAGCCTGGCCAGCCGGGTGCTCAAGGCTCTGCGGACTATGCCCGCCCTATCGCCAGGTGGCGAGGTGAGTCCGGCCCAGGCTGAGGAACCCAGCCTGACGCTGCCCTTCGTCGGCCTCTTCTCACCCACCGTATCGCCGCTCAGCGCTTCCCTGGAGAGTTATGTGCGCGTGGTCGGATTGGTGGTCCAGGGATTGGCCAAGGAGGGAAATGTGCTGATTGTCGGTCGGGGCAGCCAGGTCTTGCTCAAGAAGCATCCTGGCGCTTTTCACGTGCAGATCGTGGCGCCTCTGCCCGACCGGGTCAAGACCGTCATGGTCCGCTACAAGCTCGACAAAAAGGTCGCACAGAGCCGGGTGCGGGCCAGCGACCGGGGCCGCGCCGATTACCTGCGCCGCTATCACGACGCGAACTGGCTGGATCCGACCCTGTATCACCTGATCATCAATACCGGTCACGTTCCGGTGGCAGCGGCGGTGGATCTGATCGTCCGCGCCTACCAGACAGTGATGCCGCAGGGTGACAAGATCTCTGGAGGTTAGACCTTTGCTTTCTCGTGGAACTTGGACCTGTATCTGTATGATGGGACACAAGGTGCGCCGTGCTGACGACTGACGGCGGCATCTAGTGTCCCGCTCGGCATTGACACGCAACGCAGTCCAAATTCCACAGAAAGGGGTAAGCCGAAATGTCACTGACTGTATACAACTATCTGACGCGCCGCCAGGAGCCGTTCAAGTCGATAGAGGAAGGTTTCGTCAGCTTTTATGTCTGCGGACCGACAGTGTACGAACATGCCCACATCGGCCACGCCAAGGTCTACGTGTCGTTCGACGTGATGGTGCGCTACTTCCGCTACCTGGGCTACCAGGTGCGCTACGTGCACAACATCACCGACGTCGGCCATCTGAGCGACGACGCCGACGAGGGTGAGGACAAGATCCTGCGCCGTGCCGTCCGAGACCGGCTCGAGCCGATGGAGCTGGTCGAGACCTACATGCACAGCTTCTTTGAGGACATGGACACCCTGAACGTGCTCCGGCCCAACATCTCGCCCCGTCCCAGCGGCCACATCCCCGAGCAGATCGAGCTGATCAAGGTCCTGCTGGAACGGGGCCACGCCTACGAGGCCGACGGCTCGATCTATTTCGACGTGACGACGCTGGCCGGAGTATGGCAAGCTGTCGGGCCGCAAGGTGGAGGAACAGGAAGAGGGGGCGCGGCTGGCGATCAACCCTGAAAAGCGCAACCCGGCCGACTTTGCCGTGTGGAAAAAGGCCGAGGCCGGCCATATCCTGCGCTGGCCCAGCCCGTGGGGCTGGGGGTATCCCGGCTGGCACCTGGAGTGCTCGGTGATGGCCACCAAGTACCTGGGCCAGCCGTTCGACATCCACGGCGGCGGCCTGGAGAACATGTTTCCGCACAACGAGTGCGAGATCGCCCAGATCGAGGCGGCCACCGGCAAGCAGTTCTGCAACTACTGGCTGCTGAACAACATGGTCATGGTCAACGGCGTCAAGATGGGCAAGAGCCTGGGCAACTATACCACCATCAAGGATGCCCTGAGCCGTCATGAGCCGATGACCCTCCGCTTCTTCATCTTGAGCAGCCACTACCGGTCGACGACCGACTTTGCGATGAGGCGCTGGAGGCGGCCGGCCGTGGCCTGGAACGGCTGTACGGCACCATCCGGTTCGTGCGCGAGCGGCTGCGCACCGCAGCCGGCGAGGTGGTGGACGGGGACTGGGCGGCCAGGCTCGACGGCTACAGGACCCGTTTCCTGGAGGCGATGGACGACGACTTTAACACGCCGCAGGCCATCGCAGTGCTGTTCGATCTGGGCCGCGAGGTGAACAGCCTGCTCAACTCCGGAACAGCCGGTCAGCAGGGGCACGCTGGAGGCCATCGACAAGCTGTATGGGACGCTGGGCGGCGACGTGCTGGGCCTGATCCCGGCCGACGTGGCCGTGCGGGCCGACGACGCGTTGGTCGACGGCCTGGTGCGGCTGCTGATCGACATGCGCCAGGAGGCGCGCCGGACCCGCGACTGGGCTCGTGCCGACGCCATCCGCGATCGCCTGGCCGGTCTGGGAGTTGCCCTGGAGGATGGTGCAGAAGGTACTCGCTGGCGGTTGAGCCGTCAGGATTGAGATGCGAGAGCTTATCTACGGCCGCCAACCGGTTCATGAAGCCATACGGGCCGGGCGGCGGCAGGTGTTCAAGCTGTTGCTGGCCAGGGAGGTCAAGCCTAGCGGGATCGTGAGTCAAATCCTGGCGTTGGCTGCTTCACAAAAGCCGGCTGTCCCGGTCCAGCAAGTGGACCGGCAAGCGCTAGACAACTGGGCGGCGAGGTCCACCATCAGGGCCTCGCCGCCGAGGTTTCCGGCTACCCATACGTCGACCTGCCGGCGCTTCTGGCCGCTGCCAAGCAGGCTGGCGAAGACCCCTTGCTGCTGCTGTTGGACCACATTCAAGACCCTCAAAACCTGGGCTCGTTGTTGCGCACCGCCGAGGCGGTGGGTGTCCACGGAGTGGTGATCCCTGGCCGGCGGGCGGCAGGGGTGACGCCCGGCGGCGGTGCGGGCTTCGGCCGGCGCGGCCGAGCATGTGCGTGTGGCGCTGGTCTCGAACCTGGCCCAGGCGATCGACTGGCTCAAGGCCCGTGGAGTGTGGCTGGCCGGACTGGAGGCACTGCCCGATGCCCCGCTCTACACCCAAGCCGGCCTGCTCGGGCCACTGGGGCTGGTGGTAGGCAGTGAAGGCGAGGGGCTCAGCCGCCTGGTGCGTGACAAGTGCGACTTTCTGATCCGGCTGCCTTTGCACGGGCAGGTGGGATCGCTCAATGCAGCGAGTGGCTGGCGCTGTCGCGTTGTACGAGGCTCGCCGGCAGCGTGACCTGAAATGAAAAAGTCCTTCGTCGCCGAAGGACTGAGTGGGCAGGGGAGGTTTCGAACCTCCGAAGGCTGAGCCGACGGTTTTACAGACCGCCCCCTTTGGCCACTTGGGTACCTGCCCGTACAGGCATCTATTATACCGATCTTGCTCCGATTGTCAACCGCCGGGTCAGTTCTTGCGTCCCATGAAGAAACGCCCAAAGTCGCTGAGCGTATTCTGGCAACCGGCGCCAGGTATCGGGTCTGGTGGCCTGCCGCCAGATGCGCTTGGGGCGAAAGTAGAAGCGGCGGTAGGCCTCGTGCCACTTTTTCTCCACCAGCTCAGGCGGCAGCGTCGGCAGCTCATAGCGGGCCTTTTCGTCGTGGATGGCATAGTCGCGCCAGTCCATGCTGAATAGCCGGCCATCCCGCCGGGCTATCTCCCACAGCTCGGTGCCGGGATAGGGCGCGGCGATCATAAAGTTCGCCAGGTCGGGGTCCAGCTCCAGGGCACAGCGGATCGTGTCGTCCATCGTCTCGGCCGGTGTCGGCCGGCAGACCAAAGATGAAAAAGCCCATCGTCTGCAGCCCCGCTGCCTTGGCCCAGCGAAAGGCGCGGCGCACGTCGTCCACCGTCTGCTGCTTCTTGATGCTGTCCAGCACGGCCTGGTTGCCGCTCTCCACGCCAAAGCCGACCCGCTTGCAGCCGGCCTGTTTCATGAGCTGGAACAGCTCGGCGTCGGTGTGGTCGGCCCGCATGCCGTGTATGGTCACCCACGGGACACGGTTCAGGCCTTCGGCAATCAGCAGCCGGCAGATCTCCTTGGCCCGCTCCAGCTTCAGGTTCCACACGTCGTCGGTGATGCCGATCTCGGTGGCCCTCATGTCGTGCACCAGGTAGCGCCATTCGGCCACCACGTCCTCCGGCGAGCGAGCGCGCCAGGTGTTGCCGGTGATCGGCTTGGAGCAGTAGATGCACTGGTAGGGGCATCCACGGCTGGTGACCAGGGTATAGGCCCGGGCGTGAGGATCCAGCCCATCGGTCAGCGGCTGTAGGTTGGTGTAGCGCTCGATCTTGAACAGGTGATAGGCCGGCCAGGGGATGCCTTCGATCTCCTTGCGCAGCGGCCGCACCGGGTTGTGGATCACGCTGGCCCGAAGCATCGCGCCAGCTCAGCCCCTTGATCAGTCGCAGCCGCAAGTCGCCGGCCGTGCCCTGCTGCCGCTCGATCTCGCGCACAATCTCGACCAGCGTCTCCTCGGCCTCGCCGCGCACCACCAGGTCCACTTCGGGCCGCTCCATCGACTCTTCGGGCATCAGGGTAGGATGCGGTCCGCCCAGGATGGTGATGGCGCCCTGCGCCTTGGCCAGGGCGGCTGCCTCCCAGGCTTCGTAGATGAGTGGCGTAGGGCTGGACACGCCCACGATGTCGAACTGCTCGCGCGCCAGCAGCGCCGAGATGGGCTCCTCTTCCACTTCGGCGTCAAAGAGCGTCACGTCTTTGTAGCCGGCGGCAAGGAGCGCTCCGGCCAGATACCCCAGCCCCATGTGGATGTGCCTGCGCGAGTTCCACACACTCGACTTGGGGCTGACCAACAAGATTCTCATTCGCCCGTTTGCCTTTCCCTGCAAATCACCCGTTGCTCCACAGGTGCCATTTCTCATCCGCTGCTACAGCCGTCGTGCAACGCTCATTTTACCACACGACCTGGCCTTTGCCAGCGTTATCGCTGCTGCCCGTCGTCTACTGCCCTCCGCCCGGCTCCCTCCCTTACCAGTTGCACCGCTACAACAGCGCCACGGCCAGCAGGCTCATGGCGATGCCCGTCTCGAACAGAGGCATGGCCCACGGCCGTTCCTGGCCGGGCTGCCGGAACATGTGGAACTGGATAAACACAAAAGCCAGCGACGACCCCAGCGAGCAGGCCCCAACCGACAGCCTGGCGCACCCAGCCGCGCATCGCCCAGCCGGTCGGCGATCAGGAACAGGACGATCACGGCCGACAGCGTAGCCAGGATGTGCCAATGCCCAACCAGGATCGTCCGTTCCACCTCCAGGTAGGCCGGCAGTCGGTAGGTCTCCAGGTTGAACGCGACATAGACCCCCGGAACTGTGACCACGACGTTGACAAAGATCAGCTCGAAAAAGATGCCAAACCGGATCGGGTCGCGCAGCAACGCCCGTATCTTCTGGCCCGTACCGGCTCGTCCTGGCTCCAGGCCCTGGCGCATCAGGTGAGCAAAACCCCAGATCGCGACCAGAATCGCCCCCGGCAGCAAAAAGGCCGAGCCGGCGTTGATCGCCTTGTGCGCTCCCTCCCAGCCAATGACCGACCAGGTTGCCAGGGTGACAATGATGGTGCCGATGAGGGTCAGTGGCACGGCCAGCTTGTGCGCGCGGCCCTTGACACCGTAGGTGCGGATGATCAACAGCAGGATCATCACGTCGATCAGGGTCAGCATGATGTGCAGGTGGGCGATGATCATCAATTGAAAGAGGGTGTGCGGATCCTCCCGCACGATGTCCTCGGCCAGGAACGCCTCAAAGCCGTTGCCAAAGAAGGCGCCCGCCGCTGCGCCGATGGCCGCCGACACCAGGGTAAAGACGGCGACCAGGAAAAAGGCCAGCCGCTCCAGCGGAACGCCTTTCAGGTGAGCATGGCGCGCCGGATCGGTCGCCCATCGTCGCGACGGCCACAGAGCGATGGCCAGCAGGACGCCGGCGTAGAACACGAGCGTCAGACCGACCAGGTACACGCCGTGGGCGATCCAGTTGCGGCCGCCGTAGGCGAAGGTCATCCCGCCCATGCTGGTGAGCATGTAGCCAACGGTCACCGGCACGACGATAGACCGGCGCACTCTGGCTTTCTTCGTCGTGGGAGGTACCCATCGGCACCCGGTCGAGGATGAGGTATACCAGCGCCGCGACGAAGGGGATGGCCAACGAGTGGTACAGCATGATGATCCGGCCCACGCGATGTACGTCGCTCAGGTCCAGGTTGAACAGTTCGACCAGCCCCAGCGGGCGGAGTGGACCGGAGAACGGCGACAGGCTGGCCACGATCAGTGCGTCCCAGGCGGCGACGACGATCATCAGACCGGGCAGGGTTCCGAACAGACGCTTCAAGATTTTCGATACTCTTTGCATGTCAATCGTCGTATCAGTCAGTGCCTCTATGTAAAGAGCGGACTTGGTCATCAGAGCCCTGGCCCTGGATTACCTGTCCTCCGGCGATGGTCGTCTGCACCAGGTTCGTGCCAAACCGGTAACCCAGGTGCGTGTACGACGGCGCGGCGAGGATGATCAGGTCGGCACGCTTGCCCGGCTCCAGGCTGCCGACCTCGTGACCCAGGCCCACTGCATGGGCGGCGTTGATCGTCGCCGCGCTGATCGCTTCCGCGGGGGTCAGGCGCAGGTAACGGCAGGCCAGGGCGATCACCAACTGCATGCTCTCACACCAGCAGGTGCCGGGATTACAGTCGGTGGCCAGGGCCAGTGCCCCGCCGGCGTCGACGATCGCCCGCGCCGGGGTATAGTCGTGGTGGCCCAGGCCAAAGGGTGTGCCGGGCAGGGCGACGGCGACGACGTCCGAGCGGGCCAACAGCTCGATCTCGTCGGGCGGAGTGCAGACCAGGTGGTCGGCCGAGATGGCGCCCAACTCGACCGCCAGGCGGGTGCCCCCGAGCGGCTTGAACTCGTCCACGTGGATCTTGGCTCCAAAGCCCGAGCGCCTTGGCCGCTTCCAGGATGCGCCGGGATTGGGCCAGCGAAAAGGCGCCGTCCTCGCAGAAAACATCGCAGAAGAGCAGGCAGGCCTCAGGCATCCGGTTCGGGGAAGCAATCGGATCTACTGGCGCCTCCTGGGCAATGGCCGGCAGCATTTCCTGAATAACCAGATCGACATACTCGTCGGCGCGGCCCCGGTACTCGGCCGGCACGGCGTGGGCGCCCAGGAAGGTGGGAACGAGCGTGGCCGGTGTCTCGGCCTGTCAGCCGCCGGATCGCCTGCCACTGCTTCAGTTCAGCTTCGACATCGAGCCCATAGCCGGTCTTGATCTCCACGGTGGTCGTGCCATGGGCCAGCATCCGGTCGAGGCGGAGCCGGGTCTGCGCCACCAGATCGTCCGGGCCGGCAGCTCGGGTATGGCGCACCGTGTTCATGATGCCCCCACCGGCGGCCATGATCTCCATGTAGCTGGCCCCGGCGATCCGCATCTCGAACTCGTCGGCGCGGTCTCCGGCCCACACCAGATGGGTGTGAGGGTCCACGAACCCGGGCATCACGGTCCCGGCCGGCAGCGTCAAGGTATTCGGCGGCGCGTACCGCCCGCCGCAGTTCGGCGGATGGCCCGACTGCCATTATCCGTCCATCGCGAACGGCCACCGCCCCATCGGCTATGAGCCCCAGATCGCGCATGGCAGCACCCCGCTTCGGCCCGCCTGGCGAGGCCAGGGTCAGGAGCTGTCCGACATTGTGGATCAGCAGGTCGGCCTGGGCGGTCATGGCTCGGGGGTTTGGTGCTGCACCTGGTGGGCGCTCTGTTGGCCTTGCAGCAGCTCAATGGCATGAGGCAGCGCCGGCAGGATCGTTTCCAGGTTTTCCCGTACGGCCTTGGGGCTGCCCGGAAGGTTGACGATGAGGGTGTGGCCCCGGATGCCGGCCACGGCTCGGGAGAGCATGGCATGGGGAGTGAGCCTCAAGCTCGCGGCGCGCATCGCCTCGGCTAGGCCGGGTGCCTGGCGCTCGATAACGTCGCAGGTGGCCTCGGGCGTCACGTCGCGAGGGGCAAAGCCGGTACCGCCGGTGGTCAGCACCAGGTCCAGACCGGCCTGGTCGGCCCACTTTAGCAGGGTGTTGGCGATTATCGTCCGGTCGTCGGGGACGACTGCCTCCAATTCGACAACAGCTCCCAGCCGCTCAGTCACCAGGCCACGGATGACAGGGCCACTGAGATCCTCATATTCGCCTGAATAGCTCCGGTCGCTGGCGGTCAGGATACCTACCCGGATTGTCACGCTTTCTGTTCCCCCAATAAAAAGCAGGGCAAGATGTCATCTTGCCCTGCTTGCTCTGTTATATGTCGGCAAAGTAGCTGTCGCAGGCGGCGTCGAGCAACTGCTTGCTCAGGGTCGGGCGGACGCCAAGGTACGTGGAGATGTCCTGGATCTGGTCCAGGATGTCGCGTGGATGGCAAGCGCGCAGGGGCCGGTTCTGAGAGAAGTAATGGCGCTGCATCAAGTATACGAACGCTTCTGGCGGCAGTTCGATGTTATGGGCGGCGCATTCGCGCTGCATGATCTGGTAGTATATCTTCTCGTCCGGAAAGTCGATCTTGAGCTTGTGACGGATGCGCCGCAGAAAGGCGTCGTCGACCAGGTCGCGGGGATCCAGGTTTGTGGAAAAGACGATCAGCTCGTCGAAAGGGACCTCGATCTTCTTGCCCGTCTGCAAGGCCAGAAAATCGACCCGTAGCTCGAGCGGCACGATCCAGCGGTTCAGCAGGTCCTGGGGCCGGAGAGCCTGGCGGCCAAAGTCGTCGATCACAAACAGGCCGTTGTTGGCCTTCATCTGGAATGGCGCTTCGTACGTCTTGGCGATCGGATCAAAGATGAGGTCTAGGTTCGCCATGCCCAGCTCGCCGCCGACCAGGATCTCCGGCCGCCGGATCTTGACCCATCGAGGATCCGTCCGGATCTGGCCGCCCCCGCCGGTTCTCTGAGGGCCTGCTGGCGACTCTTCGGCCCGCCTGTGGTTCAGCTCGTCAAAGACGCGGATGATCTGCCCGTCGACAATGACGGTGTAGGGGATGTAGACGTTGCCTTTGAGCATGCGAATGATGCTCTTGGCGATTACCGTCTTGCCGTTGCCTGGCGGCCCGTACAGGAACAACGACCGGCCCGAGTTGATCGCTGGCCCGAGCTTGTTTATCGTCTCTGCGCCCAGAATCAGGTGAGACAGCGATTTCTGCACTTCATCTGGTCCCACCTTTATATCGCCGATCGACTGCCTGAGCACCATCTTGTTGTACACTTCGAGCGACACCGGCGCCGGGCCGATGTACTGGTCTCGATCCAGCGCCTGCTGAGCCCGTTCACTGCCCTTACCTGCGATGGAATACTGGTAGCCTCGTTCGCCAAACCCCTTCGATCCGGTGATCTCGACTAGCTCCTCACGTTTCAGGAACTCCAGGACCTTCTCCAAGACGCCAACAAAGGGCAGGGCCAATGCCGCCGAGATCTCCATGCTGCTCATGTCGCTCTTGTAGTAGACCAGTTTGAGCGTCAAGTCGGCGAGAAAGCCCAAGCCCAGGCCAGTTTCTTCAACTGAGCGTGGCTCGGGGATGTACGATTCTACGGGAGCTGCAGCTGCTCTTGCCCCACTACCAGATCTCGCTTCCACTTGAGTCTACTCACTTTCCTCACGGAGATCTGCCGCCTCCGGATTTGCTTCACCCGCCGCAGACGATGATGGGGTGTCCGTCACCTCGGGATTCGCTTCGCCCGCCACCGGCGACGACGACACATCCGTCACCTCCGAAGATGGAACATCAGGAGAAAGGAATATACGCCAGGCACCACGCATCCCATCGTCCGTCACCCCGTAATAGACCTGCAGCGTGCCGTTGGGCAGACGCTGGGCCAGATCGTAGCGCATCTTGCCTGCGCGTTTGGATGACTTGACCAGCCCCAAATCGCCGCGCCACTGTACCTGGTCTACCTGGACCGGCTGGGTCTCATGTTCGGTGATGGCATAGCCCCATAACTTGCGCGCTGATGAGCGAGTGACGTTGCGAACAACGCTGCCGTTGCGCAGGTCTTTCATGGTATGATGCAGGGTGCCCTTGGTCTCGATTGTCTCCAGGATCTGGACGCCGGTCCCTGGAGCTTCTACCGTCACTACCGATGACACCGCGCCAGGCGCTGCGGTTGGCGGGGTGCTGGCGGCCGGCTGTGGCGGGGGTACTGGCTCTGCCTTGAGTGTGCGCCTGACCAGGTTTACGATCTCGTCGCGCAGGGCAATGTTCGTCTCGGCTTCCTGTCGCACGTACACGTGGGTGCCATCCAGCGTGTATGGGACTTCCCTGCCTACCGGGACACTGAGCTGTAGCACCTGCCGACCCTGGGTTTCTACCGTGGTCATATCCACTTCCAGTGGCGGCGCGACCTTGTGCTGGATCTCGGCTCTGAGTGCTGCGATTGCTTCGTCAGGATCGGCGATGCCGATCGGCAGCGCCCGTGGATCGGCTTTCACGCCGACATATATGCTCCCGCCGTTGGTGTTAGCCATGGCGACGACGTCGCGCAGGATGGCGTGCAGCCGCCCACCCTGGGTGGACATCCCTTCGTGGAACGCCTGGACAATGCTGGGCCCTTCCTCGCGGGCTACCTGGACGTGGTCGAACGGTGCTTTGGTCGGCTGGTAGGGTCTCGTCCGGGTAAAGTCATCATCCTGGAGGACAGACAGGATGGCTTCAAAGTTGACTTCTGGCAGTTGGATCTCGGTCACCCGCTCGCCGACGCCCAGGCGATTCTTGTCCTTTGGGTCGCGGTTCAGCCGGTGGCAGTCTGACCCTTGAATACAATGCATGCGGCGGGGGTATTCGGGTATCCGCCCGCTAAAGAGCCAGGCAGTAGTCCGACGGCCACGCTTTTCGAGGTCGGTGACCTCCAGTGCGTGTAGGTGGGGATCCTGAGTATAGGCAATACGGGTCTGCCCGCCAAAGTCAAGCCCTTGCAGGGCTACGCCGTGACTTGAATTGGCGTGGGCGGCGATGACCAATCCTCCTGCTTCGCTGACAAGGCGATAGGCGGTCAGCACGTCAGTTGTCGCGCCAACGTCGGTGGCGCCATCGTCCAGCTTGTCTGTTGGGACGTTCAGCTCTAGTAGCAGGTGCTCCAGCGTGCGGATGCTGGTGTCGGGTGGAAAGATAGCCAGCACGTGAAAACCCAAAGTGGCAGTGAATTCGAATCCAGGCAGCACCAATAGCCTGTTTCCAATGCGCCGGTATTCATCCAAATGCTGCTTCTCGCCAGGCTGTATGCGGTTCAACCGCTCCAGCATGTCAAGCTGCTCAATGGTCGCCCGGAGTGCAGCGCAGCCTGCCACTGTGTTGTGGTCCGTGATGGCAATGATGTCCAATCCTCGCATCTCCGCTTTGCGCAATAGGTCCAAATAGGTGACCCCTGGCTCCTGCCAATCTGCCGAAGCCGGCGTGTGGAGATGCAAATCCATCTTGTACCACTGCATCTGTTTTTTCTTCTTCTTTGACACTTCAACTCCTTAATAGTAGGTTACAGGGTCCCGGCTAATCAGGCCGGGATGGAGCCGCCTCCTAGAAGGCGGCCTACAAATGATCGGATCGGGATGGCTGCGGCCCCTCGCCTCTATCTGAGCGGGGGCCTCGTTTAGTTGTTAATGTGCCTAGCCGGTCGACAGCAGGGTTACTCGCTCTGCTCGGCTGGCTCAGTCTCCCGGGCTCTGCGGATGGCCTCAAGAAGGGCCATCCGGTCGAAGGGTTTTTCCAGAAAACCGTTGGCGCCAAGCTGCTTGCACTGAAAACGATAATCCATACCGGACATCATCAGCACTGGCGTGCGCGCGATAGCCGGATCGGGGTGGGCACGGATCTGACGTAACAGGTCAAATCCATCACCTGTCCTCAGATGCACATCTACGATCGCCAAGTCCGGCCGGATCTGCTCAGTGGCGAACATCAGGTCGTCCCAATCTTTTGCATCCTCGATCTCGTAGCCTTCAAAGTGCAGCAACGCACCCAGTAGCCGGCCGATACCTGGATCATCTTCAACAATAAGGACTCTTGGCACCCTCACTTGCTCCTCAATCTGAGCATGCTGAGCTATTATACCATAATTCTCCAATCTACTCAAGCTAGTGGTCTTGATAGACCAAAGTGGGTGCACTTGGTTTTCAGGAGCGGCAAGGGATGCGGGGGGCCCGAGGACAGAATACAACACCGAAAACACATGTAAGCCACTGCCAGCAGAGTCAGCGCATCACTTTGACATCTTGTCCTGCTATCGTTAAAATGAGACTCGAATCGGAGACCAGGCCTGCTGGGTGCTCGTGAATCTATCAGGCGTCTCCACAAGGATCGAGGAGCAATGATACGCATTATCCTTATTCGTCATGGTCGGACTGACTGGAATACCGGCGAAGGGCCGGACGAGCGTTTCCGCGGCCTGCTGGACGTGCCACTGGCCGAAGAGGGGGTGGTACAGGCTCAATCCACAGCCGCTTACCTGGCCCGCTGGCCCCTGGGTGCCGTCTATTCCAGTCCACTGCAGCGTGCGCTGCGCACAGCTGAGATCATCGCGCTGCCGCACGGACTGGCAGTGAAAGCTTTGCCAGGCCTGAGCAGCATGAATTATGGTGAGTGGGCTGGCCACCTTCACGCCGATGTGGCCCGGCGCTGGCCAGAGCTGTATCGTGCCTGGCGGCGCGACCCGTTCAGCATCCAGATCCCCGGGGGCGAGAGCACTGCCGACCTGCGCGACCGGGCCATGGCCGCGCTGCATGCGGCCGTCACCCGGCATACTGACGGAGAAACACTCGTCTTCGTCACCCATCAGGTTGTCACCAAAGTCCTGGTGTGTGCCATGGCCGGGCTGCCCAATGGCGCCTATTGGCAGGTACGGCAGAATCTGTGCAATCTGAGCCGGTTCGACTATGATCCGACCACGCAGACCTTCAGCGTTGTTGCTCTGAACGACACGTGCCATCTCAGCTCGGATGTCAGCCGTGGCACGGGGGAGGGCACGCGGATCATCCTGGTCCGCCACGGCCAGACCGGCTGGAATACCGGCGCCGGCGCTGGTGGTGAACGCTTCCGGGGTCGCACCGATCTGCCACTCACTGACACCGGACTGGCCCAGGCGCAGGCGTTGGCTACGCGGTTTAGTGCTGACAAGCAGGATCACCTGATCGCGGCCCTGTATGCCAGCCCACTTCTCCGCGCCCAGGAGACCCTGGCGCCTCTTGCCACTGAGCTGGGGCTGCCGATCCAGACCCACCATGGCCTGCTTGACATCAATTATGGTCGTTTCCAGGGGCTGACCCATGGGGAAGCGGCAGAGCTTTACCCCGAGCTGTACCGGCTATGGTGCACGACACCGAGCCGGGTCCGGTTCCCAGACGGCGAGAGCCTGGGCGATGTCCAGGCCCGTGTCCAGGCGCTTCTGGGCGAGGTGGCCGGCCGTCATTCTGGAAGCGGGGTTGTGCTTGTCGGGCATGAGATCGTCAACAAGGTGGTGGTCTGTACACTCCTCGGCCTTGCGCTCGACCAGATCTGGCGTATCCGCCAAGACCCGGCAGGTTTCGATCTGTTTCGGCTAGACGGCAAGCAATGGCTGGTGCAGTGTCTGAACGATACCTGCCATCTTCTGAGCTAGACTTTCCATTTGCGGATAGCACTTCTAGACAAATGAGAAAGCAAGGTAAGCTTTGGTCCATCTCCGGCAAGAGGCGGTGTGTTACGCAACATGACACGATCAAAGGCATAAAGTCTAGCTAGGTCAAAAAGAGGTAGACACCCCGCGCAGGTCCGCGTGTTCACGGCAACCTATCTACAGCATACCTCCACTTCTGACTTGGCAGGCCAGATCGCAGTTGGACGAATCCACGGGCCTGTGTTATACTGCATGTGGTGAGGCCGGGTAGGCTTGGCCATGAACGGAAGGTGGTCCTCCGACTCGTGGCGATCCCTCGGGGACACACGAGCGACAAGGTGGAGGGAGCAATCCCTTCGCCCGCCATTGCGCAAAGGAGGTCCATTCGCTTGGCGCGCCCAAAAGGCTGCGCGGCGATGGCCTCCTTTTCTGTTCACGCGAGATTGCGCCAGTAGTCATAGGATGGAACGCGAATGAAAACTGGGAGCGCATGTTCTGACCAAAGAGGAGCGGGACATCCTCATCTTGGCCACTCAGCATCCAGGTGATAGACACCTTAGTAACAATGAGATTGCCCAGCGCCTCGGCATATCTGTCAACAGGGTAAAGACGCTCACACACCAGGCATGCGTCAAACTGGGGGCAGACAGCAGAAACGACGCTATCCTCATTGCGCTGAAACGAGGAGAGATCAACTCCAAGGAGTTCCTGTCACTGGAGGAGATGGCGGAAGTCTATAGCTCCTTGGACCCAGATACGTTGAGAAGGATCGCACGCCTTGTGCGCCAAGAGCAGGAGGGCGGACGCCTCCCGGCGGAGGATGAGCAGATCATCCTTACACACAGAAGACAAGATGGGATATTGACGAACAGGGAACGAGACGTCATCATTCTTGTCGCACGTGGGCTCACGAACAAGGAAATGGCCGATTTCCTGTGCATGTCCACGAGTGCAGTCAGGACATTCTTGAATCGAGCCTTCACCAAGCTGGGGGCACGGAAAAGAGCCGACGCAGTTGTGCTTGCGCTCAAGAAAGGGGAGATCAGCATCGGCGAGATTTCCTCACTGGATGAGGTGTTACAAGGTATTGCCCCTCTGGGAGCAGAGTTCATCGAGAAGATTGCCCAACTGCTGGATGAGAAGCATGGGAAAGGGCCTATACTGACCGACAGTTAGTACACAAGCACTCCCCTCAAAAAACCTCAAGACACGCCGTTTAGTCCTGCAATTCGGCGCCCCACGATCGCACCAAAAAGTAGACGAAAGTTGAGCCACAAAGTAGATAAAAGTTTGGCCTATTTGCTTGACTGCGGACTGCTTTCCGGAGTATAGTGTAGAAGAAGGTCAAGACAGCAGTCTCAGGGGCAATGAGGCGAATAGGCTGATCTGGCGAAAACCCGTGAGCGGGGACTGGTTCCTCGGCACGGCCGATTTGTCCGAGAACGATCGAATCATGACAGGGAGGTCTGAAGCGATGGCCAAATTGGGTGGTTACATGGGCAAGATCCTCAGGGTGGACCTTACCAGGGAGCAAATTACCGAGGAAAGGCTTCCGGAGGCTACACTGAGGCAGTATCTTGGAGGAACGGGCCTGGGCGTCAAGATCATGTACGATGAGGTTCCTGCCGGCGTCGAGTGGTCTGACCCGGCGAACCGCATAATCTGGACGGCCGGGGTCCTTGCCGGCACGAGAGCGCCAGGTTCCGGACAGTATGCGGTGGCCACAAAAGGTCCGCTGACCAACCTGTTCGTGGCCGCACACGCCAACGGATTCTTTGGCGCAAGATTAAAGTTCGCCGGATACGACGCTGTCATCGTTCAGGGAGCGGCCAAGAGGTGGGTGCTACCTCCATATTCACGACGGAGTGGCCGAGCTGCGCGACGCTGCGCATCTCCTGGGCAAGGACACCTGGGAGACCCAGGAATTGCTCCCGAAGGAGGTCGGAGAGCGTCAGGCCAGTGTCTCATGCATCGGACCGGCGGGCGAGAACATGGTGAGGTACGCCTGTATCTGCAACGACAGAGGGCATGTCGCCTCTACCAACGGCTGCGGCGCCGTGATGGGCTCCAAAAAGCTCAAGGCCATCGTGGTGCATGGGAAGGCGGTGGTGCCCATCCACGACAAGGCCAAGTTCAGCGCTCTGATCAAAGAGTGGTGGAAGCAGGACGATGATACGATCTGGGGCATGCTGATTCCTACGATGGGCACGAGCGGCCAGTTGACAGCCTCCGCGAGTATGGGGATGGCTCCGGTAAAGAACCTGACCGCAGTACGACTGGCCGGAGCAGGATCAGTTTAATGGAGACGCCTTGCGGGACTATTACAATGGGAAGCCGCTTCCCTGCTATGCCTGCAGGTGGGGCCATTGCCACCAGATCGAGCTCAAGTCAGGGCCCCACAAAGGCGAGATCGTGGAGGAGGCGGAGTACGAGGGCACCCAGGCCTTCAGCTGCCAGATCGGCAACAACGACGTCGATGTCATGGAGTGGCTGAACCACGTCAACGACGGGCTGGGGATGGACCTCAAGGAGCAGGCGTGGGTTTTGGGCATGGCCATGGAGTGCTACAACAAGGGTCTGATCACCAAGAAGGACACTGACGGCGTGGACCTGACCTGGGGCAACGTCGAGGGCGTGGAGGCCATGATGAACAAGATTGCCCGCCGCGACGGCTTTGGCGATGTCCTGGCCGAGGGGGTCATGAGGGCCGCGTTCAAGATCGGCGGCGACGCTCTCAAGTTTGCGGTCTACACTCACAAGGGCAATGGGCCTCATGTCATGGACCCCAGGGCACTTTGGAGCATTTCGTTTGGGATGGCCATCTCCGATATGGGCTCCGGCTATGCCTCGGACATGGGAGACCAGGGAGACCTTATGGATGCTCTGGGTGACATCAACGTTCTGGACCCCGACAATGCTTTCTCGGCGGATATTGTCCCAAAGGCCCAAGCCATCATGGCTCGCCGAGGGCACTTTATCGACTGCCTGGGGATATGCATGTTCGTTTCCGGGGTACCCTGGCAGACCGTCGCCGACGCAGTCAGCGCGGCCACGGGGTGGGACTTGACCTGGAGGGAGGCGGCGGACGTCGGCGACAGGGTGCTGCACCTGATGCGGGCGTTCAACATCCGGCATGGAGAAACCCGGGAGCACAACTCGGTTTCCTCACGGATCCTCGAGCCACCACTGGATGGTCCGGCGAAGGGCATCAGCGTCGGAGAGAAGTGGGATCAGATGGTGGATACCTACTATGAGTACAGGGGCTGGGACAAAGAGGGCAGGCCTCTTCCCGAGACCCTGAGAAGGGTAGGGCTTGAGGATGTCGCCAAGGAGCTTTGGCCATAGGGGCCTGGAGGCCACAGGGGACGCGCCTTACTCAGAAGCAGAAGCAATCTATGGAGGGAGAAATGGAAGAGTTCAAAGGCAAAATAGCGGTGATCACGGGCGCCGCCAGTGGCCTGGGACGTGCCCTGGCCGAGCGCAGTGCGCAGGAGGGGATGAAGGTCGTCCTGGCGGACATTGACAGGGAGGCCCTTGCCAGAGTCGAGAAAGACCTGAAAGCGGCGGGGGCAGAGGCTCTGGCGGTTGTGACCGACGTCTCAAAAGTCGAGGATGTGCAGGCACTGGCCAAGAAGACGCTCGACGAGTTCGGGGCAGTACACCTGCTGTGCAACACGGCCTCCGTCCATTATCTCACGCCGCTCACGGAAGCCTCCCTGGCGGACTGGCAATGGGTCCTCGGCGTGAATCTGTACGGCGTCATCCACAGCGTTGCGACGTTCCTCCCAGTCATGTTCGAGCAAGACACAGAGTGTCACATCGTCAACACGGCGCCGGTTCTGGGGGGGTTCTGCCCTCTACCATTCAACGGCCCCTACAACGTGAGCGAGTTCGCCATCGTGACGCTGTCCGAGATCCTGTTCCTCGAGTTGTCAGCCAAGCAGGCTAAGGTCGGGGTCACTCTTCTCAGCCCGGACTATGCGGACAAGGCGATTCTCGACAGCGAACGATATCGTCCGGCCGAGCTACGCCATGCCGCGGCCGAGGAACCAAGTCCCCATTTCGAAAAGATAGCGAACATCGTTCGAGCCACGTCTGAGGCAGAAACGTCTCCCGAACGATTGGCGGAGATGGTCTTTGGCGCCATCCGGGAGAACAAGTTCTATGTGTTCCCCCACCCGAGCTCCAAAGTGATCATGCGCGAGAGGCTAGGACACATCGACCAGGAGACCAATCCAGAGAACATCCTCGGGCTCATGGGCGTCGCGAACTAGGGATGAGGAGGGAAAAGTGATAGAGTTTGAAGGCAAAGTAGCAGTCATCACCGGCTCCGCCAGCGGCATGGGGCGCGCCGTGGCCGAGCGTGCAGCGCAAGAGGGAATGAAGGTGGTCCTGGCCGACGTGGAGCAGAAGGCCCTGGACAAAGCCGAAAGTGAGATGAAGGCGGCCGGGGCGACCGTTCTGGCCGTACGCACCGATGTCTCCAAGCCTGAGGCCCTGCAGGACCTGGCCAAAAAGACGCTCGACGCGTTTGGTGGGGTACACCTGCTGCACAACAACGCCGGCGTCGGCGGTGGCTCCGCTATCTGGGAGACCAGCCTGGCCGACTGGAACTGGACCCTGAACGTAAACCTATGGGGCCCCATTCATGGCATCTTGGCTTTCCTTCCCATTATGCTCAAGCAGGACACCGAGTGTCACATCGTGAATACCTCCTCGATTGGAGGGCTGATGTCCAGCCCCTTCGTGGGGGGAGGCTACTGCACGAGCAAACACGGCCTCATAGCCCTTTCTGAAACGCTATCTCACGAGCTGAAATTGATGGGGGCCAAGATTGGCGTGTCTGTGCTCTGCCCGGGGGTCGTCAATACTCGAATCGGGCAGGCGGCGCGGAATCGTCCAACCGAGCTACAGAATGACCCGGCGTGGGAAGCAAAGATGGCGCAGCTGGCCCACATCAGGGCCATGCAGGAAATGACCGCGCAGCTGAATAGTACTGGCATGGAACCCACACAGGTAGCGGAACTGGTCTTCGATGCCATCAAGGAAGACAAGTTCTACATCCTCACCCATCCTGAGTTTATGATGACGGCGCAGACGCGGGCGGAGGAGATCCTTAACGAGCGTCAGCCCACAAGCATGGTGGTCGATATGTTGTTCGGGGGCGTGCTGGGCGGCTAGCTTTGAGGGAAGGAGCGTATCGTTGGCGAGAGTTGAGCTGCATGTGTATCCTCCGCTATCACGCTACATGTCATGCCAGAGCGTTGGGCCTTTTGTCCTGCAGCGAGAGATAGGCCAGGGTGAGACGCTCGGAGGCTTGCTCGCCAGGTTGGACAAGGGCGACCATCAAGCGTGGCAGGACATCTTGGATGCCCAGACGGGTGAGATCCGGCCTATCGTGCTGACCATCCTGAATGGCACGCTGTTGCCACGCTCTGTGGCGTCCCAGACACCCTTGTCGGATGGCGACCGGATATCGTTCCGTGTCCAGTATAGTGGAGGTTGACTCTCCGCTGTCACACATGCGGTTCAAAGGTTGGGGTGCATGATCACAACGCTGCACGGAAGGCGTTGGTGAGTTGGCTGCGGCGCGGCCGGTCGGCCGCGCTAAGGATCGAAAAATCATCAGGACAGGAGGAAACAGAATGGCCAAGTTCTCAATTGACAGCAAGATGGGCGACTTGATGAAGGAGCCCAAGGCGCTCGCGATTCTGGAGGAGTACTACCCAGGGATGTCGGCGGACAAGAGAATGAAGATGGTGGCGGCGATGACCCTCAAGGCGCTGGCCAAGTTCCCCCAGGCGGGCGAGATCGGAAAGAATATTGCGGAAATCGACGCCAGGCTGCAGGCCATCGAATAGTCATCACGAAAAGACATAGATCGTCTCGCCACCCTCTCCAGGCCTAGAGGCATCGCCGCGAACGCAGCCCCGGGCCGATCATCAGAGGGGTGTGCACCCGTTGCGGAGTATCGCAACGAGCTGATACCGTCACCAGGGCAGCTGCTCCGCGCCGGGGTTGTCCTAGATCAATCGAGGGCGTACGCTTTCGTTTCGTACGTCTTGATTTGTGTTCCCTGTTGGCGGTTGAGGGCCAGACGTATCGCCGCGTTCAGGAACTGGAAGGGGACCCAGGTTAGTAGCGCTCGCCTTGGATTCCAGAGATGGACGTGAGTCGCTACCTATCTGCAAGGTTGGATGGCGCGCGACGGCTCGCGTTGTCGGAAGAACAACTCTGCCGAATTGGGCTAGGCCCAGGCGACGAAATCCTGTTGCGGGAGACAGCGAATGGGCTGGTGCTCCTGCCGCTCGATCCACCGCTGGGTAAGGTCTACGTGGAGCCGACCACGCGCTGCAATCTGCTATGCCCCATGTGCGTGCGGCAGTCCTGGGATGAGCCGTTGGCCGATCTGTCCTGGGAGGCCTACGAACGGCTCATTGCGGGACTGCGAGAGATAGGGACATGCCGACGGATGTCGTTCTGGGGTTTCGGCGAGCCGCGCGAATCGCTCCCCAGATGCCGCCAATAGGCTGGTTGAGCCTAGGAGAGAGAACCCTCCAGGGCGCCGCAGTCAGGGCAGGATGGGTTTCGCTCTATGACGATCGACTCAAAGCTCATCTCGGCCCCATCCACAAGCAGCAGCCTACCCTTCAGCAGGGAACCGATGCCTGTCAAGTACTTGAGCACTTCGAGGGCCTCGATGCAGCCCACCAGGCCCGGCGCCGCACCTACCACGGGCACAGGCTCGGCGGGCGGCGTCTGGGGAAAGATGCAGCGCAGGCAGGGGCCTTCTGGCGGTTGGAGGAAGGTGACCTGTCCCCACATCCCCGAGACGGCCCCATGGACCAGTGGGATATGGTGCCTGAGGCAGTAAGTGTTCAGGACAAACCTGGCATCATAGTTGTCGAGGCAATCTACGACAATATCTGCATCGCCCACCAGCCGGTCTACGGTATCGGCGCTCAGGCGATCTGAGTAGGTGATGACCCGAATGGCCGGGTTCAGAGCTCTCAGCGTTTTTCCCGCCGACACGGCCTTGAGCTCGTCGATCCGCGCATCAAAGTGCAGGATCTGCCGGTTGAGGTTGGACAGCTCGACGCAGTCTGCATCGCAGATCCGGATCTCTCCGACACCGGCGACCGCCAGGTAGTATGAAACTGGACTTCCAAGCCCTCCGGCGCCGGCGATAAACACCGAAGCGGACTTGAGCTTCAACTGCCCCGCTTCGCCCCAATTCTGAATCATCATCTGCCGGCGATATCGGACCCGATCATAGTCGGTCAGTAGGCCCACGTTTTGCTCCACGATCACCTCCCACAGGCAATGCCGTTCACTTCAGATTCCCCTAATAGCAGTCCGACGGTCTGTGCGCCAATCTGCGTTAGGGCAGCAGCCCCATGGCCTCCACCAGGGGTATCCAGGTCAGCACAGACACCATCCAAACGATCACCCAGA
>CAVVMX010000005.1:0-45934 GCA_963749455.1 uncultured Chloroflexia bacterium
AGACGTGTGGACACGGACGAGCCCGATGACGCGGAGGATGCCCCCATGAAGCGCTTGCTCAACTTTCAGGCCGACCGGATCGAGCTGGTCCTGGCCAGCCACAAGGTCCCGGCCCGCGTCACCGGCGGCACCGTCACCCCACGCTTCGTCCGCTTCCAGGTCATGACCCCCCTGGGGGTCAAGGTCAGGCAGGTCGCCGGTCTCGCCGAGGAGCTTGCCCTGAGCCTCAACGCTCCCAACTGCCGCGTCTACCGCCAGGAGGGCCAGGTCCAGGTCGAGGTGCCCAGCGCCCCAGGGCCGCGCCGTCGGCCTGCTCGACCTCTGCCGCAGCCTCGCCGCCCAGCGCCCTCAGGGCGTGCCGCCCGTCACCGCCGTTCTGGGCCTCGACGAGGAGGGCGCTCCCCTCCTCCTCCGCCTGCCCCAGCCCTGACGTCGCCCACGTCCTCATCGCCGGCACCACCGGCTCGGGCAAGACCGCCCTGGCCCGCTCCATGGTCGCCTCCCTGGCCCTGCTCAACCCCCAGCGCGCCCTCCAGTTGGTCCTCATCGACCCCAAGGGCCGCGGCCTCAGCCCCTTCGCCGGCCTGCCCCACCTCCTGGCGCCCGGTCGTCACGGAGGTCGACGACGCGGTCGGCATGCTCGCACCGCCTCGTCGCCGAGATGGAGCGCCGCGACGCTCAGGGCCGCACCGAGCCCCGCCTGGTGGTCGTCATGGACGAGCTGGCCGACCTGCTCCTCGTCGGCGGCAAGGAGATGGAACGAGGTGCTGACCCGCCTCACCCAGCGCGGCCGCGAGGCCGGCATCCACCTCGTGGTCTGCACCCAAAAGCCCACCGCCGCGCTCATGGGCAGCGCTGATCAAGTCCAACTTCCCCGTGCGCCTCGTCGGCAGTGTCGCCTGCGCCGAGGATGCCGGGTGGCCAGCGGCCTGGCCGGCACCGGCGCGGAGCGGCTGTTGGGCCAGGGCGATTTCCTGGTCGTGGTCAAGGGCCAGGTGACCCGGCTGCAGGCGGCCTACCTCGACGCGAGTGAGGTGCCGGCGTTGGTGGCGCCGGTGCGGGAGCGGGGAGACTGGTGGAATCGGGCGGCGCTGCCCGGCGGCGGGGACGAGACCCGGCTGCTGCCGGCGACGGGGACCGATGGCAGTGCGGCTGGCGGCCGGCGGATTGTGCGCCTGTGGGACAGGCGCTGAGACAGGAGTGAACTAATGGGCATTGGATCTCTGGTTTCGGGCCGACGTGGCCCGCATTTTGCAGGCGACCTACGAGGCGATGTGCTCGACGGCGGCCGTGGTGGGTCAGGGTGTGACCGATGACGCCGGCGGCCGGGAGCGGGCGGCGGGCTACCGCCAGGGGTTTGGGGCGGCGCTGCGGGCGGTGGCCATCGCCTTTGGCCTGACCGACGGCGCCCCTGGCGGCGTACCCGACCGGTGGCGGCCGGTGCCGGCGCTGGAGCCGGCGCCCTACGGCGCGGTGATCGACGGGGAGCTGGCCGGCATAGTGAGAGGCGGGGCGATGCTCGCCTGGGAGCGACTTACGTTTTCTTACCGGCAGCGACTAGAGCGGTCTTTGACCGTGCTGCAACTGTGGACGGAAAGGGGAAGATACGTGGGAATCAAGCAGATGGTGGCGGTGTTGGGGCTGGTGTTCGCCGTGACGCTGGCCATAATCGTCGGCAGGCAGATGACGACCGAGGCGATGGCGGTGGTCATTGGCGTGGTGTGCGGCGTGGCGGCGGGGATACCCACCTCGGTGCTGCTGTTGGTGGCGATGACCCGCCGGGACTCGCTCCGCGCGCGGGACGAGGCGGCGGCGCGGCAGGCGCCGGCAAGCTATCCGCCGGTGGTGGTCATCCAGGGTGGGGGGATGCAGCCGCAGCAGCCGGCCCTGCACGGCGGTTATTGGCCGGCGCCGAACGCCGCACCGCTGGTCAGCCGCCAGTTCCACGTCGTCGGCGGCGACGAGCTGGCCTGGCCGGACTAACTGAGACCAAGAAATTTGTTATCGTGGTATACGAATAGCGCCAAGGAAGCGGTATCGCAGCGTTGCGACGGTATAGACGCTCAAGGAGGAACAATGCGCTGGAAAAGTTACGACGAGGCGGTTGATCTGACTAGAGCGGCGGTTTCAGTTTTTTCCCCAGAGTCTTTCGCTGGCGGGGCCGCCGCTACCAAGTCGAAGCGGTCGAGCGGTCTGGACGGCTTCACGTCCAGGCCTCGCGCCGTTACTTCCGGGTACACTGCACGCCGGGCATCTTTGACCTGTATCAGGACCTGACGGCAAGCACCTGGCACCTTCGCCGGGTCAGGTGGGCAGCTGAGCCGTCGCGGTCGCTGTGGGCCGTCGTCAAGAGGCGGAGATTCTCGGGAGTGTAACCGACGCCCGAGGGTTCTGAGGAGTTCTGCGATGCAGACAGGGCTACTGTGGTATGACGACGATCCGCAGCGTCCGCTGGAGGCCAAAGATCAGCCGGGCAGCCGAGCGCTACCGGGAGAAGTATGGCCGCTTGCCAGATACCTGCTACGTGCACCCGCGGGTGGTGGCCGATCCGACGGGCATCTGAAGTGACGTGCCATCGGGCTGCCGGGCGTCTCAGCCTTCAGGCACAGAACACGCGCGCCGCCAGACAGTGGGACGGTGCGGATTGTGCCCGCACCGAACATCCTGGTCAACCATTTCTGGCTGGGGGAGAGCACGGCGTCTTAGCCGTCACCTGGACCGGGTCTCGCAGCCTTGCCCAAGCCCCACGACCAGCAGGTCGAGCGCCAGGGTCTCTTCCATCTTGCCGGTCTTGATCGCCCAGTCGGTCTCGACCAGGCGCTGGTGCGCCGCCTCCAGCCGGGCCATGTCGATCTTGGCGGCCTGGTCGACGGCCTTGCCGGCCACATACGGATGAAGCTTCAGCCGGCCGGCGATCTCCGGGCGGCCGAGGCCCTGCTCGCGCAGCTCGCGGACCTGGATCAAGATCCGCACCTGGCGGGCCAGCATGGTCAGGATCTGAAGCGGATGCTCTCCCTCTTCCAACAGGCAGTGCAGCAACTGCAAAGCGCGATCGGTTTCGCGCCGTCCGACGCAGTCGACCAGGTCAAAGATGCTCGTCTCGCGGGCGCGGCTGACCAGCGTACGGACATCGTCGGCGCTGACCGGCCGCTCACCGTTCGTGTAGGGCAGCAGCTTGTCGATCTCCTGGTCGAGCAGGCGCAGATCGGGCCCCACCAGCATGGCCAGCATCTCCGCCGCTTCGCGGCTGATCTTGCCCTGGCTGGCCTCGGCACGCTCCTCGATCCAGCGCACCAGTTCCCGGTCCTTGGGCAGGGGAAAGGCCTTTACAGTTTCCTGCCCTTTTCCCGCCTTCTGTCTCCTGCTCCTCTTTCGCCTTCGTCTGCTCCGCACCAGCTTGAGGATCGGATGGGAGTCTGACAGGGCTCACCGGTTCGTCAAAGATGAGCGCGTGGTTTTCGGCGGCAGATTGGGCAAGTAGGCGGCCAGACTCGTCGCGGAAGGTGCGCCGCCAGCCGGATCCTGCGCCTCGGCGCGGCTCCAGGGTCTTCGCCCCTTCTGGCCGGACGCCAGGCGGCTGAGCAGCCCACGGACGATCACCAGCCGGCGCTCGGCCATGAACGGGATCGAATCGCACGTATGGCGCAGCTCGCCGAAGGTCAGCCGGTCGCCATCAAGCACGGCTCGTGTTGAGGTCGACCATGGCCGGGTCGCCGTCGGCCAGCCTGGCGCGCAGCCGGGCCACCTCCTGCTGGCGGCTGAATTCATCCTCGCCATGAAGGATGTAGAAGATCGCCCTTCTCCTCTTGGCCGACCAGCACCTTGTGGATCGCCGAAAGCACTGTCCCGCTCGCTGGCGTTGGACATCGCGGATCATACACGCCGGCCAGGTCGGGGGTGGTGGTAATCCGCTCCTGAACGACTTGGGCCAGCGGCTGGGCCGCGATCGTGGCCAGCATGGCGGCCGTCAAGGCCAGCGGCAGCCGCTCGAACCGCGAGCGGCGACCGGCCCAGGGTCACGCCAAAGGCGGCCGCGCCGGCCAGGATGCCGGTCACGGCCAGGTTTGTGCCGCAGCGGGGATGGATCGCCAGGTGGCTCTCGCCCTGCTGCAGGCGGACCAGGGCCTCGGTCGCGGCGTTGGCCACCGCTCCGACCTCGACCGCGCCGTAGACATAGAAACCGGCGGGTGTCGTGCGGCCCACCAGCCGGGTAAAGGGGAAAGACCGGCTCAGAATATGTATCGTCGCGTGCTCCAGGCTATGGTTTTGCCGGATGGCACGTGATCAGATCAAGCGGATTCATCGAACATCCTTTCAGTAGAGTAGGGCCAGTATAACACAGGTGAGCCGGATCTGCCAACAACTAACCTGCAGGGCTAGCAGCTTGACTAAACCTGCCGTTCGCGGTATGATCCGGCAGAATGGAGCAAGAGATTGCGCAAGAAATCGTCGACCAGGTCCAAATGGGCAGCCAGGCTGTTTCTGATCGCCCTGCTTGTGGGCGCCGGCTATGTCGCCTGGCTGGCTCTCGGCGCGCCGGCGTTGGTGTCCAAGGCCACCCCCCTGCCGACCGGTCCTCACTCGACCCCCAAGCCAACCCGCACCCTGCGCCCCACCCGCACGCCGCGCCCGACCCGCACGCCCCAGGTGACCGCCTCGCCTGTCCGGCCAACCCCGGCAGCCGGCAAGAAAGTGGGCATTGTCGCCGGCCACTACCAGAACGATTCGGGGGCCGTCTGCCCCGACGGGCTGCAGGAGGTCAAGCATCAACCTGGACGTGGCGGCCCGGGTGGTGGCCATCCTGCAATACGAGGGCTACGACGCCGAGCTCCTGGCCGAATACTCACGACAGAGCTGCCCGGCTACCAGGCCGATGCCCTCGTCTCGATCCACACCGACTCGTGCGACATCCCCGAGGCTTCCGGCTTCAAGGTGGCCCGCCTGGCCGCCAGCGCCATCCCCGATCAGGAGGACCGCCTGGTGAATTGCCTGATCCGCGAATATGGCGAGGCGACAGGGCTGCCGTTCCACAAGGACAGCATCACCTTCGACATGACCGACTATCACGCCTTCAAAGAGATCGATCCCAAGACGCCGGGAGCCATCATCGAGCTGGGGTTCATGGCCGCCGACCGGGAGCTGCTGACCGAGCACAGCTACGAGGTGGCTCAGGGGATCGCGCGGGGGATCGCCTGCTATCTGGAAGAGTGACAGAAGCATCGGAAGCCGTAGCAGGCTGGGTACTCCACCGCCCTGCTCAGATCTCGCGCGGCGTGGTGTACAGGGCCACGATGTTCTCCAGCGGCGTGTCGGCCTGGATATAGTGCGCCGAGGTGCAGATGTAGCCCCCACCCCGCCCCAGCACCGCGCACCGCTCGCGCACCTCGGCCTGCACCTCGTCCGGCGTGCCGTGCGGCAGCGTGTGCTGGATGTCGATCGCGCCGTGGAAGGACAGCCGGTCGCCGAACTCGGCCTTGATGCGCGCCATGTCCATGCCGGCCGCGCGCGGCTGGAGCGGGTTCAGCACGTCGATGCCCATGTCGTCGACAAACGCCGCCGATGAAGCGGATAGATCGCGCCGCAGGAGTGGTACATGATCTTGACCGGGTAGCGCGCCGCAGCGGATGGCCGCGTTCAGCCGCTGGTGGCGGGGCAGGATATACTTGCGCCACATCCGCGGCGACATCAGCAGCCCGTTCTGGATGCCCACGTCGTCGTAGGTGTAGACCATGTCCAGCAGCCCGCCGGCCGCCTCGATGACCCGCAGGGTGTTCTCGATATAGATGTCGGTGAAGCGGTCCATGATGGCGCAGGCGACCTCCGGCTTTTCCACCAGGTCGAGCAGAAAGCGCTCAAAGCCGCGCAGCGCCCAGGACCACTCAAAGATGCCGCCCACCTCGTAGCGCAGGTGGTAGCGCGCGCCGGCGTTCAGCCGCTCGCACTGCTCGCGCACGCCCGACACGTCCCAATCGTCCGGGCTGGCCCACTCCCAGCTCAGCACGTCGGCGGCCGTCTCGGCCTCGGCCAGGGGGTGGCTGGCGTACTCGTCGTAGGTGCTGAACTCGTTGGTCACGTGCCGGCGGTGGGTGCCCCAGGCGTCAGATGAAGGTGCCGTCGGGCAGCTCGCGGGCCTTGCGGCCCACGTAGCGGGTCGTCACCATGCGGCAGTCGATGCCCAGCAGGCGCAGCACCTCCTCGTCGTCGGCGTCCAGCGCCTGCCGCAGCCTGCTGCCCAGACCTCGGGCACGGCCCAGAAGTCAAAGGGCACCCGGTCCGGCTCGCGGTGGGCCAGCGCCGTCTCCACCCGCTCCCAGGGCGACAGGCGCGCCGCCTCGGGCCGGCCATAGTGCCGCTCCAGGTAGGCGCGCAGCGCAGCAGCCGGCTCGCTGCCAACTCACTCGTCCACATGCAGTCGCAGCCTGCCGGGAGGCCCGCAGGCCTCCGGCCCAAATCGGACGCGTCAGCTATTGCTTCTCGTACGGCTTGCCGCCCGCCGCCGGCCCGATGGCCGCTGCCCACGACGCCGGCCAGGACGATGATGGTCAGGATGTAGGGCGTCGTCTGCAGGAACTCGGGCGGGATCGGCACGTTGATGAAAGGGCAGCACCGGCTGCGAGGATCTGCATCTTGACCTGCAGGGCGTCGGCAAAGCCAAACAGCAGCGCCGCCATAAAGGCGCCGATCGGGTTCCAGCTGGCCAAAGATCATGGCCGCCAGCGCCACAAAGCCCTGCCCGCCGGTCATATTGTCCTCGAAGGTGCCCACCTGGCCCAGGGAGAAGTAGGCCCCGCCGATGCCGGCGATCAGCCCGCCGATGATGACGCTGATGTAGCGCATGCGGTTGACGTGCACGCCCACCGTGTCGGCGGCGCGGGGATGCTCGCCGCAGGCGCGCATCCGCAGCCCCCACGGCGTGGCAAAGATGACATAGTTGACCACCACCAGCAGGATGAGCATGATGTACACGGTCGGCTGGTTGTTGAACAGGATCGGCCCGAGGACCGGGATCTTGCTCAGGACCGGGATGGCGATCGGCTCAAAGTGGCCGGGCGTGCTCAGGCCAGCCGGCTCCAGCAGGCGGATGTTCAGGAAGCGGGTGGCGCCCGCGGCCAGGATGTTGATCACCGTGCCGGAGATGATCTGGTCCACCTTGTACTTGATCGACAGCACGGCGTGGAGGGCGGCCATCAGCCCGCCGGTCAGGCTGGCGGCCAGCACGCCCATCCACAGGCTGTCGAAAGAGGCTGGCAAAGCCCACGCGCGGTAAAGGCGGCCGATCAGCATCATGCCCTCGATGGCGATGTTGAACACGCCCGACCGCTCGCAAAAGATGCCGGCCATGGCCCCCAGCGTCAGCGGCGTGGCAGCGTCAGCGTGTCCTGGACCATGCCCGTCAGGTTCAGCTTGGTGCCGCTGGTGATCCACACCAGGAAGGCAAAGACCGCCAGAAGATGGCCAGCCCCAGCACCAGCATCGAGCGCACCGACCTGAGGCCGCGGTACAGCCGCAGCCCGGCCAGGAACAAGCAGACGGCGCCGATGCGTGTACAGCGTCGCCTGCGAAGGCAGGGAGAAGAGGGTGCCCAACAATCTCGTCGGTAAAGATCGACCGGTCTCGCCGGTTGGTCGCCGAAACGCGCCAACAGCAGGACGATGATCCCCACCACCAACATGAACACTGCGACCAGCAGATCGCGCCGGTTCACAGCCGGCCGCTTTGGACACAGGTATCGCTTGTGCTTGTGCTGTCATCGGTCCTACGCCCCCCATCCCCGCGTGAAGCACGGCCACCTGCGGCTTCCTCCGTCTTGCGCTTTGCGCAGGCGGTACATGGTCTGGATGATCGCCGGCGCGGCGATAAAGATGATGACCATGGCCTGGACGATCTGCACAATCTCGGTGGGCACGCCGGCGATCGACTGCATCCGGCTGGCGCCGGCCCGCAGCACGCCGAACAGGATGCTGGCCGCCACCACGCCGGCCGGATGGCTCTTGCCCAGCAGGGCCAGGGCGATCGAGTCAAAGCCGTAGCCAGACTGGAAGCCGAGGGCAATGTTGTGGGTGATGCCCAGCCCCTGGCTCACCCCGGCCAGGCCGGCCAGGCAGCCGCTCAGGAACATGGTCAGCACGAAGGTGCGGCCGACCTTCATGCCGCCGTAGCGCGCGGCGTTGGGGTTGGCGCCCACCGTCCGCAGCTCAAAGCCCCACGTCGTCCGGAACAGGTACCAGCCCACCACCAGCGCCGCCACCAGCGCCAGGAAGAACCCCCAGTGGAGCGTGACCGGGTGGCGGCAGGAAGCGGGGCAGGAAGGCGCCGGCAGCGATGTCCTGGGTGCGGCAGGTGCCCTGCGTGGCCTCCAGCGGCCCGCACAACAGCCAGGCGCTCAAGCGGTAGGACGACATAGTTGAGCATGATCGTGGTGATCACCTCGTGGGCGCCGGTCCGCGCCTTGAGGAAACCGGCAATAGCCGCCCACAGCCCGGCGGCGACCGCCCCGGCCAGGATCGCCAGCGGCAGGAGGATGATCGCCGGCAGGTCGGGGAACGAGAAACCGACGATGACTGACGCTATCCAGCCGACGCCAATCTGCCCTTCGGCGCCGATGTTGAACAGGCCGGCGCGAAAGCCAAGGGCCACCGCCAGGCCGGCAAAGATGTAGGGCACCGACTGGACCAGGCTGTCGCTGGGGCCGCGGACCGCGCTCACCAGCGGCTTGAGCCCCTGCGCCGCCCAGCCACTCGCCGATGCCCGTTCAGGATGTTCAGGGGATCGCCCAGCGCCCCGACGTACAGCGCTCCGTACGCCTGCCCCACGTTGGCCAAGGCCAGCCTCGATCGCCTCGCCGATCCTGCCCGTCGCCCAGCGCCTGGAATACGGCCTGGTCGGTGACCATGATGACCATCGCCCCGATGATCAGCGCCGTCACCACCGCCAGGGCCGGCACCGCCAGGCCCTGCGCAGCCGCGGCGGCCAGCCAGGCGCTTCATCCACGGCCAGCCGCCGCGCCGGCCTCGACAGATCAGGGCCAGCACGCCCAGCCCGAGCAGCAGCGTCGATCGGCCACAGGCCCAGCACGACCAGCAGGATCAGCACCAGCCACTTGCTGAGCAGGACCACCACAGCGGTCAACGCCGCCAGCAGAACCAGCTTGGCCCAGCCCGGCAAGGCGCCAATCCGCTGCCCCAGATGTCGGCTCAGCCAACGGTCACCTCCTCCTTCGCTCGGAGCTGGGCGCCGGCCATCAGCAGCCCCAGCTCCTCGCGCGTCACCTTGTCGGCGTCCATCGTGCCGACGATCCGCCCGCCGTACATCACCGCGATCCGGTCCGACAGGGCCATGATCTCGTCCAGCTCGGCCGACACCAGCAGCACGGCGCAGCCCTCGTCGCGCTTCTGGACCAGCCGGCGGTGGATATACTCGATCGAGCCCACGTCCAGGCCGCGCGTCGGCTGGGCGGCGATCAGCAGCTTGATCGGCCGCGACAGCTCGCGGGCCACGATCACCTTCTGCTGGTTGCCGCCCGACAGGTTCTGGGCCGGCAGGGCGATGCTCGGGGTGCGCACGTCGAACTCCTTGACCACCCGGTCGGCATAGTCGTACAGGTCGTCAAACTGCACCGTCGGCCCGTCGGCAAACGGCTCCTGGTAGTAGGTGCACAGCCGCAGGTTGTCATAGATCGGGAAGGGCATGACCAGCCCGTCGCGCTGGCGGTCTTCGGGGATGTGGGCCACGCCCAGCTCGGTGACCTGGCGGGGCGGGGCATTGGTCACGTCCTGACCCAGGATGCGGACCGAGCCGCCGGTGGCCGGGTGAAGCCCGGTGAGCACCTCCACCAGCTCCGTCTGGCCGTTGCCCTGCACGCCGGCCACGCCCAGCACCTCGCCGGCGCGCACGAACAGGTCCACGCCGCGCAGCGCCTGCTGCTGCCGCCGGTCTATGGCCGTCAGCCCGCTCACCTCCAGCACCACGTCGCCGGGCGAAGCCGGCCCCTTGTCCACCACCAGCACCACCTCGCGCCCGACCATCATCTCGGCCAGCTGCTCTTCCGAGGTCTCGGCCGGCGTCGTCTCGCCCACCACCCGGCCATTGCGCAGGACGACGATCCGGTCGGCGATGGTCATCACCTCCTTCAGCTTGTGGCTGATAAAGATGATCGACTTGCCCTCGGCCTACCAGCGAGCGCATGATCTCGAACAGCTCGTCGGTCTCCTGGGGGGTGAGGACCGCCGTCGGCTCGTCGAGGATCAGGATCTCGGCCTCGCGGTACAAGGTCTTGATGATCTCCACCCGCTGCTGAACGCCCACCGGCAGGGTGCCGACCAGCGCGTCGGGCTCGACCGCCAGGCCATACTGGTCCGACAGGGCCCGGATGCGCCGCGACGCAGTGCGCCGGTCCAGCGCGGTGCTGATCACCTTCAGGGCCGGATAGGAAGCGGCGGCAAAGAGGATGGCCAGGAAAATGAGCAGGGGGATGCGATCCTGGCGCCTTGAGAATGCAGGGCCAGTGCGACGAACACAGCCACGCCGGCAGCCGCGACCACCGGCAAGTAGACGCGGAACTTCCAGCGGGTCAAGAAGCCCAGCAGGCTGACCAGGCCGTACAGCCCGGCGACGACCGCGCCGCCGATCAGCCCCGCCCAGCAGCCGCCTGCATCCCGATGCCGGTGAGCGAAGATGCCGCCGACCAAGAAAGAGCGCCGCCGTCACGCCGCCGGCCAGGCCCATCGTCTTCCACGAAAAGGGAAAACGGGTCGGCTCGGTGCCCATCACAATGTTCTCGGCGACGGTGAAGACGGGGACCAGCTGAAAGTGCTGGTGGACCATGCCGATGCCGAGGCCGATGGCATCGTTCGGGTCGTGGATCTGCGACCGGCTGCCCGCGGACTGCAATCTCGCCCTCGTCGGGCGCATACAGGCCGTAGAGGATGTTCATCAGGGTGCTCTTGCCGGCGCCGTTCTCGCCGAGAAAGGCCAGCACCTCCCCCTGGTCCAGCGAAAAGCTGATCTGGTCGTTGGCCAGCACGCCGGGGAAGCGCTTGGTGACGTTCGCGCAGCTTCAGAATTGGAGCCATCCTTGCTCCTTTCTGCAAGCTGCTAGCTGGTATCTAAACAGGCGGTGCTGAGCTTGCGCCCAGCACCGCCTCACTAACCCCATGACGATCTGCCGGCCTATTGAACGGGCCAGCCGGTCTTGATCGTGCCGTCGATGATCCCCTGCTCGATCGCATCAACTTCCTCCTTCAGCTCGGCGGGGATCTCGTCCTCAAAGTCGTGGTAGGGGGCCAAGCCCACGCCGCCGTTGGTCGCGGTAGCCACGTACACACCGCCACCCGCGAACGTGCCGTCGACCAGGCTACTGACCACGTCGTACACCGCGTTGTCCAGCCGCTTCATGCACGAGGTGATCAGGATGTCCTTCTCGTTGGGCAGCGTGTTGTACTGGTCCACGTCCACGCCGATGCCCCACTTGCCCCGCTCCTTGGCCGCGGTCAGGCCGCCGTTGCCGGTCTTGCCGCCCACGCCAAAGATCACATCCACGCCCTCGTCGATCAGCGAGTTGCCCTGGATCTTGCCCTTGTCCGGCGACTCAAAGTCGCCGACGTACACGCCCTTGACCTGGACGTCGGTGCCCTTCTTCTCGTTGTAGTACTTGACGCCGGCCTCGTAGGCCACGATGAACTGCTCAACCGGCGGGATCTGCATGCCGCCGACCCAGCCGACCTGCGGGTCGGCCGGGTCCTTCAGGACGGCCCAGCCTGCCGCCAGGTAGCCGATCGGGAAGGCCGCCTCGTCCACGTTAAAGACGATGCCCTGCACGTTGGGGATGGGCGGGTCGTAGGCATTGTCCACGATCGCCATGTTGACGTCCGGATACTGCGCCGCCATCTTGGCGGTGGCGTCGCCCAGCAGAAAGCCGACGGTGATGATCAGGTCGTAGTCCTGCTCGGCGAACTCGGTGATGTTCTTCTCATAGTCCGCCTGGGCCTGGCTCTCGATGAACTTGGCTTCTACCCCAAGGTCCGTCGCCGCTTTCTGCAGGCCTTCCCAGGTGTTCTGGTTAAAGCTGGCGTCGTCGATGCCGCCGACGTCCGACACCATGCCGACCTTCAGGCCCACCCCGGGCAGAGCCACAACGGGCCAGCCGGTCTTGATCGTGCCGTCGATGATCCCTTCCTGGATCGCCGCAACTTCCGCCTTCAGGTCGGCAGGGATCTCACCTTCAAAGTCGTGGTAGGGGGCCAAGCCCACGCCGCCGTTGGCCGCGGTAGCCACGTACACACCGCCGCCCGCGAACGTGCCGTCGATCAGGCTACTGACCACGTTGAACACCGCGTTGTCCAGCCGCTTCATGCACGAGGTGATCAGGATGTCCTTCTCGTTGGGCAGGGTGAAATACTGGTCCACGTCCACGCCGATGCCCCACTTGCCACGCTCCTTGGCCGCGGTCAGGCCGCCGTTGCCGGTCTTGCCGCCCACGCCAAAGATCACATCCACGCCCTCGTCGATCAGCGAGTTGCCCTGGATCTTGCCCTTGTCCGGCGACTCAAAGTCGCCGACGTACACACCCTTGGCCTTGACGTCTGTGCCCTTTTGGGCGTTGTAGTACTTGACGCCGGCTTCGTAGGCCACGATGAACTGCTCAACCGGCGGGATCTGCATGCCGCCAATCCAGCCCACCTGCGGGTCGGCCGGGTCCTTCAGCACGGCCCAGCCTGCCGCCAGGTAGCCGATCGGGAAGGCAGCCTCGTCCACGTTAAAGACGATGCCCTGCACGTTGGGGATCGGCGGGTCGTAGGCATTGTCCACGATCGCCATGTTGACGTCCGGATACTCCGCCGCCATCTTGGCAGTCGCGTCGCCCAGCAGAAAGCCGACGGTGATGATCATGTCATAGTCCTGCTCGGCGAACTCGGTGATGTTCTTCTCATAGTCCGCCTGGGCCTGGCTCTCGATGAACTTGGCTTCTACCCCAAGCTCCGTCGCTGCTCTCTGCAGGCCGTCCCAGGTGTTCTGGTTAAAGCTGGCATCGTCGATGCCGCCCACGTCCGACACCATACCGACCTTCAGGCCCACCCCGGGTAGAGCCTGTTCGGCAACGGGCCAGCCGGTCTTGATCGTGCCGGCGATGATCCCCTGCTGGATCGCCTCAACCTCCGCCTTCAGCTCGGCGGGGACTTCGGCGTCAAAGTCGTGATAGGGGGCCAAGCCCACGCCGCCGTTGGTCGCGGTAGCCACGTACACACCGCCACCCGCGAACGTGCCGTCGACCAGGGTCTTGACCACGTTGAACACCGCGTTGTCCAGCCGCTTCATGCACGAGGTGATCAGGATGTCCTTCTCATTGGGCAGCGTGTTGTACTGGTCCACATCCACGCCGATACCCCACTTGCCACGCTCCTTGGCCGCGGTCAGGCCGCCGTTGCCGGTCTTGCCGCCCACGCCAAAGATCACATCCACGCCCTCGTCGATCAGCGAGTTGCCCTGGATCTTGCCCTTGTCCGGCGACTCAAAGTCGCCGACGTACACACCCTTGGCCTTGACGTCTGTGCCCTTTTGGGTGTTGTAGTACTTGACGCCGGCTTCGTAGGCCACGATGAACTGCTCAACCGGCGGGATCTGCATGCCGCCAATCCAGCCCACCTGCGGGTCGGCCGGGTCCTTCAGCACGGCCCAGCCTGCCGCCAGGTAGCCGATCGGGAATGCAGCCTCGTCCACGTTAAAGACGATGCCCTGCACGTTGGCGATCGGCGGGTCGTAGGCATTGTCCACGATCGCCATGTTGACGTCCGGATACTCCGCCGCCATCTTGGCAGTCGCGTCGCCCAGCAGAAAGCCGACGGTGATGATCATGTCATAGTCCTGCTCGGCGAACTCGGTGATGTTCTTCTCATAGTCCGCCTGGGCCTGGCTCTCGATGAACTTGGCTTCTACCCCAAGCTCCGTCGCTGCTCTCTGCAGGCCGTCCCAGGTGTTCTGGTTAAAGCTGGCATCGTCGATGCCGCCCACGTCCGACACCATGCCGACCTTCATTTTCTCAGTCGTCGGCACTGAGGTAGCGGGCACTGCGGTGGCAGGCGCCGCGGTGGCAGGCACTGCGGTGGCCGGTGCCGCGGTGGGCTCAGTTGTGCCGCAGCCAGCCAAGGTCGACAAGACGAGCACGACAACTAGTGTGCTATACAACCATTTGCGCATTTTCTCTTCTCCTCATGGAAATTTCAGGTTTGGTTCAGAAAAACGTAAGCCTGCGTCTGGCTGGTGGATCACCCCCTTCCTCCCCATACGGCTTGCCGCTATTATAGCCCAAATCGCCAAGGCAGGCAACTTCGCCCAGGGGTGATTCAGAGGTGCGAGTTGCCTGTTTGCCATTGATTCTACCCCAAGACGCCCGAAAGTGCAAGCGGCGGCCTCAAGTAGCCAAGCCCATTGTAGCACAACCCCCGTTATCAAGCAAGGCGGCAACCCACAGCCCCGAAACGCGCGAAGGCTTGACGTGGGCAGCCGTCTCTTGCGCTCCTCCGCAATAAATGGTATAATCCAGTCAGTCAACCATTTCCGGGCATCTCGCCGTGGAGGAAAGGGTGCCAAAAACCGGGAAAAAGGACCAGGAGGCCAGGTCCGGGCTTGTCGACCTGAGCGATCCCAGCCTGTACATCAACCGCGAGCTGAGCTGGCTCCAGTTCAACCGGCGCGTGCTCGAAGAGGCGCTGGACACGCGCCATCCCCTGCTGGAGCGGGTCAAGTTCCTGTCGATCTTTGCCAGCAACCTGGACGAGTTCTTCATGATCCGCGTCTCCGGCCTGCGCCGGCAGCTGGCCGCCGAGGCCGTCGAGGCGCCGCCCGACGGCATGACGCCGGCCGAGCAGCTGGCGGCCATCCGCCAGGCGCTGCTGCCGCTGCTGGCGCGCCACTCGGCCTGCTGGCACACCGACCTGCTGCCCAAGCTCGAAGCGGACGGGCATCCACGTCCTGCACTACGACGAGCTCAAGAGCAAGCAGCGCAAGCTGCTGCGCACGCTACTTCGAGCGCGAGATCTTTCCCGTCCTCACGCCGCTGGCCTTCGATCCCGGCCACCCCTTCCCGCACATCTCCAACCTGAGCATGAACCTGGCCGTGGTGGTCAACGACCCGCGCACGGCGAGCGCTTCGCCCGCCTCAAGGTGCCCGCCGTCTTTCCCGCGCCTGCTGCGCATCCCCAGCGAGGAAAAGGCCGACAGCTACGAGAGCCTGGGGCTGATCGAGGAAGCCGGCCACGAACTTCGTCTGGCTCGAGGAGGTGATCGCCGCCAACCTCGACCTGCTCTTCCCCGGCCTGGAGATCGTGGCCGCCTATCCCTTCCGCGTCACGCGCGACGCCGACCTCGAGATCGAGGAGGACGAGGCCTCCGACCTGCTGCCGACCATCGAGGAGAGCGTCGCGCAAGCGCCACTTCGGCTCGGCGGTGCGGCTGGAGGTCGACGACGCCATGCCCGAGCCGCATCCGCGACATCCTGGTCCGCAACCTGGATCTGGCCCCTTACCAGGTCTACACCAAGCAGGCGCCCATCGGCATGGCCGACCTGATGCGAGCTGACCACGCATCGACCGCCCCGACCTGAAGGACGCGCCCTTCCAGCCGGCGATGCCTCCCGTCCTGACCACCGGCGAGAGCATCTTCTCCGTCCTGCGCCGCCGCGACATCCTGCTCTACCACCCCTACGACAGCTTTGCCCCGGTGGTGGACTTCGTCCGCGAGGCGGCGCGACGACCCCGACGTGCTGGCCATCAAGCAGACGCTCTACCGGGTCGGCCCCAACTCGCCGGTCGTCGACGCGCTGATGGAGGCCCGCGAGAACGGCAAGCAGGTGGCCGTGCTGGTCGAGCTCAAGGCGCGCTTCGACGAGGAGAACAACATCGGCTGGGCCCGCGCCCTGGAGCAGGCCGGCGTGCACGTGGTCTACGGCCTGGTGGGCCTCAAGACCCACGCCAAGATGCTGCTGGTCGTGCGCCGCGAGCGGGACGGCATACGCCGCTACGTGCACATGAGCACCGGCAACTACAACGCCGTCACCGCCCGCATCTACACCGACCTGGGCTTTTTCACCAGCGACCCGGACATCGGCGCCGACGTCTCCGACCTGTTCAACGCCCTGACCGGGCTACTCCCGCAAGCAGATCGTACCGCAAGCTGCTGGTCGCCCCCGACCTGATGCGACCAGGATCCTGGCGCGCATCGAGCGCGAGATCGAGCGGCACCGCGACACGGCGACGGCTACCTGGCCTTCAAGATGAACGCGCTGGTGGACCGAAGCCTGCATCCAGGCCCTCTACCGCGCCTCGCAGGCCGGGGTGAAGGTCGACCTGCAGGTGCGCGGCATCTGCTGCCTGCGCCCCGGCCTGCCGGGCATCAGCGAGAACATCACCGTCACCTCCATCGTCGGGCGCTTCCTCGAGCACCCGCGCATCTACTACTTCCGCAACGGCGGCGACGAGGAGATGCTGCTGGGCAGCGCCGACCTGATGCCGCGCAACCTGGACCGCCGGGTGGAGCAGCTCTTCCCGGTCGAGGACCCCGATCTGCGCGAGTCGGTGTACGAGCACATCCTGTGCGTCCACCTGCAGGACAACATGCAGGCCCGGCGCCTGCTGCCCGACGGCCAGTACGAGCGGGTGCGGCCCCAGGAGGGCGAGCCGGAGCTGAACTCGCAGGTGTGGATGATCGAGCACCGCGGACTGTGGAACGAGGAGTAGGCGGCATGCGCGTAGCACTGATGGCCGATCTTCACGCCAACCTGCCCGCCCTGGAGGCGGTCCTGGACCATGCGCGCCAGGAGGGCGCGGAGGCGATCTGGAACCTGGGCGACCTGGTGGGCTACGGCGCCTTCCCCGAGGAGGTGGTGCAGCGCCTGCGCAAGAACTATGCGCTCAGCACGCTGGGCAGGTACGATCGCCAGGTGGTGCGCTTCAAGAAGCGCAAGGAAAAGTGGCACCGCAGCAAGGAGCGCGAGGAGTACCTGGCCCTGGAGTGGGCCTACGATCATCTGTCTGGCAAGAGCCGCAAATACCTGCGCTTCCTGTCGCAGGAGATCCGCATGCAGGTGCGAGGCAAGCGCGTGCTGCTGACCCACGGCAGCCCCGGGGCGGACGATGGCTGCCTCACCCCCGACACGCCCGAGAAGCAGTTGGCCAAGCTGGCCCGTGAGGCCAAGGCCGACCTGATCCTGTGCGGCTGCTCGCACGTAGCCGTTTGCGCGCTCGGTCGAGGGCGTGTGGTTCATCAACCCCGGCAGCGCCGGCCTCCCTGCGGATGGCGACCCCCGCGCCTCCTACGCCATCCTCGAGGTCGGCCCGGAGGAAAGCCAGGTCTTTCCCCATCGCGTCGAGTACGACGTCGAGCGCCTCGTGGCCGAGCTGACCCGTCACAAGCTGCCGGAGGCATTTGCCCGGATCTTCCGCGAGGGCCGGCGCCTGGACGGCATCCTCGAAGACTAGGGGTAACGCCCATGATTCCGATCCGAGACAGCATTCGCACCCGGCGCACGCCGATCGTCAACTATATGCTGATCGCCGCCAACATCGTGGCCTTTGCGCTGCTGTGGCTGGCCGGATCCAAGCAAGAGTCCCTGGTCTACCAGCTTGCCGTGATCCCGTCCAGCTTTACGACCGGGCTGGAGCCTGGGAGACATCGGCGACATCTTTACCGGGATGTTCATGCACGCCGGGCTGGCGCACCTCGGCGGCAACATGCTCTACCTGTGGATCTTTGGCGACAACGTCGAAGATAGCATGGGACAGGATCGGATACCTGGCCTTTTACCTGGTGGGCGGCGTGGTCGCTTCCCTGGCCCACATCCTGACCAATTCCGGCTCAGCAGATCCCGACGGTGGGGGCCAGCGGCGCGATTGCGGCCGTGTTGGGCGCCTACCTGGTGCTGTACCCCCACAGCCGCGTGGCCACCCTCATCCCGCTGGGCTACTTTCTGCGGGTGACCATGCTGCCCGCGGTGGTCGTGCTGGGCCTGTGGTTCGTGCTCCAGCTGTTCAGCGGCGTGCTGTCGCTGGGCGGCCCGGACGTCGGCGGCGTGGCCTTTTGGGCGCACATCGGCGGCTTTGTGGCCGGGGTGGTGCTGGCCCTGCTGTTCGGCAAGCGCCGCCGCGAGCCCGAAACCACGCGACGCTGGTAAGCGCCAGCACGAGGAGGCCCATGCCAGAGTTGTCCGGCCTGCGCCGCCCCGACGCCAAGGACGGCGCGGCGCAGCCACGAGCCGGGAGCAGGTGACCAGGGCTTAGTGGACCGGTTGTAGCTGAATCAGATCGGGCTCGCCGGCATACCGGCTCAGCCACTTCTCCGTAAGTCGCTCGTAGTTGGCGCTGGCCCACAGAAACCAGCTCGGGCTCACCCCGTCCTCGCCAGGAGCTCCGAAACAGGTCCGTTGTGGCTCGAACCCGCTGTAGGAAAAACCGGGCCGGAACTGGGCATATCCCTGCATGGCATCCTGGCTGATGGCCCAGGCCACAAAAGCCAGGGCATCATTGCTGACCTTGTCCTTTCGGACCAGGGCCACGGCGTCCATCTCCCAGCCCGATCCTTCCTCCGGGTAGACAATAGCCAGCTTTCCGGGGTCGTTATCTGAGGAACAGAGGTTAGCGCCTATGCCAATGGCGATTTGCGGATTGCCACTATCTGCAGCCAATTGGCACGGCTCAATGCCAGAAGCGGTATACCAAGCGACATTCTCATGCAGCCGATCCATGGTGGCCCAACCCATCGGTTCCCCAAACGGATCCTTTTGCATCAAGCCCGAAACCACCATGTAGCCGGTCCCAGAGCTGTAGGGATTGGGCATCGCAATCAGGCCATGGTATTGGGGCTCCGTCAAGTCCTCCCATGACTCGGGTGGCTCTAGACCTCTTGCCTGCAGTCTGTTCCGATTGACACAGAATGCGGCCCGCCAGGCAGTCAGGCCAAGCCAGTGCGGGGGTAGAGCCGGATCACGCCAGCCGTCCTTGATCTTCTCCAGTCCCTGCGGCTGGTAAAGGCCGGCCAACGGTTCCAGCAGCCCTTCTGCCCTGAGCCTGATCATGCCGGTCGCGGCTACCATCCAGATCACGTCGGCTCGGGGGTTTTCCTTTTCGGCCAGGAGCCGCCTGATCAGATCCTGAGTAGATTCCCGAACAAGCAGGATGTTTATCGGCACCTCGTTTGTCGGCGTGACAACAAGAACGTAACCGAACTCCTTCAGGTCGGTGAGGGTCAGATCCGTTCCCCTGAAGCTGTCCGGCATTTTTTTGGCCAGTGACGCACTGGATACTGCACCCAATGACTCCAGCTCCTCCGGGGATAGAGCCGTGTACACGACAACCGTGCCTGGGGCCGGGGCTGGGCCGCGAGTTGGAGTTGGAGGTCGGGTGGGAGCTGGCGTCGGGGCCGGGATCGGCGTAGGTCTTGGGACCTTGACCCGGGCAGTCTCAACGAGCTGCGCGGCGCCGCTTGCCACTGATAGCGAAAACACGGTGGTGCTGGCAACTGTCTGCGTAGTCTCGCCTCTGGAAGGCAGTGATGAGGTGAAGGTGTCTACAAACTCACCGCTGGGCACGTCAAAAGAGCTGCGGCTCAGCGTTATCCCGTCTGATGCACCCAGCACCCACCAGGTCAGGGTGATGTCCGTCGTCGCTGTGATTGCCGGGGGCACGACCGAGAACAGAGCGATCACCGGCGAAGCGACTTGGACGGTAACCGCTCCTTCGGCAACCGCGCCACCGGCAGCGGTTGCCCGCAGCGTATAGCGAGCGCTTTCCTCCCCTACCTGAATCTCACGCGACCCACACGGGCTGGCGAGGGTTTCCTGCAGGCCGGCACCGTGATCGATTAGAACCAGCTCGCGGGCATCATCCACCACCCAAGACAGGACTACCTTCTGCCCGGGGGTTGTCCGCTCGGGCACTGCTTCGAACAGCAGGATGTCCGGTTTGACCGGCCTGACTTCTACCGTATCCAGGGCCGTTGCGGCAAGGCCCGGCCAGAAGTGCGAAAGCCAGGTCTCGGCTCTCAGTTCGTAGGTGGTGGTCTGCTCCGGCCTGTCATAAACCGGAGGGGCAACCGGTTTGCCGTCGAGCTTGAAGCTGATCAGGAATGGAGGCCAGGCCGTCCAATCCAGCTTAACCACCTGCCCGGCCCTGATCGAGTCCGGTTTCGCGAAATTGCGCGAGGTTATCCTTGGATCAAAGATGGCGCAGGTGAAAGCCAGCAGGAGCAGGATAAGGCCCAGAGTCGACACAAGAAGCACTCGCTGGCTGAAGCGGGGTGAGTTTTCCCACTCTCCGGCCAGAGTCAATGGCCCCTGTTGGCCCTGGGCCATGGCAACCGTGACGGTATAGGGATAAACGCGGGGCCGAACGTCAATCAGGCGACCTCCCCGGCCGATCAATGGCCGGCTCCTGGGAATCAGGCGGACCGGCACTTTGACCGTCTTGTTGAACGGTATGCGCACGTCGACCCGCTTGGTCAGGGAGACGGCCTCCTCGATCTCGTCCGGAACCTCAAACTCAAAGCGGCAGGCGAGGGCGTCGTCTTCTCCGGTCAGTCCAACCAGGACCTCGCTGTTACCCTTGTTGGTGAGCGGTACTTCGGTCTGGCCGGATGGCTGAGACCAGGGTATGGACTGTCGCCTGGGCGATAGGTTGCCCACCGCCAGCTCGTAATAGGGGTTGATGGTTATGGCCGTCCTGGTTTGGGCGCGCTCATGCGGATAGTGAGGAGAGGTTACCACCAGCGTAAGATGATGGGTGCCGGCCCGGCTTGTAGGCAAGCGCGGCGGGGCAACGGTGACTTCGACGGTGGTGCGCTCCCGCTCGTTGAGGTGAAACTCTGCCGGGGTGATTGTGGCCCACTCTTGCGCCCCTCCCTTCGCCGTCACATTGAACTGGGCCACCAGATCGCCGGCATTGACCACGGTTAGCTGGAAGGAAATGGCCTGCTCAACGTCAATGGTAACCGCCTGTTCTGACACGCTGGCCAGGATGGCCGGTTCGGCACGCTCCGAGGCGGGGGCGGTTTCCGTCTCCGGGGGGGGAGCAGTGGGCCAGTCAGGGGTCGCAGGGACGGAGGGCGCTTCAGGCGGCGTTTGCGAGCCGGGTTCGGGCTGCTTGGGGGGCGCCGGGGCCGCTCCCGTGCCGCTTGGCTCTTCGGCGTAGGCTCTGAAAGTAATAGTGTAGCCGGCTACCCGAATCTCATCCTGGTCGTAGATGTCGCGGCCGCTGCCCGCCGGGACAGCCTCTTCATTGACGGTGACCGACTTGCTTTGGTCGGATACGGAGAGGCGGCACGGCTCCTGTCGATAGTCCAGCGCTAGCCGGAAGGGGGTCGTTGCGGGGCTTTCCAGGACAATGTCGCTAGGGAGATCCTGCCCGACGGTGGTGATGCCCTTGCTCTCATCAAGATCGTGAATCTTGAGTCTTTCGTTTGAATCCACAATTCTGAGCTGGTAGGTCAATGACATGGCGCATTCTCCCACTAATCTGGCCTCGGTTGTTGTAGCCCCAGCAGGCCACGATGCCGCGGGCCCACAGCCCGCCGGTGCACGCATGCGGCGCTATCTATTCAGCTGCCCCCAATTCGGACGGAGCTGTCCTGACCTGCTCACCGAGTCGTCTGGCTGTGACGGATCTCCCATGCCGTGCGCTGGGCTAACAAATACAAGGTCTTGTAAAGAACAGCGATGCTTCCTCAACGGCAACAAGTATACCACCCTTTCGAGGGCTGTCAATATCCGTTTGGGGTATCCTTGAGGTTCCCGCAAAGCCAGCCTGGGGCCGACAAGCCGAGCCTGCCGCTCCGCGCTCATCCCAACAACGTACCCGAGTCATCCAAAAGTTCGGGATGACTCAGGTCTCTTTGTCGACAGCTCACGGATTGGATCCCCATATCGGGCGGCCCTGGCCCGCGACCTGGGTGATGGTGTAGCCGTGGCTGCTGGCCCATTCCTGGGCCGCGTCCTCCAGCAGGCTGTTGCCACAGTTCAGGAAATGCTCCGCCATCTCTTTGGTGCCGAACTTGGCCAAGGCCTTGATCAGAAAAGCCTCCGACCTCCTCGTAAATCGTCGGCTATTTGCCCCAGAGGCCCGCTTTTCCCACCGAAACCGGGTTTTGCCCTCAGAACTTTTCCCAGTGAAGGACTTGCTCCAGCGGCTTCTTCCCCGGCTTGGGTGTTTCCGCCGCCACACCAATCGGGATCAGGGCCATCACCCGCCTGTCCGCAGGAATGCCCAGCAGAGATCTGATCATCTCTTCGTGCGGCAGGGCATCCCCCTCTACCCAGCATGAGCCGTAGCCCAGCGCCGTGCTGGCCAACAGCATATTCTCAATCGCCGCCGCGCCGTCCTCTATCCACCACCGAGATTTGGGATCCATGACCACCACGATCACCGCGCCTGCATCCTCAATCCATCCGCTCGAGACCTTGAAATTCGCGATCATCGGCTTAGGCGTGACGACGATAAAATCCCAAGGCTGGCGGTTGGACCCTGTGGCTGCCAACCGGCCGGCATCGACAATGGTTTCCAGATCCGCTTTGGGAATGGCCTCATCCTTGTAGCGGCGAATGCTCCTTCTGTTGCGAATAGCTTCCAGAGTATCCATTTTGCTCCTCTTATGTCATTCTTGGTCTAGCTATAGATCAGATTGCAGGTTATGCCACACTTATTGCACGCATCGGCAAGCTCGCGACCTATCCCGTTTAAGAAATCAGATGTAAGCCCGCCCTCCAGCCCGTGCTTGCGGTACACCCAATCGGCATAGTGATAGTTCATCCGGTCGATCAGCACATAATCAACCTTGCCCCTGAGCAGCTCTGCGAGTCCTTCGGCACCGGGGAGCAGCGGGGCAATCATGGCAAAGGTGCGGATGCCGGCCTTGTGCAGTTCGTCCAGCGCCTTGAGCCTGTCGCCTATCGGCGGGGCATGGGGCTCGAACAGCGCCCTGACACCGTCATCCGCGGTGGTCACCGAAAAGCCGACCTCAACCTCCGGCGCCTCTTTGAGAATGTCCATGTCCCGGAGCACCAGCGGCGACCGGGTTTGGATCGTCACCGGCCAGCCGTTTTGCACCAGTATCTCCAGGCATTGCCTGGTCAGCCTGTATTGTCGCCTCCAGAGGCTGGTAGGGATCGCACACCCCGCTGATCCAGACCCTTCCCTCTTTTTCTTCTTGACTTCCACTCGCAGCAGATCTGCGGCCGTTGACTTTGACATCGACGAACTCGCCCCACGGTTCCTTGTGCCCGGTTACCCTCTTCATAAAGCGCGCGTAGCAGTAGGAGCAGCCATGCTGGCAGCCCGTATAGGGGTTGACGACGTAGGGATAGACCTTCGATTTGGAAAGGATGGTTTTCGGCCGGATTTCGCTTACAATCAGAGCCATTCAACGCCTCCGCCGGCTCGATCGACCTGCCGGGCTGTCATACGGCTAGTCTTCCTTGAGCGCCAGCGGCAGGAAGCTCTGCCTCACCACCACGACCTCGATCGTCGCCGTGTTATCGCCGGGATTGGCATCGGGCTGGCTTGAGGAAAGTTCCAGAAGCACCGGAAATCGATCGCCGTAGGCTGCGCCCGGCCAGCTGGGCGAGCACCCGAAAGTCCTTCCGGTAGTGATACGCCAGCGGCGGCAGATGCCATGTGACCGTGTCGCCGGCCACAGTGGGCGTGATGCCCGACGTGTCGCCGATGTAGGCCAGGTGGCTGTCCAGCGTCGCCGTCAGAGTGACCGATGTAGCCAGAGTGGCGCCGTGGTTCACATAGCGGATCGGAATTCCCGCGACGCCGTCGAGAGGCGCGCCTTCTGACGCAGGTACCCGCCACGACAGATCCACACCCGGCGTGGAAGACGGCCGGGGTGGATAGTACCTCTGGTTCCGAGGTCCGCCGCCAAACTGCCCCCATTCGATCGCGCCGTGCTGCCCGCCGCCCAGGTCATAAGCCCACACATAGCCCCCGCCGATCACCAGCTCGTTGCGCCCATCCAGGTCAATGTCGGCGATGGCAGGCGTCGCACCGTCGCTCATGCCAAGCGTGATCGGAAAGCCGGGGAGGACATTGCCGTAGCGGTCAGCAGCATAGATGTCGCCGTTCGCGCCGTACAGGCTGTTGGCCATGACGATGTCAGGCCACTGGTCGCCGTCGAGGTCGCCGACCACCGGCGAGTTGTTGCCCGTCAACGGCTCACAGCAGTTGCCCCACACCGCCGGCGATCCGGGGAACAGCGTGCCGTCGCCGCGCCAGGCGATCATCCCTTCCGTGCAGCCCTGTACGATTTCGGGGTTGCCGTCGGCATCCAGATCTGCCAGGGCTTGGGCGTGCGAACAAGGGCAATAACAAAAGCCCCCATACACGTGGTCGTGCATCACGTGCTCGACCGTTCCGTGCACCGACACGATCAGAGTCTCTGGGATCGACAGCACACTTCGGATGACGATGATCTCGGGTGAGTAATCTCCGTCCACGTCTCCGACGATCGGGTACGACTTGCCGCCGGGTAGGAAGTAGAACGACAGACCGGCCACACGAGTTCCGTCGTGGTGGTAGGCGATCAGATAGGCGCCATCGCTGCTCCAGTCGTTGAGGGTGATGATCTCCAGATCGCCGTCGCCGTCAAGATCGGCGATGGTGGGTTGAGCGCTGTCCGAGTCGACCGGCCAGCCGGCCAGCGTCGAGCCGTCGGCGTGGTAGGCGTGAAGCTGAAAGTCGTTCTCGTAGATGAAAATCTCGTCCAGGCCGTCGCCGTCGACGTCCGCCAGCGCGGCAGGGGCGGTGATCTCATAGCCGCTGTCCCGGGGCCAGCCCGGCAGCGTCGCGCCCGCTCCGTTGTAGGCGACTATGGGGGCCGGAGGGCTCGTCGGAACCCGGTGCTCATACTGGCCGGCGAAACACCTCCAGGCCTGGGAAGTCGTTCGACAGGCTGCCAAGGCTGGGGTAAAAGGCCCGGTTGTGCAGATAGACAGGCCAGCCGGGCACATGAGATCCATCGGAATTCCAGGCATGGAGCGGCCCCTGAGCCGTGCCGGTGAAAAGGATCTCGAGCTGCGGGTCGGCGTCGATATTCCCGGCCCGTACGCAGATGACGGGCCCGCTCATGAACGTGCCCGAGGAGTGGGTTACGGTGACCGGAAAACCCGGCTCCAAGACCGGGTCGCGAGGGCCCGGCATCCTGGCCGCCTCGGCGACCGCCGGTTGTGGCACGGGTGCGTGCCTGCTTATGCCGGTCGATCCCGATGCCGGCGTCGCTTGCCTGTACGATGAGCAGCGACGGCACGAGCAGCAGCAGGATCACCTTGATCAAGCCGATTACCCCCTTCATGGCTCACCCCTCCCCGATCGAATCGGTGGGCCCAACCCGAGCGCTACCCCTTCTGCGTCGCATAGTCGTAGAAAGTAAGGTACCTCGACCATTCGGCATCTTGCCACTGGTCCGACTCGATCTTGTACTCTGGAAAGAAACCGCGTGTTGCCGCAACGCAATCGCCGAGACCCTTGTCAGAGCCGGCATAGAAATAGTATTCGCGAATCCCGGGCGTGGTAACCTGGAGGACGTAGGCCGCGTTGAGCTTGGTCGTCACCGTATCGGCCACGTAGTACTCGAGCTTGTCCAGCGTTTCCGTCTCGGCCGGATCCCAGAACCCGCCTCCCGGGGGCATCCTGCAATAGACGGCGACCCACAGCAGGGTCGTCCGCTGCGGGTCGGGCGCGGATGCGCGGATCCCGGTGTTGACAAGAACCTGCGCCGGCTTGTCCTCAATCGCGCAGTTGCAGAACTTCCACGAATCCGTCCTCCAGTTTGGCTCTGCAGGTGGCAGTCCGGGAGCTTTATCCCGTGCCGCCCTGAGCCACTTGAACATTGCCATACCAACCTCCCAGGTAGCGCCCTAACAGCCCAGGTGAGCCATGCCCGCCGGCCGCCGCATCACCTCATAGCGGCGGCAGATCCTCCTCTTCTTCCAGTTCCTCTTCTTCCTCGCCCGCGCGCCGCCGCCCACCAACACCTCCCGCGGCCGGCCGCCTTCCTGCTCCGGCCCGATCAGCCCTCGCTTTTCCATCTCCTCGATCAGCCGCGCCGCCCGCGAATAGCCGATCCGCAGCCGCCGCTGCAGCATCGAGATCGACGCCCGCTTGTCCTCCTGGACGATGGCGATCGCCTTGGGCAGCAGCTCATCCCCGCCGGCTGCCGGCCCCGGCCCGGCCTCCATCTCGTCCCACATCGGCTGCTGGACCGCCTCGCCCGAGCGGGCCGGCTCCTCGACCAGGCGCATCCCCTTCCAGTAGCGCACCAGCCCCGACAGCTCCTTGTCCGAGACGTAGCAGCCCTGCAGGCGCGCCAGCTTGCTCGAATCGGGGGCCATGAACAGCATGTCGCCCCGGCCCAGCAGCTTTTCGGCGCCGGCCGTGTCGATGATCACCCGCGAGTCCACCTGGCTGGTCACGGCAAAGCTGATGCGCGCCGGAAAGTTGGCCTTGATCAGCCCGGTCACCACGTCCACGCTGGGCCGCTGGGTGGCGATCACCAGGTGGATGCCGGTGGCCCGCGCCATCTGGGCGATGCGGCAGATCGAGCGCTCCACCTCGTCGGGCGCGACCATCATCAGGTCGGCCAGCTCGTCGATGACCACCACGATGTAGGGCAGCGGCTTCTCCCGCTTGTGCGACCAGCATCTGGTTGTAGGCCTCGACGTTGCGCGCCCGCGCCCGGTTGAACAGCTTGTAGCGGTTATCCATCTCGCGCGTCGCCCAGTTGAGCACGCCGACCACCCGCTCCAGCTCGATCACCACCGGCGCCCGCAGATGGGGGATGCCGTTGTAGGCGGTCAGCTCCACCATCTTGGGGTCGATCATGATCAACTGCACCTCGTCCGGCGTCCGGGTGCACAGCAGCGAGGCGATGATGGCATTGACGCACACACTCTTGCCCGAGCCGGTGGCCCCGGCGATCAGCAGGTGGGGCATCGCCGCCAGGTCGGTCGCATACGGCACTGCCGGCCACGTCCTGGCCCAGGGCGATCGGCAGCGGCCCCTTGATCTTCCGGAACAGCGTCGCTGTCCAGGACCGTGCGCAGCGACACCAGGGCGATCTCCGAGTTGGGCACCTCGATGCCGACCATCGACCGGCCCGGCACCGGCGCCTCGATGCGGATGGGCGACGCCGCCAGGGCCAGCGACAGGTCGTCGGCCAGACTGGCGATCTTGCTGACCTTGATCTTGGCCCGGCTTGACCCGGCCGTTGGTATCGCGCCGCTCGATATAGCCCGGCTCGACCCCAAACTGGGTGATGGTCGGCCCCTGGTTGACCTCGACCACCTTGGCCGGCACGCCAAAGCTGGCCAGCGTCTCCTCGATGATCTTGCACCCGCTCGCGGATCTCGAACTGGCTCAGCTCCTGTTCCGTTGCCTCTTCCAGGATCTCGCTGACCGGCGGCAGGCGCCATACCTGGTCGCCGCCCAGGATGCGCGGAAAGATGCTGCCCCGGAGCGGCGCAGCCGCCAGGTCCGGCTCTGCTTCGGCTTCGGGCGTCTTTGGCGGCGCGGCCGTCGCCGCCTTGGCGCCGTTCTTGCCGTTGCTCATGGTTAATCGACGGCAGGCGCGGCCGGTCGCGAAAACGCCGCACCAGGTCGGCGATCGCCTGCCACATCTCGCTCAGCGACATGGGGAGCAGGACAATCAGGCCGACAACCAGCAGCGCCACCAGGATGATCGCCGTCGCCAGCGTGCCAAACCAGGAGACGAGCAGCCGGCTGATGGTATAGCCGAGATAGCCGCCGCCTTCCCCCTTGGCCGCCAGCGCCCCCGGCTCGTCGCCGCCGGCCAGCAGGTGAACGAGCGCCAGCCCGAACACAAACAGGACCAGCGCCCCCACCAGCTCTTCCCAGTCGGCGGCAGAGTTTCGCCCCAGCCCCAGGCGGATCAGCCACACCCCCAGCGCCGAAAAAGACGACCGGCATTAGCCACACGGCCCAGCCCACCGCCTGCTCCAGCAGCGCCATCCACGGTCCCATCATACTCCCGCGCTCGCCGGGGATCGAGGCTCAACAGCGTCACGAGCCCGACTATCAGCAGCACGAATGCCGATGATCTGCGGGCGCAAGATGGCGCGCAGGATGGCGCCCAGGTCCAGCCCGCCGCCTCTCGATTTCTTGGTCCTGCTTCTCTTTGTCATCGCTTTCTACTCTACCCTTGAGCCCATTATACCCCAATCCGGCCGGTAGCGCAAACGTTCTAGAGTGAGAGGGGGGAGGCATCGGCGGCTCGCCCGTGCCGCACGCTTCTGGCGGGCACGTCGCCGCCGCGCTCCACCGGAGATCTTAGGTGTCGGCGCGCAGCCGGTACCCCACCCCCGGCTCGGTAAGGATGTAGCGCGGGCGGGTGGGCTCCGGCTCGATCTTGCGCCGCAGATTGCTGATGTTCACCCGCAGCATGTGCGTCTCCTGCTCATACCCCACCCCCCACACCTCGCGCAGCAATTGGCGGTGGGTCAGCACCTTGCCTGCATGGGTCACCAGCACCCGCAGCAGATCATATTCGGTCGGCGTCAGTTGCACCTCGCCCTCGGCCACGGTCACCACCCAGTGTCCCAAATCGACGGTCAGATCGCCCGCACAAACAACGGGCTCCACCTTCGACTGGCTCGATCGACGCAGCGCCACGCGCATCCGGGCCAGCAGCTCGCCTGTGCCGAATGGCTTGGTCAAATAGTCGTCCGCGCCCGCGTCGAGGGCGGCGATCTTGTCCGCCTCCTGCCTGCGCACCGACAGGATAACAATCGGGATCGACGTCCATTGCCGCAGCAGGCGCGTCACCTCGACGCCGTCCAGGTCTGGCAGGCCGAGGTCGAGAATCACCAGATCCGGCCGGACCGCCGTGACAGACGACAGCGCCGCCTCGCCTGTATCCGCTTCGAATACGACATAGCCGTGCGCCGCAAGCGATGCCCGCAAGTATCGGCGTATGGCCGCCTCGTCATCTACAACCAGGACGCGCACACCCTCTTGGCTCATCTCGTTTCCTCGTAAGGTCCCGACCCGCAGCGGCAGATACAGCCTGCCGCCGGCCTCGTAGGGGCGCCCCCCGTGGTAGCCCTGGTCGCGGCGACGCCCTCTCGAAAAGCCCGCGCAGCAGCGTCCCGTTCCTCGTCGCTCACAATGAACCCCGGGCCGGCAGCATAGGGCTTGACAACGTCGCCCGCCAGCATGAAAACGGCCGCCTGCCCGCCGAACGTCTGGCTCACGTGGGTGATCAGCGCCTGCACGATCGCGTCCAGGCCGGCAGCCACGGCCAGGTCGCGGCTCAGCGCGTACAGCTCGGCATTCTGCACCGCCCGAGCTTCGGCCGCTTCCGCCTGCTCGCGGGTCAGAGCCGTCAGATTGCTGATCACCAGCCCCACGATGAACAGGACTATAAACGTAAACACATACTCTGTGTGCGACACAGCCAGCGTCAGAAAGAATAGACAAAGGACGCTTCCGCCCTTTGTCTATTGTACTCCATCTGGCGCTGTTCGTCTACTTTCCCTCGCGCCACATCAAAGGATCAAGACCCTGCAAGAAACCGGGTTTTTCCCAAGACCCGGTTTCTTATGACTAATTCACATGATACGGCACATCGGTGACAACAATCCCCGGCTTGAACAGCAGCGCCAGGCGCAGCATCATCGCCGCCTGGGTGTGCAGCAGGTTGTGCCACCAGCGCTTGGGCACAAACTGCGGCACCACGATCGGTGATCAGTCTCGTTCGGCTGGCGCTGGGCGGCGACCTCTTCGATGTACTCCAGCAGCGGCTCCAGCAGCAGCCGGTAGGGCGAGTCCAGGATCACCAGCCGCACCCCCTCGCCCCACATCTCCCACTTGTCCTGCACCTTCTCGGCCTCGGCCGGGTCGATCGAGACGTGCACCGCGGTGACGTCGTCGCGACAGCGCGCGGGCGTAGCGCAGCGCCGCCAGCGTGCCCCGGTGCACGCCGCTGATCGGCAGGATCACCCGGTGGCGCGGCGACGCGGCGGCGGCGCGCCGTAGTCCTCCAGCGACAGGTGGCTCGCCAGGTCCCGGTAGTGGCGATGGATGGCGCAAGAAGACGACCACCAGCACCGGCATCAGGACCAGGACGATCCAGGCGCCATCGCGGAACTTGGTGACGGCAAAGACCAGCGTCACCACCGCCGTGCACACCGCGCCAAAGCCGTTGATCGACCATCTTGAGCTGCCAGCCCGGCTCGTAGCGCAGCGTCGAGCCGCGCTCCTGCACCTCCTGGCCGGGCGCCAGGTGCCCGATCTTCCACCAGCGGCGCGCCATGCCGGCCTGCGACAGGGTGAACGACAGGAACACGCCGATGGCATACAGCGGGATCAGCGCCGTGACGCTGGCCCGGAAGATGACGATCAGCAGCGAGGCGATCAGCGCCAGGGCCACGATGCCCCGCGAGTAGACCAGCCGGCTGCCCCGGTAGGTGAGCTGCCGGGGCAGAAAGCCATCCGCCGGCCATGCAGCGCGCTCAGCCGCGGAAAGTCGGCAAAGGCGGTGTTGGCCGCCATGATCAGGATGACCGTCGTCGCCGGCGATGATGGCCAGGTAGAGAACGCCCCGCCCGCCGAAGGCCGTGCGCGCCAGCTGCGAGATGACCGTCTCCGCTTCCGAAGGGATGGCGCCGATCTGGCCCGACAGGAAGGTGATGCCCAGGAACAGCATCCCCAGGATGGCCGACATCCAGATCAGGGTGATGCCCGGCATTGCGGCTGCGCGGCTCCTTGAAGGCGGTGATGCCGTTGGAGATGGCCTCCACGCCGGTCAGGGCCGTGGTGCCGCTGGAAAAGGCGCGCAGGATCAGGAACAGCGTCACCGCCTGCGCCGCGTGAATCATCTCCATCGGCGGCGGATCGACCACCGTGCCCAGCGCTCCCTGTCAGGTAGCGGACAAAGCCAACGCCCACGGTCAGGAACATCATGACCACGAAGAAGTAGGTGGGGATGGCAAAGGTCGCGCCCGATTCCTTCACGCCGCGCAGGTTGACCACCATGACGAACAGCACCAGCCCGACGGCGATCGCGCACCCGGTAGGGAAACAGAGCCGGGATAGGCCGAGACGAGCTGCGCCACGCCCGACGAGATCGACACCGCCACCGTCAGGATATAGTCGGTCAGCAGCGCCGCGCCGGCCGTCTGCGCCGGCAGCTCGCCCAGGTTGTCGCGGGCCACGATGTAGGCGCCACCGCCGCCCGGATAGGCATGGATGGTCTGCTCGTAGGAGATGGTGACGATCGCCAGCAGCACGACGATGGCCAGCGAGATCGGGAAGGCATAGCCAAAGGCGACCGTCCCGGCCGCGGCCAGGACGACCAGCATTTCCTGCGTGGCATAGGCGGTGGAAGACAGCGCATCGGAGGCAAAGACGGCCAGGCCGACGACCTTGCCGATCGTCTGGTGCGGCGCATCGGCGGTGGCCAGGGGCCGGCCGATCAGCCAGGTCCGCCACGAACGAGGTGGGGCATATTCGGTTGTGCGGCGCACAACAGTTGTCCCGTTGCTGCCGTCAACTGACACTGTAGTCATAGGTTCTCTCTTCATGGTGCCAGACGCACCAACCGGGCGCCCGGATGATCCAGGCACCCGGTCATGTCGCCGCCGGATTCTCAGAACCCTCTTCTGCTCAAGACTAGGGTGTCAGTATACTCACAATCGTGTCAATTAGCAAATAAGAAAACTGCTCTAGACGTCAGGAAAACGTCAAGAACCCCTACGGCAACAGGGAGCGTGGCGGGGGTACCCCTCCGCCACGCTCCCCTTACTTACAGACGCGGATTCAGCTCTTGTCCGGCTCTAGATCCAGCCAGATCCCATCCCGCAGCCAGGCGCCGGGCCGGCCGTTGATCCGGTAGTGGCCGGCTCCCTTAAGAAACACCGAGCCCTCTCCGGCAGCGGTGAACTCGATGATCCCGCCGAGCATCCTCACCGCCAGGTCCCTGCCCTCAATATGAATGTGACCCCGCCACCCGGCAAACACCACCGTGCCGTCGGGCAGGTCCCATCGCCGCCCCTGGCCCTGGGCGCGCAGCACCTCAGCGCCCCTGACCCACACCGTGCCCACCCCGTGGGCCGAAATGTCCACCACGCCGCGGCCATGGATCTCGGCATAGCCGGCGCCCTTGGCCCAGATGTGCCCGATGCCCTCCGCCTCGTCGGCCTGCGCCCCCGGAACAAAGCCCAGGACCAGCGCCAGCATCAAGCACACCGCCACCAGGATCTTGCCCTTCATCGTCCCGCCTCCTATGTCTGAGTAGTTTGGATAGGACGCTCCAGTCCTCATCCTGGTGGTATTATCACAGCGCGCGGTATTCGCCCTGTTGTGCCGGTGTAAAAACTGTGTGAATTCTAGCTTATCGTCACCTGCGACCCCTCGGCCGTCTTGGTGACCTCGATGTGCGCCGGGAACAGGTCCTTCAGCTCGTCGATGTGGGTGATGACCAGGATGCGCGCAAAATCGTCCTGGATCGAGGTGATCGCCTCGACCAGCCGCTCGCGGCCCTCGGCGTCCTGCGTGCCAAACCCCTCGTCGATCACCAGCATCTGCAGCTGGGCGCCGGCCCGCCGGGCCAGCAGCTTGCTCAGCGCGACGCGGATGGCAAAGTTGACCCGGAACGCCTCGCCGCCGCTGAACAGCGCATAGTCCCGCGTGCCCAGCTCGTCGGAGATCTTGATCTCCAGCGTCTCGGCGATATCGCCGGCCAGCGTCTCGCGCTGCGTCTCAAAACGGACGTTCATCCGGCCGCCGGTCATGCGCGCCAGCAGGCGGTTGGCCTCCACCTCGATCTCGGGGATGGCCGCCTCGATGATCATGGCCTGGATCCCCTTCTTGCCAAAGGCCAGCCGCAGCTCGTCGAACGCGGCCTTTTCCTCGGCCAGCTTTTGCCGCTGGGCGACGTGCCGCTCCCGCTCGGCAGCCTGGTAGCGGCAGTGGTCCAGCTTTTGCTGCGCAGCGCCCAACGCCAGCCGCGCCCGCGACGACTGCGTCTGCAGATCCTCCGCCTCCCGCGCCCGGCCCTCCACCTCGGCCTGCACCGCCGGCAGCCGAGCCGCGTCGGCGGCCAGCAGCTCGCGCCGCGTCCGGTCGTCGGCCACCGCCTCCTGCCAGCGGGCCTGGCGGGCCTGCCACTCCTCCAGCCCGGCCCGCTCCTCGTCCCGCCGCTCCTGCGCCGTCTGGAGCCGCTGGTACGCCGCCTCGAAAGGGCGCCAGCGCCGCCGCCTGCTCGCGCGCCTGCTGGTGGGCCGCCGCGTCATAGCCCAGCGCCTCCAGCTCGGCGGCCAGCTGCGGCCAGCTCGGCCCGCTCGGCGGCGGCATAGTCGCCGCCCGCCAGTCGCCGGTCGAGCCAGGCCAAGCTCGTGGCGCACGCCCTCCAGATCGCCGGCTGCCCGTTGCGCTTCGGACAGCGCCTGCTCCAGCTGGGCCTCGCGCCGCTGCTGGGCCACCTGCCCGGCCAGCTCCCGGTCCAGGTCGCGGACCCGGGCCTGGAGCCGCTCGACGGTTGCCGTAATCTCGCCGCGGCGGGCCTGGTTGGCGCGGTGGGCATCGCCCAGCGACCTGCCGTCGGCCTGAAACTGGGCCAGCAGTTGGTCGCGGTGCAGCTCTGACAGGGTCTGGCCGCACAGCGGGCACTGCGCCTCGGCCGCCTCGCGCTCCAGCAGCTCGATCTTGTCCTTCAGCGCGTCCATCTCGGCCCGGAGCCGGTCGTTGTGCACCTGGAGCCCGGCCGCCTCCGCATTCAGGCTCCTGGATCTGGGTCTGGGCCTGGTCGCGCTCGGCCTGATGCTCGGCCAGCTCGGTCAGGCGGGCGCGCACCGCCGCCAGGTCGCGCTCGTGGGCAGGCAGCTCCCTGGCCCGCCGTTCCAGCTCGCCGACCCGCTCGCGCAGCCGGCCCAGCTCCAGGTCCAGCTCGCGCCGGGCGGCGTCCACCGCCCGCTCCAGGTCCCGCTGCCGGTCCTGCACCCGGACGACCCCGGCCAGCCGCTCATTCCAGCCGCTTCGGCCTGCCGGGCAGCCGTCAGGTCGGCATAGCCCTGCTCGATCTGCGGCCGCTCGGCCAGCGTCTGCTCGTACAGCTCCAGCGCGCTGCCGGCCGGCCTGGATCTTCGACTCGGCTTCGGCCAGCTCCTGCTCGGCTCTGGGCCAGGCGCTTGTCGAGGTCGCGCAGCCGCGCCTGTTGCTGCTCGAGCGCTCTGCTGCTCGCGGCGCAGCGTCTGCAGCGCCGCCTCGGCCTCCTTGACCGCCGCGCTCAGCCGGGCCACCTCCGCCTCGGCCTGGACCTGCTCGGCCTCATATTCCGGCTGGCGGGCCAGATCGCGGTCGATGTCGCGCAGCATCCCCTCCACTTCGGCCACCTGGCGCTCCGTCTCCCTGACCCGGTCCTTGGCCCGCTGCTCATACTCGTCGTACAGGCTCAGCCCCAGGATCTCGCCAAGCACCTGCTTGCGCTCGGCGGGAGTGCGGACGGTGAAGGCGTCCGCCCGCCCCTGCAGCAAAAAGGCCGAGTTGGTAAAGGTCTCGTAATCCATCCGCAGCAGGCGGTCGATGGCCGCCTGCGTGCCGCGTATCGTCGGCTCGGCGATCGAGCGAAAGGCATCGCCGTGCTGCCACCTGGAGGTCGAGCACGGTCTGCCCTCGCCCGCTGCTGTCGCGCTTGCGGAGGACGCGATACACCGTGCCGCCCAGATCGAAGGTGAACTCGACCTCCATCTCTGACTGGCCGAGGTGGATCAGCTCGTCGTCGCGCCTGGCGCGGGCCTTGCCCCACAGCGCCCAGGTCATGGCGTCGAGCAGCGCCGACTTGCCGTGGCCGTTGGCCCCGGTCAGGCAGGCCAGGTGGATGCCGCTGAAGTCGAGCGGCGGGTACGTTGTCTCGGTAGCACATAAAGTTGCGGACACGCAGTTGGAGAGGGATCATGGCACAGCAACCTCTCATAAGCCAGCACGGCCCCGACCACACTCACATGGCCGGGGCCGTTGCCCATCGAGGAGCGGGAGACGGGATTCGAACCCGCGACACTCTACTTGGAAGGCAGATGCGCTACCACTGCGCTACTCCCGCGACAAGTTCAGTATACTCCAAAGCGGACAAAAGGTCAAGCTAGTGGCCGGCCGCTTCCGGCCCCTCGATCCACACCTCGCCGCCGTCCACATACTCCTTTTTCCACACCGGCGCGATCTGCTTGACCCGATCGATGGCATAGCTGCCGGCCTCGAACGCCCCCTGGCGGTGGGCCGAGGCGATGGCGATCACCACGCTCACCTCGCCGACTTGCATCCGGCCGACCCGGTGCACGATCGCCACCTGCTCCACCGGCCAGCGGGCCCGGATCTCCTCGCCGATCTGGGCCAGGATCGGCTCGGCCATCTCCGGATAGGCTTCGTATTCCAGGCTGCGCACCTCGCGCCCCAGGTTGTTGCCCCGCACCACGCCGGTAAAGGCCACCACCGAGCCCACAGCCGGACTGATCACCCGCCGGCTCACCTCGTCCACCGAGATCGGCTCGGCCGTTATCTCGAACAGCTTCTCCTCCATCTCAGCCTCCACTGACCGGCGGGAAGAAGGCTACCTCATCGCCGTCCTGCAGGCGGGTGTCGCGCCCTGCGTAGCGCCGGTTGACGGCGATCCAGGCCCGTCCGGCCCACGACCCCAGGCCGGGCACACTCCCTTCCAGGTGAGCGATCAGCGTCTCGACCGTAGCTCCCTCGGCCAGCTCCCATTCCACCTCCGGGCGCCCCACCGCTTCCCGCAGCGCAGCAAAAAACTTGACAGTCCCGTGCATCCTCCCCTACCCCTTCTGCTATTCGGCCGCCCGATGATACCACAGATCGCGGCGAACCCTAAATCCCGACCCCACCCAATGCGTCCCACCCACGCACCGCTTCGAGGTCATTTGCCGCCAACCTGGAAACAGGACATCGCCATCCCTATGCTAGCGAGCATCCTCAAGTCCTTTGACCCGCAGTATTCCATTATGAGCATCCGGCAACCGCCGCGAAAGTGTGGCGATCTCATGTATGGCACTGCCGACTGGATTGACCTAACCACAGCAACGATGAGGTGGTGATCGTGATCACTGGGCAAGCATATCGCTTCTACCTACCGGTGGTGATACGGCAATAGAGGAGCGGCAGTGGCCGGCCTGCCCTCCCGGGCGGCCGGCCGCTGCCCGCCAGTTCCCTTCTCCACTGCCCGATACAGCCCGCGCCGATGCCCAGATCCTGATCTCGGCCATGCCCTTGCCGCTTGTCTGCCCGAGCTGTACGGCTTTGAGCTTGAACTCGCGATTGTACGCCCTGCTTTTGTTGGCCAGCATATCCCTCCGAGAGTACTATACCATAACCTGAGACCGGCTTGAAGACTGCGTTACCTAAAACGTCCCGTGGTTGTGTGGCATCGCGTGGGCTTTATAGGCTCCCACGGACATGGGGAAGCGCCTGTCGTCGGTCAGTAAAGACGCCTAGTGGCCGACTTGGCCGGACGATTCGGCTCAGGTGTGGACAGCGCCCTCCCACAGAACAGTCGGCAGGCTGGCTGATCGCCTGGTTGATCTGTACAGCGCATGTCCATATTGCGGACACTTGCTCCTCTGTGCAGACTTGGCGCTGATGTTGACGCTTATTTCAGTGCGTATAAGTTCATTATTGGTACTTGACAAGAGCGAAAGAGTGTGCTATACTTGATTGTGCATAATACGGAGCATGTGTCCACGATACGGACACCTAGAGGGAGGGAGTCAATGGCGGAACCAAAAGACGGGATTCAATCTCTCCAACGTGGGCTACGAGCGCTGGAATTCGCCATCGAGCGTGACGTCAGGCCAGCCGAGTTAGCAGCTATTTTGCACGTGGGCAGAACGACTGCTCTCCGCTTTCTCCAAACCCTGGAAGCCGCTGGATACCTGCAACAGTCGCCCAGCACCAAAACCTTCCGGGCCAACCCCGCCAAGATTTTCTTGTTAGCCAGCAGGCTTGCATCTTCATTGAACTGGCTTGCCACGGCTGAACCTTTCATTTCCGAGCTTGCGGAGGCGACTGGAGAGACGGCGAACCTGGCGGTTCTCGAAGGAGCAGATGTCGTCTATGTGGCCGTCGCACACAGCCCTATGGAACTTTCAGTCAGACCCCTGATCGGAACCAAGAGACCGATACACTCCTCTGCCATTGGAAAGGCGATCATTGCCTTCCTGGATGATCCATTACGTGACGACCTGTTGGCGGTGGCTGAATTGTCTCCACTAACGTGGCGGACGATCACCTCACCGGAAGTCCTGAAGAATCACCTGGCTGAAGTGAGGGCCAGGGGCTATGCGATTGACGATCAAGAAAGCGTAGCTGGGGTGCGATGCATTGCCGCGCCACTGCTGGATCGCAACCAGAGACCGTTTGCTGCCATCGGGATCTCTGCGCCGCTCGTGCGGCTGACGGATGACCGGGTGAGCGCCCTGTGCATGCTCGTGAGGCAAACCGCTGTGCGGCTCTCCAGTTCCCTTTGGAATGAGAGACCCATGCTCCAGCGGGAGTAGCACAGCAGCCTGGGCTGTTACCTGGAAGGCAGCGAGATGGCGGTTCGCAGTAGCAACACGTGCACCCTGTGCACCATCCAGAAGAGATCGTTGGCATCAAGGTTGCCGCGGGTCTACACACTGGCTTCCTCGCGCCATGCGCGCATAAGGCTTGACCTGCGGAACTAGCAGTGAGAGGAGGCGGAGTATGCCAAAGAGAGGCTCATAGAATCCTTGGACATATGCAGCGAACAGATCTGTGCCGAAAGTCAGCTATCAGGAAGACGAAGGAGGAATAAGGTGAAGAGTACTGTCTGGAGAATCATGTTGCTGTGCGTTGTCGTGTCTCTGCTGGTCTCTGTGGCGTCATGTGGCGATCTGGGAGAAAAGCCAGAAGAGATCATGGCACGACCGACTGAGGTGACCGCCACTCAGGCGCCCACCGCGGCGGTTGCTGCGCCGACTGCTGGCGAAGCGAGCGGCTTCAAGTTGGGTTTCATCTTGCCGAGCAAGATGCAGCAGCGCTGGCCGGTGGACGAGGCAGCCTTTATCGCCGAGGCGGAGCGGTTGGGGGATTCGGCGATCACGCTCTACTCCAACGAGGATGAGCGTCTGCAGGCCACTCAGGTCGAGCAGCTGCTGGCCCAGGACATCGACGCTCTGGTCATGATCGCCGTCAACGCTGCCAGTGCTGAGGAAATGGTCAAGAAGGTCAAGGCGGAGGGTATTCCCTTCATTGCCTACGACCGCATCATCCTCAACCAGGATGTGGATGCCTTTGTCACCCGTGACAACGTCGTGGTTGGTGAGCAGATGGCCCAGATGGCCGTCGACCTGTATCCCAAGGGCAACTATGTCATCGTCAGTGGCGATGAGGGGAACATGGTTGCACACGAGAAAACCAAAGGCATCATGAACGTCCTCCAACCCCTTGTGGACAAGGGCGACATCAAGAATCATCTCGCAGAAGTTCAATCGTGGTTGGGCCACCGAGGAGGCGCTGAAACAGGTCGAGGATGCTCTGACTGCCACCAACAACGACATTCAGGCAGCCGTCGCCAACAACGACAGCTTGGCTCTTGGCGCCATCCAGGCGCTGCAGGAGGCAGGCTTGGTGGGCAAGGCCTACGTCTGCGGGGAGGACGTCGACCTGGTTGCGGCTCAGAACATTGTTGAAGGCAAGCAGAACATGTCGATCTTTTCCGATGTCCGGGACTGGGGGACACTGGCAGCGCAGGTAGCCCACAGGCTAGCGGCCGGTCAGTCGATCGATGACCTGGTGAAGAGCACTGTAAACAACCAACTGAAAGACGTGCCTGTTGTCTTTGCCCGCACGATCCAGGTCACCAAGGACAACATCTACGACGAGGTCATCTCCATCGGCTGGTACACCTGCGATCAGGTCTACAAGAACGTCCCCAAGGACCAGTGGCCCACGGAATGTGGCGGCCAGGGCGCTGCGCCACCCACTGCCGCGGCAGGTCCGTTCAAGTTGGGTTTCATCCTGCCGAGCAAGATGCAGCAGCGCTGGCCGGTGGACGAGGCAGCCTTTATCGCCGAGGCGGAGCGGTTGGGGGATTCGGCGATCACGCTCTACTCCAACGAGGATGAGCGTCTGCAGGCCACTCAGGTCGAGCAGCTGCTGGCCCAGGACATCGACGCTCTGGTCATGATCGCCGTCAACGCTGCCAGTGCTGAGGAAATGGTCAAGAAGGTCAAGGCGGAGGGTATTCCCTTCATTGCCTACGACCGCATCATCCTCAACCAGGATGTGGATGCCTTTGTCACCCGTGACAACGTCGTGGTTGGTGAGCAGATGGCCCAGATGGCCGTCGACCTGTATCCCAAGGGCAACTATGTCATCGTCAGTGGCGATGAGGGGAACATGGTTGCACACGAGAAAACCAAAGGCATCATGAACGTCCTCCAACCCCTTGTGGACAAGGGCGACATCAAGATCATCTCGCAGAAGTTCAACCGTGGTTGGGCCACCGAGGAGGCGCTGAAACAGGTCGAGGATGCTCTGACTGCCACCAACAACGACATTCAGGCAGCCGTCGCCAACAACGACAGCTTGGCTCTTGGCGCCATCCAGGCGCTGCAGGAGGCAGGCTTGGTGGGCAAGGCCTACGTCTGCGGGGAGGACGTCGACCTGGTTGCGGCTCAGAACATTGTTGAAGGCAAGCAGAACATGTCGATCTTTTCCGATGTCCGGGACTGGGGGACACTGGCAGCGCAGGTAGCCCACAGGCTAGCGGCCGGTCAGTCGATCGATGACCTGGTGAAGAGCACTGTAAACAACCAACTGAAAGACGTGCCTGTTGTCTTTGCCCGCACGATCCAGGTCACCAAGGACAACATCTACGATGAGGTCATCTCCATCGGCTGGTACACCTGCGATCAGGTCTTCAAGAACGTCCCCAAGGACCAGTGGCCGGCAGGGTGCAACTAGTGGAGTTGTAGCTGGCTGCGTGGAACAGGGTACTGGAGGAGAGCCCGTGACCGTTGAACAGGGCCTCGCGCACTGACGCGACATGCACAGTTGCGGGCTTTCCTCCACATGATCAATAGGCAGAACTCGAGGCTCAGGTCAGACAGCGACAGTCTGACTGACCAGGGCAGCGACTCTATTGCGAAACTGGAGCATCGTCAATGGCCGAGATTTGCTTGGAGATGAAAGGAATCAGTAAGCATTTCCCGGGGGTGCGGGCCCTCGATGGCGTGGACCTGACTGCCGAACGAGGAGAGATCCATGCTCTCGTCGGTGAAAACGGGGCAGGCAAAACGACCTTGATGCGCATCCTCGCCGCGGTCTATCCATCCGGGAGCTACGAAGGTGAGATGATCATCGACGGGCAGCTCCAGGAATTCCGAAGCGTCCTGGATGCTGAGCAGGCGGGGGTGGTGATGATCCCGCAGATCCTGCAAGTGGTGCCAGAGCTGACGGTCGGAGAGAACGTCTACCTCAACCGGGAGCCCACACGCTACGGTGTCATCCAGTGGGAAGAGCTGTACAGGAACACCGAAGATCTGCTGAGCAAGTTCATGATCGATGCCGTACCGCGGGGTCGCATGAACGCCCTGCCGGTCTCGAAACAGCAGCTTGTCGTGATAGCGACCGCTTTTTCCAAGAAGGCGCGCATCATGATTCTTGATGAACCCACCTCCTCCCTGACCGAATCAGAAACGGAGCTTCTCTTCGATAGTATCCGCGCACTCAAGCGCGAAGGGGTGACCTGCATCTACATCTCCCACCGCATCCAGGAAGTTCTTCAGATCGCTGACCGTGTCACTGTTCTGCGCGACGGCCGGCTGGTGGGCACGGAAAAGATCGCGGACATGAGCCACTCGAGGATCGTGTCGATGATGGTCGGGCGCGAGATCAAGGAGATGTATCCCAAGGTGGCCCACACCATCGGAGAGGTCGCGCTGGAGGCTCGCAACCTAGTGGCCCGCGATCCCGATGTGCCAGGCAAGGTCGTCGTCAAAGATGTGAGTTTCCAACTGCGAAAGGGTGAGATCCTCGGCTTGTTCGGACTCGTTGGATCGGGGCGGACAGAGATGGTGAACGCCATCTTTGGCACGTGGACCGGCAGGAGCAGTGGGGAGCTGCTGATAGGCGGCAATCCAACATCGATCAGCACGCCGCAGGAAGCCATCGCTCTGGGAATGGGCCTGCTCACCGAAGACCGGCACCGTTACGGTCTTGTGCAAGGCATGTCGGTGCGAGAGAACGTATCAATGGCATGCCTGGACAGACTCGCCAGAATGGGAGTGGTCGATCAATCGAAGGAAAGGAAACTGGCCGGCGGCTACGTCCGGGACCTCAATATCATCACCCCATCCGTTGAGACGGCTGCCAAGAATCTCAGCGGCGGCAACCAGCAGAAGGTGATCGTGTCCAAGTGGCTGGCGACGACACCGCGAATGCTGATCCTTGACGAGCCCACCAGGGGTGTCGACGTCGGAGCCAAAGTCGAGATCTTTAATATCCTTAACCGGTTGGTCTGTGAGGGAATGGCCATCCTCTTTATATCGTCCGAGTTGCCCGAGATCATGGGCATGAGCGATCGAATCCTCGTGATGCACGAAGGAAGACTGACCGGGGAATTCGTCGGCGGGCAATGCACTGAGGAACAGATCATGCGCAGTGCGACAGGAGGTGAGTAAACTGATGGCGACTGCAGAAACCTCCCTGGCAGGAAGAACAGTGAGGGGACGGAGCCTTCTGGCGGCGATTCGACCCTTTTCGACGCTGCTGGCCCTGGGGCTCATTTGGTTGATCAGTCATTACGTTCTGAGCGAGAAGCTCTTCCTAGGCGCAAGGAACCTGACCAACCTTATGGCCCAGATGAGCATTCTGGGGATCGCCGCCACGGGCATGTTCATGGTCATTGTAACCGGCCAGATCGACCTGTCCGTAGGCTCTGTGGCCGTGCTGTGTGCGACGACCGCCGGTCTCCTTTATGTCGTCGGCGGGCTCGACCCCTACCTGTCGATGGTTATCGCCGTGGGGCTGGGCGCCCTTATTGGCGCCGTCCAGGGCTTTGCGATTGCCTACCTGAAGGTTCCGGCTTTTATGGTCACCCTAGCCGGGCTCTTGCTGTGGCGGGGCGTCCATCTGGTTATGACTGATGGCATGAGTGTGCCGTCCCTCGGTCCAGCCTTTGAAATGATCGGGGCGCAGTACATCCCGCCCAACCTGGCCCGTCTGATGCTGGGCATTGCGTCCGGGTTCTATGTGTTGCTGGTCGTAGTCAAAACGATACGGCGGAAACGGCGGGGCGTTGCGGCGGAGACGGCAGTTTTTTTCACTTGAGGAGTGACTGGACGCCGCCATCGCGGGCAACAATCAATTGTATAGTTTGTATGAACAATCAATGGACGACATGTTGATTATACTCGACTCGGCTCTCTTTCCTCGACGGCCCATCAGGTGATTCATGAGTTGCAGAAACTTAGTCAGGACAAACAAATGGCTGCCGCCACGCTGTTCCTGGATAAACAACCGTTTAATATCGATGCGCGAAGCAAGACATCATTTATCTCGCTGGATCTTATCCTTGAAAAGGAGGAAATGGATTCTGGAGAATTGAATGTAGTGAAGCATATACAGACAACTACCTGCCTCATTCACGCTGTCCTGCTTCTTTTAACATCTCCGGGGTCAGTACACATCGGAAACTGATGTGAGACATTCCGCTATCAAACGAGGTGCCTTGTCGCGCACTGGGTCGGTAATTCATACAGTAATCTTCGGCACAGTAGAAAAGATCCTCCGCGGGTTACGTGCTTCGTTGTATAAGGCTCCGCTGGATCATATGATGTACTGGGCACCCATCGGAGTTTATTGCCAATCCCTGTTTTGCCAATTCACTGTAATAATTGACATTATATAAATCATACGTCCATTCCCAGCAATTGCCAATGATATCATACAGGCCATAGCCATTGGGTGGAAATGACTTTACCGGTGAACTACCCGCGAAACCATCTTCCCCTAAATTATTTCCGGGAAAAACACCCTGAAAGGTGTTCGCCATAAATTTCCCGCCAGGATACAAATCATTTCCCCAGCTATACCGTTGTCCCTCCTTACCGCCACGGGAAGCGAACTCCCATTCGGCCTCAGTGGGAAGTCTTTTTCCTGCCCACTGGCAATAGGCTGCTGCATCATCATAGGACACATGTACAACCGGGTAATTATCTTTTCCGTCGATGTTGCTGTTCGGTCCCTCCGGGTGTTTCCAATCGGCACCATTTGTCCACGACCACCATTGGGAATAATCGTCCAGCGTCACGGCATACGGCGGCGGGCTAAAAGTCAACGAGCCGGCTGCAAACTGAATATCCGCGGGCTTTGGAGTTCCCGGAGGAAGCTGTTTTTTAAGTTCCTCCCAGGTCGGTTTCTTTTCGGCGGTTGTAATATATCCGGTAGCCTCCACAAATGAACCTGAATTGGGCGTTGGTTACTTCGGTGGCATCCATCCAAAAGCCATCCACCTTTACACGATGAGCGGGTCGTTCATACGGATATGATTCAGGATCATCCGTACCCATGGTGAATTCTCCTCCCGGTATCCATACCATACCCGTTGTGGCTATGCTTTCCGATTGTTTCGCGTTGGATTCAGGTTTTCCCGATCCATTCTCATTGCTCGCGCTATTCTCCCGTGGAGCGCTGCACATCATCAGGGAGCAAACGATTGTAATCAAAAAACATATCCGCATGCCGCAATATTAAGGTATAGATAGGAAAGTAAACATGGAATATTATTATAACGGATTATCTTTACTCCGCATAAAAAACCAACGTTAGTGAAAAAACCCTCTATTCTCTTTATCCCCATTGCTGCTCACCTTCCTGGCATCCTGTTCCGGAAGCAGTCATGTCTTCTCTGACAAAGACAACGAAGTCGATCTTCAGCAGTACAAGACCTACGCCTGGATTGCACCAGGAGATACCGTCCTTAACGCCCGGCGGAAAGACAAGCTTTTCGGAGGATACATTGTAAGGGTTTCCGACGAAGAACTGAAAAAGAAGGGGATGACTGTTAGTACCTCTCATCCGGATGCGGTCTTTATGTTTGAAACACAAGTGGACGAAAGAGTGGAATATAGTCAGACGGCGACGATGAGCGTGGGCGTAGGTTATGGAGGTCCCGGCTACTACGTGGGCGGCTCGGTACCGGTTGCAGGAGGTGAAATCAAGTCCACCCAGGTGCAGGATGGAATGCTGACGTTTAATATGTACGATACCAAAACAGGTAAACTGATTTGGACCGGAGGCACTAAAGAAACTCTTACAAATTCAGTGGATGTGGAGGACGTTATCCAATCGGCCGTAAAGCAGATTTTCTTTCGCCTACCCATCCGGCATAAATAAAAACAACATCGCTGAACAATAAGCTGCTAATGACAACACAACGATCAAGTAGGTACATAATACGGTAACCGTATATGTCTAATTCCATATGATTAACATCTAACCACGCGTTCACAAGTCTGAAATACCCCGGAAGTTTTTTGTCGATTATTCCCTTTACGTTTTAGCACACCAAATCAGAATAATTCTATCTTTGCCGGAAATACGAAAAAAATTAAAACAAAAACACTGTTACTTAAACATTTACCACTGTGAAAAAAACCCTTTTTACCACCGCACTAGTATTACTCGTTAGTTTAGGATTTGCTCAATCAAATAAGGAAGAAGTTGATCTCGTCCAGTCCATCTTTGGCATGGAGAAAAAGGCTATGGCCGCCGAATTTATAAAACTTGAAGGGGCTCAGAAAGATGCCTTCTGGACCGCTTACGATGCGTATGAAACCGAACGCAAAGAACTTGGGAAGAAGAGAATCGATCTTTTAAATAAGTACGCTGCTGCCTACGCCACGATGGATGACGCCACTGCAGATGATATTGTCAATCAGACTATTTCCTTGCAGAGGTCAGAATGACAAATTGGTTGCCACCTACTACAAGAAAATAAAGAAGTCCTGCGGAGTAAAACCTGCCGCACAATTCTATCAGTTGGAATCTTATGTATTAAGCGAAATCCGTGCAGCCATCATGGAGAACATTCCACTGATTGGTGAGTTGGATAAAAACAACTAAATCTTCTTTTTCACTGATTTTTATCATATTCTAGGAAAGGTTTCAGTTCCTAAAATTGTACTGGAACCGAAAGGGATAGGATGAGTTGCTTCCACAAATTTTACTAACTATGAAAAATAAACTAACAAGCTTTTTGGTGGTAGCCACAAGTGTCCTACTACTTGGATGCTACCCGCAGGGTCCGGAATTTAATGAGGATCTGGATGTAGTTTACACGAATTTCGAGGACACTTACGATTTTAGCAGCAAAGGAACGTACTCCATGCCGGACAAAATTGTAAAAATCTGAAGGTGATCTGGCGAAGGTGAAGATCCGGAATTTGTCATCGAACCTTTTAACTCGCAGATACTGGATGAAATCGAAAGCCATATGAGTGACCTCGGCTGGACACTGTAGATGACCCGGAAGATGCCGATGTGACGCTGTTTCCGGCAACCTGGACAAACACTACCGTTTATTATTGGTATGACTACTGGTGCTGGTACTACCCGTATTACTGCGGCTACGGTTGGGGATACCCTTCAGTGAGTTCCTACACAACTGGCACCTTTGTCATGACACTCGTTGCAAATGGACCCTGATTATATTGAACCTACCAGAGTCTGGACTGGCGCGGCAAATGGTTTACTTTCTGGTGCCTATGATGTCGACCGGGTAAACAAGGCGATAAATCAGGCATTTGCTCAGTCACCTTATTTAAAAACTAACTAGTCTTACAGCCATGAAAAAGATATTCATCATATTATTATCGGTCATTGCACTTTCTTCTTCGGCTCAAAGCCTT
>CAVVMX010000006.1:0-322804 GCA_963749455.1 uncultured Chloroflexia bacterium
TTGTGCTCGAACGCCTTTTGCAGGGTGGCCTTGTTGGGGCAGGCCACGGCGCACACCCCACAGCCCTGGCACAGCGCATAGTCCACCTGGGCCACCCGCTCCGTCGTAATCCATCACCCGCGCGTCGAACGGGCACGCTTCCACGCACAGCCCGCAGAAGCTGCACAGCCGGGAGTTCACCCACACCGCCGACGCCCGGTCGACCAGCTCCCCCGGCGCCAGGAACGCCGCCGCGCGCATCGCCGCCCCCTGCGCCTGGGCCACCGTCTCTTCCAGGAAGCGCGGGCTGTGGGCCAGCCCGGCCACGAACAGCCCCGGCCTGTTCAGGTCCAGCGGCTTCATCTTCGGGTGTTCTCCTGGAAAAAGCCGTCGCCGTCCAGCTCCACCCAGCGCAGCGGCCAGCTCCTGCTCGCCCTCGGGGACGATGCCGGTGCTCAGCACCAGCAGGTCGGCGGTCAGCTCCACCGGCTGGCCGGTCACCGGCTCGGTCAGCGTCACCCGGACCCGGTTCCCGGCGGCGCTCACTTGCGGCTTTCGGGCAATTCGTAGCGCATGAACACGACGCCCTCATCCCGCGCGGCCTGGTAGTAGGCCTCGCGGAAGCCGTAGGTCCGCACCTCGCGGTACAGGACATAGACGTCGGTTTTCAGTCCCACCTGCTTCAGCTCAGCGCGTTCTTGACCGCCTGGGTGCAGCACACCCGGCTGCAGTAGGGCCGCTCCGGCTCGCGCGAGCCGACGCACTGGATCATGACCACGCTGGGCAGGCTGGCCTTGCCGTACATGCCCCGCCGCCAGCCGCTCCTCCAGCTCGCGCTGGGTGATGACCGCCGGGTGTTGGCCGTACAGGTACTCATTGGCCGGGGCCGGCCGGCCGCCGGTGGCCACCACCAGCACGCCGTGCTCGACGGCCTGCTCCTGGTCGCCACTCGCTTGCTCGCTATCACCGACCGGTAGCTGCCGACGCTGCCCTTGAGCTCCTTCAGCTCGGAGTTGAGGTGGACTGCAATCTTGCTCTCGGCTGTGACCTGGGCAATCAGCTCGGCCAGGGCCGCCTGCGGGTCGCCTGTGCCGCCTGCTTGCGCAGCAGCGGCCTGCCGTCGGCCTGGTAGCGGATGTGGCGCCACTGGCCGCCCAGCTCCCCCTCCCGCTCCACCAGGTCGACGCCGATCCCCTGCCCGGCCAGCGACAGCGCCGCGGTCATGCCCGCTGCCCCGCCGCCGACCACCACCGCGCGGCGGGTCAGCGCCCGGCTGGTGCCCAGCGGCAGCGCCTTCAGGCCGGCCATCGTCTGCAGCGAGGCCACCGCCATGCCCAGCAGCGACTCGGCCTTGGCGTTCAGGTCGGTCCCGTTGCCCCGGTGGGGATAGACCACCTGCTCGCGCAGGTTGACCCGGGCCAGCAGCCGGGGGTCCAGGCCCGCCTGGCGCATCAGCCCGTCGAAATCGTCGCCATAGAGCCGCGGGGTGCAGCCGGCGACCACCACCCGGTTCAGCTTCTGTGTCTCAATCGCCAACCGGATCTCGGCCTGCCCCTGTGCGGTGCAGCCCAGCGACACGACCTGCGCGGCCGCCACTCCGGGCAGCCCCTGAGCCCAGGTGACCACCTGGTCCACATCCAGCGGCGCCAGCTCGCCGTCACACTCGCACACAAATACCCCGACGCGGGGCTGCTCCTCCGACACGTCCCGCAGGGCAGGCTGTGAAGTCCTCTGTTCTGGGCTCCGAGCTGCCTGCTCGCCAGGAAGGCCGCCACGTCGGCGGCGGCTCCCGCCGCCTCGGCCACCGTCTCGGGGATGTCCTTGGGCTCGCGGAACGCGCCGGCCACAAATACCCCCGCCTTGCCCGTCCGGGTCGGGTGGTAGCCGCCGGTCACGGCAAAGCCGTACTCGTTCAGGCCGACCCCCAACTCCCGGGCCAGCGCCTGCATCCCCTGCGGCGGGGCAAAGCCCAGCGCCAGCACCACCAGGTCGAACTGCTCGTCCCTCAGCGCCCCATCCTCACCCACGTAGGTGATGGCCAGGTCCTTCGTCCGCTCCGACTGGTGCACCACCGACGGCATCGCCCGCCGGTAGGTGACCCCCGGCAGCGACTGGACCTCGGCCATGTACTCCTCGAACCCCTTGCCAAAGGCCCGCAGGTCCATAAAGAAGACGGTCGCCTCCAGCCCCGGGTCCAGCTTCTTGGCCAGCGCCACCTGCTTGGCGGTGTACAGGCAGCAGGCCGACGAGCAGTGCCCCGCCCCACATAGGTTGTCGCGCGACCCGACGCAGTGGACAAAGGCCACCTTCTTGGGCGCCCTGCCGTCCGACGGCCGGGCCAGGGTGGCCACCTTCGACCCCGCCAGGCTGACCATCCGCTCGAACTCCAGGCTGGTCAGGACGTTGTCGTACACCCGGTAGCCATACTCCCCCTTTAGCCGGGCGTCGAACGGGGCAAAGCCGGGGGTGAGCAGCACGGCGCCGACCGGCAGGCTCTCGTCGCGGGGCTGCATCTCCAGGTCGATGGCGCCGGTGGGGCAGGCGGTGACACACCGGCCGCAGCGGGTGCAGGTAGGCCATGTCGATGACCCACGCGTCGGGCACGGCCCGCAGGCCTGCCGGGCGGTAGATCGCCTTGACCGGGGCCAGCCAGCCCTCGTGGTCGTGCGGCCGGGCGACGGGGCACACCCGGGCGCACTCGCCGCAGCCGTTGCACCTGGCCGGATCGACGTAGCGCGGCTTGTGGTGCACTCGCCGCGGTGAAGGCGCCCGGCTCGCCGGTCAGGCCGGTCAGCTCGGCGTAGGGCAGCAGGGTCATGTTGGGGTGGCGGTCGCACTCCAGGGTGGGGCACAGCGACGGCTGGTGGGGCAGCATCAGGCAGATGCCGCACGAGTTGGTGGGGAAGGTGTGATCCAGCAGGTGCATCGACCCGCCGATGGCCGGGGCGCTGTCGAGCAGGTAGACCTGCCGGCCGCCCTCGGCCAGCAGCATCCCTGCCGCCATGCCGGCGATGCCTCCGCCCACGACCAGGACTGCACTGTCGTTCCATTGGTGTGTCCTCTTCCGCTTCGACATAGCCACTGCAGTCTCGGCTGCCTCATGTCCTCTCGAAATCCGCTACTCTGATAGCAGCGTCGTTTATTCGCCGGTCGACCATCGCTCCCTCGTCATCCCCCGACAGTGGGGACCTTCGTGTCCTACGGGTCAGTCGCAGGTTCCTACACCAGGTCCAGCCGCTTGAGCAGCGGCCTGGGATCGAGCAGGTGCTTGCCGAGCACCTTGCCCCACGGACGGCCGTAGGCCATCGCCATCAGCTCGGTGAAGTAAAAGATCGGCATCGGCTTGTAGCCGGGCCTTGGCTTGCGCGGGATCGGCGAGCCGCCGCGGAACAGCTGCCGCCCGTCCACGTTGGCCATGCACATCGGGCAGGCCGTCACCATCGCGTCGGCGCCCGCCTCGTGCGCCGCCACCACCAGCTTGTCCGTCAGGTGGACCGCCACGTCGCTGCGGTTCAGGGTCAGGCTGCCGCCACAGCAGTCCACCCCGTAGCTCCACGCCACCGGCTCGGCCCCCAGCAGCCTCAGCACCCGGTCCATCGCCTGGGGGTGCTCCGGGTCGTCCCACCGCTTGGTGTATTCCGGCGGCCGGATCAGCAGGCAGCCATAGTAGGACACCAGCTTCAGTCCCTTCAGCGGCCTGGTCACCTTGGCCGTCAGCTCCGCCTCGGTGAAATCGTTGGCCACGATGTCCAGCAGGTTGCGCGGCCGCACCCGCCCCTCGTAGCGAAACCCCAGCGTCTCCTCCATCTGCGCCCGGAAGGCCTCGTCCTCCCGCAGCGCCAGGTCGGCTGCCGCCAGCCGCGAGTAGCACGCCGCGCAGGGGATGGCCAGCTCGCTCAGGCCTACCTGCTGCGCCTGGGCCAGGTTCCGCGCCGGCAAGGCCAGAAACAGGGTGCGGTCCATGCTGTGCGCCGACGACGCCCCGCAGCAGTTCCAGTCGGGGATCTCGACCAGCTCGATGCCCAGCACCTCCCGCACCACGTCGGTGCTCTTGCCAAACTCCACCCCCGTGGTGTGGAGGGTACAGCCGGGATAGAAGGCGTACCGTGCGCTCATCTCAGCCCTCCCCTCCTTCAGAGTCTCAGACTTCGGAAGTCTCTTACCGACCAGCTTGTACAGCTTGGCGATCTGGTCCATGCCCTTGATCCGCTTGGGCAGGATCTCGATCTTGCCCTTGCGGAACATGTCCAGACCCATGTCCAGGTCGCTGAGCAGGTCGAAGCTGCGCAGCTTGTACTCCACCAGCATCGTCAGCTCGTGCATCCGCCCAAACAACCGGATGTTGTCCATGAACGCCTGGTGCAGCCTGTACACCTTGTTCTCGCCGGGGGCCACCTTCTCGGCAATGGCGATCTGGCGCAGGGCGTCGATCACCGCCCCGGCGTGGATCTGGTTGGGGCAGCGGGCGCCGCACGTCTCGCAGCCGATGCACAGCCAGATGCCTGCCGAACGGAGCAGGGTGTCCTTCTGGCCCAGCTGGACCATCTTGAGCATCTGGGCCGGGCCGACGCCCATGGCGTAGGCTGCCGGGCAGCCGGCGGTGCAGCGCAGGCAGTAGTAGCAGCGCCGCACGTTCTGTTGGCTCAGCTCGCTTACCCGGTCGATGAATGTGAGGTTTGGTTCCATCGTCTTTCAGCTCCGTCAGTCCTCCTGCACAGGAGGCCGTTTGCTGCCGGAAACAAGGAACTGCCCACGCAGCCTAAGGCTGTCGTGGGCAGCAACGGTCAATCAACATCACAAGGGGAACGCTTCGCCCGGCAACGGACATCACCGCCTGGGCACCAAGACCGTGCCCTGCCATTGGCATGGCTCTCTGCTTCTCGGTTACCGAAAAGCCAGTCAATTCCGCTTCCTCTCTAGCAGCGTTCGCCAGATCACCGGCAGATCTGGAGCCTCATTGTCTCCAGCACCCGCCCTATTATACCACACACTGCCCATTTGGCAAAATCCTGACTGCCGTTCACTGACTGTCAGTCAGTCTCTCGCCTCCGGCGTGAACCCGCCCCTGCACCGCCTATCTCAGCAGATCCAGCAGACCTCGCAGGTCATCCAGGCTGACGGGCTCACCGGTGGCGCCCAGCACCCAGTCGTCGTACAGCCTGGCTACGGCTTTTTTCTGTTGAGCACCATCGGCGGCATCCATCATGGCGGCATGGAAGTCGCTGGGACGGACAACGCGGTATTTGGATTGTGCATAGTAGCTCTGCATGAGCCTCAGGAAATGCTCATCGCCGAGCGTCTCGCGGAGCCGGTGCAAATAGAGTCCGCCCTTGCCGTAGACAATGGCCGAATAGGTCAGCGCGTCGCCAAAATCGAGCAAAGAAGTGGCGATGGGCCGGTCGCCGCCCAACCATGCCACCAACCGGTAAGGCAGGGTGCAGTTCTCGAGCAATTGCACCTGGGCCCCTTTTCGGCCCTGCTTCGCTTCGAAATAGAGGATGGACGAATAGACGGCAAAGGCCTCGTCCAGCCAGGGATCGTCCACCTGGTCGTCACCGACCGCGGCATACCACCACTGATGGGCTACCTCATGCGACACGACCATGGCCGGCATGTCCAGCATGGTGTAAGGACCCTCCGAGGCGTAAAACTCGCTGCTGATCAGCACCAATCCGGAGAACTCCATGCCACCCGGTGAGCCGTCGATCAGAAAGTAGCCTTCAACCACGTCCAGATCGGCGTAGGGGTAGGCACCAAACAGCCCGTTGTAGGTCTGCACCGACCCGGCGGCCACATCCAGCGCCCGCTGTCCGCCGGCCCGGTCATCGGGCAGGTAGAAGCTGTTGACCGTGGTCTGGCCCACCGTGGTGCTGATCGCCTCAAGAGACGGGGCTCATAACCACGGCCATGTCGCGCACGCCACCGCTCTGATAGGTGAGCGTGGCACTGCCGTCGCCGTTTGCCCGCCACGCCGTCTCTACGCCGGTTGCGGCAACCGTCACGCCCTCAGGCACGGTCAGATTCAGCGGTGAAATGGGATGCCTCACTGTAGTAGGCGTCGCCCAGCGGCACGTACGGGTCGGAATGCCAGCCTTCGTCGTCGTAGACGCTCAGCTCAGGATACCAATGGCCCAGCATCATCACATCCTGATGCACGCCGAAGCGATCCGGCCGGGAGGGCACCGTCACCGTAAAATCAAGGGTTATGTCGGCCTGCGCCTCGGGTGGAAGGGGCACAGGCAGGGTCACCCTCAGTACTGTGTCATCCAAGCCCAGCTCGAACTGGGCGGGATCGCCATTCACCTCGACCGCCCCAATCTCCAGATTACCTTCCTCGTAGCAGGGTGCGTTGGGAAAGAGGCGAAAGACGATCTCGTCCAGGGATACTGCCTCGTTGTTGGCCAACAACAGCCGTTCCTGACCGGCGACCATCGCCTGATCCCAGAGCACCGACACGTCGAGGGTGTAGCGCGGCGGGTCATCCAATCGCCCGAGGGCCGATCGTTCTTCTGGGATCATGCTGGCCGCGAACTGCTCCGTATCTCCCGGATAGGAGATGACAGGCGCAGGCTCAGGCGCCGGGGTAGAGGTCGTGCTCCGTCCGGGGGGCAGTGCGAGGCTGGGCCTCAACGTCAAGGAGCGACGGCAAGAGACGGCCGGGGAGCCAGCAACATGCTCCAAGCGCTGCTACCAGGCAGGCAATGACCGCCGTGGCAGTGAAACAGCCCAACGCGACATATCCCGGTCGCCTGGAGCCGCTTTCGCCCTTGCTTCTGAGCACCCGAAAAGCGACGAAACCCAGGATGATCAGCACGATGAGCAGGCCGGACAGTAGGACAAAGAACAGGAGTCTCAACGGTCACCTCGGTTTGTCGTTTGCGCAAGTATACCACAGCCAGGCCAAGCTTTCAACTCTGCGCTTGACAACCTGCCCGACCTCTGTTATACTCGCACCAATTTTGTCAGGCGCTGAGAGCAGGAGGCTCAACATGAGGACCAAGGAAGAGATCATCGAGCGTGTCACCGAGCAAGGCATCGAGTTCATCAATTTGCAGTTCACCGATATCGTGGGCATCGTCAAGAGTGTGACCATTCCGGTCGGCGAATTGGAAACGGCGCTGGATCAGGGCATCTGGTTTGACGGCTCGTCGGTGGAAGGGTTTGCCCGCATCGCCGAGAGCGACATGTTCCTGGTGCCGGACCTCGACACCTATGCAGCCATCCCATGGCAGCAGGATGGCGGCCCAACCGCCCGCCTGATCTGCGATGTCTATACACCTACCGGCGAGCCGTTCGAGGGTGACCCGCGGTACATCCTGAAGCGGGCGATGGAAGAGGCAGCGGCCAAGGGCTTTGTCTACAACACCGGTCCCGAGCCCGAGTTCTTTCTGTTCAGGTCCAACGAAAACGGTGTGCCCGTACCCCACGATCGGGGAGGCTACTTTGACCTGTCGACCGATCGGGGCCTGGAGGTTCGAAAGCAGATGTCCAAGATGCTGGCCGCCTTTGGCATCCGCGTCGAGACCAGCCATCACGAAGCCGCCATCGGCCAACACGAGATCGACTTTCGCTATACCGATGCTCTGCGCGCCGCAGACAATGTAGTCACCTTCAAGGCCAGTCTCAAGGAGATAGCCCGGCAGCTTGGACTGCATGCCACCTTCATGCCCAAGCCGGTGGCCGGCATCAACGGCTCGGGGATGCACGTCCATCAGAGCCTGTCACGGCTCGACACGGGCGAAAACGCCTTTGCCGACGAGCAGAGTGAATATGGCCTGTCGCACTTGGCCCTGCATTTTGTTGCCGGCCAACTGGCCCATGCCCGGGGGATGTGCGCCGTGTTGTCCCCCCTGGTCAACTCTTACAAGCGGCTGGTGCCCGGCTACGAGGCGCCGGTTTATGTCAGTTGGGGCCAGATCAACCGCTCGGCCCTGATCCGGGTGCCGCAAGCGACTCCCGGACGGCCAGACTCGGTGCGGGTGGAGCTGCGCTGCCCGGATCCAAGCTGCAACCCCTACCTGGCGTTCGCCGTCATGCTCCGCGCCGGGCTGGACGGGGTGGAGCGGGAGCTGGAGCCGCCGCCGATCTCAAACGAGAACCTATACCGGCTGGACGATATGGAGCGCCAGGCCCGCAGCATGCAGACGCTGCCGGGGTCGCTCGGCGAGGCGCTGGAAGAGCTGAAGCGTGACGATCTGGTGTGCGCGACGCTGGGCTCACACCTGCTCGAGCGTTTGATCGAGGCGAAGAGGATTGAATGGCAGGAGTACAACCGCCAGGTGAGCGCCTGGGAACTGGAGCGGTACCTGTCGGTTTATTGATCTCCCGCACTCGATCGCCAGAAGGGTGCCCGCACCGTTGGACGAGAAGGTCCGCGCCCGGTCGAAACCGGCGCGGACTCTTTCATTTTTCCACCTCCTGATGTATAATCTGTCATGGAAGCAAGGAGGAGGAATTTCGTGCCCGAAAAGCCGGAGCGGCGCCGCCGCGGGCCGAGGGTCGTGGTGCTGCTCGCCGTCGGACTGGCGGTGGGCGCCCTGATCCTGTTGTACCTGACGGCGCCCTCTCCCACTGTGCTGGTCGTCCAGGTCTCTGACGAAACAACAGGCGCGCCGCTGCCCGAAGCGGTGGTCCAGGTCCAGGCGCAGGGCGAGCAGCCCCTGCCGACCGTTACGACCGACGAAAAGGGTGCGGCCCGTTTCCGAGATCTGCCGCCCGGCTCGACCTATGTCGTACGGGTGCAGAAGATCGATCACGACCTGGTGTTTCAGCCCCAAGTGGTTGTGCCCGAGGGCAAAGAGACGACGGTCAGCGTGCCCCTTACCCCACATGCCGGCGGTCGCCTGTACGTCGGGCTGGATTGGGCCAGGGTGACCGAGATCGACACTGCCAGCTTGTTGCCGGTCCGGATCATCCGCATGTCGGACTGGAACCTGGGGCCGGTCAGCCATATTCGTGTCCATCCGAGCAGGGACCTGCTGTACACGATTGTCGATGGACAGGGCTTCATCGTCGAAAGCCGCTATGAGAAGTCGCTGGGGCGGCTGCGAGGCAGGGGCCAGATCGGTAGCCTGGACTTGAGTGCCGACGGACGGCACGTGCTTGCGATCGGCGCCGAGGGCAGTGCGGTCTCGCGCTTGTTTACCTTTGACGCCGAAAGCGGCAAGCTGCTGACCGATACACTGCTGGTGGCTGACGGCAGGGCGCCTCAGATCATGTGGCAACCGGACGGCACCGATATGTACGTGCTCATGGCTGCCAACCGTCTGGTGTGGACGTGGGGCAGTGGGGCGCCGGTGTGGGGCTGGAGTGGCGTCCCCACCGGATCATCACACGAGAGGGGCATCATGTCAGCCGACGGGCAATACCTCTATATGCATTCCAGGGTGTCTGTTGACCCGGCTCTCGAGACCACGGTACTGACGAGTACGGTACCCTTGACCTCTACCTACGCGCCCACAGACACCCAGTACATGACCTGGTCCCCGGGTCCGGTCAGAGATGTGGTGGTTGCCGTGCGAGCCGATTCTGGCGGGGCTACTTTCATGAGCCAGCCTTTGGCCTCAGGGACCTGTGCCCTGGCTGCCTCGCCGACAAATGAGCAAGTGTACGTGCTGAACGACTACTTGGGCACGCTGTCTATCGTCGATCCGTTCGGGCAGGAGCCACCTACGATCATAGCGGTGGGCAAAGGACCGAAGGCGCTGACGATCAGCGCCGACGGGAAATGGGCCTATGTCGCCAACCGCGAGTCGCTCACCGTTTCGGCCGTCTATCTGCCTTCGGCAAGGGTAGTGCACACCATCCCGCTCGAGGGTGAGCCGATTTCCCTGGACCTCAGGTAGTAGTGGCCAATCGTGCGATCCGATTATGGACGACTGGCGAGATCTACCGCTCTTTCCACTGAACACAGTGCTGTTTCCGGGTATGGTGCTGCCGCTTCACGTCTTTGAGGAGCGCTACAAGCTGATGATCAGCCACTGCCTGGAAGACAACCGGCCCATTGGCGTGGTCCTGATCCACGAGGGGAGAGAGGTGGGAGGCGGCGCAACGCCCCACGATGTGGGTACGACGGCGGTGATCGCCGGGTCCAGCCACACAAAGGACGGCCGGTACAACCTGGTTACCATCGGGAGCGAGCGGTTCCGGCTGTTGTCTATACGTGACGACCTGCCTTACCTGGTGGGAAGCGCGGAACCGTGGCCGCTGTCTGGCGGCGCCGTCGAGCCGGCAAAACGCCGGGCCAAGTCGATACTCGCTTCGTTTGAGCAGTATCTCGAGCTGCTGATCAAGGCCCAAGGCCACCGCATGGAGATTGAGCAGATACCGGAAGAGCCTCGGGCGCTGGCCCTGCTGGTCGCAATTGCCCTACAGGTGCCGCCGGCGCAAAAACAGGACCTGCTATGCCAGCCATCGGTGGCCGATCTGCTCCAGGCTGAGCAGGTCATGTTGCGGCGCGAGCGGCTGCTGTTGGAGTATATCGGCGGCACCCAGACAGGGCAGTGGGAAGGGGGCTACAGCGGGTATCTGGCCAAGAACTAGGCCGTACCGGAGCTGATGTGATGGAGCTTACAGAACTCTAACGGGACTCTAATGCTCTTGTTCGGGTTTGTTAATCTAATTCTAACACAGATGCGGTATAATAGGCCCGTCTGTGATGAAAATCACAATCTGATCACACAAGGAGGCAACGATGGACTGGCTGAGCTTTATCAAGATTATGATGATGGAAGAGCGTGCAGCGCAAGCCAAGTATCAACTGGCTGTGGATTTGGCGCCGGACGAGGGGTTGAAGGCGTTCTTTGGTAGGCTGCGAGACGAAGAGACGGTACACGCGGACTTTTTGGAAACCGAGTACGCCAAGCTGGAAAAGAAGCTAAAGGGAGCAGCCAAGGGCTAGGCCTGCGTTTATGACACTAAGAGACAAGAGTGTAACCAAGATCCTGGACCAGTTGGTCCAGCAGAATAAGGTGATGAGCGAGTCGCTGGAGTGCCGTCCATTCCAGGCAGGCGAGCTCATTTGCGAAGCCGGGGACATGGCGAATTCGTTGTTCCTGGTGATCAGCGGGCGGGTGCAGTTGTATCGCACCACGCCGGATGGGCGCCGCTTTGCAATCGCGACCTTGGAACCCGGATCGATCTTTGGCGAGGAATCGCTGCTGGGTGGCCATGGGCCCAACGCTCATGCGGTTGGCCTGGAGCCCGGTTCTGTGTGGGTGATGCCCGGCCAGCGTGCGCGGGAGATCTCTTCCATGAATCCGCTGTTCGGCTTTGGCCTGATGCAAGCGATGGGCCAGCGGGTGGTGGAAGCCGAAAACCGGCTGGAGCAGATGGCCTACAGCACCATCGCCTCTCGCCTGGCGGCTTTGTTGTTGGAATTGCGGGCAGACAGCCGGGATAACACCATCGAGGTCACTCACCAGGAACTGGCCGATATGCTGGGCACGTGGCGCGAGACGATCAGCAAGACCTTACAGGAGTTCAGGCGACGAGGGCTGATAGCTTCGGGACGGCGGCGGCTGACCCTACTGGACACGGAAGAGCTGCGGTTGGAAGCGGGCTTGTTGTAGCCTGACTCTGCAGAGGGCAGGGCAGAGGTCATATTGGACGCAGGAGCAGAAAGATGAGTGACCTAGTTGCGGCCATCGCTGCGCTACAGATGGCCATTCAAACCGAGATCGACGGGCACAACTTTTACCAAAAGTTCGCCGAACGCAGCACTGAGCCTGACGCACGGCACATATTCGAGCGGCTGGCCCGCGACGAGATCATGCACCTCGAGACGTTGCGTAATACCAAGACCATGTTGGAGCAGACGCGGCGAGTGGGCTGAGTACAAGGGATTGGCGGTGGACGTGGCGCAGGGTGCTCCCATCTTTTCGCAAGAGCGCGTGCAACAGAATGTGGTGGCTCACACGTCAGACCTGTCCGCGCTGCGCGTGGCCTACCTGATCGAAAAGGATGCCGTCGATTTCTACACGCGCGCTGCGGCGCAGACGGACAATCCCAATGGCCGGCGGATGTTCCGCGATCTGGCCGACATGGAACAGGGTCACCTGAGGCTCTTGGAGGGGGAATACAACCGCCTAAAGAGCTATTTCCAGACGGAAATGGGCTTTGCACCGTTCTAATATGAGCCTTCCGCCGTGCGCAACGGAGGAGAGGTGAAAAGCATGACCGACACCCGGATCGAGGGAGATTCGCTGGGCACAGTTGAAGTGCCAGCAGATGCCCTGTACGGCGCGCAGACGATGCGCGCCGTACGCAATTTTCCCGTCAGCGGCATGCGTCCATACCCTGCTTTCGTGTGGAGCATGGCCGTCATCAAGCAGGCAGCAGCACAGGTCCACATGGAGCTTGGCCTGCTGGACCGGCAGCGGGGTCAGGCCATCGTCCAGGCAGCGCAGGAGGTGGCCGACGGCCGCTGGAACGAGCCAGTTCGTAGTCGATCCCTTCCAGGCCGGCGCCGGCACCAGCCACAACATGAACGCCAACGAGGTGATCGCCAACCGGGCCAACCAGATCCTGGGCTACCAGCTCGACGATCCTCAGAAGCCGGTGCAGCCGAACGACCATGTGAACATGTCGCAGAGCACCAACGACACGATCCCGACCGCCATCCGCTTGGGCTGCCTGTGGCGGCTGGATGAATTGACCGGCGAGGTTGACCGCCTGGCCGCCGAGCTGCGCATCAAGGCCGCCGAGTTCGACGACGTGGTCAAGTCGGGACGGACCCACCTCCAGGACGCGGTGCCGGTACGGCTGGGGCAGGAGTTCGGCGCGTATGCCCGCGCGGTGGAGCGTGACGCCGAGCGGATCCGCCGCGCGGCTGAGGGGCTGCGCCGGCTGGGAATCGGCGGCACGGCCACCGGCACCGGTCTGAATGCCCATCCGGAGTATCACGCCCGCATGGTGGCCAAGCTGTCGCAGCTCACCGGCCTGGCGTTGTATCAGTCGGACAACCTGTTCGAGTCGATGCAGAGCATGGCCGATGCCGTCGATTTCTCGGCGTCGATGCGCACGCTGGCCGTCACCCTGGACCGGATCGCCAACGACTTTCGGCTGCTGGCCAGCGGCCCGGCCACCGGCCTGGACGAGCTGCGCCTGCCGGCCGTGCAGCCGGGCAGCAGCATCATGCCCGGCAAGGTCAACCCGGTGCTGGCCGAGATGCTCAACATGGTCTGTTTCCACGTCATGGGCAACGATCTGACGGTCATGCTGGCCGGACAGGCCGGCCAGCTCGAGCTGAACGTGATGATGCCGATCATCGCCCACAACCTGTTCGAGATGATGCACGTGCTGATCGGGGCCATACGGGCTTTTACGGACAAGTGCGTCACCGGCTTGCAGGCGAACCGGGAGAAGGCAGCCGGCTGGCTGGCCAAGAACGCCATCCTGGTTACGGCCTTGAACCCGGTGATCGGCTACCTCAAGGGAGCAGAGGTGGCGAAAGAGGCGATGGCGACCAACCGGACTATCAAAGAGGTCGTCGTCGAGAAGGGCTATCTGACCGCCGAGGAGGCCGACCGCATTCTGGACGCCCGCCGACTGACTGAGGGCGGCATTCAGAAGTAGGTCAAAGCAACAGGCTTGACAATAGCCGCTTTTTCATGTTGCGCCCCTCCTCGAATGGTGATATACTAGTATCCCTTGGAGAGGCAAAAATGAAACGCGATGATCTCGTAACCTATCTGAACGACTATTTGCGGGTCAAGGCCATCAAAGACGAGTCCAACAACGGCTTGCAGGTGGAGGGCGCCGGCGAGGTGACCCGCCTGGCTTTTGCCGTAGACGCTAGCCTGGCTGCGGCCGAGGGGGCCGCAGAGGCCGGTGCGCAGATGCTCGTGGTGCATCACGGGCTGTTCTGGGGCAAGCCGCTCATGGTGACGGGCACCCACCACCGCCGCCTGAAGCGGCTTTTCGAAGCCGATGTGTCGTTGTATGGGGCGCACCTGCCACTTGATGTGCATGAGGAGGTGGGCAACAATGCCGTGCTGGCGCGCTGGCTCAACCTGGAAGACCTGAGGCCTTTTGGCGAGTACCAGGACGTGGTGCTGGGTACGGCGGGCTATTTGCCGGCGACCGTTTCTCTGGGCGAGTTCGCGGCCCAGGTAGAGAAGATGCTGGAGGAGCAGATCATCCAGATCTGGCCGTTTGGCCCATCGAATGTCAGGCGGGTGGGGATCATCTCGGGTGGTGCGGCTGATTTTCTGGATCAGGCCGCGGCAGCCGGGGCGGATGTGTATCTTACCGGCGAGGTGAGTCACGGCAGCTATCACAAAGCCCACGAGCTTGGCCTCAACGTCGTGTTTGGCGGCCACTATGCGACCGAGACGGTCGGTCTGAAGGCGCTGGCCGAGCACCTGGCGGACAAGTTCGACCTGGAAACTGTCTTCCTGGACCTGCCCACCGGGGCGTGACGCCGGTCGGTCTTTTCAGCACGGGGGAGGCGACGATGCAACTGGTCTTTCTTGGCTGTAGCGACTCTAAAGGTGTTCCCCGCGTTGGCTGCGAGTGCGACGTCTGTCGCAACCTACTGTCGCCCGGGAGCCGCAACTACCGAACCGGCCCCTCGGCTATGCTATGTTACGGTCCACCCTATGCCCAGCGGATGGTGCTGATCGACACTGCGCCAGAGTTCCGGCTACAAGCAGCAGGGTTGGGCCTGAGCCAGTTTGATGCTCTGTTGATCACCCACGCGCACGACGATCACATTTTAGGGCTCAGTGCCCTGGTCAACACTCAGCGCCTGGTCGAACGGCAGCTTCCGATCTATGCCCCCGATCACGTCCTGGAAGAGGTGCGCAAGCGGTTCGAGTATATCTGGACGGACAAGATCTACCGCAAGGTCATACAACCCCAGGCCATCGACGGGGCGGTGGACTTGTGGGGTTTGGGGGTCCGTCCATTGCGCGTGGATCATGGTTATAATGGCGCGGCCTACGGGTACCTGCTGACCTTTGGCAACCGGCGGCTGGCTTACGTGTCCGACATGCTGCGCGCGACCGCCGAGGTCCGGGAGGCATTGGCCGGCCTAGATCTGTTGGTGCTTGGCGCCAACCACTACTACGAGGGGATCGAAACATGGCGGCGGTCGGTGATGGATGTCACAGGCGCCCTGGAGCTGATCGGTGACGTGGCGCCAACCCGGGCGATCCTCACCCACCTTTCCCACACGGTCGATTACGACCAGGTTTCAGCCAAGCTCCCGCCGAACGTCAGCTTGGCATACGATGGTTTGACGGTGGAGGTGCCAGAATGAGCCAACTGTGGGACTATATGCTGGCCCGGCAAGGGGCGATGACCCGCACCCTGGAGCAGTGGGTCATGCTCGAATCGCCCAGCAACGAGCAGGAGGCCGTCAATGCCCTGGGGGATCTGGTGGGCCGGGCGTTCAAGAGGGCAGGGGCTGCCGTGGAGCGGCTGCCGCAGGCTGCATTTGGCGATCACCTACGGATCTCCTGGGGTCAGGGCGACCGCCAGCTGTTGGTGCTAGGCCACATGGATACCGTATGGCCCCTGGGTGAGGTGCAGCGCCGGCCTTTTCGCCTGTCTCAGGGTAAGGCTACCGGACCGGGTGCCTTTGACATGAAGGGCGGGCTGGTTGTCGCTCTGTATACCGTCATGGCTTTGCAGGAGCTGGGCCTGAAACCCGCACACCGTCTAGTATTCCTGTTCAATTCGGACGAAGAGGTAGGGAGCCTGACGTCCCGGCCGTTCATCGAAAAGGAGGCGCAGCGCAGTGAGGCGGTGCTGGTGTTGGAACCGTCCCGCGACGGGGCGCTGGTCACCTGGCGCAAGGGGGTTGGGCGATTTGAGCTGGAGGTCCAGGGAGTGGCTTCCCACGCCGGGGCAGCGCATGAGCGAGGTGTCAGCGCGGTGCAGGAACTGGCCCATCAGATCCTCCGCCTGGAGGCGATGACCGACTATGGCCAGGGCACGACGGTCAATGTGGGAGTGGTGGAAGGCGGATCGAAAGTCAATGTCCGCCCAGCTTCGGCCTGGGCGGCGATAGACCTGCGCGTCCTGACTGCCGGAGAAGGCCGGCGGATGACTGAGGCGATCCTGGAGCTGCAACCGGTGAATCCAGAAGCGACGCTGATCGTCTCCGGGGGTATGAACCGTCCGCCCTGGGAGGCATCGCCGGCCAGTGAGGCCCTTTTCGAGCGGGCGCAGCGGGTAGGAGCAGCTTTGGGGCTGGAGCTGTCGCCGGCAGGCACAGGTGGTGGCTCAGACGGCAATTTCTCGGCGGCGCTGGGAGTACCCACGCTTGACGGACTGGGCGTCGTGGGCGAGGACGCCCATGCCCTGACCGAGTGGGTGGATCTGGCTTCTCTGCCGCGCCGGGCAGCACTGCTGGCCGAGCTGGTGATCGACCTGGGACGATGACAAAACAGATCTACCTATCACCACACCTGGATGACGCCGTGCTGTCGTGCGGCGGGGCGATCCATCGCCACGCCGCTGCCGGCGACTCGGTGCTGGTCATTACCTTTCTTACCGGCGAGGCCGCGGCCCACGGCGTCGCCAGCGCCCTGTCACCTTTCGCCCTGCTGCAACACAGCTATTGGGGCGATCCTCCCCACCCGATGGCGCTCCGTCGAGCGGAAGATGTGGCGGCGTTGACCCTGCTGAAAGCAGACTGGTACCACGTTGGCTACCTTGATGCCGTGTATCGAGCAGACGCGAGTGGCCGCTGGCTCTACACAGATCTGGAAACCCTGACTGGTCAGGTTCAATCAGGCGACCCGCTGGCGTCGGCCCAGGCAGACCTGATCACCCAGGTGCTCGGCTTTGCCCGGCACGCAGCCGATCCGGTGATCTATGCTCCTCTGGGGGTGGGCCGGCACGTGGATCACCAGATGGTGCACACTGCGGCACGACAGCTTGTCGACCGTGGCTGTCGCGTTGCGTTCTATGAGGACTATCCCTACGCCGATCGACCGGGCGCGACGGAAGCAGCCCTGGCCACAGCCGGCGCCGGGGATTGGCGATTGGAAGTCATCCACCTCGACACAGTCGATGTGGCGGCTCAGGTCAAGGCCGTGGACTATTATCGGTCGCAGTTGGGCGTCCTTTTTCGCGGCGCCGAAGCGATGCCCAGTCAGGTATGGGGTTTTGCCGCCTCGCGATCCCCAGAAGCCGGTCTCGCCGAGCGGATCTGGTGGCCGCCGGAAGGGTAATTGCCTGTGGCAGAGGTGATAGAGCTGCAATTGGCCGCCATGGCCCATGGCGGGGCAGCGTTGGGCCGCCACGGAGGCCGGACCATCTTTGTGCCTCACGCCATCCCAGGCGAACGGGTGCGCGCCGAGCTCATCGAATCGCATACCCACTGGGCGCGGGCTCGTCTTCTACAGGTGTTGGATGCCTCCCCCGATCGAATCACGCCGCCCTGCCCATACTTCGGTCCCGACCGGTGCGGCGGCTGTCACTTTCAGCAGATCCGCTATGAGGCCCAGGTAGAGCTCAAACGCCAGGTGGTCATCGACCAGTTGGCCCGCATAGGCGGTTTGGCCGGCGCCAACGTGCAGGAAGCGATCGGCGCCGCCGAACCGTGGCGTTACCGCAACCACGTTCAGTTCAGTCTGACCGAAGAGGGGCATGCAGCCTTTCAACGTGCCGGCAGCCATCAGCTGATCCCGGTCGATTCGTGCCTGCTCATCGACTCGCTGCTCGACGACCTGTGGGGCGCCCTCGACATGGACTGGCCGCAGCTCCGGCAGCTTACCCTGCGCTGCGGCTCGGCCACCGGTGATCTGATGGCCGTTTTTGAACTGGATCACTATGAGGATTTCGACATCGAAGTGGATTTCCCGGTGTCGTGCGTGGTTCGTCTGGCCGATGGCGAGCTGGCTGTGTTGGTGGGCAACCCGTACCTTGTGGAACAGGTCGCCGGGCGTGACTATCGCGTCTCGGCGGGCAGCTTTTTCCAGGTGAACACGGCGGGCGCCGAAGTGCTGGTCGACCTAGTCCGGGGCTACCTGGCACCGGCGGGTGGCGAAACGCTGGTTGACCTGTACTGCGGGGTGGGGCTGTTTGGCCTGGCCCTGGCCGGCCGGGTTGACCAGGTGATTGGCGTGGAAGCGGACCACAGTGCGACGGATGATTTCCGGCACAATGCCCAGGGGCTATCCAACGTCCGGTTGATCGCCGAGGCCGCCGAGGTAGCCCTTCCGGGCATCGCGGGGCCACTGCACGAGGGGTTGGTGGTGCTCGATCCACCCCGCGCCGGCGCCGGGGCGCAGGTGATCGACGAGATTGTCCGGCTTGGGCCACGGCGGATCGCCTACGTTGCGTGTGATCCCGCCACGCTGGCCCGCGATGCCCATCACTTGGTTGAGGCCGGCTATCGCCTTGCAGAGGTGCAACCGGTTGACCTCTTCCCGCAAACATACCACGTCGAGTCGGTGGCCTTGTTCGTGCATTAGGCCGTCGTGGCCAGGAGGGATAGGATCGATGTCCCTACTAACAACCAAACTCTATGTCCCGCCGCTGCGAGCACAACTGATCCAGCGCCCGCGCCTGGTGGAACGGCTGGAGGAAGGGTTGCGACAGGGCCACAGACTGACCCTCATCTCGGCCCCGGCCGGTTTCGGCAAGACGACGCTCGTCACAGACTGGTGGCACGGCCGGCGCGACACGGCTCCTCCCGTGGCCTTGACCTGGCTCTCCCTCGACGAGCATGATAACGATCCTGCCCGCTTTCTCACCTATCTGCTGGCCGCCCTGCAGAAAATAGATCCCGCGATCGGCCAGGTGACGCTGGCGATGGTGCAGGCTGCCCCAGCCTCCAGCGCCAGAGGCGCTCCTCTCCAGTTTGATCAACGACCTGGCCGCCACACCCCAGCCGTTCGTGCTGGTCCTCGACGACTATCACCTGATACAGACGCCGCCCATCCACCAGCAACTGAGCTTTCTCCTGGAATACCAGCCTCCCCAGATGCACCTGGTCATCGCCACCCGCGAGGACCCGCCGCTGCCGCTGTCCCGGCTGCGGGCGCGCGGGCAGATCACCGATATCCGGCAGCGCGATCTTCAGTTCACGGAGGAGGAGACGGCTGATTTCTTGCGGCGGACGATGGCGCTGGAGCTGCCAGCTGCTGACATTGCCGTCCTTCATCGCCGCACCGAAGGCTGGATTGCCGGCCTGCAACTGGCAGCCCTGTCGCTGCAACGGAGCGACCATGCACAACGTGGGCGCTTTGTGGCCGACCTGAGCGGAAGCCAGCGCTATATCCTGGACTACCTGGTCGAGGAGGTCTTTCAGCGGCAGGCACCGGAGGTGCAGGATTTCCTGCTCAAAACGTCGATCCTCGACCGTCTCACCGCTGCACTGTGCGACGCCGTCACCGGGCGGAGCGACAGCCGGCAGGTGCTACTGGCGCTGGATCAGGCCAACCTGTTCATCGTGCGCCTCGACGAGTCGCGGCAGTGGTATCGCTACCATCGTCTCTTTCGCGACCTGCTGCGCACGCAGGGAGAAGGGCTGGACGCGGTAGCCCTTCACCTGAAGGCCGCGCACTGGTACGAGGCAAATGGATTCCTAGATGAGGCAATGGGCCATGCCCTGGCGGCGGAGGCTTGGGACGAAGCGGAGCGCCTCATGCAAGGTGCGGCCACGGTGGCTATCAACAACGGCCAGTTCATCACCCTGGCCCGCTGGCTCGACGCCCTGCCGGAGGAGCGCCTGCGACGCAGCGCCGAGCTCGCTGCCCTCAAGGGGTTGGTGTCGTTTCCAGCTGGGACAGTTTGACGCGGCTGAGAGCTGGGCTGACCTGGCCGCTGCTCTCCTGCCGCCCGACGCGGCGCCGTCCAGCCAGGCCATGGTGGTCTGCTTGCAGATCTATCTCGCCGATATCAAGAATGACATCCCCAAAGATCATCGATCTGGCTCATCGCGCACTTGACTTTACTGAAGGAGGGAGACCCGCACGGCCTGCGGGGGGCAGCCCTGTCCAACCTGGCCTCGGCTCAGGTCGTCATGGGGGACATACCCGCGGCGACGCAGACTCTTCGTGAGTTGGCCCGTTTCGGCCAAGAGGAGGGCCATCCCATCAGCGCGGTCAGCGCCTTGAGCACCCTGGCCTGGCTGGAGCACCTCCAGGGCAGGGCGCGAGAGGCCCTTGCGCTCGGCCATCAGGCCCTTGACCTCGTGCGTGGATGCACGGGGCAACCGTCTGCCCTTGGCCGGACATGCCCATGTCGGGCTGGGGCTGATCCACTACGATCTGAATGAGCTGGATCAGGCCCGCGAGCACCTGGCTCAAGGCGCTGGAGCTCGGCAGGCTGCTTGGCCTATCGTCAGGCGCCATGCGAAGCCGAGTTCACGCTGGCGCAGATCCAGCAGCTGATGGGAGAAACGAAAACCGCTCTGGCGATCCGTCGCCGGCGTGCGCCGAACGACAGCGCAGCTCCATCTGGCGATGCTGGATAGCTCTCGTGGGAGCCTGGGAAGCAGATTTTGAATTGAGGCTGGGCAACGTCGACGCTGCAGTGCGCTGGGCAGAATCGGCCGGCCTTTCGCCGACCGACTCGCCTGACTTTTCGCGCGAGGCCGAGTATTTCACTTACGCACGCGTGCTCTTGGCCCAGAAGCGACCCGCCGAGGCGCGGACGCTGCTGGCCAATCTCGAAGCGCTATGCCCGCAGCAGCGGCCTTGTCCGGAGCCTGATCACGGTCTGCATTCTGCAGGCAGCTGGCGCAGCAGGCCCTTGGCCAAAAAGAACAGGCGCTGGCTCGCCTCGAAGAGGCCGTGCGCCTGGCGGCTCCCGAAGGCTACCGCCGCGCTTTTCTGGACGAAGGGCCGGCTGTTCTTGCGCTCCTGCCCGACGTGCGCCGTGTCGCACCCGAGTTCGTGGACTCGCTGCTCGCCAGCGCCCCGGCTCGAGCTGAGCCGCGAGAAGCTCGTTCGCCACAGACAACCCCTCATCGAGCCGCTGAGCGAGCGCGAGCTGGAGGTGCTGGGGCTCATGGCCGAGGGCCTGTCGAACCAGGAGATCGCCGAGCAAGCTTTTCATCAGCGTCGGCACGGTCAAGACCCACGTTCACAACATCTGCGGCAAGCTCGCCGCCGGCAGCCGCACCCAAGCCACTGCCCAAGCCAGACAGTTGGGACTGCTCTAGCCCAAACCTCCGCCGTCAACGACAGGGCCGGTCACCGATGACCGGCCCTGTCCTTGTCTGAGAATAAACCCCCGAATCTATCCTTCGATAGATGACACTCTATCCGGTTAGCTGCTACAATGAGACGCGTACTCAAGAAACAGGATGGAGGTAAGAATGAACACAGAGTAGGCGTTCTGAAAGCAGGATCAGGGAAGATCGACCAAGCAGGCCTTCAAGGCCCAACTGGCTCAGTACGTAGCGCAGCAGCCGGAATCAAAGCAGGCGTTTCACAAATGGATGAAGGTCCTGGAAATGGCCAGCCTGGCCATCATCGCCGGCGCCTTTGCCGTGGCGATGTACGTCTCGATCAACCACACCGCGGTGCCGGGGACCACGATTGCCGCGGCCTGGTTCGGCTTCCCGGTGAGTGTCGTGCCGCTGATGATTCTGGTTGGGCTGCACACCATCGTTCTGCGGGCTTCTGTGCCCTCTGTTCTGTCGGGCAAGCCGCAGAAGTTTGTCACGGGATCCAAGGCCGTGTGGTCGGGCTGGGGGCTCATCGCGACGGCTCTAGCTGTCGGCGCTTTCTGGGGCACCTTGGCCTGGGCCGTGTGGTCCTTCGACATGGCGCTGATAGGGATCTACACGCGCATCATTGGCACAGTGCTGGGTGTTGTCATCCCCGCCTCGATCATCTTGGGCCTGATCTCGGGCCTCTACAAGCAGTTCGTCCGGCTCTCGGTAGGCATCTGGGCACGGACTCAGGTCTGGACGTTGAGGACACCTATCAATGCAGCAAATACAGATTCGCGTCAAGGGACAGATCGACGAGCGCTGGTCGGAATGGCTCGACGGCCTGACGATCACGCACACCGAGGAGGGCGAGACGGTGCTGAGCGGTGAGGTGCTGGACCAGGCGGCGCTGTACGGCCTGATCGCCAAGCTGCGGGATCTGGGCTTGCCGCTTTTGGCCATGAGTTCTGTCGAGGAGGTTTCCAATGAGCGGCATTGACATCAACTGAATCAAACCTGAATTCGCTAGTGGTCAATTCCTCAAAGAAAGGTAGAGAAAGGAGTAGGTCTGATGAGTGCCATTCTGGCGGTAGAAAACCTGGTGAAAAAGTATGGGGATTTCACAGCGGTCAAAGGGATCAGCTTTTCGGTCGAAGAAGGCGAGGTCTTTGGCCTGCTGGGCCCCAACGGCGCCGGCAAGACGCAAACCATCTCCATGCTGACCGGCGTCATTCCGCCCACCTCGGGCACGGCGAAAATCGGTGGTTATGACATCACCACCCAGATGGACAAGGTCAAGAGGCTCAATGGGCTGGTGCCCCAAGACCTGGCTCTGTACCCCACGCTCAGCGCCCGGGCCAACCTCAACTTCTTTGGCCGCATCTATGGGCTGGGCGGCAAGAAGCTCAAAGAGCGTGTGGACGACGTACTGCGCATCGTCTCCCTGACCGACCGCGCCGACCAGGTGGTAGACAAATACTCGGGCGGGATGAAGCGGCGGGTCAACATCGCCGCCGGGCTGGTCCACCTGCCCAAGCTGCTGTTCCTCGACGAGCCCACCGTCGGCGTGGATCCCCAAAGCCGCAACTATATCTTTGAGAGCGTGACAGGCCTCAACCGCGAGCGGGGTATGACCATCGTCTACACCAGCCACTATATGGAAGAGGTCGAGACGCTGTGCAACCGGGTGGCCGTCATAGACCAGGGGCAGGTCATCGCCCTGGACACGATCAAGAATCTGATTGCCATGCTGGGCGGGGGCCTGATCCACGTCGGCCTGCAACAGGTGGACGACGCGCTGCTGGCTCAACTGGCGGCGCTGCCGGCAGTCAAGCGGGCAACCATCGCCCCGCAATCAACCCCGCCAGCGCCGGCCGAGGGGACCGAAATCGCCCCCGCTCCCGGCTGCACAATCGTCAAGATCGAGGCCGAGCACAGCCAGCAGGCCCTGCTCAACCTGATCGGCTTTCTGAACGATCGGAACATCCCCATCGCCTCGCTGGAAATCCTGGAGCCCAACCTGGAAAGCGTCTTCTTGCACCTGACGGGCAAGAAGCTGAGGGAGTGAGGACGATGAATGCGTTACACGTTGCCATGAAGGACCTTCAGATACTGTTCAAGGACCGGGGCGAGATCCTCCAGATGTTCCTCATACCCCTGGCCTTTATCTTTGCCATCAGTATGGCGGTGCCGCCGATAGAGACTACCGGCAAGCCAGCCACGCTGCCGGTGGTGAACCTCGACCCTGGCGGCGAGGCCTCCCAGGCCTTGATAGACGGCCTCAACGCGGATGGCAAGGTCCAGGTCGAGCTGCACGAACAGGGGGAGGCCCAGGCGTTGCTGGAAGGCCGGCAGATCTTTAACCTGCTGACGATCCCGGCGGGCTTTAGCCAGGACACCGCCGCCGGACGCCCTGTGGCGCTGCAACTGCTCAACCACCCCAACGCCGACGATACGACGACGCAACTGCTGCTGCGCGTGATCAACGGCGTGGCCCAGGTGAGCTCACTGCAGGCTGAGCTCGTCGCCGGCCTGGGTCAAATGGGCGAAATGCAGGCCGCGGGATCCGCCGAATCGCAGGTTTTTACGCCCGAAAGGAACGTGGCCCAGGCTATGAGCCAGTTCGAGCGCAGCAAGACCGCGCCGCTGGTGGTCGTCGAAAAGACACAGCCCCAAGCGCTGGGCGAGGCGATCAAGAACCCTAGCTGGGTCCAGCAGAACATCCCCGGTTACACCATCATCATGGTCTTTGGATTGGCCGTGACGACCGCCATGTCGGTCTACAACGAGAAAAAGGTGGGCAGCTTTCGCCGCTTGCTGGCCTCGCCCATCAGCAGGCCCGCGCTGCTGGCCGGCAAGATGCTGCCCAACTTTATCATGGCCTTGATCCTGATCGCCGTGATCTTTGCCGTGAGCATCCTGCTGATGCCCCTGGTGGGGTTGGAGCGCGTGACGTTGGGGAACGACCCCCTGGCATTCGTTGTGGTGTCGCTGATGGTGGCCCTCTGCTCCACGAGCTTTGGCGTCTTTATCGCCGCCCTCACCCGCACCGAAGGACAAATCAGCGCCATAGGCAACGTCGGAGTATGGCTGTTGGGCTTTCTGGGGGGCTGTCTTCTCCCGCCGTTCGTGCTGGAATTCATGGGCCTCGGCGGCATCAGCAAGGCCGTGCCCCACTATTGGGCCATCACGGCTTACCAAGACCTGATGGTCCGCGGGCGGGGACTGGCCGACGTCACCACCCCACTGCTGGCCTTGCTGGCCTTTAGCGCCCTCTTTTTCGCCGTCGGCGTGTGGCGCTTCAAGTTCGAGTAGGGGCAGGGTGACCCCGCCCTTATTTCCAGGAAGGAGAATAACCATGATTAAGAACACACTGGCGGTCGCCTGGAAGGATCTCCAGGTGCTATTCAGAGACCGAGCACAATTGATCATACTTTTTCGTGTCACCGCTCATGTTCGGCCTGCTTTTCGGCGGGATCGGCTCAGCCGATCCCAAATTCACGGTCTACCTGGTGAACGACGACCCTGGCCAGTATGGCGCCCAGGTGGTCAATGCCCTAAGCCAGGTTGAAGTGCTGAGCGTCGAAAAGCTGGCAACGGTCCAAGAGGCCGACCAAAAAGTCGCTGACGGTGAGGCCGCAACCGCCATCATCATCCCGGCCGATTTCAGCCAGAAGGTGGACGCCTTTGACCCGGTCAACAATCCGGCCCGCATCCAGGTCATCACCGACCCGGCCCAGCAACAGGAGGCGAGGCATGGTCACCGGGGTCGTGAACGACGTCCTGACGTGGGTGAATATGCAGGGCGAGATACAGCACGGCATCCGGACCGTCATGGACGAGTCGGGCCTCTTTGCTACGCTGGACGAGCAGTCCCGCCGAGGCCTTGCGGCGCAGAGCCTGGGCGCCACCATGACCCAACTGCAAAAGGCAGCCAGCGACCCGTTGATCAGCGTCAAGAGCCAGAGCCTGAAAGGGACTGAGACACAGCTCCCGGACAGCCGCTTCGGCATCTTTGGGACGAACTATACGGTGATGTTTGCCTTTTTCATCGTAGCTACCATCTCTGCCACTCTCTTGGCTGAGAAGGAACAGGGCACCTTCCGCCGCCTGCTGGCCTCGCCGGTCCACCGCGGCTCCGTCATCCTGGGCAAGATGCTGGCCTACACGGTGGTGGTGTGCTTGCAGGTGCTGCTGGTGTTCCTTGTGGGGCGCGTCTTTTTTCACATGTCGTTGGGAAACTCGCCCCTGGGGTTGGCGCTGGTCACCCTGGCGCTGGCGCTGGCCGCCACGTCGCTGGGCATGCTGGTGGCGGCCGTTGCCCGTTCGCGCAGCCAGGCCACGACCATCAGCACGATTTTGGCCGTCGTCTTGGCCGTGGTGGGCGGCGTCATGACCGGCGTCCCCGCCAAGGGCAGCGCCCTGTACTGGCCATCGCAGCTCACGCCCCACGCCCACGCCATCTCAGCCTATATGAAGTTGATGACGGGAGGCGGCGTGGTGGACATCCTGCCCCAGGTAGGCCTGCTGGCCGGCGTGGGTGTCTTGTTCTTCCTGATCGCCGTGTGGCGCTTCAAGTTTGAGTAGCGGCGCCCGATATAAACCGCCGAATCTATCCTTCGATAGATGACACTCTACCCGGTTGACTGCTATAGTGGGGACAGAACTGAGAAACAGGTTCAAATCAAAAAACCAAGGAGGAGGTGTATCATGTCAAACGTAGTGAGTGTTCAGAAAGCGGCGGTCGTTTCGAAGGAAGAGATGGTGGACCGGTTGGCGCGCCATCTGGAGCAGCAGCCCGAGTCCGTGCAGGCCTCTGACAAGCTGTTGAAGCGCCTGGAAGTGGCCAGCCTGATCCTGCCTGTGGCGGCACTGGTCGCAGCCATCGTGCTTATCGCCACCAGCGGCGCCAGCCTGTCCGAGTCGATTCCGGCGGCGGTGTTCGGCGTGTGGGGATTCTTCGCACCCTGCATCTTTCTGATCGGGCTGCACACCATCATCACCCGGGCCTTTCCCCCGGTGCGGTTTTTGCTGACAGCGCAGACCAAGAAGGACCTTGGCTTTTTGACAGGGAGCAAGGCGGTGGGGCAGGCGTGTTCATCATAGTGGCGGCGCTGGTCTTTGCTGCGTGCTGCACCATGGGTGCCTACGCCTTCTTCAACCCAAGCATCCTCAGTGTCCTCATCCCGGTCATCATCGTCTTCTCGGTCGGCAGCGGCCTATGCGGCACCTGGCTTCGGAAGCAGACGGCCTGAGCGGAGACGGATTGGCGGAAGGCTGGGCATCCTGATTCAGGATGCCCAGCCACAACCAATAGGAGGTGATGACGATGGCAGGCATAATCATAGGCGGTATCATTCTGTTGCTGGTTCTCCTCGTTGGGCTGATCTGGGTGCTTGGCTCAAGGGCCAAAGCGAGCTTGGCGGCCAAGTATCCGGCGCCGGGGCAGATGGTGGATGTGGGCGGCTACCGGATGCACATCAACTGCCAGGGCGCACCGGTTGCCGGCAGCCCGACTGTCGTAATGGAGGCTGCCCACTCGGAACCTGGCCTGAGCTGGGCCGGTGTTCAGCCGGAGGTGGCCAAGCTCACGCGCGTCTGCACCTACGACCGCGCCGGCCTTGGCTGGAGCGAGTCCAGCCCAAGACCGCGGACGGCTCCGCACTTCGTGCACGAGCTGCACACCCTGTTGGCGCAGGCGGGCGTGGAACCCCCCTACGTGCTGGTCGGGCATTCCATTGGCGGGCTGTACGTGCGCCTGTATGCCCATGAGTATCCGGAGCAGGTGACGGGGATGGTTCTGGTGGATTCCACCCACGAGGATCAGTACGCGCGCATGCCGGAGGCCATCGTCAAGATGCAGAATATGAGCAACAAGGTAGCGCCCCTGGTCTTTGGTCTGCTCCAGGCGCTGAATTCCATAGGCCTGTTGGCACTGCTGGCCGAGAGGAAGAGCGGCATGTGGCCGATGCCAATACCCCCGGAGGCGCGAGCTGCCTACCTGAGCGTGGTCTACTCAGGAACACGGCACCTGGAGACGGCGGGGAAGGAGACGTTGAGCCTTCAGGAGAGCATCGCCGCGGTGCGCGACCGGCAGATTGGGTCGCTGGGCGATATCCCGCTGACTGTGATTTCGGCGGGGCAGCCGGCGATCTCCGCAGGACATGGGATCTCTGCAGCGGATGCCGAGCGAATGAAGGCGGTGCAGGATGATCTGCATGCCGAGCTGGCCGCGTTGTCCACAAGGGGAAAACGGGTGATTGCCCAAGAAAGCGGGCATTACGTGCAGGTCAGCCAGCCAGAGGTGGTGGTCGACGCTATTCGCGAGGTGGTCGAGGCGGCGCGGCGCTAAACAGCGAGTCGTCCCTGCGAGGCCGTATTGCCGGCTGTTGACCGCCTTGACGTCTGCCAATTCCGGTGGTATAATAGCCCTGTGAGCGGGGCGAACAAACGGGCAGTTCACGTCGGGCTGAACGCCCATCTTTTATCTTTGGGCAGTGACTACCGCAGTGCAGGGATCACCTGGTACATCTATAATCTGCTTACCCATTTGCCAGGGATAGATCCAGAGATCCACTGCACGGCTTTTTTGAGCGAGAAGCGCTACCGGGGATCGCCGCCGCTTGAGCTAGAGCTGTCGCGCCTGCCGACTCGCCGGCCGGCGATGCGTATTGTTTGGGAACAACTGGTCCAGCCGTCAGCCGCGCGCCGCGCCGGGCTCGACCTGCTCCATGGCATGGCATTTGTCGGGCCGCTTGGCAGTGGCTGCCCTTTCGTCGTCACGATTCACGATCTGAGCTTTCTGTTCTATCCGCAGAGTTTCCGGCCACTGAACCGGCTTTATTTAAAGCTCTTTGCCCGGCTGTCGGCACGGCGGGCGCGGCGGGTGATCACCGTATCGGAGAGTACCAAGCGCGCCGCAGTAGAGCAGTACGGCATCAGCCCGGAAAAGGTGGACGTGGTTCACAACGGGGTGGACCCGGCATTTCGTCCCTTGCCGGCCGACCGGGTGTCTGCATTTAGGGCAGAGCGAGGTCTGCCGGAGCGATTCGTCCTTTTTGTCGGCACGTTAGAGCCGCGCAAGAATATAGTCAGGCTGATACAAGCCTATGCCCAGTTGCCAGGCGCTCGCCCGCCGTTGTTCTTTGTTGGGGGTAAAGGCTGGTTTTACGACGAGATATTCGCGCTCGTCGAGCGGCTGAATCTGGGGGCCGAGGTGCATTTCGTAGGTTACGTTTCTGCCGACGATCTGCCGTGGTGGTACAATGCAGCCCAGGTGTTTGTCTATCCGTCCTTGTACGAAGGGTTCGGGCTGCCGCCGCTGGAGGCAATGGCTTGTGGCACGCCGGTCGTCACCTCCACCGCCTCTTCCTTGCCTGAGGTTGTGGGCCGAGCCGGCCTTCTGGTTGACCCGACCGATACCGAGGGGTTGGCTGCGGCCATGGAGCAATGCCTGGCCGATGCGGACCTGCGGGCGCGGATGAGGGCAATGGGATTGGCGCGGGCAGCAGGTTTCTCCTGGCGAGAAACCGCCCGGCGCACCGTAGACAGCTACCGGCGGGCGGTGATGTCCCCCGGGGAGGGAGGCGCAAGGGTGTTTGAGCGATACAGACGGCTCCTGTCCATCACCATTGCCGTAGCGGACGTCGTGCTGATTAACCTGGCTGTGGCTCTGGCTTATTGGCTGCGCTATGGCCTGCAGTGGTTTGCCACGGTGGATGTGGCCTACATGGTCTCCTATCGAGCCTTCATCCCCATTTCGATAGGTCTGACGGTGCTGTTCCTCATCATCTACAAGCTAAACGGCGTCTACGATCAACCCCGGGGCGCCTCCTGGTTTAGCGAGGTCTATCGGATCGTGGCCGGGACCGCGATCGGTATCATCTTGGCCGTGTTTGTCATTGTCATCTTCTTCCGCCCATTCCTCTATTCCCGGCTGGTTTTCTTCTATGCCGGTGTGTTGATCAGTGTCCTGCTCGTGATGAGCCGCCTGGTTCAGCGGATGGTGCGTGACCGGCTGCGGAGAAAAGGGCTGGGGGTCGATCGTGTTTTGGTCGTCGGCGGTGGTGAGGTGGGCCGGGCCGTCATGCGTAACACCGTCGCTGAAGAGACGCTTGGTTATCACGTTGTCGGCTTTGTGGATGACGATCCAGAGAAGGGCGCCACCGATATCGGCCGGTTCAAGGCCTTGGGAGAAACTGCTAACCTGCCACGTCTTATCAAAGAGCTGGCTGTTGACGACGTGATTATCACCTTGCCCTGGATGTACCACCGCAAGATCGTCAGCATCATCGCTCAATGCGAACGGGAAAAAGTTCGAGTCCGAATCGTCCCCGACATCTTCCAGATGACCCTGAGCCGTCTACACATAGAAGACCTGGCCGGCATTCCGATGATCGGTATCCAGGAACGGTCGATCAAGGGCGGGCATCTGGTTCTCAAGCGGGCGACGGATATTGTGTTGTCGTTGCTGCTTCTGCTCCTGCTTTGTCCGATTTTCCTGTTGATCGCTGTTGCGATCAAGCTTGATTCGCCGGGTCCGGTCATTCTACGGCAGATCCGGGTGGGCAAAGGCGAGCAGCTTTTCACCTGCTTCAAGTTTCGCTCAATGCGCGACCGCGCAGACGAGGAAAAGGCGCAGTTGTTGGATCGCAACGAGGCAAATGGTGCGTGGTTCAAGATGCGGAACGATCCGCGCGTCACGAAGGTGGGCCGCATTCTGCGACGCACCAGCATGGACGAATTGCCTCAATTCGTCAATGTGCTGATGGGACATATGAGCATTGTGGGACCTCGGCCGGCGATTCCTGCGGAGGTGCAGCGCTATCAGCCCTGGCACAGGAGGCGGCTGGAGGTGGCGCCGGGCCTCACCGGTTTGTGGCAGGTGTCGGGACGCAGCAATCTGACCTTTGATGAGGCGGTGCTGCTCGATCTGTACTACATCGAGAATTGGTCGCTGCTATTGGACATGCAGCTCATGCTCAGGACTGTGCCCAAAGTGGTTTCAGGCGAGGGCGCTTACTGACCAGCCTCTGCCAGCCGTCCCATCTCCACGCGCCACAGCCGGCAGCCCTGCAGAAAAACCGGCGACAAGGCCTGCAAATCGGTGGTAGTGATGATCGCCTGCTGCTGCCCGTTATCCACCCGCTGCAACAGGAACTGACGCCGGTGCGCGTCAAGCTCGGATAGCACATCGTCCAACAACAGAACCGGATAGTCCCCGGTCTCGTTGTGCATTAGCTCAACCTCGGCCAGTTTGAGGGCCAGCACTGCCGTCCGCTGTTGACCGCGTGAGCCATAAACCCCAGCGTCAATGTCGTCGATCGCGAATCGCATCTCGTCCCGGTGCGGGCCGGCCAGTGTCATCCCGGCAGCGGTTTCCCGCTGGCGCAGAGATAGGAGCTGGGCCTGGTAAGCCGCCTGTACCTCGGCGACTGCCAAACGCCTTGGCTCACCGAGGTCCACGCTCGGCATGTAACGAAGGTGGAGATGTTCTGAGCCATCGGTCAGTTGGCCGTGGATTGCTTGGGCACGCTCATCCAGGGCATCGATCGCCTCTCGCCGCCGGGTGATGAGGAGCGCGCCATGCTCCACCAGCCGTTCGTTCCAGAAGACCAACTGTGCCGGGTCTCCACCTCGCTCACCCATGTCGCGGAGCAGGGCATTGCGCTGGGTGACGATCTGATTGTAGCCGGCCAACGTGCGGCAGTAGTGGGGGTCGATCTGGCACAACATCGCGTCTAGGTAGCGGCGCCGCAAACTGGGCGAGCCAGACACCAGGTTGACATCCTCGGGCACAAAGAGGACCACGTTCAGGTGGCCTAGCAGGTCCATGGCCCGCTTGTTGACGCCGTTCAGGCGCACCTGTTTCTGATAGCGCGATCCATTCTCGGCCTGTTGGCTGACGGTGATCTCGAGCAGCACGCTGTTGTCGCCCCGCGCCACCCGGCCTACCAGACGGGTGTAGGGCAGTGGTTCCTGCTCGAGGCTCAGCCAGTTGACCAGCTCGCGGTCGGTGCCGGTGTAGGGCGAGCGGCTTGTGGCCAGGTAGTAGATCGCCTCCAGTAGATTGGTCTTGCCCTGGGCGTTGTCGCCGAGCAGCACCATGACGCCCGGCGGCAGGTCGAGCTCCAGCCGGACATAGTTTCGGAAATTGTACAACGACAGATGGGCTAGGCGCACGAGGGCTATTATAACACACCTGTTTCCCTCCCCGCAAAGCGGGATCTACGGAAAACAGGTACAAGTTGCCGCAAAGAGAAGGGTGGGGTATAATCGGACTGATGCAGACCTATCGACTTCTGAGGCGTTTGCGTCCCTTGGTACAGGCCGGCGTCTTGTTGCTGTTCCTGTATCTTCTTCTGGTGACCCGCCGGGATTCGAGCCCGTTCTTGCCCGTCCAGCTCTTTTTCCGCCTCGATCCACTGGTCGGGTTGGCGAGCATGGTCGCCGCACGGGCGTGGATCGGCCCGTTGGCATTGTCGCTCCTGACACTGGCCGTGACCCTGATCCTGGGCCGGGTCTGGTGCGGCTGGCTGTGCCCGTTGGGCACGGTGCTTGACCTGTTTCCGCTCGGCAGGAAGAGAAAGCGAGCAGACTCGTCCCCGACCACGCGTTGGCGGCAGGTGAAGCATTTCATTCTGCTGGCGCTCCTGTTTGGGGCGCTGCTGGGCAGCCTGGGGTTGGCATTCCTGGATCCGATTACCCTGCTGACCCGGACTCTGGCGGTCGGCCTCCTACCGGCGCTCAACATCGGCATCGGCGCGCTGGAAAAACTGCTCTATTCGGCGCCGTTTCTGCAAGCCCCGGTGGAATGGTTTGAGGTGCACATCCGGGCGCCGTGGCTGCCTGCGGGCCAGCCGTTTTACTGGCCTAACCTGGTACTGATCGCCGCCCTCGTCGTCATGATCGCCCTCAACCGCGTCGCCGAGCGTTTTTGGTGCCGCTACCTGTGCCCGCTTGGGGGTCTGCTGGGACTGGCGTCGAAAGTGGCGTTGGTGCGCCGGACCGTGGGAAGCGCCTGCAGCGGCTGCCAACGTTGCGCCCGATCCTGTCCCACCGGTACGATCGATCCGGCGCGGGGTTTTGCCAGCGACCCGGCGGAATGTACGGTATGCCTTGATTGCGTTGTGACCTGCCCCAAAGACGATGTGCGGTTCACGGTGCACACCCAGCCGGCCGCCTGGCAACGGTACGATCCATCACGGCGCCAGGCGATGGCTTCGCTGGCGTTGGGGGCCGGGGGAGTAGCGCTGCTCCGAATGGCGCCACGCGATTGGCAGGTGACCGACTACCCTGGTCCGGCCGCCAGGCGCGCAGCAGGATCAGTTTTGGGCCAGGTGCATCCGCTGCGGGGAGTGCATGAAGGTGTGCCCCACCTCTGGGCTGCAGCCGGCGCTGTGGCAGGCCGGCCCAGAGGGGGTATGGACACCGGTGCTGGTGCCGAGGACCGGTTATTGTGACTATTCCTGCCACAGTTGCGGCCAGGTGTGCCCGACCGGCGCAATCCGGCCGCTGACGCTGGGGGAAAAGCGGCTGGTGGTGATTGGTGAGGCAGCAGTGAATCGCGATCGCTGCCTGCCATGGGCCCAGGCTACACCATGCATCGTGTGCGAGGAGATGTGCCCCGTGCCGGAAAAGGCGATCGAGCTGGAAGAGGCCGAGGTGACCGACGCCGCAGGCCAGCCGCTGGTCGTGCAGCGGCCTCACGTGATCGCCGAACGGTGCATCGGCTGTGGCATTTGCGAGTTCAAGTGCCCCGTGGACGGGGCAGCGGCGATTCGGGTGATGCGCCCCAGGGCTTGGGAAATCACAGGCCCTTGGCTCGGGCTCCGTTTCGCACCAGGTCTATGAAATCGGGCTTGAGGCTGGCGCCACCCACTAACGCGCCGTCTATGTCAGGATGAGCCATAAACTCGGCGATGTTGTCGGGCGTGACGCTGCCGCCGTACTGGATGCGCACTGCCTGGGCGGCCGCCTCGCCAACCATCTCGGCGACGGCGCCGCGTATGGTCAGGCCGGTGACTGCCCCGGCGCCGGCCGCCGTGGCTGCTTTGCCGGTGCCGATGGCCCACACCGGCTCGTAGGCGATCACCAGGCCGGACACCTGCTCGGCGGTGAGGCCGGCCAGGCACCCTCGCACCTGGCCGCCAACCACCTCGTTGGTCTTGCCGGCGTCGTATTGAGCCTCGGTCTCGCCCACACAGACGATCGACGTCAGGCCGTGGGCCAGTGCAGCCTTGACTTTGCGGTTCACTCCCTCGTCGGTCTCGCCAAAATAGGCCCGCCGCTCAGAGTGGCCGAGGATGACGTACTGGCATAGCTCCTTGAGCATGAGCGGCGAGATCTCGCCGGTGTAGGCGCCCTTGTCCTGCCAGTACATGTCCTGAGCGCCCAGGCTGATCTTGGTGGCCTGCAAGAGCTCCTTGATGGCAGCCAGGGCAGTGAAAGGTGGGCACAACACCCGGTCGGCAGCCTCGACCTCGTTCAGGCCCCGGCGGATAGACCGCACCAGGTCTACGGCTTCGGCGATTGTCTTGTTCATTTTCCAGTTACCGGCGATGATCGGTCGGCGCATGATTCCACCTCAATAATGGAGTGTGTTTATGATAACACCGCGGGCGACTTCTGTCAAAAGGCTACTTCCTGCCTGCCAGCAGCCCTTCGATGTACTCGTCCGTCACCCTTCTTGCTGCCTGGATGGTCCGGCGCCTGCCCATCATCCGGGGCCACCCGAGAAACCCGGCGAGTTGGCCGCGCAGTCTGGCCCGCGCCGCCCGGCCGCGCCAGGCCCGCAGAGCGTCATGACTGACGGCCCACTGGGCGCGCAGGATACGCGCCCAATATCTACGCAGTAAGACGCCGGGGTAGTTCTTGGCAATCACCCACAGGGTATTTCGCCCGGTGTAGTAGCTGGCAACAGGGCCGGCGCCGGAGGCGCTCAACTTGTGGTAGACCACTGCCTCGGGCGTGTACCAGCATTTCCAGCCGGCGAGCTGCGAGCGCCAGTTGAGGTCCACGTCTTCGCAGTACATAAAGAACGATTCGTCAAAGAGGCCCACCTGGTCAAGCATGGCCCGCCGGTAGGCAACTGCCCCGCCGCAGCCGCCAAAAACCCAACCAGGCCGGTCAAACTGGCCCTCGTCACGCTGCCAAACACCACGGTTGAAGGGGATGCCGTCCACGCCATAGCCGTCGCCGGCCGAGTGGAGGGTATCGCGCCGGTCAAACAGGCGCAGCTTGGCGGTGGCCATACCGGCCTCCGGGTGGTCCAGAAGGGCCGTGACCAACGACTCGACAAAGCCGGGCTCGGCTTCGGTGTCGTTGTTGAGCGAGATGAGGATCTCGCCCTGGGCGGAGCGAAAGCCCAAGTTGTTGCCGCCGGTCAGGCCGAGATTCCGGTCGAGAGCCAGCAGGCGCACTTTTGGATGCTCGCGGGTTATGTAGTCCTGCGAGCCGTCGCCAGAACCGTTGTCGACAACCAAGACCTCCAGGTGAGGGTAGGTTTGCGCCCGGAGGGCGGCCAAGCAGGTGGGGAGGTGGGCCAGCCCATTCCAGTTGGGAATGACGACCGAGACCAGTCCCCTGACGGGGATCTTCGTCGGGTTAGGCGCTGTCACCGGCGAAATACTCCTGTAGTCCTTCTTGCCAGGGCCGGAGGGTGATGCCCAACGCTGCCCCGGAAAAGTTCACCAGGGGCGCGTAGAGGGGTGGCGGTGCCGGGCGTGGCCATTGGTCGGTAGTGATCGGCTCGACCGGCATATTGCCGCGGCCCGCGAGCCTCAAGATCTCGCAAGCCCAGTCGTAGCGCGAGCAAATGCCACTGTTGGTAAAATGGTAGATGCCGTAGTGACCGGTCGGAATCAGCCGGGAGATGGCCTGGACCAGGTCGGGGGCATATGTGGGTGAGCTGACCTCGTCGGTTACGATCCGCAGTGCACCGAGCCGGTCGGCTGCGGCCAGTATCTTGGTCACAAAGTTGCTGCCGCCCCGGGCGTACAGCCAGGCAGTGCGGACGATGTAAAAGTGGTGAAGCAGGGTCCGAACGTAGAACTCGGCGGCAGCCTTGGAACGGGCATACACGCTCTTGGGCGCCGGCGTGTCCCACTCGTAGTAAGGGCGCCCTAGTGTCCCGTCGAAAACCTCGTTCGTGCTGATGTGGACCATGGCTGCCCCACTCTGTCCGCAGGCCAGGGCTATGTGATGGGTGCCCAGAACGTTGACCCGGAAGGCGGCCTCTGGATCTCGCTCGCAGGCATCAACGTTGGTCATGGCGGCGGCATGGATCACGACGTCTGGCTGAAACCCAACCACTATTTGGACACAGGCCGGATCGGTCATGTCCCACTCGGGCAGATCGAGGCCAAGAAGCTGTTCTTTGGACAGCGTGCGCTGCAGCGCCTGGCCCAATTGACCCTTGCAGCCGGTGATTACGATGCGCATGGCGGACTCCTGCTTCGGACAGAATGTCAGGGCACCCAGGACAGGCGCTCATTCACGGCGTCTGGGTAGGCGTCGCCGGTGGTGAGCACCTTCTGAACCCGGCCGGACTGGACATCGATGATATAGATGGCCCACCTGCCCTCACGGTTGGAAAGGAAGGCCAGTTTCTTGCCGTCAGGCGACCAGGTCGGGGCCACGTCGACGGCACGGTTGTCGGTCAGCCGTGTCTCTTTGCCACCGGAAGCGTCGATCACATACAATTCCCAGTTGCCGGAACGGGCAGAGATAAAGGCCACTCGCTTGCCGTCGGGTGACCAGGCCGGGGCCGTATCGCTGGGGTCGGTCGTCAGGCGGGCCGGACTAAAGCCACCAGCCTTCATCACCCACACACCGCACTCGTCGCCGCGCTCGTTGCAGCCATGGTAGGCGACCAGGGCGGCGCCGTCCGCAGAGGCTACAGGCGACCAGGCCGGCATCTGGCCAAAGGCCCACTGTTCACCTTCGCCCCGGACCGCACCCGGCGAGATGACATAGATGCGCCACTTGCCATCGCCATACTTGTCGGAAGCAAAGACAAGCTGGTTTTTGTCGAACGACCAGGCCGGCGTCGAATCTTCTGGATGGACGGTCACCTGGTTGATCTCTTTGCTGTCCAGGTTCAGGACACTCAGCCCCAGATAGGATGAGTGGGTGCCGCGGAAAGCCAGCTGCCGGCCGCCAGGGGCCAAGGCCGGTTGGCCGGCGTTCTCCTGCACCAGCGTAACAGCCCCTCGGGACAGATCCACCACAAAGACGTCGTAGCGTTGGTGTATGGCGTCGTAGCCGGTATAGGCGATCCGCCCCTGACCCGGCGAGGTGGTTGCCAGGCCGGGTATCGCTGTGGCCACGACTGTGCCGGTTGCCGCCACTGCTGTGCTCGTAGCCGTGGGCCGGGGCTGCGATGTGGGGGTAGGAGGCGGGGCTTCGGCCGTGGCCTGGCACCTGAATGCGGCGTCGTCACGCTTGTCCACAGTCTCTTCCAGAGACAGGGTCGAGACTGCCGCTGCATATTCCTCGGACGCAGCACACCAGTCGCCCTGCGCGGAATAGGCCTGGGCCAGGTAACCGTGGGCATCGTGGAGCCGGATACGGACATCCCTGTAGCCGGGAGCCAGCGCATAAAGGCCTTTGAGCGCCTGTATCGTGGCCGGCCAATTCTGGTCCCAATTACTCAACGCTGCTTTGTACAGGTTTACCAGGTTCAATTGGTCCCGGGCGTTGCCGTCGTCCGGCTTGAGGGCGAGTACTGCCTCAAAGTGCTGGCCAGCTTCATCGAGCCGGTCTCCTCGTACGGCATCCAGACCCAGTTGGTAGTGAGCCGTGGTCAACATGGTCTCAACGTTCTGGCGCTGGTAGTTACCGTCGAGGCCATGGAGCTCGTCGAGTGCCGTTAGGGCGTCGGCCAGCTTGCCACTCTCATAGGCGGTCACTGCTTGCTGGTATAACAGGGCCGCGGCATCCTGGCGGGCTTCCGACGTGGGCGTTACCTGCGCCCGGGCCCTGGTCTCGGCTTCTTGCAGTTGGGTCTCAGCCTCGACCAGGCTAGGGTCGTAACGCAATGCCAGCTCCAATTCGGCAACAGCCAGCTCATACTCGCCCGCGTCCAGGTGAGCGATTCCCAAAGCGTAATGATCCCGCGCAGTCTGCTGGTTGGCTATCCCCCGGTCTTTCAGACCATCGTAGACGGCTTTTGCGCCCAATAGTACCAGATAGACGGCCACCAGAACTGCCACCAGAGCGGCAAGGAGCGTCCACAGCCATGCTCGCGGCCGGCGTCCAGGAGCATATTCGTCTGCTTCTTCCAGCCCTACTACGGGGGGGAGGACATACGGCACCGGGATCTCGTCCATGCCGGCCTTGATCTTTCGTCGCTTTCGGAACATTACTGTCAAGCTCGCGCTGTTGTTGGCAGCCGCACTGCACCTAGGGTTCCTGGTCGTCGGACTCGTACGCGCCGTCGTGGCTCGTATCCTCGTCCAGGCCGCGCCCGACCAGGTCCATGAAGACGTCTTCCAGCGTCGGCTCGCGCTTTTCCAATGACAGGAGGCGGGTCTGATTGGCGCTGAGTGTAGTAATCACCGGCGCCAGCACGTCCTCAGCGTCGAGGATCAGATTCAGCTCGGTATGCTCGTCCAACTGGCGGGAGATGCACTGGCGTACTCCTGCAATGCCAGATACCTGGCCGGCCGCGTTGGGCATATAGGTCACCTGGAGGCGAAAGATGGCATCCTGTTGCAGCATGTGCTTCAGGTTAAAGGGCGTGTCACAGGCCAGGATTTTGCCCTTGTCGATGATCGCCACCCGATCGCACAGCTCGTCGGCCTCGGCCATATAGTGGGTCGTGAGCAGGATCGTCTTCTCTGGCCTGTCGGTGACCCACCGCTTGATGTATTCACGAACTTCGCGCGAAGCGCCGACGTCTAGCCCAAGGGTCGGCTCGTCGAGAAAGATGATCTGCGGATCGGTGATGAATCCGCGCGCAAAGTTCATCTTCTGGCGCAGGCCGGTTGATAGATCCGAGATCTTGGTGTCTTTGCGGTCGGAAAGGCCGACGACGTCGAGCATCTCGTTGATCCGGCGGCCGGTGGTCTTGTAGTCGATGCCATAGAACTGGGCAAACATCCACAGGTTCTCGCGGACAGTAAGCAGCCCGTAGCCAGAGGTCTCACCGCCGGAGACCATGTTGATCCGCTGCCGGATCTCGGCTGCCTGAGTGTCGATGTCCAGACCGTCGACCCACGCCTTGCCGCTGGTCGGTGACAGGAGGGTGGTCAGGATCTTGATCAGCGTCGTCTTGCCGGCGCCGTTTGGCCCGAGCAGCCCCAAGATCTCACCCTGCGGCACCTCGACATTGACGTCTTCGAGGGCAATGAGCTGTGTGGGGAGAGGCTCAGTTCGGCCTTCCCGGCGCGCTGCCTGTTTCTGCTTGCGGCTAGGTTTTAGTTTGTAGATCCGTCCCAGGTGTTCTGCCCTGATGGCCAGCCCGGTGGTCACACGATTCCTCCGTTTCCGGCTTTCCTCATTGCCTGCGGCATACTGGCGCAGCCATACTGGCTGCGCCAGTATATCATAGGCTCGCGCCGAGATCAAGTCATGCAGGGCGTAGGGGGCACGGACTTTTCTATGCCAAGGGCCTGAGGAGTCTTTACGCGAGCCATCAGATAGCCTCTGGCCCGATCTTGGTAGCTTTTGACAGGTGAACTGTGGTATAGTATCATCGCTCAAGCACGACAGGAGGGCTCTATCAGGGCCCTCTTGTGCTGAACGGAGCTCTAGGAATTTGGATGCTGCTCAAACCGATTCGTGATGTGGGTATTGCCGGTTACGGCGCCTATGTGCCGCGTTACCGGCTACCTGGAACGGAAATAGACCGCGTCTGGCGGGATGGCCAGACGGAGTCGCCAGTCGAGGAAAAGGCTGTGCCGGGTCCTGACGAAGATACGGCGACTATGTCGATCGAGGCGGCACGCAACGCGCTGGCGCGGGCAGGGATCGAAGCTACGATGATCCGGGCAGTGTGGGTCGGCAGTGAGTCTCATCCCTATGCCGTCAAGCCCACGTCCACGATCGTCGCTGAGGCGATCGGCGCTGTGCCGGCGACTCTGGCCGGCGATTGGGAATTCGCCTGCAAGGCGGGAACTGAGGCATTTCAGGCAGCCATCGCTCTGGTCGGCTCGGGCATGGCTGATTACGCCCTGGCCATCGGCATGGACACTGCACAAGGCCGCCCAGGCGATGCGTTGGAATATACGACCGGAGCGGGCGGCGCTGCCTACATCCTCGGCCCTGCTGAGGATAGTCTGGCTGAAATCGAAGCCACCTTTTCGTATGTTACCGATACCCCTGACTTTTTCCGGCGGCCTTATGAGCACTATCCACAACACGCCAGTCGCTTCACCGGAGATCCGGCTTACTTTAAGCACGTGCTGGCCGCCGCCGAGCAGCTGATGGAGTCGCTGGGCACGACGGCCAAGGACTATACGGCGGCGGTTTTTCATCAGCCAAACCCCAAGTTCCCGGAACGAGCGGCCAAGATGCTGGGCTTCAAGCCGGCGCAGACCCGCGCCGGTATGCTGTGCCCGGCGGTGGGCAACACCTATGCCGGAGCGGCGGTGTTGGGCTTGACTGCCATCCTGGACGAAGCCACGCCGGGGGATCGGGTGCTGATGGTGTCGTACGGATCGGGCGCGGGCAGTGATGCCGTTTCATTGCGGATAACGGACAAGATCGTTGAGCGCCGGGACCGGGCGCCGAGCACCCGAGTTTACGTTGAGCGACGCAAGACGATAGATTATGGGACCTATGTGCGGTATCGCAGAAAACTGCATATGCATTGAGACATGAGAGACGTAAGTATCATTGGCATCGGCCAAACGAGGGTAGACGAGCATTGGGACCGGTCGCTGCGGCACCTGGCAGCCGACGCAGTGCTGGCAGCGCTAAAGGATGCCGGCGTCGAGGTGGCTGGATGCGCTGTATGTGGGCAACATGCTCTCGGGCCTGCTCACCGGTCAGGAGCACCTGGGGGCGCTGATCGCCGACTTTTGCGGCCTGCGGGGGATCGAGGCTTTCAAGGTGGAGGCCGCCTGTGGGTCAGGAGCAGCGGCTCTGCGCCAGGGCTATGCGGCCGTGGCCGGCGGTCTGCATGATGTGGTCCTGGTGTGCGGCGTGGAAAAGATGACCGACACGGTGAATGCCGAGACCACGACCGGGCTGGTGATGGCCGCCGACGCCGATTACGAGTCGGTCCACGGCATCACCTTTGTGGGCATCAATGCGCTGCTGATGCGCCGATATATGTACGAGTATAACGTAAAGCACGCCGATTTTGCCAACTTTGCCATCGTCGCTCATCAGAATGCCGTCACCAACCCCAATGCCATCTTTTCCAGCCCGATCACGGCCGATCAGTTCAGCAAGGCGCGGATGATCGCCGATCCGATCAACCTGCTCGATTCGTCCGGGATTGCCGATGGGGCGGCAGCGGTGGTGCTCTGCCCGAGCAGTATGGCGCGAGCTGGGAATGGGTGTGCGGTGCAGATCCGGGCCTCGAGCGTGGCGACCGATGCGGTCGCCGTGCACGACCGGCGCGATCCGCTGTGGCTGTCGGCGGCTGAGGCGTCAGCCAACAAGGCCTACCAGCAGGCACAGGTAGGGCCGCGGGATATCGATCTGTTTGAGCTACACGACGCGTTTACGATCATGGCGGCGTTGAGCCTGGAGGCGACAGGCTTTGCCGAGCGGGGCAAGGGGGTCTGGCTGGCCGAGGCCGGCGAGATCGCGCTGGCCGGCAAGATCCCGATGGCGACGATGGGCGGACTAAAGGCCCGCGGGCATCCGGTTGGTGCGACGGGGGTTTACCAGGTAGTCGAGGTGGTCCAACAACTGCGTGGACAGGCCGGGCCGAACCAGGTGCACAACGCCCGGCTGGGCATGGCCCAGAACATTGGGGGCAGCGGGGCCACTGTAATTACCCATATCCTGGAAGCTCTTGACTAATGGAACCTGACGGCTTGGCAAGAAACAGCCTGCCAGGTATAATGAACTTGTTTGGAGGACATTGAATGAATATTCCGCGATATTGGCGACTGCAAAGCCAGCGGTATGCCATGGTTGGTGAAGTTTGTAACAAGTGCGGGGCCAAGTTGTTCCCGCCGCGCGACGTCTGCCCAGAGTGCAGCAAGCCGGCCTACGAGCCGTACCAGTTCAGCGGTCGGGGCACGATTTATTCCTACTCGACCCTGTACCAGGCGCCGGCCGGCTATGAGCAGTTTATCCCCTACACGGTTGCCCTGATCCGGTTGGAAGAGGGGCCATTGGTGACGGCCCAATTGGCGGATATCGACCCGACCGAGGTGGAGATCGGGATGCCGGTGGAGATGGTCACCCGCAAGCTGCGCGAAGAAGGGGACGATGGGTTGATTGTGTATGGGTATAAATTTAGGAAGCGGTCCGCAGAAGCAGCCTGAAAACAGCAGAAAAAACATCGAGGCTTGTCGGGCGTAGTCTACCTGGCAGGCCTTCCTATCGCCAGCAAGCCGATGTCACGTGACATCGGCTTGCTGCATTGTGAGGCAGTTCCAGGTCGATAGGCGCCGGGCAGGGCTTGAGAACCCTGTTTGACATGGAGCCCGTCTGTATGCTATAATGAACAGGCGAATAGGTGGTGTCATGCGCTGTTACCGGGGAGACGAGCTGGCGTGAGCAATCTGCAACGAATACGGCGGTTAGTGATCGACAGAAGGTACTACCTGTCCGCTCACGCTGAAGAGGAAATGTGGGCCGATGGGCTCGAGCGCCAAGATGTCGAGCATTGTATTTTGAGATGATCTGTGAGTTTTGCGGAGGTCAGTCAGTCAAGAGAAAAGTGCACAAGGTTCATTGGCTCAAGCGCTGGCTCTACATCATCGATGATGTGGAAGCAGAGGTCTGCCAGGAATGTGGCGAGCGGTACTATCACGCAACGACACTCAATGCCATGGATCTGCTACTGGAGTCTGGCCAACCCGTCGTCAAGTGAGCACCTCCGAGTGGAGATGATTGGGATGCCGGCATGAGATGTGCGAGCCTGGTGTTATCCTCGCAGTTCGACGAGCAGGTGCCGACTAGAGATCCACAATGTCTGAGCTGCTCGCTGCGATGCTAGACCAGTTGATGGGAGGGAAGAGGACAGCTCCTTAAGAGAAGAATATGGGCAAGGCAAGGCGATCGGCGAGTTGGTTAGGCAGTTCGGTTAGGCAGCCTGGTGCCATCCAATCTCGCCTGAGGAGATTGGGACTCGTCTAGGGCTACCTAAGGATTCAGGGTGGTGATGTATGAAGGACACACTTGCTCTCAAGATCGATGAGTACGAAGAGCAAGCCGGTTGGCATCGTGCGCAGACTCCCGCCGGAACGCGTGATCCAACTGGTCGACTTTGCGCGGTTTCTGGAAGCTGAAAGCGAAGAGGAGATCGAAGCCAGCCAAGCCAATTCGGACAAAGTGCTGGTCAAACCGAAAGCCAGGCGCAAGCTGCGCGATATGGCCCGCGAAGCATTGAATGACTACCATACCGGCCAGGCTACCGACATGAACGTCACGGAAGATGGAAGGCTAGCGCCGGGGTGAGAGCAAGAGCCACTCTCAAGTTCTGGAAGCTCTATGCTGGTCTTCCGCGGGAAGTGCAACAGTAGGCGCGGAAGGCCCACCTGATGTGGCAGGAAAATCCCGACCATCCGAGCCTGCGTTTCATGCGAGTCGACGAGGAAGAACCGATCTACTCTGCGCGGGTGACGCGACTATCGAGTTTTGGGTCTTCTAGAAAGCGACACAGTCATCTGGTTCTGGATTGGCGATCATCGGGAGTACGAGCGGCTACTCAAGGATCTATGACTGGACGAAGTAGGCCTCACAGTTCGACGAGCAGGCGCCGTTGACGGAGCAAATCCAATCCACGGGTATAAATTCAGAAAAGGTGCTAAATAGCCAATATGAATAGCAGCTAGGGGTCGTTGCATACCTGCGATCCGGGAACTGTTGCGGATGCAAGCCGCTATCATGCGACAATGTTCGGCCGCATGACAGCGGCTTGCTGTGTTCTCTTGCTCCACTGCCTGGGTCACTGGCCATGCCAGACAACCTTGAGAAGGATGGTAGGTTCATCGTTGCGGTATACATTCCCGCAGGAGATGGAAGCATTACTTCACTACAATGGATTGCAGGTTTTGGAGCGATTTGGCGGTTGGAACAAAAGCCCGTTGACAAGCACAAGCAGGTTAATGATTTTCGTTTGCCAGAAACGATAGTCAGATGTGACTTAACGACCGTTTTGCGTATAATTGAGCTACGCTCCGTGAGTTGAGCGGGCATGAAGAGAGCGGTACACATTTCATAAGGAGATGGCGGTCGCAAGGTCGGGCTCGTCTTGGGATCGCATGCGGAGGGAGAGGTGGACGCAGCCCCGCTTCTAGCAACCAAGCTCTACACACCGCCGCCGAGGCCGGAGCTAGTCCCCCGGCCACGCTTGCTCCAGCGCCTCGACGAAGGGCTGGAGCCGGGCGTGCGCCTTGTCCTTGTCTCTGCCCCAGCCGGCTATGGCAAGACAACGCTGGTGAGTAACTGGCTGCGCGAGAGCCACGTGGATGCCGCCTGGCTGTCGCTCGACGAGGGCGACAATGACCCGATTCGCTTTCTCCAATACTTGGGCGCGGCCCTCCAGACAATCGTCCCCGCACTCCAGGTCATACCCCCCATCATGCAGGGGATACAACGGCTGCCACCCGGCACCATGATCAACACTGTGATTAATGACATTGCCGGATATGCGACTCCATTCGTTCTCGTCCTGGACGATTTTCACTCCATTCATACTCCGGCCATTCTTGAGATGCTTGCCTCTCTTCTCGAGCACATGCCGCCCCAGATGCATCTCATCCTCCTTTCCCGGACGGACCCCGCCGTGCCTCTCTCACGCCTGCGCGCCCGCGGCCAATTGATCGACATTCGGGCCGATCAGCTACAATTCACCGCGAACGAAACGGCTCTCTTTCTTAACGGCGTCATGGACTTGAGTTTATCCACAGAGGACGTCGCGGCGTTGCAGGCGCGCACCGAAGGCTGGATCGCCGGCCTGCAGTTGGCAGCCTTGTCGATGCATGGTTCTGAGGACGTTCATGGTTTCGTATCCGCCTTCACGGGCAGTCATTATTACATCATGGACTATTTGGTTGACGAGGTGCTCAAGCTTCAGCCGGAGGAGATTCGCACCTTCCTTCAGCACACCTCCATACTGGGTCGAATGTGCGGGCCACTGTGCGATGCGGTCGTCGGAGCCGGCGCGGCAGAAGGCGGACAGGGGCAGGCGTTCCTGGAAGCTCTCGAGGAGAGAAACCTCTTTATCGTCCCGTTGGACGACGAACGACAGTGGTATCGATACCACCACCTCCTGGCCGACGTGCTTGGCAAGCACCTGGAGCGCCATTCCCCGTCGTTGGTGCCCGAGCTGCATCGCCGCGCCGCGCAATGGTATGAGCAGAATGGGTTCATCGCCGAGGCCATCCACCACGCTCTGAAAGCGGGCGATCAGGAGCGTGCGGCCCGGCTCATCGATCAGAACGGCTGCCAGTTCGTTATGCGTGGCGAGGTGACGGCTCTGTTGAAATGGATCCAGGCCATCGAGCCTGAGGTTGAGAAGAACCCCTGGCTCGGCGTTCAATATGCCTGGGCACTCGCTTTGACCGGCCACCTGGATCGGGTGGAGGAGACGCTTCAGGTGGCCGAGCGCCAGATTGCTCCGCTCAAGCCGACCCCCGAGATCCAGATCGTGGTGGGCACCATTGCGGCAGCGCGGGCTCAACGGGCCAACATGCTCGGGGAGACCCGGCTAGCCGCTGATTTTGGCCGGCAAGCCCTCGAGTGTTTGCCTGACACGGATCCTTTCTCGCGCAGCATGCGCAGTGTGGCCACCTCTGTCCTGGGCGATGCCAGTTGGATGAATGGGGAGCTGGAAGAGGCAAGGCGGGCTTACACCATAGCGGTGGACGTTGCCCGGGCAGCAGGCAATCTCGGCATGGTAGTTCTTGCCAGCTCGAACCTCGCCGGAATTCTCGTGGAGCAGGGACAGCTGCATGAGGCAGCCAGGGTATACGAGGACACTCTGGCGCTGGCGACTCGTCCCGGTAGCCAGGTTCCACCTTGGGTAGATCACCTTTATGCCGGGCTGGGTAGACTGCATTACGAGTGGAACCACCTCGACACGGCAGCGAAATTCATTCATCAATGCATTGAGCTGTGCCAGCAGTGGGAAGACTTGGATCTGCTGGCTCGAGGCTATGTGATGTTGGCGCGCCTGGAACTGGCGTTATCCCATCCTGGACAGGCTGAGGCGGCGATGCACGCCGCGCATCAGTTGGTCGCCGAGCACACGCTTTCGCCCAGGCGCTCGATCTGGGTGCAGTCCGCGCTGGCCGATCTGCGCCTGGCGCAGGGCCACTTGGACCAGGCACTCTATCTCGTTCGGCAGAGCGCCATCTCTGCTGATGACCCCGACCCATACGAGCGCGAGCCTGAATACCTCACTCTGCTGCGCGTGCTTCTGGCCGAAGGCGATTATGGGCCCGCGCTGGCTCTGTCAGAGCGCTTGCTTCAGCAGGCGCAGGCTGCCGGTGGCAACGGGTGCATCATCGAAGTATTGGTCCTTCAAGCGCTGGCCTTTCAGGGCAGCAAGGACACGCAGCAGGCCCTGGCGGTCCTGGATCGGGCTCTCACTCTTGCCCGGCCTGAGGGCTACGTCCGCGTGTTTCTGGACGAAGGCGAGCCAATGGTGCAGCTGTTGAGCCAGGCCCGGTCCCACCGCTTGGGAGCGGGATATGCCGCGCAGCTTCTCCTGGCCACCAGCCAGACCGGCGATGCTCAACTGCCTTCCGCCCAACCCCTGATCGAGCCCCTTACCGGGCGCGAGATGGAAGTCCTGAAGCTGATCGAGTCCGGATTATCCAACGACGAGATCGCTTCGCGGTTGGTGATCTCGCGGGCGACCGTCAAGCGCCACATCAGCAACATCTATGGCAAACTGGACGTGCCAAGCCGGACGCAGGCCATTTTTCGCGCAAGAGAGCTGCAGCTCATAGATTGATCGGTCGTTTCGTCAGGCCAATGACCGTGCCGGCCGAGGCGGGGTAGCCTCGGCCGTTCTTTTGCGCCTCTCGAAAACTTACAACCGCCTCTACAACCCCGCGTACAACCTTCGGTCGATGACGCCAGAGCGGAAAGCTGGTACACTGCATCATGGAGGAAGCATGGCAGACAGAAAGGACAGGAGCCAACTAAATCACGACACCAGGTCCAAGGCCGATCCGGGTCCGGCTCTCCCCCAGCCTTACGGGCGGGTGTACGAGATCACCGTCAGAGGCCAGCTCACCGACGACTGGTCGGATTGGTTCGACGGGCTGCAGATGACGACCTCCGCCGGTGGAGATACAGTTCTGTCTGGGATGATTGTGGACCAGGCGGCATTGATGGGTGTCCTGAACAAGCTGAATCGTTTGAACGTGACCTTGCTCTCACTGAGACAGGTCGATAACACAAAGCAAGAAAGGAGAGGAAAATGGAGAAGATCAAGTCGTCGAAACTGAACGAAACGTTGGAAGCAGTAGCCTGGGGTGTGCTGCTGGTGTGGTGGGGGGTGACCGAGCTGTTCGGCTTTCTCCCCAATGGTACGGGCGCAATCGGCGTCGGCCTGATTCTGCTCGGGCTGAACGCGGCGCGCTCGCTCAATGGCATCCCCATCCGGGTGTGGAGCACGATGCTCGGCATCCTCGCCCTGGTGTGGGGAGGTGTGGATCTGGTAGGGTCGCTCCTGCGCCCGTCGTTTGAGATGCCGACCTTTGCGATCCTGCTCGTCGTGCTGGGTGTGATGCTGATCGGCCGCGAGCTGATCCGCAACAGGACGGAATAAGGAGAGGAACCGAGATGTCTGAAACTTCACAGTCCAAGTGCCCATGCACCACCTGCCTTGCCATCCTGCTCATCGTACTGGGTGTCAAGCTGCTCGGCCGCGAGCTGACGCGGAACAAAACAGAGTAAGGAGGAGATTCGAAATGTCCGAATGTGCACAGTCCAAGTATCAATGCGCTACCTGCCCCATCCGGCGCCAGGCGATAGCCAAGCCGCAGTCGATCTTTGCCCAGATCCATCGCTGGCACAGTGGGTGGTGCGCGGGCTGGAAGGCCTACCAGGCCCACTTGCACACTGATACCTCCCAACGCGTGGAATAGGCTCGGCCGGGAGGATGGCTCGAAGAGGCAGAGTGCCCGTCAGACACTCTGCCTCTTCGGCTAGATCGATGGACTATCTACCGCGCTCCTGCGCCGATTTTCACCGACTCGGTATCCCCCGCCTCTGGCACACAGGGATTGCCCGCCAGCGCAGCCTGTGGTAGAATAGAGGCAGGACTGAGAAAGGAATGCGAAATGAATGCCGAGCAACACCCGCAGACGCCGTCAAGCTGGCAAGGGGAAAGCCAAGGCCCAGAAACCGCAACCAGTTCCAGGGCGATCAAGTTCGGGCTGATCGGGAGCCTGGCAGGCACTATAGCGATGGACGTCGTAATGGTCGTCGAGTCCTTGATCATCGGAGCGCCGGTTGATGGCTTTGTTGCCTTGATCGGCTCGATTGTGGGAGGCGGCGCCCTGGTGGGGGTGGTGCTACATCTGCTGATGGGCTCGTTGTTGGGGCTCCTTTTTGGCATAGCGGTATGGCAAAGTGCGCTTCCTCAACATAGGGTCTGTGCGGAAAGGTGTGTGGTTGGGAGTACTGGCCGGTCTGGTAACCATACCCTTGGGCTGCGTCCCAGTTGCTATCGTAACCGGCGTTCCGATCATCGAGATGGTCAGCTTCTCCTTTGTCCCTCACCTGGTATGGGGTGCAGTTCTGGGGGTGATTGCCGGCGCCGGTTCTACGTAGGTATACTGCCTCGCACTTTGCAACTTGACTTTCGCCCGCTTTCGACGTAAGATTCGCCCGTGGGTCACGGCGAAGGGCTTGCTCGACGGTCGGGAGCAGTTTCGATTTGTACCGCGATGGCGGTGCTGGCCGGCTTTGCCCTGGATGTGCTGGTGGTGGCTCGATTTGGCATCGGATCGACAACCGATGCCTTTTTTGCAGCCTATACGATCCCGCTGGTGCTGATCGGCTGTGCGGCCGCGCTACAGCCGGTGCTGGTGAGCCTGCTGTCGGCGGAGGTCTCACCAGGAACCAGCCAAGCCGGCGATCCTCCGGGGAGTGATCTGTTCAGCGCGCTGATGAATACTGCAGGGCTGGTGGCGGTGGCGCTGGCGGGCGTCGGCATAGCGGCGGCAGGCCCGGCAATGGGGTTGGTTGCACCCGGCTTGAACGCGCCCACCACGGTGCTGGCCGTCGGTGTGGCGCGCGTCCTGTTCTTGAGGGTGCCAGGCGCCGCTGTGGCCGAGGTGCTCAAGGTCGGGCTATACGCGCAGCGCCGCTTTGTGGCTCCCACGTTGAGCAACGCAGTGCCCAGCCTGACGGCTGTTGGGACTGCTGGTGGCAACGGCCAACCGGTCCCCAGGTGGAAATCACCGCGAGATCGGGGTAGTAGCGGCAGGCTTGGTAGTGGGAACTCTAGCCCAGGTGGCGCTGTTGGCGGTGCTGTTGTTTGGGCGGCGACCTGCGGCCTATCGATGGAGACTGCGCTCGATCCGCTCGGAACTGCCCGCCCTGCGTCAGGCCGGAGGATTAGTAGTGGCTCCGCTGGCCGGATTGCTGCTGCGGCAGGCGGTTACTGTTGCGGAGCGGATCCTGGGCTCTTTTCTGCCGGCAGGCAGCCTGACGGCGCTGAGCTATGCAAATCGATTGACGATGGTGGCCGCCGGGGTGTTTTTCGACGGGATGACTACGGCCAGCATGCCGTCGCTGGCGGCTGGCTGGGCTCAGGGCGCGGGAGAGGCCTTCCGCAACATGGCGCACCGGCTGTTGGGGCTGGCATGGCTGGTGGCCGCGCCGCTGGGACTGGGCGTGGCAGCGCTGAGCACGCCGCTGGTTCGCCTCTTTTTCCAGCGGGGACAGGTTGACCCGGACAGCGCCCAACTGCTGGCGACGGTGCTGGGCATCTATGCGCTCAGCCTGCCGTGGCTGGGGCCGTACCGCGCCGTACAGACCTTTCTGTACGCGACCAGACAGCCTGGAGTGGTGATCGTGCTGCACGGCATCCTGGCTGCAGTGACGATCGGACTGGATCTGGTCCTGATGCGGTGGCTGGGCGTGGCCGGGCTGGCCGCAGGTTTTGCGACCGGCTGCTGTGTAACACTGGCAGCCGGGCTGGCATGGCTGGCGCGCCGGGGCGGCGGGTGGCCGGATTGGCAGCAGATCGCCGATTCAGCCTGGCGCGTGGGACTGGCTTCGGCAGTTTCGGCAGTCGTCGTCTTCTGGTCGAGCCGGATGCTGGATGAGGTGGTCCGCTCCGCTTCGCTCTGGGATGCTATGGCCGGGACCGGGCGTTGGTCGCAGGTCGTAGTGGTGGGGATCAGCGGTCTGGCCGGTCTGGCGGTGCTGATCGGGGTGGGCACCCTTGCGCGCGTGGAGGCTGTGGTCGGCATGTGGCGACTCGTCAGAAGAAAGCGGCTGTGACAGGCAGGATGATGCACGTCAGCGACCCATGGACTACCGGCCGGCCCGCCAGCGCGTGGCGCCGGGCACTGATCATCGGCCTGGACGGCTTTTCGCTGCGCTTGGTGGAGGACCTCCTTCCGGCTGGGACAATGCCCAACCTGGCGGCGGTACTGCAGCGAGGGGTGACCGGGCCGTTGACGTCAGTGTTCCCCACGCAATCGGCGCCGGCCTGGGCGTCGTTCTTTACCGGGCAACGGCCAGGACGACACGGGGTGCTGGATTTTATGGAGCGCGGGGCCGACGGCCGGTATCGGCACTCGCGTCCGGCGGCCGAGGCGTGCCTGTGGAAGGTGCTGGAGCGACATGGGCTGCGGACGGGGCTGTTCGGCTTTCCGGTTACCTTTCCACCTTCGCCGATCAACGGTTTCATGGCGGCGGGGATGCTGGTGCCAAACGGGGCGGTGTTTACCTATCCGCCGGAGTTGAGCGCGCGGTTGCGCCGTGAGGTGCCAGGATACGGGATTGACGTGAAGTGGCAACTGTACGCCGGGCGGGAGATGAGGCTGGTGCAGAAACTGACGGCGCTGACCGGGCAGCATCTGGCCGGTGTACAATCGCTGGTGCGCGATCATCCGGTGGACTGCCTGGCCGTTGCTTTTTTGGAAGCGGACCGGCTGCATCACGCCCTGTGGCGCCACCTTGACCCGGAGCACCCTGAGCACGACCCGCGGCTGGCGGCGCGGTGGCGGGAGCCTATTGCCAGCTACTACCGGGCGCTCGATGCGGCAATAGGCCGGCTGATCGACGGCGCCGAACCGGGTGCCGGGCTGGTGCTAGTTTCGGATCACGGATTCCAGGCTGGGGGCCGGCAGTTTCGCGTGGACGAATGGCTGGCCGAGCAAGGGTGGCTGGCATTTCGCCGGTCGGCTGGCAAGGTAGCCGACGTGGCCCGGAGGCTGGATGTGCCGTGGGTGCGTGAGGTGCGCCGGCGGCTTGTCCCGGATGTGTCGCGGCACGTTCCCGCTTGGGCACCAGGGGGCACCATCGACTGGGCACGCACGGCCGCGTTCTGCCCGTGGACGATGCAGCAGGCGGTGCGGCTGAACCTGCGCGGACGGGATCCTCATGGCGTTGTGGAGCAAGAAGAAGCCCGGCGGCTGCTGGCTGAGGTCCGGCAGGCGCTACTGGAAACGCGAGACCCGGTCACCGGACGGGTGGTGGTGGCAGAGGTCTGGGACGGGGCAGCTTATTTTGACACAGAGGGCCCCAATATTCCAGATCTGATGTTTGCCACGCAGCCTGGCTATGCCACGAGCCCGCACCAGGCGCGGCTGTGGCAAAGAAGCGGGTGGGCATCGGGCGATCACTGCCTGGAGGGCTTCTGGGCAGTGTCGGTCTGTCCAGGAGCCGGTGGGCCTAGTGGCGTGCCCATCGCATGCGGCACAGGCCAACGCCAGAGCCGTCTGGCAGCCGAGCTGGTGGATGTGGCTCCGACCCTGTATTACCTGTTGGGGCTGCCGATCCCGCCTGGCGTGGAGGGCCGGCCGCGGGTGGAGGTGATCAAGCCGGCAGACCGTTGGCCGGTACGGATGGAGAGCGGGACGGCGATCCTGGCCGGGGATGCCGCCGGGCCGCCCCTTGACGCGGCCGAGGAGAATGATGTGCGCCGCCGGTTGCAGGGCATGGGGTACCTAGGGTGAAATCGAAGCGACCGGGCAACTGGGTCTGGATGGGCGCGATCGTGGTCCTGTTTGGGGCCGCGGGGGCAGCAGCCGTTTTTCTGCCAGCGACGCTGTTCGCCGCTGCGCTGGCAGGCGGGGCTGTAGCGCTCGTATGGCTGATTGCACCGGAAGTGGCGATCGTGTCGCTGCTGCTTGCCCGCAGCAGCGTTGACGGCTTTATGGAGCTGTTTCAATTGTCTTTTACGGCCGGGCTGCCACTGACCATGAATCTGGCCGGAGCGACGAACAGCCTGGCAGTGGGGCTGGGCTTGTTGTGTCTGGCACGGCGCCTGGTGCGGAGGCAGTCCCTGCTGCCTGCGGCTCCGGGGTGGGCTTTTGCCCTGTTCCTGGCGATGTGTCTGCCAATGATTCCGACTTCGGTAGACCCGGTGGCCGGGGTCAAGGAATGGGCGCGGCTGGCGAGCGGGCTGGCGATCTATTTGATGGCCAGTGACGTGGTGCACGATGAGCGGCAGGCACGACGCATGACGGTAGTGATGCTGGCTTCGTCGGCCGTGCCGCTGGCCGTGGGTTGGCTGCAGAGGCTGACCGGCAGCGGGTATTTCTTTCTTGGGTTTATCGGCACAGAATTCGCCTACCGGCCCCAAGGCACCTTTTCCCATCCCGGCATACTCGGATCGTACCTGGTGTTGATGTTGACGGTGGGGATCACTGCCTATTTGGGAGCGCCGTCGGCCAGAAGACGAGTGGCGCTGGCCGGCTGGGGTGCGGCGGCCGCGGGCTGTCTGGTGTTGACGCTGGCCCGCACGGAATGGCTCGGCTTCCTGGTAGCGATGACGGTGCTGGGGCTGCCGAAGCGGCGGCGCCAAGTCATTCTGATTTGGGTGTGTGCGGCGGTGCTGGTGGCGGCGGTGCCGCTGCTGCGGGAACGGCTGACGGCTAGCGAGTCGGTGTCGTGGCGTACCGATCTATGGCAAGCTGCGTTCGGTCTGGCCTGGCCTCCTTCGTTGCTGGGGCTGGGGCTCGGTACGTCGCCGTGGCACACCAACCAGCTTTTACCGCTGGTGGACAGCCCGCCGCATAATGACTATCTCAAGGTGCTGCTCGAAACCGGTTTGGTGGGACTGCTGACCTATGTGAGCTGGCTGTCAGCCCTGGTCTGGCATGGGTGGCGGGCCTATCGCCGGGCGGTGAACCGGCAGATCGCCTGGCGAGCGCTGGGCCTGCTGGCGGTCACCGCCGCCGGTGTGGTGATGAGCCTGTCGGACAACTACTTGGGGCACACCGCCGTGCAATGGTATGTGTGGGCATTTGTCGCGCTGGTGCCAACCGGCGGAGAGTGGACTGCTGCTGTCGCCAGACAAGTCCACAACGACAAGATCCACTAGTATCAGGCCGCGTCATCGCTAACGCTGAGGGCTCGCCAGGATACCAGTACTATGGACAAACGATATCTGTCCGCTTATTATCTTGTGGGCACCATCACCGTCAGTGTCGCCGAACGGAGGCTAATGGCAACATGAACAGAGCGTTCCATTGGCTTGTGATCACCCTTTGCTCGCTGGGAGCCGTCCTCCTGGGTACAGCGGTTCTGGGCTATCTCCCAGCGGCGGCCCGGAGCTGGGCAGTCGTGGGCACAGATGAGACGCCAGTGTGTGGGGAGCTGTCCGCCGACGTGCACTGGGCCGCAGCGGGCAGCCCGTACCACGTGACCTGTGACGTAGAGGTGCTGCCGGACGTTGTGCTGACGGTCGATCCGGGTGTGACGGTCCAATTCGATCCGGCCACTGAGCTGGCCATCAGGGGTAGCCTTCAGGCTGTGGGCACAGATGCCCTGCAGATCACTTTCACGTCGACGGCGGCGAGCCCAGCGGCGGGCGATTGGGTGCGAATCTGGTTCACAGGGGAGCACGGCCAATCTACACTGGAGCATGTCATCGTCGAATACGCCGGCCTGTACAACTATGGGAGCATCGACGCCGACACCGGCTCTCTGGCGATCACACAGTCGACCATTCGCTATGGCGCAAGTGAGGGTGTCCATGCCGGCACCGCGCTGTCGGTGATCGGCTGTGACATCCACCACAATGGAGGCGATGGGGTACACCTGGTCACCGCTTCCAGCATGGCGGGGGTTGTGGTCAGGGACAACGCGCTCTCAGACAATAGCGGATATGCCGCCAGTCTGCGCTCGGAAACCGGCTCAGTCATTGACCTGGAAGCCGGAGGCAACAGCGGCAGCGGCAACGGGGTTGACGCGATAACCATGGACGTGGAGCTGAGCACAAGCACGCTTGACAGCAACCCCGGCCTGCCATACCTGGCTCATTCCCTAGATAGCTGCCCTGGTTCCCTGTTGACGATCGGCGCCGGCACGATCATCAAGGCTGATTATGAGATGTCGCAGCCGGGTAGCAAGATCATTGTCAACGGTCAGTTGCGAGTGGAAGGCCAGGCCGGCAATCCGGTTGTGTTCACCTCGCTGAAAGACGACAGCTATGGCGGTGACACGAATGGGGACGGGAGCGCCACGCAGCCGGCACCCGGCGATTGGCGAGGACTGGTCATCTATGGCGATCTGCCGGTGGGGCATTACGGCGTCTATGTGCCGATTATCACCCGTGGCGGTGTCGGGCCTAGGGTAGAGATGCCGGTCAGAGGCGGTAGCATAGCCAGGACAGGAACTCAGCCTCACACCGGTGGAGCGGATGTGACGGCGATGCTGGACCATGTGGTGATTCGGTATGGCGCGTCCTACCTGGATCTGGCGAATGTGGAGCTGTACGGCGGGCAGGTGCAGATGCTGAACACCATCACCGAATACAGCGGCAACCACGGGTTGTACGCACAGGACGCGGCGCTTGAGGCAAGCGGCTCGACCTTCCGCAACAACGTGGACGGCGGGCTGCGCGTGTATGGCAAGTCGATACCACTGGGGTCGATCATCGTCAACAACAGCTTTGCCGGAAACGGGACATATGGTGCCTACCTTATCCTCAATCAGGACTGCCGCGAGGAGATGAGGATCGAGGGCAACACAGCCGCAGGCAATGGCCAGGTGAACGGCATCTACCTGGAGGGCAACGTGTATAACAGCGCCGGCTGCAGGCTGGGGGCCAACCCCCTTGCCCCGTGGGTGATCTGGACGGTCGACGTGTACGCCAGCGGGCGGCTGATCGTCGAGCCGGGCGCCGACGTGAAATTCGTGGGGCCGACCTTCCAGCCGGGAACGGGGACGGCCATCATCTCGGGGACGCTGGAGGCAGCCGGCAGTGCGGGCAGTCCTGTGACCATGACCTCGTTTTGGGACGATTCTGCCGGCGGCGACACGGACGGCACTCCATCGGCAGGGGAGCCGGGAGATTGGATCGGGCTGGTCGTCCGGCACGGCGGGCATGTGATCTTGACTCATACGGCCATCCGCTTTGCGGGATCGACCGGGCCAACGGTGTATGCCACAGATGCATCGCTCAATATCACCGACAGCGAGATATCCTATAGCGGTGACAAGGGCCTCAGTCTGTTGATGAGTGAGCCGGGAGCGGCGCTTACGCTTCGCAATACGACATTCAACGGGAACGCCGGGTATGCAGGCTGGCTGCGAACCACGGGTACCGCCCGGGCCCAGTTTGACATCGAGGGAAACGGCGGGACTGGAAACAGCGTGAACGGCATTCTCCTCGATGCAACTTTGGGCACGACGACCGTAGGCGGCAACGCCACGCTGCCGTATGTGGTCCAGTCGATAGTGGTGGCCGAAAGTGAAACTGCGACGGTAGAGGCTGGCGTGACGTTCAAGGGCCACCAGTCGTTCTCGGGCGGCGGCAGCCTGATCGCAGTCAACGGCAAGCTCCGGGTCCTGGGAAGCGCCGGTAGCCCGGTAACCCTTACGTCGCTATACGACGACCAAGTGGGCGGTGATACCCTGGGCGACGGCTCGGCCACTCAGCCGGCGCCAGGCGATTGGCGAGGGATCAACCTGGCCGCCGGAGGCGTGATCGAGCTGGAGCAGTGCACGCTGCGCTACGCGGGCTCGGACGATACCGGGCTGTTTAACGACCGCGGCCAAGCCACTCTCCAGCATTGCACTATCACCCAGAACACGGGCAATGGCATCAGCAACATGGGCGAGACCGGCGTGTTGACCGTCACCCACAGCGTGATCAGCTACAACAGCGCGGCGGGCATCGTCAACAACGGGCAGGCTTTTGTCCACTATAGTGACATTGTGAACAATACGGCTTGGGGGCTCAAGTCCAACACCAGTGCCGCCGTCTTTACCGTCCCGGCCGAGGACAACTACTGGGGCAGTGCCAGCGGGCCAGACTGGGATCATCTTCACACCTGCGATCCCGAGCCACAAGGCAGCGGCGACTTGGTGTCGTGTTGGAACGTCGATTGGTTGCCCTTTTCGACAGTGCCCTACCACTAACATGGTATGGAAAAGTGACGTCAGATGCGCGTGGTAATTGCCGGTGACTATCCCGAAAACCCGCCCAGCGTGGTGGGCGGGATCCAGGCAATCATCTACACCACGGTACAGCACATGCTGGACTACGACGGCCTGGATCTGCACGTGGTCACGTGCGAAAAGTGGCGCGACTTGCGGCCAGACCAACGGCGAACCGTCCAAGACGGGCGGCTGGCCGTTCACTACCTGCCATCGTCGCCGCGCATCCCCCACAGCCTGTCGATGCTGACCTTGGATCGGTGGACCGTCCGGCGTTCCGTCGAGGCCCTTGCGCCTGACCTAATCCACGCTCACGGTCAGGTGGCCGCCTATCCATTTGCGGCTCTAGACACCGGACGGCCGACTGTCATCACCATCCAGGGCATCAACACCCTCGAAGCCCGGCTGGATCGCCGCGGAGGCGCCCTCAAAGGCCATCTGCGGGCTGCCCTGTGGCAGGCCATCGAGCGCAGGTGCCTAGCCCGCGCCTGCGACCTGATCACCCCCAGCCCCTTTGCCCGGCAGGTGGTGGCGCCCTTGACACGGGCTCGCCTGCACACCATCGAGAACCCGGTCCACCCGGCCTTCTTCAGCCTCCGCCCGGCCCCTGTGCCCGGTCGGGTGCTGATGGTTGGATCGATCCAGAAGCGCAAGGGCACGCTCGAAGCCATCCAGGCAATGGCCCTGGTACGCCGTGCTGTGCCCTACGCAGAGCTCACCATCGCAGGAAGTTTCTTGCCGCCCTTCCGAGCGTACGGCGAGATGGTCCGGCGCTCCGTGTTAGACATGAACGCAGCCAGTTATGTGCACCTGGTTGGTCACCTTGAGCATACGGCGCTGCTAGAGGCACATCGCACCAGCGAGGTGTTCCTCTTTCCCACCTGGCTTGAAGGCTCGCCTGTGGCTCTAGCTGAAGCCATGGCATCAGGGCTGCCATCTGTTGTCAGCGACGTGGCGAGCACTGCCCACCTAGTAGAAGACGGTCTGACTGGATATCGTGTGCCTCCTGGCGATGTCGAGGGCTTGGCTGAGAGGCTTGTCCATCTTTTGAAGGATGACTCGGCCCTCAGGCGTTTTGGGCAGACGGCACGGGAAGCTGCCCGAGCACGGTTTCTCCCTGAGCTGGCGGCCCGTGCCACCTGGGAGCTCTACCAGACGCTGGCTGGCAGCCGACCCTAAATAGGCAATGGTAGGAAAGTTGACAAGGGAGTAGCGATGCCCTATAATCTGGCACGCGGATGTGGCAGGGCCGGATATGCAACGATGAGGTCGAAGGCATGAGGCGAGTCAATGTGCTGGGCGTGGGGATCAGTGCCATCGATCCGCCCACGGCGGTCCAGACGATGGCCGACTGGATCGAGGCCCGCGATCGGCACTATGTGTGCGTTTGCGCTGTTCACGTGGTGACGGAGTGTGAGCGCGATCCGGCCCTGCGGGCTATGGTCAACAACGCCGCGCTGGCGGTGCCCGACGGCATGCCCCTGGCCTGGATTGCCCGCATCCGGGGCGAGCCGCTCACCCGGCGGGTGTACGGACCGGATCTGATGCTGGCCTTCTGCCGGCTGGCGGCCCAGCGGGGGTATCGGAGCTTTCTGCTGGGTGGCGCACCCGGGCAGCCAGAGATCCTGGTCGACCGGCTTGTTGCTCAGTTTCCTGGCCTGTCGATCGCGGGCACGCTGGCAACGCCCGAGCGTCCGCTTACACCAGAGGCGAACGCACGTGCGGTCGAAGCCATCAATCGGACAGGCGCAGATGTCGTGTGGGTCGGGATGGGCGCACCCTTGCAGGAACGATGGATGGCCGAGAACCGCGCCAACGTGGAAGCCCCGGTCCTGGTGGGGGTGGGGGCCGCCTTTGACATTCACACCGGACGGGTTCGCCAGGCGCCGCACTGGATGCAGCGGGCCGGGTTGGAGTGGCTGTTCCGGCTGACGCAGGAGCCGGGCCGGCTGTGGCGCCGCTATCTGATCGGGAATCCGTTGTTCATGTGGAAGCTGCTTGGCCAGTGGCTTGGGCTGCGAAAGTATGATCTAGTCGGCAGCGACGGTGAGGCCGATCGAGGCGCAAGGCAATGCCAAGAAGGAACAGTGCGATGATGACAGTGCAACAGATGGTCCTGGCTGTGAGGAAGCGTTGGTGGCTGATCGCCGTTGGTACCCTGATCGCCGGTGGGATAGCGGCCGCGCTGAGCCTATGGTGGCCTCACTCTTACGAGGCCCAGGCACTGCTGTTGATCACCAAGCTGCGGCCGTCTGTGACGCTTGACACACGGTTTCAAACAGTCACAGAAGAGAATGTTGTAAACCTGTCAATCCAGGAAGAGCAGGTGCGACGCCAGACACTGGTCGAACTAGCCGGGAGCCCTGAAATCGGTGCCCAGGTGATCGAGACCTTGGGAAGCAGCCTGGCACCAGAAGAACGATCCCTTACCCGTTTGGGCAGCATGGTCAAGGCCAAGACGACCGGCAACGTCATCGCCTTTACCGCGAGCGCGGGCGAGCCAGCCACGGCTGCAGCCATTGCCAATGCCTGGGCCCGAGTGTATGCCGATTATGTCAATAGTTTATACTCCACCGCTTCGCCGAACAGCGGGCAGATCGGAGTGCAATTGGAGGAGGCAGGCAAGGCCTACGACCGGACCGAGGCGGATCTTGAGGCTTTCTTGCTGTCGAGCCAGGAGCACGAGCTGACCCGACAGCTCGAACAAAAAAAGCAGATCCTGGCCGACTTGCAGGCCGGGCAACTGGACAGCGCCCGGCAACGCGTGGTTGCCCTGCTCGACCGGGCAAACCGCATCGACGGGTTGCTGCTGGACGCTACAAACTTGAGGTTGCAGGTGATGTCGACCCCGGGTGGCGAGCTTACGACCGCGGCCGAGCAGTTCGCTTTGTTCTTTCTGGAGGCCGGCACATTCGTACAGACGCCGGCATTCTCGATGACAGTCGAAGTGGGCAGCGGCTGGTCAGCAGACGGGACTCTGACGTCGACACAGGCGGCCGAACGGCTGGAGGATATTGTGGCGACGCTCGAAGCGGCACGGTCAGCGACGCTGTCAGAGGTTGAGCGGCAGTCGTCAGCAGTGTTGCACGGCGAGGAGCTGTTAGGCTACGGGGCGGACGCAATCGCCGACCTGCAGTCGCAGATTTCGCGGTTGGAAGCGGCGGCGCAGGGCGAGCAGTGGAAGAAGCAGAAGCTGCTCGACGCCCAGACGGTGGCCCACGACACCTATCTGACGCTGGAGCGCAAAGCAGCCGAAGTGAAGATCTTGACGGAAGTGACGAGCGTTGAGGTGCAGGTCGCCGCTTTGGCGACCGAGCCTGAAACGCCGGCATCCCCTCGTCCTGCGCTGAGCACGGCGCTCGGAGTCGTGGCCGGGGCACTGCTGGGCTTGGCCCTGGCGTTTCTGGTGGAGGTCTGGCCACGTGAGACCAGGCCCTAGAGGTCATCTTGGTGACGATCCGCAGGGGCCCTGCCCTCGGAGCAAAGAGTGCGTGGGCGGGGCGAAGGCACGGCGGCTCGGGGCGGCGGGCTGCCCTCCATCCCGTTTTCCACCTGGCGCTGGACCTCTGACAGTAGAGGAGAGAGGATGATTGGCGTAGGTGTGGTGGGTGCTGGCTTCTGGGGGCCCAACATTGTCCGGGCGCTCCTGTCGCTGCCCATGTGCAGCGTCGTGCGCGTCTGCGACACGCGGGCGGGACGGCTGCAGTACATCCGTGAACGCTTTCCCCAGGTGGAAGTGACGCCTGATTACGATGATCTGCTATGCGACCCGCGTCTGGATGCCATCTTTGTCGTGACCGGCATCCACACACACTATGACCTGGCCCTGCGGGCGCTAGATAGTGGCCGGCACGTGTTCGTTGAGAAACCACTGGCTATTAGCACCGAGCAGGCGCGCGAGATCGTGGAGCGAGCCGCAGCGCACGATCGAGTGCTGGGTGTGGGCCATCTCTTTGTCTACCATCCAGCGATCGCGCGACTGCGCCAGGAGATCGAGGCCGGCGCCCTCGGGCGGCTGTGCATCATGGCATCAGAGCGGATCAACCTGGGGCCGCCGGCCGCCGAGGTGGATGTTATCTGGGACCTGGCCGTGCACGACGTGGCGATTGCTCTTGATCTGATCGGGTGCGCGCCGTCGGAGGTGACGGCCTATGGCGGGCACTATGTCCGACCATCGCTGGTAGATGCGGCGCTGTTGATCCTGCGCTATCCAGACGGCCAGTTGTCACAGCACCAGGTGAGCTGGTTGTCTCCAGACAAGGTGCGCCGTTTTTTCGTCGCCGGAACGGCCGGCTCGGCCCGTTTTGATCTGGCAAATGAGCCGCGGGCGCTGAGCCTGTTCGGTGCCGGCGTGGACACACGCATTGGGGCGCGCGATGACCAGGTGGTCGAGCTCAAGTATGGTCCCGGCGAGGTGCGCGTGCCCGAACTGCCGGCCGTAGAGCCGCTCAAGGCTGAGTGCCAGCATTTCCTGGAATGTGTCGTAATGGGAGGCAGCCCGCGGGCCAACGGCCTGGCGGGTCTGAACGTGGTGCGGGTCCTGGAAGCGGCCGGGCAGTCGATCGCCCTCGGCTCGCAGCCCGTGCCGTTGTTTCCTCTGGCCCCGGCCACTTGCTGACGGGGTTCAGTTGAACTTGGTGGAGCTCACATGGCTATTCCGTTCGTCGATCTGGGAAAGCAGTACGAATCGATGCGGGACGAGATCACGGTCGCCCTCGGCGGCGTGCTGGATAGCTCCCGCTTTGTGGGTGGGCCGGTGGTGGGGGCGTTCGAAGCTGAGTTCGCCCGCTTTTGCGGGGTCAAGCACGCCATTGGCGTAGGCAACGGCACCGACGCCCTGATGCTTGCCCTGCGTGCGTGCGGCGTCGTCGCCGGCGACGAGGTGATAACCAGCGCCTTTACCTTTACGGCCACGGCCGAGGCGATCGTAAATGCTGGAGCGCGGCCTGTCTTTGTCGACGTCGACGATACATATACACTGGACGTGGAGCAGGTGGCTGAGCGGATCACCTCGCATACCCGGGCGATCATCGCCGTGCATCTTTATGGCCAGCCCGCTGACATGGATCCGCTGCTGGCGCTGGCAGAGCACCACGGCCTGTGTCTCATCGAGGACGCGGCCCAGGCACACGGGGCCTACTATCACGACCGGCGCGTCGGTTCGCTGGGGCACATCGCCTGTTTTAGCTTTTATCCCTCCAAGCCATTGGGCGCCTACGGGGACGGTGGGGCGGTGCTGACCGATGACGACCGTTATGCCGCAGCCGTTCGGCTGCTGTGCGATCACGGCCGCTCCAGCTACTACCTGCACGACGTGGTGGGCATCAACAGCCGGCTGGATGCGCTGCAGGCAGCGGTCCTGCGCGCCAAGTTACCCCATGTGGACGATTGGAACGCGGCGCGGCGCCGCGTGGCCGCTCTGTACGATGCCCGGCTCGCGCCACTTGGGCTGGAGGTGCCCTGTGTGGCGCCCGGCCGCGAGCACGTGTATCACCTGTACGTGATTCGCAGCCGCCGGCGCGATGCCGTGCGCCAGCACCTGGCGGCGGCCGGTATCCAGACCGGGCTGCATTACCCAGTGCCGCTCCATCTACAGCCGGCATATCGCGACCTCGGCTACCAGACAGGCTCGCTGCCCAATAGCGAGGCGTGGGCCGCCGAGATCCTATCGCTGCCGATGTACGCCGAGCTGACGGAGGGGCAGATCGGCGAGGTAGTGGCGGCAGCAGCAGCTGCTCTGTCCTAGATGTCCTGGAGCCGATGGATGAGTAGGTGGCAGGCATGAAGGGATCTCGTACCTTTGCAGCGCTGCGGCACCGCGATTTCAGGCTGTTCTGGGCCGGACTGACGCTGTCGCTGGTCGGGGGCTGGATGCAGCAGGTCGCCGCGCCGTGGTTGGTGTACCGGCTGACAGACTCGGCGTTGGCGCTAGGGCTAGTGGCGTTCGTCGCCGTGGTCCCAGCTGCGCCGCTGTCGCTGGTGGCCGGGCCGCTGCTGGATCGGCTGCCGCGCCGGCCGGTGTTGATCGCCTGCCAAGTGGGGCTACTGCTGCCGCCGCTGTCGATCGCCGTGCTGATCTGGACGGGTCACATCCAGGTGTGGCATGTGGTGGCAGCCGAGGTGGTGCGCGGCGTGGTGTCTACATTCGACCAGCCGGCCAAGCAGGTGGCAATCGTCGACATGACCGGCAAGGAGGACGCGGCCAGTGCGGTCGCGCTGTGGATGGCGGCCATTAACGTGGCCAAGGTGGTAGGGCCGGCGATTGCCGGCGTAGTGGTGGCAGCAGTCGGGGAGGGGCTGTGCTTCTTCCTGAATGGTCTGAGCTTCCTGGCCGTGATCGGGGCGCTGCTGGCGATCAGGCTGCCGGGGGCGGCGCGCACCGAGCGGCCTCGGTCACTGGCGGGCAGTCTGGCCGACGGGGTGCGCTACCTGACCGGGGAGCGGCTGCTGCTCGCGGTGGCGGTGCTGCCGCTGCTGGCCGGCTTTTTCGTGCGGCCGTTCCAGACGCTGCTCCCCGTGTTCGCCGACGACGTGTTGGCGGCGGGGGCGCGGGGCCTGGGGTTTCTGAATGCGGCAGCCGGGGCCGGGGCGTTGCTGGGGGCGCTGGGCGCGGGCAGTGTTCGGCGAGGCAGGCAGTGGCTGGTGGCCGTGGTGGTGGCTTTGCTGCTGCCAGCGGCGACGGCCGGCTTTGCGTTTTCACGGTCGTTCCCCTGGGCATGCGCGCTGCTGGTGGTCACGGGAGGGCTGCTGGTGAGCGTGGAGACGCTGGCCGGTTCGCTGCTGCTGACGGGAGTGAGAGACGAGTTTCGCGGGCGGGTGATGAGCCTCTTCTCAGCAGCGGCAATGGGGCTGCCGCGCGTGGGCGGCCTGGGGGCGGGCTGGCTGGCCGGTGTGCTGGGCGCGCCGCTGGCCCTCAGTCTGGGGGCGCTCGCCGCACTGGTCTGTACCGGGCCGGTGGCGTGGATCATCGTCGCAGCAGGCAGGCGCCAGACCCGGCTCTTGGCGGAGGAGCAGGCATAGAGTCAAAGGTATTGAGGCTGCATGATCATCACTCAAACGCCGCTGCGGATCAGTTTTCTCGGCGGCGGCACCGATTTTCGTGAGTTTTATTCCCAAGAAGGGGGTTGTGTCCTCAGCGCGGCCATCGACAAATACGTTTTTGTCGTTCTCACAGAGCGATTCGACGACAAGATCTATGTCGACTATTCTCGGCGAGAGATCGTGGACGATGTAAGCCAGATCCAACACGAGCTGGCCAGGGAAGCGATGCGGATCACGGGAACAGAACGGGGCATCGAGATCGCCACTTTGGCTGACATTCCTTCAGAAGGCACCGGCCTGGGCTCATCCAGTAGTGTTACAGTGGGTCTGCTTCACGCACTTTACACCCATCAAGGGGTCATCAGGTCGGCTGAGGATCTGGCGCAGGAGGCGTGCAAGATCGAGATCGACATCTGTTCCAAGCCGATAGGGAAGCAGGATCAATATATCGCCGCGTATGGCGGGCTCCGCTTTATCGAGTTCTGTCCAGACGAGAAGGTTCGCCTTAGCTCCATCATCCTTGACAGAGACGCGCAGCAGGAGTTGAGCCGCCATTTGATGCTGTTCTACACGAACAGGACTCGCCGCTCGGAGACGATCCTGAGCGAACAGAAGAAGAACATTGAGACGCAGATGGAAACACTGCGCACTCTAAAAGCACTAGCCATTGAAGGCAAGACGTGCCTGCAGCAGGGCAACTTTGACCTGCTAGGCGCGCTACTTCACCAAGGATGGGAATGGAAAAGACGACTGGCCAGCAAGATCAGTGACCCCGAAATTGACGCCATATACGACGCAGCGCGGCAGGCAGGGGCCATCGGCGGCAAGATCACAGGGGCTGGCGGCGGAGGATTTCTGTTGCTTTACTGCCCACAGGGCCGGCAGCGTGCCGTACGACAGACGCTGAGCGCCCTGCGTGAAGTGCCTTTGCAGATAGAGCGCGATGGTGCAAAGGTCATATTCAACTATCGCAGGTGATCTGGCTATGGAAGAAATCGATATCTACTTATCACAGGTGCAGAAGCTTCTCGGACAGCTACCCGGTCAGGACATCCAGGCGGTCATTAGTGTGCTGCGCTACGCGCGAGTCAATGGCCGGCAGGTGTTCATCATAGGCAACGGGGGCAGTGCAGCCACTGCCTCTCATTTCGCCTGCGACCTGGCCAAGGGGACGGTTCGCGACGGCTCCCCTCGTTTTCAGGTTACGGCCCTGACGGATAACATGCCTCTCTTTTCAGCCTGGGCCAACGATGCCGGCTATGAACATGCCTTTAGCCAGCAGCTGATGAGCCTGGTCGAGGGCGGTGATATCGTCATTGCCATCAGTGGCAGCGGCAACTCGCCGAATGTGCTCAATGCAGTGGGCGTGGCGAAATCGTTGGGAGCTATCACCATCGGCTTGGCTGGCTTTTCGGGCGGCGGGCTTAAAGACCTTGCGGACATTTGCGTGATCGTTCCATCCGACTGCATGGAGCAGGTTGAGGACGTTCACCTGGTGCTGGAGCACCTGATCTGTACTACCCTCCGCCAGGACCAATTCGAGCCACGCGCCGCACCGCCAATGTCTATAGAGCATCGCGGGTCGATGACAGGACAACGACGCGCGGTTTTCCTGGATCGCGATGGGGTCATCAATCAAAACCGCAGTGATTATGTTAAGTCTTGGGAGGAGTTTGCGTTCCTGCCCGAAGCGCTAGATGCTCTTCAGATGTTGGCATCAAGCCCACTGGCCATCGTGATTGTTACCAATCAATCTGCCATTGGGCGAAACATCGTAACACAATCGGGCGTGGAGGAGATAAACCGGCGCATGGTAGAACAGGTGCAGCAGCGAGGTGGAAGGATAGATGGCGTGTACTTTTGCCCGCATCGGCCCGAGGACCGGTGCCGCTGTCGCAAGCCGGCGCCCGGTTTGTTGCTTGACGCGGCCGGTCCGATGGGGATCGACCTGGCACACTCCTATGTCATTGGTGATTCGCTCAACGATTTGCGCGCCGGCCGGTCCGTTGGCTGTCGCGGTGTGCTGGTTCTCACCGGCCGCGGCCTGGAAGAACTGTGTGGCGACCACCATTCGCTGCAGACGAACTACTATCTGGCGCGAAACATCTTTGCGGCGGCAAGGTGGGTGATGGAACGAGAAGTGGCCGTGTCAGAGGGGAGGTTATGAGAGTTCTCGTTACCGGCGGAGCGGGCTTTATCGGCTCGCACACCGTCGATCTATTGCTCGAAAAGGGATATGAGGTCCGCATCCTGGATAGCCTCCAGCCGCGTGTTCATCCGCGTGGCAAGCCGGCGTGGGTGCCGAAGGAGGCCGAGTTCGTGCAGGGCGACGCCGCCAGCCGGATGGATCTGGCGCCGGCGATGGCAGATGTGGAGTACTTGATCCATTTAGCCGCCTATCAAGACCATCTTCCCGATTTCTCCACGTTCGTCCACACCAACGCCGAGAGCGCGGCACTGATTTTTGAGCTGATCGTCGAAGCGACGCTTGCGGGCCGGCCGCTGCCGATCCAGAAAGTGGTGTTTGCGTCCTCGCAAGCGGTATGCGGCGACGGGTTGTATTGCTGTCCTGTGCATGGCCTGCTAACCCCGGGACCGCGCCCCCTGGCGCAGTTGCAGCGCGGCGACTGGGAAATACACTGTCCACACTGCGGCGCGACCATGGAGCCCCGGCCGATTCCCGAGACGGTGTCCAGCCCGGGCACGACGTATGGCATTACCAAGTACGCGGTCGAGATGCTGGCCGACCGGCTCGGCCGGCGGTACGGCATCCCCACCGTGTGCCTGCGCTATTCCTGCGTCCAGGGAGCGCGCAACTCCTTCTATAACGCCTATTCGGGTGTGGCCCGCATCTTTGCGCTCCGGCTGATGCACGGTCTGGCGCCGGTCTGTTTCGAGGATGGCCGGCAGCGCCGCGACTATGTCAATGTCCGCGACGTTGCGCGGGCGAACGTCACGACTATGGAGGACGAGCGGGCGGACTATCAGGTGTTCAACGTGGGCGGCAAGCGGCCGGTGACGGTGCTGGAGCTGGCCCGTATCATGATGGCTCGAGTTTGGCGCCGAAGCTGCGCACCTCGAGCCGCTAGTGCCCGGGCAGTTCCGGCTGGGCGATACACGCCACACCGTCTCGGACGTGTCGCGCCTGGAGGCGCTTGGCTGGCAGCCCGCGGTCCCCGTCGAGCAGAATGTGCGCGAGTACGTGGCCTGGATACGTGAGCAGCGGACGACTGCCGAGTTCTTGCACGAGGCCGATCGGATCATGCACGAGCAGAAGGTGATACAGGGCGTGATACCAGGATGAGAAGCCACTCGTCAGAGCAGGTACTCGACAAGGAACAGCGATGAAACGGCCGGGATCTATGTTAGTCATCTTGGGCTTGCTGGGGATGTTGGCATTGCTGGCGCTGGCCGGGTGTGAGCCATCGGCCACGCCCGTTCGCACGGCGACTGTACTGCCTTCGCCAACTCCCGCCGTAACCTCGCCGGCTCCTCCGGCGGCCGGCGATTCGCGCTTTGGAGCATGCTTTTTCAGCGGCAAGCTAAACGCGGCGAACTTGCCGTGCGCTGAGCTGCAGAAGATGGGTATCCGCACTACCTTCTTTGGCGCCTGGTGGGGTCAGATCGAGCCGCAGCCCGGCAAGTACGACTGGAGTGCCATCGATCCGGCGGTGGACGCGGCCCTGGCCTGCGGCGTGGAGCCGGTAATCAAGATCAGCGCCAGCCCCGGCCCCGGTCAGGACAGCACACCACCTGACGACGTTGATGCCTACGCGCGCTTTGTGGCGGCCCTTGTGCAGCACCTCAAGGGTCGCGTGCGCACCTATGCCATCGAGAACGAGATCAATAATCCGCGCCTGGTCTGGACGGCAGACACATATGGTCCGTTGCTCGCTGCTGCATACCAGGCCATCAAGCGTGCCGACCCGCAGGCCCAGGTGTTGGACAGTGGGCTGACGATGCAGGCCTATATTCCGGCGAGGGCGAACGAGCTGGTACAGGCCGGCGAGGTAGAAGACGCGATCGCCATGCTCCAGCGTTTCCAGGCCGGCATGACCCGAACACCCAAGAACCTGCCCGCCACGCCACAGAAACTGGCCGAATGGCTCGACGAGCCCATCTATGTGCGTGCTGTGGGCCTGATGGATGAATTGCGCCAGCACCCCGACACTTACGACGCGGTGCAGCTCCATTACCTTCAGGATGCCTGGGAACTGATCCCGGAATACGTGAGCTGGGTCCGGACCTGGTTTCCCGGCAAGCCGTTCGAGTTCTGGGAGATCGGCTTTGGCTGGTCCGGCGAGGAAGCGGGCCAGCAGTTCACCGAAGAGGGCCACGCCGCCGGTGTGATCAAGACCCTGGTCAGTGCCTTGGGTGAGGGCGCGAGCCGTGTCATCTACGAGCCGTACTCGGAAGGGTTAAAGCCGGAAGACCAATCGGACAGGGCACAGCGCAAGTTCGGGCGAGGCCTGGTGACCCTCGACGGGCCTCGTCTGGCCGCTACGGCCTATGGGACGATGGCCAGCCAACTGAGTGGTTACCAAAGCACCGAGCGCTTGGATCTAGGGACGGGGATATGGGCCTACCACTTTACCACTCCGCGCGGCGATGTGTATGTGGTGTGGGCCAAGCAGGAAGCCACCGTGCGTCTGCCTGTTTCGGTTGCGCGGGTGACTATGGCCGACCTCACCGGGGCCGTGACTCAAGTTGACCCGACCGCTCTACCGGTTGGCGATAGTCCGGTCTTTGTCACCATTCCGCAGGCCGCGCGTTGAGAAGGGCGAGGGTATCGCTTTCCCTCGGACGACGTGAGGGGACGCCTGCACCCACGGCGGCTGCGGCGCGAGTGAGGAGGGGGACAGGCCCGGGTAAGAAGGAGCTTGTATCCAATGTGTAGCGCCTGTTGCTCGAGGAGAGAGGAGAATATGGAACATACCAGTAGCGCTGAGTCAGGGTTTCCCGGCGTCGAGTTTGTGGAGCTCGCCGGCCCCGTCAAGGTCTTCCCGAATGTCCATATCGGGGAAGGGAGCGTCGTCTATGGCCCGTGCATCCTCGGTCACCCGCCGCGCGGCAAGGCCCCCGGCGAGCTGCCGCTGGTGATCGGCCGTGGGGCCACCATCCGCGCCTTTACGGTCCTGTATGCCGGTGTCTCCGTCGGCGATCTATTTCAATCTGGTCACAATACCGTTATCCGTGAGGGCAATGTCCTGGGCGATGATTGCAGCGTCGGCTCCGGGGTGATCCTCGAGCCTGACAATCACGCCGGCAATCGGGTCCGGATCCATACCAATGCGGCGATGGAGGGGGCCACCATGGCGGACGATGCCTACATCGGGCCCGGAGCGCTGCTCCTGGACGATCCCCATGCCCCATGTCCGCGCAGCAAAGAGTGCGTGGGCGGGGCCAAGATCGGAGCCGGGGCACTGGTGGGGGCCGGCGCAATTGTGCTCGCCGGAGTCACCGTCGGCGAGCGGGCAGTGGTGGCCAGCGGCGCACTGGCGACCAAGGACGTGCCCCCTGAAGTGGTCGTGGTGGGCAATCCGGCCCATGCCATCAAGCGCGTCGACGAGATTGAATGCTTTGCCGGCTTTTACCCACACGCCTATGCCTGGCCCGTCCAGGAAATACGAAGCTATGCGCAAGACCGACGATCGATAGCCAATGAATAGCGGCGCGTCCGGCCTCCTGATCGCCGACGCGACAGATGGGAGATGAATGCGGTGGCACCCAGGGTGATGGCCGGCGTCGGCGCTTTTAACGAAGAGCGGACGATCGGCCAAGTGCTCTCACGGTTCGAGCCTGGGATGGTTGACGAGGTCGTCGTGATCGACGACGGCTCGACCGATCGAACCCCTGAAATCGTCGCGCAAGCCGGCGTGTCCTGTATCCGCCACACCACCAACCTGGGGGCAGGGGCCGCTATCAAGTCACTCATCCGGCATGGCCAGATGCACGGTTACGATGTGATTGTGCTCATGGCCGGCAATGGTAAAGATGATCCACACGAGATCCCTCGCCTCCTGGCCCCGATCGTCGAGGAAGGCTACGACTATGTCCAGGGCTCGCGCTATCTGCCAGGAGGGAGCGCTCCTCATCTGCCGCTCCAACGCGCAATCCTGATCCGCATGCTCGCTCTTCTGTATCGGGTGCTGACCGGCTTTCACTCCACGGACCCCAGCAATGGCTTTCGAGCCTACCGGCTGCAGCTTCTTGAGGACCCACAGCTGAACATCTGGCAAGACTGGCTCGATCATTATGGGCTGGAGCACTATCTCAACTACCTGGTGCTCAAACTCGGGTACCGTGTCATCGAAGTACCTGTGTCCAAAGTATACCCCGCTGCCGCTGGGGTGCGCTACTCGCACGTGCGGCCGATTATCGACTGGTGGGAGAGCGTCCGGCCTATCTTCTATTTGGCGCTGGGCCTCAGAAAGTAGATGGGGACGAGACCGGCAAGGTAGGATCTATGTGACTCGTCGATCCGGGGATCGCCGCCATCGGCGGCCTGAGTATTTGGTCGATGCCCTGGAGCACGAGCGTCCCCTATCCATGACGGTGTAGAGAGGTCTCTTTGATCGCACGTTTGCGCGCGTGGCGCGCGCCTCGATTACTATCAGCCCATCCCTACCTGTGGGCTCTGCTCTTTGTTGCCGGCCTGTTTTTGCTGCTGCGGCCAGTGCTGATCGCCGACTGGCCGGGCCGCGCCGCGCTCGGCGCGGTGGGCTCGCTCGCCCTCTTCTTGTTGCCCGGCGCTGCCGTCCTGGTGCTGTTGGGTCGGCTTGAGTCGGAAGCCTCGCCACTGGAGTGGCTGGCCCACGCCTTTGCGGCCAGCTTTGTCGTTCTGGCCGCGCCCACCCTGGTGGTCCTGCTGCGGCACTCGTCTCTGAGCGCGCTGCTGCTGGCCTATGTGGTCCTGACGGCCGCCTTGGTCGTGGCGGCCATCCTGCGCATCAGCCTGCCGGTCCTCGTGCGCGACGCGGCAGCCCCGGAGGCCGCTGCCGAGCGGCGCGGCGCCTCTTCGGACGGTTGGCTGCTGCGGCTGACCCCGTACGTCACGGCGGCCCTGCTGGCCTTCGTCGCCTTGGCCCCTGTGCAGGCCGCCGACGACTGGTTCGTGATGGGCTATATCCAGGATGACCTGGTCGCGCCGCGCATCAACCTCGACGATCCATTCTTTGGGCCGGGCCTCCCTATGCACCCGCGCTACGGCTTTAGCCCCTGGTTGGTGGAGGAGGCGTTGGCCGTGCGCCTGTCCGGGCTGGACCTCGTCACCTGGTACAACGGCTGGATCGTGCTCCTCGTCGTTGTGTCGGTGGGCGCCTATTATGCGGCCGCCCGCAAGCTGCTGCCTGATGGCCGGGCCGCGGCCCTGGCGACTGGTGTGGTGGCCGTCTATCTGCTGGCGACCCTGACCCCTGACCAGCCGGGCCGCGATTTCTTTCCGCGCATCGCCGAAGACAAGATGGTGGCCCGCTTTATCTTTGCGCCGCTGGCTTTTGCCGCCGCGCTCGGCGCGCTCGCCCCGTCCGGAGAGCCTACGGACGGCCGCCGGCTGTGGGGCGTGCGCCTTGGCGATTGGGTCTGGCTCCTGATCATCACCCAGGCGCTGGGCTTCATTCACCCCGAGGGCATCGTGTTTCTTGGCCTACCGCTAGTAGGCTTTGGCCTACTAGAGCTATACGCTCACCCGCGGCGGCAGACGGTGGGGCGGCTTGCCCTGGCTGCGGCCATCGTTGTCTTCGCCCTGACCCTGCCCGTGATCCAGTACATATCGGCGAGCGGTACCCCAGAGGCCAAGCTGCCGCCTCGCGCCGCCACGCTTACCGACGCGGGCGATCCGCTACTGTGGACGCACCTGCTCCACTCGTTCAGCGCTGGCACGCGGCTGTGGCTCTATGACAATGGGTCCTATAGCGTCCATCCCTCTCGCTTCCTGACCGCCTTTGGGTTACTGGCCTTTGCCGGTGCCCTGGCCCTGGCCTTTCGGTTGCGGCGCAGCGCCGCGGCGCGGTTGCTGGTGGGCATCTTTGCCGTCATTCCACCGCTGCTCCTTTTCCCGCCGGCCGTCACGCTGCTAACCCGGTTCCTTACCCCATGGCTCATGCACCGGCTGGCCTGGCCCCTCGATTCGCTGGCCGTGCCACTTGTCCTCACCTGGATGGTGTGGACCATCCTCAAGCGGGCGCGGCTCCAGGCCTGGGCGCCGCTTGCCATAGTCGTCGTGGCCATCGTGGCGCTGCGTGCCCCGATCCAGAGCGGACTGGCCGGCTTGCACGAGAGAAGGCTGTCGGTGGACAGTTGCCCGGCGCTGGGGCCGATCCTCCGCCAGGTGTCTGATCAGATGCCAGTCCATGCCACGCTCCTCGCCGATAGCGATGTCTCAGCGTGCGTACCGGGCTATGCGCCGTTTGCCGACCTGGTAGCCTATGGGGGCAGGGCACTGTCGGCCTGTTCCCGCTGGCCCGCAACGACGAGGCGTGGCAGCGCGCGCTCGACGTCGAGCAGTTTGACCAGGCGGTCCGCGTGGACCAGCGGTTTCTGGACATCATCGACCGTTGGCAGGTACAGGTGGTGCTGGTGGAGGCAGATTCGCCGTTGAACGGGCAGATGGACCATTTCCCTGCCTGGTTTCAGCCTGCGGCTTCCGCAGTCAACTATGTGTTATATCGTGTGCAGCCGGGCATCGCCGCCACGCCCCTGACGGACGCCAACACTACGCTGAGCCAGGGCGACGCAGCGCAGGCGGCCGCGCAGTTCGAGACAGTCCTGGCTGTGGCTATCCGGCCGGGAGAGCGGTGCCTGGCCGCATTGGGGCTGGGTCAGGCGCGGCTGGCGTTGGGGCAGCTCGACGCGGCTCGGGCGGCCTTCCAGGTCGCGGCCGAGGCCGACGAGCACGACCCGTGGGCCACCTTTTACCTGGGCCAGACCGCCATGCTGACCGGCCGTCCGGCAGAGGCGGCGCCCTCTTTCCAGCGCGCGACTGACCTGGAGCCCGCACTCGGTGTTGCCTGGCAGCGCCTGGGCGACGCCCGGCAGGCGCTTGGCCAGGCCGACGCGGCGCTGCAGGCATACCAGGCCGTGGCTCGCCAGTGGAACCTGCCCGGAACGGCGGGCTATGAGCAGGCCTTGGGCACGACTCTGCTGAACGCCGGGCGCTACGACGAGGCTATCACCGCCTACCAGCGCGGCTTGCAGATATTGGGCGACGACGGCAAGCTGTGGTTGCTCATCGCCCAGGTGCAGCAGTCGATGGGCGATCAGCAAGCCGCCGAGCTGACCCTGCACGATGTGGCCCGGCGCCATGGGTGGGATGCCTCGGGCCCGGAGGCGCATGCCGAGCTGGGCGACCTGTATAGCGGCTTGGGCGAATTCGAGCGGGCTGAGGAGGAGTATCGCGCCGCCCTACGGCTCAACCCGGTCGGCGATTACGGCGCGCTAGCGCAGTTGTGGCAGAGTCGGCAGGGTACCTCCGCCGCGATCACGAGCCTGGAGCGGCTGCCAGGCTACCAGCTCAGCTTCATGACAGCCCTGACTGCCATGGCCAACCTGCAGGCGAGTGCCGGGCAGCTCGATGTCGCCATCGCTGCTGATGAGCAGGCGCTGACTCGCAGCCGCCTGTCGTCTGGCCTCATGCTGCAACTGGCGGCGCATCGGCTGGCCCAGGGCGAATTCGACGCAGCGGCCGACCAGGCACAGGCTGCCCTGGATCTGGGAGGAACATATGGTGCGCAGATGCGCCTGGGCGACCTGGCCGTCCAGCGCGGCCGGCTGAGCGAGGGCATTGGCCATTACTGGCTGGCCGAGCTGGCCGCACCGGCGCTGGCCTACCCGCACCTCAGCCTGGGATCCACCTACCTCCAGCTCGGCGACGTGGATCGCGCCCGCGCCGAGTACGAAATGGCCGGCTCCAGGCCGCTGGCCATCCCCGTCAGCCTGTGGACGCTCGGCAGCTTTTACCAGTCGCGGGGCGAGACCGAGGCGGCGCAGGCCAGCTTCCAGCAGGCCATCAATCTCCAGCCAGCGGCCGCAGCAGCCTACAGCGGCCGGGGAGGCGCCTACCTGGCAGCCGGCAAGCTGCCCGAGGCGACGCAGGCGATCAGCAGCGCCGTTGAGATTGCTCCGGCGACCGGCCCGCCACGGGTGGCGCTGGCCAGCGTCCTGGTCCAGCAAGGCCGGCCCGAGGCAGCTCTGGCCCAGCTCGAGCAAGCTGCCGTGCTGGACCCCGGCTATGCCTCGGCTGGGACTGCGCTGGGCGACTTGTACTTGAGGCTGGATAGGCCGGACGACGCGGAGGCCGCTTACAAGCGGACGATCGGTACCCTGCCCAACGTAGGCGACGGCTATATGGGCCTGGCTTCGCTGTATGAGCGGAGGGGGCGCACTGCCGAGGCCGAGGCAGTCTATCGCCAAGGGCTTGACCACGTGCCCACATCGCTCTCATCGCGGCTGCAAGTGGCGCTGGGCAGCTTCTTGTTGCGCCGCGGCCGGAGCGATGAGGCGGTCGCCAGCTACAAGGCAGCGATAGCGGCGCAGCCGGCACTGTCCGACCCGTACGTCCAATTATCGAGCCTGTATAGCCGCCAGGGTCGCTGGGCCGATGCCCGACAGGCGCTAGAGGCCGGTCTGGCCATCGTGCCCGGCTCGGCTTCGTTGATCGACGCCCTCGGTGACCTGGAAGCGGCCACGGGCAATCCACTGGCGGCGCTCGAATCCTACAAGCGTGCTGCAGAGCTGACTCCCAGCTTGTCGACGCCGATCGCGTCGCTGGTCACCCTATATGCTGGGCAAGGCAACATCGACCGGGCTCTGGCCGAGCTGGACGCGGCGCTCCAGGTGTGGCCTGGCAGCTATTGGCTATTGATCTCCGCCGCAAGCTGGCAGATCTCGCCGGCCAGCCAGAGGCAGCGCTGGTCACCGCGCGCGAGGCGGTGGATGTGGCACCTGGCTTGGCGGGCACCTGGCTATCGCTCGGCGGCGCCTACCGGGCACTCGGGCGGCTTGACGATGCGCTCCAGGCGTACCAGCAGGCCACCGTCCGTGAGCCGGCCAACTCGTCAGGTTGGTCGGCGATTGGCTCGGTCCAGCTCGCCATGGGGCAAGCCCAGGACGCCGAGGCGAGCTACCGCCGGGCGGTTGAGGCCGGCCAGTCAGACCCGTCGGCTGCCATCGGTCTGGGCGACGCGTTGCGCCGGCAGGGTCGTTGGGACGAGGCGGCAGAGGCCTACAGCCAGGCAGCCGGAGCGGACGCCAGTCAATCAGCCGGCCTTCTGGCGCTGGGTGGGCTGCGACGCCAGCAGGGTCAGACGGACCAAGCGGGCGCTGCATTCAGCCAGGCGCTGGCCGCTGTTCCGGGAGACGCCGTGGTGTACCAGGCGATCTCGGCTCTGGATGAGCAGCTCGGCCAACTGGCCGCGGCGGAAGCGGCTCTCATCACTGCGACGCAGCAACTGCCCGGGTCGGCGGCGGCGTTCGATGCGCTCGGCGATTTCTACGCCGGGCGGGGCCGATGGGCCGACGCCGAGACGGCCTATGGCCGGGCGCTGGCCCTGCCGGGGAGCCAGGCGGCGAACTATGTCTCACTCGGCGACCTGTACGGCCAGCTTGGCAGGCCGGCCGACGCCGAGGCGGCGTACCGCGCGGCCATCGCCGCTCAGCCGGGAAACGCGATAGGGTACCTGTCGCTAGGTGGGCTGTATGTGGCTGAGGGGCAGTGGCTATCGGCCACCCAGGTGTACAGCCAGGCGCTGGCGGCTGCGCCCAGCGCCGACGGAGTGTACGCTGCCCGGAGCCGGGCGCTGGCCGCCCAGGGAGAGCCGGAGGCGGCCGTGGCCGCGGCCAAACAGGCGACGGCGCTCAACGCAGGGAGCGCCTACAACTGGCAGGCGGTGGGGCAGGCGTACCAGGGACTGGGCGACTATGGGGCAGCGGAAGAGGCCTACCGGCAGGCGGTGGCCGCCGACCGCAGCCAGGGGGTGGGCTATCTCTCGCTCGGGGCCCTTTACAGCCGGTTGGGGCGTGTCTCGGACGCCGAAGCGGCCTATCGCCAGGCCATCGCCGATGCTCCCGCCAATCCATCGGGCTATGCCGGTCTGGCCGGCCTCCTCCGTAGCCAGGGGGACGCGGCCGGCGCGGAGGAGGCGTACCGTCAGGGGGTGGCTGCCGACCTCGGCCAGAGCCGACAGCCTGCTGGCGCTGGGCGGGCTGCTGTTGGCTCAGGGCCGGCGGGCCGAAGCAGAACAGGTATACACGGACGCTGCCACAGTCGCCCCGGCCAACCTGAGCGCCTGGTCGGGTCTGGCCGGCTGGCACAGCCAGGGTGGTGATTTCGCCCTGGCGGAGACGGCGCTGATCACGGCCACCCGGCAACTGCCCGGGTCGGCGGCGGCGTTCGATGCGCTCGGCGATTTCTACGCCGGGCGGGGCCGATGGGCCGACGCCGAGACGGCCTATGGCCGGGCGCTGGCCCTGCCGGGCAGCCAGGCGGCGAACTATGTCTCACTCGGCAACCTGTACGGCCAGCTTGGCAGGCCGGCGGACGCCGAGGCGGCGTACCGCGCGGCCATCGCCGCTCAGCCGGGAAACGCGATAGGGTACCTGTCGCTAGGTGGGCTGTATGTGGCTGAGGGGCAGTGGCTATCGGCCACCCAGGTGTACAGCCAGGCGCTGGCGGCTGCGCCCAGCGCCGACGGAGTGTACGCTGCCCGGAGCCGGGCGCTGGCCGCCCAGGGAGAGCCGGAGGCGGCCGTGGCCGCGGCCAAACAGGCGACGGCGCTCAACGCAGGGAGCGCCTACAACTGGCAGGCGGTGGGGCAGGCGTACCAGGGACTGGGCGACTATGGGGCAGCGGAAGAGGCCTACCGGCAGGCGGTGGCCGCCGACCGCAGCCAGGGGGTGGGCTATCTCTCGCTCGGGGCCCTTTACAGCCGGTTGGGGCGTGTCTCGGACGCCGAAGCGGCCTATCGCCAGGCCATCGCCGATGCTCCCGCCAATCCATCGGGCTATGCCGGTCTGGCCGGCCTCCTCCGTAGCCAGGGGGACGCGGCCGGCGCGGAGGAGGCGTACCGTCAGGGGGTGGCTGCCGACCTCGGCCAGACCGACAGCCTGCTGGCGCTGGGCGGGCTGCTGTTGGCTCAGGGCCGGCGGGCCGAAGCAGAACAGGTATACACGGACGCTGCCACAGTCGCCCCGGCCAACCTGAGCGCCTGGTCGGGTCTGGCCGGCTGGCACAGCCAGGGCGGTGATTTCGCCCTGGCGGAGACGGCGCTGATCACTGCGACGCCGGCAACTGCCCGGGTCGGCGGCGGCGTTCGATGCGCTCGGCGATTTCTACGCCGGGCGGGGCCGATGGGCCGACGCCGAGGCGGCCTATGGCCGGGCGCTGGCCCTGCCGGGCAGCCAGGCGGCGAACTATGTCTCACTCGGCGACCTGTACGGCCAGCTTGGCAGGCCGGCCGACGCCGAGGCGGCGTACCGCGCGGCCATCGCCGCTCAGCCGGGAAACGCGATAGGGTACCTGTCGCTAGGTGGGCTGTATGTGGCTGAGGGGCAGTGGCTATCGGCCACCCAGGTGTACAGCCAGGCGCTGGCGGCTGCGCCCAGCGCCGACGGAGTGTACGCTGCCCGGAGCCGGGCGCTGGCCGCCCAGGGAGAGCCGGAGGCGGCCGTAGCCGCGGCCAAACAGGCGACGGCGCTCAACGCAGGGAGCGCCTACAACTGGCAGGCGGTGGGGCAGGCGTACCAGGGACTGGGCGACTATGGGGCAGCGGAAGAGGCCTACCGGCAGGCGGTGGCCGCCGACCGCAGCCAGGGGGTGGGCTATCTCTCGCTCGGGGCCCTTTACAGCCGGTTGGGGCGTGTCTCGGACGCCGAAGCGGCCTATCGCCAGGCCATCGCCGATGCTCCCGCCAATCCATCGGGCTATGCCGGTCTGGCCGGCCTCCTTCGCACCCAGAGTCAGATCGACTCGGCCATCGCGACGCTGGAGCAGGCCGCTGCGCTGAACGGCAGCCAGAACGTCACGCTGGTGGCCCTCGGCGACCTGTATCGCATCCGCGGCCGGGCGGCGGACGCGCGGCAAGCGTACGACCAAGCCGCCGCCCGCACCCCGGCCGATCCCACCCCGACAATTGCGTTGGCGCGGCTCGCAGACGCCCAGGGAGAATTCGACCAGGCGCTGGCCCTGTACCGGGCTGCGGCGCAGGCCGTGCCCGGCTCGGCTTATGCTCACTACACGCTTGGCGCCGCCTACCTCCGGCGGGGACAGACGGCCGCGGCCGAAGCCGCCTTCAAACAGGCGCTGGCTGTTCAGCCGGGCTATGCAGCGGCGTACATCGGGCTGGGCGGCCTGTACACAGCCCAGGGCCGGCCCGACCTGGCGCTCGGCGCCTACCAGACGGCGGTTCGTGTCCAGCCCGGCAGCTCAGGAGCCTATGGCAGCCTGGCGCTCGCCTACAAAGACCGCGGTCAGCCCGGGCAGGCCCTGGCTACCTATGAGAAGGCCACCCAGATGGCCCCGGCCGATCCAGGTGCGTACACAGCTCTGGGAGCCGCCTACCAGGCGCAGGGCCGCACAGACCAGGCGCTGACCGCCTATCGCCGCGCTGTGACCGTCGCCCCGGGCGACATCACCGCCCGCCAGGCGCTGGCCGCGTTCTATGCGTTTCTCGGCGAGCCCGAGCAGGCCATTGCTGCCTACCGCCAGGCCATCGACTTGGCGCCGGCCAGCACGGCGGCCCATACCGGCCTGGCCGCCGTATATGAAGCCCAAGGACGGTGGTCCGACGCCCTGGCCCAATACCAGGCCGCGACGCGGGTCGCGCCAGGGCTCAGCTCTCCGTGGACGCTGCTGGGCGATGCCTATGCGCGGCGCGGACAGTACGCGGACGCGGCGCGCGCCTACCAGTCGGCGATCGCCGCCGATCACAGTGACTACGCGCCGCCGCTGAAGCTGGGCACGCTCTACGATCTCCAGGGCCGGCTGTCCGAAGCGCTGCCGTACTACCGGCAGGCGCAGCGAGTGGCGCCCAACGAACCGTGGCCGTGCCTAGCCCTGGGCGATGCCTACCGCAAGCGCGCCGACACCGCCAGCGCCACGCAGTGGTACCGGCGCGCGGTAGCAGTGAGCACTCCATACGCCCCCGCGTATGCCGCGCTCGGCCAGCTGTACACGGCGCTCGGCCGCCCGGTCGACGCTCTGACTGCCTACCAGCAGGGGGTGCGGGCCAACCCCGGTTCGGCCGCCGCCCACCTGACGCTTGGTGCAGCCTATACCGTCCAGGGTCAGGCGGACAAGGCGCTGGCCGAGATCCAAGCTGCCCTTGACGTCGAGGGTGGCTCTGTGGCGGCCTACCTGGCGCTCGCCGGGACCTACAAAGGGCAGGGCCGCCTGGCCGACGCCCTGGCTACGTACGACCAGGCGCAGCGCGCTGGCTCCGGCAACACCGCCATCCGCATCGCCCGCGGCGATGTATACCTGGCCCTCGGCCAGCTCGGGCAGGCGTTGGCCGAGTACCGTGCTGCTGTGGCACTGGCCCCCGGTCAGGCCGCGCCACATGTGGCGCTCGGCCGGTTTTACTATGCCACGGACCAGGCCGCCTTGGCGACCGACGCGTTCGAGATGGCCATCGACCAACAGCCGGCGGACCTGAGTGGCTATCTGTGGCTGGGGCAGATATACCGTCTGGACAAGCAGTGGGAAGCCGCTCTGGACATCTATCGGCAGGCGATGCTCGTCGCCGGCGGCAACGGGTCGATCTATGGCCTGTATGCCGAGACCTACCGCGCCAAGGGCTACCCCGACGCCGCCGTGTCTGATCTGCTCGCCCGGCAGGAGAATGACCCGTCGAACGTCACGCCCATCGTGTATCTCGGACTGGCGTACCAGCAGCTCCGACGCCTCGACGATGCTGTGTCTACTTTTCAGCGTGCGGTCGCCCTGGCGCCTGGATCCGGCTGGGCACACGAGTCGCTGGCCGGCGCATACCGCGCGCGCCAGGATTACGACGCGGCCATTGCCGAGTATGAGCGCGCCGCCCTGGCCGAACCCCGCCGGCCAACCCCTTACCTGTTCCTGGTTGCTCTATTCAAAGACACGCTACGCAACCTCGACGCCGAGGTGGGTCACTATGAAGCTGTGCGAGCGGCCGACCCGCGTGCCATGTGGGTGTATGGGCTATTGGGGGCGATGTACCAGGCGCTCGGGCGCAGCTCCGACGCGATGGAGGCGTACCGCCAGCTCGTGATGCTCGATCCCGGCAACACCGACGCCCACTATCGGCTGGCATACCTGTACCTACAGGCCGGGCGCGGCCGCGACGCTCTGCGCGAATACCAGGCATACCTTGCCCTGGCGGCCAGCAGCACGTATAGCGATGAAGCGGTCTATCAAACGAAGGTGCTCACCGGCTATGCGATCACATTGCCCGTCGAAAACGCCCATCTGCGTGGCCAGGTGACGATCCGCGGCACAGCGACGCTGCCCGATTTCCAGTTCTACAAGCTCGAGATCGGCGCTGGCCGGCAACCCAGCCGCTGGTCTACCATCGGTGAGGTCAGCCGCCAGCCTGTGGTCGACGGCGTGCTGGCTATTTGGGATGTGTCGGGCCTGCCGCCCGGCGACTATACCCTGCGGCTGGTGATCGTGGACAACACAGGCAACTATCCACCGCCGTATGAGGTGATTGTGCACATTGGTTAGGGGCACATCACAGAACGGACTAGATCCATGAAGGACTTTCGCGTTATTCTGTTGGGCTGGGACGGCGCCACCTGGGACCTGCTCCGGCCGTGGGCCGAGGCAGGCCACCTGCCAAACGTACGGCGCCTGCTGACTGAGGGCGCGGCGGGCCACCTTGAATCCACATTCCCGCCAACCACCGCCCCCGCCTGGACGTCGATGACCACCGGCACGAACCCTGGCCGCCACGGCGTAATGGATTGGATAGCCCGCCGACCCGGCGCATACGAGGCCATGCCCGTCACTGCCAGCGCTTGCACGCAGAAAACGGTCTGGGAGCTGCTGGGCGAGACGGGCCGGCGCGTGATGACCTTCAACGTGCCGATGACCTACCCCGTCCGGCCGCTAAACGGCCTGGCCGTTGCCGGGCTGGGCGTGCCGTCTGTCACCAGTCCGTTCACCTACCCACCCGAGCTGTACCGTGATATTCTGGGCGCCGTCGGCGAATACATCCTCCACCCCAATCCCGGCCAGCCGGATACCGACCGGCGCGTCGTCGCCTTTATCGAGCGGCTTTACCGTGTCACCGACATTCACTTGAAGGCCCTCGATTATCTACGCGGCCGGGAAGCGTGGGCCGGCTGGATGGCCGTCCTGGGCGGTACTGACGCCATCCAGCACGTGATGTGGCGCTTCATAGACCCCCATCACCCCCAGTATGACGAGCGAAAGGCGGAGCGGTTTGGCGGCGAGGTGCTACGCTTTTTCCAGCATGTGGATCGTGCGCTGGGCGGCCTGCTCGACAGCCTGGATGCCGATACCGTCCTGCTCCTGACATCTGACCACGGCTTTGGTCCGCTGGACAAGTGGTTTCACGTCAACACCTGGCTCCTGGATCAGGGCCTGATCGTGCTAAAGCCGGGCCCCGCCACCCGCCTGCGCCACCGACTGTTCCGCTGGGGGCTGACGCCGATGAACGTCTTCCGCCTGCTGCGCAGCGCTGGCCTCGGCCGTCTCAAGGAGGAGGTGACCGCCGGCCGGGGCAGCGGCCGACTGCGGAGGCTCGTGCCGCTGCTATTCCTGTCGTTCGCCGATGTGGATTGGAGCCGCAGTCGCGCCTATGCCCTTGGCCAGATTGGGCCGATCTACCTCAACCTGAAGGGACGCGAGCCACAGGGGATCGTCGAGCCGGGCGCACAGGCCGAAGCGCTGCGTGAGGAGATCGCTGCCCGGCTGCGCCAGGTACGCGACCCCGAAACGGGCGAGTCGATCGTCAGGGCCATTTACCGGCCTGAAGAGCTGTACGCCGGTCCGCACCTGGGCCAGGCGCCTGATCTGGTCTTTGCCCCGCGGTGGGATACACCCCGCGGCCAGATCCCCGGGTTTGGCGAGGTCGATTTCGGCACCAACCACATCATCGCCCCGCTCCAGCGCGGCGTATCGGGCGTGCACCGCATGAACGGCGTTTTCGCAGCGTTCGGCGAGCCGATCCGGCCCGGCGCCTGGCTGAAAGGGGCCCGCATCGTGGATGTTGCCCCCACGCTGCTGTACCTGGCCGGTCTGCCTGTGCCTGAGGACATGGACGGCTGCGTGCTGCTGGATGCGCTGCGGCCCGAGTACGCCGATCCAGCGGCGGTGCGCCGCGGACCGCCCGCAGCTCGCGGCGTTGAGACGCCGGCCGAAGAGCTATCGGCCGAAGACGAGGAGGTCGTCAGGGAGCGGCTGCGAGGGCTGGGCTATGCCGCCTGAGGTCCAACTGCTGTACGTGGAGACCCGGCGTGAGTAGTGCATAGGTCAGGGAACCAGCGCTTGCAGCGCCTCGGCGGCCGGTTGGTTAGCGGGATCCAGGGTCAGCACCTGCCGGTAGGCGGCGATCGCCTCATCGCGCCGGCCCACGGCCTGGTATGCCTGGGCCAGCACCAGAAGCCAGCGGGCAGTCGCCGGCTCCAGGACCACTGCCTGTTCCAGGCGCGCCAGCCCATCGTCCGGGTTGCCCTGCTGCAACAGGGCATTGCCCAGACTGGCGTGCGCCCACGCCGAGCCGGGCGCCACCTCCAGCGCTGCCTGGTAGAGTGACATCGCCTCCGCCTGTCGTCCTTGTGTTTCGTATAGACCGCCCAGGTTTAGATATGCCCCCACATAGCCGGGCTCGACCTCAATCGACCGCCGGTACTCGGTCTCAGCCGTGTCGAGCTGTCCCTGCGCTCGGTATGCATTCCCCAGGCGAGTGTGGGCCATGCCCCAGTCCGGCCAGGCCTGTACCGCCCGCTCGTACGATCGTGCGGCCACGGCCCACTCTGACGCGGCGGCTTGGGCATCGCCATGGTCAATGTAGTGGCGGGCAAGATCATAGCCGCTGCCACCCCCCAGGTGGTCAATGAGCTTTTGGTAAGCCAGCCGATCTGTCAAAGTCAGGTCGCGCTGGATCTCGAGCAGGGTAATGGTGGAGTGCATGGCATCCACCGAAGAGCTGGGGGCGCTCCGGGCATGAACTATTGCCAGCCAGGCAAAGCCCACGACATCAAGCTCACTGCCGGCCTCCCGGCGCAGGCGATCGAGGTGACCATCGTGCACGATCACCCACCAGACGTCACTGTCGGTAAAATCGGACGAGTCTGGGCGCAAGGTGCTGGCCTGCAGGACCCGGATCGTCGGGTCCGTAGGACGATAATACCAGGCTAGACTGTTGGGCTGCAACAGCCAGAGCTGGACGACCCGATCGCCCGGCCCGACGTTGCGCAGCAGGTACTGCCCAACACCGCGCCAATCCTGCCGCTCCGTGGCATAGTAGTGACTGAGCGCCGGCAGTCCCGTCGTGCCCAGCAGTCCCACCGCCAGCGCAAAAGAGATAGCCCACGTCGGGGGGTGGGCGCCAAGGCAGCGCCCCATTGCGTTCGCTACCCGCTGTCCAACCCGGCTGTGTTCCAGGGTGCAAACGCCCTGCGCCACCCAGGCCAGGCCACAAGCAACAAACACCAGACAGACGGGCAGCGCAAAAATGAAGAACCGGGAATAAATGTAGAATCCAGCCCACAGCCGTGATATCAGGGCAACGAACAGGAACGGCAGCACCAGCACAGAAGCGAGGATGGTGCTTGGCCGGCTGCGGCCGATCGTCGTAACCAGTCCGATCGAAAAAAAGGCAAAGGAGATGACGGCTACCGGCTGCCACTGCCCGCCCCATCCGCCGCCAAAACGCCGTCCCAGATCGACGACCGATGCCAGACCCATCCAGTCGGTCGCAAAGCCCAGGCGGCCGGCATAATCGCCAATCTGTGACCGATCGATGAGGCCCAGCCAGGCCAGCCATAGCGGTGCGTACAGGACTGTAATGGCCAGGGCGGTGAGCAGCAAGGTGACGGCCCAGGCCGAGAGGGGAAACCGAAGCGGCCGGCCGGCCAGGAGGTCGGCCAGCACATAGCCCACCAACAGGCACAGCGCAGCGCCGATAGGCAGCGCGGCGAACAGATGGCTGTAGAGGGCCAGGACCGTCGCCACGCCAAAGGCGGCAAAATGCCGCCGCTCTCTGACCCTGATCGCCTGCAGGAGATAGAGGAGCGACAGGGTTGTGAACAGGGCCAGCGCCGAATAGCCCCGCGCTTCCTGAGAATAGCCAAGATGATAGGGCGAGATGGCCAGCAAGAGCGCCGCCACCAAGCCGACGCCAGGTGAAGCAACTGCCTGCCCGAGACGATAGAGGGCCGGGATGGCCGCAATGCCCAGCAGGGCAGCCGGTGCCCGCAGCAGGAATTCGTTGGCGCCTTCCAGTGTAAACAGGTGGGCCAGCAGGGAATAGAGAAGGTGGTTATTGGGATCGAGGTGGGTGATGATCTCCCATGCCGGCTTGAGGACAAAGTTGACCGTGGTGTTGATCTCGTCACCCCACAGGCTCTTGGCGCCGAGGGCGTGAAAGCGTAGCGCTGCCCCGAGGAGGATCACCGAGCCGAGGAGCAGGTGACGCGCCATGACGCCGCCCAAGCCATGCCTACTTCCCGTGTCCAACAAGTCTCGTCACCCCGTCGCGGCGGATAGTCAGTCAGCACAACAGACGATATTGTAGCACCGCCGCACCGGCGCGTCAATTCAGGCAGATGTTCAGCAACCCTCAGGCGCGTTCCGTTCTTGCAGTCGCTTCTGAGGTGCCGAGGCGCGAGCCCCGTCCGCCGCGGCTTGCCTTTCGGCAGCAGTCGGGTTACAATGGGGCCGGTCGAGCTCTGAGAGCCGTGTCGCTCTATCACAGAGATCCCCGCGTGGGGACTGGTGACGGAGATAGCGCCGATGAACCTCCTGTATACGATCACCGCATATCCGCCGTCGATCGGCGGTGCGCAGACCTGCTTTCATGAGCTGGCCCGACGGCTGGCGCATCGTCACCAGCTGCGAGTGTGCGCTCACTGGGCCCAGACGCGCACTGACTGGCTGCTGGGCACGACCCTCCTGGCTCCGCACGAGGAGGGGACCTACACCCTCGACGGGGTACCGGTTCACCTGATTTCCCTTTCGCCGGCGGAGCGATGGGAAGCTCTGCCCCTGGTGATGGGCTACTATGCATTCCAGGGAGCGGCCATTACCGGAATCGCAAACAAGATCCTCGACCACCTGGGGCAGGTGGCCGGCTCGCCGGATTTGATCCACAACGGGCGCATAGGGCGCGAAGGGCTGAGCTTCGCCTCCTGGCGCCTTGCCCGGCGTCTGGGTGTTCCGTTCGTCCTGACGCCGTTTCACCACCCGCGGTGGTCAGGCTGGCTCCATCGCCACTATCTTGACCTCTACCGGCAGGCGGATGCACTCATTGCACTGACCGAGTCGGAGCGTGAGACGCTGATCGGGCTGGGGGTGGAACCGCAACGGGTCTTTGTCACCGGCATGGGGCCGGTCCTGGCCGAGACTGCAGATGCCGAGTCTTTTAGGAGACGCCATAGCCTGCAAGGGCCGATCGTTCTTTTCCTTGGACAGAAGTATCGGTACAAGGGAGTGGCCGCGCTGTTGGCGGCCGCACCGGCAGTGTGGGCCAGGTTCCCTGATGCAGCTTTTCTGTTCATCGGCCCACGCACCCGGTATTCGCGGCGGTTGTTCGCTCAGCATCGGGATCGACGGATCGTAGAGCTGGATGCGGTGGACTTGCAGTGTAAGACCGATGCGCTGGCCGCCAGTACTGTCCTGTGCCTGCCCTCAACTCAGGAGAGCTTTGGGGCTGTGTTCCCGGAAGCGTGGTCGATGGGCAAGCCGGTCATCGGCGGTGACTCGCCTGCGGTCCGGCAGGTGATCCACGATGGCAATGACGGATATGTGGTCAGCCAGGACCCGGCCGCCATCGCCGAGCGGATCGTCTACCTGCTGGAGCGCCCGGAGATCAGGCAGGAAATGGCAGCGCGAGGCCAGTCCAAGGTGCAGGCACGGTATACATGGGAACACCTGGCCAGGCAAACCGAAGCAGTGTACGAGGCGATCCTGGCATCAGCCGGCCGGCATTCGGGGTAGGCAGAACCTGAAAGATAAGGGGAACCTTCAGCTATAGTAATAGGGCACAATCACTGTGCACAGGGCCACCACCTCCAGGACGCACATTCCTACCAGGCCGGCACAAGCTCCCCAGCGGCGCCAACGGCGGGGCAATATTTCAAGTCCGGCGCAGAGCACGAGAGCGGTCGGAGCGATGACCACAAAGGCATAGCGGGCGCCTGGCCAGAACAGATCCCCGAGGACGAACACCGGGTGGATGCGCAGGATGGCGCCTCCCCAGCCGACGACAAGGACCAGACCGAGCACCGCGCTGACCTGCCGCAGCCAGGGACTACGGCTACGTGCCAGGCCAACCGCGACACCGCACAAGGCCAGCACCATGATCGGGCCGAACAGGTAGAGCCAGCCGTCAGGCAGTGCCGGACGCCCCCACCCGAAACGCCCCCAAAAGCTCATGACCACGTTGGCCACATCTGGACGATAGACCCAGGCAGTGCGCGGCCAGTCGAGAAGAGAGGCCAGGATCTGACTGGCGGACGTTCTATAGAGCGGCATCCGGCCAAGCCAAGGACGAAGCGCGGGCCAGTGCTGCTCAGCCGATCCGTTGCGCAGTAGGTTGTTAAAAGACTGGCCTCCCCACGTACCGGCCTCTGCCTGGGGAGTGTCAAAGCTGGGTGGCTCGCGAGACAAGATAGCGCGATCCACGAGGACGATCCCATCTGCGTAGACCGACTGCGCCGAGTCTTCTCGGGGAAAGCCGATTGAGGCAGACACGGTCGGAGCTTTCGGGTCGATGGGTGCGGTCAGGCTGTAGAACTGCCAGGTCGAGTTCACCTGCACGTTGTGCCAGTGCCAGGATGTCTTGTCGTATAGGCGGATGGCGACGGCCCCATCCTGCTGGTCGGCGGTCTTTAGCCACATGCCAAAGGTCACAGTACGACCACGAAGCCGCTGCCCTGCCGTAATTTCCAGCTCCTGGGACAGATCTGAAGGATGATCTGCCCCATCCCTGGACAGAACAAAAACCGAGGAACCAACCGGTGAGCTGATCTGCTGCCGGTTGGGAGCGGTGCTCTGGTCATCATTGTACCAGTAGGCTGCCTGCTGAGTCCAGCTGAATGCAACCGGCAGAAGGATAGCGGTCACGAAAGCCAGTGCGCCCCATATCCAGGGACGCCAGCGGCGTGGCAGCAAAACCAGGCCCAGGGCTAAGAGGAGGGCGACGGCTATACTGCCAGCCGTGTTCTTGGTCACAAAGGAAACCGCCGCCAGTATCAAGGTCACACCGACACGGATCGGTGACAGACCCCGCCGCATCAGGCGCACGCTGCTCCACAGCAACAGCGATGAAACCGCGGCTGCGCCAGTATCGTTGTTGACGCTGCTCATCAGATCGGCGAGAGGCGGTAGAAAAGCGACGAGTCCGGCAACGGCCAGGGGCAGCCCCTGCCGTCTAGGAAAGACTTCGACTGCCAAGCCGTAGGCGGCGGCAACGACGACCGGATAGAGCAGGACAGAACAGAGTCGGGCGAGGTAGAGCTGCGCCTCGACGCTGTCGGGCTTGAGCAGGCACTGGGGCACGGCCAAGATGGCATAGTAGAGAGGTGGATGCTCCAGCTCAGAGTACCCAATGTTCGGCGCCACATCTGACGTCAGGTCCGGCGGCTGCTCGTTGATCACTTCCCACAGGCCTGCGGCCTGCATCGAGACGGCGATCGCCCGGCGCATCTCCAGGTCATAGTCTCCGGGATGCGGCAGCCGCCCTCGCTCGGCAATGAGCCGGACATACTCAAAGTGGGTCGGCTCGTCATAATGCTGCCACGGAGGAACTACGGCCAGATACAGCAGCCCGCGTAACAAGGCGACGGTCACAAGCAACAGCAGTAGAGGCCTGGCGGGAGAAGACAAGGCTCTGGGCTCATCTGGCAGCGGCTCGATTCGGCTCATGTCATGAGCTTACCACGACTCGGAGAGCAGTGCAAATCGTTGGTGCGCCGGACATGAGAATGCCGTGCCGGGGGGAATCCCCCCGGCACGGCACACATCAACTGGCCAAAACCGTTACTTGACAGAGCTTATCTTTAGTAGCGGAATCGCCCTGTTCATCCGATCTCCTTTACGGCGCCCGGTATACCAGCGGCAGGTAGATCGTGTAGATGGGCGGCGCCGTGATCACGATGGTATGCGTGTCGGTCACCAGCGCGCTCGTGCAGTTGGTCGCCGTCACCACCAGGGTGTAGGTGCCCACGCCCAGCGTCCGCTCCGAGTCTGCCGTCGTGTCGCCGTTGTCCCACAGGTAGACGATCGGCAGCGTAGCGCTCGGCCGGTTCGTAGCTCGTCGTAAAGCTGTATATTCCCGGTATGCCGGTGATCGCCCCGGCAATGGTGATTCCGGTCAGGTCCGTGCAGGGCACGACCGCGGTGGTCGTCAGCACGCTGGTGGCCGTCGTGGTAGGGGCAATCTGGGAGGCCAGGGTAATCGTGGCCTCATCCCAGTCGCCGCCGTTCGCCCCGGCGGGAATGTCTACCGCGACGTCCAGGGCAGCGCCCTCATTCGGGTCCAGCGGCCCCACCTCAGCCGGCACGTTGGTCGGCCAGGCGTTCCCGCTCACCGTGACGGTAAAGGTATCGCCGCAGGTGCCGGTGTTGGTGACCAACAGGGTATAGGTGACCGTCGTGCCCGGCGCGCCCGACTGGGCCGCCGTGGGCGGGAGGAGCTCCAGCCCGGCGTCGCACTGGATCGTTGCCGCATAGTCTTCCACCTCGCCGCCGGTCGCGCCGCCCCAGGAACCGGCGTCCCGCAGGGGACTGCTGGCGCTGTCGTACAGCCGCGCCCGGTAGTGCACCGGCAAGACCGCATCGCCCGGCACGCTCACGGTGATGTCATTGTCGCCGTCGTTCACCGCGGCGTTGTACACCTGTTCGCCCTCGGCCTGGTCGCCAAAGATGCCGTCGCCGTTCCAGTCGAACCATAGCCGCAGCCAGCGTCCGTTGGTCGGGGTGCCCTGCACGTTCACCCGGACGGTGTTGGGCTGTCCGAGCGCCAGGCCGTAGGGGAAGGTGACGCCGTCGTCGCTGGCATCGTCGTAGCCAGGAGGGGCAAAGGCGTCGTCGAGCGTCCAGGTGGTCCCCAGGCGCAGCGTGCCGTCGCCGGTGTGCCAGGCGACGCCGTAGCTGTGCGCCAGGTCGCTATAGTCCCCGGTCACGCCGCCGCCGGCGCCGCAGACGACCAGGCTCCAGGCGTTCAGCGTGCCGGTGTCGCTGCCGGCGTCGTCATAGATGCGCAGCGTCCAGGTGCCGTTGGCCGTTTTCCCGTCGAGCGTCGCCAGGCTCCCCTCGGGCCGGAAGCTGCCGGTAAAGGGCGCGCTGCCGTCGGCGATCGAAGTGGCCGCTTCGTCGTCGAGGCGGGTGTTGGTAAAGTTTTCGCCCGTGCCGCCGTTGTCGGTGGAGAGCTCGACTTCCGTGGCATCGGGGTGGTGGATATAGATGTCCAGGTCGCCGTCGTAGGTGTGGACGATCGAGTTGAGGATCACGTCCACATCGATGACGTCAAAGACGTCGGGAACGTTGATCACACTGGTCGTCCAGGTATAGTCGCTGATCGGCTTGGGCACGTCGGTGCTGACATAGGTCACGCAGCTGCTGGCCGCGGTGCGGAAGGCCCCGACGACCGAGACCGCGTCCCCGCAGGCGTTGACCGCCCGCACGCGCCAGTAGTGGACGGTGTCCATCGCCAGCGTGCCGGCCGGGGTATAGGTCGAGGCGGTCAGGCCGGTGGCCGAGTCCACGATGGTGATAAAGTCGGGATCGGTCGAGACCTCGATTTCATAGGTCGTCACATTGGTCACGTCGCTCCAGTCGTAGGTGGGCCGGGTGGACACGTCCATGGCGCCGTCGGCCGGCAGGAGGAGCGTCGCGACATCGGGCGCGGCCGTGAACAGGTTGAGCACGACCGTTTCCTGGTGCCCGGGAGAGCCTGCCGCCGCGCCGATGACGTCGATGTTGTAAGAGCCTGGGGCGGCGGCGCCGGTGTTGCCGATCGTCAAGGTGCTTTCGCCGGGCGGCATGAGCGGGTTGGGGACGAACGACGCGGTCGTGCCGGCCGGCTGGCCGGTCGAGGTCAGCGTCACGGTGTTGCTGAACCCGCTGATTGCTCCCAGGCTCACCGTATAGACGGCATCGCTCGGGGCGCAGACATTCAGAACATCCGGCGAAGCGTTCAGGGTAAAGTCGGGCGTGCCGCACTCGTCGAACTTGAAGGCGGCGATGCGCGTCTGCCCGCTGCCGCCGTACTCGGTGGTGTACCAGAAGGTGCAGCCGTCGGCCGGGTCCACGCCGATGCCGGAATAGTCGCCCCAGCGCTCGTTGTTCGTCTTGGAGGTGGTGGCGTCCCAGATCATGTTATCGTAGTAGGGCATCGTGCCCAGCGGGTCAGAGGCCCGGCGGCCCGAGTAGTAGATGGAGGGGTAGTAGGGCGCGTTGGCCCCGGTGCGGGTGTAGCCCACGGCGATGTTGCCGGCGCTGTCCATGGCCGCGCTGCACACGCTGCGGTGGATGTCGCCCACACCGTCGCCCAGGACACCTTCCTGGTAGTTGACCCAGTTGCCGGAGCCGGGGGGCGTGCGGCGGAGCTCGAACCAGTGCACGGCGGCGCGGTCCAGTCCGTCCACGTCCTCGGCAAAGCAGCCCACCAGCGTCTCGTGCGTGCCAAAGTTGCGGTACTGCAGCGGGTAGTGGACCGGCTCGCGGATCGGGTCGAGCTTCTGCGACGTGCCCGGCTGGGACATGCAGCTCCAGTCGCTGCCCGTGCCGCACAGCGTCTGGTCCCAGTCGGTGAGCTGGACGCCGGGGAGCGACGTCAGGGACGAGTTCGCCGGCGTCGTCCAGTCCACGTGCAGCGACCACATCTCCATCAGGTCGCAGTTCGTGCAGGTGCCGCCGTGGATCTCGGTGTCGCGCGGGCGCAGGTAGTAGGCGGGAGCGCCGGCCGGCGGCGCCTGCGCCTTCCAGGGTGGCCGGCACCGTCAGCTGGAAGCCGAATCCGGGCAGCTCGCCGATGTTGAAGGTCTGCATGGTGGCCGGCTGGCCGTTCAGCATGTCGGCCCGCTCCAGGACGATGACCGTCCCGCCGTTGTTGGCCGCCGATATAGTAGCCGTCGGGCCACACGGCGTACTTGGGATAGTCCTGCATGCTGCCCCGCGGGTCAAAGGCATAGGCCCACCACTGGCCGGTGGGGTCCGGCGTCTGTGGAGACGTAGACGCACAGCGTGGTGGCGCTGCTGTCGAACTCGGTGATCATCCAGCGGTCGGCCAGCTCGTCGTACTGGATGATCGGGTCGCAGTAGCCGCTGTTGCACGGCGAGGTGGTGGCCAGGTCTTCCATGTCGAACTGGTCAAGCTGGGCGCCGGCCTTGTCATAGATCGTGACGCGCGAGCCGTTGGGGCCGTTGTCGCCCTGGAGGAAATGGTTCGAGTCCCACGTCGCCGGTGTCGTCCGGTGGCGAGGAATTGTCCTGGATACCGGCAAAGTTGAGGATCGGCGTCGCAAAGCCGTCGGGGACCGGCGCCGGGGCGTTCTGCTGCAGCTCCGCCAGCGGGTTGCCGTGGGGCGGCATCTGGATGTCGGGGCCGACAAAACCGCGGTCGTCGCGCTGCGCCGGCTCACGGTCCAGGGTCGGCAGGTCGGGCTCGTCCGGCAGGTCCCGCACCGCTACGCTGAGGGTGGGGGTGTAGGGCCCGCTGACGGTGACGGTATAGGGCAGGGTCTCGCTGCTCCCCAGGCGGGCCGGCGCTGCCACCGGCGACGCGCGCCGCGGCGCTGCCTCCTACCGGTTGGTCCGAGAGCGTCCACACGAAGCCCAGCCCGACAAGCACGAGGGCCAGGGTGCCGCTAAGTACTTTCCATGCTGATTTCATATGGTCTCCTTGTCGAGATTCTTGCGTTCTGCCCGGGAAAGCACCATTCTACCACATCTGCGCAGGGCTGCAAGTTGGGGACCGGTGGGAGGATCTCACTTCGCTGTTCACTCTTCTGTGGTCTGCCCTGCATTTTTGCCAATACACCGGTTTGCCATTATACTGAGTTCATGGGTCCCAAAGCCCCGGACTATGCGTCCCAGTTTCCTTATCCGCGCCGGCGGATCCTCCGTTTTTTCATGCGGGGGGGTATCCGCCTGGCCTTTGCTGCTCTGAGCCGCCTGCGGATCGAAGGACGGGAGAACCTGCCGGCTTCCGGCCCGCTCCTTGTCGTTGCCAACCACTTTCACTTTCTCGACCCGGTGGCGGTCATCTGCGTCACGTCATGGCCACTGGACTTCCTGGCCGGGCTACAAATGGTGAATGCACCCCCGGCGGTGACCTTTCTGCCCAAAATGTGGGGGGTGTATAGCGTCCGCCGCGGCGCGGCCTCGCGCGACGCCATGCGCGCGGCTACGGCCGTGCTGACGCAAAAGGGGGTACTGGGGGTTATGCCCGAGGGCGGGAACTGGGCTTCCGTCCTGCGCCCAGCGCGCCCGGGGGCGGCTTACCTCGCGGTTCAGACCGGCGCGCCGCTGCTGCCCATTGGCCTGGATGGTCTGCTGGACTTTTTTCCTTCTGTGCGCCGGCGCCATCGGGCAACGGTTACCGTGCGCATCGGCCGGCCCTTTGGCCCGTTCCAGGCGGCCGGCCATGGCCGGGAGCGCCGGCAGCAGTTGGACGAGATTGGGCATGAGATCATGCGGCGCATCGCTGAGCTGATCCCGCCCGAACGGCGCGGCGTCTATTCCGACGACCCTGCCATCCGCGCCGCCGCCCAGGAGGCGGCGGTCTATCCCTACGACGACCTGCTTGGCTAGCGAGGCTGGTCGTTCGGTTCTCGACCCCCTGACCCTTCATCTGCCAACGACCCAGACTGAGGTCGGTCTCCCCTGCTGGGCAGCGCCCCAGCTCACGTGATTATCCCGGAGGAACGTGCCAAAGATCGCCGGCAGGTAGGTAACGAGTTTGATCGTGACGCTGACCACCGCCGGCTCCGAGTCAAGCTCGCCATCGTTGACGATGAAGGCAAAGCTATCGGGCCCTCCGTAGCCAGGGGCGGGTGTGTAGGTCAGGTCCGGCGCCGTCCCACTGAGGGTGCCGTGATCCGGCTGGACGACGATGCCGTAGGTGAGCTCATCCCCATCAACGTCCGACCCGGTCAGGGTGATTGCCACTGCCGAGTCCTGCCGTGTCGCAATCGACTGCGGGTCGGCCACCGGTGCGTCGTTTACCGGCATTACGCTGATGGTCACCGTCGCCGGTTCCGAGGTGGCCAGACCATCGTTTGCCACAAAGGTCAAGCTGTCAGCGCCGTTGTAGTTGGCCGTCGGCGTGTAGGTCAGGTTGGGCGCGATGCCGCCAAGTGTGCCGTGGCTCGGACTCGACACGACGCTGTAGGTGAGTGGATTGCAGTCCGGATCAGAGCCGGTGAGAATGATGTCGAGGGGTGTATCCTCATCGGTGGACAGCGACTGCGGGTTCGCAGTGGGGGCCTGGTTGGGGCCGTCAACTGTGTAGGTGTACGACTGGCTGGCCGAGTTGCCGGCATAGTCGCGCACCGTCACCTAGACCGTGTGCGCCCCACCGCCGGCAGGAAACAGGAACTGCGAATCGGGGATGAACCCCAGGTCGATGTAATATTCCCGGCAGTCATAATCCCCGCACGTCGGCGGAACCACGTAAAAGTCGTTCAGGTAGGCCCATCTGTCCGCGCCGCCCGGCAGGGTATCGAACCGCCAGGTGGTCTGCTCCGGCCAGCAGTCCACAGAAAAGGTGATCTCCCAGGGCGGGAGGTAGTAGACGTCGTCCAAGATCAGGTCGCGCGCGCGAACGTACAGGCTGTAGCTGCCCTCGATTGTGTTCCCGGGATAGATCTGGCCGTTCTGCAGCAGCCCGACGGCCTGGATCTCCGGGCCAACCGTGTCGGGCAGCGCGGTGTGGAACTCAAAGCCGTTGACGTACACCCCCCCGGCGGCCAGGATGTTCAGGTGGATGTGGTTGAACTGCTTGCCAAACGACCATACCGGCCACTCGATGATGTCGCCGATGTAGGTGTCGGGGGCGATGAACCCGCCGTTCACCGGATCGGCCAGGTACTCGTGCGTACTTGTCCCAGATCAAGTCGCGGGATGGTGGGCTCGTCGATGTGATGGTACTGCCAGATGTAGCCGTCCGGGTCCAGGACCGCTACTTCCCAGTACAGGTCCCAGCCGGGCTTATAGTTTTCGATGTTGACCACCTGGCCGCCGGACCGGTTGAAGACATCCGTGCCGTACATCTTCATCATGTCCATGCCGTGATGAAAGTAGGGCGTTCCCCCATAGTCCTGGTACGACTGCATGCTCCATCCGATCGAGTCGAGCGCGAACGGCCAGGCATAGACGCCGTGATCGGTGAGCAGGCTCGGATCGCCGGTAGCCAGCTCCAGATAGTCTGGCCTCCACGCCTGCTCGATCTCGTGGTCCTTGTACCATTGGGCAGCGTCTATCCCCTGGTCGAACTGGACAGGAGCCGCCATTGTCCTGGGCTCGCGCCGTTGGCCAAGGCTCCGGTCCGGTCCCTGCGCCGACCAGCAGTGACACGATCAGGAACAGCATGAGAAAATGACGCCACAGGTGACGCCCGCTTGATTTGACGACGGTGTTGTTCATGATTTGATCCTTACCCTACCGGCCGCTCGTGGCCGCACTTGTCCGGGAACGCGATAGATGCATTGCATCATAACCGGAAATCGCGCTCGGCCTGGACCGAGTATACACCAATCAAGCCCTCAGAACAAATGGCGCCGCAGCGGCTCTGTGGATATCCACTCAGGGCCGTGGTCGAATCAGACGGTCGCACGGGCGACTAGATGTGATTGCCCAATGGTCAAACAGGCTACCGTGGTGTATAATCGAGCCATGAACAACCGCGGTGGGCAAGAACCTGGCACAGAGAGAAGGGTGAGCGTATGAAGAAACAACAGCTTCTGAACAAGCTTGGGCAGGCCTGGGCGGCGCTCAAAGAGTCGTACGCCGGCCTAGCCGATGAGCAGTTGGTGGAATGTGGCGTTACGGGAGACTGGTCGGTGAGAGACATCCTGGCCCACGTGAGCTGGTGGGAGGAGGAGGCGCTGAAACATCTTCCGACCATTCTCCAAGGCGGCCGGCCGCCGCGCTATTCGGTCCTGTACGGCGGCATCGATGCCTTTAACGCGCAGATGACTGAACAGAAGCGTGGCCTTGTGCTGTCCGAGGTGCTGAGGCAATTGGATGAAACGCACCACAGGTTGATCGAATATGTCTCATGCGTGCCGGAGGATCAGTTCATATCAGAGACGCGCTTCAGACGCCGGCTGCGTCTGGACACGTACAGCCATTATCCGATCCACGCCCGGGCGATTCGCGAGTGGCGGGAGCGGTCAGCCTAGTGCTCGATCACTTTCGCTTCGTTGCGCCAATCTACGACCGGGTCTTGGCCTCTCCGCAGCCTGAGAGACTGCGCAGTCTGTTGGAGCTGCCGGTCGACGGACGGATCCTGGATGTCGGTGGGGGTACTGGACGGGTGGCCCAGGCGCTGCGCGGGCTGGCGGATGATGTAGTGGTGGTAGACGAGTCGGCAGCCATGCTGCAGCAGGCTTGTCTCAAAGGATTGCCGGCCGCCCGCGGTCGGGCCGAGTCGCTTCCTTTTGCCGATGGCGCCTTTGCTCGAATCCTGGTTGTAGATGCCTTTCACCATCTGCAAGATCAGCGGCAGTCTGCGATCGAGCTGTTGCGGGTGCTAGGCCCCGTCTGGGAGGCTGGTCATCGAGGAGCCAAATGTCGAGCGCGCGTCGGTCCGCTTGCTCGCGCTGGCTGAGAAACTGGTCCTGATGCGCAGCCACTTTCACTCGCCATCCGCCGTACAGCAGATTTTCGAGGCGGCGGGCGGAAGCGTGCGCCTGGTGCGGCAGGGCGCGATCTTTTGGGCGGTGGTCGAGAGAGTAGCCCTTCTCCCATAAAACCTCACAGGTTCTTCACAGCTTTTTCACATCTCGCCGGTAGAATGAGGGCCGAGCTTTCCATAGGAGGAATGAATGGCCGCAATGACCAGGCCACGCAAGGGATCGAAGCGATCCCGCACCCGGCTGCTACGACGGCTCACCCAGGCAGCCTTTGGGTTGTTTATCGTCGTCAGTAGCATACTCCACTATACGGTGACCAGCCAGCACATGGCGTCGATCGACGCCTACTGCCCCTTTGGCGGTTTTGAGACGCTGTGGCGTTGGGTGTCCGGCGGCGGCCTCTTTGTCCAGATGACCCATGCATCGAACCTGGTCCTGGCCGTGGGGCTGATCGTCGGAGTGATCCTGACCGGCGGCGCCTTCTGCGGCTGGATCTGCCCCTTTGGCGCCTTCCAGGACCTGCTGACGCTGGATCCGCACCAAGCTGCACCTGCCCGAGGTGCGGGTGCCCGCCCGGCTGGATCGTGTCCTGACTTACGGGCGCTACGTGAGCCTGGTGGTCATCATCGCTGCCACCATTGCCAGCGTCAAGCTGTGGTTCGCTGCCTGGGACCCCTACCGCACTATCTTTGGCCTGGGTTGGCTCTTTGAGTTCAACCTGGCGGAACAATGGCTGGCCTACGTCGTGGCCCTGGTCGTGGTGGCTGGCGTGCTGCTCATCCCCCGGGCTTGGTGCCGATACGTTTGCCCGTTGGGGGGAGTCGTTAGCCTGCTGGGCAACCTGAGCCTGCTGCGCATCCGCCGCGTGGAGGGCGAGTGCCGGGGCTGTGCTGTGTGCAATGCCCCCTGCCCGGTCAAGATCGACGTCGCCCACGCCGACCCGGCAGTGTCCGCCAATTGCATCGGCTGCCTCGAATGCGTGGAGGCCTGCCCCCACAAGGCAGCGCTCGGCGTAACATTGGGCCCAGTCCTGCCGAAACTCAAGTCTGGCGAGAAGGAAGGTGTGGCATGAAAGCCGTAAGAGTCAACAAGTATGTGATGCCGGTCCTGGCCGTCGTGGCCCTGCTGGGTAGCGTCCTGGTGGCCCAGGCCGCCGGGGTGTGGCGGACCAGCGGCCGCGGTGAGGTGATGCTTGACGAAAGCGGCCAGGCCGACCCGGCGGGTATCAAGGGTTGGATGACGCTGGCAACGGTGTCGGAGTCCTATGGCGTGCCGCTGGACGCGCTGTACACCATGATCGGCGCCAGTCCCGACCTTCCGGCCGATACAGAAATGAAGGAGCTGGAAGGGCTCCTGCCGGGCATGAGCGTGAGTACTGTTCGCGCTGGCGTGGCAGCCTACCTGGACGGGAGTTGGAGCCCGGCCGATGGGCCTTACGGTGGCGAGTGACAGGCCTCCCTTAGCGAATCAGGTTTCGCTGCATGGCCACGGCCACTGCCTCAGTGCGGCTGGTGGCGCTCAGCTTGGAGAGGATGTTGCTCACGTGGAACTTGACAGTCACCGGGCTGACGGTCAACTGCTCGGCGATCTCGGGGTTGCTCAACCCTTTGGCCATCCAGGTCAGCACCTCTTGCTCGCGGGGGGTCAGGTCGTAGTCTGGGGCCTGCCCCTGCATCGTGGCTTGCACCAACGCCTGCGTCGCCTCTGGGGCCAGGGTGGACCGGCCGGCGCGAGCTGCCCGGATGGCAGCGGCCAGCTCGTCGGCTGAGACGTTCTTGAGCAGGTAGCTGATGGCACCTGCCTGCAGCGCCTGTTGCACCTGGTCTACGTCCTGGAAATTGGTCAGGACGATCACCTGGGTGCCTGGGTACTGGCGGCGGATGGCGCGCGTCGCGGTGGCGCCGTCCATGCCAGGCATGGCCAGGTCCATCAGCACAACGTCGGGGTGAGCCCGGCCACACAGATGAATGGCTTCCTCACCGTTGGCCGCCTCGCCCACGAGGTCCAGGTCGTCGAAGGCCATCAGAAACAGCTTGAGCCCAGTCCGCATCACGGCATGGTCGTCCACGATCAGGAGGCGAATGGGATCGATTTCCGTCATGGTTCAATTCTCCTTAGGCCAGTTGGCCGTGATCCGGGTCCCCTGCCCGGGCTGGCTCTGAATCTGAAACGCCGCTCCGACGGCTGCGGCGCGCTCGCGCATGATGCCCAGCCCCAGGCCCTTGCCACCCCGTGTTTTCACATTCAGATCAAAGCCCTGCCCATCGTCGGCCACGATCAATTCGACTCCCCCTGCCTGCTGACTTCCGTTCTCGCCAAGGCAGGGCGAGACGCAACGGAGGGTCACTGTCAACTGCTTGGCCCCGGCATGTTTCACCGCGTTGCTCAGCGCTTCCTGGGCGATGCGGTAGAGGGCCACCTGCACCTCGGGAGGCAGGGTACAGTGCGGCGCTGCCTGAACCGTCACCGGGATGCGAGCCCGGCTGGTGACGGCCTCGGCGAGCTGGCGCAGCAGGGCACCCAGCTCGGTTTCCACCAGCGCTGTCGGCCGCAGCTCGAGCAGCAGGGTACGCATCTCGGCCAGGGCCCCCCGCGTGAGCTGCTGCACTTCCGACAGGCAGCGCAGCCCTGCCTCGCGGTCGCGTTCCCACAGCCGGGGCAGGACATCTGCCGCCAGGCTGGCCGAAAAGAGGGTCTGGCTTACGGCATCGTGCAGCTCACGGGCCAGGTGCTGGCGCTCTTCGACTGCGGCCAGCTTCTGCGCCTGTTCGTACAGCCGTGTGTTCTCGATGGCCACGGCAGCCTGGTTGCCGAAAGCCAGGGCCAGCCTTGCCTGCTTTTCTGTATAGTAGCCGGGCTGGCTGATGGTACATGTACAGCACCCCGTACACCTGTTCCTTGATGGTGACCGGCACCGCCATCCACGCGCGAATGGCCTTCGGCCATCTCCTCGAACTTGGCGCCGGTTGCCTGCCGGAAGGCCTGTTGGAGGGCAGGCTCGCTCTGTATGTCGGCAATGATCATGGGCTCTGGAGCCCGAAATCACGGGCGTGCCCAGAACTGCCTCTTCCAGGCGAGCTCCGATGCGCAACATGTCATCCGGCGGGATGGGACCTCGGTGGAACACGGGACGGAGGGTTCCCGCCTTCAAGCCTGAAGGCCGTGCCCCCGTCATAGTCCACCACATCCCTGAGCCGTTCGAAGATCAGGGTCAGCAGCGGCTCCAGGTCGAGGGTGAGGGCCACCGTGTTGGAGATGTCGAGAAGCGTCGCCAGCTCTCGGGTCCGCTCGCCCACGCGCTGCTCCAGCCTTTGCTCGCTCAGGCGCAGCTCTGCTTCAACGCGCGTGCGCTCCTGATTCTCGGCCAGCAGCACTTCATTGACGCGCATCAGGTCGGCAGTCCGTTCCTGCACCCGCAGTTCCAGCTCGTCGCGCGCCTGGCGGATGGCTTCCTCGGCCCGCCTCAGCTCGGTGATGTCGTGCCAGGCCACCACTGCGCCCGAAATCTGGCCGCCGGTGACGATGGGCGCGGCCGAAGCCACGATGGCGTGTTCCTCGCCGTCCGCAGTCACCAGCCTCTGGTACTCGTCGCGCACCTTCTCTCCGCGCAAAGCCCGGGCGGCGACCAGGTCATCTGGCGGGACAGGGCGGCCGTCGGGGTAGCGCGTGCTCATTTTCTGGCCCAGGGCGGCCTCGGGAAGGCCGACCGGGTCGATCCCCAGCGCCTCCACCGCCGCGGGATTTGCTCGGACGATCGCCCCCGCGGCATCAAAGACCATCAGCGGCTCCACCAACCCCGCAAAGACGGCTGCCATCTCGTCGGCCTGGCGCTGCGCCTGGGCACTCAGGGCCTCGATGCGCCGGCGATTCTGCACCTCCTGGGTGACCTCGTGGGCCAGGACGAGGATGCCATCCACCGTGCCGTCGGGACCGCGCAGCGGCACCCGGTCCGTGTTCCAATAGGTTTCTTCGCGCCCAGGCCCGAACGACAACTGGACCTCGCGGGTGCTCACCGTTTCGCCCGTGCGGTACACCTGGTCCATCAGCGCAGGCATCCCCCGCTTGGGGAGGTCGGGAATCACCTCGACAATGGTGCGCCCGACCATCGGCGTGTCTGGCACGCCGGTGATACCCCGGTAGTAGGGGTTGGCCAGCTCGTAGCGATGGTCCGGGCCGCGCAGCACGGCAATGCCCACCGGAGCCGCCTCTAGTAGCCGCTCCAGGAACTCGCGTTGGGCCCGGTTCTCGGCCAACAGCCGCTCGCGTTCCCTTTCGGCCTGACGCTGCTCGGTGGTGTCGTAAGAAGCCACGACCGCCGCCGTGATTTCGCCTCCCGAGAAAATGGGAGCGGCCGAAGCCACGATTTCTCGCTCCTCGCCCGCTGCGTTGACCAGGATCTCGGCCTCATTGAGTATGGTCTCGCCGTGCAGGGCTCGGACAACAGGCAGCTCTTGTGGGGGGATCCGGCGTCCATCGGGATAGCGCACCTCCAGCCGTTCAGCCACCAAGGTTGCCTGCGAGCCGGCCGGCGCTATCCCAAGCGCCACCGCTGCGGGGTTGGCCCGCAATACGGCGCCCTGGGTATCCCAAACGGCCACCGGACCGGGTATGGCATTGAGCATGGCGGTCAGCTCGCTGGCCTGCTGCTGCGCCTGGGCCGAGAGGGCCTCGATGCGCAGGCGGGCCTCGATCTGTTGAGTTACGTCGAGCAGCGAAAGTACCAGCCCCTGGACCTCGCCCGTTTTGCTTTTCACCGGCACCAGGGACCAGTCCCAGTAGGTGACCCCGCGCTCCGGCTGGTCTGCGTACTCGAAGGGCCTGGCGAAAAACCGCGCCGGCTGGCCTGTGTCTCGCACCTTCTCAAAGATCGCCTGGTTCTCGGCGTTCGGGAACAGCTCAAAGTGGCCGCGGCCAACCAGCTCCTCTCTGGTGTGGCCGCTCCCCTGGGCATATGCCGAATTGACAAAGAGAAAGTTGAATTGGAGGTCGAGGTACGCAATCTGGGTGTGCGTGGACTCGAGCACGACCTGGAAGGTGCTCCTTTCTTCCGCGAGAGTCCTGGACAGCTCCTCGGCGCGCTGCCGTTCCTGGGTCGCTTCGGCCAGCAGCAGCTCCCGTTCCTCTTCCGCCCGCTTGCGCTGTGTGACATCACGGGTGATGCTGCCCAGCAGAAAGCCTTGGTCGCTCTTGATGGGAAATATAGCCCCCTGCAGCACCCGGCTCGCGCCGTCAGGCCGGACGTACTCGCGCTCCAAGGCCTGTCCCAACCAGGGTGCGTGCCCGGAACGCAGAAGGTCGAAGATGCCGGCCTTTAGTTGTTCATACCGGAACGGCGTCCGTTCGGCCTCGGCATTCAGTCTATACTGCACGTCCCAGATCGGCTGGCCGACCACGTCGTCCGCCGGCAAGCCCGTGGACTCTTCCATCGCGTGGTTCCATTCCAGCACACGTCCCTGTTCGTCGGTCAGGGCGATGCCGTCCTGGGACTGCTCCACGAAGCTGCGAAACGTCTGCTCCCTCTTTCGCAGTGCCTGCTCTGCGCGCACTTGTCTGGTGATGTCTCGCAGCAGCCACTGGAGGCCGATGATCTCGTGCTCCGAATTAAAGGTAGGCACAACGTCCAGCGAAACCGGCACGGTCTCACCGGTGCCCGGCTCCAGGCGAACCTCCCAATCCCGGACCTCCTGCCCGTTCTGTAGCTGCGCCAGGTGGCGGCGGAAGGCCTCGTGGTCCTGCTCAGGCAGAAAGGCAACCAGTTGCTGGCCGGCGAGCGAGGCCTGGGATGCCCCGAGGAGGCCGGCAGCATGGGCATTGGCCGCCTCGATGGCGCCATACAGGTCCGTCAGCAGGCGGGCGTGCGGGGCGTTGTCGAAGATATCCCGGTAGTAGGCACACTCTGCCTCCAGACTCTGGCACAAGACCGAGCACTCTTTGTTCTGCCGGGACAGATCGGCGTAGGCTTGCTGAAGCGACTGCAGTGTGTCGGACAGGCCAAGCAGGGCTTGATCGAGTGGGCCTTGCTGCTCGGGCAGCAGACCCGTTTGCTGCCGCAGCGTTTCCAGGTGTTGCTTTGCAGTCTCGAATTCGTGACGGAGCAGGTTAGTCTTCATTAGGGGTTATCCTCTGCCACAGGACTGGGTTTCTCGGTGGCACGTACACCGGCAAGTTTGACAGCCGGTCTTTAGCGGTCGAGACAGGCCGATCCCAGAAGACAGCTCGAACCGCGTGTGGGAAGATACTTTCTTGGGACAGGGCAGCCAATATGAGCCACCTTCATCTCTTAGGTTCACTGGCAATGCTGAATGCCAGGGATATCACAAGGATGCTCCCGATGTATGGCTATTATACATCAGCCTGGTGTAACACGCAAGGCACCCTCTCGGAGGTTCTGAATCCTTGGAAGAAACTCTACCCGAGGCGAGACCTAGTCGACTGGATAGGGAAAGAACTCTCCAACTGGATAGGCCCGAGTCTCGCCAGGTGATGGGTGCGCCGCAGGAGATGGTCCGGTATAATAGTATGATAAAGTGTAGAGGGGGATCTCTGCCGATGATTAGCCTTGCCAAAGAAAGCACGCTCGTTCCGTCAAAGGTCATCGACAAAGCCGTGACGTTCTTTGGACCCGGAGGCTGGGGTCTGGAGGTGATAGATCGTGCCGAGTGTTGTGCCCGCTTCGAAGGCGGCGGTGGGCACGTTTCAGTCCAGGCCACGGGAAAAGAGAAGGGAAAGGGCTCAGAAGTAACAGTGGAAAGCCGCGAGTGGGAGCGCGCGGCTCAGGAGTTCCTGACAAAGGTGTGAGCCAGCCTCCACCAGCCTGATGCTGGTCTGTAGCCTACAGGCCAGGTCGCCGGTTCCGTTCATCGCAAGGAGGAGATGAGAAGATGTCACAAGAACGCACCTATACCCATGGTGAACCCTCCGGCCATGACATCAGTCTTGGCCTTTCGGTTCTTGCCCGCACGGACCTGACCCGTCGAGAGCGGGCGGTATGGCTACTCATGACATCAGGGGCCAGTGATGTCGAGATCGCCGGGATGCTCGCCCTCAACTCTTTGACGGTGCGGGTACATATGAGCAACGCCCTTGTCAAGCTGGGTTGCGCTTCTCGCCAAGATGCGGCAGCCCTGGCCTGACAATCTGGCTCTGGATGTGGCGGTGGGCGTTAAGGCCCGGTATGCCGGTAGGGAGGAGAGACGTTGACTATCCTTAACAACATGACCTTCAGGATTGCAGGGGCAGCAGGACAGGGTGTCGAATCGAGCGGGGCCGGTTTTGCCAGGGCTCTGGCAAAGGGAGGGCTGCACGTATTTGGGCTCCAGGACTACATGTCCCGGATTCGCGGCGGGCTCAACTTTTCCCAGATCCGTGTCCACGAGCAGCCGCTGTACACCCACGAAGAGGCGGTGCACATCCTGCTCCCGCTGAACGAAGAGTCGCTGGAAGCCTATCAGAATGAGGTGGTCGAGGGCGGGGGTATCATCTACGATGCGGGCTTGAAGGTGGACCACGGTGCGGTCTCCAGCCACGGCCGTCAAGGCGATGCCGGTGCCCTTGATCGAGATTGCCAAAGAGCATGGCGACCGGGTGATGGCCAACACCGCCGCCCTGGGCGCCGCCGCCGGCGTTGTAGAGTACTCGTACGAGCGGTTGGCGGACATCATCCGCGCGAATTTCAAGCGCAAGGGAGACGACGTGGTCGCGGCCAACCTGCGCGTGGCCCGCGCCGCCTACCTGTATGCCAAGGACAAGTACGCCCCTGGCTTTGAGTGGAAGCTCAGTCAGGTAGCCGGCGCGCCGCAGCGAATGGTGATGAGCGGGAACCAGGCTTTTGCCCTGGGAGCTCTTGCCGGTGGGTGTCGTTTTATCTCGGCGTACCCCATGACCCCCGCAACCTCGATCATCGAGTGGATGGCCAGGCACGAGGAGCCGTTTGGCATGGTCGCCAAGCACGCCGAAGACGAGATCGCGGCCGTGTGCATGGCCATCGGCGCCAATTTCGCCGGGGCGCGGGCCATGGTTGCCACCTCCGGCGGAGGCTTTTCGCTGATGGTTGAGGCGCTCGGCCTGGCTGGCATGTGCGAAGTGCCCCTGGTAGTGGTGGAGGCGCAGCGCGGCGGTCCCTCGACCGGCCTGCCCACCCGCACCGAACAGAGTGACCTGCTCTTTGTGCTTAACGCCTCGCAGGGCGAGTTTCCCCGCCTGGTGTTGGCCCCCGGCACCATCGAGGAGTATTTCGTGTGTGGCTGGCGGGCGTTCAACCTGGCCGAGAAGTACCAGACCCCGGTCATCGTCCTGGCCGACGAGCTTCTGGCGTCCTCCATGCGTACGATCGACGTGGACGCGATCGACTTGAGCGCGGTGGTGATCGATCGGGGCAAGCTTCTGAGCAAGAAGGAACTGGATGCCCTGACCGAGCCCTACAAACGCCACCTGTTTACGGAAGACGGCATCTCACCTCGGGCCGTCCCCGGCCATCCCAAGGCGGTGTATGCGACGGCCAGCGACGAACACGACGAGTTTGGCCACATCACCGAAGAGATGGCCAACCGCCGCAAGATGATGGAGAAGCGGATGAGAAAGCTGGAAACGGCCCGGCAGGAGATCCAGACCCCCACCCGCTACGGTCCGGCCGAGGCAGCCATTGTACTGGTCGGCTGGGGCTCGACCTACGGCGTGTTGCGTGAGGTGGTGGACCGGCTGGGTGGCAAGGCGCGTCTGGTCCACTTTTGCGATCTGTGGCCCTTCCCGGCCGAGGCTGCGGCAGAAGCACTACAGGGAGGCAAGTTGGTGAGTCGTGGAGAACAACTACACCGGCCAGTTCAAGCGCCTGCTCCAGGGCGAGACCTGCATCAAGGTGGACCACTCGATTCGACGCTACGATGGGCGTCCATTCTCGCCGGAAGAGATCCTGGCTGGCTTGAAGGAGGTTCGCTAACGTGGAAGTGACCATCAAGGACTATGCGAGTACGGTCAAGCCAACGTGGTGTCCTGGCTGCGGCGACTATGGCATCCTGAGCGCCGTCAAACAGGCGTTGGTCCAGGCTGGGCTGGCGCCACATGAGGTGCTGATCGTCAGTGGCATCGGCTGTGGCAGCAAGCTGCCCGACTATACGCACGTGAACGGGTTCTTGACCCTGCACGGCCGGCCGTTGCCGGTCGCAACCGGAGCCCGGCTGGCGAATCACGGCCTCAAGGTCATCACCGTGCACGGCGACGGCGACAGCATGGGGCTGGGCATGGGCCACTTTATCCACACGGCCCGGCGCAATCTGGATCTCGTGGACCTGATCCAGAACAACCAGATCTACGGCCTGACCAAAGGCCAGTATTCTCCCACCAGCGATCCCGGCCTTGTCACCAGCACGTCGCCAGGGGGAGCGCTCGAGGTGGCCGCCAACCCGGCCGCATTGGCACTGGCCGCCGGGGGGACGTTCATCGCCCGCGGTTTTGCCGGCGACGCCAAGGGTTTGGCGGACTTGATCGCCGCGGCCATCCAGCACAAAGGCTATGCCCTGGTTGACATTCTTCAGCCGTGCGTGACCTTTAACCGCAAGAACACCTACGATTGGTATCGTGAGCGTGTGTACAGCCTGGCCGAGACGGGCCACGACACGGGCGATCGCGTGGCCGCCTTCCAGAAGGCGCTGGAGTGGGGAGATCGGATCCCCATCGGCGTCATTTACCAGACCCGGCTCCCCACCTACGAGGAACAGGTGGCCGGGCTGAAACAGGGCCCGATCGCCGCCCGCAAGCTGGACAGGCTCTCAGCCGCCGAGGTGAAGAGCCTGCGCGCTGAGTTTATGTAGAACGTGATCTGAGCGATAGGAGGTATATCATGGCTTACGTCATCACCAGTCTATGCACCCGCGTGGGCGACTGCGCCGAAGTCTGCCCGGTGAGCTGCATCGTTCCCGGACCAAAGGATAGCGCCGACTGGCCCTATTTCTACATCGACGCCGACACCTGCATCGACTGCGGTGCTTGCGAGGCGGCCTGCCCATCTGACGCCATCTTTCCTGGGGACGAAGTGCCAGCAGAACATGCGGAAGAGATCGAACGCAACAGGCGCTTCTACAGCGAAGGCCCGGGCTACTGGAAGTTCGACCTGGAGAAAGAACGGGTATAGACTCCCTAAAGTCAGCGGATCACATCATAGGATCGCTGGCTGCTGCGCTGGACGTCACGGTCATAAGCTTGGACCGTGTCGTCGCATTTCAGATGCAATCATTCTCCCGCAGGTCCAGCGGCCTGCGGGAGAATGATTATGTTAGGCGCTTTCAGAATTCAAGCAGATACCACTTGCCGTCCCGCCGGATCAGGCTCATGATCTCTTGTTGGTCGCCGCTGGGACCAAAGAGGAAGGGCACCTGCGCTCGATCGCCGCTGACGGTGACCTCGCCGCTGATCTTGCCCGTGGCAAAGTAGGTCACAAACGCGTCCTTGTCGGCATGACCGGCAGTCATGGCGCAGATCAGTGCGGTATCCTCGTCGTTCTCGCCCTGCGGGTCGCACAGGCCGGACAAGGCGCCAAAGCTCTGGGTCTGTGCCGCGGTTAAGACCGCCTGCACGACCTTGGCCGGGTCGGACTGATCTACACTGCTGCCTGCTGCCTGCTGGCTGAAAGTCAGGCTGGTCAATATCTGGCTGAAGGTCTCGGCAAACGAGGGCCCCTGGCTGGCCGGCGCCAAGAGCAATACGACAAGGGGTGGCTCGGCCTCTGGTGATGGACTGCCCCGCCCTGAGCCGGAAGCCGACTTGCTTCAACTTGACATGGGTTCGACCCACAGGTATATTTGTGGAGCGCATAGCCACAAACCCTAGAGGAGGAGAAACCATGGAAACCAGAACCGCTTCAGTGCAGCTTGCCGAGATCATCAGCGAAGAGTGGGAATCACGCTTGCGGTACGACCCGACCTTTGCCACCTACACCGGCGATCGTCGCTTCAACGACCGATTGCAGAGCGTGACCGAAGACGACTATGGACAGTGGCTGGACCATCTGCGGGACCTGTGCAAGACGTCTAAACGCGATCGATCGCACAGTCCTGACGGCCACGGAGCAGTTGAATGCCGACATTCTCGACCCGCTTGCTTGACAATGAGGCCGGCGACCTCGAGTTCCACGCCTACCGTCTGCCTATCTCCAGGGCAGGCGGCTTTCACCTCGACTTTTCCGAGTGGCTGCCTCTGATTACGCCGTTTGAGACGGTGAAGGATTATGAGAATTATGTCGCGCGGCTGGTCGCCTTCCGCCGCTACGTCGAGCAGCAGATCGAGGTGATGCGCGGCGGACTGGCGACAGGTTACCGCCCGGCCGGCGTGACGCTGGCAGGCGTGGACGACAGCCTGCGCAGACAGATCGTCACCGATCCTTGCTACAAGCCCGCTCTATGCGCCGTTTGGCCGGTTTCCGGAATCGATCGGCGGCGCCGACCGGGAGCGGCTGATCGCAGAAGGGCAGAAGGCGCTGCTGACGTCTGTCGTGCCCGGATACGAAGCGTTGCTGCGCTTCCTGAACGACGAATATGTACCGGGGGCAAGCGACGAGGTCGGCGCTTGCCATTTGCCCAACGGCCGCGCGTTCTACCAGCACCGGATCCGCTATTTCACCTCGCTCGATCTATCGGCCGAGCAGGTTCACGACACGGGGCAGTCGGAGGTGAAACGCATCCGGGCCGAAATGGAAGAACGCGATACGTGCGACGGGCTTTCGAGGGTGAGTTTCAATGCCTTTATCGACTATCTGCGCACCGACCCACGCTTTTACGTTGCCACGCCCGAGGCATTGCTCAAAGAGACCGCGTACGTCCTCAAGCGGATCGACGGCGAATTGCCGCGTCTGTTCAAGACCCTGCCGCGCACGCCCTACGGCATCCGGACGATCCCCGACGCCAGCGCTCCGGGCAACACGGCTGCTTACTACTTCCCGGCCACGGGGGACGGGCGCTGCGCCGGCTTTTACTACGTAAACACCTTCGATCTGAAGAGCCGGCCGCTGTACGAGATCGAGGCGCTATCGCTGCACGAGGCGGTGCCCGGGCACCACCTGCAGATCGCGCTGCAACAGGAGCTGGACCTACCGCTCTTCAGGCGCTTCAATGGGTTTACCGAGTTCGTCGAGGGCTGGGCGCTGTATGCAGAGCGCCTGGGCCTGGAAATGGGGTTCTACCAGGATCCGTACAGCGACTTTGGGCGCCTGAGCTACGAGATGTGGCGTGCCTGCCGGCTGGTGGTGGACACCGGCCTCCATGCGCTCGGATGGTCTCGCCAGCAGGCCATCGACTTTATGGCGGCCAACACCTCTTCGACGCTGCTCAACATCGCGAATGAGGTGGACCGCTACATCGCCTGGCCCGGGCAGGCGCTGGCCTACAAGATCGGTGAGCTCAAGATCCGCGAGCTGCGCGCTCGCGCTGAACAGGGGCTGGGCGCGCGCTTTGACCTGCGCGAGTTCCACGATCTGCTCCTGGGCAGCGGCGCAGTGCCGCTGGATGTGCTGGAGCGGATGGTCGATGGCTGGATTGCCCAGCGAGCAATCCCTAGTGGGAGGCCGATCGTAGGGGGTTGTGCGGCTGTTATTAGCCTCCCGCAGGTTATCCAACCCATTCGGGCAGAGCCCTAGGCGGGCCTGCGGGAGGCTAGAGGGAGGACTGGGCGTAAAGGCCTGGGCGGCTACTGGCCGTACACCTTGGTGTAGCGGCGGTGTAGCTTGGCCACCTCTTGAGCCGGGATCTCGTCGGGCGTGCCCAACTGCAGCGCCAGCCACACGGTACGGGCGTTGTCTTCGGTCATGACCGCCGCCTTGACCGCTGCCTCGGCCGTCTTGCCGATGGTGAACACGCCGTGGTTCTTGAGCAGCACGGCCGGCGAATCGCCGATGCTGTCGATCACCACCTTGCCGATCGACTCGTCGCCGATCAGGGCAAATCCCCCGCACGGGATCGGCCCTCCGAACTCGTCGGCGATGGCGGTGAGCACAACGGGAATGGGGCGGCCCACCGCGGCAAAGGCGGTGGCATAGGGCGAATGGGTGTGCACCACGCCGCCCACGTCCGGCCGGTGGCGATAGATGTACAGGTGGCTGGCCGTGTCGGAGGACGGCTTGAGCTCGCCTTCGACAACCTGGCCTTGCAGGTCCACGACCACCATCTGTTCGGGCCGCAGGTCCTCGTAGCGCACCCCAGACGGCTTGATCACCACCAGGCCGGTTTCCGGGTCCCGGGCGCTCACATTGCCGCCGGTCCACACCACCAGTTCGTGCCTGGGCAGTTCCAGGTGCAGTTCGACCAGTTCTGTCTTGAGCTGTTCGAGCATCAAGCGTCCCTTCGCTCAGCCGTTGCGGGCCTGGGCCTTGATCTGCTTCAGCCGCTTCATGACGTCGTTGGCGCCGCGGCCGAAGTAATCGTGCAGAAGGACATATTCGGCGTACAGCCTGTCGTAGACGGCCTGGTTTTCGGGGATGGGGTGGTAGCTCTCGTCCCGCAGCCGGGCCATCTTGTGGCTGGCCTCGACGATGCTGTCAAACCCACCGGCGGCAGCCCCGGCGGCCACCGCGCCGTGCATGGCCGAGCCGAACGAGGGGACAAAGGACGAGGCCGGGATGTAGATCGGCAGGCCGGTCACGTCGGCATAGATCTGCATCAGCAGCTTGTTGCGGTCGGGCAGGCCGCCGGTGGCCACGATCTCGTGGATCGCCACACCGTTCTGGCGGAACGTCTCCACAATCATCCGCGTCCCAAAGGCGGTCGCTTCGATCAGCGCCCGGTAGATCTCTTCGGGCCTGGTCAGCAGGGTGGCGCCCAGCAGCAGGCCGGTGAGATCCACGTCCACCAGCACGCTGCGGTTGCCGTTCCACCAGTCCAGAGCCAGCAGGCCGCTCTCGCCGGGCCTCAGACGGGCGGCCTTTTCCTCCAATAGCTGGTGGATATCTATGCCGCGCGCTTGCGCCTCGCGCTCGTAGGCTGCCGGCACGCAGTTCTCGACGAACCAGGCAAAGTGATCGCCCACGCACGACTGGCCGGCCTCAAAGCCGGGCATATCGGGCAGGATCCCGTCCATGACCACGCCGCACATGCCCGGCACGATCCGCTCTTCGCTGCCCAGCACCATGTGGCAGTTGGAGGTGCCCATGATGATGACCATGCGGCCCGGCTTCGGTGACGGTCGCCGCGGGCACGGCCACGTGCGCATCCACGTTGGCCACCGCCACGGCAGTGCCCGGCTTCAGGCCGGTCCAGGCGGCAGCTTGCTCGGTCAGGCCGCCCGCCCTGACGCCCAGCGGCAGGATGTCGCGCTTCATCTTTTCGTCCACGATCCGCTCCAGGCGCGGATCGAGCGCCCTGAAGAACTCGTTCGGCGGGAAAGCCCTCCGTTTTCGACCAGATGGCCTTGTAGCCGGCCGTGCATGCGTTGCGCGTCTCCACCCCCGTCAGTTGCCAGACCACCCAGTCGGCGGCCTCGATCAGGCGGTCGGCGGCGGCGTACACCTCCGGCGCTTCGTCGAGGATCTGCCAGGCTTTGGGGAAGAACCATTCCGAGCTGATCTTGCCGCCGTAGCGGTCCAGGAAGTTGTAGCCCAATCGCCGGGCGATTTCATTCAGCTTGTTGGCTTCGGGCTGGGCGGCGTGATGCTTCCACAGCTTGACCCAGGCATGAGGCTTGTCGCGCCACTCGGGCAGGAAGCAGAGCGGGGTGCCATCCGCCTTGGTGGGCAACATCGTGCAGGCCGTAAAGTCGATGCCGATGCCGATGACATCCGCGGGATCGACGCCGCTCTCTTTGAGCACAGCCGGGATGGCGTGCTTGAACACCTCGATATAGTCGTTGGGGTCCTGGAGCGCCCAGTCGGGTTCGAGACGAACGTTGCTCTCTGGTAGGGCCTGATCGATCACACCGTTCTTGTACCAGTGGACCGCCGTCGCCAGCTCCTGGCCGGTGCTGACGTCGACCAGCACCGCACGGCCTGATTCAGTACCAAAGTCGACACCGATCGTGTATTTGCGCTCAGCCATGTCTCCCCCGTTGAGGCCAGAAGCTATTTATCGGTGATATCGACGGCATAGTTGACAAAGAGCCGTTGTTTTTTCGACTCGACGCTCAGCAGTATGTACAAGCCCTTGGCATCTTGTGGAACCGCTGTCTCGGTCGTCCATTCCGCCTTGTCGCCGGCAGGGGTGATGGGCACCGACACGATATCCGGCGTCTCGTAGAAACCATAGATGATGCCATCTGCACCGATGACAGGCGGGTTGCCAACGTGAACGTAGGTGGGATACTCGCCGGGGTTGTTGGGTCTGCCACGTGAACAGCAGGCCGGTATCCGTGCGCTCGATCGCCGGTGAGGAGAAGAGTGACGTCGTTGATCGCAGTGATCTCGGCGTCGGGCTTTTGGACTAGACCCTCGATCTCTTCGGCGATCGGATAGGTCAGATCTGTGGCGACCTCGTCGAGCTTGACCTCCAGCGTCGCGTCGACCTTGCTCTCATCCGGGTAGTAGTAGTTATATTCGCCGGTAACATAGCTGTAATCGATGGCGAGCGTGGATCCTGAAGCAGCCTCTGCGCCCTTGCACTCCACATAGATGAGCTGGGTTTTCTGCTCGGCCTTTGTCCCGCCGATATAGCCCCGCATCTGAAAGCCTGGAGCCAGGCGATGGCCGCCTGTGCTGACGAAAACGGTATCGCAGTTTGTGGTCTTGCCGTCGCCGGTGGTGAGCACTGCCGGCTTGGTCGCCGTGGCTTGCATGGCACTCCAATCGCCGGTCTTGTTCTGGATGGTGAGGTCAATGTGCAAATCCCCGGCGTCCGACTTGACATTGGTCACCACCGCGCTCCAACCTTCTGACTTTGTTGAAGTATAACTATCCAAGTCCTCCGGTAATACGATATAGTCGCAGGCACACAGAAGCAGAGCGCATACCAGGACAGGAACCAGTGCCTTTTTTCCTCTCATCTTTCATACTCCTGCATTTGGCGCTTCCGACGCGCTATGGGACAGCGGCAAAAGGCGGAACAATCCCCTTGACCAGCGACACAACCTGCCAATAGTCAGCCGGAGCATCTGTTCCGCCATCCACGCCTTTTACGGTCTTGATCTGATCATCATAAGAAACAGTGAGATAGTACCCATAGCATTGCCCGCAGGGGGTATGCCAGGTGTTGTACATCTCGTCTGTGAACCATCCGAGGTCGCTAATGCCCACCAGCAGCGTGTCCACATCGGCAGGGGTCACCTGTTTCTCGATCTTGTTAGTGCCGTCGTCGCCGACGATCCGCCCATCTGGATAGATGAAGTACAGCTCGTCGATACAGTTAGGTCCTCCGTTGCGCTCGTAGGCGACTACCGCCCCGGTCTCCATGGCAATCTCGGCCTCGGCTTGCCGGAAGGGCTTGATTTCGCATCCGGTAGATCCAGCCGTAGCAGTCGTGCCCATCTGTTCCACCGTCTGCCGGTTTCAGGACGGCGCTGAGCACAAGCGCCACCACGGCGACGGCAACGATCGCGCCGCCGCCGAGCAGCAGCAAGCGACGTCTGCGCGCGGCTGCCGACACCTCCGCACTGCCCTCCTTCGCCTGGCCGCGGCTGCGTTTCCGGGCAGCCAGCAGGCTCTGCACGCCGATGAACATCAGCGTGAGCAGGCCGATTACGATTCTCGTCCACCAGGAGCTCAGCGTTCCGTTGAACTGGATCAAGGTCTGAGTAATGCCCAGAATGAGCACACCAAACAGTGTGCCGAATACATACCCCACACCACCGCTCAGCGATGTGCCACCCATCACCACCGAAGCGATGACATCCAGCTCAGTGCCGTTTGCATACAAGCCATGACCGGACATCACATTGAGGGCCAGCGCGATGCCTGCCAGCGCCGAGCAAAACCCATTCAACGTGTAGACCAGCACCTTGGTCGAGTTCACCGGCAGGCCCATCAGCCGGGCAGATTGCTCATTTCGCCCTTCATTACCCCCGATGGCGTACACGGTGCGGCCAAACCGCCTGTAGTGGGTAAGGTACATCGCTGCCGCCAGGACGACGAACGCGACGACCACGAATATGGAGATAAAATCCCCCTGTTTGGTGGAGGGATCGCTCAATCCTGGGATCAAGATCTTGGTCGCCCCAAGAATGTGAAAGGTGCGGTCGTGGATGGCGATGGCATCGTCGCTGATAAAGAAGCACAGCCCACGGGCAACCCACATGCCCGCCAGGGTGGCGATAAACGGCTGCACCTTCATGTAGGCAATAAAGCCGCCCATAACGGCGCCAAAAGCCATCCCCATGACCAGCATCAGCAAGATGACAACCCAGGAGTTCCACCCTTCTCGAAGTAACGCGGCGGAGGCTACTGTCGTCAGCGCCATCACGCCGCTGACCGACAGGTCGATGCCGCCCGTAAGAATGACGAGCGTCATCCCTATGGCGCTAATCAACAGATAAGCGTTGTTTCGGAATATGTTGAGGAAGACCTGCGGATCCCGCATGGCCGGGTAAATGATCGCGCCGACCCCATAGGCGACAAAAGCCAGCAGCGCCGTCGCTATAAGCGGAATAAACTTCTGATTAGTGGAGATAAGAGCGCCTATTCTTCGCATCGCAGCTAAGCCTCTTTCTGCGCGCCGATTCTACGGACAAGGCCTCTGACCTGTTCCGAATAGAGGAGGATCACCAGGATGACCACCACCCCCTTGATGGCCTGCAGGGCAAACGCTGGAACACCGACCGCGTAACTGGAAGTGGTTATGGCCTGCATGACCCACGCGCCGATGATGCTGGCCAGCAGGGAGAAGCGGCCGCCCGACATCAGAGTGCCGCCGATGACGACCGCCAGGATAGCGTCCAGCTCATTGGTCATGCCAATATTAAAGGCATCCGATGTTTTGATATTCGAGCTGGCCACCAGGCCTGCTATCCCCGCACACAAGCCGCAGAAGGTGTAGGCGAGCAGTTTGATCTTCTTTTCCTCGATGCCACTGTAGAAACTGGAGCGGGAATTGATGCCCACTGACTCTATGAACAGCCCGATGGACGTCTTGCGGGTCAGAAGCCAGGCGATGGCGAACACAAAGGCCACGATGTATAAGGAAAACGGCAGGACAATCCAACCCTGTCCGATGAAGGCGTATGGTTCGTAAAAGATCTGAATTCTCACCCCATTGGTGATGAGCTGGGCGATCCCACGGCCGGCGATCATCAGGATCAGGGTGGCCACCATGGGCTGAATCCTTACATAGGCGACCAGCAGCCCATTCCACAAACCGCAGAGTATGGCCACGAACAGCGTCACCAGGATCACGATCCAAAGCGGTTGCCAGGTGAAGGTCGGATCGTTGATCAGTTTCATGAGGTTCGGCGGCAGCTCTGTGGCCAAAACGTACGGATTCATCAGCACGGCCGCCACCGAAGCTGCTATCGCCATGACCGCGCCCACGGACAGGTCCACCCCGCCGGTGGCGATGACCAGCGTCATGCCGATGGCCAGCAAGGAAACAGTCGAACCGTTGCGCAGGATGTCGATCAGGCTGCCATACAGGTTGCCTTCCCTGATCTTGAATGTTGAAAAAACCAGGAATAACGATCAGGTCAAAGAGCAGAATGAGCGCAAAGGCAACGAGTGGGAAAAAGAGCCTGCTCTCAGTCACCTTTCTCAACTTGAAGGAGGGTTTGGGCTGTCTCATGATTCACCCCCGGCCATCGATTGCATGATGACATGCTCGTCCACCTCACCGCTGAGCTCTGTTATCTTTTTCCGGTCCCGCAGCACGACGATGCGGTGGCTGGTGCGCAGTACCTCTTCCAGCTCGGAGGAGATGAACACGCACGACTTGCCTTCCTCGGCGAGCGACAGCACCAGCTTCTGGATCTCGGCTTTCGCTCCCACGTCAATGCCCCTGGTGGGCTCATCCAGGATCAAGATCTTGGGGTTTGTGGCGAGCCAACGGGCGAGGATCACCTTTTGCTGGTTGCCGCCGCTCAGGTTCTTGACCGGCTGATCGGCGGAGGGGGTCGCGATATTCAGCAGTTTGATGTACCTGTCCGCCGTCTCGTACTGTTGTTGCATGCTCAGGTACCTGAACCAACCCCGGCTGGCCTGGAGAGCCAGGATGATATTCTCTCTGACCGTCAAGCCGTCTACAACGCCGGCCTCTTTTCTGTCTTCGGGACACAGGGCGACGCCGCGGCTGATGGAGGCCAGGGGTGAGAACCGCTTGACCACGTGGCCGGCCAGCTTCATCATGCCGCTGTCGGGCTTTTCGACCCCGAACAGCAGTTGGGCGACTTCCGTACGCCCCGATCCCAGCAATCCGGCAAAACCAAGCACTTCGCCGGCGTGCAGCTCCAGGTCAAGTGGTTCGATAGATCCGGTGAGGCCAAGTCGTTCGGCCTCAAGCAACGCCTCACCCTTGATCTGCTTGCTGCTTTCGAGCTTGATTCGCGACATCTCGTCGAATTCGGTCAGATTGCGGCCGATCATTTTCGCGATCAATTCCAGGCGCGATATGCTTGCGGTATCAAAAGTCCCGACCAGGCTTCCGTTTCTGAGGACGGTGATCCGGTCCGAGATCTCATAGACCTGGTCGATAAAGTGGGTGATAAAGATGATGGCCATGCCTTCGCTTTTCAGTTTGCGCATCACCCCGAAAAGCTGGGCAGTTTCGTGGATATCGAGGCTGGAAGTAGGCTCGTCCAGGATCAGAATCCTGGCGGACGAGATCTCGAGCGCCCGGGCGATGGCCGCCATCTGCTGGATGGCCACCGAATACGAGCCCAGCGTCTGGGTCACATCAATGTCGATGTCCAGGTGTTGGAGGACCTGTTTGGCCTGGGCATTCATTGCCTTCCAATGAACGCCTCCCAGCCTCTTGGGCTCCCGGCCGATCAGGATATTCTCCGCCACCGTCAGGTTGGGGCACAGGTTGATTTCCTGGTAGACCGTGCTGATGCCCAGCTTCTGGGCATGGAGAGGTGATCTGATGGCGATTTCTTGCCCTTCCAGGGTGATCACGCCTGCGTCCTGCCTCTCGACGCCGGTCAGCACTTTGATGAGGGTGGACTTGCCCGCGCCGTTCTCGCCCACGATGGCATGGATCTCGCCGCGCTTCAGGGAAAAGTCCACGTTTGAGAGGGCTTGAACGCCGGGGAAGGCTTTCTCTATCCCCCGCATCTCCACAACAGGTTGGTCAGAATCTGACATGGACCACCTCTGCTATCTCTTGCATGCTGCGCAGTCCGGGTTGTTCGAGGAGCGGCGTCGCGTGCACGCCGCTCCTCGGCTTGTTCTACAGGACCATGCAGCACGGTCACCAGACTGGATCTGCCCCAGGTCTAGTACTTGCGGCCGTCAGCGATTGTCTGCAGGTTCGGGTCCGTTGAGCGGAACACGCCTTCCTGCGAAGGAACCCACTTGGGCAGCGATTCGCCGTTGAGCGCTTTCAGGGCAGCTTCGTAGACCTGCGGGGCGAGCAGCGGGTTGCACTCCACCGTCACGTTCAGCTCGCCGGCCAGCATGGCCTTGAAGGCGCCAGCGGTCGCGTCGACCGACAGGATAAAGACATCCACACCAGGCTTGAGGCCGGCTTCCTTGAGCGCCTCGATGGCGCCCAGACCCATCTCGTCGTTCTGCGCAAAGATGGCCTGGACGTCCTTGGTCTCCTTCAACCAGGCTTCCGTCACCTGCTTGCCTTCGGTGATGCTCCAGTTGGCGGTCTGGCTCTTGGTGATCGTGATCCCGCAGGCACCCATCTTCTCGCGGAAGCCCTGGCCGCGGTCCTTGGCCGCGGAGGAGCCGACGTTGCCGACCAGCTCCCAGACGTTCTTTGTCGCGCTGTTCTCGAGCAGCTTGCAGATTTCATCCGCGGACTTGCGCCCTTCCTCGGCAAAGTCGGAGCCGATGTAGGTGGCATACAGGTCTATCCGCTGCGTCGATGCGGCGGTCCTCCAGGACGACCGTCTTGCCGGCGGCCTGGGCTTCCTTCAGCACGTCGTCCCAACCCGTCGTCTCGAGCGCGGCGAGGACGATGACGTTCACTTCCTTGTCCTGGATGAACTGGCGAAAGCCCGCGACCTGCTTGGCCAGATCGTTCTGGGAATCGTAGAACTTGAGGGTGATGCCCAACTGCGTCGCGGTCTCCTTGAACGAGGCGGTGTTGGCGGCGCGCCAGCCACCTTCAGAGCCGGTCTGCAGAAAGCCGACGACCATGTCCTTGTAGGTGCAGATCTTGGGCTGCAGTCGGCTTTGCGTGCCGCCGCAGGCGGTGATCACCACCATCGACACGACCAGCAGCACCGCCAGCGCTGCCTTGAACAGGTTCTTTGAGACGTTCATTTCTTTCTTCTCCCTTCGTTTTATTTTAGAAAGCTACTTTCGATTAAAGGTTCCGCCGGAGCTGCTCGAGCTCAACTTCATTCGTGGAGCACTTCTCCCTCCTGTAAGCCTCAGGCCTTCTGTTAGCATCAGGCCTTATGGTAGTAAACTTCCCAACCCATATACTTGGTCAACGCCTCATTCAGGGCCTCTGCCACCTGCGAGCGGTTCACCGCGACGTGATGCTCGTACCCGTTCTCACAGATGTGGCGGAGCAGGCCCTGGAAGTCCGGAATCTTGACCACGCCAAAGCCGCCAAAGGTTTGCAGGGGATCGCCGGTCAGCCTGCCTTCTCCCAGGTAGGCGCGAATGACCCCGTACTCATCGTCCGTGGACACGCGGCAGTAGGTAAACGGTCCGGCCTTCACCCGGCCCACCACGGTCCCATAGGTGTTCTCCTTGCCCACCGTGCCGGCGATGATCGTCCTGGTAGGACATCTCCGGCTCCTGGAAAAAGTCGACCGGCAGGTTGCTGCAGTGAAAGATGACACCCTTGTCGGGATCGTCGCCATAGTTGTTGTTCCAGTCCACCAGCGCGCTGGGCTTGCCGGAGGCCAGGGCCATGGCGTACATGCCGATGGCGCCGGTGATGTCGGCCTCGCACGCGCTGGGCTTGAGCGCGTTGCTCATCATGCTCATCACCGTGCAGGGGACGACGCCAAAGTACTCTTCCATGGCCGTCCAGCACTGCACTGCCGTGGCCACCAGCCCGTTCTCCTCCATCCAGCGCTCCGTCACCAGCGCAAACTTGGCCATCTTGAGCAGCGCCTCGGCGGGGACGCCGGTGGTGGGGACATAGCTCTTGATGGCGCTCAGCTTGTCGCGGACGGCCGGATCGTCGGCCGCCAGGCGGTTGGCCCGGCCAAAGGCCTCCGAAAGGTCCATGACCTCGACGCTGATGCCGGCCTTTTCCAGCAGCTTTTCGCTGAACCGCACCGTGATGAAAGCTGCCGGCCGGGCGCCCAGCATTCCGAATCTGGCTCCCCGCAGGCCGCGCACCACGCGGCAGGTCCCGGCAAACCGGCGCAGGTCCTGGCGAAAGCTCTCCGAGTCGGGGGCCACGGTGTGCAGGGTGGTGAGGGTGTAGGGAATGCCGTATTGCCACAGGTTGTTGCACGCCGACATCTTGCCGCAGAAGCTGTCCCGCCGCTCGGCAATCGTCATCTTGCCGTTGCTCGTCGGGGAAGGCCTGGACCAGCACCGGCACATTCAGCTCCGCCATCCGGATGGTGTTCGCCACCGCCCGCTCGTCGCCGAAATTGGGCAGGGTCACCAGGATGCCGTCGATCTCTGCCCGGTGCGCTCGGAACAGTGCGGCGCACTTTTCGGCAGTCCTGCAGCGTCTCGACCGAGCCAAAGGGGGTGTCTGTCGTGTCGAGAGCGATGACCTCAATCCCCTCCTCTGCCAGCACGCGCAGCACCTCTTGCCGGCCCGTCTCACACAGATGGCCGGGAAAGAATCCTCGATTGCCGACGATAAGACCGAGTGTGACTTTATCCATTCTGCTTCATCTCCATCAAAGGAAATCCAATCTCAGTTTGGTGTATGACCCCGGTTCGAGCCCTGGCGGCCTATGGAGCTCTCCCGGACGATCAGCTCCGGGCGAAGGGAGATCGATCGGGGCTCAAAAACTAGCTGGTCATCGCGGCCCGCCTCGATGGCCCGGACCAGCTCTTGTACGGCGGTGCAGCCAAGATTCCGCAGATCCTGGTACACCGTCGTGAGCGGGGGCCAGTAGTGAGCCGTCTCCGGCAGGCCGTCAAAGCCGACGACGGCCAGGTCGTGGGGCACCTGTATGCCCCGCCGGCAGGCCATTTGCAGCACACTCAGCGCCATCTGGTCGTTGCCGACAAACACTGCGTCCATCTCGGGATAGCTCGCCAGCAGCCGCTCAATCGCCGGCTCGCCGCTGGCCGAGGACCAGTTCCCTTCTTCCGAGTGCCAGTTCGGCCACCGGCACCCCGGCCGCCAGCAGGGCATCCTGCCAACCTGCCTTGCGCTGGCGGGCTTCCCACCAATCGAGGGGGCCTGAGATGTGGCCGATGTGCCGGTACCCCTGTTCGAGGAGGTGTTCTGTGGCCATGCGCCCGCCGGCATAGTTGTCGATGGCGACGATCGACACGCCCGGCCGGGTCTGCATCTGCATAAAGATCATCGGCACCGACAGCCCACCAAGCTGATCCTCGAGCCAGCCCCGGTTGTCGCCGACCTCGGGCACGGCCCACAGGATGCCGTCTACCCGCCTTTCGAGCAGTGAGTTGAGAAGGGGTTGGACGTTGTTGGCGCGCAGATCGGGCAGCTCCTTGAGCAAGAGGGTATAGCCCAGCTCTTCGGCTTGTTTGGTGATGCCGTTGAGGGTGCGCGAGGGTCCTTCATACTTGAGGCCTGCGGTGACGACGCCCAGCGTCAGGCTGCGCTGGTGGATGAGGCTGCGGGCGATGGCATTGGGTTGGTAGTTCAGCTCTTCGATGATCTGCCAGACGCGGGTGCGGGTTTCCTCGGCCACGTCGGGCCGGTCGTTCAGCACCCGCGATACCGTCTGGTGGGATACCCCAGCCGCAGCGGCGACATCTCTGATTGTGACCTGTCTTGGCGCACGCATGGCACTCGTCCTTGTGACCGTTCCCGTTACCGTTCCCGTTACCGGTCCCGTTACCGTTAACAGTATACCACAAAAGAGCGCGCGTTGTCAATACCCAAAAACGGAAATCGGGAGCAATTGAACGGAAATTTTAATCTTTCCCTGCCTCTTGTGCCTTTCCGCTCGGCGGTGGTAAAATCGGCACCATGAAAACTCGACGAAACTCGGAAATCACCGGTTTGATCATTGGCGTGATGATAACTGCGGCTGGCGGCCTGCTCATCCTGCTGCCATTCCTCACCAACCTGGACATGATGGAGGGAGGGTATGCCCTGCAGTTTGTGGGCCTATTTCTCATCCTGATCGGGCTGGTCACCGCCGGCATCTTTGGCTACCGTGCCGCCAGGCTGAACTCCATCTTCTCCGGCGAGAAACTGCTCGCCCACTGGGTCTATGACCCTGCCCAGGTCGAAAAACAGGCGCAGCGAGATCGGCAAGAAATCAAGAACGCAAACCTCGTCCTCTTTTTGGTGATTGCGGGCTTTATGCTGGCCTGCATCGTCCTCTTTGTCCGTCTACGGTTATATGAGTGGGCAGGGAGATAGCATGCCCTGGTTCATCGGCGGGATGGTGGGGGTGCTGCTGCTATCTGGCCGCCTTTGCCTTTGGAATGCCCTACGTCCAGTACCGCCGTGCTGTGCGCAGCACCCACGAGGCGGTTATCGCCGCGAACGGGCTGTACATCAACGGCGCTCTACACATCTGGAATGCCCCCCTCGCCGGCACTGGATGGCGTGTCGTTGGTTGAGGATGGTGCGGAAGCACGGTTGGTTTTCAGTCTCCGCTACCGGACGGGAATCGGAGCAACGGAAACATACACCGTCGAGGTGCCGGTGCCGCCTGGGCAAGAAGAGACTGCCCGAAGGGTGGAGGAGCACTTTCCGGGAATCGAATCTCCCGGCATAACCCTCGCACTGGGACGGCGCCGGATGGCTGGCCGTGGCTTCGAGGGATAGGGCAGGCGATGCCGAGTTCTGGTTTTCCAGGAGAGGTTTCTAAACCCCATCCGGGGGGCTGATGCCGGTTACGATAGAAGCCGGTTTCTTTTCCGGATCAATGTCTTTGGCCCCCAGATTAGCACAATGGCTCCAACAACCAGGAGTAGAATGGCCAGATGGATCCATCTGCCGATCTCCGTGGTCCAATAGGGGATCACTGCCGCAGTAAGGCTGTTCACCGCGTGAAAGAGCATCGCCACGAGAATACTGCCGCTGGTGTTGTTGTACAACCAGGTGTACGCGATCGCCACGACGATGGTTTGGACCACAAACTCCCAGATGGGGATTGCCTGCTGTATCGTGCCGGCGACAAAGTGCAGGGGCAGTTGCCACAGCCCCCAGATCGCACCCAGGATCAGGCTTGAGACGAGCGCATTCCACCGCAGTTGAAAGCGATCCAGGACGTAACCCCGCCAGCCGAACTCTTCAGGGAATGCGTTTGTTAAGAAGATCAGGATGAAGAGGGGAAGGAGCGTTAGCACAGGCGGTGCAAGCTCCCAGTCGATACTCTGCCCGGCGAGCATGACCAACAGGAGGGTGAGAACGGCCACAACCGGCGGCAGCAACAAGGTCGGCACGAGCCATTTCTTCTGGAACCGGTACTTCCAGCCTCTACGCCACAGGCTTCTGGCGCCTTCCGGGCCTTCGTCCCGGTAGGTTAGGGTAAAGGCGGCGACGAAAGGGCCAAAGGCAGCGATGATGCTGAGGAACATAGAAAGCCAACTCGGAAGCGCGAACCAGCCGGCTGTAGCCAGGATGCGGGGCAAAAGGAATAGCCACGACCAGGCAAAGGCGATCAGTACGAACAGCCCCAGGTTTCTCCTCTCGGATCGAGAGATAGCGACCCATGTTCCCTTCCTATTCCGTGCCTTCAGTAGGCAGAGCATGAGCCTGATGCCTGGCAGGCATCAACGCAAGGAGATTGTACCACAGGAATCGGCTCAACGCAAAGCTGCTCGACCAGGCATCTGCCTCGTTCTTTGCCCTTTACCTTGAGCCTTGGCTGTGCTTCAGGGGTGATCGCCACGCCGGTCCAGGATGTAACCCAAGACGTCCATCTGTTCATCACTTAGGCTCTGCCGGGCTGATCGAGCCAAGTCAGGCAAAGAGGCGCCCGATCAGCGAAATCAAGGAATAAGCGAGTGCGGCTACTGTGGCAGCAGCGGGGATGGTCAGCACCCAGGCCCACACGATCCGTCCGGCGACGCCCCAGCGCACCGAGCGCATATTGCGCACCGATCCAACGCCGACGATCGCGCCGGTGATGACGTGGGTGGTGGAGACCGGGATGCCCAGTGCGGACGAGGTGAACAATGTCACGGCGCCGGCGGTCTCGGCGGCAAAGCCGCCCATCGGCTGCAGCTTGGTGATCTTGCTGCCCACGGTGTGGACGATGCGCCAGCCGCCGGAAAGCGTCCCCAGGGCGATGGCCGCATGCGCCATCAGCACGATCCAGAACGGGATGGTCAGATCCCCGGCTGCGTCGGTCAACCAGGTGCCGGTAGGCGGGGACGGTGAACAGCACCCCGGCGATGATGCCCATCGTCTTTTGGGCGTCGTTGGTGCCGTGCCCCAGGCTGTAGAGCGCGGCCGAAACGAGCTGCCCGCGCCGGAAGACGCGGTCGGCAGTGGCCGGTGTTTGCCTGCGGAAGAGCCAGATAGAGGATGATCATAAACAGCGTGCCCAGCAGCCAGCCCAGCAACGGGGCGATGATAATAAACGCCAGGGTCTTGAGCCAGCCCGCCGAGGATGAGCACGTCGAACCCGGCTTTGACCATCGCCGCGCCGGCATACCCGCCGATCAGCGCGTGCGAGGAGCTGGTGGGCAGGCCATAGCCGCCAGGTGATCAGATCCCAGGACGACGGCGCCCACCAGCGCGGCAAAGATGACCGAATTGATTCACCTGGTTGACGTCCACCAGCCCGCTGCCGATGGTCTGGGCGACGGCGGTGCCAAAGGTGAAGGCGGCGACAAAGTTGAAAAACGCTGCCCAGACGACGCCCTGCAGCGGGGTCAGCACGCGGGTGGAAACCACGGTGGCGATCGAATTGGCGGCATCGTGAAAGCCGTTGACGAAGTCAAAAGCCAGGGCCAGCCCGATGATGAAGATGACGCAAAACAAGGGTAGGATCAGGCATTGGCGATCATCACCTTCTGGATCACATCGCCGGCGTCTTCGATGCGGTCGGTGGTGCTTTCCAGCAGCTCGTAAATCTCTTTCCAGCGGATAAATTCAAAGATATCCTCGCGGTGCTCCACCAGGCTGCTCAATCCCTCCTGCAGGACGCGGTCGCCGTTGTTTTCCAGGGTGTTGATCTGCACGATGCGCTGGCGCACCTCGGCGTAATGCTTCTTGTCGCGCAGCCCCTTCATCGCCAGGTCCAGTTCCTGGGCGCTTTCGACGATCAGGCTGCGCCAGGCGGCGCGGCGGGTTTCTTGACCTCGGTGACCTGGTAGATCTGCAGGCGCAGGGCCGCAGCGTGCACGGCGTCGAGGGCGTCGTCCACAGCGGAGACCAGCCGCTGAATGTCATCGCCGTCGATGGGCGTGATCAGGGTGCGCGGCAGCAGGTTGGTCACCTCGTGGACGATGAAATCGCCCTGGTGCTCGATCTCGGTGATCTGAGCGACCAGGTCTTCGACCTCTTCGTAGTTGTCGAGCAGCTTCTGCAGCAGGCGAGCGCCTTCCAGCAGGTTGGCGCTGGCTTTTTCAAAGTAATCGTGGAACTTTACGTTGGCAGGCAGAAAAGAAAATTTCATAATATTCCTCCAGTTGATTCGCTGCACTCTACAAGGTCTTACCCGCTAGATCCTTTTCCAGGCTGTCTATGCCCAAGTCAGTCTTCTTGGGATGTCCCATCTTATCACACTTTTTCCTTACCTGCAACAGCGACAAGCGACAATCATCCATCTCGATAGCGTCCCCCACCCAACTACCCCATTCTAGGGTCGACAAATACCCAATTTGGGGGTTGACAAACTACCCAGACTGCGGCTATACTGGGTGCCAAGACTTGAGGCGGATGAACACCTCGGTGCGCCCGTTGCGGCGAACCTGGAGGAGAAAAGAGGGGAATTCGATGAGTGACCAAGTTGCCATCAAAACCCAAGGCTTGACGAAAGCCTATGGTCAGGTCCAGGCCCTGCGCGGCGTGGACCTCGAGGTCAGGCGCGGTGAGATCTTTGGCTTTCTCGGCCCTAACGGGGCGGGCAAGACGACCACTATCCGCTGCCTGCTGGACCTGATCCGTCCCCAGGGCGGCACGATCCGGGTCCTGGGCCTGGACCCGCAGGCCGACCCGGTGGCCGTGCGCGCCCGGACCGGCTATCTGCCGGGCGAGCTGAGCCTGGAAGCCAACTCGAAGGTCGAGGCGGCGCTGCACTACCTCAACGACCTGCGCGGCAACAAGGCCGACTGGGCCTACGTGCGGCAGCTCGCCGACGGCCTGGAGCTCGACCTGACCATGCCGATCAAGAACCTGTCCAAGGGCAACAAGCAAAAGGTCGGCGTGGTCCAGGCGCTGATGTCCCGTCCTGAGCTGCTGCTGCTCGACGAGCCCACGTCCGGCCTCGACCCGTTGATGCAGCAGGTGGTCTATCGCCTGCTGAGGGAGGCGAGGGCCGCCGGCGCGACGATCTTTTTCTCGTCCCACATCATCAGCGAGGTCGGAGCGATCGCCGACCGGGTGGCCATCATCCGGGCCGGGGTGATCGTCGAGGAGGCCGAGCCTGCCCGCCTGGCCGACATGACCATGCGCCGCGTGCGGATACGCTTCAAGCAGCCGGTGGATCCTGGCCCTCTGGCCGATGTGCGAGGTGTGTTGCTGCTGTCGCAAAGCAACGGCCTCAGCGCCACGCTGCAAGTAGAGGGCGAGATAGACGGCCTGATCAAGGCCCTGGCCGGCTTTCCGGTCAGCGACCTGGAGGTCGATCACCCGTCGCTGGAAGAGGTCTTTTTGGCCTACTACGAGGCCGGGCAAAAGGAGGTTAAGTGACATGCTCGCCGAGCTGAAACACACCCTGGGCCGTATGCGCGGCCAGATGATCGGCTGGGGCATCGGCCTGGCCCTGTACGGCCTGCTGATGATCTACTTCTATGACTCCATAGCCGGAATGGAAAACTTCCAGCAGTTCATCCAAGGCTATCCCGAGGAGATGCAGGCCTTTTTCAAGAGCATGACCGAGCTCAATACGCCCAAGGGCTACCTGGGCACCTACTATTTCAGCTATATGACGCTCATCATCGGCATCCTGGCCATCAGTGCGGGCGCCGGCCTGCTGGTCAGCGACGAGGAAAGGGGCATCCTCGACCTGGTCCTGGCCCATCCCGTCAGCCGCACGGCCCTCTTCTGGGGCCGGCTGTTGGGCCTGGTTGCCGTCCTGGTGATCATCCTGGCCGTGAGCTGGCTGAGCTGGGTCATTCCCTCAGGCGGTACCGGCCTGACGCTGACCTGGATCGAGTTTCTCCGGCCATTCCTGCCCCTCTTTGCCGTGCTGCTGCTGTTCGGCACGCTGGCGCTGCTGCTCAGCATGCTGCTGCCGTCCGGCCGCATCGCCGGCATGATCTCCGGCGCACTGCTGGTTGCCGATTTCTTGCTGTTGGGGTTGGCCAACACCAACCAGGAGCTGAAATCGATCGTCAAGTTCACCCCACTCTACTACTACCAGGGCGGCGACGCCGTCACCGGGCTGAACTGGGGCTGGCTGGGCGGGCTGTTGGCCGTGTCGGTGCTGTTTGCCCTGCTTGCCTGGCTGCTGTTCCGGCGGCGTGACATCCGCGTCGGCGGCGAGCGGAGCTGGCGCCTGCCGAGTCTGAAGGCGGTACTGAGGAGAAGCTAGAAGACGGCCTTCCACAAAATTACCCCCTCCCCCCTGCCGGAGATCCCGCACAGGAGGAGAGGGGGTTTCCGTGAAAGGCCGTCACTTCCTTTCACGGGCGGCAACCTGAAGGAGCCTATACGAGCGTGCCTAGATCGGGCCGCTCGCCCAGCGTTACCTCAATCGTCAGCTCCTTGCCGTCGCGCAGTATGGTCAGGGTCACCTGCTGGCCCGGTTCGGCCTCCAGCACGAAGGCTCTCAGCTCCGCCATCTGGCTGACCGACTGCCCGTCGATGGCCACGATCACGTCGCCCCCGACCTGGAGCTGCTGCCCGTCGATCTCCACCGCCTTGAAGCTGCCGAGCAGGCCCGCCTTCTCGGCCGGGCTGTCGGGCGTGACCTCCACCACCAGCACACCCTCCTGGCTGCTGGACAGGTCCATCGCCTCGGCGATCTCGGACGTCAGGGTCATCCCCTGGATGCCCAGCCAGGCGCCGGTGGCGGTGCCCTGCTCAGGCTGCTGTTGAGGCTCCGGTGTGGCCTGGCCAGACGATCGCCGTTCGCTGCGTTTCCGCCTCAGGGCGGGCCGCCAGGGTCACCTCGACCGTCTGTTCCTTGCCGTCGCGCAGGATGGTCAAAGTGACCTCGTCGCCGACGCTCGTGCTGCCGACCAGGTAGGACACCAGGTCGTCGAACTCTTTCACCGGCTGGTCGTCGATGGCCACGATCACGTCGCCGCCCACCTCGGCCTGCTGGCCGTTCAGATCGACCTGCGTGTCGCTGCCTTGCAGGCCCGCCTTCTCGGCCGGACCGCCGGCGGTCACCTGCGATCACCAGGACGCCGCGCTGATCGCGGTCGAGGTCCATCGCCTCGGCCAGGTCCGCGGTCAGCGTCGTGCCGGTGATGCCCAGCCACGAGTACTCGACTGCGCCCTCGCCGATCAGCGCCGGCACTACCTTCTGGACGATGGCCGACGGCACGGCAAAGCCGATGCCGGAATTGGTGCCTGACGTCGATTCGATGGCCGTCGGCACGCCGATCAACTGCCCCTCGTCATTCACCAGCACGCCGCCCGAGTTGCCGGGGTTGATCGGTGCGTCGGTCTGGATGATGTCGGGGATGGTATACGACCCTATGAGGGAGGTAGAGTCAACCGGCAGCGACCGGCCCAGGGCGCTGACAAAGCCGACCGTCATCGTCCCTTCCAGGCCAAATGGGTTGCCGATGGCCACGGCGAGCTGCCCGACCTTGAGCCCGGTCGAATCGGCCACCTGCACCGGATGCAACTGATCGGCCGGCACGTCGACCTTGATCACTGCCAGGTCGCTGTTCGGATCGGTGCCTACCACCTCGGCCGGGACGGTCGTGCCGTCGTAGAAGGTGACGGTGATCTCGCTGGCGTCCGTCCACGACGTGGTTATTGGTCACGATGTGCCCCTCTGTGTCCCACACAAAGCCCGAGGCCAGACCCTGCTTGCTGGGGTGTCTGTTCTGGCAGCGAGGGCATGCCGGGAAACGACGGCATCTCAAAACTCTGACTGCTGCTCTTTACGGTCATCTGGATATTGACCACCGACGGGTTGACCTGATCGTAGATCTGCGTCAGCGTGTTCTGCAGCACATCCAGTACATCACCGGCGTCTAGCTGCTGCCCGGCTGCTGACACCTGCCTGACCTCTGATACCTGAGTGGCCTGCGAGGTCGTTTCCTGGGCACTGGCCTCAGCCGCCGTCGGCTCGGCCAATACCCCCTTGAGATATTGGGACGGCTGACTACACCCGGCCAACATCAGGGCAGGAAGCAACAACAACACGACGACTAGAGCGAATTTACCTTTCACTTTTGTTTTCTCCGTACTCTTGTTTTACATTTTCTTGGGCCAATGAGCCCTGGCCTACATGGGTGAGAAACACCTCTTTCTCGTTCTCACCAATCCTACGTCTTGAATCCACCCCAGCACCTGCGGGGGGCTAGCTCAGTCCCAATCAACTCTGCCTAGCTAACGACAACCGGTCGATCCCTCCTTCTACAAGATGTTTGCTACACTAACTGATCATGAGCATAGCACAAAGTTGTGCAGATCTTATGGAGAACCGGTGGAGATTTCGCGCAATTCTCCTGGGGACCCTGCATCCGGTTGGACAGCACCAAGGAAACCTCAAGATGGAAGTGTTTTGACATTTCTCCGGCGCTATGCTACACTGTCGATAACTTAACAACCGAGCTTGCAGCATCTTCGAGCCTCGCCGCCTAAAGGCCTGCGCCCCTTGTCAGTGTTAGCAAGGGAACAGGGCAGGCCCATGGTACGAGGCCGGTAGGGTATCGCTGGAAACGGCGATGCCTCCCATGCTTGGAAAGGAGATGCGCCGATCAGGACCGTGGGCGCGGCGTCTCCAAGACGCCGTTTTTCTTGCCCCGACAGGCCTGCCCGTGGAGATCCCCTTTTGGGATGAGTGTCACCGGCAGAAACGGCGTCTCCCTTCCGAGACGCCGTTTTTATTTGTGCCCGAGGGGGAGCTGGATGGGGCAGAGACGCACCTACTTTTCTACTCGCGACCTGTTGATGATGGCCGCGCTGGCCGCCTTGGGTGGGGTGGTCAGTACCTATATCAACGCCATCGGCGACTTCTTCCAGTCGATCTTGGGCTTTGCCGGGACCACCCAGTGGGCGGCCGGCCTGCACGTGTTGTGGCTCACCCTGGCCGTGGGGCTGACCCGCAAGCAGGGGGCCGGGACCGTCACCGGCATCCTGAAGGGCGGCGTCGAGCTGCTCACCGGCAATACCCACGGCCTGCTGATCGTGCTGGTCGACGTGGTGGCCGGGCTGCTGGTCGACCTGGGCTTTCTTCCCTTCAGGAACAAGGACTCGCTGCCCGCCTACTGCCTGGCCGGCGGGCTGGCTTCGGCCTCCAACGTCTTTGTCTTTCAGCTCTTCGCCTCGCTGCCCGCCGACACGCTGGCCTACGGGGTGATGCTGCTGGTGGGAGGCGTCGCCTTTCTGTCGGGCGTCGTCTTTGCCGGGGTCCTGGGCTGGGTCGCTGCTCAATGCTCTGCGCCGGGCCGGGGTGGTCAAAGATCGCTCGCCGGTCCCCATGAGCCGCCGGGTGTACCCCATCTTCCTGGTCGTCGCCGTGCTGCTCACCGTGGCTCTGACCCTCTATCTGCGTGTGGCCCTGCGCGGCCCGGCGACCGTCCACATCGGCGGCGCAGTGGCGGCCGCCTACGACTATCCCAAGGAGCATGGCGACATCGCCGCGATCACGCGCCGAAGGCACTCTGCGCGAGGTGACCGGCCGCTACAACGGCATCCCGGTGCAGGAGCTGCTCGCCCGCGCCCAGCCCCAGGCCGGCGCCTCGCTGCTCCTCGTCCGGGGCTCTGACGGCTATGCCTTCTTTATCAGCATGGACGAGGTGCGCGACAACAGCGGCCTGCTGCTCTCCCCGCAGGGGCAAGGCGACGACGCGGCCTACAACCTCGTCGGCGCCAAGAACTCCAAGGCCTGGGTGCGAGGCGTGAGTGAGCTGGTCGTCGTCGGCTCGGCGACGCTCGAGGTGAGCGGCGCGCTGGACAAGCCTGTCGCTCTACGATCCTGACGACTGGCAGTTCGAGATGGACAGCACCCGCCTGGACGTGGGCGACGGCCCGCACAAGTACCAGGGCGTGCCCCTGGGCCAGGTGCTCCAGGCGATGGAACCACAGGCCGGGGCGACGACGGTGGTGGTCTACACCGGCGGCGAGCCGGTGTCGCACCCCTTGGCCGAAGTGCTGGGCGACAACGACCTGCGCCTCTTTACGATCATCGGCGAGTCGGACGTGACCTTTGCCCTGGCCCGCATGGACGGCCAGGTGCTTGCCGCCCGAGTGACGCGCATCGAGGTCCGCTAGCCGCAGATGATCGCCATCGAGGGGTTGAGCTTCCGCTTCCAGGGCAGCCACCGCTATGCCCTGCGCGACGTGAACCTGACGATCCAGGCCGGCGAGTTCCTGGTCATCACCGGGCCGTCGGGCTGCGGCAAGTCCACCCTGGCGCTGGCCATCGGCGGCTATCTGTTCCGGCAGTACGACGGTGAGGCCGAGGGCACTGTGACCGTGGCCGGGATCGACGTGCGCCGCCAGCCGATCTACGACGTGGCCGAGATGGTCGGGCTGGTGCAGCAGAACCCGGAGGCCCAGTTCTGCACCCTCACCGTGCAGGACGAGGTGGCCTTTGGCCTGGAGAACCGCTGCCTGCCCCCCGCCGAGATCCGGGAGCGGGTCGCCTGGGCGCTGGGCATCGTCGGCGCGGAGCACCTGGCCGACCGCTCTCTGGCTACCCTGTCCGGCGGAGAGAAGCAGAAGGTGGCCATCGCGGCGATGATGGCCGCCAGGCCGCAGGTGCTCATCTTTGACGAGCCGACCTCCAACCTGGACCCGACGGCGACGGCCGAGGTGTTCAGGGTGATCGAGCAGATCCGGGCCGAGGCCGGCATCACCGTCGTCGTCATCGAGCACAAGGTGGACTATTTGCTGCCGTTTGCGCCGCGCCTGGTGGCGATGGACGGCGGGCGGATCGTCTACGATGGGCCGCTGAACACAGCTATCGGCCGTCAGCCGTCAGCCGCCAGCAACAAGGGCGCACGGCGCGCAACAGCTCCCACGGAGCGACGGGCGCAACACGCCCACAGGGTGCGCCCTGCGTTCGCGTCGAGGACCTGCACATCGGCTACGACGGCCAGCCGGTGCTGCCGGGCGTTTCCCTGGAGGTCTATTCCGGCGAATTCGTGGCGGTGATGGGCGACAACGGCTGCGGCAAGACCACCCTCCTGCTACAGCCTGCTGGGCCTGATCAAGCCGGACCAGGGCCGGGTCGAGGTCCTGGGCCAGGACACCCGCCAGGTGCCGGTCTCGCACCTGGCCCGCCAGGTGGGGTTTGTCTTTCAGAACCCGGACCACCAGCTCTTCGCCGACAGCGTCTGGGACGAGGCCACGTTCGCCTCCTCCAACTTTCAGACTGCTTGACGGCGCGACCGAGGCGCGGGTGGGCGAGCTCCTGGCGCGCTGTGGGCTGGGCGACCGTCGCGATGACCATCCCTACCGGCTCAGCTACGGCGAAAAGCGCCGCCTGAACCTGATCTCGGTGCTGGCCCATGGCCCCAAGCTCGATCCTGCTGGACGAGCTGCTCATCGGCCAGGACGCCGGCAACGCCGCCTTTCTCCTGGACCTGCTGCGCGAGCGGGTGGAGCAGGGCGACGTGGTGATCATGGTCAACCACGCCCCCGAGGTCACGCGCTCGCTACGCCAGCCGGCTGATCTTCTTGGACGGCGGCCGGGTCGCCGTCGACGCGCCGCCCGAGCTTGCCTTTGAGCAGTTGGCGGCGATGGGCAGAGAGGCCTATGTCCCCCATGCGTAGCAGGGCGCAGCGCATCACCTATCAGCCCGGCCACTCGGTCCTCCACCGCCTGCACCCGCTGGTCAAGATGGCCTGGCTGCTCTTCGGGACCGTCCTGGTTTTTGTCGTCCGCAGCCCGTGGGTGGTCTTGGCTGCGGTGGCCCTGTTGGTGCTGGCTTTTCCCCTGGCCGGGCTGCGCCTGGGCCGCGTGCGCGGGACGCGGCTGTTCGTCACTACCGCCCTGCTGCTGGGGCTGCTGCAGATCCTCTTTGTCCACGAAGGGGAGACGCTCTTGCAGATCGGGCCGCTGGCCATCACCGTGGGTGGGCTGCAGGCCGCGGTCTATGTCGCCGGGCGCTTCCTGAGCGTCATCCTGCTGAGCTACCTCTTTGTCCTGACCACCGAGCCCAACGACCTGGCCTACGCGCTGATGCGCGCCGGCGTGCCCTACCGCTACGGCTTTGCCCTGATCACGGCCCTGCGCCTGGTGCCGGTCTTTGAGCAGGAAGGGCAGACCGTCTACCACGCCCAGCTGGCGCGCGGGGTGCAGTATGACGTCCGCAGCCCGCGCCGCTTTGTGACCCTGGCCCGCCAGTTCTTCCTGCCGCTGCTGGTCTCGGCGCTGGGCAAGGTGGATGCCCTGGCCGTGTCGATGGAAGGCCGCTGCTTTGGCAAGTACCCCACCCGCACCTTTCTGCGCGAGGTGCACGCCACCCGGCTGGATGGGCTGGCCCTTGGCCTGCTGCTGGCCGCTGCTGTGGCTGCGGCTCTGATTGGATAGATCGTAGGGCAGCTTCGGAGGTGGCTGCCAGGAGGTTTGCGAATGTCGATGGTGGCTGGTTCTGATCGTCGTGGTGGCGCTGATAGTGGGCGGCGCGGCTGTGGCGGTGGCCATGGGCGCCCGAGCCCTGGCGCCGGCGCGGGCGGTCCTTCACTTTCCGTGGACCATGCTGGCCGACGAGGCAGCGACGATGAACGACTGCGTCGAATGCCACGAGCCGGACAAGTTCCATAGCTGCGCCACCTGCCACGACGAGCACGGCTCGGCCGAGATGGCCAAGGTGCCCTTTAACCAGTTGGTGCTGCTGGCCGGCGATCTGCCCGAGCCGGGCTATATCGCGGTCAACGACATCCTGCCCTACCGCGACCAGCCCGGCACCCAGGTGGCCCTGCTCGACCTGTCTGGCAGAGCAGGGCGTGACCGATTTCGAGCGCGTGACCCTGGCCTCCAGCGACGGCGGCGTTGTGACGATCGAGCAGCCCAACCTGACCCAGTCGGCCCTGCTCATGCCCCACGTCGACGGGATGCGCTTTGCCGACGAGAGCCTGCACGTCTCCACCTGGCTGAAGGGCATCTCGCGCATCGTCGTCGTCGGCGTGGACAAGCCGCTGACCATCGACGGCCAGTCCACCTCCATCGGGCGGCTCCTGCTGCGGGCCACCCGCTCGGCCATCACCGGGCAGACCGAGGTGATGTTCAAGAGCGAGGACGACGGGCAGGTCCGCAAGGCCAAGACGGCCTCGCGCATCGAGGGCGCGCCGATAGAGGACCTGGTCGGGTTTTAACGCGATCCTGGTGCGCGATGCCCAGGGACAGGAGCACGCCCTATCTGCCGACGAGGCTGAGGGGGCGATCCTGGCCCAGATCGATGGGCGGATTGTCCTGGTCCTGCCGGGGCGAGGGCAGCCGCAGTGGATTCTTGACGTCGTCGAGATTACCTCTCGCTGACAGAGTAGGCCCGATTGAGGGAAATCATGCTCAAGCGACAGATTCAGAGGACGAGGGCTGCTGATCATAGCCCTGGCGCTGCTGGCCGTGGCCCTGGTGCTGCTGGTCGCCCTGGTAGTCTTGGGGCGGTCCTGGCAGGCCGAGGTCATCGGGCCGGATGGCGTTCCCTTTCCGGTGGATGCCAAGGTCCTGGAAAGCCTGGACGACCCGGACGAGGAGGACCTGGGGGTCCCCGTGGACCAGCTACTGTGGGCAGCCGGGCTACCAGGCCGTCGAGCGGGTGATCGCGACCGGCCCTGACGGAACGCGCCGCGAGTTCGAGTGGCCCGCCGTGGCCGACGATGCCTGGTGGCTGGAAAACGGCAAGCTGTCTATCGCCGGGGAGACGTTCGCCGTCTCCCGCCTGGAGGCCGAGCCGTCGCCTCTGCTCGGCCAGGTCCAGGCCCGCATCACCGACATTGCGCCGACGGCCGCGGCTGCCCTGGGGCTGCCGGCCCTGGCCCAGGCCACCGGACAGCCGCTGCAAGACCTCTCGGCCCGCCACGTGCTGATCCTGCTGCTGGACGGCCTGGGCTACCAGCACTACGTCGAGGCCCGGCAGGAGGGGCTGACTCCCAATCTGGCCGCCCTCGGCGAGCCGCTGCTGGGCCTGACCACCTACCCGCCCGTCACCAGCGTCTCGATGGCCTCGCTCCTGACCGGCGCGCCGCCGCAGGTGCACGGCGCTTGTCGCCGTGGCATACGCCAGACCGAGGCCGAGACCCTCTTTGATGCGGCCAGCGCCGCCGGCCTGTACGTCGTGGCCGTCGAAGGCGAGTCGCTGCCCTTCAACCTGCGCAACGCCGAGATCCGGCTCTCGGGCGACCGGGATGGGAACGGCAGCACCGACGACAATGTCCTGGCCAACGCCCTGGCCGCGCTGGATGCGGGGATGCCGGACCTGCTGTACGTCCATTTTCACGGCATCGACGACGCCGAGCACACCTACGGCCCCGGCGCCCCGGAGGAATTGGCGGCCGTCCGCGAGGTGGACTCGGCCGTCGGCCAGATAATCGAAGCGCTTCCAGAGGACACACTGATCCTTATCCTGGCCGACCATGGCCAGCACCTGGTCGAAGCGGATGAAGAAGGGAGGGTTGGCAATCACGGATCTCTGATCGAGTCAGATATGTTCATTCCCATCTGGGTCGTAAAAAAGTAGACCAATCGCCAAAAAAGGAGGAGGCTATGTTGAGAAAAGCTGGTATGATTCTAGTGTTGCTCACGCTCGTGAGCCTGGTCGGCTGTGGCAGCTCGGCTCCGAAAGTGGACTGGACGCTCAAGGTCGGCGGCGCGGTGAGCTCGCCGCTGTCTGTGACCTTTGCCGATCTGGCCAAGATGCCCCAGACCGATCTGAAGGACATCCTCATGGAGAAAGTCGCGGGGCGAGGATACTACCGGCTCCTGGAGCGGCGTGCTGTTGACCGATCTCCTGACCAAGGCCGGCGCCGGGGAGTATGCCACCATCACCGCCGTAGCCGGCGACGGCTATGCCATCGAGGTCAACAAGGACGAGCTGGAGAACGCCATCGTCGCTCTGAAAGAGAACGGCAAGTGGATCGCCGAGACCGACCCGGATCACGGCCCCATCCGCCTGGTCACCCCCAAGACCCCGGCCAACCGCTGGGTGTTCCAGCTCCAGGAGATCCAGGTCAACCAGGAGGGCGGCAGCGGCGTCCCGGCCAACGCCGCGCTCAAGGTCACCGGCAACGTAAAGGTCGAGGTCGGCTGGACCGAGGAGAAGGTCCGCTCCATGGACACCATCCAGGCCGAGTCCACCAACAAGCAGGGCGAGACCAAGACCTACACCGGCGTCCTGCATCAGCGACCTGCTGGGCAAGGCCGATCCCAAGGACGACGCGACGACGCTGGTCTTTGTCGCCGACGATGGCTTTACCGCCGAGGTGCCCCTGGCCGATGTCGAGGCGTGCCAGGACTGCATCGTCTCGTTCCGCGACGGGGGCGGCTTTAGCACGGTCCTGCCCGGCTTTGCCAGCGGCGTCCAGGTCAAGGGCGTGGTCGAGATCCAGGTCAAGTAAGAGGGAGGTCCAACTATCGACGAGTTTGTGCGTGGCCTGGCCGAGGCCTTTCGCCTGATCGGTACCCTCGACCCGGCTCTGCTCGAGATCGTGGCGCTGTCGCTGCGGGTGTCGGGCATAGCGCTGCTGATCAGTGCCCTCATCGGCATCCCCCTGGGTGCCCTGATGGGCCTGAGCCGCTTCCGTGGGCGCAAGCTGCTCATCGCCCTGCTCTACACCGGCATGGGCTTTCCGCCGGTGGTGGTCGGGCTGTTCGTCTACCTGATGCTGTCCCGCAGCGGTCCTTTCGGCCAGCTCAACTCGCCGCTCATCCCCGACGCTGTTCACCCCCGGGGCAATGGTTGTCGCCCAGACGATCATCTCCTTTCCCCTGGTGGCCGGCTTTACCATGGCTGCCGTGATGGGCGTCGATCCCTACCTCCGCCAGCAGGTCCAGGCGCTGGGCGCCACCCGCTGGCAGACCGTGCTGTCGGTGTTGGCCGAGGCCCGGATAGGGGTGATCGTGTCGATCATCGCCGGCTTTGGCAGCATCATCTCTGAGGTGGGCGCGGTGATGCTGGTCGGTGGCAACATCGAGGACTCGACCCGGGTGCTGACCACCGCCATCGTGCTCGAGACCCGCCAGGGGGACTTTGACCTGGCGATGGCCCTGGGCGTCATCCTGCTGAGCATCTCCTTTCTGACCAACGTGGTGATGCTCCGCTTGCAGGGGAGGACCTTCGACGAATGAGCGACATCGTCTACCACCTCGAGCAGGTCACCAAATCGTACAATGGCCGCCGTGTGCTGCAGGTCGATTCCCTCGACATCCGGCGGGGGGAGATCCTGGCCGTGGTCGGCCCCAGCGGCGCCGGCAAGAGCACCTTGCTGCGCCTCCTCAACTTCCTGGAACCGCCCACCAGCGGCTCCATCCGCTTCCTGGACTCTGAGTTCAGCCCCAATCGGACGCCGCCTCTCGATCTGCGCCGCCGGGTGACCACCGTCTTCCAGCGGCCCATCCTGCTCAACCGGACTGTGTGGGCCAACGTCGCTTATGGGCTGCAAGCTGCGCCGCCAGCGGCAGTTCGACGGCCAGGTACAGGCGGCGCTGGAGCAGGTCGGCCTGACCTCCATGGCCCGCCAAAGGGCGCGCACCCTGTCGGGGGGCGAGGCCCAACGGGTGGCTCTGGCCCGGGCGATGGTCCTCCAGCCTGATGTGCTGCTGCTGGACGAGCCGACGGCCAACCTGGACCCCTACAATGTGGGGCTGATCGAAGAGATCGTGCACACGCTGAACGCCGAGCAGGGTACCAGTCTGGTCCTGGTGACCCACAATGTGTTCCAGGCCAAGCGGCTGGCCCACCGGGTTGCCCTGTTCCTGGAGGGTCAGATCGCCGAGATCGCCGATGCAGAGACGTTCTTTGGATCGCCGCGCGATCCACGCACCGCCGCCTTTGTGCGGGGTGAAATGGTGTACTAGAAGAAGCAAACACAAAAAAGAGGAGGAAAAATGTCCAAGAAACTGATTTCCGTGTTGCTCATGTCGGCCCTGCTGGTTGGCCTGTTGGCCACGCTCGGTGGCTGCGGAGCCACCCCAGCGCCGACCAAGGTGCCCGAGCAGCCGACGGTCGCGCCGACGACCGCGCCGACGACCGCCGCCGAGGCGGCAAAGCTGATCCTGGCCACCACCACCAGCACCGCCGACTCGGGCCTGCTCGATTTCATCCTGCCTGACTTTGAGCAGGCCAACAACGTCAACGTAGAAGTGATCGCCGTCGGCACCGGCCAGGCGATTGAGATCGGCAGCAAGGGCGACGCCGACGTTCTGCTCGTCCACAGCCGCAAGTCCGAGGACAAGTTCGTCGCCGACGGATATGCCAAAGAGCGCTTTGACGTGATGTACAACGACTTTGTCATCGTCGGCCCCACGAGCGATCCGGCCAAGATCGGCGGCATGACCATCTGCAGTCGACGCCCTCAAGGCGATTGCCGGCGCGGAGGCCACCTTTGTCAGCCGGGGCGACAAGTCGGGCACCAACACCAAGGAGCTGAGCCTGTGGAGCTCGGCGGGCATCACCCCGACGACCGACATGCCCTGGTACCAGTCGATCGGCCAGGGCATGGGCGACACGCTGCTCTTCTCGCAATGAGCAGCAGGGCTACACCCTCACCGATCGGGGCACCTACCTGTCGATGCGGGACAAGCTGCCCGATCTGCCGATCCTGGTCGGCGGACAGACGCTGACCGACAACGTAGACAAGAAACTGCTCAATCCCTACGGCGTGATGGCGGTCAACCCCGACAAGCTCCCTGTGACCAAGTATGACCTGGCCATAAAGTTCGTGGAGTGGATCCTGTCGCCCGAGGTCCAGGCCAAGATCGGCGGCTATGGCGTGGACAAGTTCGGCCAGCCGCTGTTCTACCCCGGCGCGCCGCCCAGCACTCCGGCGCCCGCTGCTCGCCGCCCTCAAGATGACCGGCCCTGCCCTGGAAGTGAGCTGGACTGAGGAGCAGCTCAAGGCCCTGGGCACCATCGACGTCGACTATACCGGCAAGGACGGCACGACGACGACATACACCGGCGTGCTCATCACCAAGCTGCTCGAAGAGGCCAAGGCCCCGGCCGACGCCGCCGGCCTGGTCCTGGTAGCCAGCGATGCCTACACCGCTGACGTGGCCATGGCCGACGTACAGGGCTGCGCCGATTGCATCGTCGCCTTTGACCCGAACGGCGGCCTGCGATCCGTCCTGCCCAGCCTGTCGGGCAAGGCCCAGGTCAAGAACCTGGTCGAGATCCAGGTCCAGGGCGGCGCCGCCGCGGCGGCCGGCGGAATCCCGGACAACGCCGCGCTCAAGATCACCGGCAAGGTGGCCACGCCGATCGGCTGGACCGAGGAAGTGGTGCGGGCGATGAAGACCATCGACGCCCAGTCCACCAACAAGGACGGCCAGACCGAGACCTACACCGGCGTCCTGATCACAGACCTGCTGGCCCTGGCCGGCCCGGCGAGCGACGCGACGACGCTGGTCTTTGTCGCCGATGACGGCTTTACCGCCGAGGTGCCCCTGGCCGACGTGCTGGCCTGCGCGGATTGCATCGTCTCCTTCCGCAGCAAGGGCGGCTTTAGCACGGTGCTGCCCGGCTTCTCCGGCAACGCCCAGGTCAAGGGCGTAGTCGAGATCCAGGTGAAATAGCAGCCGAAAACCTGCCCGGCCCAGCACTCAGCCCATTGGGTGCTGGGCCGGCAACTACAAAAGATCCTTCGCCGTCGGCTTGCAGGTTCTGATCAACCCGGCTCCGTAGAACGCAAATCGGACTCCCCACCATTTGACAGCTTCACAGTTCTTTGCTAGAATATACAATGTACTATATTCTGCATTTTGTATGACCGGTCGAGCGAGGGCGATGATTACAGATCTGCTCCTGCCTCTTGTGTCGAAACAGGGAGTGGCCGTCATGAAACTGGCCACACTGCTCCTCATTCACCAGCGAGGAGACCGAATCCAGCCTGTCCAACAGTACGCTGAGGAGCTGGGAACAGGAGTGGGCACGATCCAGGCAGCCCTGGCCTACCTCCAGGAAATCGGGGCGGTCGACCTCGAGAGCCGGGGGCACCTGGGTACATTCATCCGTGAGATCGACTACCCTCTCATCTGGTCCCTCACCGGACAAAACCAGATCGTGGGTGGCATGCCGCTGCCCTATTCCCGCCGATATGAGGGTCTGGCCACCGCACTCCACGAGGCATTTCGCCGGGCCGAAATCACCCTGAACCTCGTCTACACGCGCGGCGCCCTGAACCGCCTGCGTGCCTTGGAGGGAGGCAAGTTCGACTTTATCGTCCTATCGCGTTTCGCGCTGAGCAACGCTATCGAGCGAGAGTTGGCGGTCGAGGAAGTGCTGGGCCTCGGCGGCGAGTCTTACGTGGGGCAGCACGTTATTCTACTAAGAGACCGGGACCAGCAGGAGATCGTGGATGGAATGAGGGTTGGCATCGACCCGTCGTCCATCGATCAGGTCCTCCTGGCCAAGGAAGCCTGCCGTGGCAAGGACGTCGAGTTTGTCGAGGTTGGCTACATGAACCTGATGGCAGCTCTGGGCAAGGGACAGATCGACGCCACCGTCTGGAATCAGGATGACTTTAGCACCTCGGCTCACCCATTCAAGGCGGTGCCCCTTGCGTTGCGCGACCTTGACCAGGCGCACGACAACACAGAGGCGGTCATTGCCGTGCAGAAGGGCAACCGGCTGGCCCTTCAAACCCTGAGGGTGATCATCGAACCGGAGACGATCCGCGACATCCAGCGGCAGGTGATGGAAAACCGGCTCGTGCCGGCCTATTGAAGGTCCAAGTCCGGACTTGTTGCTTCCGCAGAGGACAGAAATGCGTGCATCGAGCCAGGCACCGAAACCCAGCAAAATCCTGCTACGCGCCCATGAGCTCGCGCCGGCGCTGGTCGACATCCGCCGCACGCTGCACCGCCACCCTGAGCTCGGCTTCGAAGAGCGCTGCACCGCGGCCCTCGTCGCCTCCAAGTTGCACTCGCTGGGCATCCGTGTCGAGACGAACGTCGGTATAACGGGCGTGGTGGGTCACATCGGCACGGGGGGCCCTATTGTCGCCCTGCGGGCCGACATGGACGCTCTCCCTATCCAAGAGCTGAACCAAACGCCGTATGCCTCTGAGGTGCCTGGGATCATGCACGCCTGTGGTCACGACGCCCACACGGCCTGTTTGCTGGGGGCCGCCACCATCCTCCAGGAGATCAAGCTCGACGGACAGGTGCGCCTGATTTTCCAGCCCTCAGAAGAAGGCATGGACAAAGAGGGCAAGAGCGGGGCCATGCGCATGGTCGAGGAGGGGGTCGCGGACGGCGTGCAGGCCTTTTTCGCCCTGCACGTGGACAGCGACTACCACTCCGGCACGCTGGCGTGCTCACCGGGCTATGTGCTGGCTGCCATGGACACCCTTGTCATACAGGTCATGGGTACGGCGGCACACGGTGCCCAGGCCTATCTGGGGGTAGATGCAGTGCTGCTGGCATCCCAGGTAATCGGCGCGCTGCACACAGTGGTCTCGCGGCGCATTTCGCCCCTGGACAGCGGCGTCATATCGATCGGCCTGATCCACGGCGGGACAAAGGAGAACATTCTGGCCGAACAGGTAGAGCTGCGCGGCACGGTTCGCAGCTTCAAGCCCGAGGTGCGCCAGGCGCTGCTCCGCGAAATCGACCGCGTGTGTGGGATAACCCGTGCTGTGGGGGGCGACTATCGCCTCTCCATCTGGCACGGGTACCCCGCACTGCACAACGATCCGAGCCTGACGGCGTTTGCCGTGGAGGCTCTGACCGGCCTGATCGGAAGCGAGGCGCTACTTCCCCTGGAACCCGAGATGGGCTCCGAGGATTTCAGTTTCTTTGCGCAGCGGGCGCCGGCATGCTACATGTCGCTCGGCGTCCGGTCCCCAGGACAGCCCATGCGCCCGGCGCACCATCCCGGCTTTGACATTGACGAATCGGCCCTGCCGCTGGGAGCCGCCAGCCTGGCCCACCTTGCCGTCGGCTACCTGAATGCTCGGCCGCACGAGGGACAGTAGAGGAAACCATGGCCTTTGAGGAACGGTTCCGGCTTCTGATCGCGAGTGGGCAGGCCAGCGAGCGGACCGTCGCAGCTGCCCGCGCTGCCCTTGGGGAGGTGGAGGCGCACTACCAGATCCTTCTCTGCGAACAAGTGGGTGCCTCGCTGGCCACGCACATCGCGGTCACCATGAAGCGCCTGTTGGACGGGGAAGCGTTGACCCAGGCCCCCGACACCGTCTGGAGCGAGCTCACGGCCTGGCCCGAGGAGGTGGCGCTGGCTACCTCCGTCGTGCACGGGCTGTGCAGAAGGCTGCGCCACTCCATCGCGCGGGACGAGGTCGGGTTTATCGCCCTGCATCTGTGCCGGATCCGGGCTGCAACCCTGCTGGCAGCCGAGGAGCCCGGCACAGCGGGGACTGCCGGTGAGGTGAGTGCATGATACGCATCAACGTCGGGGGACTGGCAGCCAAAGAGATCGCTGCCCTGGCTGCTCAGGTCGGAGGAGGCCAGGTCGAGGTGCAGGTAGGGACCGACATTGTCGGGGCGCAGCAGGTCGCCATGGGAATGGCCGACTACTATTTCGGCGCCTGCGCCACCGGCCGGGGAGGTGCTCTGGCGATGGCCATGGCCCTCCTGGGCGTTTCGAAATGCTTCACTGCCAGCACGACCGGCCGGCCGCCCAAGGAGCAAGAGGTCCGGGAAGCCGTCGCTGCCGGCAAGAAGGCGTTCGGTTTCACCACCGATCACGTGGATGTGGCTGTGCCTATGATCGTCAAGGCCATCCTGGCCGGGCGCCGCCACGAGGCCTAGCGCGCTGCGCCGGCGTCTGCGGGCCGAGTTCGAGGGGACCAAGCAATGTCATCGACAACCATCGTGCTGATGGCTGTTGCGGGTGCCATAGGGGCCGCCCTGGCCAATCGGGGCGTTGCCGTGTTCCACGACGGACTCCGCGCCCTCGTACCAGAGCTGCTCGAGGGTCGCCTGCAGCGTAAGGAGTTTGGCGCCCTCGCCTCTAGCATGAGCTTTGGGTTGCTCGTCGGCTATGGCCTGCCGTTCTCGGTCGTGTCGGGGGTGGTCCTCTATCACAGCCTTTGGCTCGGAACAGATATCATCGGCGCACGGTTTCCCGGCCCGACTGGATCTGGCCGGCAAGATCACAGCAGGGAGCTTCTAGGTCTGATCGGCGCCGCGCTCGCCGGTTGTCTCTACGGGGCCCTGCTGGCGGCAGGGCTGGCGGGCGTGCGCTGGCTCTTCTCGCACCTCCCCATCCCGATCCAGGGTTCCCTTCAGGAGATGGGGGCGCCGATCGTCCTGGCCTTTGCCATGTTCCCTGCCGTTGCTGTGGCCTGCCAGCACGGCGCCAGACACGGGGTGCTTGTGTTCCTTCTTACGCTGTTGGCACGGCATATCGCGAGCAGCCTGGGATTGGCCGGGCCCGACGCCTGGGCACTGGGCGTGGGCATGGCTACGTTGGTGATCTATGCCCTTCTGGCTCAGAAGCGCAGCCGGCCGGCCCAGGGCATGGTGCCGATTCCGACCCAGGGCGCGGCTCGAATCCGCCGCCATCTGCCCTCGATCGTGCTGCTGGGTGCGGTCTATGGCCTAATCTGCAGCCAGGCGGTCATGATGGAGAGCCCACAGTCACTGCTTGCCCTCGGCCAGGGGGATCGGGCGACCGCGATCGGCGTCACAATCGCGCGTGGGTTGTGCTTTACCCCTCAAAAGACGATGTCGGCTGCGGCTACTGGCGTGTTCGCCCTCGACGGCTTTGGCTTTGTGGCGGCGGCAGGATTGCTCGCCCCAAATGCGTGGAGCGCGGCTCTGGCCGGAGCGATCGTCATGGGCCTCGAGGCGCTGAGCTTGGTCGCACTGTCTCGGCTGCTGTGCCGCTGGCCGGTTCTGTCCCAGACGGCCGACGCCATGCGCACCGCCATGACTAAACTGCTCGAGATCGCCTCGATGGTGGGCGGTATGCTTGCGGCGAACAGCCTGAAGCCTGGCCTGGGGTTTGCAGCGGTGGCCGGCCTGTATGCGCTCAACGAGGTGTCCGGCTTGCCCATCACGCGTGCTGCCGCCGGCCCGGTGGCCATCCTCCTGTTTGGCCTGGGGCTTAACCTGTTCGCATGGATCACGGGATAGCGATGCAGACCTACCCTTTAGAGCAATTGGATCTGGACGGCGCGATGGAGCTGCAATTCCGCTTGGTGGAGGCCATCGCGCGCCACTTTGACGGGCATGCGATCCTCGAGGCCGGGGATTACGGACTGTGGGCAGACACGGGGCGGCCCCACCATACCGCGCGGGTCGAGGCTACGCTCGCCGACCTGTTCGGCGCCGAGGCCGCCTGCCTGGTTCGTGGGGCAGGCACGGGGGCAGTTCGCTCCACCATCATGGCTGCCGTGAAGCCGGGGCAGGAGCTGCTGCTGCATCAGGCGCCTCTCTACCCCACGACCCACGTGACTCTCGAAGCCATGGGCCTGCGGCCGGTGTTCGTCGATCTGAACGACCCGAGCGCGCTCGGAGAGTTCCCGCCCACCGTGTCGTGCGCGCTGCTGCAACACACTCGCCAGCGGATGGACGACCGATACCAGTTGGCCGAAGTGATCCGGGCGCTGAAGGCGAGCCGCCCGAATCTGATGGTGATCGTGGACGATAACTATGCGGCCATGCGCGTGCCCAAGATCGGGATCGAATTGGGTGCTGACGTCTCCACCTTCTCGCTGTTCAAGCTACTCGGCCCCGAAGGGGTGGGGTGCGTGCTGGCGGGTCACGATCTGGCTGCCAAGATCCACAGGCAGAACTACTCGGGAGGCACCCAAGTCCAGGGGGTCGAAGCTCTGGAAGCGCTGCGGGCCCTGACCTACGCGCCGGTGGCCTGGGCCGTTCAGAGCCAAGTTGTCGAGGAAGTGACGCGCCGCCTGAACTCTGGCGAGGTGGTGGGCGTGGAGCAGGCCTACGTGGCCAACGCCCAGTCACGGGTCATCCTGGTCAAGCTCGACAAACCGCTTGCCAAAGGGGTGGTGGCCGCCAGTGTTCAGTTTGGAGCTGCCGACCGTCCGGTCGGGGCGGAATCGCGTTACGAGGTCGCTCCGCTCTTCTACCGCATCTCGGGCACGTTCCGTGCAGAGAATCCCGACCTGGCGGAACGGATGATCCGGATCAATCCGATGCGAGCCGGAGCCAATCTCGTCATCAGGATCCTCGACAAAGCCTTGGAGGCGTGTCAGGGAGGATGAGATGTTCCTAGACGTTACACTCCAACGAAATCCCAGGCTGATCGAAACCGCGCTGGCATTTCACCGCGCGGGGATCATCCCTCCCAATTGCTTCGTCATCGACTCGGACATTGTGGCAGAGAACGCCGCACTGCTCCACCAGGCCGCACATCGGGCCGGGCTGGACCTGTACTTCACTACCAAGCAGATCGGGTTCAACCCTCTGCTCGCCCGGCGCATCGTCGAGGCGGGCATCTCCAGAGCCATTGCCATCGATGCCCGGGAGGTCTCGGTCCTGGCGCGCAACCAGATCCCCATCGGTCATGTCGGTCACCTGGTGCAGATTCCCTATCACCTGATCGGCCCGGTGCTGAGACTGGAGCCGGAAGTTGTCACGGTCTTTAGCGTAGACAAGGCGAAGCAGATCTCCCAGGTGGCCGTGCAGGAGCAGCGTCAGGTCCGGCTCTTGCTCCGCGTCGTTGCTGACGGCGATTTCGTCTATCCCGGCCAGGCAGGCGGGCTGCAACTGGACACCCTGGTGTCACAGGCCATGCTCATTCAAGAGCTGCCCAACCTCCGGATCGTCGGCGTCACCTCCTACCCTTGTCTTCAGCTCGACGCAGCAACCCAGACTCTGATACCCACTCAGAACCTGTCCACCATCCTTCAGGCGGCGCGTGCTCTGCAAGAAGAGTTGGGCATTGTCGTCGAGCAGATCAACGCGCCGGGAAACACGTGCGTTGGCGTCATGGACCTTTTGGCTCAGGCGGGCGCCACCCACGGTGAGCCCGGCCATGCCCTGACCGGGACTACATACCTGCATACGCGCACCGATCAGGCAGAAAGACCGGCCATGGTCTATGTGAGCGAGGTCTCGCACCTCCACGGGAACCAGGCCCATCTCTTCGGCGGCGGAACATATCGCCGGGCGGGGGTTCACAACGCCCTGGTCGGATCTGGCGCTGACAGTCTGGCGCGCACCGAGATTCTGCCGCTCGATCCCACCGCCATAGATTATTACGTCGCGTTGGCGCTGCCTTCTGATCATACCGTGCAGGTGGGAGACACTGTGATCCTTGCTTCGCGGGCACAGGTCTTTGTCAGCCGCAGCTACGTGGCGGTCGCCCAGGGGATTCAGGCCGGGCATCCTACCCTGGCAGGTCTGTTTGATTCCTGGGGCGGGGCTGTGGAGAGGGTCGTCTAGTGTCCCCTCGAGTGATCCTGCTGGTTATCGACGCGTTGGGCATTGGCGAGATGCCCGACGTCGCGCGGAACAGGCCCCAGGATGCCGGTGCCCATACGCTGGGCAGTGTCCTGCAAGATGTGGGCCGCCTGGATCTTCCTGCCATGGCCGAGCTAGGCCTGGGCTGCGTCGATCCCTTGCCCGGCCTCGACCTCCCTGCGTCGGAGCCGCTCGCCAGCTACGGCCGATGCCGGCTTGCCCACACAGGTGCCGACAGTTACCTGGGACACCAGGAGATCATGGGTGCGATCCCCAAGCCCCCTGTGCTGACCCTCATGGCGCAGGCAGCCGGCCTGCTGGAGCAGCAGCTCGCTGCACACGGTCATATAGTCAAAAGGCCGCTGGATGGAAAGGGCCTGTTACTGGTCGATGAAGCGCTCGTGATCGGCGACAACCTGGAGGCCGATCCTGGACTGAATATCAACCTGACCGTCGCCACCGACGAGATCGACTTTGGCCGGGCCCTCGCGATCGGCAAGATCGTCCGGGAGCTGGTGAGCGTCGCCCGTGTGATCGTCTTTGGAGGGCCCGGCATTACGACCGGCAGCATCCTGGACCACGTGGAGCAGCGAGACAATGGACAGCTCGGCGTCAACAGCCCTGCTCTGGGGGTCTACGATGAGCATCTGTTTGTCCAGCACCTGGGCTATGGGGTCGATCCCGAGCGGCAGGCAGCATCTATCCTATGCCGGGCTGGCATCCCGGTGGTTCTGCTCGGCAAAATGGCCGATCTGGTCGTCTGCCCCTGCGCCCGCCAGGATTCGGTGGTCCCCACGCCGCAGCTGATGCGCACGTTGCGCGATTGCTACCGGAGTGCGCTTGGAGGCCTGATCGCAGCCACGGTGCAGGAAACCGACCTGGCCGCTCACGAAGGCGACTGTGCGCGATTTGCCCACGTGCTTGGCGACGTAGACCGTGGCTTGCAGGCGCTGCTGCCGGACATGGCCGCAGGCGATCTTCTGATCCTCTGCGCTGACCATGGCAACGATCCGCGTGTGAACGTCGGGCTCCACACCAGGGAAGAGACGCCCCTGCTGATCTACCAGAAAGATAGGGCCGCTGTGCCCTTGGGAGTTCGCAGCACGCTCGCGGATATTGGCGCGACTATCACCCATATGTTCAGTGCACCGCCGACACAGGATGGTGTCACCCTATTGGATCGGAGGAATTGATGCAACTGGAGCTTCTCACGCCGGAGGATGTGGCGAGTGTTCATGCCGCCTCTATCCGCCTACTCGCCGAGATGGGGGTTCGATTCGGCAGCCGAAAGGCGCTGGAGATCCTGGCTGCTGCGGGCGCCCGCGTCGACCTGGACCGGAAAATGGTCTGGATGCCGGAGACGCTCGTCGAGGACGCCTTGCGTACCACCTCCGGCCATTTCCGGCTGTGGAGCCGGGATGGCAGCCAGGTAGTGGACCTGCAGGATGGCCAGATCCGGGGCCATAACGTCGGCGGGTGCGTGCGGATCTTTGATTTCCTCAAGGGCGAGGCGCGAGACGCAACGCAGGGCGACCTAGTGCAGCTGACTGTTCTCCTGGATGCCCTCGAGAATATCCACGTCTGCCGGCCCATGGTCTATCCCCGCGACTTTCCCACCATGCTGCGCGACATCTTTATTCTCGGCACCATGCTCCGGCACACCACCAAGCCGTACGGAGTCACCGCCTACAGCCCGGAGAACCTCGTCTATATTCTCGAGCTGGCCGGCGTCATCGCCGGCAACCTGGAGAATCTGAGGAGCAGGCCGTTCCTCTGGGGCAGCGTCTGCCCAGACAGCCCTCTCTCTTACTCTGAGAGCACCTCGAACATCCTGATGCGATACGCCGAGCTTGGGTTGCCGGTTGCCATTGCGCCCTGCCCAATCTGCGGGGGAACAAGCCCCGTCACCCTGGCCGGAACGCTGGCCCAGCTGAATGCCGAGTTCCTGGCCGGCCTGGTCCTGGTGCAGGTCATCCAGCCTGGAATCGACGCCAAGTACACCGGCCGGCCCATACCCATGGACATGAGGACCGGCAATGCCACATTTGGCGCCGTTGAGGCGGGCATGATGTCCGCCGGAATTGTCCAGTTGGCCAGGCGCTACCGAGTCTGTTCTGACGTGTACGGCCTGGGTACTCGCTCCAGAGCGCTGGACGAACAGTCGGCGTACGAGAAAGCGATAAACGGCCTGCTGGTGGCGCTGGCCGGGGCCGATCTGGTAGCGGCTGCGGGGCTGCTTGAGGATGCGCTTACTTCTAGCGCAGAGCAGCTGGTGATCGACAATGACATCCTGGGTATGATTTTCCGCGCTGTGCGCGGAATTGGGGTCACGCCCGAAAGCCTGGCCGTCGAAACGATCATGAAGGCGGGCATCGGCGGCAGTTTTCTGACCGAGCCGCACACCCTGGCCCATATGCGAAAAGAGCTGTACCTGCCCAAGCTTGCCTCACGCCCAGCTTCCCAGGCGCTCCTGGAGGCAGCTGCTGACAGGGTCCAGACCATTCTGGCGTCCCACCAACCCAAGCCGCTCGAGGCGGCGATGGTCGCCGAGATCGAGCGCATCCTGGACCGGGCGACCCGAACGCTGAGGGCACAGTGAGCGACTTGGACAACAGCGACATCTGTGGACCTCGATGGTCACCCGTGACGGCGACCGAGATCACCGTCACCCTCTCCAGCAGGGCGAGCCTGCACGCCCGTCCGGCAGCGCTGCTGGTACAAGTGGCGAATGGATTTGCCTGTGATGTGCGCGTGTTCAAGGCCGGTGGTGGCTCGGCGAGTGGCAAGAGCATCCTGGGGATCCTGAGTCTGGACGTAGGCCCCAGAGACACGATCACCGTTCGAACGGAAGGAGACGATGCTCAGCAGGCGCTCGCTCGCATCCGGGCGCTTGTGGAGAGCGATTTCGTAGAAGTGGAGTGAGGAAGGTTCCGGAAAGGGAAACGATCTGTCGAAATGGAGGTGAAAGGCGGCATATTCCAATGCGGGGCCCGCATGACCTTGGCCAGGTCAGGTCGGCAGAATTCGGAAGCCCGCAGAAGCTTCCACTCTTGGTAACCAAACAATAAAGGAGAGAGGATCATGAAACGCTTGAACCTAGTCGTATGCGTGTTGATGGTCGCCACCTTGGCCCTTAGCGCCTGCGGGGCGACGCCTACACCTCAGGTCATCAAGGAGACGGTGCAGGTCAAGGAGACGGTGCAGGTCAAGGAGACCGTCGAGGTCAAAGAGACCGTGCAGGTCAAAGAGACGGTGCAGGTCAAGGAGACCGTCGAGGTGGTCGTGACCGCCACCCCCGAGCCGACGCCTGCCCCGAAGAAGGGGGGGGTGCTGATCGCCGCGTATGCAACCGACGCCAAAGGCGTGGACCCGCACACGGCCACCAACTTCTCTGCCTTCCGCATCCTGGAGCTGACGTACGACTCACTGCTGGCATTCGACAAAGATCTGGCTGTGATTCCGAACCTTGCCGAGTCGTGGAGCTGGTCGGATGATGGGCTCGCGCTCACCCTGAAACTGCGCCAGGACGTCAAGTTCCATAGCGGCAACCCGCTCACATCAGCGGATGTCAAGTTCTCATTCGAGCGGATCCTGGACGAAGCTACCGGGGCCGCCGCGCGCTCCTACTTTACCAATATCACCAGCATCGATACGCCCGATGACTATACCGTCGTTCTGCACCTTGCTGAGCCGCAGGTCTCCCTTCTGGCGGCTATGACGAACGCAAACTCGGCGATCGTGGACTCCAAGGCGGTTCAGGCCGGCGCGGACCCGACCAAGACCGAAGTCGGCTCGGGTCCATTCAAGCTGGAGAGCTGGGAGCCTGACGTCAAGCTGGTCCTTACTGCCAACGAGGACTACTGGATGCCCGGCCTGCCATACCTGGACGGCATCGAATTCCGGACGATTCCAGACGAGAGCTCTATCCTGGCTGCGCTGCGCACCAAGCAGATCGATTGGGGCATCATCGCCGACCCGCGGGTGGCTATTGCCGCCGGAGCGGCCGGCAGCACGCTGGTGATCGACCGGGCGCCCGCGCTGTCGTACCACGTGATGCAGCTCAACGACAAAAAGCCGATCTTCCAGGATGTGCGCGTGCGGCAGGCCCTGTCATGCGCCATCGACCGGCAGCAGGTTCTGGACACCGCCTCGCTCGGCGAAGGCCAGGTAATCGGTCCGGTGACACCCCCCTACTATCGCCCCACCGACGCGGAGAGCCTCTACTGCTACACCCAGGATCTGGAGAAGGCCAAGCAGCTGCTGGCGGAGGCCGGCGTGACCACCCTCAAGTTCGCGATGATGGCCACCACCGAGGAAATGCCCGTGACCGTCGCCGAGGCGCAGAACATCCAGGCGCAGCTCACCCAGCTGGGTATCGAGACGACCATCGACACAGTCGAGCTGGGTGTCTTTGTGGACCGCTGGTTCGCGACGGACTTTGACGCCGTGCTCACCGAGAACGGCGGCAACCCCGATCCCGACGTGATGCTCTATCGCTATTGGCACAGCACCGGTAACCTGAACTCCATCGCGACCTATAACGCGCCCGAGATCGACGAGCTGCTGACCCAGGGCCGCACCACGGCCGATCCCGAGCAGCGCAAGGCCATCTACGCCGACGTCTCTCAGAAGCTGACCGAGGCGGCGCCCTGGATCTGGCTGTACGTGGGATACCAGTACCGCGTGATGCAGCCCTACGTCACGGGCTATACTTCGCTGGCGAATGGCTCTGCCATGTACTTGCGCGAGACGTGGCTCAACAAGTAGGATAGAAACTACGGGAAGTGGTCGGCGGTCAAAATGCCAGCCGCCGTCCACTTCCCAACGCGCAGAGTGAGACGGTCATGCAGAGTTTCCTGTCCCGGCGGCTGATCGCATTCATACCCACCCTGTTGGGCATCACGATCATCATCTTTATCGTGATGCACCTCATCCCGGGTGATACCATCGATGCCATGATCGGCACCGAGTTCAAGCTGACCGAAGTGCAGGCGCAGGCCCTCCGCGAATACTTTGGGCTGGATAAACCGCTGCCCGAGCAGTATGCGCGCTGGCTCCTGGCCGCCGCGCGCGGCGATTTTGGTTACTCTGTCCGCAAGGGAGAGCCTGTGCTGCCGCTGATCCTGCGCCACTTTCCTCTCACCCTCGAATTGGCGGTTCTGGGCATGGCAGTCGCCCTATTGCTGGGCATCCCGCTGGGTGTGCTGTCGGCCGTCAAACGCGATTCGCTGATCGACCTGATCGGACGCCTCTTTGCGCTGATCGGGCTGGCCGTGCCCGCATTCTGGCTGGGCACGCTGATCATCCTCGTCCTATCGCTGCGTTTCAATATCATGCTCAATGCCGGAAACTATGTCGACCTGTTCGAGGACCCCGTGGGGAATCTAAAACAGATGCTCTTTCCTGCTCTCGCCCTGGGCTTTGCGGCAAGCGCAGATGTGATGCGCACCATGCGCTCGGCCATGTTGGAGGAGCTGGGGCAAGACTATGCTCGAACGGCGCGCAGCAAGGGGTTGAGTGAGCGGGCGGTGATCTACAGACATTGCCTCAAGAATGCATTGATCCCCGTCATCACCATTGTTGGCCTTGAAACCGGCTACCTTTTCGGCGGCGCCGTCATCGTCGAATCGGTCTTTGCCCTGCCGGGCGTCGGACGGCTCCTTCTGGATGCCATCGGCCAGCGAGACTATGCCGTGGTTCAGGGGACCATCTTGCTGATCGCCTTCAGTTTTGTCTTGGTGAACCTGTTGACCGATCTGGCCTATGCTTGGGTCAACCCGCGGATTCGCTATGATTGAGAGCGGCAGCGCGCGTCTTCGTGTTCCTCAATCGGGAGCTCTCCACTCGCGGCGTGCCCGCGGCGTTCTGCGGCTGTTCCGCAGCGGCAGCACCGTGATCGGATTGATCCTGGTCACCATCTATGTCGTCGTGGCGCTCTTTGCTTCGACGCTGGACGCCTACTCGCCGATCGAGCAGCATCCAAAGGACCGACTACAGCCACCCTCCGCCAAGTACCTGCTGGGCACAGACGAGTTCGGGCGTGATATCCTAAGCCGGCTGATGCACGGCGCTACCAACTCCTTGCGTGTTGCCGTCCTGTCGGTGGCGATTGCGTGCCTGGTGGGAGCCAGCCTCGGCATATTGGCAGGCTACGCCGGAGGGCTGGTGGACAACGTCATCATGCGCGTGATGGACCTTTTCTTCGCCTTCCCTGCCATGCTGCTGGCGCTTTCAATTGTGACTGCCCTGGGACCGGGGATGAAGAACACCATCCTGGCCATTGCACTCGTCTACATGCCGATTTTCGCGCGTGTGGCACGCGGCCCCGTCCTTGCCGTCAAGACCATGGAGTTTGTGGATGCGGCGCGGTCAATCGGCGCGCAGCACTTACGCATCGTGGGGCGTCACATCCTGCCAAACATCACCGCCCCAATCCTCGTTCAGGTCAGCCTTGCACTGTCCTGGGCCATGCTCACCGAGGCCGGCCTCAGTTTCCTGGGGCTGGGGACCATCCCTCCAACGCCGTCGTGGGGAAGCATGTTGGCTGACAGCCGCAGACTGATGGAGCTCGCCCCCTGGACCGCCGTCTTTCCCGGTCTGGCGATCATGGTCGGCGTGTTGGGCTTTAACTTGTTGGGCGATGGCCTGCGCGACGTGCTCGACCCGCATCTACGGAACTAGCCCAGGCAACCCAATGGCGCAGCTCTCTTGCAGTTCTCGGAGATCGGTCGCCGGTGCAGATGGAGGAAGGCATGCGGTGGCTTGAAGGTATCTTTGCCTCGGAGGGCGTGGCGATAGGCGCTGTCTGGATCTATCGCCCCCGTGCTATCGTAGCCGTTGAGCGCACAGTAGCCGCCCCGGAAGCCGAGTCCGCGCGCCTGGGGGCCGCTCTGGCGCGCGCCAAGGAAGAGTTGGATGCGCTGTACCACAATACCGCCGAGGTAGTGGGCGTCAGGACCGCCGGCATCTTCCAGGCACAACGGTTGATTCTGGAGGATCCGGAGCTACTCCACGCTGTCGAAGCTCATCTCCGCGCGGGAGCGAATGCGGAAACCGCGCTCGCCACAGAGGTCGAGCGGTTTGCTTCCATGCTGGCCGGCCTACAAGAACCCACCCTTCGGCAGCGTGCCGCCGACGTGCGGGATGTGGGCCAGCGCGTGCTGCACGTGTTGGCAGGAGCGGAGAGGATCTTGTCGGCTGCCCCTGGCGCGCCTGCCATCGTCGTCGCCCAAGATCTGAACCCCTCTGAGGTGGCGCAGTTGAACAGGTCTGAGACGCTTGGCATAGCCCTCGCGCGGGGCGGAAGCACTTCTCACGCGGCTATCCTGGCACGCGGCCTGGGGTTTCCGACCGTCGTCGGCCTCGGCGACCGGCTGCTCGACGCGGTTCAGAACGGCATGTTCGTCATCCTTGACGGGCACGCAGGGCTTCTGATCGTGAGTCCGGAAGAAGCCCTGTTGCAGGACTATGGGACACGGCGGGCGCTCTGGCGTTCCGCGTGCGAAGCGGCGCGTGCCACTGCCCTGGACCCGGCGATCACACTGGACGGCCGCCGGGTAGAGGTTGTAGCCAACCTGGGCGATGGCACGTCGGCACAAGCCGCGCTGGCCTTCGGCGCGGAAGGGGTGGGCGTGCTGCGCACCGAGTTTCTCTTCCTCCAGCGCGGGGCGATGCCCGACGAGGAGGAGCAGTACATCGCCTACCGCGCCCTCGCCACGGCGATGGGCTCGCGGCCGCTGATTATCCGGACCCTGGACATTGGGGGTGACAAGGACATTCCCTATCTGGACTTGGGCCAGGAGCGCAATCCGTTCCTGGGCTACCGCGCGATCCGCATCTCGCTCACCCATCCCGAAATGCTCAAGACGCAGTTGCGAGCGATCCTCCGCGCGGCAGAGGGCTGCAATGTCAAAGTGATGTTTCCCATGATCGCGACACTCGACGAACTGCGCGCTGCGCGGCGTCTCCTGGAAGAAGCGCGGACGGAGCTGTGCGCGCGTCTCGGGGCATCTGTTCCCGGCATCGAGGTGGGGATCATGGTCGAAGTACCTTCGGCTGCCGTCTGCGCACCTGTCTTGGCGCGCGAAGTAGACTTTGTCAGCCTGGGTACGAACGATCTAATCCAGTATACGCTGGCCGCAGACCGCACGAATGAGCGTGTGCGGACCCTCTACGATCCCCTCCAACCGGCTGTCCTCCACCTGGTCAAGAAGGTGATCGACGATGCGCATGCCGCCGGCATCTGGGCCGGCGTGTGCGGCGAGATGGCCGCCGACCTCGATGCTGTGCCGCTCCTGCTTGGCATGGGCCTGGATGAGTTCAGCATGAACGCGGCCACGATCCCCGAGGTCAAGGCCCTGATCCGTTCCCTCCGCTCTGATGCGATGCAAGACCTGGTTGCGCGCGCTCTGAAATTGCCCACCGCAGTGGAGATCCGTGCGCTGGTCCGCGGGCGGTCTGCGGTCTGACACCCGCTTCTGTTCGACACCGGCCTTCATCTCGACGACGGGTTTGCACATGCGCCCGGACGATCGAGTTCTGGGCCGCGCCTCTAGACATCCGCGTCGGACCTGCAGCGGCGATTTGACGAACCGGTCAACAGCCGCTACACTGTGCGCGGCAAGATGGGGTGTGGCTACTCCTTGGACTGCTTGCGGCGGTGACGCCCAGGTTCGCCTTTATCGTCTGGTTCACCGCCGTGCTCGCCACGGGGCAGGTCGACGATCTCGGCGCCGACCTCGGCTGCGAGCTTTTCCAGTTCGGCCCGGCGGAACCGTACCTGGAACAGCTCCAGGTCGAGGTCCTCGATAGCGACGATGGCAAAGCGGGGCCGGCCTGTGCCCCGGCCGGCGCGACGCCGGCATCGGACAAAGATCTTGCTCATATGGCTCCTTTCTGGCCGGACCTGCCCGAGCCTGTCCGGCTGATCGTGGACAGTTTTGGGCAGATGCCCAACAGTACAATACTCTGAGAAGGCAGGTTTGTCAAGTTATGATCTTTATCGGTCTCGACGACACCGACACCCTGGAATCGCGGGGCACCGGCCACCTGGCGCGGCAGATCGCTGCCGCCCTGGCTGCCGACTATGCCGTGCTGGGCGTGGTCCGCCACCAGCTGCTGCGAGACCCGCGCGTGCCGTGCACCAAGAACAACAGCAGCGCGGCCATCCTGCTCGACGGCGACCGCACGGCGACCTCCGCCGAGCTGACCGAGCGGCTGCGGGCCATGATGCTGGACGACTTTCAGCCCGGCAGCGACCCCGGCCTGTGCGTCGCCAGCCTGGTGCCCCAGGCCGTGGTCGAGTTTGGCCGCCGCACACAGCGCGAGCTGGTCACCCAGGATGAGGCGCGTGCGCTCGCCGCTGCCCACGCGATCCCGCTGCTGGGCCTGGGCGGCGACGAAGACGGGGTGATCGGCGCGCTGGCCGCCGTCGGGCTGGCTGCCAGCGGCGAGGATGGCCGCTACGTCCTGGTCGGCCGGCTGCGCGAGCTGGCCGGGCTTCAGCCGGTGCCGGCGCTGCTGGAGGCCGGCATCGCCGCCGTGCAGACCCTCGACGGCCAGCCGGTGACGACCGGCCTGGTGCAGACCGACAAGCTGCGCCCTGCCCGTCGCAGCGGCCGTCCCATCGCCGTCGTCGAGTGGGCCGGCGACTGCTGGCAACCGCTCAAGCTCGACTGACCGAGAGATCTGGGGACAGAGCCGTGACCGGCATCCTCCAGGCCGAGGCAGTCGCCTACCGCTATCCCCAGAACGGCTACGGTCTGGCGCCCATCTCCCTGGCCGTCGCAGCCGGGTGAGCGGCTGCTCATCGCCGGACCGTCGGGCTGCGGCAAGAGCACGCTGGCCCGCTGCCTGACCGGGCTGATCCCCCACCTGTACCGGGGCACCCTCGAAGGCGACGTCTGGCTCGACGGCCTGCACACCGCCGCCACCCCGCTGTGGCGCTTGGCCGAGCGCGCCGGGCTGGTCTTTCAGAATCCGGCGGCGCAGATGCTCGGCCAGTCGGTGGAAGAAGAGATCGTCTTTGGCCTGGAGAACCTGGGCCTGCCGCCGCGCGGCCATCGGCGAGTCGCTGGAGGCGACCCTGGACCGCTTTGGCCTGGAACCGCTGCGCAACCGGTCGCCCCAGACCCTGTCCGGCGGCGAGCAGCAAAAGCTGGCCCTGGCCGCGATCATGGCCAGGCAGCCTCCCGTCCTGATGCTCGATGAGCCGCTGTCGATGCTCGACACCACGGCCGCCGCCGAGCTGGTCGCCCACCTGGCGGATCTGGCCGATTCTGGCACGGCCCTCGTCATCTGCGAGCACCGCCACGAGATGGTCCACACCATCCCCGGGCTGCGCACGATCTCCCTGCCCGGCCATGCCCGGGAAGAGACGCAGACCAGTCCTGCCTCACCTCCCGTGCCGACTGGCGTCGACCGCCGGCCTTGGAGGTCTCCGGTCTCACCGTCCACCTGGGCGGCCGGCCCGTCCTGCACGACCTGAGCTTCTCCGCGTCCGGCGGCGAGGTCGTGGCCGTGGTCGGCCGCAACGGCGTCGGCAAGACGACGCTGCTGCGCGCCCTGGCCGGCCTGCAGAAACACGAGGGCGCCGTGACCGTCGACGGCCGGCCGCCCGACCTGGGCATGGTCTTTCAGAACGCCGACCTGCAGCTCTTCAACGCGACCGTCCGCGACGAGATCCTCTACCGCGTGCCCGATCCCGACCTGGCGCTCTACGCCTGGCTGCTCGAGGCGCTGGGCCTGGCCCGCTACGAGCAGGTGCCGCCCCTGCTGTTGAGCGAGGGCGAAAAGAAACGGGTGGCTCTGGCTACCGTGTTGATGCGCCAGCCACGCCATGGCCTGTTGCTCGACGAGCCGGCCGTTGGCCAGGACAGCAGCCACAAGGCGATGCTGATCCACCTGGCCCGGGCGTTGGCCCATGCCGGCAAGCTGGTGATCATGACCACCCACGACCTGGCCCTGGCCGCCCAGGCCGACCGGCTGCTGCTGCTTGGCCCCGACGGTTTTGTCGCCGACGGGCCGCCGGCCGTCGTCCTGCATGACCAGGCGGCGTGGGCCCGCCTCGGCCTGCTGGTGCCGGACTGGGTGCATGCCACGCCGCCGGGCATCCCCGGCAGAGGAGGAGCCATGATCAGGCTCGGCGGTGCCGGCCGGCCGCGCAGGCTGGCCCTGGTAGAAGCCTCGCCGCTGCGCCGCGCCGACCCTCGCACCAAGCTGGCCCTGAGCCTGGCCGTCTCGCTGGCGGTCATGCTGCCGGTGGAGCGGCTGGCCCTGTTCATGGTCGCTCTATGCCGCCCTGCTTCTCTGGGCGCGCCTGCTGCCCGAGGCGGCCCGCCAGGTGTGGCGCCTCAAGTGGGTGCTGGTCATCCTCTTTGTCGTCGATTGGCTCGTCGTCGACCTCGACCTGGCTGTGGTCGTTACCCTGCGGCTGATCCTGCTGGCCGGCGCCTTTGCCCTCTTTTTCGCCACCACCACGCCGGGCGAGATGCGACTGGCCCTGGAATGGCTGCGGGTGCCCTACCGCTATGCCTTTAGCGTGAGCCTGGCCTTCCAGAGCGTGGGCCTGCTCGACGACGAGTGGCGCGCCATCCGCGAGGCGCAGCAGGCGCGCGGCGCATGGGCGCCCGCGTCCGGCTGGCGGGAGCTGCTGGGGCGGGTGCGCGACCTGGTGGCCCTGGCCGTGCCGGCCGTGGTGCTGACCACCAAGCGGGCCTGGGCCATGACCGAGGCCGCCTATGCCCGCGGCTTTGATTCGCCGCACCGCCGGCCCTACCGGCGCCTGGCCATGGGCCGGCTGGATTGGGCGCTGCTGGCCGGCGCGGCCATCGTCATCCTGCTGTTACTATTGTGGAGATAACGGAGGTAAGGATCATGACCCAACGAACTCGCATCCTGATCGCCGCCGGCGTCCTGATCGTCCTGGTCGCCGTCGTCCTGGGCATCGACGCCTTGCAGCGTGCCTCGGGCGAGCCGGCTGCCGCAGGCGAGCCCACCGTGGCGCCCGGCACCATCCCGATCCACCTGGACGGCAAGCTGGTGGGCAGCTTTACCCCTGCCGACCTGGAGCGGCTGGAGAAGGTGAGCTTTGTCGAGCCCGAAGAGGGCAAGACGCAGGAGGGCTGGCTGCTGCGTGACGTGATCCTGCTCTACGTCGAGCCCGAGAAGCTCGGGGCCGGCACGCTCGTCACGGTGAGCAGCAGCAGCCGGGACAAGTCGGCGCAGCTGACCTGGGCCGAGGTGGACAACCGGCGGACAATTGCGTCATGTTCGACCTGTCGAACCGGGGCACGCTCAAGCTGGTGTCGGTGCTGCAGAAGCTGGACACGCGCGACGAGTGGGTGCAGGACGTGGACAGCATCGAGGTCGTCAATCCATGAAGGAGCGCTACTTCTCCACCTTCCAGCTCATCCTGCTGGCCCTGTTTGCGGCGCTGATCGTCGTGGCCAAGATCGCGCTGCGCCTGCCGCTGCAGATGCCCGGCCATTCGGGCATCTTCTGGATGGCGATCGTCGTCGTCGCCGCCGGCGTGGTGCCCAAGCGGGGCGCGGCCAGCCTGGTCGGCCTCACCTCGGGCATCATGGCCGCCTTCCTGGGGCTGGGCGATTTTGGCGCACTCGACACGCTGCTGTCCTACACCGCCGTCGGCGTAGGCACCGACCTGGCCCTGCTGCTGCTGCGCAACCCGGAGAACCTGGTCGTCGCCACGCTGGTCGGCGCCCTCGGTCACATGGGCAAGTTCCTGGTCAAGTGGGCCATCGCCGGCGTGGCCGGAGCGCCGGCCGGTTTCGTCGCCCTGGGCCTGGCCCGGTCGCTGATCGGCTACATCATCTTTGGCGCATTGGGTGGCCTGCTCGGCGGATTGACTCTGGCCGCACTGCGCAAGGCCGGCTTCTTTGCCTACCTGGCCGAGAAAAGATGATCTTTTCCATTCACCTGGCGATGGAAGTTGCCTTATTGAGCAAAAAGGACTAGCATAGGTGAGCCACTTTGCCGATGCGCGGCAGACCAGGAATGGGCTATAGGTGAGCACATTACAGCTTGGAGTAAAGGAGGTATCAATGGACAAGTCCGGTGTTGGCAGTTTTCACCCGATCCAGTGCATCTTGCCGCCTCACATGGTCGATGCCATCAAGAAGCGTGGCGACGAGAGCCAACGGAAAATGGCCGAGCAGATCGAAAAGCTCGCTGCCGCGGTCCGGGTCGAGCGTGAAGCGGCCGCGCCGGCCGGCGCTTTTCTGGGTGTGCCGTCCATACGGAAGGGCCTGACGGCGCAGGTCAAGCGCGAGGTGTACGACGGCAAGTCCAAAGTGGGCTTGCCCGGCGACTTGGTCCGGCAAGAAGGCGATCCCCCGGTCGCCGACGCGACCGTAAACGAGGTCTACGACGCTGCCGGCGACGTCTTTGGCCTCTACTATGACAACTGGCGCCGCAACTCCCTCGACGGCAACGGCATGACCCTCGTCCAGACCGTCCATCACCGCAAGCACTTCAATAACGCCTCCTGGAACGGCGCCCAGATGGCCTATGGTGATGGGGATGCGGTCCTCTTTAGGGGTTTTGCCGTTCTGTCTGTGGTCGGCCACGAGCTGTCCCATGGAGTTGTGCAGTACTCTGGCGGATTGGAATATCGCGATCAGGCTGGGGCACTCAACGAGAGCTTTGCCGACGTGTTCGGTGCGCTGTCGGAGCAGTACAAGCACAAACAGCGGCCTGCCGACGCCTCCTGGCTGATAGGAGCCGGCATCTTGGGGCCCGACATCCAGGGGACTGCCCTGCGCTCGATGAAGGCGCCGGGTATGGCCTACAACGATCCTATCCTTGGCCAGGATCCGCAGCCATTCCACATGGATCTGTATGTCAACACTTCATCCGACAACGGCGGCGTCCACATCAACTCTGGCATTCCCAATCATGCCTTCTACCTTCTGGCGCAATACCTGGGTGGCTACGCCTGGGAAAAGGCCGGCAAGATCTGGTACGATACCCTGCAGGCGATCAACAACCCATTCGCCACCTTCCGGGACTGGGCTGACAAGACGGTTGAGACGGCCCGCACCGTCTATGGCGCCGGCAGCATCGAGATGACAATGACCCGCCGCGCCTGGAGGCTGGTCGGGATCGCGGTGTAGGGTGAAACATGAAGATCTTTTTGCGAACCACGACCGGTCAGGGCATTACGCTCGAAGGCCAACTGGATACCGCCGATCTACCCGAGGACCTGGGTGACCGGATAGAAAAGATCCTGCGGCCCCGCCGGCTCTCAGCGGTTGCTCAGGCTCCGGTACGCCGATCCATGGCTGACATGCAGCACTATGAGCTGACGCTCCTGCCCAGGACCTCGCGCGGGAAGCCGACGGAGATTCGAGTTCTCCGATGCGGCGGCCGGCGACGACCTCCTGGAGCTGCTGGACGAGCTGACGCACGAGATTACACTCCAGAAGGTGCGCGCCCTATCGAGTGGGTAGGTGGCCGTAGCCGCCCCTGGATAAATGCCAGTGCAGCCGGCCCGTTGGACCGGCTGCACCGACTGTTTGTTGCTCAGCCTGACGCCGACTGGCGCTAGGGCACGACGATGATCAGGCCGGCCATGCCCACGCCTCCCGGCCCGCCGTGCGGCGCGCAGTAGTAGGGGTATTCACCCGGCTGGGTAAAGGTGAAAAAGAACTCCTCACCTTTGTTCAGATTACCGCTGTCAAACAGGCCCGTGTCCGAGGTAGCGGTGTGCCCCACCCGGTCCTTGTTTGAGAATTTGACGGTGGTGCCCACCTTAACAGTCAGCACCTTTGGCGCGAACTGAAAATCCTCCAGCTCCACCTCACCCTCGCCTACCACCACTGCGGGTGAGCCTCCACCCACCGTGGGCGAGGCTGCCGGCGGCGTCGTGCTGGGCTGCGGCACGGTCGGTTCGGGCGTCGGCGCCGCGGCAAGGCTGCTGGTCACCGCAAACGCCGGGGTCACCACCTTGCCGTCTGCCGTCACTGGCCCGTCAGATCCGGGAAACTCGTAGGTGCCGATGGTCCCCGCGTCGGTATGCAGCATGGCATACAGTGTCGTGGTAGCCTTGGTCGCGTCGATCTGCACTACCACGTCCGCATTGTCACCCTCCTTCACCGCGCTGTAGCCGAGCACCAGGCCGGGTGCACCGTCCTTCTGCGCGTGAATCACCAGCCATCCAGGACCGGCACTCACCACCCGCGCGATCGTAACCTTGCCATCCACGATCTCTTGGTCGACGACTGTCACCGATGGTCTAGTCGCCGCCAACACGGGTGTCTCGGCCGGAGCCGCTGCGGGTGGCTGGGTGGGCGCCACGGTGGTCGGAGCCGCTGCGGGTGGCTGGGTTGGCGGGATGCTGGCCGGCGCGGCCTGCCCGCAGGCCGCCACTACCAAGGCGACCAACACCAATGCACTGGCGGCCAGGGTCACAGGGCGGCGCCGTTGACCACCCCGAAGCGACTGTAAAGTGTCCAAGCTTTTCATTGTAGTATCCTCCCATTGTTCACTGGTTTGCGCCGACCTGTCGGTCGAGCGTCTATATCCTACAATACGCCGTTTGCACGATGGCGGATTTCCTCTCTTGTTAGAAACGTGTTAGAGACGGGCAAGAAAAAGCCTTGCGAAGGTCTTACGCCCTCGCAAGGCTTTGGCCGCGCTCTTCCGCTAGGCCGCTACAGGTCTGCCCCTAACACCTTGTCGCCGGTCGGCCCTGGACTGCCTCCGGCTGGCTCGACGGTGACACCAAACGACCGATAGCTGGCCAGAGGCTCCGGAGCCGAGATCTCGAGCACCCCGTAGCCATGCGCATTCACGGTCAAGATCCCACCGCTGATCCGTTGCCCCTCCCGGATAAGCCATAGCTGATACTGGTGGCGAATGTCCAGCGGGGGCAGGCTGTCAACGACCAGTGTGCCGTATTCCCCATCCATGCTGATCACCAGCGTCCCCGTGGCCTGGGGCGCAGCATCCGTCGGGATCATGGCCACCACGCGCATTTGGCCGGTTGTGTCGGACCCTTCGCTGCGGCCCAGCCGCTGCCAGAGCCAGATGTTGCCGGCCGCCAGGGCCGCAATCAGGATCAGGCTGGCCAGCGCCCAGGCAGGCGCCGGGCGGCGGAAAAGGCTCAACATCTGCTGCCACCAGCTTGCGCGGGGCTCGGCCGAGGGTGCTGCGGACGGGCGCTCGATGCGGCGCATGAGCTCCTGCTTCACCCGAGCAGGCGGCAATGCGTCGGGCGCGCCAAGCGCCAGCCGGTCGGCTACGGCCAGGTACGGCTGTAGTTCAGCCCGGCACGCGGCGCACTGCGCCGTATGCTCGGCCACCTGGGCGGCTTCCGCCTCCTCGAGGCAGCCCAGTGCATAGGCCGGCAAAAGCTCGATCACGTGCAGTTCACTTGCCATCTTAACCACCAAGGGGCAGCCGATCCTGGCGGAAACCCCTGCTCCACAACCTCAGCGATCCACTCAAATATGGACAGTCGGTGCCCTGTCTAACCAACAGTACGTGACAAAACCGCATTTGGATTTCCATTCAGGCTTCGGCCTGTAGAATCTCCCGCAGCTTCTCCATGGCCAGGCGGATGCGCGTCTTGACGGTGCCCAGTGGCAGGCTCAATGCCTCTGCAATCGTGGTCTGGCTGTAGCCATGGAAGTAGGCCATGGCCACCACCCGTTTCTGCTCCTCTGGCAACTGGGCAATCGCGGCGCGGATGCGCTGGCGCTCCAGCGCCAGCCCTGTCGTCTGCTCCGGGCCGTTGGTGCTCGGCTCGGCCTTGGGCGTTATGTCGGCCCAGCCGATACTCTGCCCCTCCGGCCGCACGCCCTGCCTGCGCAGTTGGTCGATGGCGCGATGGCGTGCGATCGACGTGATCCAGGTGCTCACCTTGGCCTGTTCGGCGCGATATTGCCCCGCCCGCTGCCACACACGGACAAAGACATCCTGGGTGATCTCCTCGGCGGTGGCTGCGTCGCCGACGGCGTTGAGAGCCAGGCCAAAGACCATGCGGCTGTAGCGATCGTATAGGTCGCTCAGGGCTTCTGGTCGCCGCTGCATGATCAGCCGTATAAGGTTTTCGTCACTCCGAGCTTGATGATTCGTCGACATTGCGCCCCACCGGTTTTTTTCAATTATATCACAGCCAATTCTGAGAGCAAAGCCGATCGCGCAAGTGCGGCCGCCTGGCGCCTGTACCGCACCGAGGCCAGGCGCCCAGATCGTCGATATGGCAGGGGTCTCGACGACGACGGGCCATCCGGGCGCCAGCGGTAGCTGCTCTGCAGCCCGAGAATCAGGTCCTTGACATCAGCCTGAAAAGGCTCTACAATACAAGCAGCGTGGCACACTGAGTGGCTGGGAGGCAAGTCGTGACGACACAGCTGAAAGACGAGATCCTTGCACGGCGTATCCGCCCGCTATTGGCAGAGCTTGACGGCATCGTCGAAAAGAGGATGTTTGGCGGCATTGGGTTCATGGTGCAGGGCAACATGGCCTGCGGCGTCCACAAAGGTGAGCTCATCGTCCGGGTCGGCCCCGATCGGGATGCCGAGAGCCTCGCCCAGCCGCACGCCCGGCAATTCGACATGCCTGGCCGGCCAATGCGAGGATGGGTAGTAATCGCCGAGCCCGGCTTTGCACAGGACACCGACCTGAGGCGTTGGGTTCAGGGGGGCGTGGATCATGCGCTCAGCCTGCCTGCGAAGTAGGACGCCCTTTACGCGTCAGCCCATTCGAACCGTGCAGTGAAATGCCTCAGGACGGGAGCTTCGTAGGTAAAGCGTAGCCCTCTTATCTCCCGCTTGTGCTCGGCCGCATAGGCGACCGCCTCGGCCACATAGTCCAGGTGTGATAGGGTGTACATGCGCCGGGGTATGGCCAGCCGCAGCAGCTCGTAAGGCGCCGGGGTGACCGTGCCGTCGGCCTTCTTCCTGGCAAATATCAAGCTGCCCATCTCGCCGGCGCGGATGCCCGACTGCTCGTAGAGGTAGGCGCTCATGGCCGTCCCGGGAAACTGGTGCCACGGGATATGGTCCAGGACCGCGCCGGCGTCGATGAATATGGCGTGCCCACCGGTCGGGCGGACGATCGGGATCGCCCGCCTCCAGGAGCCTGTTCCCGAGGTATGCCGTGTGGGCAAGCCGGTAGCGCAGATACTGCTCGTCCAGCCCTTCTCCCAGGCCCACGGCCAGCGCCTCCATGTCGTAACCGGCCAGCCCGCCGTAGGTAGGAAAGCCTTCTATGGGGATCATCCGGTTGCGGCAGCGCTCGGCCCAGGTGTCGTTGTTCATTGCCAAAAAGCCGCCGATGTTGGACAGGCCGTCCTTCTTGGCGCTCATGGTGCAGCCGTCGGCGTACGAGAACATCTCCTGGGCGATCTCCAGCGGCGTCTTGTCGGCATAGCCCGGCTCGCGCAGCTTGATGAACATGGCGTTCTCGGCAAAGCGGCAGGCATCGATGAAGAAAGGGATGCCATGCTGGCGGCAGACCTGGCTCACCTCACGGATGTTGGCCATCGAGACCGGCTGCCCGCCTCCGGCATTGTTCGTCACCGTAATCATCACGATCGGCATGCGGTCGCGCCCGACTTCCTGGATCAGGGCCTCCAGCTTGCTCCACGTCCATGTTCCCCTTGAAGGGGTGTTCGAGCATCGGCTCCTTCCCTTCGGCAACCAGGAGGTCGCGGGTTTCCACTCCCTGAAGCTCGATGTTGGCCCGCGTGGTATCAAAGTGGGTGTTGCTGGGCACCATCTGGCCGGGCTTGGGGATGGTGCTGAACAGAATGTGCTCTGCCGAGCGGCCCTGGTGGGTTGGCAGCACATGGCGAAAGCCGGTGATCTTTTTGACCTGGGCCTCGAACTTGAAAAAAGATCGGCTCCCGGCGTAGGATTCGTCACCCAGCATCATGGCGCCCCACTGCGCGGCGCTCATGGCGCCCGTGCCGGAATCGGTCAGCAGGTCGATCAGGATCTCATCAGCCCTTATCTGAAAGGTGTTCAACCCGGCACGCTGAAGGGCCGCCTGGCGCTGCTCGAGCGTGGTGATGCCCAGCGGCTCGACGCTCTTGATGCGGAAAGGCTCAATGGCTGTTTTTGGCTGGAAGCTCATCTTTTCTCCTCTCTGAGGTGTTGTGCAAAGCTTGTAAGCCATTATACGCCTGAGCGGCCTGTAAGTCAAGTGCCAGGCGAACGACATGGCGGAATGTCTGCCCGCCCTCGACGCATCTGGTCTTGGACACTGGCAAGCAATCGACGACCGGTTCTGGCTGGCGGTGCAGGGGGCGCGCTGGCGCCAGGGTGGTGCGGCTGCGAACTAGGGGTCGATTAAGTTGCCTCTACTCCCGGCCCGTCTGTGGAACACGGCCTGCTAATCGCGATTCCGTTATGCACATGGCCCGATCCGTCAGGTGCGACGTTGCGAAAAAGGACTTGACGGCCCATCGCTTTGATGGTATACTCACCACCAGACAGGAGGTATGTGGTACATACCATGTTTCGACCACAACGCTTGACCTTTGACGAACTGAGCGAACGGTTGCGCACCTACGAGCTCAGATACGGGTACTCGACCATCGAGTTTTATCGCCGCTTTCAGAGTGGGGAGTTGGGTGACGACGACGATCTGCTGCTGTGGGCCGGCCTGTATCACCTCTATTTGACATCGCTTCCCGTGCGCCAGTTTATGCGGAGTGACCTGGTACCTGCGTGACTAATGCTCCGCATCACCCCGAGATAGCAACGCATCCGCATCACAAGCACATCGGGTCAGCGGATCGGCTCGCCCCCGCCGATCAACCGAGCTTGAGCCAGGTATTGGCCGAAGTTGAAGGCTGGCTGAGCCAATAGCGCTTGGATGGGCCAGGAGGCAGGAGTGACATCTGGTTGGAAGGAGTTCGGTATCGGTATCGACACCGACGGCAGATTCGCACATGTACCCTGAAGACCGCGTTCTTGTGGCGGTGATGACCCGCCCTCACGATTTCGAGATCGCCCGCGACCAGGGCTGGTATCGCGTGCCTGAGAAAAAGGCGACGCCCGGCATATACTTCGAGTACATCGCTTTTTACTTCACGGCCGCCTTTGGCCAACAGAAATGGTCCGTCCCCTATTATGCCCGCTGCCTGGGCCATGAGCTGGTCACTCGTCGCGATCTCTTGCCCGGCGAGCCGGACCACCCTCGCGCCGGCGAGCGCTACTACAAGCTCCAGCTAGGGCCGCTCCAGGAGCGCGAGCCGCCGATCGTCAGCCAGCGCTGGCGCCGGGTGGCCTTTGTCCACACCACCTGGGACCGCTTCCAGGCGGCCCAGGAGATCAACGACCTGTTCGTCGAAGGGGGCGAGTTTGTCGACCGGCTGTACCACGCCTTGCGCGAGGAGGGATTGGCTCCCGAGCGGCAGTACCCGGTGCGCGAGGCTGGCATCGAGTATGTGGCGAGTCTGGTCGTTCCCTGTCGCGAGGGTGTGCTGAGCATTGAGGTTGGCGATGCGCAGCCGGATCGGACCGAGAGCCTTCTCTTCATGCCAGGCGCTGTGACAACCAACTTGGCGGCTTGCCTCCGCGTCGTTCATACGGAGGTAGAGCGGCGCGGCGGTGTCCGGCCCTACCCAAAGCGAAACATGTCATCTCTCGCCTGAAGCCGGGCTCCCTTTCCTGCGACTCAGAAAAGCTACTCGTCAGAGACCTCGGTGATGGTGCGCCACACCGCCCACATCGCGTTCGGGGGCGGTGTGCTGGTCGGCTTGCCATGGCCGACCAAGTTGTTCAAGCCTGGCGCTAACAGCCGTCCCCGAGTACCAACACTCAGAAGACCTGCTTCTGGTTGACCATACAGCCACGATCCAGTTGGTGGTGACCATCAACTGGAACCACAAGCTTGAGCCTCACCGCGCAAGATCGACCTAGTCGTCGAACGGCCATGGCGATGCAAACCCCGCATCGCCGTCCTAAATACTTGACAAGTTGTGCCAGGTGTAGTAGTATATATATGCGGTCTGCATATAGGGAATTCAGAAGGGAGGTTGAGGCAATGCCTCATGGCCGTCATCGTTGGTGTAGTGGGGAGCCGGATGAAGTCTGTCCTCGGCGCATTCACCGCTTCCTTGAGCCATGTCTGCTGTTGCTCCTGCATTGCAGCGAAGTCCATGGTTATGAGCTACTAGATGGGTTGAAACCATTTGGATTTGAGCAGAATCCGGCAGATCTGAGCACGATTTACCGCATCCTGCGTGACCTGGAAGGTCGGGGGTTTGTGCATTCCCATTGGGACGCCGGCAATGCCGGGCCGGCCCGCCGCCTGTACCAATTGACGGAAGAGGGCGATCGCTATCTGGCCTGGTGGGTGCAAGACCTGCGAGCAACCGATCAGGTACTACATCATTTTCTGGACACCTACGGCACACACATGGAGGTCCACCAATGAACATACGAAAGGAGGTGAGCAAGATGCCAGCAGGAGATGGAACCGGACCGTTGAGGATTGCGGTTTCTGCAGAAGGCGACAACCTGGATGCGCCGGCCAGCCCGGTCTTTGGCCGCTGCCCGACCTATGTATTCGTAGACACCGAGTCGCTAGAGTTCGAAGCGCTGCCCAACCCGGCGGTGAGCCAGGGTGGCGGCGCTGGCGTCCAGGCCGCCCAGTTCGTGGTGAACCAGGGCGCCAAAGCGGTGCTGAGTGGCAACCTGGGGCCGAACGCCTTTGACGTGTTACAGGCGGCCAATGTGACAGGCTACCTGGTGGCGGAAGGCACGGTCCGCCAGGCAGTGGCGGCCTACAAGGCCGGCCGGCTCCAGCCGATGAGCGGGGCCAATGTGGCGGCCCACGCCGGGATGGGCGGCGGCCGCGGCAGGGGGCGGGGAAGGGATTGGGGTGGGCAAGCCGGCCCAGCGCCCGAGCCCGCATCGCAGGAGAAAGAAGCCGAATTGGCCGGCCTGCGCGAGTCTCTCAGGAGCCTGCGCCAACAACTGGCCGAGACGATGACCCGGATCGAACAACTTGAAAGGGAGGAGTAGAGCAATGCGCATCGCTGTTTCTGCCGACAACAAGAATGGCCTGGACAGTGTGGTTAGCCCTCATTTTGGGCGCTGCCCTCACTTTGTCCTGGTGGACCTGGAAGGCCAACAGGTCACGGGGATCCGCGAGGTGGACAACCCTTACTACGACGAACCACCAGCCGGGACAGGTCCCGGCCCTGATCGCCAGCCTGGAGGCCAATGTGATGCTCACCGGCGGCATGGGCGGCCGGGCGATCATGTTCTTCCAGCAGTATGGCATCGAGGGGGTGACCGGAGCCTACGGCACCGTGCGCCAGTCGATCGAGGGGTATCTGGGCGGCCAGCTTCGCGGCGCGGCGCCGTGCGCGGAAAGCCAGGAGCATGGGCATGGGGACTGTCCCGGCCGGCGGCGCGTACGAGAAGGATGAGCTGGGCCGGCTGCGCGAAGAGGCGGAGATGCTGCGCCGGCAGTTGGATGCAACGGCCGGGCGGCTGGAGGGGCTGAAATAGGAGGAGATCATGGGCAGAAGAAGAGGCGGCGGGCGTGGCCAGGGCCAGGGACCTGGTCGTATGGGCGGTCCGAAAGCGGCCGGACCGGGCGGCCAGTGCGTCTGCCCGGCTTGCGGTCACAAGGTGCCACACCAGGCTGGGCAGCCATGCTCCAGCGTCAAGTGTCCCAAGTGCGGCGTGGCCATGGTGCGGGAATAGGGAGCAGGGCGGACCGCTCAGAGCCAGGCGGACAAGTCGGGCGGAAAGCTGACGACATGAAAGGAGATGTGAGGATGGCTAAAGAAATGGATGGGTGCGTCAAACCGGTAGCGGGGCCGTTGGTGGCCGCACCAGCCCCCGCCGAGAAAACAGCGGCGACGGAGGAGGTCCAAATGACGATTGCGCGGACGGGCAAAGAGGCCCCGGACTTTGAGGCTACGGCCTACATCGCGGGCCAGGGGTTCAAGAACATCAAGCTGTCGGACTATCGGGGCCAGTGGGTGGTGCTATGCTTCTACCCCGGCGATTTCACCTTTGTCTGACCGACGGAGTTGGCGGCGGTCGCCGCCAGGTACGACCAGTTCAAGGCGCTGGGCGTCGAGGTTCTATCGGTCAGCACCGACAGCCGCTTCGTGCACAAGATCTGGCAGGAGGAGGAGCTGTCCAAGATGGTGGAAGGCGGTGTTCCCTTCCCCATGCTCTCCGACGGCGGTGGGCGGATCGGCACGGTGTACGGGGTGTACGACGAGGCAGCGGGTGTGGACATCCGCGGCCGGTTCATCATCGACCCCGACTTTGTCATCCGGGCCATGGAGGTGCTGACGCCCGAGGTCGGCCGCAACCCGGACGAGCTGATCCGCCAGATCAAGGCCTTCCAGCACGCGCGGGCCACGGGCGAGGTCATGCCCTCGGGCTGGCAGCCGGGGGACAAAACGCTCAAGCCGGGCCCCGCCCTGGTAGGCAAAGTCTGGAAGGAGTGGAAGCCCTAGGCCGCCTGGCGGCGATCCGATCCCTGCTCCCATCGGCGGGGGCCGGGGAACCGACCCCGGCCCCCGCTTCGACTCCAATCAGGCGCGCGTGATTGTTTGCATTGAGGAATGCCATGGAGAACGATGTGACGAGAGAGATGGCCGACTTTGAACGCATGGCGGCTGACTTGCAGGCCCGAATTGCCGAGCAGGAAGAGGCGCTCTACTCGGCCAGAGTTCTGGAGGAGGCCCACCATCCCAGGAACCTGGGAGCCATGCTGGATCCGGATGGCCATGCGGGCTGCGCGCGGTCGATGCGGCGACACATGGAGATCTTTGTCCGGCTGGATGGCGCGCGGATCGAGCTCGCGACGTTCATGACCGATGGCTGCGGGCCGACCGTGGCCTGCGGCAGCATGCTGACGGCGATGGTCCAGGGCAAGACGCTGGAGAGGCGGCCGCGATCGACGCGGGTGACCTGATCATCGCCCTCGACGGCCTGCCCGCGGAGCATGTGCACTGCGCCACCCTGGCGGTGGCTGCGCTGCGCCAGGCGCTGATCCATTGCGATCAGGAGGGGTGTGGCACGCCTTCCTACCCGGCTGATGGGGCAGATGTGCATGAATAGTGCAAGGAGGTCTCGATCTTTCATTGGCTCTGATCGTTCTGCCTCAAAAGGCGTCAGAAGGCTCATGGGTAGGCTCGCAAGTACGCTGTCGATTGCAGGCGTGCTGTTGCTGATCGCAGGCCAGCTATCGACAGCGCAGCCTCAACCTGTTCTTACAGAAGGTGGGACGGCGCTTGGCCTAGAGGGGACCGGCGGTGCGGTGCGCATCGTCTACTTTTACGCCGAGGATTGCCCCCATTGCATTGCCATCGTCAATGACCTGCTGCAACCGCTCCGGGAGCAGCATGGCGATAGCCTGGAGATCAAGATGATCGAGATCTCGGCGCCTGAGCAGTACCGCTTGCTGCTGCAGGCCGAGGCGCTGTATGGGGTCACTCCGGAGCAGCGAGGGTTGCCCACCCTCATCCTGAACGACGAGGTGATGATCGGCGAGGCCCAAATCCGCGAGCGGCTGGCTTGCCTGGTGGACAGCTGCGCCGTGGCCGGAGGGACCGAGTGGCCGGCGATCTCGGGCCTGCAGGCTGTTGCGCCCACCTTTTCGGGTATCACGCTTCAGCCGTCTAGCCAGGAAGGACCGGCTCTGTGTGAGACGGAGACAGAGGACAACTGCGAGATCAACGATCCGCCGCAGGCGACGGTGTGGGCAGCCTACTTTTACCAGACCGGCTGCCAGGTCTGTGACCGGGCCAAGTACGACCTGGACTATGTAGCCAGCCAATACCCGCAACTGGTCGTCGAGGTGTACAATGTCCAGGAAAACGCGGCCCTGGCCGAATGGCTGGCGAGCACACACAGTCTGCCCGAACGGCTGCACCTGGCGACACCGGCTGTGTTTGTCGGCGACGATTACCTGCTCGAGACGCAGATCACCGCCGAGGCGCTCACGGCACTGGTTGTCGAGCATACCGGGACAGGCGCAGCCCGAACCTGGACCGATTTTGACGCCGAGGCTGCCCAAAAGGGCATATTGGACCGGATCGAAGGCTGGGGGTTGCTGACCGTGGCCTTTGCCGGGCTGATCGACGGGCTCAATCCCTGTGCTTTCACCACGCTGATCTTTTTCGTCTCGTACCTGTCGCTCAGCGGCCGCCGGGGCCGGCAGGTGCTGGCCGTGGGGGCGGCCTTTACGATAGGCGTTTTCCTGGCCTACCTCCTGGTGGGGATCGGCTTCTGGAAGGTGCTGGATCTGCTGGGCGGAGTCCTCATCACCCTGAGCCGATGGGTGTATGGCATTACGGCGGCGCTATGCCTCGTGCTGGCGGTTCTCAGCCTGCGCGATTTCCTCAGGGCACGGCGGGGCGACATAGGCGACATGGCGCTCAACCTGCCGCACGCGCTGCGCATGCGCATCAACGCCGTCGTCCGCCAGGGACGCCGGTCAGAGGCCTTTGTCGCAGGCGCTTTCGTCACCGGAGTAGCGATCTCATTCCTTGAGCTGGCCTGCACCGGGCAGGTCTACCTGCCGACGATCATCTTTGCCATGAGCCACGAGGGACTGCGGGCGCAGGCCTTTGGATACCTGCTGATCTATAACCTGCTCTTCATCTTGCCCCTGGTTGTCGTCTTTGTGCTGGTCTATCGGGGCACAGGCTCCAAGCAACTGACCGCCTTTCTACAGCGCAATGCAGCCTGGGTCAAGCTGGGGTTGGCGGCGCTGTTTGCCACACTCGCGGGCTGGCTGATCTATTCTCTGGTGGCCTGATGACGATCCACCTGGACATCCCCGGCTGGGAAAGCCTGGAGTTGGAGCACCTGGTGCTGGACGTGAACGGCACTGTGGCTCTCGACGGCGAGGTTTTGCCCGGCGTGGCCGAGCGGCTGGCCGTTCTGTCGGCGAGCCTGGTCACCTACCTGGTCACGGCCGACACCCATGGCCGGGCGGGGGAGATCGGCGCACAACTCGGCGCGCAACTACTATGCATTGAAGCCAGGAATGAAGCGGGCCAGAAACAGGCCCTGGTAGAGCGGCTGGGGGCAGAGCGGGTGGTGGCCGTTGGCAACGGGGCCAACGACGCCGGGATGCTGGCAACGGCTGCCTTTGGGATCGCCGTCTTGGGACCGGAGGGACTGGCCACCGTGGCGCTGCGGGCAGCCGACGTGGTCGTGAGCCGGATCGAGGACGCCCTGGACCTGCTGCTCCGGCCGCGACGGCTGGTAGCCACCCTGCGCCGATGATGCGGTCAGGAACAGAGGAGCTGAGCAGATGATCATCGCCATTGCCAGCGGCAAGGGAGGCACGGGCAAGACGACCGTCGCCACCAGCCTGGCGCTGTCCATCGCCGACAGGGCGCCGCTCTTCCTGGACTGCGACGTGGAAGAGCCCAACGCCGCTCTCTTTCTGAAGCCCGAGCTGGATCACCGCCAGGAGGTCGGCGTCCTGATCCCCGAGGTGGACCTCGACAGATGCACCTACTGCGGCCACTGCGCCGAGGTGTGCGTGTGGCACGCCATCGCCGTCGTCGGCCGCAAGGTGCTGGTCTTCCCCGAGCTGTGCCACGGCTGCGGCAGTTGCACCCTCAACTGCCCGGAGGGCGCCATCTCCGAGGTGCTCGCACGTGATGGGCAGCCTGGAGTCGGGCCGGGCCGGCCCTATCCTGTTCGGCCAGGGCACCCTGAACGTGGGCGAGGCGATGGCCGTGCCGGTCATCCGCCAGTTGAAGCACAAGCACCTGCCTGCGGCCAAGGGCGCCGTGGTCATCCTCGACGCGCCGCCCGGCACCTCCTGCCCGGTGGTCGAGACGATGCGCGGCGCCGATTTCGTGCTGCTGGTCACCGAGCCGACGCCCTTTGGGCTGCACGACCTGCGGCTGGCGGTGCAGGTGGCCCGCGACGAGCTGGGCCTGCCGGTGGGCGTGGTGATCAACCGCGACGGCGTCGGCGACGCGGGCGTGGACGAGTACTGCGCCGCCGAGGGCCTGCCCATCCTGATGCGCATCCCGCTCGACCGGCGCATCGCCGAGGCGATCTCGGAAGGCAAGGCACTGGTCGAGGCGCTGCCCGGATATCGCTCCCGCTTTGTCGGGCTCTATGAGCGGATCAGTCCAGGCGGCGGCCTCCTGGAAGGAGGGCCGATGAAACAGCTGGTCATCCTCAGCGGCAAGGGGGGCACCGGCAAGACCTCGGTGGCGGCGGCGCTGGCCCACCTGGCCTCGCAGGAGATGCCGATCGTCCTGGCCGACGCCGACGTGGACGCCGCCAACCTGGAGCTGGTGCTGCGAGCCAACCAGGCTGGAGGAGCACGACTTTATGGGCGGGCAGGTGGCCATCATCGACCCGGACAGGTGCACCCGGTGCGGCCGCTGCTACGAGGTGTGCCGCTTTGACGCGGTCGTCCCCGGCGAGGACCGCTACCGCGTAGACCCGCTGGCCTGCGAGGGCTGCGCCTCGTGCGTCTACCAGTGCCCGGAGGAGGCCATCCACGTCCAGGAACAGCAGGCCGGGCTCTGGTTCCGCTCCGATACGCGCTTTGGGCCTCTGTTCCACGCCCACCTCTTTGCCGGCCAGGAGAACTCGGGCAAGCTGGTGACGATGGTCAAGCAGCAGGGCCGCCTGCTGGCGCTTGACGAGGGCCGGGATCTGCTCATCGTGGACGGGCCGCCGGGCATCGGCTGCCCGGTCATCTGCGGCCAGCGCCGGGGCCGACCTGGCGCTGCTGGTGGCCGAGCCGACCGTCTCGGGCATCCACGACCTGGAGCGCATCCTGGCCACGGTGAGCCACTTTCGCGTGCCGGCGCTGGTGTGCATCAACAAGGCCGACCTCAACCCGGCGCACACGGCGGCCATCGAAGCCTTCTGCTGCAGCCGGCGCCATCGAGCTGGTGGGCAAGCTGCCCTACGACACGGTTGTCACCAAGGCCATGGTCCAAGGCCAGCCGGTGACCGCCTACCGGCCGGAGGGGCTCATGGCTGCTGCACTGCGGGAGATGTGGGCGTGTATAGGTCACAAGCTCAGGAATGGAGGGTGAAAGGTGAAGGTCACTTGCCTGGTCGACAACGCAGTCCAGCCCCGTTCCACCCTGTGGGGGGAGCATGGCCTGGCGTTCCTCATCGAAACGCAAGGCAGGCGGGTGCTGTTCGATACCGGCGCCAGCGGCGCAGTGCTGGTGCACAACTTCCTGGAGGTTAAGACCTTGCCCTGTAGCATTACTGCCGTGGCACTCAGTCACGCCCATTACGACCACACGGGCGGCTTGGGCGTCTTCTTGGAGCTACGGTCCGGGCTGCCTCTGTATGCCCACCCAGACCTGCTGCGCGAGCGGTTCTCCCAGCGGGACGAGGATGCTGAAATCGGTGGGATTGCGGCTGACAGAGCCAGAGTCTGCGCCGGCTGGCCGACCTCCGTCTGAGCGCCGCGCCCCAGGAGATCCTGCCCGGCGTCTGGACGACCGGCGAGATTGCCGAGCGGCCCGAGCCGGAAGGGCGCAGCCCTCACCACTGTGTTCGCGACGGCGAAGGTTGGGCGCCCGATCCCTACCGGGACGACATGGCGTTGGTACTGGACAGCCCGTCAGGCCTGGTGCTGGTCTGCGGCTGCTGCCACGCCGGACTGCTCAATACCCTGGCTCACGTACAGCGAACCTTCGGGCGAGATCCGGCGGCGATCCTCGGCGGGGCGCACCTGGGCAACGCCGACCAGGCGCACCTGCGCCGGCTCATCGAGGTGTTGCGCCCACTGGGGCCGCCGGCCCTCTTTCTAAACCACTGCACCGGCCAGGCGGCCTACGTGGCCCTGGCCCAGGCCTTTGGGGAGCGGGTGCCCCCTGCCCGGCCGGCACACTACTGGAATTCTAGAGAGGTAGGAGGATTTGCGTTTTATGGCAGACTATACCGGACCGCTGTGCGCCAAGTGCCACGTGCAAGCGTGCAGTGCACAGCCAGGGGGCGCACAGCCCCCAGCGTTTTGCCCGATGCTGGCCGAGGCAGAGCTGTTGGCAGAGGTCGAGGAAGCTTACCTGGAGCCAGGCGAGCTGCGGAGGCTGGCTCAGGAGTCAGCCCGAACCGAATCTGCCGGCTATTGCCGGACCACCCGCATCGAGGATACCATGGATTTCGCCCGGCGTATCAAGGCGCGAAAGCTGGGCATCGCCCATTGTGTTGGCCTCATGCATGAGGCCAGGCTGGCTCAGGAGATCCTGGTCGCCGGAGGCTTTGAGGTTTACACCGTCTGCTGTAAGGTGGGCTCTATCTCCAAAGAGTCGATCGGCCTGAAGGACGATGAAAAGGTCCATCCGGGCCAGTATGAAGCGCTGTGCAGCCCGGTCGGGCAGGCAGCATTGCTGGCCAAGGCGGGCACCCAGCTAAACGTCGTCATCGGCCTGTGTGTAGGCCATGACAGCCTGTTTTTCATGCACTCCAAAGCGCCGGCGACGGTGCTGGTCGCCAAGGACCGTGTTCTCGGCCATAACCCGGTCGCCTGCCTCTACACCAGCCACTCTTACTATCGTCGACTGAGAGTGTCCAAGGAGCGAGAATAGGTGGCGTTCGGTTCGCTGGCCGCTGCCTATGGCCACGATGGCAGGCCAGGGTATCCCAGCGCTTCTTCGTAAATTTGTCAGTTGTGGCATGCTGCCATCTCCATCCACCAGCTTCTACTCTGACGGTTGACCAACGTCACATTCGGCCGGGAATCGGTGTGCGGTTATTGGGCCTAGTGGAGAACGCTCCACATGGTCGACGATCGAGCCGTCCAGGTAAGCCTGGACCGCCTCGTCCAGGCTCGCGATGTCGGTCAAGATCGGCCGGATGCCGGCGCCCAGCAGGCACTCGCGGGCGCTCCAGCTCATGCCCCGTGCCAGCAGCGCCTGGCAACCCTGGATGGGCTGCACCATGCGCAGATGCGCCGCCGCAGCCGCCGTGCCGGTGCCGTGGCAGTCGATCTCCCCGGTCAATCCCTGGTGAGGCTGGTGCTCATCCACGGGCAGCAATGTGTCGCTGCGGTCGAGCATCTCCCGTCCCACCACCTGTTGCCCTTCCACCGTCAGCACAGCATAGTAGCGCGCCAGCCCGAAATGCTGGCTGACGGTCGTCCCGTTATCGGTCACAACAGCGATCTTCATCATACCCTCCTCAGTTGTGGCGGCCGCTTGCCTACACCCCGTGGTGTATGTCAAACGGCCAGGCCAGGAATCCGCCGTCCAGGATCTCGACGTTGGTGTAGCCATAGCCGGCGAGGATACAGATGGCTTCCCAGGCACGGAGGCTGGTCTTGCAGTAGGCCACTACCCGCCTGTCGCGGGGGATCTGGTCGAGACGAGACCGGACGGCCCCCAGCGGTACCAGAGTGCTGCCGGGTATGGCGCCGTTCTGGTGCTCATCGGGCGTCCGCACGTCGAGCAGCATCAGATCCTCCCCGGCTTCGCGGCTCGCCTGAAGCTGAGTGGAAGTCACCCCCTTCAGCAGCCCATCGAGCTTGTTGCGCAGGATGTTGGCGCCGTGGATCAGCACGTCCATCGCTTCTGAATAGGGTGGGGCGTAGGCGAGATCGAGGTTGGCGACGTCGTCCACGGTCATGTGGGCAGTCATGGCCGTGATGGCGACGTCGATCCGTTTCATCACCTCGCCCGGACCGACTCCCTGGATGCCGATAAGACGGCGGTTGGCCTTTTCGGCGATCAGCTTGAGGATAACAGGTTTGTTGCCGGGATAGTAGTGCGGCTTGTCTGGGGCGGAGACGGTCGCCGATACTACGGGAATCCCAAGCTCGGTTGCCTGCTCGACGCTGAGCCCGGCCCGCCCGACGTTCCAATCGAACACCTTGAGCGCTGTGGCTCCCACGACGCCCGGAAAACGCTCGACATGGCCCACGGCATTGGAGCCGGCCACCCGCCCTTCCTTGTTGGCGGCCGAGCCGAGGGGCAGGAAACACTCGGTCCCGCGGATGGTACACGATTTTTCGGCGCAGTCGCCGGCGGCATAGATGTCCGGGTCGGACGTCTGCATATACTCGTTGACGTGGATGCCACCCGTTGCGCCGATGAGCAGCCCTGCTTTCTTGGCCAGCTCGATGTTGGGCCGAATACCGACGCTGAGCAGCACCAGGTCCGCCTCGACCTGCCCGCTCGAGGTGACGACGCGCTTGACCTGGCCATCCGCATCTCCTTCGATCCGCTCCACTTTTGCCGACGTCATCACTGTGACGCCGACGTCCCGCATGTGCTTCTCCACCAGATAGGCCATGTCGGCGTCGATCATGGGCAGCACGTGGGGCAGCATTTCAACGACCGTGACGTCACCCTTGCGCTCGACGACCGCTTCCGTCATTTCCATGCCGATTAGCCCCCCGCCGATGATGACTACGTTGGGGCTGGCTTTCCCTTGCAGGTACTCACGGAAACGATCGGCATCCTCGACCTGCTTCAGTTGCCAGACATTCTTCAGGTCTTTGCCGGGGATGGGCGGTTCGATGGGGCTCGCACCCGTGGCGATGATCAGCTTGTCGTAGGGCAGCCGCTGCGTCTCCCCGGAGTCGACCCCCTGGACCTCGACCTCCCTGGCCTTGCGGTCGATGCCCACGGCCTTGGTCTTGTTAAGGACCTTGATGTTCTTGACCTGGGCGAAGAACTTGGGGTCGCGCAGAACGCCGATGGGAGTGGTCATGAGCTGCCTCCGATCCTCGACGAGTCCAGAGATATAGTAGGGCAGGCCACAGCCTGCATAGGAGAGGAGCTCATCCTTCTCCACAATCGTGATCTCGGCGCTTGGGTCCAAGCGCCTCGCCCGGGCGGCAGCTTTTGGCCCGGCTGCAACGCCTCCAATGACAACAATCCTCTTACCCATGTTGAACTCTCCTTGTATATACTTGATTCTCCATCAGTCACAACAGACAACGCGCTTATTGGGTTGCTGCCACCGGCTCGCCTTTCAGGTACGCCTCCATGTACGGCATAAAGTGCGGGATGATCAGCGGCAGCATCTTGGGCAGCAGGTTGTCCATCGCCGCCGGCATCAGGTCGGGCATCTGCTCCTCCATCTGCTTGGGCATGGCGATGCTCTTGCCGACGGCGGCCAGCATGGCCGGCATCACCTTGGGCATCATGCCCGGCATCAGGCGCGGGAACAGGAACGGCATCATCGGCTTCATCACGGCGATCATCGCGTCGCGCACCGGGCCGGGCGAGGCCTTGACCATCTTCATCATCCCCCGGAATGGCGCGGGCATGGCCTCGATCATCTCCGGCAGCAGGCCGGCCATGAGCTCGGCCATCGCCTCCGGCTTGAGCAGGCGGATCATCGCCTCGAACACGCCCCACATCTCCAGCGCATAGGGCGTGGGGTCGGGGTGCTCGACGCCGGCCGCCTGGCAGGTCAGGTTGGTCAGGTCGATGATCGGCAGGTCGCGCCCCGTCTTGTCGGCCGTCACCCGGAGCTGCACCTCGCAGCAGGGGCAGGCGGCGACGACGGCCTGGGCGCCGACCGCGTCGGCCTCCGCCAGGCGGATATCGCCCACCCGCTCGCCCACGTCCGGATCGGCCACCAGGCTGAGCACCGAGCCGCAGCAGTGCGCTTCCTGGTGGTGGTGCTCCATCTCCACGAACTCGATGCCGGGGATGGCCCGGATCAACTGGCGCGGCGCCTCGTAGATGTTGCCGGCCCGGCCCATGTGGCACGAGTCGTGCCAGGTGACCTTCATCTTGACCTCGTGGTCGAGCTGGCAGCATGCCGACCTCGATCCTTTCGGCCAGGATCTCGCTGTAGTGCTTGGCCTCGAACGGATAGTCGATGCCCAGCTTCTTGGCCCACTCCGGGTAGAAGGTGTGCCACACCAGCCAGCAGGCCGGGCAGGAGGTGACCACCGTCTTGACGCCGCGCGCCTTCATGGCGTCGATGTTGTGGCGCATGATCTCCTCCCAGGTGTCCCACAGGCCGGAGACCAGCATGGGGATGCCGCAGCAGGCCTCGTCCTGGCCCAGGTAGGTGAACTCGACGCCGGCCTTGTGCAGCAGGCAGGCCGTGGCCTGGGCGATGTCGTTCTCGACGTAGGAGGCGGTGCAGCCGGGGAAGTAGGCGATCTCGGCCCGCTCCGGCAGGATCGCCCAGCGCCTCCTCGCGCATCCACTTGGGCCGGTCGACGCGGTAGGCAGCCCAGATGTTGTGCTCCTTGCGCAGCGACTGGCGCATGATCTCAAAGGGCGGGAAGGTCATCCGCTCCTCGTCGTGGATCAGTTGGCCGCGCAGCTTGAGCCAGCTCGGCTCGATGGGCAGGTCCTCGCAGCAGCGGACGTTGCACAGCTCGCAGGTGGTGCAGGCCAGGATCGAGTCCACCATCTTCTGGTTCCACTCGACCTTGCCCTGCATGTACTGCCGCAGGTAGTACCACTTGCCGCGCGGCGTCTGGCTCTCCCAGCCGCGGCCGTAGTACTGGTCGCACTCGTCCACGCAGTAGCCGCATTGGGAGCAGGCCCAGGCGTACCAGGCCGTCTCGTCGGGGATGCCGCGCCGGCCCTGACCTGCCGGCCGCTCGCCGATGGGCGCCTTGGCGCCGTTGCCAAAGCGCCGCACCACCGGCTCAAAGACCCCGGCCACGCCCATAAAGGCCGAAAGCAGCGGCTGGCCATCCAGCACCTTGCCGGGATTGAGCAGGCGCCTGGGGATCCATCTGGGTCTTGAATTCGCGCAGGCGGCGCAGCCGATCCACGCCCAGGACGTTCTTCGCCTCTCGGCTGAAGTAGAGCCCGGTGGAATAGGCCCGCCCGCCGTTCTCCTTGGCAATCTTGAGCACCGTGAGCGCCAGGCCAAAGGCAAAGTTAAAGCTGAACTTGCGCTCGTCGTGCAGGATAAAGCCCAGCAGCGTCACCTGCCCGTCCTGGCTCACCATCCCTTCCATCACCATCGGCAGGGCGATGCGGGTTTCGATCCCCTCCAGTGCCTTGTCCAGGTTGGCCAGCGGCACCATCACCTCGGCCGGGGCGATGCTGGGCCCCAGCCGCTTGACGCTCATCAGGTTAAAGCGCTCTTCCCACTCGTGGCGGACCACGTCGTCGTCCAGCATCTCGCCGCCGGCCTGGCGAACCAGGGCGGGGAGATCGGGCTCGATGGCCCCCCGGCGCGATTCAGGAGCCACGAACACCGCCACATAGCCCTCGGGGACCGTGGGACGGTGCTCCTCCACCGGGTGGCCGTGTTCCATGTGCGGCGGGAGCTGGTTCTTCAGCTCGGCCATTTTGGGATTGATGAAGCTGACCGACCAGAGGGGCAGGCCCGCCTGGCGGATGGCCTTGAGCGCCTGGAGCAGACCGCCGGCTGTATCGAAGCGGGCGCCCCACACCGCCTCCGCTTCCGCCAGCCGCACCCTGAGCACCACCTGGGTGATCAGGCCGGTGATCCCCTCGGCGTCGCTGATCAGGTCCAGCTCGTCTCCGCTGAAGTCGCGCACCTCGCCGTCGGGCAGCACCGCACGACACGACACGACGCTGTCGCGAAACGCGCCGTACTCGTAGGCGCCAAAGCCCACCCCGCCCTGGGCCAGCCAGCCGCCCACCGTGGACGATGGCGCGCTGGAGGGGTAGGTGCGCAGCGCCAGGCCCTGTTTGTTCAGCTCCTTTTCCAGCTTTTCCCAGACCACGCCCGGCTGCACGGTGACGGTCAGCGCCGCGGCGTCCACGGCCAGCACCTGGTTCATCCAGGCGAAATCGACGACCAGGCCGCCCTTCACCGGCAGCACGCCGCCATAGCCGGAGGTGGACTTGCCGCGCGGCACCAGCGGGATGCCATGCGTGCGGGAAAAGGCGACCAGTTGCACCACCTGCTCTTCGCTGAGCGGCTGCACCACGCCGGCCGGCAGGGTATTTCCCACCAGCGGTTTGACCAGGCTGGGCAGCGAGCCCACGTCGTGGCTGTAGAAGGTCCGCTCCAGCCGGTCAAAGGCCACCCGCGGGCCGAACGATCTGGCGCAATTCCTCTTGCAGGGCGGTCGGTAGCTGTCTCACTTGTTCACTCTCCTTGTTGCTTGAGATCTAGTAGCCGGTTATCTCGGCGATGCGCTGCAGGCGGCCCAGCAGGTTCAGCCGCTCGTCGCCGATCTCGGAAAAGGTGGCCGCCATCCGCTGCAACAGGTGCGTGACCTGCTGCTGCCGATCTGGATCCAGGACCGGGACGAGGGCCAGCGCAGCCTGCAGCTCCTGGACCTCCAGCCTGGTGGCTGCGGCCAATTCGGTCAGGTCCACCGGCCGGCCCGCCTTGTCGGGCGAGCGATCCAGGAATTGGCCGGCGTGTACGGCGGCGACGAACTGGCCCTCGACCTCGATCCGGCCCCAGACGTAGCACAGGCCGGCGTGGCAGGTGGTGAGCTGCGACGTGCTCCCTGTGGCCAGGCTCACAGCGGATCCTGCCCCGCTGCGGCCGCTCGCCACGAGCTAATACATCGCTGCCGTCCTGCCTTGGTGTCGAGGATCAGGTTGCAGAACCTGCAGGAATTGGCGATGGGGGTGATGGGTGTGCCGTCAGCGGCCGTGGTGACGGCGGCGACGCCCAGCGCCTGGGCGAAGATATCCTGGATGGCCTGGATGCAAGACAGGGGCAGGGCGTCGGGCGAAGGGTGCAGAGGGCTGCCGACCACAGGCACCCCAGGCGGTTCGAGGGCCTCCAGTCTGGCCTGCTGCTCGTGCAGCCAGCCCTCGATGGCCTGGCGTGAAAACCGCCACTGGCCTCCGACTTTGAACCCCCGCAGCCGGCCGTCGTCCAACATGCGATAAATGGTGATGCGATCTACCTGCAAGAGATCCTGCAACTGCCGGACCGTCAGCAGCGTGTCCATCCCGTTCATAGGCGCCAGTGTACCACAATACTGGACGATGTGTCAATAAACAGGTACGATGTTGCCAAAATATATGCCAATATATAACATAATTCTGCACACTGTTACCGCGCGTCCTATTTTTGGTGTCAGGATGAGTATTCTGCCTTGGAACTGCGAATCCCCCCCATCTCTACGGTGTCATGATCCACAGGTGACCAGGTCCAACCTTCAACAGTTCTGCACAGTTCCTTCATCAGTTCTTCATCAGTCTCGGTCATACTGTGACCACAGCGGTCAGGGGGAGAACCGATCCCCTTCGAACCGAAGAAACCACAAACTTGGAGGCAAAGATGTTGAAAAAAGGATTGAGAATCGGTGCAATCGCACTGGTAGGCGTTTTGGTGATAGGGGCAGTGGTCATGTTGGTTCTGCCCGAGCGTGCAGAGGCGGCCTATGGCAGGGGCCAGGGTGCGGGCCGCGGACCAGCCGTGGCTGATCCAGTGCGCGCGGCGCCCATAGTGGCCGAAAGCGCCACGGATGACCTGGGTGAGTCTGAAGTCGAGGCCTGGCGATGGCCCTGGACGACGAATACAAAGCATGGGCGGTCTATGACCAGGTCATTGCCGACCTAGGCGCGGTGCGGCCCTTTACCAGAATCTTGCAGGCCGAAGACGCCCACATCACCGCACTGGTGACTTTGTTCAACCGCTACGGGCTCGAAGTACCGGCCAACCCATGGCCAGGCAACGTCCCTACCTTTGACACCCTGGCCGAGGCATGTGCGGGCGGCGTGCAGGCCGAGATTGACAACGCCGCGCTCTACGATGAGCTATTCAGCATGGTGGACAATCCCGACATCGTTCGGGTGTTTACTTCCCTGCAACAGGCGTCGCTGACCAAGCACCTGCCTGCTTTTGAGCGCTGCGCCCGCTGATCAGGCCATATGCACCATCCGGCCCCCGGCTCTCCTAAAGCCGGGGGCGTTTTCTATTGGGTCAGGTGCACAGTAGGCGGCACACGTGCAGGCTGACTGTTAATGTAGACCGAGCTGTGGTATAATCAAAGCCAGTGAAAGGAAGCTCCGAGGAGGTAGAGCAGGATGAGTGAGAAGGGGGTCCCGGACGTCGGCGCTCAGGTGCGTGCCTTGCGCCAGCAGCGTGGTCTTTCGTTGCGCACCTTGGCTGAGTTGTGTGACCTGTCGCCAAACACGATCAGTCTCATTGAACGAGGCGAGTCCTCGCCCAGCGTGTCCACGCTGCACCGGCTGGCCACGGCGCTTGGCGTGCCTATCACGGCGTTCTTTGAAGAGCATGCCGAGCCCGTGCAGGTCGTCCTGACCCGCGTGGCAGAGCGCTCCTGTTCCGGGAATGCCCACGTGCTTCTGGAGAGCTTGGGCACCGGGCTGGAGGAACAGTGTCTGGAGCCCTTTGTGGTGACCATGAAGCCAGGGGCGGACAGCGGCCAACAGATCATGGTGCACACCGGCCAGGAGATGGTCTATTGCCTCCAGGGAGAGGTCGAATACGAGGTTACCGGCCAGTCCTACCGGCTGGCAGCCGGCGACACGCTGTTGTTCGAGGCCCGGCTGGCCCACCGCTGGCGTAATCCAACGAGATGCCGGCAACCTTCCTAATGGTTTTTTGCACTGGGGGAAAGAGAAGCCCGGTGGAGCAGCATCTGCAGCCGTGAGTTGCTGCCACCACGGCTCCCAGCAATGTTTGTTCGGTCGCGCGGCGTCTTCACAGAAACCAGAAGTAACGCGGAATCTTGGCCATGTATGCCCGAAAGCTATCGCCATATTGCTCCAGGCAGACCTTCTCTTCGGCCAGGATTTGCAGATGGTAGATGATGGCCACCACCAGGATGATACCGAGGTACAGCCAGACACCTGTCATGGTTGCCGCCCCGGCTAATACAAGGACAAGCCCCACCCATTGAGGGTTTCGGGAGAACCGATAAGGTCCGGTAACAACGGCTTGATCAGCGGGCGTGTGCTTGAAGTGGTGTAGCGCGACCATCACGATCCCGTAGCCGGCGGCGTAGACCAAAACACCGACCAGAAAGACGAGAGCGCCGGGCATGAGAGGCGTGAAGACCATCATGCCGATACAGGCGACCATGGCCACTTGACCAAGAAGGCGCACAAGCTTGACGCCGGCAGGCATTCCATACTTGGGGTCTTCAAAGAGTCTCGCTCTTGCCTGCCCGGAGAAGGAAACCAGCGCAAGCAGAAACCGACAAAGTAGAGTATCAACGGCAACCATCCGTTGAGTACGCCGATTCCTGAAATCAGGCAGTGTTTGCACCGACGTTCCTTTCTGGATTTAGGATAGGTCCAGCGGCCCAACGGTAGGCGTCAGCCGCTCGCGTGAGACGGAGCGGAACGCGAGCCGGCTGGACGCCCGTGTTGGGCGGCCCTGTTTGCGGATACTGCTTCCTGAATGAGCCGTAGAACATCTTGCGGTCGGCGCGTCGAAAAGGAAATGTCGCGCACAGGTCCTCTTTTCTTCCTGAACGCGATCACAACCCTGGGGTACTCCAGAAAGCTGAACGAGGCGCGGTATCGTTTGCGAACAGTCGTGAAGTGTATCCCGGCGCCTCCAGCCTCTTCAGCAGCGGTATGTCATCGAGATGGCATTCTTCAACGTTGTCCAAAGGCACTGTCCACGTGAAGATGCCAAAGGTGAGCTTCAATGACTCCGAAGCGAGACGGATAATGAGTGTTCTGTAGTTCACCGAGTAGAAAAGGAACAGGCGGGATAGGCAAAGCCCGGAGCGTTGATGTCCGTTCAGAACCAGCAGCTTGCAGCCGGGAGCCAGCCGGCTCAGAGTGCGGGCGAACAGATCCAGGTCGGCGGCAGGCAGCTTGCCGTAGGCGTGGTGGTGGTGAGGGATGACCAGCGGCGCGCCCAGGGCTGCGCATGCCCCGCCAGGCACTCTTCTTCGCCGGGGTTCACACTGACCAGCGCCACGTCGGGCTTGAAGCGGGCGCCGATAGCGGCGACATCCACCTCCTCGTTGCCATCCCGGACCTCGGCCACAAAATGCAGCACCCGCGTGCGGTCTACTTCCACCCCAAAGCTGGTCACCGGCAGGTAGAGGATCTCGTCGGCTAACTGGCGGACAGCCCTGAGGAAAGCCTCGACCCTGGCCGTGCCAAACTCCTCGAACATGTCATAGAGCGAGGTCTGCATTGGCGGCGAGCGAAAGGCAAAAAAGGGGATGCCCTGCACCTCAAAGTCGTCGTCCCAGGCCAGGGGGAAGAGCCGGTGCCGGGTCTCGGGGATCAGTTCTCCCAAGGCATGGCACAAGCGCGGCGCTGCCACCATCAGGGCAGGTGAATCGCCGCGGATCAGGTCCGGCACATCGGCAAAGTGATCCAGATGTCCATGAGAAACGCAGACCATGTCCGGAGGTGGATAGGGGTGTGTCCTTCGCGTCCGGTACAGCTCCAGATAGGGGTCCAAGAGCACCCGCTGCTGGCGCTGCGTTCTCAATTCAAAGCAAGAGCGGCCTAACCAAGTGATCTCTGCCATCTTTCAGCCTCCTGGCCTGATGTGTCAACAACCTTCACGGTCGAACCTCCCAGGTGTGGTAGGAACCGGCCGGTTCGCTGCATGTAGGCGCGGTATGCATCACCGAACCGTTCGATCAGCATTTGCTCCTCCTGACCAGCCCGCCCGACGATCAGGAGCGAATCGCCCAGCCCAAATAGGCCGACGAGCCAGTTTGCGGTAAGCAGAAAACAAGCGGCGAGCAACACGAAGAACGAGGTGTACATAGGATGGCGGATCCAGGCATAGATCCCTTCCGCGACAACCTGATGTCCCGCCCTGGTTCTCAGGTCGGGCGTGTAGTTGAACCCCAGGGTGCGATGGGCCAGATAGCCCAGCCACACGGCTGCTGCGGCGCTGAGCACTCCCAACCAGCGCAGCCATGCCGGCAGCGGCAGGCTCGACCAGGCCAGCCACTTGGGATTGATGGCCCAGGCAATCGATAACAGATCCGCCGAGAGCCCACAGACCCCCAGCAATACCAGACGCCCTTTGCTCTCGGTTGTGTCCTTCAGCGGCGATAGACTCTCCGAACTGGCGTGGCGGGCTATGCGGCGGTAATGACTGCGGGGGATAACGTAACCCAGCATCATTATCAACAAGGTAACGCGGAAGACTATTTCGCTGCTCATCAGAACCCGGCCTGGCTGAAAACGCTCATCCATCTGAATCCCTTCTGACAATAGCCAGTGCTACCCGAGGAGCCACAGGCTCGCCGCCATGACGGCCATGCCGAGCCCGACGCCAAGGATCGACAGGTGTTCCTCACCGCAAAACGAGCGCGCCACCGGCACCAGCTCGTCCAGGGAGATGAACACCATGACGCCGGCCACGGCGGCCAGCACCAGGCTCAGCAACGTCTCACTCAGGAACGGCAGGAGGAACAGCGCTGCCACCACGGCTCCTATCGGCTCGGCTATGCCGGACAGGAAAGACCAGAGGAACGCCTTGGAACGGCTGCCGGTGGCCGCATAGACCGGCACCGATATCGCCAACCCCTCCGGGATGTTGTGGAGGGCAATGGCCAGTGCAATGGCCACGCCCAGGCGTGAATCGTGCAAGGCCCCGGCAAAGGTGGCGATGCCCTCAGGGAAGTTGTGGATGGTCACCCCCAGGGCGATCAGAACTGCGGTCCTGAAGATACGAGGCTCCCGCACGGTACTGCCATGACGTTGGCGAGCGCCACGCCAACGCCGGCGGCAGCGGTCGGTCTCTGGCGCACAGGCTCGCGGCTCCTGTTCCTCGGCGATGTAGTTGTGAGGGATCAGGAGATCGATCGCGAACATGGCGGCCATGCCCCCAAAAAACGCCGTGTAGCCCCAAAAGAAACCGACGACCTCAACGCCTTGGGGAAGCAGTTCGGTGAAAGAGATCAAGATCATGACCCCAGCGGCAAACCCCAGGCTGAGGGACATCATGCGTGGTCCGGGCTTCCGGGCAAAGAGGCCCAGCACGCTGCCAATGGTCGTGGACAGGCCGGCCAGGACAGGCAACAGGAGGGCGATACCAAGGTTTGGCTCCATCATTCACCTCCTCATACCGACATGGCGAGGGTGTTCCGACATCTCGCTACTGCCCCCTGCCTGGACCCGTTTCCCCCTCCTCGCGGCATCGGGCACACCGGCCCGTGACGAGCAGGTGGGCACCGGTCACCTGCAGCCCCTGTTGCTTGCTCAGTCGCCGAAGGACCTCCACAACCTGGGGCGCATCAAACTCGATCACACGGCCGCATCCGCTGCACGTAAAGTGGTAGTGGGGAGTCTTTTGGGTTGTCTCAAAGTGGGCGTGCCCTTCACCCAACCGGTGTTCCTCCACCAGCCCCATCTCCTTGAGAACCACCAGGGTGCGATACACCGTCGCCAGGCTGATGTTGGGATCCAGGGCCTTGGCCCGGTCGTGGAGCCCTTCGGCGTCCAGGTGCTCTTGGCTTTCTTCCAGCACCTTCAGCACTAGCCGCCGTTGGCGGGTGAGCCGGCGGCCGCAGGTGTGCAGTGTCTCACGCAGGCTTTTGTCGCGGATCATTCTCCTACCTCTTACTGCGAATGATTCCTATTTGCAATTATATCACACTTCAGGTGGGATGTCAAGCACGAGTGTGGCGTGGCAAACGCCTCCGACATCAATGAGGGCTGGCTGTCCAGGCAAACAGGAATGTGGTATAATCAAAGCCGGTGAATGGTAGCTCCAGGGAGGTAGAGCAGGATGAGCGAGAAGGGGGTCCCGGACGTCGGTGCTCAAGTTCGTGCTTTGCGCCAGCAGCGAGGCCTTTCCTTGCGCACCTTGGCTGAATTGTGCGACCTGTCGCCAAACACGATTAGCCTCGTTGAGCGAGGCGAGACCTCGCCCAGTGTGTCCACTCTGCACCGGCTGGCCACGGCACTGGGTGTGCATATCACGGCTTTCTTTGAAGGGCATGTCAAGCGCGTGCAGGTCGTCCTGACCCGTGTGGCAGAGCGCTCCTGTTCCGGGAATGCCCATATCCTGCTGGAGAGCCTGGGTACCGGGCTGGAGGAGCAGTCGCTGGAGCCTTTTCTGGTGACTATGAAGCCGAGAGCGGACAGCGGCCAACAAATCATGGTGCACACCGGCCAGGAGATGGTCTATTGCCTTCAGGGAGAGGTCGAATACGAAGTGGCAGGTCAGCCGTACCAGCTGGCAGCCGGTGATACACTGCTGTTCGAGGCTCGGCTGGCCCACCGCTGGCGTAATCCAACGGAGATGCCGGCAACCTTCTTGATGGTTTTTTGCACTGGGGGGAAGGGAAGCCCGGTGGAGCAGCATCTGCAGCCAGGAGCTGGCCGGTAGCCTAACCGAGGAAACCCGGCCGGCGAGGGCGAACCGCCACCGCACGCCGGGCAACAGTCAACACCGGGTCTGCTGGGTGCGGTCCGCCGGATGCCCTGTTGTTCGCGCCGCAGGCCGTGGCGGCCGATCCGGCAGCCTGCCTGGCGCTGATCCGGGCCGAGGTGGACCGGCGAGGAGGTGTGGCGCCACTGAAGGGGAAAGTCGCGAGTATGAAGGTCACGGTCAAGCTCGGCGCACCCCTGTCGCAGGTCGTGGGCACGGCTCAGGTGATCCTGTCCATGCCCGACGGCGCCACCGCCGCCCAGGTGCTGGACGAGCTGCGCAGCCGCTACCCCCGTTTCGAGGCCGGGCTGCAGGGGGAGGGTTTGCCCAAGATCCTGGAGACGGTACCCTATGCCCTGTTCCTCAACGCCCGGCCGCTGCCCTTCGACCGCGCCGCCGCAGACCCCGCTGCGCGACGGCGACCGGCTCTACCTATTCCTGCCCGTCGCCGGGGGGTAGGTCCTCCTGCTTGGACTTGATCTGCGCCGCTTCGCCCAGGTCCCGCCACGACAGATTCTCCCGCCACATGTAATAGGCGCCGAGCAGCGTGATCGGGAACCACAGCGCGGCGTGCAGCACCAGCGTATAGGCCCCCGCCACCTCGGCATTGACGCCAAAGACCTTCAGGATCTCGATCCCCGGCGTCGTCAAAGGTGCCCATGTAGCCGGGCGCCGACGGGATGGTGGTGAACAGGTTGACCACGCCGTTCATCAGCATCAGCACAAAGAACGACACGCTGAAATCAAAGGCGTGCATCACGAACCAGTACTTGCACGTCTCGGCCAGCCACACCACCAGCGACGTGACGAAAATCATCGCCACGTCGCGCCCGCTCCGCAGGAAGTAGAGCCCTTCCATGAACCGGTCGGCAAAGCCGCGCACCGGCTCCCGGAACCTGGCAGGCACCAGCCGGTCGATGATCCAGGTGTAGACCGCCTGGGATCGCCTGGGCGAGGCGGCGATGACGAAAAAGATGGCCAGCGCCCCGAAGAAGAGCAGGCTGAACACGATCACGAACTTGCGCAGGTCGTCGGGAACGGTACCGCCCAGCGGCAGGCCGAGCCCGATAAACACGAACAGGAGCATGATCACGCCGTCGAAAATGCGCTCGACGATGATCGTCGCCAGGCTGGCGCTGATGCTGACCCCCTCTTTGCGCCTGAGGACATAGGCCCGCAGCAGCTCGCCGATGCGGGCCGGATAGATGTTGTTGCCCATGTAGCCGATGCACACCACCGGGAACAGCCGCCCCAGCGGGATCGGCTTGATCGCCCGCAGCATATAGTGCCAGCGCCAGGTCCGCGCCCAGACGCCGAAAAAGTAGACGGCCACGCCGGGGATCAGCCACCAGTAGTTGGCGGTCTTGATGTGCGACCACACCTCGCCCAGATTGTAGCTTGCGCAGCGCCATGTACAAAAAGACGGCACTGACGGCCATCCCCAGCCACAATTGCCATCGCTTGCGCATAATCTCTCCTCAAGGAAACAAGATGCCAAAGCAGGCCTGATATTACAGCCCTACCTCATTCTCTGCCGTGCAGGATCTCTTCGGCAGCCTGCAACAGGACCTTGATCCGGTCCGGCGGCGTCCCCTTGCTTTCCAGGTAGCGGGCCAGCAGCTCTGCCGGCAGCAGCCCCTCGGCCGCGTCCGCGCCCAGCCGCTGCCGGTAGGCCCGTTCGATCTCCTTGTTGACCCCGGCGACATAGTACGCACCCTCGAGGGCGCGGCGGATATCGGCGTCGCGGAGCTGCCCAGACTGCTCGGGCCGGGCCTGGACGATCACCCGCACCACCGCGTCGGCCCACTCGGCGGAGCGTTCGGCAATCTCCGCCAGCAGCGCCGCCGTGGGATCGGCCTCCTGCTCGCACGTCGGCGCGGATCGTCACAAACCGCCGCGCCTCGACCTCCTGGAATCGCCAGTCGGTATGGCCCCGCCGCACGTCGGCCACGACAAAGCCTTTCGGCTCCACCTCTTCGCCAAAGTCGATCCGCTCCAGGCTGCCGGCGTAGACGATGGGGGGATGCCGGCCGCCGTTCAGCTCCTGGTGCTTGTGGATGTGGCCCAGCGCGACATAATCCCAGGTCGGGTCGGCCAGCGCGCTCTTGAGCACTACCACGTCGCGGCCCAGCATCACCGTCCGCTCCGAGCCGTAGCTGGCCTCCGACACGCTGAAATGGCCGGCCAGCACCGCCGGCAGCGCCGGGTCAACCTGGGCCGCCAGGCCCTGGATATTCTCGGCCATGAGCTGCTGCACCGCAGCGTCCAGCTCGGCGATCGTCTTGTTCTTGTGCTCGTCGTGGACCAGCAGCCGCTGCCGCACCGGATAGGGCACCGTCGCCACCTGGATCGTCTCGCCCCGCCGCGTCGTGATCCGGTGCAGGCTGGTCGTGGCTGCCGACCACCACGTTGGGGATCTCCAGGGTGCGAAAGATCTCGACGCTCGACGCCTTTTTCTCCATGCTCGGCAGGTCGTGGTTGCCCACCAGCAGCACCGTCGGTATCCCGGCGTCGGCCAGGCGCTTGATCCGCCGCTCGAACTCGCGCCGGTAGGTCGAGTTGGGATCGCGGGTCTTGTAGGCGTCGCCGGCAAAGATGAACAGGTCCACGTCGTTGTTCAGCGCATAGTCGATCACCGCGCTGAACCGCCGCAGGAAATCCATCACCCGGCCGTTGATGCCGGTCGCCGGGTCGATCTGCCCGTAATTCTCCATGCCGATGTGCAGATCGGCGGTGTGCAGGATGCGGATCGGTTGGGTCATTGCCTCTCCTCACGAACCAGTTTTGCGCAGGAACCTGTCCACCTGCCGGGCGCGGCTTGACGTTGCGCGGCGGCGTATGATCCACCATCCGGCCAGTACGAGCCACTGGATCGGCAGCGCCGCCAACAGCAGCCAGTCAAAGTAATCCTCGGTGCCGCGGGGCCACGCGGCCAGGTGCTGCCACCTGAGCAGGCCGCCATGCCACTTCCAGGAGCCGAACAGGACAAAAACCCACAGGTCCGTAGCCCAGTGCAGGCCGATCGGCAGCCACAGGTTCCGCCCGGCGATATAGTAAGCGGCCGTCATCGTCAGGCTGATCAGGATCAGCCCCACCCAGCGAACGGCGCCGTGCCCTTCCGCATTGTTCAGGTGGGGCAGGACGAACACCACCGTGGTCAGGAGCACGGCGGCCGGCCGGTTCAGGCCGCGCTCCAGCCGGTCGAGGAGAACGCCCCGGTTGATCAGCTCCTCGGTCCAGCCTGCGCGTGTCGCCGTCGCAAAGGCCAGCAGCAGCAGCCAGGGGCTGGGCGGGTTCAGCCCGCGCACCTGCGAGCCGCCCAGCAGCAGGTCCAGGGCAAACACAGCCGTCAGGCTAAAGGCGGATATGGCCATCCCTGCCACCAGGGCCCAGGGCGCTTGGCGGCGACAGCTCAGGCCCACGCCGGCCAATGTCCCCCTGTCGGCTATCCTGAGGTAGGCCCAGGTGACGACCCACGACGATCGCCGTCGCGGCCAAGGCCGAGATCGCCTCCACCCCGTACAGGCGGCCGCTGAGATCCCAATCGACGCGCTGCAACAGCCATCTCAGCCCCAAATACACCGGCCCGCCCACTACGACCAGGGCCGGTATATAGCCGATGGCTACCCACAACGCCCGTTTCTTGTCGCTGTCTCTCTGTTCGTTCTGTCATAGTCTAATCCCTGCAAGACCTCTAGAGGCGTTCTCCGGCAAACCTCTTTGGAGTCTGATTCCGCAGAAACCTGTCCACCTGCCTGGCCGTCGGCAAGCGCCGGGATCGCGCCCCGCCGCGTCGTGGTCAGCGCCCCGACGGCGTTGGCGTAGCGGCAGATGTCGCGCAGCCGGCCCTCGTCCCGGTCGGCCTGGGGATGCTCCACCAGCCCCTTGAGCAGCCCGGCGACGAACCCATCCCCGGCGCCGGTGGTGTCCACCGCCTTGACGGCAAAGCCGCCACCCTGCCGCTGAACTGGGGGGTCACGTAGGCGCAGCCCTCTTTGCCCAGGGTGACGATCAGCAGGCGCAGGTCAGGATGCCACAGGCGGCGCGCCCCGGCCTGCCAGGTCGTCGGTGCCGCTCAGGAAAGCCAGCTCCTCGGCGCTGACCTTGATCACCTGGGCCAGCGGCCAGCCCAGCATCATCCCCTCCCGGGCGGCCTCGGCGCTGGGCCACAGGCTGAGGCGCAGGTTGGGATCGTACGACACCAGCAGCCCGGCGCTCCGCGCCGTCTCGACCGCCAGCAGGGTCGCGCTGCGGGACGGCTCGCCGATCAGGCTGATCGAGCCATAGTGCAGGACCTTGGCCGCGCGGATATAGCCGGTGTCCACCTCGTCCGGCCGGTACAGCATGTCGGCGCTGGGATGCCGGTAAAAGCTAAACTCCCGCTCGCCGTCGGCGCGCAGCGACACAAAGGCCAGCGCCGTGCGCGCCTCGGCACGAAAAGCGCAGCGCCGCCGTGTCCACGCCGGCCTCTGCCAGCGTCTGGGCCAGGAAATGGCCGAACGGATCGTCGCCCACCTTGCCCATAAAGCCGGCCGACACGCCCAGCCTGGCCAGGCCGGCGGCGACGTTGGCCGGTGCGCCGCCCGGCGCTTTTTTGAATGCCGGCGCTTCGATCAGCGTCACTCCGGACACGGTAGGCACAAAATCGATCAGTAGCTCGCCTAAAGCGATGACATCTGGCATATGTGCCTCAATTCGCACTAACCGGCAGACGGAAAATCCGCCACTTGCTTCTGAATGGCTGCACCGCTGCAATCATGAATCCGCCGCATGTCCAACCTTAAAGTGCGAAAACCGCCGCACTTGGGCTTCCCGCTGCAATCGAGCTACGGATCCGCCGCCTGATCGCCGGCCATCTGGCGGAGATGGTCTACGGCTCGATATCAGATGCCGCCGGCAGGCCGGCCGCCGGCCGCGCCGCGCGAACGGCGCGCACGATCGCCTGGGCGAAGACCTCGGCGGCAAAGGCGCCCACGACGCTGGCGTCGGCCTCCAGCTCGCCGGTTGCCAGGCTAAAGATCGTGTCGCCGTCGAACATGGTGTGCGCCGGGCGGATGGCCCGCGCCAGGCCGTCGTGGGCCATCTGCGCTACCTTGTTGGCCCCTTCCTTGGTCAGCCGGGCGTTGGTCGCCACGACGCCGATGACGGTGTGCCCGCCGGCGACCTCGCCCACTCATCTGGCCGGCCAGCATCCTCAGCACGGCCAGTGTGTCGGCAAAGCCGCCTTGCGGCGAACGGGCCCCGGCCACGATCCGGCCGCTGTCCGGGTCGACCACATCGCCAAAGGCGTTGACCGCGACGATGGCGCCGACGATCAGCCCGGCGGCGATCTCCAGGCCGGCCGTGCCGATGCCCGCCTTCATCGCCTGGCCTATGCCCAGCACATTGCCCACCCTGGCTCCTGTCCCGGCCCCCACGTTCCCCTCCGCCGGCGGGCCGGCGCTGGCATTCAGGCAGGCCTGGTAGCCCATCGCCGCGTCGGGACGGACGTCGGCGCGGCCGACGTCCAGGTCGAACAGGACAGCCGCCGGGACGATCGGCACGCGGGCCACGCCGGCGTCAAACCCCACGCCCTGCTCTTCCAGGTAGCGCACCACCCCCGACGCCGCGTCCAGGCCGAACGCCGAGCCGCCGGTCAGCACCACGGCGTGGACCTTGTCCACCAGGTGCATCGGGCGCAGCAGGTCGGTCTCGCGCGTGCCGGGAGCGCCGCCCCGCTGGTCCACGCCTCCCACCGCCCCCGCCTCACACAGGATGACCGTGCAGCCGGTGAGCGCCTCTTCGTCCTGGGCGTGTCCTACCTTGATGCCGGGCACGTCGGTGATGGCGTTGTGCCTAATCCTCTCCATACCGTCTCCCTACGTAGTGTTTTGGGGTTTTTGGCCGGCCGGCAGCCGTCAGCGATCGAACGCAGCAGATGGGCCCAACAAGCCGATGACCCTGTCGATGACTTTGTCTGCCACTTCTGCCTTGCTCATCAGCGGCAGTGTCTCTACTCCCCCTGCTGCGTCGAGCAGGGTCACCTGGTTGGTATCGACGCCAAAGCCGGAACCGGCCGCGCTCACGTCGTTGGCCACGATCAGATCCAGGCCCTTGGCCTGCAGCTTGCCCAGGGCGTTCGCCAGCAGACCTTCGGTCTCGGCGGCAAAGCCCACGACCGCCAGGGGGCGCCCAGTCTGCTTCCGGAGGCGGCCCACCTCGGCCAGGATGTCGGTGGTCCGCTCCAGCGCCAGGCTGGGCAGCCTGCGCTCTTTCTTGAGCTTTTGCTCGGCAGCCTGCGCCGGGCGGAAATCGGCCACCGCAGCGGCCATCAGCAGCACGTCGGCGTCGCGGCACGCTGCCAGCACCGCCTCGGCCATCTCTGCCGCTGTGGTCACATCGACGCGCTGGGCGCCGACCGGCGTCGCCAGTGCCACCGGCGCCGCGATCAGCGTCACCTCGGCGCCCGCGTCCAGGGCGGCCTGCGCCAGGGCAAATCCCTGCTTGCCCGACGAGCGGTTGCTGATCACCCGCACCGGGTCCACCGGCTCCTGCGTGCCGCCGGCCGTGACCACCACCCGGCGCCCCCGCAGCGGCCCGCCCCGCGACAGCAGGTAGCGGATGTGCCCAACCAGCTCCTGCGGCTCGGTCATCCGCCCCCTGGCCTGCAGGCCCGAGGCCAGGTGCCCTTCTTCCGGCCCGACGATCGCCATTCCCCGCTCTCTCAGCCGCTGGAGGTTCTCCTGGGTGGCCGGGTGGGCAAACATCCCGCCGTCCATGGCCGGCGCGATCAGGATCGGGCAGGCGGCTGCCAGCGCTGCCAGGGTGAGCAGGTTGTCGGCCAGGCCGTGCGCCAGCTTGGCCATCGTCTGGGCCGTGGCCGGGGCGATGACCAGCAGATCGGCCTTGCGGCCCAGCCCGACGTGCAGCACGTGGGCCTGTGCGCCCCACAGGTCGGCGTCGGTGTAGGCCGGCCGGCCGGTGACCGACTGGAAGGTCAGCGGCGTCACGAACCGGGTCGCGGCCTCGGTCAGCACCGTGTCCACCGCCGCGCCGGCCTGCGTCAGCTTGCTGGCCAGGTCGGCCGCCTTGTAGGCGGCGATGCTGCCGGTCACGCCCAGGACGATGTACCTGTCTTTTAGCGGGTTTAGGATCATGGCTTTGCCTTTTGAGTGTTCATCTCGTATATCATTCGCAGCCCGTCGAGCGTCAGCCACGGCGCCAGGATCTCGATCACGGTCGTCTCGCGGGCGATCAGCTCGACCAGGCCGCCGGTGCCGATCGACCTTCATCTCCGGCCCCAGCTCGGCCCGAAAGCGGGCCACCATCCCCTCGACCAGGCTGACATAGCCGAACAGCAGGCCCGACTGCATCGAGTGGACCGTGTTGCGGCCGATGGCCGACGGCGGGCGGGCCAGCTCCACCCGCGGCAGCTTGGCCGTGCGCTGAAAGAGGGCATCGGCGGCGATGCCGATGCCGGGCGCGATGGCGCCGCCCAGGTAATCCCCTTCGGCCGACAGGGCGTCGAAGGTGGTGGCGGTGCCGAAATCGACGATGCACGCCGGGCCGCCGTACAGCCGGTAGGCAGCGGCGGCGTCCACCAACCGGTCGGCGCCCACCGCATCCGGCTCGTCGTACAGGATCCGCACCCCGGTGCGCACCCCGGCGCCCACCACCAGCGGCTCGCACTGGAGATAGACCCGGCACACCTCGACCCAGCGGCCGGTCAGCGGCGGCACCACCGAGGCGATGACCGCCCCGTCCACATCCTCCGCCGAAAGCCCGGCGTAGCCGAGCAGCCCCAGCAGCTGCAGCGCAAACTCGTCGGGCATCCGCTCGTGGTCGGTCGCCAGCCGCCAGCGCGGCCCAAGCGTCTCGCCCTGGTACAACCCCAGGGCTACGTTTGTGTTGCCAATGTCAATGCATAGCAGCATATCGCCTCACCTCGTCATTCAAACCGAAATCGCCACGCCGCCAGGGCAAAGAGCCCGACGGCATAGGCCAGCATGATGGCCACCGGCAGCAGCACCGACTCGAACCCCAGCCCGCGGACGACGATATTCTCAAAGCCGTCCATCGCCCACGCCGTCGGCAGCAGGTGCCCGATCGCCTGGAACGTCTTGCCGGTGAACTCGAGCGGCATCCACGCCCCGCCCATGCCGGCCAGGACGAACATCGGGATCAAGGAATAGATGATGACCTGGTCCTCCGTCTTGGCCATCACGCCGATCAGCAGCCCCAGGGCAGCCGTCCATGCCGCCGTCGCGGCCATCACCAACAGGATGGCCAGCGGCTCTCGCATGATAGGGCACGCCCAGCAGCTGGCCGAATGCCACCAGGATCACAAACTGGGCCATGATCATGACAAACATGGCCAGGTAGTGGCCCAGGATGATCTCGGTCCGGGAGATGGCCGTCGTCAGCAGCCGCCGCAGCGCCCGCGACTTGCGCTCCAGGACCAGGATGCTGGCTGCGCCGATCAGGCCGGCGATGGCGAACTGGACCATCATCGACGGCGAGGTGTGCGAGAAGCCGCTCTGCATGATCGTCTCGCCTTCCTCCGTGCGACAGCTCGCTTCGGTCACCGCCACGGTCAGCGGCGGTTGCTGCCAGGCCTGGATCGCCCGATCGATCGCCTCGGCCAGGAACTGCTGCCGGGCGGCGTCGTCCGCAAAGCGGCTTTGGGCCTCGTAGGCCTGGGCGCTCAGCCGGGCGGTCTCGGCTGCGCCGGCCAGCCGCAGCGCCGCCGCCTGGATCTCGCCCTGCGCCGTCAGCCCGGCCGGCTTGCCCGCGTCGACGATCACCACCAGTTGGATCAGGTCGCCGGCCAACAGCCTGTCACTGTAACCGGCCGGCACGATCACCGCCGCCGCCAGGTCCTCGTCCTGCACCTGTTTCTCGGCGCTGGCCGGGTCGGCGTCCTGACCTTCCAGGGCGACCGGCCGGACTACGCCCGAGGCATCCAGCAGGCTCAGCAGGCTGGCGCTGAGGCGGCCGCCATCCTGGTCGATGAGCCCTACCGGCAGGCGGGGATCCTCCTCTCCGCCGCCAAAGCCGCCAAAGGCAAAGCCGAACAGCAGGGTAAAGGCGATCGGCATGATCACCAAAAAGATCGCTGTTTTCCAGTCGCGGACCAACTCTGTCAGGTCTTTGATCGCCAGGTCTATGACGCGCATGGCAGCCCTCCTACGCAAACCGCTTGCGGAACCTGAGCAGGCCCACCGCAAAGAAAACGGCCGCCAGGCCCAGCATGACGAGCAGGGTGACCAGCACGTCGCCTATCCCGCCGCCGGCCTGGATCAGTTGCCAGGCGCGCACGGCCCAGCCCTGCGGCACCAGCAGCGAGACGATCTCGAAGGCCCCCCCGGTGGCGCCGGGCACCTGGGCCGGTGAATATGCCGATCATCCCGACCATGCCCATCATGGTCAGGACGCCGCCGTAGACGATGCCGCTCTGCCGCGTATCCTTGAGCAGGGAGGTGACAAACAGGCCAAAGCTGGCCGACAGGACGATCATGCTCGCCGCTACCAGGACCATCGGCAGCGGCTGCCCCCAACTCGACCTTGAACAGCAGCGCCGAGGCGACCAGCAGCACGGTCACCTGGAGGATCAAGGTGCCAAAGGTGGCAATCATCCTGCCGCTCAAGACGGCCGATGTTGGGGTCGGCGTGGTGAACAGCCGGGCCAGCGTCCCGTCCTCCTCCTCCTGGAGGAGATTCTGGGCCGAGGCCGCGCCGGTGAAAAAGACGTAAAAGACCATCATCCCGGCCATGATCATGCTGACGACGTTGGTCACCACGGTTCGCGCTCTCGGCCTTAGCGGCGGGACGGCGGACCTCGATCAGGGCGTTAGCTCCCGCCTTGCTGGCTCTCGCCCAACGCCGCCGTCCACTGGCCGTATTCCAAGGCGATCGCCTGCGCCGTCGACGCGTCGGCGGTCAGCCCATGCCCGGCCAACTGCGCATAGGCCACTTCGGCGGCGATCTTGCTACCGGCAAGGCCGTCTACGAACTGGCTGACAACCCCCTTGACGATGCCCGGTCCCAGCGTCAGCGTTGGGTCCTGGTAAAGCTCCACGGCGGCGCGCTCCCCGGGGTTTACCATGGCGGCGGTCAGCCCGGCCGGGATGATCACCGCCACCCCGGCTTCCTGCCTGTCCACCGCAGCGCGCGCCGACGTGGCATCGGTCGCTTCTGTCACCGCCAGGATGCTTTTCAGGCTGTCCGACTTGCAGAAAGTCCGCCAGGAGCTGCCCGGCCGAAAAGCCGCCGGCCTGGGCGCCCGGCTGGTCCTGGTTCACGACCACCACCTTGGTCACCGCTAGTTTAAAGCCACCCTCGTCGTCGCCGAGACCGCCAAAGGCAAAGTAAAAGATCGCGCTCATCAGCAGCGGCACGACCAACCCAAATATCCATACCGACAGGCTACGGGAGGAACGGAGCATGTCCTTGAAGGCGATATCTAGCGCTTTCATAGTCGCCGCCTGTCACGCATCGCGCAGGGCGCGGCCGGTGAGGTGCAGGAACACCGCCTCCAGGTTCGGCTCCTGGATCTCGACCGACGTGACTGCGCACCCCGACCCGCGTCGCCGATTCGAACAGGCGGGGCAGGACCAGGTTGCTGTCGTCCACCAGCAGCGTCACGGCTCCATCGCCCCCGGCGGCTTCAGCGCCGGCCGGCGCTTCGGCGGTGACCTTCTGCACCCCTTCGGTGTTCTGCCACTCGCCGATCACCCGCTCGGCCGGGGCGTTGAGCGTCAGGTCGACGCGGTCCATCTCGCCCACGATCTTGACCAGCTCCTCGTGCGTGCCGCGGGCGATGATCTGGCCCTGGTCCATGATCGCGATCTCGTCCGACAGCTCCTGGGCCTCTTCCATGTAGTGGGTGGTGTACAACACCGTCATCCCCTGCCGGTTCAGCTCCTTGACACTGTCCAGGATGTTGCGTCGGGTCTGCGGGTCGATGCCCACCGTCGGCTCGTCCATGATGATCACCTGCGGCCGGTGCAGCAGGGCGATGCCGATGTTCAGCCGGCGCTTCATGCCGCCCGAGAACTTGGCCACGCGGCCCTTCTGCCGGTCGGCCAGGCCGACGGTGTCCAGCACCTGATCCACCCGCTGCTGAAGCTCTGGCCCGCGCAGGCCGTACATCTTGCCCCAGAAGGTCGAGGTTTTCGCGCGCCGACAGGTCCTCGTACAGCGCGATCTCCTGGGGGACGACGCCGATGGCTGCCTTGACCGCCATCGGCTCGCGCAGCACCGAGTGGCCCATCACCAGGGCGTCGCCGCTGGTCGGATGCAGCAGGCACGATAGGATCGAGATGGTCGTGCTTTTGCCGGCGCCGTTGGGCCCCAGCAGGCTAAAGATCTGGCCGGCCTGGATCTCAAAGCTGATCCCCTGCACCGCCTGGATGTCGCCAAAGCGCTTGTGCAGGTCCTGCACCTGAATGGCTTGACGATCGTTCATAGGCTCCTCCTTCCCGGCCCAGATGGCCGGGACCTTGTGATACCTGCCCATTATAGCCGGAAGGCGCGGAAAAGCAAGTATTGGCCGAGCATACTGGGTTTGGGTTTCCACGGTAGCTTGCGCTTTTTGTGCAGCGATGGTATAGTGGCTGTCGAACAAGACGTCAGGAGGTCCGAGATGTTTGATTTGACCGATCGCGTCGTAATCGTCACCGGCGCCGCCGGCAACCTGGGGAGCGTCGTCGCCCGGGCCTTTCGCGCCAGCGGGGCCAAGCTGGTATTGGTGGATCGCGACCCGGATCGCCTGCCACACCTGTTCCCCGAATTGGCCGATTCAGCCGGAGGGCACGGAGACCGAGCCCCTACGGTTTACTTGGCTGCACCTGTCGACCTGATCGATGAGGCTGCGGTCAAGGCCATGGTCGACGAAACCCTCAACCGCTTTGGCCGGATCGACGTTTTGGTCAATGTCGCCGGCGGCTATCGGGGCGGCACACCGGTTCACGAAACACCCCTGGCGACCTGGGATTTCCTGCTGAACCTGAACGCCCGCACGGTCTACATTGCCAGTAGCGCCGTGATCCCGGCCATGCTACGCCAGGGGAGCGGCAAGATCGTCAACGTTGCCGCCCGCGCTGCCCTGCAGGGGGCGGCCAAGCTGGGGGCATACAGCGCAGCTAAAAGCGCTGTCATACGCTTGACCGAGGCGATGGCCGCCGAGCTAAAGAACGACGGCATCAATGTCAACTGCGTCCTGCCCGGCACCATCGACACCCCTGACAACCGCGCGGCGATGCCCAAGGCCGACACCAGCCGCTGGGTCCAGCCAGAGGCGCTGGCCGACGTCATTCTGTTCCTGGCCTCCGACGCCGCCCGCGCCGTACACGGCGCCGCCATCCCGGTCTATGGCACAGGCTAACTAGCGCTTCTCAAAACAGGAACGGGATAAACATCCTGGTTTGTTTGATATACTGCCGATAGGCCGGGCCAAAGAAGCGGATGTCCTCGGCCTCCTCTGCCTTGGCGGTGGCTACCAAGAATAGGGTTGCTGCCAGGGCCAGCCCGCCGCCAATCCAGGAAGGGCTCTTGAAAAACACGCCCCACGCCAGGAACAGCAGCGAGCTGTACAGGGGGTGGCGGATGTAGCGGTACGCACCTGTCGTGACGAGAGCCGTGGTCTTTTCGAACTGGAGCATCGGCGAGTCGTCACGCTGAGAGTCCTGTTTGCCGATTTTCCTGAGCAATTGCACGCCGTGGAGCACCAGGAATCCGGAGATGATCAGCAACAGCCAGGAGATGACCTGGTGCCAGGACAGCGGCTCGCGGAACCAGACCTCAATGTTGAGCAGCGCCAAGGCCAGGATCGCTTCCCAGGCGAAAAAACGGTAGAACCCGTGAGACCGCGGCTGCCGCAGGGAAGCGCGCGACACGTACACTATCCCGGCGGTCGCCAGAAGAAAAATGGCGGATTTGACAATCAAGGATGTCTCTGAAGCTGTCACCTCTTGTCTCCTATGCAGGTTTTTCCCAAGCACCCGTCATTTTACTATTGCACGCTCAAGAGTTCAAGTTCCAGCAGTCTGTCTTTCGTCTCTTGCTGCTACTCAGCCCCCCCGCAGGTTCCAAACCCATTCGGGCAGAGCCCTCAGAGCATGCCTGCAGGTGGGTGAGCAGTTACTATCTCCCTTTCCAAAAGGCCACGTTGAGCGGGATTAGGGCCAGGAGATAGAGAACCCCTCCCACTACTAACCCATTGCCGAGCAGGTCGCTGCCGGTCACCATGCCAATCAACCCTACGAGGCAGGCCATGCCGTTGAGCGCCAACAGCGCCCCCGCCGGACGCAGGAGACCACGCTGCGAGAGTAGGATCGCGCCCAGAATGATCGAGGGGATGCCCAGGATGGCGTAGCCCAGGCCGTTGAGGAAAGATATCGCTGAGCCCGGCCACATCTGGATCGTCTGTTGCAGCAGCAGCTCGGCCGCTGCCTGATGCTGGACTTGCTGGTGAGCTGTGATCAGCGCCGGCACGACCGTGAGCTGCGACAGGTAGACCACCAGGTTCAAGGCCGCATAGGCCGGCACGAAAACCAGCCCCAGCAAGGCCAGCTCGGGCGCCGTGGTCTTGCAGTGAAGGTACAGCACGGCGAACAGCAACGTCGTAGCCAGCACGGTCAGTGCGGCATTGGCGTAGGTCAGGTAGTAGAGTGCGTCCAGGTCGGAAACGTGAGCCAACACCTGCTCGAATGTGTCCAGTGGCCCGGCACCGGCGGTGTCTGCGATCAACAAAGCCAGCCAGAGCACCGTCACGACTAACGCAACCAAAGAGACAATGGCAAATAGCTTGGTTCTTGCGCTCACTTTGCGCCTCCTCGTCTTGATGTCTCACATCAGGCTTTCAATGCCTGCGTCGTCTACGTCCAGCTCCTGCATCTCGCCGGTGACGGTATAGACCACCCGCTCGCAGATGTTGATCACCCGGTCGGCGGTCCGCTCCAGGTTGTGCGCTGCCCACAGCAGGTAGGTGGCCTGCTCCAGGGTGTCGGCGTTGGACATGATATAGGACAGCAATTCCCGGAAAACCTGGTTGTACAAGGCGTCTACCTCGTCGTCTTGCCGGGGGATGGCCCGCGCCAGGACGACGTCCCTATGGACAAAGGCATCCAGTGCCTGACGGAGCATCTGGCATGCCTTGTCGGCCATGACCGGCAGATCGATCAGCGGCTTGATCAGCGGCTTGTCGCCGATCGCCAGGGTGATGCGGGCGATCCCCTTGGCATAGTCGCCGATCCGCTCCAGCTCGGTGATGATCTCCAGAATAGCAGCCAGCAGCCGCATGTCGCCGGCCATGGGCTGCTGGGTGGCGATCAGGGCGATTGTCTCGGCTTCCAGGGCATAGCGCCGCTCGTTGATCAGCCGGTCGGCGGCGATCAGCCGCCGCGACCCTTGCCGGTCCTGTTTCTTGAGTAGTTCCACCGACTGGACGAGGGCTTTTTCCACCAGATCGCCAAGCACCAGCACCTCGTCCTGCAGGCGTTGCAGTTCCTGGTCAAACTTGTGGCGCAGCATCTCCGCCTCCTTGGCTAGGGGTAACCCCTTGTTCCTGTAGCCAGGCCTGGATCCGGCCGTCGATCTCGTCGCGCACCCGGCGGAATTTGTCCAGATCTGAGCATGGGTGCCTGCGAACGCTGATGGCTCGTCGAAGCAGTGCAGCCGCTGGCCCATACCGGGAATACCGCCAGCATCTTTCATCCGTCGCGCACCCGGCGGAACTCGTCCAGATCTGGGCATCGGTGCCTTCGAACGCTGCCGGATCGTCAAACGCCCAGTGCAGCCGCTGGCCCATGCCGGGGAAAACCGCCGGGCAGCTTTCGTCCGCGTGGGCGCAGACGGTGATCACGTAGCCAAAGTGCACCTTGCCCATGTACTCACTGAGGTGCTTGGATCGCTGGCCGGTCAGGTCGATCCCAATCTCCTTCATCACCTGCCGTGTGTAGGGGTGGATCTCCTTCGGCTCCAGCCCGGCGCTGTACGCCTCGAACCGGTCGCCACCATATTGCCGCAGAAAGGCCTCGGCCATCTGGCTGCGCGCCGAGTTGCCCGTGCACAGAAACAGAACGCTTGATTGTTGTCTCATGACCGATTGCCTCACCTCTAGCCAAACCGGCCGGTGATGTAGTCCTCGGTGCGCTTGTCCCGCGGGTTGGTGAAGAGCTGCGTCGTCGGCCCGTACTCGACCAGGTAGCCGGCCCGCTCCTCGTCCATCATGAAGAAGGCGGTGTAGTCCGAGACGCGCGCGGCCTGCTGCATGTTGTGGGTGACGATGATGATCGTGTAGTCCTCGCGCCAGCTCGCGCATCAGGTCCTCGATCTTGAGCGTGGCGATCGGGTCGAGCGCCGAGCACGGCTCGTCCATCAGGATGATCTCCGGCCGGACGGCGATGGCGCGGGCGATGCACAGGCGCTGCTGCTGCCCGCCCGAGAGCGACAGGCCGCTCTGCTGCAGCTTGTCCTTGACCTCGTCCCACAGCGCCGCCTGGCGCAGCGACTGCTCCACCAGCTCGTCCATGTTGCCCCTGATAGCCGTTGATCCGCGCGCCCCAGGCCACGTTCTCGTAGATGCGTCTTGGGGAAGGGGTTGGGCTTCTGGAAGACCATGCCGATGCGCCGCCGCACCTCCACCGGGTCGACGTCGGGTGCGTAGATGTTCTGGCCGTGGAAGAGGACCTCGCCTTCGAGCGCGCGCCGTGGGCACCAGGTCATTCATGCGGTTGAAGGCGCGCAGCACGGTGCTCTTGCCGCAGCCCGACGGGCCGATGAGGGCCGTGATCTTGCGGCTGCGCGATCTGCAGGTCGATCGTCCTTGACGGCGCGGAAACCGCCGTAGTAGACGCTCAGGTCGCGCGCCTCGATGGCATAGTCGCCGTTGGTGGCGTCGCACTCCGGCTGTGCGTCAGGGTGTGACTCGCTGTAGTCGCGCTGCGGTGCTCATGATCACCACTCTCCTGCTGTAGCGGTTGCGCAGCAGGATGGCCGCGGCGTTCAGCGTCAGCAGCAGGACCAGCAGCACGAGGATCGCCGCCGCCGCGATGTTGCGGAACTCGGCCTGCGGCCGCGCCGTCCACTGGTAGATCTGGATCGGCAGGGTGGTGAACTTGGAGAACGGGCCGCTGGGATCGACCGCGATGAAGGTGGACGCGCCGACCACCACCAGCGGCGCCGTCTCGCCGATGGCGCGCGAGATCGCCAGGATCGTGCCGGTCAGGATGCCGGGCAGGGCATTGGGCAGCACGTGGTGCCAGATCGTCTGCCACTTGGTCGCCCCCAGGCCGTAGCTGGCCTGGCGCAGCGAGCTGGGCACGGCGCGGATGGCCTCCTGCGCGTTGATGATGATCAGCGGCAGGATCAGCAGCGCCAGCGTCAGCCCGGCCGAGAGGATGGTGCGCCCGTTGGCCGTGGTCGGATCGGCCAGCCCGAACAGCGCGCCGCTGGTCAGCGGCTCCAGCAGCGCGCACGAAGATCGCCAGGCCCAGCATGCCGTAGATGATCGACGGCACGCCGGCCAGGTTGTTGATGTTGGTCTGGATGATGCGGTTGAGCCAGTTGTCGCGGGCGTACTCTTCCAGGTAGATGGCCGCGCCCACCCCGATCGGGAAGGCGACCAGGATGGTGATCAGCGATCGTCCACAGCGAGCCGAGGATCGCCGTGCGCACCCCGGCCAGCTCGGGCTGGCTGGACTGCGGGCTGCTGAGAAAGTCGGCGTTCAGCCAGCTGCGGAACTGCGAGCCTGGCGCTTGGGATACTCTGCGGCCACCTCGGCCTCGATGGCTCGCGCGGTTCAACAGCGATTCGGTCAGCGACCAGCTCTGCCACGATCTTGGGCTCGACCACCCGCTCCAGCACCAGCTCGTAGACCTCCTCGCGGCTGCGCTCGGCAAACGGCTTTTCGCTCTCCAGCCGGCGCATCGACGCCGCTCGACACGTGCTCTTGCAGGATCGCCAGCAACTGCTCCTTGGTCTGAGTCTTCGCAGCGGCACGCCGTCGACCGCCAGACGTGGCCGGCTCCACCTTGTTCTCGACCGCCACCAGGCCGAACGACTTGATCGACGATGTTGTACAGCAGCGCCGCCAGCGCGACGATGCCGATCGATGGTCGAAGCCTGGAAGAGCGATGCGCCACAGCCCGCCCGGCGCGGTGCCGCCGCCCCAGGTTGCTTTCGAACGCTCCTCGTCGTCCGGCTGCATGCCCGTCCGCCGGTCTGTCGGCTGCACTTGTCGGTCGCTCATTCGTACACCTCCCGGAAGCGGCGCACGATCCGCTGGCTGATGATGTTGAGCGACCAGCGTGATCAGGAACAGCATCAGGCCGATGGCGAAGATGCTGTTGTAGTCGATCGAGTCGTAGCTCAGGTCGCCGCCGCTGATGCGCACGATGTGGCCGGTCATCGTCTCGGCCGCCTTGAACGGGTTGAAGGTGAAGCTCGGGCCCGGCGCCGGCGGCGATGGCCACGATCATCGTCTCGCCGACTGGCGCGCGAGATGGCCGAGGATGAACGCCGCGGCGATGCCCGACAGCGCCGCCGGCAGCACGATCTTGACCGCCGTCTCCAGCTTGGTGGCGCCCAGGCCGTAGGCCGCCTCGCGCAGCGAGCGCGGCACGGCGCTCAGCGCGTCTTCGCTCATCGAGCTGACCAGCGGCAGGATCAGGATGCCCATGACCAGGCCGGCCGAGGCGGTGTTGTAGATCTCCACGACGTCGCTGGCCGAAGATCGACGCGCAGCAGCGGGGTCATGAAGGTCAGGGCAAAGTAGCCGTAGACCACGGTCGGGATGCCGGCCAGCACCTCCAGGATCGGCTTGAGGATGCTGCGCGCCCGCGGCGAGGCATACTCGCTGAGGTAGATGGCCACGCTCAGCCCCAGCGGCAGCGCGACCAGCATGGCCGAGGCCGCTGGTCATCAGCGTGGCAGTGACCAGCGGCCAGATGCCGAACTCGCCGATCGCCGGCTGCCAGCGTGGTGCCGGTGAAGAACTCGCCCAGGCTGACTCCCTGGCGTGGTGAAGAAGCGCAGCGACTCTTTGCCCAGCACGAAGACGATGCCCAGCGTGGTCAGGATCGAGACCGCGCCGCAGAAGAACAGAAAGCCCTGGATGAGCGCTCTCGCCGGGCCGGCGCTGCCTGCGCAGATCCATGGCAGCTGACCGCCTGTGCCGGTCGCGTCTATGCCCTCGTGGCTGCTGTCATTGTCTCCGCATCTCTTCGGCAGACGGTAGGCATAGGCCTATTTGCCCTACCACTGACCCTGCTGCCCGTACGTGCGCGCCTGCCCCTGCCCGATGACAGGACCTGCGGGAGAGGGGCTGCGACCTCTCCGCGGCGCGCGGGCTCGATGGGATCTGTGCCTATTGGCCCATGGCGTCGAGCCAGGCCTGCTTGCGCGGCGTCGAGCGCCTCGGCGCTGGCCGGGAAGTAGCCGACCTCGCCGATCTCTTCGTTGACGTAGGTCAGGTAGAAGTTGATGAAGGCGGCGACCTGCGGCTTTTCCTGCATGATCTTGGCCGTGGTGTAGAGGAACAGCGGGCGGGCCAGCGGGTAGGTGCCGTCCTCTACGGTCGCCGCATTGGGCGCCACGCCGTCGATCGACAGCACGTTCAGCTTGTCCTGCGTTCTCCTCGATAGTAGGCGTAGCCGAAGTAGCCGATGGCGTACGGGCTGCCCTCGACGCCCTGCACCAGGACGTTGTCGTCCTCGCTGAGCTGCAGGTTCGCGGCGTTCAGCAGCGGTTCCTTCGTCCTTGTCCAGCACCACTTCGACGAAAGTAGTCAAAGGTGCCGCTGTCGGTGCCGGGGCTGAAGCGCAGGATCGGCTCGGCCGGCCAGCTCGGGTTGACATCCGACCACTTCTCGGCGTCGCTGAGAAGATCATGGCCAGCTCGTCCAGCGTGACATCGGTCAGGAAGGTGTTCTCCTTGCTGACGACGACGGCCAGCGCGTCGGTGCCGACGCGGAACTCGACCGGCTCGCGGCCGATCGCCTGGCAGTTGTCGACCTCGCTCGTCCTTGATGGCCCGGCTGGCGTTGGCGATGTCGGTCTCGCCGGTCTTGCAGAAGCGCTCGAAGCCGGCGCCGCTGCCGATGCTGTCGATGGTGATGTTGCCGGTGTAGCCTTCGTCGCGGAACCGCTCGGCCATCCGCTCCGACAGCGGGAACACCGTCGAGCTGCCGGCGCTGATGATGTCACCCGTCACCGTCGAGCGGATCGACTTCTGGCAGCTGGACTGTGCTGCCGGATATGGGCGCAGAGGTTGCGGCCGGTTGGGCCGGTGTTTGAGTCGGTTGCTGGGCTACCGGCGCCTGGGTAGCTGGGGCCTGTGTCGGCGTCGCGGTCGATCCGCACGCCGCCACGAACAGGGTGGTCAACACTACGATGACCAGAAAAGCGTAACGCATGGAAACTCCTCCATTTTTACCTAGATTCGGTGTCAAGCCAGGAGCCTGGATAGGCTTTCTGCCTGCATGGAGAAGAATACCATGCGTTGTTTAACAGGTTTTCAACGTCAGGTTAACGAATTGTTAAGAACTTGTAATCGTTTGCTTGGCAATCGGCAGTGAGAAATAGAAAGTGCTGCCCTGCCCTTCGACACTCTCGGCCCAGATGCGCCCACCGTGGCCCTGGACGATGTGCCGGGCGATCGACAGGCCCAGGCCGGTGCCGCCGCCGCTCCGCGCCCGGTCGGCCTTGTAGAACCGCTCAAAGATGCGCGGCAGGTCGTCGGCCGGGATGCCGACGCCTGTGTCCTGTACGGAGACGATCATCTCCTCGCCGGCTACACGAGCCGAGATCGTCACCTGCCCGCCTGCCGGCGTGAACTTGATCGCGTTGTGCACCAGGTTGGTGACCACTTCGCGCACCCGCTCGACGTCGGCCAGGACGGGAGGCAGATCGGGCCCCTCTCCTGCGGAAGGAAGATCGATCGTCATGCTCAGCCCGCTCCGCTCTGCCTGGGGCTGCAGCCGGTCCACCGGCGGGATCACCAGGTCGGCCACCGCCGTCGGCGCCAGGCGCAGCGGCACCTGGCCCGACTCGATGCGCGACAGCTCCAGCAGCTCCTGCACCATCTGGGTCAGGGCGTCCACCTCGGTCTCGATCCGGTCCAGAAAGCGCCTGGCTGCCGGCGGGTCTTCCAGCGCCCCGTCCCGCAGGGTATCTACCACCGCCTTCAGCCCGGCCAGCGGCGTGCGCAGCTCGTGCGAGATGTTGCTGACGAAGTCGCGGCGCACCGTCTCCAGCCGCCGCATCTCGGTCAGATCCTGCAGCAGCACCAGGCATTCCCCTTCGGCAGTCTCGGACAAAGGGGTCGCTACTACCCTCAGAAAGGGGCGCTGTCTGCCCATCTCCACCGTCTCGCTGAGCTCCTCGTTGCACTCCCGGCAGCGGCGCCATATCCCCGTGATCTGGTGATCGCGGACCAGCGCCACGAACCGCTCACCCACGGCAGCTTCCTGGTCAACGCTCAGCAGCCGGGCGGCCGCCGGGTTGAGCAGCCGAACACGCCCGCCGGGGTCGGTGATCAACACTCCATCGGCCATGTGGGCCAGCACTGCCGTCAACATGCTGCGCTGAGCGTCCATGGCTCCCATCTGTGTCTGGAGCTCGCTGGCCATCTGGTTAAAGGCTCCGCCGAGGCGCCCCACCTCGTCCCTGGAAGCGATGTGGATTCGCCCGGCCAGGTCGCCGCGTGCCATCCGCTCGGCCAGATCGGTCAGCCTGCGCACCGGCTTGGTCATCTGCTCGGCAATGAGCACCGCCAACAGCCCGGCCAGCAGGGCGGTGAGGAGCGAAGCGCCGGCGATCGTGTAACGGAGACGTGAGACGCGTTCCTCGATTTGGGTGAGCGGCAGGGCCACTCGGGCGACACCTACCACCTGCCCGTCGGAGGCCCGGACAGGGACCGTGACGTACATCATTCTGTAGCCCAACGTCCGGCTGTAGCGGGTGCTTTTGCCCTGATTCCCGGCCAGCGCCGCCTGCACCTCCGGCCGTTCGCGGTGGTTCTCCATCGCCGCCGGGTCCTCTTCAGAATCGCCCACCACCGCTCCATCGGGGTCGATCACCGTCACCCGCGCCTCCAACAACTGCCCCAGGCGCTTGACCAGGGCGTCGATCCCATCGACTGATGCCCCCTCGGCCAGGAGCGTGCTGACCGACTCGCTCACCAGCCGCGCCTCGGCGCTCAACTGGCTCTCCAGGTCGACCAGGTAGCTGTCCTGGGCGATGTTGGAAGAGTAGATCGTCAGCGCCGCCGTCGCCGCCAGGATCAGGACAACATATGGTATGGCGATGCGAGCCCAGATGGTCCGAAACATGGTTTACCCCTCAAACCGATATCCAACTCCCCGCACGGTCACGATCCGCTCCGGCTCGGCCGGCTTGGCTTCGATCTTTTCCCGCAGCCAGCGCACGTGCACGTCCACGGTGCGCGTGCCGCCGCCGAAATCCCAGCCCCACACCCGTTCCAGGATCAGGTCGCGCGACAGGACGATGCCCCGGTTGCGGGCCAGGAAGACGAGCAGATCATATTCTTTGGGTTTCAGCCGGAGCGCCTCGCCCTTCAGGCGCGCTTCGCCTCGGCCCAGATCGATCGTCAGATCGTCAAAGTCGAGCCTTTCTGCGCCTGGCCTCTTGGCTGCGGCATCCTCCACCAACCCCTTGCGGTCCAGATCCACCCGGCGCAGCAAAGCCTTCACCCGGGCCAGTAGCTCGCGCATGCTAAACGGCTTGGTCAGGTAATCGTCGGCGCCCATCTCCAGCCCTACTACCCGGTCCACCTCGTCGGCCCGGGCGGTGAGCATCAGGATCGGTGTGTTCATTTCCTGGCGCACCGTGCGGCACACCTCCAGACCGTCCATCTTGGGCAACATGATGTCCAGCACGATCAGATCCGGCCGCTCCCGCTGTGCCATCTCGAGGCCAGCGAGCCCATCGCCGGCCGTGTACACCTGGTACCCCTGCCGGGTCAGATTGTACTCTAGCGCCTCCAAGAGGATCGGCTCGTCTTCGACAACCAGGATTCGAACAGGCATCTCTTACCTCTCTATTAGGGTCTATTGTACTATCAGGTCCCGGAAGGGTCAAGGTTCTGAAGCAGCATAGCCTTTGTCAACGCTCCTTGACAAATGGACAGAAGAGAGGTTATAATGCATCAGGGCCTTGCGGTTTCTCCAAGATGAGACCTTTGGGTCTGAGGATGGCCATGCAGCAGCCAACGCAACCCATTTTCGAGATTCACAATCACCCACTCTATCTCACGCCTTTCGTCGGCCGGGAGGCGGAGCTGGCGGCTGTCACCCGGCTGTTGACCGACCCAGACCATCGCCTGGTGACCCTGGTTGGTCCAGGCGGCATTGGCAAGACCCGCCTGGGCCTGCAGGTCGCGGCCGGCCTGCTCCAAGACTTTCCCGATGGCATCTGGCTGGTCGAGCTCGCCGCCCTGCCCGATCCGGCGCTGTTGCTCCAATCCATTGTCTCAGCCTTGGGCCTTGGGGATCTCCCTGGTCGGCCGTTGATGGAAAGCCTGAAGGCTCATCTGGAGCCTCGCCGCCTCCTGCTGGTGCTGGACAATTGCGAGCACCTGCGCGACGCCTGCGCTCGGACCGTCGCTACTTTGCTGGCCGCCTGCCCTCTCTTGCGGATCATGACCACCAGCCGCGAGCCGCTCCACATTGCCGGCGAGGTGACCTGGACGGTACCTCCCCTCTCCCTGCCTGATCCGGATCACCTGCCTGCTCTGGAAAGCCTGGCTCACTATGAGGCAATCCGTCTCTTTGTCGACCGGGCTCAGCGGGCCTTTCCTGGTTTCACCCTCACCTCACATAACGCTCCGGCCGTCGCCCAGGTCTGCTGCCGGCTGGATGGGCTGCCCCTGGCCATTGAGCTGGCCGCCGCCCGGGTCAGGATGCTATCAGTGGCCCAGATCGTCGAGCGCCTGGACGACCGCTTCCGTTTGCTGACCGACGGCAGCTCGACGACCCCTGCTCGCCAGCAGACGCTAAAGGCATCGCTGGATTGGAGTTACGATCTGCTATCGCCGCCGGAGCAGATGCTCTTCCGGCGGCTGGCTATATTCGCCGGCAGATTTGACCTTGCTGCGGCCGAAGCGGTCTGTTCTGGCGATGGTCTGGACGGAGTCGAAATCCTCGATCTGCTAAGCCAGTTGTCTGACAAGTCGCTGTTGCTGGTCGAGCGGCACGAGGGCCAGGGTCGCCGCTATCGCTTGTTGGAGACGGTGCGGCAGTACGCCCTGGACAGATTGCGAGCATCGGGTCAGGCAATGCCTGCCGGCGACCGTCACTTGGCCTGGTACCTGGCCTTGGCCGAACAGGTCGAGCCGCCAGCGCCATGGGGAGCGGTTGAAACCGCTTTGCTGAACCGGATGGAATCAGAACGGGACAACTGGCGGGAGGCACTGCAGTGGTCCATCGACCAGGGTCAGACCGAGTCAAGCCTGCGGCTGGCCGCGGCGCTGGGCTGGTTTTGGTCCCTGCGCGCCTACCTGCACGAAGGCCGCCACTGGCTGGCCCAGGCGCTGGCCGCCGGTAAACCGGCGTCGCCATCTGTACGGGCCAAGGCCTTGAACCGGGCGGGCGTTCTGGCTGTGTTGCAGGGCGACTATGAAAATGGCGCCGCATTGCACAAGAGGGCTCTGGCGTTGATCCGTGAGCAAAAGGGCTCCCCCATCACCGCCTGGGGATTGCAGGATCTCGGACTCGTCGCCCTCTATAGCGGCGACTATGCGTGTGCTGAGCAGTTTCTCGAGGACAGTCTGGGGTTGTTTTGGCAAGCGCACAACCAGACGGGCGTAGCCATCGCTCTCCTCGGTCAGGGCCTGGCTGCCTATTACCAGGGCAACGACCCACGGGCGGCCATGCTCCTTGAGACAAGCCTGGCTTTGCTCCAGGAATTGGGCGATGCGGTAGCCATTGCGCGCGCCCTGCATGGCCTGGGCATGATCGCCCGCCGCCAGGGTGAACTAGACCGGAGCAGGGAGTTGCTTGAGGAAGCGCTGCGGGTAGCCTGGGAAAAGGGCGCCCGGTTGGAGATCGCCCGCTGTCTAGAAAGCCTGGCCGGCCTGGCCTGTGCCGGAAATCAGCCCGAACGCGCTGCGCGCCTGTTCAGCGCGGTCGAAACGCTGCGCCAGGCCATGGGCGCCCATCTCCCGCGCGACATCCACGATGGATGCGATCGGGATCTGGCCGCCGCCCGCGCCCAGTTGGATGAAGAGGCGTTCACTGCCGCGTGGACTGCCGGGCGGGCCTTAACCCTGGAGCAGGCCGTGGCTTATGCCCTGGAAGCTGAAGATCGGACGCCCAGAGCCGAGACCGTCCCCAGCGTGTCGCCGCTCACTCTGCTCCAGGCCGCCAAGCGGCAGTATGGCGGCCTGACTGCACGTGAGCGCCAGGTCGCCGCCCTCGTCGCGCAAGGCAAGAGCAACTCGGCCATCGCCGCCGAACTGGTTACCACCGTACGGACAGTGGAGGCGCACATCACCCACATCCTTGACAAACTGGGGTTTTCCTCTCGCACCCAGGTCGCCGTCTGGGCCGTCACTAAAGGGCTGGCTCGCCCACCGCAGGCGTGGGGAGAAGAGGGCCAGGGCTAGAATATTGCGGTAGTGATCCTCAATAAGTTACGGTTTTCCACGATGACACCGCCCCCCATCCGCTGTATGATGGTGCCAACGTAAGCGATGGCAGACCAGTAGACCTGACTGACTCTACGGCCCGGGCACCGGTCGCCAATCCAAATCTGAAGGAGGAAAACCATGAACCGCAAACGTTATTCTAGCCTGTTATTCGGCGTGTTAGCGCTGTCGCTAGTACTGTTCGGAATACCCCTGAAAGCATCTGCTTATCACTCTGGCTCTGAGTCTGACCTGACCGCTAACCCCGAGCTGGTTGCCTTCCGCAACTATGGAGGTAGCAGCGTCGACAAGCTGGCGCTCAACCCTGAGCTGGCCATTATCCGTAGCTACCGCGTGTCGGGTAGCCCTGTCCCCAAGGTTGACTCTGGCCGGTGGTCCGCGATTGGTTTCTACTACGGCCAATACATGGCCATGCTTCGCGGCGCTGAGGCCGATTCTGCCCGCTGGGCTGCCATGGGTGACAATTACGTAGGAATCATCGCTGGCATTGCTGACGATGACGTTATAGGTGCCCTCCATGCCGCTGAGGCGCGTTTGGCGACTGTGGGTGGGTACTACACCGGACTGACTCCTGCTCGCGCGACCGCGTTGGTGCGCCAGGCAGCTCTGGTTGACCCCGGACTGACTCCTGCCCGTGCGGCCGCGTTGATAGCCCAGGCGGCTCTGGCCGACCTTCGCCCTCTTTCGCCTGACTCTGTTCGCCGGTCGGCCCTTGGTTTCTACTACGCCCAGAAGATGGCCAGGCTTCGCAGCGCTGAGGCCGATTCTGCCCGCTGGGTCTCTATGGGTACCTTGTATGGCCCGGAGATGGTTCGCGCTGACCAGCCTGACTTTAACCCATATCAGTCCGCGCTTGGTCTCTACTACGCGGCCCGTGGTCGCGATGCTGACTCGGCCCGCTGGGTCGCTATGGCTGCCTCCTACGGTGCAAGCGTAGCCCTGAATCCAGAGTTGGTCTTTGTCCGCAGCTACGGTGACTTGGCCTCCAACCCAGAACTGCTGAGTCTGCAGCGGTACGAAACCTGTGGCTGCTAACCATGCACTGCTTGAGTTGCCTCAGGAGGCAAGACGGTAAACACTAGTCCCTGCTGGCCAAAGCCAGCAGGGACTAGTGTTGTAAGGCTTTCTCGTTGTGGTAGCAATTACCAGCCCGTCGGGGGCGAGCCACTGGCCTGGCAGTTACTCAGGCGGTTGATACCCCAGCCGCCGCAGCTCCCTCTCGTCCTTGCGCCACCCCTTCTTGACTTTGACCCACAGCTCCAGGTATACTCGTGTCCCCAGCAGGTCCTCGATCTCGCGCCGGGCGGCCTGTCCGATGCGCTTGATCATCGCTCCACCCTGACCCAGGATGATCGCCTTCTGCGTGTCCCGCTCGACCAGGATGTTGGCGCTGATGTAGGTCATCTCCTCGCTCCGCTCCTTGAAGTCCTGGACCACGACCGCCAACGCATGGGGCACTTCCTGACGCAGGTGGTGCAGCGCCTGCTCGCGGATCAGCTCTGCGGCCATAAACCGCAGTTGTTGGTCGGTCACCTCTTCGTCGGGATAGTAGCGCGGGCCGAGCGGTAGATACTCGACAATGGCGTCCAGCAGCCGATCCAGGTTATCGCCCTTTAGCGCCGAGATCAGGATCGTCTCGTCGAAACGGCCCAGCGCCTGGTACGCTTGGGCGTTGACGGCTGCCTGATCGGCGGTCAGCAGGTCGGCCTTGTTCAGCGCCAGAAGCACCGGCACCTTTGGCTTACGCAGCAGTCCGGCGATCTGCCGGTCCTCATCGCCCGGCCTATCCGACACGTCGGCCATGAACACTACCACGTCGGCGTCCGGGATGGCACTCACCGCCGTCTCGACCAGGTACTCGCCCAGCTTGTGCCGCGGCCGGTGGATGCCAGGTGTGTCGATCAGGATCACCTGAGCGTCGGACCGGTCTCCCCGCTCTCGCTTTAGCGTCAGGATCCCCAGCAGCCGGTTGCGGGTCGTCTGCGGCTTTTCCGACACAATCGCCACTTTCTGGCCCAGATAGGCGTTCAGCAGCGTCGACTTGCCGGCGTTCGGCTTGCCCACTACCGCTACGTAACCGGAGCGGTGATCGGGCGGCAGATCTTCAGGTATCAGCAGTTCGGTCGAATTGTCCTCGTTCACACCCTCTCCACCATCCCGGCCGCTGCGTTCTGCGCACGGCCGATCATGTCTCGCTCACCTTGAACGGGTTAAAGTCTGTGCCCACGTCGTACACGTCTTCGTGCTCCACCCGCTTTAGGAAGGTCGCTACCCGGTAGGTGACCGGCGTCATGGCCACCTCCACGCCGACTTTGAACACATAATTCGAAACGATGATACTCCACAGCAGCGCCCCGGGCATCGTTCCGGCGAAAGCAATTATCACGAACAGCAGCGTGTCTACCCCCTCACCCACCAGTGTGCTGCCGATCGTCCGTGTCCATAGCCACTTGCCGCCGGTCCAGATTTTCATCTTGGCCAACGTGTACGAATTGCTGAACTCGCCAGCAAAGTAGGCGATCAGCGACCCCAGCACGATGCGTGGCGTCTGGCCCAGGATGGCCCTGTAGGCCGACTGGTTTTCCCAGCCCTCCGCCGGCGGAAGCGCGCCGACAATGGCCAGGACTGCTGCCATCAGTCCCGTGCAAACAAAGCCCGTCCAGATTACCCGCCGGCTGCGCCGGTAGCCGTACACCTCTGTCAGGATGTCGCCAAAGATATAGCTCACCGGGAACAGGATCGTTCCGCCGTCGAAGGTGAATGGTCCCAGTCTCATGATCTTGGTCGAGGCCACGTTGCTGATCAGCAGGACGGCCACGAACAGGGCCATGATCAGGTCGAAATACCGGTACCTACGTTCCACTCTCCACCTTCCCGCTCTCCTGAGCCGGGACTTTCTCCATCGGCGCCAGGCTGGCCATCAGCCGTTTCAGTCCTGCCCCGGCAAACGCCACCGTCACCTGCTCGTCGTCGCCGGAGCGCTTGCTCTCGATCACGATCCCGGTGCCAAATAGCTCGTGCTGCACCCGATCGCCCGTATGGTACTGTGTTGCCTTCTGTGGCGGCTTCTGCTCTATCTTCCTCACCGCCCGATCCTCTTTCCCGGCCCAGGTGGTCGAGACCTTGGAGATCGATGGCGGCTCGCCCCACGAGTCCCGGCGATCGAGCGCTGTGCCGCGCTGGCCGGCCGCCGGGGCGAATGAGGGCCGGTCCCCAAAGCGATCGGTCTCCGGCTCCAGCCGTATCGGGCGCGAGCCGCCAGAAGCATGCGGCACAGGCGGCTGCTTTCCTTCGTGCCCCTTGATCAGCTTGATCGGGATATCGGCCAGAAACCGCGACGGCTCGCGCACCTCATTCTCCCCGTACAACGTCCGCCGAAAGGTATGGACCATGTATAGCAGATCCTTGGCCCGCGTTACCCCCACGTAACACAGCCGCCGCTCTTCCTCCATCTGCTCTGGGTCCTCCATCGAGCGGCTGTGCGGGAAAAGCTTCTCCTCCATCCCAACAATGAACACCACCGGGAACTCGAGCCCCTTGGCCGCATGCAGCGTCAGCAACGTCGGCGCATCCACCCGCTCATCCAGGTTGTCGATGTCCGACACCAACGCTACCTCCTCCAGGAAGGTGGTTAGCGCCGTCTCTGGCGGTAGGTCGGCGTAATCCCGAGCCACAGTGCGCAGCTCCAGGATATTCTCCCAACGAGTCTGACCTTCCTCTGTGCCGTCGCGGGTAAAAGCCGCATAACCGGTCCGCTCCAGCACCTGATCCAGGAACTCGAGCAGGCTCACCTGTCGCTGCAGCCGGATTAACTCCTCGATCAGTGCTCCAAATGCCAGCAGCATCCCCACTGCCCGTTTGCCAAACGGCGCCCGTGCCTGTGCTCCACCACTGGGCTCCCCCGAGTTCCCTTGGTCTCTCCTGCCTTCCGCCTCGGCCAGCACCTGCAGCGCGGCGTAGACTGGCACCCCCAGCTCCGCCGCCCAGGCCGCCAACTGACTCACTGTCTGCTGGCCGATGCCCCGCGGCGGCACGTTCAAGATCCGGGTCAGCCCGATGCTGTCGTACGGGTTGTGCACCAGCCGCAGGTAGGCCATGACATCCTTGATCTCGCGCCGCTCGTAAAAGCGGGTCGCCCCCACCAGCTTGTACGGCACCCCCCGCCGCACAAAGGCATCTTCAATCGGCCGCGACTGGGCATTGGTCCGGTACATCACGGCGCAATCCCCCAGCTGCACCTGGCCTCGCGCCGCCAGCCGCTGGATCTCGCTGACCACCAGGTCGCCCTCTTCCTGCTCGTCGTAGGCCTCGATCACTGCGATCTGCGGACCGCCACCTTTGTCCGTGTACAGCCGTTTGGGGTGGCGGTGGACGTTGTGGGCGATGACCGCGTTCGCCACATCCAGGATCGTCTGTGTCGACCGGTAATTCTGCTCCAGCAGGATGACCCGTGCCTGCGGATAGTCCTCACGGAAGCGGGCGACGTTGCGATAGTCGGCTCCGCGAAAACGATAGATCGACTGGTCTTCGTCGCCTACGACAAACAGGTTCGCCCTCTTGCCTGCCAGCAATCTGACCAGCTCGTACTGGGCTATATTTGTATCCTGCCACTCGTCGACCAGGATGAAGGGGTAGCGCCGCTGATAGCGGGCCAGGGTGTCGCCGTCCTGCCTGAAGAGCTGCACCGTCTTCATCAGCAGGTCGTCGAAATCGAGCGCATGGCTTTCGGCCAACAGCGCCTGGTAGCGCTCGTACACCCGCCGCGCTATCTCTTCCCGGTAGGTTCCGGCCTGCACATCGGCAGGAAGGAGTAGCTCATTCTTGGCTGCCGAGATCCGGTTGAGCATCGCCTGGGGTGTGTACAGCTTTTCGTCCAGGTTCAGCGCCCGCAGCGCCTGCCGCGCCAGGCCGAGCTGGTCACCCGTGTCATAGATCACGTACTGCGGTGAGATGCCCGCCGCCGGCGCCTCACGGCGCAGGATCCGGGCGCAGATGGCGTGGAACGTGCCGATTGTCAGCTCGCTCAACTGGTCGCCCAGCAGCCGGTATAGCCTGTCCTTCATCTCCCGCGCTGCCTTGTTCGTAAAGGTCACGGCCATGATCTGCCGCGGCGGCACACCATGCTCCCGCACCAGGCAGGCGACGCGGTGGGTGAGTACCCGCGTCTTGCCGCTGCCCGGTCCGGCCAGTACCAATACCGGTCCTTCCACTGCCTGCACCGCCTCCTGCTGGGCTGCATTCAGCCCGTCCAGGATGCTCGTCGTCTGTTCTGTCATTTTTCCTCGCCGACTCTATTGTAGCATCAGTGCTGATTGACAGCAACCAACGGGCGGGCCTTGTCCTAACTGCCCGCCTCGTGCTGGATTCAGCCCCAAGACGGCGCAGAGGGCAAGCATCTTGACCTGTTATAGCTTATGATAAGCGCTCTGGGCTATTCGGGCTTGCCAGTCGATCCCTGGGTGGATGCCATTTCTCGGCCGGGGCGGCTCGATTCTGGAATTGGACAATGACTTGGTGCAACCTGAAAGATCTCTTTCAAACTTCATACCGAAATCCGGGATGACTCATGTTTCAGTCTTCCATTTTCCGGTCTGCTTGACAACTCCCCCCCGCCGTGCTATACTGAGAACGCAGCGGCCATCTGTCGCACGACCGCTCCAGAATAGAGGAGAAAGACGATGAGCGTCTATCGTTCGCTGCGTTCGAGGCATCTCTGCTGCTTGCTGCTTGCAGCTTGCGGCTTGCTGATCGCCGCCTGTGGCACCAAGGCTTCCCCGGTCGTTATTATCGTTACCGCTACTCCGTCGCCGCTGACGGCGCCCACGGTGAGCGCCATCCCAACCGAGCCTGCCTCGCAGGAGGTGGTCGCCTGCTCCCTGGTGACTCAGGCCGAGGCGGAGGCGATCTTGGGCGAGCCGGCTGGGGCGCCGCAGGATGCGGGCGGCGGGTGCGCCTTCAGCAACGCCAGCAACCAGTTATATGCCGTGTCGATCGCTGCCGGACAGGGCGCGCAGACGGATAGCATTCTCCAGGGCCAGGCCATGCTCCTGGGCATGACCGGCGCACCGCTCGACGACGCCACGCGCACCCGGCTCCAAGCGCTGTCCGGCGTGCAGGACTTTCGTGGCTTTATCGGTGAGCTGGTCACGCTGGCCAAGGGGGCGCCGGCAGTCAAGGCACAGCAAATAGAAGGATTGGGTGACTCTGCCTACTGGGCCTGGATCACCGCCGATACCCGCCGCCAGGGCGCCTTCCTCGAAGCCCGTGGCTCCACCCTGGTCAACATCAACCTCGTCGTCCCTGATACCCGCTCCGAAGATGCGATGCTGGAGGCCTCGCGCGTGCTGGCCGAGGCCATCTTTGCGCGGCTGCCCGCCCGCTTTACCATCGCCGGTGCTGCGCCGGCGCCTACCCAGGAAGCTACGGCTCTGCCGCCTCCCTTGGCGACCGAGACGCCGACGACCGAGGCCAACACTCCGCAGCCACCCGAGCCGAGCGCGACGCCCAGTCCCATCCCACCCACTCCGACGCACACACGGACGCCGACTCCCACCGCGACCCCGACCCCTACCGCGACCCCGACCCCACCGCCCGATTTGAAGTGGACGGAGGTGCCGGGCGAGGGGACAACCGACGCGCGCGTGGCCGCCGTCACCTTCCACAACCGCATCTACCTGTTCAGCCGGGGCATCAACAACGGGCGGATTTACGTCAACTCATCGGCGAATGCCGCAACCTGGACCGGCGCGCGCGAGGTGCCGGGCGGGGGCGAGGCCGACGCCGCCCTGTGGGCGCTGGTGTACAACGACCGGCTCTATCTCTTTGGCAAGGGCGTGATCGATCAGCGCATTTACGTGAACTCGACGGGCGACGGCACGACCTGGACTGGCTGGTCCGAGGTGCCGGGCGGCGGGCTGACCGACATGCCCATCGCCGGCACAGCCTTCGATAACCGGCTCTACCTGTTCGTCAAGGGAGTCAACATTCAATACATCTATTTCAACTCGATGGGCGGTCAGGGCCATTGGAAAAGCTGGACCAAGGTCCCGCCGGGCACCGGCCTGACCGATTCGGCCCTGGCGGCGTCGGAACTGAACGGCAAGCTCTATCTCTTTGCCCGGGGCATCGACAGCCGCATCTACCTGAACAAGACTAGCGACGGATCGAGCTGGACCGGCTGGAAGGCGACGCCCGGCAGCGGCACGACGAATACTACCGTGGCGGTGGTGTCGCTGGCGGACGGGCTGTATCTGTTTAGCAAGGGCATCGATGACAAGCGAATCTACATGAACTATACGCCGGGTGGGTCCAACTGGACCGGCGCCGAGCCGGTCCCCGGCCAGCGCACCACCAACTCCGCCCCGGCCGTGACCGCGCTGAACGGCAAAATCTATCTCTTTGTGCGGGGCATTGACGACAACAAGATCTACATGATGCCGGGCTTGGAAGCCATCAAGTAGTAAGAGTGTAGAGAAAGCGTGACCGTGGCTGAACGGCTGCTAAGCTTCAGCCGCGCCAAGGCGGTATGGGGCGGCGACGGCATGGGATTCAAGACCGGCACCCCAATCAGCCCGAAGCACCCGTTGGTATTCCTGTCCGTGCTTTTCGTTCGTCATGGAAGGATACGCCGGCATTCTTGAGAAGACTAAAGTTTGCGTCGGTTGCCACATGATCTCGCACACTAGCAGAGGGCGACCACCCCTTACAATTAGCTTCATACGACAATAACCAATGTTCTCCATACAGTTCATCAGCAGTCATGAAAGCCTGCCATAACGTCGTATCATTCGGACAAAGGGGCCAATGGTAGCTTGGTCAGGGCACTGGTTTCTTTTTCTTTGGACTTATTTCACAACCGTGATATAATGAGTGACGCACCTACCCTGCAGGTGTGCGGTCATCATGCCCTAGAAAGGATGTGGATGGATCCTTCATTGCGAGCACAGCTCGAGAAGATCTTGCCGGAACGCTGCGCGGCCGTGGCCGACGGTTGGTATCAGGCAATTGCGGGAACCAGCTACCTGCCCCAGGCCGCGACAGAGACGCGCCGGCGGCTGGCCGATTTGGCCGGCCAGGCAGCTGCGTTCTTGGTCGGCGAGCGGTTCGATGAGGAAGAGGCCCATGAGATCGGAGCGACACTGGCCCGGATTCACTGCCTTCAGCCGGGGGGCCTGAGCCAGACGATAGGCGTGCTTGCCCGAGGCTTTGCAGAAGGGTTGCCGGCCGATCAGGCCATCGTGCTACACCCCGGCCTGGTCGTCTTGATCGAGGGAGTAGCATCCGGTTTTGTGCGGCAGGTACGGGATGCCATCTTGGCTGAACAGGAATCTATACGCGGCGTGCTCGTCGACGAGCTAAAGGTCACCGAAAAGGCGCTGCGCCAGTCGGGCCGTGAGCTGGAAGTGCGGGTTCAGGAAAGAACCGCCGAGCTTGCCCGAGCCAACGAGGAGCTGCGCCTTGAAATCGCCGAGCGGAAGCGGGTGGAGGAGGCGCTGCGCGAGAGCGAGGCGACCACCCGGGCGCTGCTGAATGCCCCTGCCGACCTGGTCGTACTCGTGGATTCCAAAGGGATCCTGCTTGCCGTGAACGAAGCATATGCCAAGAGGTTTGGAAAATCTGCCAAGCGAGCTCATTGGTACGTGTGCCTGGGATTGGCTGCCGGTGGATGCAGTCGAGCGCAGGAAGCCCTATTTTGAGAGAGTGCTCCGATCGGGTGAACCGATTTTCTTTGAGGACGAGCGCCTGGGGCAATGGTTTGACAACCGGGTCTATCCTATCTGCGACGGGAACGGCCAAGTAGTCAAGGTCGCCCTGGTGGCCCGCGACATCAGCGATCGCAAGCAGGCGGAACAGGCTCTGCGCGAATCAGAAGAGCGGTGGCGATCCCTGGTCGAGAATGCTCCCGATATTGTCGTGACGGTCGATCGCGAGGGGAGGATCCTGTTCACCAATCGTGGCAGGTTTGACCGGCCAGCAGAGTCTTATGTCGGCCAGAATATCACCGACTGGGTCCTGCCTGAGGCACGGGAGCTGGTGAGGCAATCGATCGAGAAGGTGTTTGTCGAAGGGAGCACAGGCTATTTCGAGGCGCCCGCTATCCTGTCCGACGGCTCCACGGCCTGGTTTGCCAGTCACATCGGTCCGATCAGGCGCGATGGCGAGGTGGTGGCGGTCATGCACGTCGCCCACGACATTACCGAGCGCCGGCAGGTAGAGGAGATCAAGGACAACCTCATCCGCGATGTCTCTCACGAGCTGAGGACGCCCCTGGCCAAGATGCAGATGAGCCTCGATCTGCTGTTGGAGCTGCTCGACCAAGAGCCGATAAATCGCCAGAGAGCGATCGGCGTCGGGCAGATGGTCTTTGGCAACGTGCAGCGGCAGTTACAGACCGTCGAGACGATCCTGGATCTGTCGACCCTCGAGTCAGGCCGGATCGTGTACGAGCGGGTCCAGATCTCTGCCTGCTGCGCTGATCTACGACACGCTTCAGTATATGCAGCCCATGGCCGAGGCAAAGGGGTTGGAATTAGTAGCCAGTGTGCCTGGGGATCTCCCGCCCATAGAGGGCGACTGGAAACGGTTGTCTCGCGTCCTGGTCAACCTGATCGACAATGCGATCAAGTTCTCGGAGCAGGGGCAGATCGTCATTTCAGCCCAGGAGTATGAACACGAGATCCGGTTTGCCGTCAGCGACCAGGGCTGCGGCATTCACAAGGAGAACCTGGGCAAGGTCTTTGAGCGGTTCTACCAGGAGAGGCCCCAGATCCCCGGAGCAGGGGTCGGCCTGCCCATCTGCCAGAGGATCGTCCAGGCCCACGGTGGGCGGATCTGGGCCGAGAGCCCCGGCCGGGGGCAGGGCACTACGGTGCGCTTTGTCCTGGCGGCAGGCGGCAAAGGAGTGGAGTGATGAACTGTACCATCCTGATCGTCGAAGACGATGCTGAATTGCAGGATCTGTACGCGGCGATGCTGGAACACACCGATTGTCGCATTGTCCGGGCCTACGACGGGCTCGACGCCTGGGACAGGCTGCAAGAGGCGACCCCCGATCTGATCTTGCTGGACATCATCCTGGGCGAGGTGATGGGCGATGAGTTCTTTGCCAGGGTCAAGCAGGAGACTGCCTACCGGGACATTCCGATCGCCATCGCCAGCGTCCTTGCACCCGAAACATGCCAGCATCTGCTAGAGATGGACGCTCGCACCCTGTTCCTGCGCAAGCCGTTCCGCAAGGCAGAACTGCTGGACGTGATTGAGAAGGGCATAGCCCAAAATCACGCCAGGGAGTAAAGACAGAATGGATACCACGACGTGGGCGCCTGACGAGATCCCAGTTGGATAGGCCGAACGCGGCCCGCATCTACGATTATTACCTGGGCGGCTATCACAACTTTGAGAGTCGATCGATTAGCAGCCGACCGGCTGGCCGAGACCAATCCCGACGTCCGCTTGGCGTCGTGGGTCAACCGTGCCTTTCTGCGCCGCTGCGTCCAGTTCCTGGTCGAGCAGGGCATCGACCAGTTCCTGGACATTGGCTCCGGGATACCCACCGTCGGCAACGTTCACGAGATAGCCCAGGCAGCCAATCCGTCCGCGCGTGTCGTTTACGTCGACATCGACCCGATCGCCGTGGCCCACAGCCAGGCCATGCTGCGCGGCAACCCCCACGCTGTGGCCATTCGCGCCGACGCGCGCCAGCCCGATCAGATCCTCGCCCACACCGAGGTCCGGCGCCTGCTCGACTGGAGCAAGCCGGCTGCGGTCCTGTTCGTCGCAGTTCTGCATCTGCTGCCCGACGACGAGCAGGCTTACCGGGCGGTGGTTACCCTGCGCGATGTCCTAGCGGCAGGCAGCTACGTGGCCGTTTCGCATCCTTCCTACGAAGACGCCTCGCCCTCTCTCCTGCAGCAGGTCAACAAGCTCACGGAATCATCGGCTTCTCGCTATCAGTACCGGACGCTGGCCAAGATCGGGCGCTTCTTCGACGGGCTGGACCTGGTCGAGCCAGGCCTTGTTCACACTCCCCTGTGGCGGCCGGAAAGCGCTCAGGATCTGTTCGTCAATGAGCCGCAGCGCGCCTTCTGTTTTGCTGGCGTCGGCCTCAAGCCCTCGTAGGGGTACGGCTGCCGCGCCGTGACTGCGCGCTGACCGCTGACTGCTAAATTGACGCCTCCACCCACTTGACGCTATAATAGCCGGTTGGGAGACGGAGATGCCGAGTACCACCACGAGCCAGCAGCAGGACAGCCAGGCCGTCAAGGTCGTCGCCATCGGCGGCGGAACCGGGCTTTCGACGCTGCTGCGTGGGCTCAAGGCCTACACGCCCCACATCACCGCCATCGTCACCGTCGCCGATGACGGCGGTTCGTCGGGTCGGCTGAGGCGCTCCCTGGGCGTCCTGCCGCCCGGCGACCTGCGCACCTGCATCGCCGCTCTGGCCGACGATGAAGCACTGCTCACTCAGCTCTTCCAGTACCGGTTCGGCCACGGCGAGGAGCTGGATGGCCACTGCTTCGGCAACCTGTTCATCACCGCGCTGGCCGCCGTCACCGGCAGCTTTGAGCGGGCCATCCTCGAGGCCGGGCGGGTGCTGGCCATCCAGGGGCGCATCCTGCCCTCGACTCTGCAGAACGTCACTCTGGTGGCCGATCTGCGAGCCGAACCGGCCATGGCGGCCGCGGCTCTGACCCGCATCGAGGGTGAGTCGGCCATTCCCAAGGCCGGCTGGCCCATCGAGCGGGTCTGCTTTACAACCCGAGGGGGTGCGTGCCTATCCCGAGGCGGTGCGGGCCATCCTGGCCGCCGACCTGATCATCGCCGGGCCGGGCAGCCTGTTCACCAGCATTCTGCCCAACCTGCTGGTGGACGGCATCCGGCGCGCGGTGGCCGCCTCGCCGGCCTGCAAGCTGTACGTGTGCAACGTCGCCACCCAGCCGGGCGAGACCGACGGCTTTGATGTGGGGCAGCACGTCGACGCATTGCAGCGCCATGTCGGGCGCGGGCTGTTCCCTTACGTCCTGGCCAACGATGACCCGCACGCCAGTCCGGAGCAGCCTCATCTCAAGCCGGTGACCCTGAGCCACGGGCCGTGCGGCGGCCGGCCCGACTGTGGCTACCAGGTGATCGCCGCCGATGTGGTCGACCGGGCGGCTCCCTGGCGACACGACGCCGGCAAGCTCGCCGGACAGATCATGCGTTTCTATGACAGCCATCGTGCGTCATCCTGAGGGTGCGGATCACCTCGACAGGGTCTGGACGTTGGGCTACTTAAGTACAAGGAGGTGACAATATGAAGACGGCAGCGGAGATTATGACCAAGCCCGTCGTCGACATCGAGCCTGATGCTACGGTAGCTCAGGCGATCGCCAAAATGAAAGAGCACAAGATCTTTAGCCTGTTAATCAAGCGCGACAAGCGCATGGACACCTGGGGCTTTATGAGCGAGACCGACGTCATCGAAAAGGTCGTGGCCAAAGGGCTCGACCTGACGGCGGTCTATGTCCACGAGATCATGACCAGCCCGGTCATTACCGTGGCGCCCAGCGCCAGCCTCCAGGACTGCGCCGCACTGCTGACCCGGGCCGACATCCGGCGGGTGCTGGTGTATGACGGCAAGAACATCGTCGGCATCGTCAGCAGCCGCGATATCTTTAATGCGTTATAAAACTGAAGGAGGATATACCATGAAAGTCAAAGTTGGAATCAACGGTTTCGGTCGTGTAGGCCGGCAGGCGTTCCGCGTCATGCTGGAGCGCTATCCCAACGACCTGGAAGTGGTGGCGGTCAACGACATCACCGACAGCAAAACGCTGGCCCACCTGCTCAAGTACGACTCGACCTACGGCCGCTTCCCGGCTGAGATCGAGGTCGGCCCGGATTACTTCCGCGTCGACGGCAAAGAGGTCAAGGTCTTTGCTCAGAAGGACCCGGCCATGATCCCCTGGCAGGACATGGGCGTGTCGATCGTCATCGAGTCCACCGGCCTGTTTACCGACGGCAGCAAGGCGGCCGCCCATCGCACCGCCGGGGCGAAAAAGGTGATCATCAGCGCCCCGGCCACCAACGTCGACCTGACCGTGGTCATGGGCGTCAACGAGCGTGCCTACGACCCGGCCAACCATCACATCATCTCCAATGCGTCGTGCACCACCAACTGCCTGGCCCCGGTGGCCAAGGTGCTGCACGATAGCTTTGGCATCAAGCGCGGGCTGATGACCACCATCCACGCCTACACCAACGACCAGCGCATTCTCGACCTGCCGCACAAGGATCTGCGCCGCGCCCGCGCTGCCGCGCTGAACATCATTCCCACCAGCACCGGCGCTGCCAAGGCGGTGGCCCTGGTCATCCCCGAGCTCAAGGGCAAGTTCGACGGCTATGCCCTGCGCGTGCCCACGCCCACCGTGTCGGTCGTCGACTTTACCGCCGAGCTGGAGCAGGAGGTGACCAAGGACCAGGTCAACGCTGCTCTCAAGGCCGCTGCCGAGGGTGAGCTGAAGGGCATCATGGCCTACAGCGAAGAACCGCTCGTTTCCACCGACCTGCGGGGCGACAGCCACTCATCGATCGTCGACGGCCCGCTGACCAGCCTGATCGGCAATATGATCAAGGTGGTGTCCTGGTACGACAATGAGTGGGGTTACGCCTGTCGTATCGCCGACCTGACCCACTACCTGGCCAAAAAGGGGATGTAGGATACGATCTGGAGATGAGCCACATCTCCACCGGGGGGGCGCCAGCCTCGAATTCCTGGAGGGCAAGACCCTGCCGGGCGTGGCTGCTCGCCTTGATAAAGGGTAAGGTGCTCACATGAAACTGCAGTTCTTGGTGCGGTGCGCACCGTCACCGGTTCGATGCACCTGCTGGAGGCCAACGGGTCGCGCATCCTGCTCGATTGCGGGCTGTACCAGGGGCCTCGCCAGGAATCGTTCGACCGCAACCGGAACCTCCCCTTTGAGGCCGAGCACGATCGACGCCATGATCCTGTCGCACGCCCACATCGACCACTCGGGCAACATCCCGGTGTTGGTCAGGTCGGGGTTTACGCGGCAACATCTATACCACGTCGGCCAGCCGTGACCTGTGTGCCGCCATGCTGCGCGACTCGGCCCACATCCAGGAAGAAGATGCGGCCTATGTCAGCAAGAAGCGTGCCAAGCAGGGCCTGCCCCCGGTCGAGCCGCTCTACACGGACAGAAGATGCGGAGCGCAGCCTGAACTCCTTTGTCGGCCTGGGCTACAACCGGCCGCTGCGCATCGCGCCAGGCATCACTCTGACCTTGTACGATGCCGGGCACATCCTGGGCTCGGCGATCGTCGTGCTCGACGTGGAGGAGGGTGGGCAAAAGCGGCGGCTGGTCTTCACCGGCGACCTGGGCCGCAAGGGGATGCCGATCCTCCGCGATCCTCAGGCGGTGGAGAAGGCAAACTATCTGATCATCGAGAGCACCTACGGCGACCGCCTCCACGATCCGGTCGAGACGACCGATCAGGCGTTGCGCAATGCGGTCATCGGAGACCTTCCAGCGGGGCGGCAAGGTGATCGTCCCTGCCTTTGCCGTCGGCCGCACCCAGGAGCTGGTCTATGCCCTGCACCGCCTCATGGTCGCCCGCAAGCTGCCCAGCTTGCCCATCTTTGTCGATAGCCCATTGGCCGTCAACGTCACCGAGGTCTTTCGCCTGCATCCCGAGTGCTACGACGGCGAGACAAGGCAGTTCATCGCCGCGGGCGATGGCCGCGATCCCTTTGGCTTCAACCGGCTGACCTACGTCCGCTCGCCTGAGGCGTCGAAGGAGCTGAACTTTTTGCGCGAGCCGGCCATCATCATCAGCGCCTCGGGCATGGCCGAGGCCGGCCGCATCCTGCACCACCTGAAGAACAATGTCGAGGACTCGCGCAACACGGTGCTGATCGTCGGCTGGCAGGCGCCCGATACCCTGGGCCGCCGGCTGGTCGAGCATCAGCCCGTCGTCAAGATCTTTGGCGAGGAGTACCACGTCAAGGCCCAGGTCGAGACGATCAACGGCTTCAGCGCTCATGCCGATCGCGCTGAGCTGCTCGATTACGCCCGCCAGCTGGCCAGCCCTGACTTGAAGGCGGTTTTTGTCGTCCATGGTGAGGAGCCTGCCAGCCTGGCCCTGGCCGAGGGGTTGGCCGATCTGGTCGAGGGTCAGGTCGTCGTGCCCAGATTGGGAGATGCGTACACGCTGTCACCCTAGGACCGTGCATACCTTCGACAGGATAACTTGCTCAGCAGAACCAAACCGTGGTATACTGTAGCTGCTTTACGTCAACCGTATGGTGGCGATCATCATGTCGAGGAAGTGGTTCGCAGACGAAGATCTGACTCAGGAACGGCGTGGGCAGTTGATTGACCGGTTGGCCGAGCGGATCACTCGCCGGGGATTAGCGGTGCCGGCCGTCTTGCTGCTGGACCTGTTCAAGCCATTCAGCTTCATCGCCAGCCAGGGCTTGCTCCTGTGCCAGCCACTGTCGGGGTGGATGAACATCGAACAACAGGTTGCAGACTATGCGGGTCTGCTGGCTGACAGGTCCAATCGTCGACTACCTGGTCGCCCGGCTCGAGCAGGGCACCAATCGCGAGGAGAGCGGCTGATGGACGAAATTGGCTTGAGTCCAGGGACTGTGGCGCTCGTGCTGTTGCTCCTGGTCCTCCCGGTCCTGTTCTTTCTGACTTCCAGGGTCAGGGCTGGCAAATCCGGCAGCCTGCGCCAGATCCCAGGATTGGAGGATTTGCCCAACTCGGTGGGGCGCTCGGCCGAGACGGGCCAGCCACTGCACGTGTCGGTCGGCGTGGGCGGGGTCGGTGGCCTGTCCACTGCCGAGACGTGGACAGGGCTTACTCTGCTGACCCAGTTGGCCGACGAGGCGGCGTCGTGTGACACACCCCTGATCGTCACGGTGGCCGATCCCACCGTTCTGCCCATCGCCCAGGATATCCTTCGCCGGGCCAGTGCTCGGCACGGCAATCCCGATGGATACGATCCCACCCAGGTTCGCTTCATCGCACCCATCCCGATGGCCTATGCGGCAGGCGTCAGTGGCATGTTGGAGCGTGAGCCGTTGACCGGCAGCGTCATGGTCGGCTCCTTCGGCGACGAGTATCTACTGATGGGCCAAACCGGTGTCCGGCGCGGCGTCCACCAGGTCGTCGGTACGGCAGACCCGGCGACATTGGCCCAGGTCTATGCCTCTGCCGATGATACGCTGATCGGCGAGGAGATCTTTGCCGCAGGTGCCTACACCCGCAGATTGCCCATCCAGATCGGCAGCCTGCTGGCTGAAGATTGGGCGCGTTGGGTCGTGGCTGCTGCTATCGTCATCCTGGCCATCTGGAAGATTCTGACCCGAGCGTAAGGAGCAGGCTATGGCCATTCTGAAACGAACCTTACCCGCTGCACTTGCCATCGCCGTCGGTCTGTTTGTCCTGGTGGCGTTGTTGTTGCCTGTTCCGCTGTTGAGCACCATCGGCACCTACTTTATCGATTGCGCCGTCATCATCGCCGCGTTTGCCCTTTTCCTGGGCCTGCTCAACGTCGTGCGCGTGCATCTCCGCCACATCCGCGAGCGCACCAAGGCCTGGCCCTACAGTGTTGTGCTGTTGATCGCCCTGTTCCTGGTCCTGGTTGTCGGTCTTGTCACGCTCATGCCATCACAAGCCGACCAGTCACAACCATCTGGACCGTCACATCCGGCCATGCAATGGATCTTTACCAATGTGATGGCCCCGATCCAGGCTACGTTCGGGGCATTGCTGGCTTTCTTGACCCTGGCGGCGGCCTATCGGCTGTTCCGGCTCCGTAATGCCGAATCTGCCGTGCTGCTGGTCGTCGCCCTGCTTGTCTTGGCCGGGCAAGCCAGCTTTGGGCTGTTGCCCGTCTTGCCCCAACTCCGGGATTGGATCCTGGATGTTCCGGCACTGGCTGGAATGCGTGGTATCTTGCTGGGCGTTGCCCTGGGCACCGTGCTGACCGGTATCCGCCTCCTGTTGGGCGTCGAACGCCCCTACAGTGATTGACGTGGTATCTTGCCGAATGGGAGTGACGCGGAGATGATCTACTGCCCTGAGTGCGGGACCGCGAATCGGGATGGAAGCAAGTTCTGTAACGAATGCGGGCACACGCTCCTTGCCCAGACCGGGGTGAAGTGCCCGCAGTGCGAGACACTGAATGCCGTCCAGAGCGTCTTTTGCAGCCACTGCGGGGGACGGCTGCTGACACAGCCCTCACCTGCTCCTAGTCGCCATCACGCCTCCGATCAAAGGGCTGTCTCTACCCACCAAGCCCACGGTTGGCGAGGGCACGGAGGAGGTCGAGCAGCCGCCGACTGAGGGCCTTGGAGTGCCGCTGGTTCCGGATATCGAGCCCTTGACCCGCAGTCCTCGACTGGGGGGCGTTGGGGAATTGATTGAGGAGGAGGGCGAGGAGATCCCAGATTGGCTGCGAGATTTGCAGGCCTCGCTGCCCATCGAGCCGGAGGTTGATGCGTCAGAGCCTGAGCTCAGCCTTCGACCGCTGCAGTCGACCCAGGCTGAAGCAGAACAAGCATCGGAACCTGAGCGGCTATTGGAGCCAGAGCAGGCAGCAGAGGCACCTCCGACTATTCCCGAAGCTCCTCAGGCGGAAGCCGCGACCGGCACGATTGGCCCGGCAAGCGAAGCGCGGCACGAAGTCCCTGACTGGCTGGCAGAGCTCGGATCACTGGGCAGTGTTGCACAGCCCTCACAACCGCCGGCGCCGGCTGATCCCCCTCGCAGAAGAAGAGGAGCTGCCTTCCTGGCTGGCCGAGCTCAAGCCGGCCGAGGCAGAGGCTCCCGCCGGTCCGTCCGTCGAAGCCGAGCTGGAGGAGGAAGACCTGCCTTCCTGGCTGGCCGAGCTCAAGCCGGCCGAGGCAGAAGCTCCCGCCGGTCCGTCCGTCGAAGCCGAGCTGGAGGGAGAGGAACTGCCTTCCTGGCTGACCGAGCTCAAGCCGGCCGAGGCAGAAGCTCCCGCCGCTCCGTCCGTCGAAGCCGAGCTGGAGGGAGAGGAACTGCCTTCCTGGCTGACCGAGCTCAAGCCGGCCGAGGCGGAAGCTCCCGCCGGTCCGTCCGTGAAGCCGACCTGGAGGGGAGGAGCTGCTTCCCTCGACTCAGGCCGAGGCAGAGCTCCCGGTCCGGCCGAGCCAAGTCGGAGAAGCCCGCCACGACTGGCTCGGCAATTGGCGTGCGGCAGGAGGAGGCGCCGCCAGGCCGCCAGAAGTATGCGACACCGGAAGTGGTTGGGCCTGAGCCCGCACCACCGGCTGCTGGAGAAGGTATCCGAAGCCCAGACAAAACCCAGTTGGCTGTCTGACCTGGCAGTGACGCAGACACCGCTCGAGGTAACCCCAGCCGAAGGGGAGTTGCCCGATTGGCTCGTGCCTACTCCCGAGCTGGGAATCCCTGGCGAGGAAGAGACACTGGCCCGGGCCGAGATCCCTGAATGGCTGCTGGCACTCAAACCACGTGAGCTGAAAGCAGAAGGGGAGGTGGTTGAGCCAGTCGTCGAAGAGGCGGTGGAGCAGACGGGAGTGTTGGCCGGAATCAGGGACGTTCTGCCGGTCGAGATGCTGATTGCCCAGCCGCGCGCCGCGACGCCTGCCGACGCCATGGGAACTCCCTTCACGGGAGAGGCGGCCCTGGTCCAGGCATCTCGGGTACGGCTCTTTGACGAGATCGTCACCCAGCCGCCAGTAGCTGCACCCAAGGCACTGGCCAAGCCGAGGGTGCGGGTGATCGACCGCTTGCCGTGGTGGATCATCTATGCCCTCCTCATCTTGGCTGTGGGCGTGCCACTGCTGTTAGGTAAACCACTGTTTGACCGCAGCATTGAAGCGGCGCCGTCTGTTCAGACTCTTGTACGAGACCATTGAGTCCCTGCCGGGCAATGCCCAGGTGCTGGTAGCGGTCGATTACGATCCGACCACGAGCGGGGAGATGGACATTGTCGCCCAGTCGATAGTCGGCCATCTCATGGATCGGCAGGCGCGCATCGTGGCAGTCAGCCTTGTTGCCCGCCGGACCTGCCACGGCCGAAAATCTGGTGAAGGAAGTGGCTGCCAGCTATCCCGGCTACCAGGTCGACGATGGTCAACGGTATGTCAATTTGGGATACCTGCCCGGCCAGGCTGCGGCGATCAGGCTGATGGGACAAGCGCTGCCTGACGCGTTGCCGCGCGATTTCGAGGGCCGGCAAGTAACAGACCTGGCGGCGCTGAGTGGCATCACCTCAACCCAAAGTTTCGATTTGATCGTCGAATTGGCGGCGGCGCTCTGACACGTTGCGGTGGTGGATCGAACAGGCCGGTGCGCCTTATGGTGTTCCCATAGTGGCGGGTGTCAGTGCAGCGGTCGATCCCATGGCCCGCACCTACAGTGAAACCGAACCTCAGCAGTTGAAGGGCGTGACTGGCGGAGTTCTGGGCGCTGCCAGTTACGAAAGCCTGCGCTCGGGAGGGGCCGGGCCTGAGCCGGAAATGGCCGCTCGCCTCGATTCACTACTGGCCGGACAGGTGCTTGTCATTTTGGTGATCCTGGGCGGCACGATTGTGGGACGCAATTGGATCCGCCCCAAGCACGTGGCGCAGCACGGTACGGGGAGGGAGCAGTGACGGACAGTCTAGGCTTTTATTGTGGCGGCGATCCTGACCCTATGTGTGTTTAGCTATCTGCTTGGTGATAACGCACTGTACCGGTTGGCCGAGCACCTGTTCGTGGCTGTGGCCGTGGGTTATGCCTGTGTCGTCGCCTTGCACCAGGTTCTTTGGGCCAAGCTGCTTTCGCCGATGCTCGAGTGCCCTGGACAGATGGCGACATGGGGCGTGCGTTGTTGCTGCTCATCCCACTGGTGCTGGGACTGCTGCTCCTGTTCAAGTCGTCCAGGCGGGCGGGGCCCCTGTCCTGGTTTGGGACTCTCAGTGTAGCTTTCTTGTTGGGTGTTGGAGCAGCGGTGGCAATTGCCGGAGGACTGCTGGGGACGCTGCTGCCGCAGGTAGGGGGAGCCTCCGATGTGATGCGCTACGTGACGCGCTATGGGCCAGTGCTAGGGCTGCTGAGCGGTATCATAGCAGTTGTCGGCACTGTGGGCGTCCTCCTTCATTTCTACTTTGGCTCTGGCGAGGGGCGTTTCGCCCAGTTCCGTAACTCCTTGGTGCGGATCTGGGGTGGCTTGGGAAGGTGGTTCGTTCTGATCGCCTTTGGCGCTCTTCTTGCCACGATTTTCCTGTCACGCTTGCCGCTGCTGATGGGGCGGATCCAGTTCCTAATCGACGGTGTGCGCCACGCCCCTTGGGCGGGTGGAGGCTAGCCGATGGCTCACGACCTACAGATGCCCAGCGAGTCAATACTGGCCATCGACTGCGGTAGCACGACGACCCAGGCGATCCCTGTTCGGCCAGGTTGGAGGGGAGTATCGGTTCATCGCCAGGGGCGAGGCTCCCAGCACTGTCGAGCCGCCCTGGAATGACCTGATGGCTTCGGTGCGGCAGGCCATCCGGCAGTTGTCCGAGGTAACAGGCTGGCTCTTTCTGGATGATCGCGGTCAGCTCATCACCCCTGAGCGCCAGAATGGCGGTGTAGATGCGGTGGTGGCTACGACGAGCGCCAGCGAGCCGCTGCGCCTGGTGTTGACCGGGATCATGCGCGACGTCAGCCTGGCGAGCGCCCGGCGTGCGATTGGCATGTCCAACGCGGTGGTCGATGGCCTGGTGTCGATGGACAGGCGTGACAGCGGGATCCTGAACAGCGACATCGGTGGACAGGTGCGGCTGATCAACGAGCTGATGCCCGATGCAGTCGTGATCGTCGGCGGTGTGGACGACGGGGCCAGTAGGCCGGTGCTGCAATCGGTCGAAGCGGTGACGTTGGCCTGTTCGGCGCTGCCGCCCTCGGCACGCCGGCCACCGCTCATCTACGCCGGCAATAGTGGGTTGCGTGAGCAGGTGGCTGAGATCGTCGGCGATCAGGCCGAGCTGCGGGCTGTGGACAACGTGCGGCCGAGCCTCGAGGGGGAGAACCTCTGGCCGCTGCAGGCCGAGATCGAGGAGTTGTATCGCCAGCGCAAGCTGGAGAGACTGCCCGGTTATGGCACATTGGCGGCCTGGACCCCGCTGCGAGTGCTGCCCACAGCCACGGCCTTTGCCTACACCATCCAATACCTGGCCCGGCTGGACGGGATCAATGTCCTGGGCGTGGATGTTGGTGGAGCGACCACTACCGTGGCGTCTGTTCTGGACGAGCAGGCAGATCTGCTGATCCGCAGTGACCTGGGACTGAGCCACAGTGCTGCGGGCATTCTTGACCATGTGCCGGTCGAGTCGATCGTGCGCTGGCTGCCATTCGAGATAGAGCCGGTTGAGATTTCTAACGCACTTTATAACAAGGCGATCCAGAATCGTACGTTGCCCCAGACACGGCAGGATCTTCTTCTGGAGCAGGCTGTGGCGCGCGAGGTCATCCGCCTGTCGTTGGCCGAGATGGCCCTCCGTTGGTCTCATGGTGGCTCGCTGCTCTATCAGGGCCTCGTCCCCACCTTCGACCTGATCGTCGGTGGAGGGGGAGTGCTGTCCAATGTGCCCAGTTATGGCCAGGCGGCCCTCATCCTGCTTGACGCCGTGCAGCCAGTAGGTGTCTTTGAACTCGCCCTCGACAAGGCCAGACTGGTCGCACCGCTGGGGGCTGTGGCCGTCCTTAACCCTCTGGTCGCATCGCAAGTGGTGGCCCGCGACGCCTTGCTAAGCCTGGGCACCGTCGTTGCGCCTATCGGCTCAGCGCGCGAGGGGGAAACTGCGCTGTCTTTCGAGATCGAATACGAGGACGGGCGTTCGCTGGAGGTAGAGGTGGCTTACGGCTCGCTGGAGGTGATTCCCCTGCCAGCCGGGCAGGTAGCCAACCTGAAACTAAGGCCGACGCGCCGCTTTGACGTGGGATTGGGAGTAAAAGGCCAGGCGGGGGAGACGCCCGGCACAGGGCGGGGTGCTGGGCATCATCATCGATGCCCGAGGCCGGCCTCTGCCCATCGCCGCCGATCCTGAGCAGCAGAGGGAAAAGATGCAGCGCTGGCTGTGGGACATGGGGTCCTGAGCGAGAGGAGATCGATGTACTACTTGACCGAGACGCGGGCTGCGCCGGCTATCACCATCCGGCGGGAAAGACTCCTCCCGGCTCGCGGTGAGGTGCTGGTTCATCCTGGGGAGCAGGTGGGACCTGCTGATCGTGGTCGCTCGCTGCCAACTACCAGGCGGCGCCGAGGTCATCGACGTCAGCCGCACCCTGGGCATTCGCCGCGAACAGGTAGCCAAGTACATAGGCAAGAACGTCGGAGACAGGGTGCAGGCTGGTGAAGTGGTGGCCGGCCATAGCGGCGCACTGGGTCGTTTGAGGCCCGCTTGCCGGGCACCTGCCGACGGGCAGGTGGTCGCCGTGCGCGACGGACTGGTATTGATCGAGGCGACGCCTGGCACCTTTGAGTTGCGGGCCCATTTCAAGGGACAGGTGACCCGCGTCATGCCCGGTCTTGGAGTTGTGATATCCACCACCGGGGTGTTGATCCAGGGTGTGTGGGGTAGCGGCGGCGAGGCTGAAGGCGTGCTCAAAGTGCTGGTTGACGGCCGTCGCAAGCCGCTTCGCGCCCGGTCCATCGACGTTAGCTGCCACGGAACTATCGTGGCTGGGGGTAGTGACGTGGACGACAAGGCGCTTGAGCAGGCTGTCGCCGCTCAAGTTCGGGGCATGATCGTCGGCAGCATCAGCGCTGATCTGCGCCCGATGCTCAAGACGTTACCATTTCCGGTCATCATCACCGAGGGCTTTGGTTCATACCCAATGTCGGAGGCGATATTTCCTCTACTGCAATCCAATTCGGGCCGCGAGGCGATGCTCCAAGCCGATACTCGGGCTCGCTGGGGAGCCAAGCGCCCAGAGATCGTGATCCCGGTCCACGCCGAAGAGACGATGGTGGCCGGAGACCAAGAAGCGGCCGATTTGCGGGTTGGTGCTCAGGTTCGTGGTCTACGCGCTCCATATCTGGGGGTGATCGGCACTGTTACAGGCTTGCCTATCGGCCCTCTGGCTGTGGACTCGGGAGCCAGGTTGCTGGTGACCGAGGTGGCTTTCGAAGGGGCAGAGCCGGCCCTGATCCCCATCGCCAATCTTGAGCTGATCCGCTAGGCCCGTCGTGGCTGCCTCGAGTGTAGTGAGAAGGGGAACAACCATTATGCGCGCTTGGTCAGTCTTGCCCCTTCTTCTTGTCCTCTTGATGTCGGCTTGTGGTGGCGGGGAAGGTCAGCCCGACCAGGCGGCAGAGCGGTGGTTTGACGCCTTGGCGGAAGGCAATGAGGGTGCGCTGAGGGATCTGACTTGCGCTGCCCAACGTGAGTCAGTCACAGGGGTTACCGGACTGCTGGCAGGCGTGGGAGAGGGAACAGTCCTTGACCTCTCGGGCTTGGACTTCAAGACCACCGAACAGGGTGGAGACACTGCCAGTGTTCAGGTCACCGGTCTGATAAAGATTACCTACTTGGGCCAGAAATTGAACGAGGAGATCGACGAGGCGATATCAATGGTGAAGGAAGACGGCACATGGAAGGTGTGCGAGGAATAGCCGGGTGCTAAACGTGGTGCCGCAACTCCTTCGCCACAAAGACGCTCTGTATGTCCTGGAGCGGATTGCTGACGCCGACTGCTGTGCGCTGGTCGGCGTTAGCAACAGCGGCAAGTCGTCTCTAGATGCGAGCGCTTGCCAGCCGGGACGTGCGGCGCCAACTGTGCAGTGACCAGCCGCAGACTGACGGGGCAGTCTTTGTCTATGTCGATTTCAACCTGATGCTGGAGGCGACGGAGCAGGGCTTTTACGAGCTGATCCTGCGCTCGCTGCTCGATGAGCTGCGACACCTGGACCACAAAGAGCTCTCCAAGGAGGCCGGCACTCAAGTTGTGGAGCAGTTGTCGGGTGCCTACAAGATGCTGGTCGCTCCCCCCAGCCATTTTCAGATCCCCCTCAGCTTTAGTGAGGGACTGACAGCAGTCTGTGCCAGCCTTCCAGGTGGTCTGGTGCTGCTGTTCGACGAGTTTGACCAGCCATTTGAGCAGATCGACGAGCGGGCATTGTTGAACCTGCGGGCGATTCAGGACAAGTGCCATCCCGCACTGTGCTTTGTGACGGCGACAGACCAGCGTCTTTCCAGGATCAGGCGTGGCCGGGATATTGACGAGTTTGTCGAGTTGTTCGAGCCATTCACCCGCTTCCTGGGCCCATTGTCTGAGGCAGACCTGGGCCAGGTTGATCAGCAGCGTCGCACGCCAGGAGGGCTATACCTTCGCCGATGATGACCGGGCGTTTATCCGCCATCACGCCGACGGTCATCTTGGCCTGGCACTGGCTGTCTGCCGGGCATTGGGCGAGGTGACGGGTGAGCCGGTGCGCGATGCAGCTCAGAATTGGTTTATCCACCGCCAGGTTCGCGACAGGCTAGACGGAGATCTCAACGTCCAGGCCGAGTGCCGCAAGCTGTGGACCGACTTGACCGCAGCCGAGCAGGACGCCTTGATGGCCCTGGTGAGCTCAAAGGGAGGCGATGACCTCCCGGAGCAGGCGGTGATTGAGTCACTGCGGGAGAAAGGGGTCATACATTGCCAAGAAGGCGGTACTCCACAAGGCGGCCAGCAGGAGGAGATGCTGCTGTCGCCTGTCTTTGAGGCGTTTGTCCGCCGGCAGAGGCTAGGCCACCGGCGACGCGATCAGGGAGTGCGCGTTGATGTGGAAAGCGGCAGCGTGTGGGTGGATGGCCGGGAGGTTCCGCAGTTGACCGAGCTCGAGTACCGGTTGTTGCTCCTCCTTTACGGCCGATTGAACCAGATCTGTGACAAATACCAGATGGTCGAAGCGGTATGGGGTGAGGATTACATCGACGAGGTGGACGATGCCCGCATAGACAAGCTGCTCAGCCGACTGCGGGCCAAGATCGAGGCCGACCCTTCCAACCCTCGCTATCTGACGACCGTTCGGGGGCGGGGTTACAAGCTGGTGGGCCCGTAGGGCACCGTCAGCCGAAAGTCAGGGACCGGTCATGGTTGCCTTGCACAGAGTGTGGTAGAATAGCGTAATGTGTGACGGATTCTCACGCATTGCGTATTGAATATCAACAATCAGATTCGGAGGAAGAAAAATGGCATCTCTGCTCAAAAAGATCCAGACTTTGATTTCGGCCAACATGCATGCATTGGTCGACTCGGCGCTCAAGGCCAACTCGATGGCCGTCTTTGACCAGTATGTGCGCGAGGTAGAGGACAATCTAGAAGACCTCGAAGGTGCTGTCGCTACCGTCGGTGGCGAGCTCAAGACGCTGCACCGCAAGAAATCGGACCTCGATCGGCAGGCTGCAGATCTGGACCGTAACATCGACCTCTTCTTGCGCGAAGGCAAAGAGGACCTGGCTATGGCGGCCCAGAGCAAGCTCAATTCGGTCAACCGGCTGGTTCAGAATTACGACGAGATGCTCCAGCACCAGGAAGCCGAGTTCAAGAGCCTAAAGGACGCCCGCCTGAAGCTGGAAGCCAAGCTGACGACGGTCAAGCAGGAGCGCGAGGAGCTGCAGGCCTTGCTCGACCTGGCCCGCTCCAAGGAGCTGACGGCCAAGGCGATCAAGTCACTGGACGCCCTGGCCGGCTCCGGTGATGCCGACATAGCGCGGGTGGCCGATGGGATCCGGGAGCGGCTGGACAAGGCGTCGGCACGCAGCGAGATGCTGGCCAGCAGCCTCAACGTGCAGATGGACGAGGTCCTGGAAAAGGGCACCCTCGAAGCACAGTTGGCCGAGCGCAAAGCACGCCTGGGATTGAGCGAATAGTCACTCAGTCAGGACCTAGACCCTAGGGGTTTTAGAAGCCCCTAGGGTCTTGAGAGGGATAGTATGAACCGAACGCGCATTGTTTTCTTTGTGATCATCGGCCTGGCGGTGGTGATCGTCGCCGCCGGGCTGATTCTGCAACTGTTCCGCTCGTCGGGATCGGGCGAGGAGCCGACGGCCGTGCCGGGGCAGAGTAGCGATGAGACGCTGGAAGTGCAGGTCGTCACTGCTCTGCCGGTGGCTGACTGGGTGCAGGAAGCAGCCAATCAATTCAACACCGAAAAGCACACACTGGAGGGGCAACTCATCCACGTCACTATCACGCCCATGGACGGCCTGACGGCCAAGGGGCGTTACGACCGGGACGAGATGAACCCCTTGCCCACGGCTTGGATCCCAGAGAGCCGCTATCTGGTAGAGCTGGTCAACGCAGCACAGAACGAGCGACTGGGGCGCGACGTCTTTCTGACCGATGGCGAATACCGGGCCAAGCCGTTGACGATCTCCCTGCTGGCTTGGGGCGTCTACGACAGCCGCGCCAAGGTGCTCGAGGCCAAGTACGGCGAGCTTTCCTGGCAGGCGATCCACGATGCAGCCATGACCCCTGGCGGTTGGGCCGAGTTGGGCGGACAGAGCGATTGGGGTTATTTCAAGCTGGCTATCTCCAACCCGCGCAAGAACGTCAGCGGCCTGGAGGCTATGGTTGCCGCGGCCGGCGAGTACTTTAAGAAGACCAACATCACCGTGGACGACGTCACCAACGCCGAGTTCCAGACGTGGTTGGGTGAGATCATGAGCTCCATGAGCGATCTGTCGGGTGGCAGCTATACGGTGAACGACCTGGCCCTGTTCGGCTACACCACCGGCGATGCCGGGCAACTGCTCGAGAGCGACCTGCTGGTCAATATGCAAGGCATCCAGACACGCTGGGCCGATCCGCTGCGCATTGCCTATCCCGAGTACGTGACCTGGTTCGACTTTCCGTTCAGCGTCTGGATGGGTTCCGAGACGACCGCCCTGCAAAAGAACGCGGCCCTCGAGTTCGAAAAGTATCTGCTGACCGAAGAGATCCAGAAGAAGGCGTTGGCCTATGGCCTGCGGCCCGCTAACTCAAATGTGCTGGTGACCGGCGAAGGCAGCCTCTTCGACCAGTGGGCAGGGCAAGGTGTGGTGAGTGTCGTGCCTCGCACCACGGCCATGCGCTCGCCCGACCGCGATGTGCTCCAGGCCTTGCTGCGCTGGTTCGATCTGAACGTGGCCGGGAGATAGGAAAAATGAGCAGGCGGTATAGCTCTCAGCGTCGCCCGTCGTCCGGCAGCGCCGGCTGGGCCCTAGCTGCGCTGGTGATCGGTCTGTTTGTGATCATCGGCTTGTGCTGTGGCGCTTATACCCTGGTCGGCAAGCTGTTCAATCGCGACACGGCTGCAGATCAGACCCCTACCCCAGAACCGGCGACCCTGACCGTGGCCTATTCTCCAGAGAAGGAAGAGGCCTTTATGGAACTGGTCAGGCGGTTTAACTACCAGGGTCTCGAGACGCCAGATGGCTTGCGGATGACCGTCGATGCGGTCCAGCTCGCCCCCGAGGCTATGGTCAATGCCGTTCTGACCGAGACGGCGGCTTTCCAGGCCATGACGCCTGACTCGTCGCTGTGGCTGGGTCAACTGGACGAGGCGTGGAATAGCCGGTTCGGCACGGATGAGCTGCATGCCGCCGTGGTGGGCGAGACGGTGCGTTATGGCATCAGCCCGGTGGTGATCGCCATGTGGGAAAGTGTGGCCCGCGAGATGGGCTGGCCCGATCGGGCCATCGGCTGGCAGGATCTCCTGGCCAGGGCCCAGAGCGACGCCAACTTTCGCTGGAGCCACCCTTCCACCAACTCAGCCAGCGGCATGCTCGCCACACTGGCCATGTTCTATGCCGGCTCGGGCAAGACGCGGGGCTTGACCATCGAGGACGCCCAGGCTCAGGCAACGCTCGATTATGTGGCCGCTCTCGAAAAGACGGTCCGTTACTATGGCGAAGGCGACGAGCCAGCTCTCATCGAGCGGGCCTTGCAGGAGGGACGGGCTTCCCTGGACGCCTTTGTCGTCCAGGAACAGATGGTCGTCTATTACAACACCCACCGGTCTTCTGGTCAGGAGCGTCTGGTGGCCGTCTATCCAACCGAAGGAGTGCTGTGGGAAGATCATCCCCTGGCGCTGCTGGAAACGCGCGACCTCACCCTTCCCCAACGCCAGACCTTTGCCAGCTTCCGTGACTTTCTGCTCTCGTCCGAGTCGCAGCAGTTCATCCTGAGCCAGGGCTACCGCCCGGCCGAGCCGTCCATATCCCTGACCGATCCAGCTTCGCCCTTGACCGCCGACAATGGCGTGAATCCGGCCGAGCCCAAGACGGCGCTCCAGGTGCCCAACGCTGCCGTTGTCCAGGTGGTGCATGATGTGTGGTGGTACACCAAACGGCACACCAACGTCTACCTGGTAGTCGATACCTCGGGCAGCATGAGAGGAGAAAAGCTGGATCAGGCCCAGGTGGCGCTCGGTGTTTTCCTGGAGCGAGATCAAGGGCGACCTGGAACGGGTGGGCATGGTCCAGTTTTCGTCGAGTGTGTACAACGTCATCTACCTGGACGAGTTGGGCGATAACCGGCAGGTGCTGCAAGCGGCCATCGACAATCTGGAGGCGGGGGGCGACACGGCCCTGCTCGACGCCGTCTCGGAGGCCTTTACACGGCTGCAAAACGAGGGTGACCCGGAGCGGATCAACGCCATTGTGGCCATGACCGACGGCCGGGAGAACAACTCGATCACGAGCCTGCGCACTCTGCTGCGCCGGATCGAAAGGGAATCGACCGTGCCCGTTGTCATCTTTTGCGTCGCCTACGGCGAGGACGCCGACCTGGAGATGTTGCAGTCCATGGCCGAGCCGACCGGCGGGCAGGTGCTCCAGGGCGATCCGGAAACGATCCGGCAGCTTTACAGGATACTGTCTTCGTACTTCTAATGACAAAGGGTAGCTTTCAAGACGAGCTGGAGAAAAAGGCGACGCGGGCACTCCTGACGCGGGCCGTCTACCGCTGGGAGAGCGCGGCGATCATCGGCTTGACGCTCATCCTGTTTGCTTTTGTTCCGCAGCCGCTCCCGTTCTGGCAGTCGTGGTTCTGGTTAATCCTCGGCGGGTTGGGTGAGGCTGGCCTGGTCTGGACCAGCCTGACCGATCCCGAGTTCCGGGCCAAAGCGGTGGCCGAGATGTTCCGCGAAAAGTTCCAATCTCGGAGCGTGCGGGACGCCGGGCTGCGCAAACAGGTAGAAAAGGCGCAGGAGTACCGCGACCGGATCGACCAGGTGATCAACAAGGGCCGTGAGGGTGTGCTGCGCGATCACTTGCAGGACGTGAGCCGGGGCATCAACACTTGGGGTGAGAGCGTATTCAGTCTGGCCGCCCGCCTGGACGCTTACCATGCTGATCGGATGATCCAAGACGACATGAATGCGGTGGAACCGGCTATCCAGGAGTGGAAGAAGAAACTGGCCCTGGAAGACGACGATACCGTCAAACGCCAGATCAGCCAGACGATCGCCCAGAAGCAGATCCAGCGGGATAACCTGCTCAAGCTCAAGAACGTGATGGAGCAGGCCGAGTTCCAGTTGGAAAGCACGCTGACGGCCATGGGCACCGTCTATTCGCAGGTCATGCTCCTCAGTGCCCGAGATGTGGCATCGGGCCGGGCACAACGCCTGCAACAGGATGTCAACGACCAGGTCCAGGCTTTGCAGGACGTGGTCACGACCGTGGACGAAGTGTATCAATCCGGTGACTCGCTGGCCGCCAGCGACATGCGGCACGGGGGACTGGCCACGGACACGACAGCACAGTCAGCCCCAAGTGCTGCCGGGCAAGCTCGGCGAAAAGGGACCGCAGGAAACTAGGAGTGAAAACTGTGAGGGTAACTATCAAATCGGTTGTCCTAATGCTTGTTGCTTGTTGCTTGCTGCTTGTCGCAGCCGCCTGCGGCGATGGCACTGCCAAACCGAGCCAGCCGACCAAGGGCGAGATCTTTGTGTACGTGGCCGCGCCGCTGTCCGGCTTTCAGGCCAACGGCGGGCAGACGGTGTTGGGAGGGGCGCGCCTGGCAGCCGAGCAGATCAACCGCGCTGGCGGGCTTTTGGGCTACAAGGTGACGATCGTTGGGCTGGACGACCAGTCCGATTCCGACGTGGCGCTGGCGGTCGCGGAAGAGATCAAGGCCAAGATCGCCGAGGGCCGGCAGGTGCTGGGGGTCATCGGTCACTACAATAGCGGCCAGACTCTCAATGCTATGGAGATCTACAAGGACTTGCCATTGATCGTCATCACGCCTACCTCCAGCGAGGTCAGCCTGACCCAAAAGGGCTATCTCAACTTTTTCCGGGTCAATGCCAGCGACCTAACCCAGGCTCAAGTGGACGCCGAGTTCCTGGTCAATACTCTGGGGGCACGGCGTGTGGCTGTGATCTACAACGACGATCCCTACGGCCAGGGCCTGGGCCAGTTGATGGCCGACGATCTACTCGCTTTGGGCGCTGAGGTAGCTTTGCGGCTCCAGGTGACTGTGGAGCAGTCCAACTTTGACGCCGAGATCCCGCAGATCGTCGCTGCCCAGCCCGATGCTGTCTTTTATGCCGGCTACGAGGTCGAAGCACCTTACCTGCGTGCGGCGCTGGTCCAGGCAGGAGTGACTGTTCCCTTCCTGGCCAGTGACGGCGCGTTCCTGGCTGCAACCATTGACGAAGCCGGAGGTACGGCAGAGGGGATCTATGTCTCCTCCTTTGCGCCCAGCCCCAAGACCGTGGCCGATGCGGCCTGGATCAAAGACTACCAGGCAGTGGAGTATCGCAACCCCGACACCTACAGCATCAACGGTTACAGCGCCGTAGAGGTCCTGGCCGAGGGCGTTAAGAAGGCCGGATCGTTCAACTCCGTCCAGGTCGCCAATGCCATCCGTGCCCTGCCTGGGGTTGAGACGCCGATGGGGTCGCTGAGTTATAATGAGGTAGGCGACCTGCGGCAGCAGACGATCTATATCTTCCAGGTTCAGAGCGGCGACTGGGTGCAGGTCTATCCCAAGCCCTGATTGAGACCTGTAGCCGCAAGTCGCCCGGCGCGGATCATATGATCTTCGCCGGCCCCCTAAGTGCACCTAGCACGAGGCCGCTCCACCGAGCGGCCTCTTTTTCGTCTCATGGCAGGGCGATCTCGGTCAGGACGACCTCGTCACCGCCGCCCTCAAGGGGCAGGCGGTTACCCGTCGCCCCGTCGTACAGACCTGCTACCAGGCGATAGGTCCCGAGCGGCAGATCGGCCGGCAGGGTGATAGTGTGCGCATCCTGTATCGTCACGTCCGGCGGCCAGAGCGACGTGGGCCATTGGCCGTTCACAGGCGGCCCATCGCCCTGGGCCACCGTCTCTCCGGCAGCGTCCCGCAGGTGCAGAAAGACGGTGTAATCGGTGTCCAGGAACTGGCCTGGCTGCAGGCGCCAGTCGAGCGTCACGAGGAGCCCTCCGGACTCTCGGTCCAGGGAGTAGCCTGCCAGAGACACACCGCCGGCAAAATCGGTGTCCAGTGGCGCTATCTCGGGCGGCTGTGGTTGGGCTGAGGCAATGCGGACTAGGACCAGCGGCACACTGTCGGCGCCGGTTTCGGTGTGCAGGCGGGTGAGCGACGGGTCGTACCAGCCGGCGCGCAGGGTGTACAGCCCGGGCGGCAGGTCAACAGGCAGGTGAGGCTGTAGGAGATCCGCACCATCTCACCCTCGACCCAGCGGGTGGTTGGGTACAGGCCGTCCCACGCCTGGTGGTCGTCGCCGGCGTACCCCTGCCCCGCTGCGTCCACCAAGTGCAGGAACGAGGTATAGCTCTCGGTCATCGGCTGGGTGGCCTGCCATACCACGTCCAGCGAGATCGTCCCGCCAGGATCGATCTCGACGGGCGGCAGTGTGTGACCGACCAGCGCCACGCCGCCGGTCAGGCGCACGTTTCGGTCGCGATCGAGCGGCGCCGGGCGGTAGACCAGGTATTTGCCCACCCGCTCGGCCCGGCGGTAGCCATAGTCGAGCGCCGACATGAAGGCGCGCGTATAGCGACCGTACTTTTCCACTTCTATCCGGGCGTCGCCCTCAAAGATCACCAAGGAGAAGGCGCCCCGCCGCAGATTGTCCATCTCCCAGCTCTGGTCCCACCGGCCGGCCAGCGCCAGTTGGCTGAACTGAAAGTCGTAGTAGACCACCGGCTTGCCGGCCTGGACCAGCAACCCCATGTCCTCAGAGAGTACCAGTGCCGGGTGCCGCCGCGACTACTGGGCCAAGCGCCTCGTTGGCAGCGGCATCGGCCCGCATGATGCGGGCTGCCCTGGCCGGGGTGTGCCACATCACGATCACCTGCACCAGCACCAGCAGCGGCGCCAGGCCGCCGAGACTCGGCACGGCCAGGGCCAGGTCCCGCAGAGCGACCGGCCCAAGCGATGGCCCTGCCGGAAGGCCGGTTCGAGCCATTAGGCGAGCCGACCCTAACCCGGCCCCCAGGCACAGTCCGACCAATGGCTCGAGGAAATAGTTCTCCCATGACCCAACTTTGCCGGCCAGCGCCATTGTGAGCAGGGCCAGCCCTATGTAGATCACAATGAGCGCGTTCGTCTGAGGGTGGCGACTCTGTCGCGCCGTCTACGACGGAAGCCCTGGTGACGTGCGGCAGGAATCAGAAAGGCCGCCGCCAGCAGCATCAAGGGCCAGTAGATGCGGACCAGGTCTACTACCTGCGAGAACAGCAGATCGAGCTTGAAGGGGTTGACGTTGGCCGAAACGAGGCTGTCCCAGAAAGCGCCGTGGGTGGTGATGTTCAGCACCAGGAAAGGAACGCCGCCCAGCAGGAGCATCGCCCCGGCCAGGAGCAGCGCCTGGCGCCGGTCGCGGATAAGCAGATAGACAAAAGCTGCGGCGGGCGCAGCCAGGAACGACTGCTTGCAGTACAGCCCCAGGACAAAAAGCAGGGCTGCGCCCAGGATTGCATACCTGCTCCGGCTCCGCCACATGACATAGACCCCTGCCAGGCTCAATGCCAGACCTGGCAGGTCTACGCGAAACTGCGGCATCCAACGGTAGACATAAGGCGCGCCCAGCCAGGCCAGCGACGCGACCAGGGCCGGCACGATCTGCCCGCCTGCACGCCGCACCCAGACGAAGAGGATCACCGCAATGGCCAGCGTCGCCAGCAAGACCCACACCCGCCCGGCCGCATAGCCAAAGCCTAATATTGGAAATGTCAGCCGGGCCAGGACGAGGGGCAGCGGCGCATAGTTGCATGTGCCCAGCGGAAACTCGGTCAGCGGCTTGTAGACCGGTTCGCCGGCCATCAGCCGCCGGCTGAATTCGAGCATCAGCCCCTCGCCGTGCAGGAACTGGTAGGGATAGGCCAGGGCGCGCCCGCCCAGCCAGAGGGTAAAGCCGGCCAGCACCGCCAGCCCGACCAGGGGCAGAATCCATACTAGTCGTTTCATTCTGGCATTGTACGCGAAACTGGCCCGGCGCGCAACCCGCGTTATGGCTCAATGCGCACCTGGATCACAGCCCGGTCGAGCAAGGTGCCATCGGCGCCGAAGAGTAAGGCGCGGGCCAGATCCTCGGCGCGGTACATCCCGACCTCGACTGTGTATTCGCCGGGCGGCGCGCCGGCCGGGATCGACAGACTAATCGTGTCCGTCACCGTCTCGCCCGGCACCCAGGTGAGGGTCGGCGCCTGGCCGCTTGCGGGGTTGGCCATCCCAACCGGCGACAAGCGTTGCCCTGGGCGTCGAGTAGCTTGACGTAGACGCTGTAATAGGCGTCGATCTTGCCCAGCGCCCGCCACGCCAGGCTCACAGGCAGGGTCTCGCCGGACTGGGCTGTGGCCGGCGCCGTCAAGGCCGCCAGCCGGACCGGAACCGGGAAGGCGTTGTCGGCCTGGTCGCCTACCTCGACCGTGCCCTCGGCAGCCCAGCTGCCCAGGATGCCGTCCCGCTCGCCGATTGCCAGCCGGTAGCTGCCTGGCTCTGCGGGCGCTGTCAGTGGCAGGGGGATTACCGCTACACCACCGTCGGGCGATATTACCAGCGGCACGTCGACTTCGAGTTCGGCCACTGTGGAGCCCTCAGCCTTCTCCCAACTGGCGACCGGGCAAGTCTTCATCGGTCGGATCGACGGCGTAGCTTCGAGACCCGTTGTTGACCGCGATCAGATAGGCCGTGTAGGGCTGGCCGGCTATGGCACGAGCTGGCAGATAGACACGCACTTGCAGGTCGCCGGGATCGAAAGAACGCTCCTTGATCATGTAGACCTGGTCTGTCCCAAACGTCTCGACCAGCGTCAGCTCATCAACCTGGGCCAGGGCCGCCTCCATTTGGCGCCAGCGGGATCCGGGGTATCGGTCAGTGTGAACTAGCACGTACTGCACATCAAGCGCCTGGAGCAGGCTCACGCTCCGCTCCGACGGAAAGCGCTCCATCTCGTATACGATCTGGCCGTGCTTGGGCGGGATAAACCCGCTGTAGCCGTCGGGCGTAGGGTGCCAGTGGTAGGTCGACAGGTATTGGTAGTCGAGCTGCGGTCCGCCTTTGGTGAGCACCATCGGCAGTTCCAGGAGCGGGCCAGGCGGCTGCTCGGCCAGCCAGCGATAGACCGGCGGCACCTGATCGCCGACCGGCACCTGTTCGGCGCGCGCCCCCGGCCAGACCAGCGACTCGAGGATCACCAGCCCGGCCAGCAGGGCAACAATGCCGGCGCCTCTCCCGCTCTGCTGCGCTTCGGGGACTGTTGTTCTCCTCAGCCGAGCAGGGAGACCCGGCGGGCCGGCATGTGCGGTGAGTATCCCTGCCTGCCTCTGTGGCAGCAGCGCAGTCACTCCATAGCCGACCAGCACCGCCAGCGCCAGCATGACCAGCGCGTCGAAACGCACCGGCGCCCGCAGTGCCTTAAAGCCGGGCACCACGGCGTACAGCCAGGCGTAAGGAAGCGGTAGATCCAGTCCCGCCGGCCGGCCAGGCGCCAGGTATAGCCGCGGGCCAAGCGACAGGCAGAAAGCAACCAGCAACAGGCCGGCGTACATCCACCTGGCCCGGCCTCGCCCTCGGATCAAGCCCCCAAGCTGCCAGGAGCAGTGCGACCAGACCTGGAAAGAGGGCATCCACCGGGTAGCCGCCACCCCTGGGCTGGTCGTCGCTGGGCAGCCACTGCCCGTGGACCACGCTCCCCGGCGGCACCAGCGCGTACTGCTGCAGGCTGGCCGAAAAGGGCTCGCTATCGGCCAGTGTCCGCTCGAACCCCAGCTCGCGCTGCACCTGAAAGTAGGGCACGACAAAAGGCAGGAGGAGGATCAGCAAGCAGCCCGCAGCAAGTAGCAGGTAGCGCCATGACGAGTGGCGAACAGCCAATCGCCAATTGAGCTCTCGACGGCGCCGATAAATCCAAAATCCAAAATCCAGAATCCAAAATCCAGCAACGACCAGCCCCAGCATGATGCCGTAATAGAACGATGTGACGGTCTGCAGCCAGAAAAACAGGACAAAAAGCGGCGGCGTAGCGGAGTCGGGGGTGGCGCAGCAGTAGGTGCAGTGCCAGCAGGGTGAATGGCAGCCATTGCGTCGCCAGGAGCTGCGCCTGGGCCAGGTTGGACATCTGGTACGAGCTAAAGGCGAAAATGAGCCCGGCCACCAGGCCTGCTCCGGGGCGCCCGGTGAGCTTCAGCACCAACAGATATGTGCCCAGCCCAGACAGGATGAACGACAACAGCAGGGCCACGTTGTAGCCCAGCACCGGGTTGCCGCTGACGGCGGTGATTGGCAGCGCCAGCAGAGCATTCCCCAGTAGGAGCTCCGAGTAGGCCAGTGTGCGGCGATAGGGGTAAAAGATGTTGGCGTCGAACAGGTGCACCGGGTCGGTCAGGAGCTGGTGCCCGTCCCAGGCTGTGATCCACACGTTCAACAGCGCGTCCTGCCGGTCCTCCACGGCGTCCGCCAGGTGCGAGGCCAGGGGATAGGTGAACACCAGGCTCAGAATGACAAACAGCAGCAGCGCTGCGGCGGTGGTTGCGTGTACCCTTTTCATTTCACCCGCATTATACCCTAGATGGCGCCGGATGCAACCCGCATACCTCTCTTGCTCTGGTTGGCTATTGTGCTGTAACGCACGACGGGACGCACGCCATGGTTGACGTGCGCCCAGCATGGATGTATAATCGCAGGATAGATGACCGACAGACAGACCATTGACAAGCCAAGCCCTGCCACACGCTTTTCGACATTTGCCGCGCGACGTTTCTTCCTGCCCTTGGCCGATGCCCTCCGGCGAGAATGCCAGGGCCAAGCAGCGACCTTCCCGGCGCTCTGGGCCGGGACCTTGTGGGCCGGCTCGCTCATCTTGTGGCTGGCGGTGCTGATCGGTACTCCTGTGGTGCTCTGGCTGGCGGGAGAAGGTCCTTTTCCCCGCGCCGTAACTCTGGGTGTGCTGGCTCAGGCGGCGGCGACGCTGTTTGCCCTGGCCTGCGGTTGGCCAGTGCGCCGCCTGGTCGGTCTGGCGGCTGTCGTCCTGCCGGCGACGTGGGCCATCGAAAAGGTCGGGGTCACGACCGGCTGGCCGTTTGGGCATTACGTCTATACGGAAGCCCTGCAACCGCAGTTGGCTGGCGTTCCGATCCTGATCCCCCTTGCCTGGCTGATGATGCTGGCTCCAGCCTGGGCCGTGGCCAGCGCCATCCTGCCCCGAGCGAGCGGCCAGTCCCGGTTGGTGGTATCGCCTGCGCTACGCTGCTCTGTCGGGCCTGGCTTTTACCGCCTGGGACCTGTATCTGGATCCGCAGATGGTCGCCCGCCGATTGTGGCTGTGGGATGAGCCGAGCGGCTACTTTGGCATCCCTTGGCTCAACTACCTGGGATGGTGGTGTTCGGCGACACTGCTCACCCTGATCGTCGGGCCGGGTCCGCGCGAGCTGCCACGCCTGCGGCTGATGATCATCTACAGCCTGACCTGGCTGTTCCAGGTCGTCGGCCTGGGCCTCTTCTGGGGCCAGCCGGGCCCGGCTTTGTGTGGCTTTGCTGCCATGGGCGTCTTTGCCATCTTGAGCTGGCGGCAGGAGATGGGGCGGTGGTCACGCCTGCCGGCCCCCCAGCTTTGACGCCAACTGCGTTTTGCCGTATCATGCCTGGACAAATCGAAAGAGTGATATTCTATGCTGGATAAAGTTCGTTTGATAGAAGAAAGATATGAAGAGCTGAATCGGCTGATGGCCGAGCCTGAAGTGGCGACCGATCCGGCCAAATTGATGGAATATGCCCAGGAGCAGTCCCAGATCGGGGACTTGGTCCAGACCTTTCGCCGCCACAGCACCCTGGACAGAGAGCTGGCCGATGCCCGCAGCCTCCTCGAGACGGAGGAGGACCCGGAGATGCGCCAGATGGCCGAGGAGGAGATCGCTCCGCATCGAAGGGGAAATGGAGGAGCTGTACGGCCAGATGCGGGCCATGCTCCTGCCCAAGGATCCCCGCGACGAGAAGAACGTCATCATGGAGGTCCGGGCCGGCACCGGCGGCGATGAGGCGGGCCTCTTTGCCGCCGATCTGTACCGCATGTACATCCGCTACGCCGAGCTCCACAGGTGGAAGACCGAGATCCTCAGCTTTCACGACACGGGCGTGGGCGGCTACAAAGAGGTGGTCTTTCAGGTGAGGGGCAAGGGCGCCTATTCCCGGCTCAAGTATGAGAGCGGCGTGCACCGGGTGCAGCGCGTGCCGCTGACCGAGGCCCAGGGCCGCATCCACACCTCCACAGCCACCGTGGCGGTGCTGCCCGAGGTCGAAGAGGTCGAGATCGCAGATCGATCCGGCCGACCTCCAGATCGACGTCTATGGCTCGTCAGGGCCGGGCGGTCAGCACATGCAAAAGAACGCCACGGCGGTGCGCCTCACCCACAAGCCGACGGGCATTGGTGGTGTCGTGCGAAAACGAGCGCAGCCAGACCCAGAACAAGGAGCGGGCCATGGCCGTGCTCCGCGCCCGGCTGTACGAAATAGAGGAAGAGCGCCGCCGGGCCGAGCGGGGTGAGGAGCGCCGTCTGCAGGTGGGAACGGCAGAGCGCAGCGAAAAGATCCGGACCTACAACTATCCGCAGAACCGGGTCACCGACCACCGCATCGGGCTGAGCATCTACCGCCTGGAAAGCATCATGAACGGCGACATCGACGAGTTCATCGACGAGCTGGCGACGACGGATCAGGCCGAGCGACTGCAGGCCGTGGCATGACAGCCGCTGCGGTTCGCCTCCAGGCGGCCCTGCGACAGGCCATCCAGTCCCTCCGGAACGCCGAGGTGGACGAGGCCCGGCTCGACGCTGAGCTGCTGCTGGCCCATACCCTGGACCTGAACCGGGCGGCGATCCTGACCCGGCCCGACCGCCCGCTGACCCCCAAGGAGCTGACCCGCTTCCGCGATCTGGTCGCCCGCCGCGCCGCCCGCGAGCCTCTGCCCTACATCGTCGGCCACCGCGAGTTCTTTGGCCTCGATTTCGTCGTCGATGCCCGCGTGCTCATCCCCCGGCCGGAGACCGAGCTGCTGGTCGAGCATGCCCTGCGCCTCGCCCGGCCTGTGCCGCAGTCCAGCTCGAAATCGCCGACGTGGGGGCCGGGAGCGGGGCAATCGCCGTCACTCTGGCCGTGCACCTGCCGCACGCTATCGTCTATGCCCTTGACGATTCGGCCGGAGCGCTGGCCGTGACCGCCGAAAATGCCCGGCGCCACGACGTGGCCGACCGGGTCCACTGCCGGCAAGGGGATCTCCTGGCGCCACTGCCCGGCCCGGTGGATCTGATAGCCGCCAACCTGCCCTACGTCACCACAGGAGAGTGGGCGGAGCTGCTGCCCGAGATCCGCGACTATGAGCCCCGCGCGGCGCTGGACGGCGGCCCAGACGGACTGGATGCCATCCGCCGCCTGTTGGCGACTGCCGGCCCGTACCTGCGCCCCGGCGGAGCCCTCTTGCTCGAGATCGGCGCGAGCCAGGGGGCTGCTGTGACCGCCCTGGCTCGCCGCTACTTCCCGGCCGCCGATGTCCAGCTACACCGGGATTACGCCGGCCTGGACCGCCTGGTCATCGTCCAATTGCCAAGCTGATCCCTTGAAGGCCAGCAGGCCAAACGCCTCTGGCCGGCGGACAATCCGCTCGAAACCGGCCTCCTGCAGCCGGCGCACGACTCCCTTCATCACGTTGTGCCCTGACTTGCTCTCCAGGTCGCCGATGTAGTGGAACAGGCGGCCGCCCCGCTTTAGCACCCGGAAAAGCTGCCGGTAGCAGGCCGCTGAGTAGAGCTCGCCGGCCAGGCTAAAGGTCGGCGGGTCGTGGACGATCCGCGAAAATGTCCCGTCGGCAAAGACCGGGCAGCTCGTCCAGCGTATCGCCCACGATCTGCTCGATCCGGGGATTGTCGAACAGCGACCGCGACCAGGGGTTCAGCCGCGCCACCGCCAATACCTCCGGATCGAGCTCGATGGTCACCACCCGGGCGGCGGTCCTGGCCGCCTGGATGGCGGTATAGCCCAGGCCGGTCGCCGTGTCCAGCAGCGGGCCGCCGTCGGGCGAGGCGGCGCGGATCTTGGTCAGGGTATCCTGGTGGGGATCGGTGCCTTTGATGCGGTGCATCGGGATGCCGGAGATCAGCAGGGTGGGCGCCCGGCCCGTCGGCATCAGGCTGTAGAAGCGGTTGAACTGTTCGGAGAAGCGCTGTATCTTGACGGCGCTGTTGCCCTCGACCACAAAGCAGGCCAGCTCGTTGTCGGCGATCGTTTCGACGTCGGCCCACGACAGCCACTCTCCGCCGTGTGAAGCAAAGACGACCCGATCCGGCTCGAGCACAACTTCGCTGGTTGTCAGGCCCAGGTCGAGCGAGGTCGATGCGCTGCTCCGGGCCCCCTTGCCGGGCCAGGAGGAGAGGCTTGACCTGAAAGGAGGATAGGACGATCACTTGCGCCTGGGTCCGCTGGCCTTACAGTGCAAAGGTCAGCGGAGCCCGGCAAACAGGTCGTGGCTGACCCTCATCCCCGCCGACCGCGCTCTCGGCCAGTTGGAAGCACTCCCAGCTCTGTAGCTCGCGCATCATCTCGGGGGGAGTGCGGCGAAGAGGCTGTCCGGCTTGAGCTGGGTGGCATGACACTGCAAGGCCGCCCGCTTCACGTCCCAGAAATCCTGGACATAGACGTCGGTGGTACAGGCTTCGTCGGGCAGGCCGAACGGCTCGGCCATGAACCTTTTGACGCGAGGGTGCTCGGCCAGGCCCAATTCCTGCATCTTGGCCGCGACTGCCCGAAAGAACCGGCGCGGGATGGCCGTGTAGTACAGCTTCTTGGGCTGGTAGGGTGCCAGGCCGGCCGCGATCTGCTCCGGGTATTGGTCGGGATCGCCGGCTGCGGCGAAAGCTGCCTTGGTGTGGTGGTGGACCGCGACGTGGTCCGGGTGGCCGTAGCCGCCCGTCTCGTCGTGAGTGACCACCACGTCAGGTCGCTCGCGGCGGATGTGGGCCACGATCCTGCCCACCGCCTCGGCGGGATCGGCCATGGCCAGGGCGTGGGGGTTCTGGTTGTCCGGCGAGCCGGCCATCCCCGAATCGCGATAGTCGAGAAAGTGCAGCTCGTCCACCTTCAACACCTGGCAGGCACAGCGCAGCTCCTGTTCCCGGACCTCCCCCAGCCGCTCGGGGGTGGCCAGGCTGGGGTCGCTGATCTCGCCTGCTTCTCCCCGCGTGGCGCAGATCAACACTACTCGCACCTGTGGGTCGGCGCCATAGCGCGCCAGGGTGCCTCCGATGCCAAACGATTCGTCATCTGGGTGAGCAAAAACAGCCATCAATGTCAGCCCACTCCGCTTCGCTCCGGGGACTGTCGTCATGGACGATACCTTTTATCTTTTGTCTTGACGGAAACGGGGGTCTCGTTCCAGGATGAGCTTTAGCCCTTCTTCCAGGGTCGTGTGTGGCTCCCAGCCAAGCAGTTGCCGGGCCAGCCGTACGTCGGCCACCAGGCGCGATACGCCTCCCGATTGTCCGCGGTTGTGCAGTACGTTCACCTGGTGGAGCTCCCCGTTGGGAATCTGGCCGGTCGCGCGGGCTATGCACGCGGCCAGGTCGTTGATGCTCACCTCTTGCCCCGACCCGATGTTGATCACCGCGCGGTTCACCGCGGTGGCAGTCGCCGCGGCCAGCAGGGCATCGACCACGTCGTCGACATAGCAAAAGTCGCGCGTCTGGGTGCCGTCGCCCTGGATCACCAACGACCCCCCAGTCTGCGCCTGCTTGAGAAGCTGGGGGATGACCGGCGGGTAACTGGCCGGCAGCTCCTGGCCCGGTCCGTAGGCGTTAAAGATGCGCAGCGACACCGTCTCGATGCCGTACAGCGCGCCCAGAGTCGAGACGTAATACTCGGCGGCGATCTTGCTCACGCCGTAGGGCGAATTGGGGTTGGGAGTCTGCTGCTCGTCGATCGGCTGGTGCGCCTGCTCGCCATACAGCGCCCCAGACGAGGCAAACACCACCCGCCTGACGCCGGTATCGCGCATGGCCTCCATGACGGCCACCGTGCCGGTGACGTTGACGTCGTTGTATTCCGCCGGATAGTGGATCGATTCGGGGACCCGCACCCGCGCGGCCAGGTGGTAGACGCAGTCCACACCCTGGAGCAACGTCCACAGCTTGGGCACGTCCTTGACGTCGCCACGGGTCAACAACACCTCGGGCCGCAGCCGCCTGGAATCGCCGGCCGACAGGTCGTCCAGGACCAGAACCGTATGCCCTTCGCCGGCCAGCCGGTTGGCCAGTACCGAGCCGATGAATCCGGCGCCGCCGGTCAATAGAACGCGCATTCTGTCACTTTCCCGCTCGTAGTCTGATTTCCTGCTGTGGCCGGTCGCCTGTCCTGCCGGGCCGCCAGGCCGCCAGAAACTGCGGCACAGGCACGGCGGCCAAGCTGACCGAGCCAGGGGAAGTATAGCACCGCTGGCCGGTTTTGCCAAGCTATGGGAGCGTCAGGGTCTGGCGGCTGCGCCCTCGGGCCTCAAGCGGCAGATCGGCGCTGAACCAGCGGTAGGCGCCCAAGGAGCGGAAGCCGCCCGCCAGGAGCGTGTGTAGCAGAGGCTGATTCTGTCTCGGCACCATGGCGCTGACCTCGTCCAGCCCGGCGGCCATGGCCCGGTTCATGGCGTGGTAGACCAGGGTGTCCCGTACCGCCCGGCTGGAAGCGGCGAGGGATTCGATCCAGATGCCGCGGTAGAGGAGGGTCTCTACCTGATCAGCTCGGCATAACCGGCCGGGCGGCCATGCTGCTCGGCCAGTAACAGCGTCGGACCGGGACTGCCGGCGGCTGGCCAGGATACCTGCCAGGCTGCTGCCTCGTCGGCGCTTGCCGCCTCGTGAACCGACACGTCGGGCGCGGGCTGCGGCCGCGGTGCCTGCTCCCTCAAGCGGTGGATCAGCAGGGTGCACGCCGACGGTTCTGCCTGGAAGCCGGCATGGGCAAATGCTCGCGCCGAGCGACGGTTATCGGTCGCCACTACGGCCCGTGACCGGTTGGCCAGGCCCATCGCCGCCGGCGGCGGCTGCCCGGATCAACTGCCGACCCAGCCCTCGGCCCTGCCGGTCGGGGTGCACCGCCAGCAGATCGATCTCCCACCACGTGCCCTGTCGGCTGTTGACCGAAAAAGCAATGACAAAGCCGGCAACGTCCCTCCGGCTGCGTCGACCCCTGGTCGAACGGAGAGTCGCCTTCGACAGCCAGCCAGGCGCACTGCGCGCCGCCATGCGGCACATGGCCGCTGCCTGGTTGCAGCATCGCCTGTACCTCTTGAGCCGTGTATGGACACTCGTCGAACGTGGCCTGTTCTACGGCCAGCAGCCCTTCGGCGTCGGCGAGCGAACCGTCAAAAGCGCGGATCATGGCTTCATATATACCAGCAAATCACCGCACCGTCAAGGTCGCTTGCCAGGATGCCTGGAAACGGTTATAATGGCCCGGCGATTGCACATTTGCCCATCTTAAGGAGAGGTGCGTGAACGATTCGGCGTCTTTTGATCCTGCTCATCGTGTTCTTTGGCGGTGTGACCAGCCTGGGGGTCGAGCTGTCTGCGTCGCGGCTGCTCGATCCCTTTTTCGGCAACTCGCTGATCATCTGGGCGGTGCTGATCGGCATGGTGCTGCTCTACCTGACGGTCGGCTACTACATCGGCGGCAAGTGGGCCGACCGGCAGCCCCACGACCGGGTGCTGTACCAGATCACCGCCTGGGCGGCGTTTCTGCTTGGCCTGGTGCCGCTTGTGGCCCGGCCGGTGCTGGCCTGGTCGGTGCGCGGCTTTGCCGAGTACAGCGCCGGCATCCTGGCCGGGTCGCTGCTGGGCGTGGTGCTGCTCTTTGCCGTGCCCATCACGCTGCTCGGCTGCGTCTCGCCCTTTGCCATCCGCCTGGTGGTCACCGACGTCCAGTCGGCGGGCAAGACGGCCGGCGGGCTGTATGCCCTGTCCACGGTGGGCAGCCTGGTGGGCACCTTTCTGCCGGTGCTGGTCCTGATCCCCACCATCGGCACGCGCAACACCTTCTTCCTGCTGTCGTTCATCCTGCTGGCCGTGTCGCTGGCCGGCCTGTTCTGGTCGATGAAGGCCAAGGCCCTGCCTTACCTGCTCATGCCGCTCGTGCTGATCGCCCTGATCCTGCTCTTCCCGGCCGGCCTGATCAAGCCGGTCGAGTATGGCGAGCTGATCTGGGAGGGCGAATCGTCGTACAACTATATCCAGGTCGTCCAGGTCGGCGACGAGGTGTGGCTGCGGCTGAACGAGGGGCAGGGGGTGCATTCGATCTACAACCCCAACGGCGTGCTGATCGGCGGCATCTGGGATTATTTTCTGATCGCGCCCTATTTCAACAATCCGCCCTACACCGCCGACCAGGTGGGGAGCCTGGCCCTCATCGGGCTGGCGGCCGGGACGGTGCCCAAGCAGTACACCGCCGTCTATGGCCCGATCCCGATCGACGGCGCCGAGATCGACCCGGAGATCCTGGCCGCCGGGCGAAAGTACTTTGACATGAACGAGCCGAACCTGAACGCCGTGGCCCAGGACGGGCGCTACTTTCTGGCCAACAGCCCGCGCAGCTACGACGTGATCGCCATCGACGCCTACCGCCCGCCCTACATCCCCTTCCACCTGACCACGCGCGAGTTCTTTGCCCAGGCCCGCGACCACCTGACCGAAAATGGGGTGGTGGCCATCAACGTCGGCCGCACCCGCACCAACTGGAGCCTGGTCAATGCCCTGGCCAGCACCCTCAAGGCGGTCTTTCCCAACGTCTACACTGTCGATCTGGCCACACCCGGCTCGGACCTGATCAATGTCCTGGTCGTGGCCACCAAACAGCCGACCAGCCTCGACAACCTGGCCCGCAACACCGAGCTGATGACCAACCCAATCCTGCGCCAGGTGGCCGACAGCGCCGTCCTGCGCGCTGCCGAGTTCACCACCCCCGGCATCGTCTTTACCGACGACAAGGCGCCCGTGGAGCAGGTCGTCCACGGGCTGATCCTCAGTTTTGTGGCGGGGAATTAGCCCGGAGGCGTCTGGGCGGTGAGGAATGCAGTCTCTGTCCGCCAGGGGACGGTCTGGCCGGCGAGCTGGCGTTGAAACTCGGCCCTGACCGCGGCCAGCTCCTGTGGTGTGATCCCGCGCAGCAGGTGCTGGGCGTAGGACGGCCGGTCGCGCTCGGCGTCCGGCGCGAACCAGCGGTCGAGCACCGCCGGACTGACGAGCAGATCGCTGGTCTGGGCCTCTACCTCGACGGTCACCTCCCTCGAATCCGGCTCTCGGCCAGCAGGCGCTCCAGATCGGCCGCCTCCCAGTTGACGAGCGGCCGCCAGCACATGCGGCACTGGATCGCCGGCATCGGCATAGATCGCCTCTTCGGCGTCGCGCACCCGCCGGTGGAGGTCCTCTCCCAGGCGTGAGGAGCTGTCGCCGACCAGGTCGTACAGCCGCTGCGTGTGCCGCGCGACCGTCTCGGCCAGGCTCAGTCGCCCGCCGGGCCGCAGCCGGCCGGCCAGCAGTCGCAGCGCTGCCTGCCTTGTCGGGGGTGCGCCCCAGGGCGTTGCGGCCCACGATGGCGTCAAAGCGCAGCTCGCCTTCGCCGCGCAGGGCCAGCAGCGCCGGCAGCTCCTCCAGCTCGCCGACCAGGATCACCGGCCGCTCCATCTCGGGCAGCCGCTCGGCCTGCTGGCGCAGCCCTTCGCCGGCCTGCCGGTCGCGGGCCAGCGCCCAGGTTCCGCCCTCCGGCGCGCGGCGCAGGATCTCCCAGGTCAGCAGCCCGGTGCCGGCGTTCAGGTCCAGCACGACGTGGTGGCGCTGTATGCGGGCAGCATCGAGCACCCGGTCGCGCAGGTGGCCCAGCCGCTCGCCGGCATTGCCCACCGCCCGCTGCAGCCAGCGGTCGTGGGCCCGCTCGCCCGGCCGGAAGGTGAGGATCTCCGCCGAGCACTCCTCGACCATGGCCGCCAGCTGCGCCTCGCGGCGGCGGGCCACCTGGTCGCGGATGCCCCGCTCGTAGCCCTGGTCGCCCGGCTGGTAGAAGACCTTGCCCTGCAGCGCCTGGGGCAGGTACTGCTGCGCCACCCAGTGGTCGCGGTAGGCGTGGGGGTAGAGGTAGCCCTCGCCGTGGCCAAAGCCCTCCTTGTCGCGGCTGGCGTCCTTGAGGTGGACCGGCACCTCGGCCTCCCGCTCCTGCTCCACCGTCGCCAGGGCGTCGAAGAAGCCCAGCGCCGAGTTCGACTTGGGCGCCGTGGCCAGGTAGAGCGCCGCCTCGGCCAGGTGGAAGCGGCCCTCGGGCAGCCCCACCCGGTCGAACGCCTCGGCGCAGGCGGTCACCACCCGGATGGCGTTCGGATCGGCCAGGCCCACGTCCTCGCCGGCCAGGATCAGCATCCGCCGGAAGAGGAAGCGCGGGTCCTCGCCGGCATAGACCATCTTGGCCAGCCAGTAGAGCGCCGCGTCGGGGTCGGAGCCGCGCAGCGACTTGATGAAGGCGCTGATGGTGTCGTAGTGATAGTCGCCGTCCTTGTCGTACAGCACCGCCCGGCGCTGGATGCTCTCCTCGGCCACGGCCATGTCGACGACGATGACCCCCTCGGCGTTGGGCGGCGTCGTCTCCACCGCCAGCTCCAGCGCGTTGAGCACGCCGCGGGCGTCGCCGTTGGCCACGTCCACCAGGTGGGCCAGGGCATCGTCGTGCATCTCGACCTTGAGCCGGCCATAGCCCCGCTCCGGGTCGGCCAGGGCGCGGCGGGCGATGGCCACCAGGTCCTCTTCGGTCAGCGGCTGTGAGCTGAAAGATGCGGCTGCGGCTGACCAGCGGCCGGTTGACGGCGAAGTAGGGGTTCTCGGTGGTGGCGCCGATCAGGATGACCGTGCCGTTCTCCACCCAGGGCAGCAGCGCGTCCTGCTGGGCCTTGTTCCAGCGGTGCACCTCGTCGACAAAGAGGATCGTCCGCTGCCCGTACATGCGCCCGCCGCTCCTGGGCCTCTTCGGTCACGCGGCGGATGTCCGCCACGCCGGCCAGCACGGCGTTGAGCGTCTCGAAATGGCTGCGGGTGGTGTTGGCGATGACCGCCGCCAGGGTCGTCTTGCCGGTGCCGGGCGGGCCGTAGAAGATGAGCGACGACAGCTGGTCGGCCTGGATGGCGCGGCGCAGCAGCCGGCCCGGCCCGACGATGTGCTCCTGGCCGACGAACTCGTCCAGCGTGCGCGGCCGCATCCGGGCGGCCAGCGGCGCTTCTTTTTCTATCTGCTCCTGGCGGGCGTGCTCGAACAGGTCCATGCCTTGCATTCTAGCCCGAGACGGTCGATCTGTCAAAAAAGAAGCCCGGTTGCCGCATCGCGGCAACCGGGCTTGGTCGAAGTCCTCCCGAAGGCTACAGAGCCTGCGGGAGGATTGCACCCCTGCCAGATCTACTTGACCACCGTTGGCAAGTACACCGTGAAGGGTGCGTCCGCGTGGATGAAGGCGGAGACCGGTCCGTGGCGCGTCGTTGCGCCATAGAGGTCCACGTCCTCCAGCCAGTAGTAGTAGGTCACGCCTGGCGTGGCCATCTCGTCCAGGAAGGTGTAGACAAAGCCGATCGGGCTGCCTGGCTCCTGGCTCGGGATCAGGATGTCGTTGACCTGGGCCTGCGGCCCATCCGGCGACTCGGCGCGGTAGAGGTTAAAGCCGAGGTTGTCGACTTCGGTGGCCGTCTCCCAGGTGAGCAGGATGCCGCTGGGCTGCGCCGCGGCCTCAAAGCGGACGAGGCGGACGGCGGTGGGCGGGAAGGGCCACTGGTAGTCCTCCACCTCGCCATGCGTCGCCATGCCGGTGGGTGAGATCAGATTGACCTGGGTCGCGTCGTATAGACGGAAGCGGGCATTGAGCAAGGTAGTCACGGTGGCCCCGGTCGGGATCTTGACCGTCAATGCACGTGTGCCGGCCGCCTGGTTGCCATAGTTCACCGTCTCGCCGGGGTCGCTAAAGTCGCCGTCGTTGTTCCAGTCAAAGTACGCCATCAGGTAGCCATTGCTGCCCGAAACCGTGACATCCATGGTCAGGCTGCCGCCCGGAATGAGGTATTGGTTCGCCTGCATGCTGACCCCGTCCTCATCGTCAGGCGACCCGGTCGTGTCGTCGCCGGTTGCATTGGAGCTCGGGTTCCCGTCCGTGTCGACGTCGGGCGCCTGGCTGCCCAGGTACGGCCCACCGACGATGTGACCGGCACCCGAGTTGATCTTGAGCGTGCCATAGCTGATCGGAAGGTCGCCATAATCGGCCAGGGCAAAGAAACCAAAGTCCTCGTCGGCGATCGACGCATTGTTGATCGTGACCGTGTGGTAGGTGTACCCAGGGTTCACCGAAGCGGACAGGGTCAGGCCATACAGCTGAGGCGCATTGGAGTCCACCGACACGGTGTACGTGCCGTTCGGCAGATTGCCAAAGCTATAGTCGCCGTTGGCGTCGGTGGTTGTCTGACCCACCAGTTGGCCGGTCGAGTTCCAGAGGTAGACGGGGACGTTGGCGTATGGGCTGTCGGGTGCGCCACCATAGAGGTCATTGAGCCCATCAGTCGTACCGCCGGCGTCATAGAACACCGTGCCGCTGACGCTGTAGCTCGCCGTCGTAGTCGGTAGCCGATGTCGGCGTTCATGTTGCAGACTGCTGCACGCGTTGCCGCCAATGGACGTGACCACTCCGCCTGACGATGACGAATGGTCGTGACTACCGTCCTGTCCAGGGTTGCGTCCGGGTTGTAGTTCGGCGTGAGTCCGTTGGAAAGTCCGGGACCGTCGATGTCAAGGCCGACGATAGTAGCGTGCCGTCGGTCAGGTTGCCAAAGGTGTAGTAGCCGTTCACGTCGGTGGCAGTGGTCTGCACGGCGTTGCCGCTGGTGACCAGGGGTGGCGGTGCACAGCCACACGGTCACGTTCGCGATGCCCGACTCGCCGGCCTCGCGGATGCTGTTGCCGTTGGGGTTGATCCACAGCGTGTCGCCGATGGTGCCCAGCGGCCGGTAGCCAAAGTCGCGCGAATAGTCGTTCTGGCCCAGCGGCAGGCCGTATCGCGGAGGTCGTGTCCACCAGCTTGCCCTGGTTGTCGCACTCGCCGCCGCTGCACGGCTGGGTCGAGGCATCGGGGTCGTAGGTCTGGGTAAAGTTGTACAGCGGCTGCCCCGAGTCAAAGTTGGACGCCGGGATCACCACCACGTAATCGCCGGCCGGCAGGCCGGTAAAGTAGTAGTGGCCGTTCGCGTCGTGGTCGTCGTGCCGACCTGGGTGTCGCCGCGTGCCGTCGTTGTTCGTGTCGCGCCACAACTGCACGGACACGTTCTGGATGCCCGGCTCGCCGGCGTCCTGCAGGCCGTTGCCGTTGTTGTCTTGCCACACCGTGTCGCCGATGGCGCTGCGACGTAAAGCCAAAGTCGGCGTCCCAGAGCTCTTGCGTTGCGCCCAGCGCCACCTGGTAGCTGACCTGGCTGACGTTGTACGGTGGTGCGCGCTGTTGGTCAGGGTCAGGCCGTTCAGCGGCTGGCCCGAGCTAAAGTTGGTCGAGTCGACCTGGACGATATAGTTGCCGGCGGCCAGGTTGATGAACTGGTAGCGGCCCAACAGGTTGCCGTCGTCGGCGGTGGTGACGCTGCCGCTGTTGTTCATGTCCAGCCGGCCGTCGATGACGGTATAGCCGACGAAAGTGCCGTCGTCGTCGCGCGTCGATGATGCCGTTGCCGTTGATGTCCAGCCCGCCGTCGATGACGTTGACGCCCATCAGGCTGGTGTAATCGTCGTCTCGTGCCGATGGATCCCGTTGCCGCTGATGTCGATGTAGCCGTCGATGACGTTGTAGCCGAGCGTGGTCGCGGCTCCTGACCAGGGCATCCTCGGGGTCGAGCACGCCGTCGCCATCCTGGTCCTGGTACAGCTTGACCAGCACGCCGCTGATGCCCGACTCGCTGGCATCCAGCACGCCGTCGGCGTCGGCATCGTTCCACACCGTGTCGCCGATGGCCGCATAGCCGCGCGGCTGGTAGCCGGTGTCCACCCAGTGACCGACGTGCTGTTGCTGTCACTGGCGTCGTTACGCGCTGTCTTGGAAGTCCGGTGGTCACGTCATAGTCGGCCGTCTGGACGTAGCCGGAGGGCAGAGATGGTTGACCACCACCACGATACTCGGTGCCGTTGCCGACCAGGTTGGTAAACTGGTAATTGCCGCTGGCATCGGTCGTCGTGCTCGACAGGAGGGGCTCGCCGGCGTCCAGCACCCCATCGCCGTCCAGGTCGCGGTACAGGTAGACCGGCACGCTGGCGATGCCTTCCTCGCCACTTTCGTGGTCGCCACTGCCATTCCAGTCGGTAAAGACGGTGCCGCTGAGGCTCAGACCGCCGTAGTAGCCAAACAGGTACGGGCCCATGGGAGCCGCCGGCGGTCAGCGTGAAAGAGTTGGTCTGGTTATCGCAGTTGCAGTCCGTAGCACGAGCCTGTGGGTAGTTGGGATCGCCCGACTGGCCCATGCCGCGGGGCGGAGTGATGACACTTGGTAGGAGCATTGGTCGTCGGCAGGTTGCTGAACTGGTAGTAGCCGTTGGCATCGGTGGTCGTGGTGTGGAATTGAGCCCGGGCAGCCAGTGCCTGTGCAGGTACAGCGTCGACCGTGGCGCCGGGGATGGGGGGCTCGGTGGCATCCCATCATTGTATCCGCTCGGATCCTGGTCCTGCCAGACAAAGCCGGTTACCGTCCCAAGCGTGGTTGTGGTAGCCAAAGTTCACCTGGGTGACGTTGTCACTGCCGACGTGTTGTTGATGGAGTTGAAGGTGCTCAGATGGCGGTGCCGCTCATTCCACTCGCCCGTCACAGGTGCCGCACGTAAAGCCGGTGCCGTTCCCGGCCGGGTTGGGCTCGGCGCGGCGCGGTGGGGACATGCCGATCGGGAAGTTGTGCCGTTGGCCTCGACGTTGTAGATAACCATCGCGCAGGCCGTCGAAGGTATAGTCGCCGGTGCCGTTGGTGTAGTTGGTGCCGACCACACGCCAGTTCGCCGTTGTTAGCCGCACTGTGCGCAGTCCTGGTTCGGGGTTGGTGGGCTCGTAGCCACGTACGCATTCGTGCTCTTGTCGACGCATACGAACAGATCGACCTTGACGTTCGGCATCACGAGTGTCGCGCTGTTAAGCCGGTAGTATCCACCCAGCCGCCGTTGTTGGTGTCGATCCAGGTCTTGCCGGACACGAGCCGGCGGCCATGATGGTCACCGTTGGCAGTATCGCTGTCGTCGTTGGCATAGCGACCGCTGCTGAACTTGGCCTCGGTCACGCTGGCAGTGTCGATGGTGCCCGGCGCGGCGTGGTGGCCAGCGCCTTGAAGGTGACGCGTCACCGTCCTGGTGCCGCCCGGCGTACAGCGGTCCCAGGTTGTTCCAGGTCAGCAGTGCCGGGGGTGCTGTTGGTTGGTCGGCATCGGGTCGGACGAGACGGAATTGCAGATAGGTCGGGTCGTAGGTGTCGGTCAGCGGCAGGCGGATGATGGTGCTGTCGGCCCCCCCGCACGACTCGTCGGTGGTGACGCGGAAGCCAACGGCATCCAGGCCGATGTCACCCGAGGTTCTCGGGCGAGGCCACCGTCACCATGTCGAGCCTCCACTTGCAGTCGCGGTGTTGAAATCAGCCACAAAATCCGACCAGACCCCAGGCTCTCGCTGCCGGGGACCTCGTCACGGACCCAGTATGTCGAGCCGACCGACTGCGTAAAGGCCGTGCCATAGTGATCGTGGAGCGGAAGTCCCCGTACCAGGCGGATGCTACACGCGGATGATGATGTTGTCCGCAACCTTCGGTCCTCTTGTCTCCTTCAGCACGAACATGCGCGACCGTCTTCGACCTTGGTGATGCTACCGGTCTTGCCTGAGGTAGGTCGAGCCGGCGATCCAGGCCGGTGTCGGTATTGTTCTCGAAGTTCGTCGTGGAATATAGGCCGTCAGGCTGCCCGGCTGCGTTGCCCTGGTTCGCGAACGCGGCGTTGCCGGTGCCGCTGGACGGCGGCGAACTGGCGGGCACGTACTGGCCCATAGCCAGTACTGGCAGTATCCGTTCGCCGTGCCGTCGCCGGCGCAGGGTGTTGCTCAGGTCGATGTGGAAGGTCACCGTCTCGCCCACGTAGGCCGGGTCGGGGGAGTCCAGGTGCTTGTCCACGACGCAGCGCTCGGCCCAAAGCCAAAGTCGGCGGTCGTATCGCTGACTCCGCTTGGATTGGTGCCGCCCGGGTCACGGCATGGGCACGGTCGGTGGTCAGCGTATAGCCGGTGGGCAGTTGCGGATCGTTGCGTCCACCTTGACCAGGTAGTTGGCCGCGGGCAGGCTGCTGAAAGGGTAGTTGCCATGTCGATGCCAGTGGTGCCGCGTCTTGACGAACGGATCGCCGCTCGTCCAGCTCGCCGTCGTTGTTCATGTCACAGTACAGGTCCACGTTGATGCCGGAGATGCCGGTCTCGGTGCCGCCATCCTGGATGCCGTCGCCGTTCTCAGTCGCTGCCACACGAAGTCACCCAAGCTGTTGTTGCCCTCGATCAGCGTCGTCGCGCAGGCCCGGTCGAACGGGCGTGCCCGCGCCAAAGCTGCCGTCGGCGCAGTTCTCGACGAAGGGCTGGTGTAGCTGCTCGGCACGGCGGCCTGGTAGGTGAGCATAGCTGCCGCTGGAGCTTGGCGGCAGCGGATCGTTCAGCCACCACTGGATGATCACCTTGCTGTTCGGCCAGGTGCTGGTCACGTGTGCCGGGATCGGTGGTGCTCCACGTCTGGCCGCTGTTCGTCGAGTACAGCCGCCGCGACGCCGGTATTGGGCGTGTAATTGAGCGAGTAGTTGGCGCTGCCGCCGACATAGTTCAGCCCGTTCGGCACCGTGTCGCTGATGACCAACGGGCATGTCGACGCCATAGCCGCTGCTCAGCGTCATGCCGGCCGGCGTGGTGGTGCTGAGGTTCTGGAAGGGGATCTGGTAGGTGATGGTCCCCGGCTTGGCAACGGTGGCGTTGCCGGTCTTGTCGATGTTGACCAGCGGCGTCACGCTGCCGATCGGCGGGATGGCGGTGCCATAGTCGCCGTTGAACTTTTCGTTGTCATATCCGGAGGCCACTTCCTGGTAGGGAGACAGCGCCGTAGAGCACGGGCCGTTCAGGGCCAGGAAGGTATAGCGCACGTCGCCGCGCACGCCGGTGTTGTCGTCCGGCAGGTTCGTAAAGTATAGCTGGTCGACAAAGGGCACGACCAGGTCCGGGTTGCCGCCGCTGCGGGTGACGGTCAGCACGCCGGTGGTGCGGATCAGGCGGAAGCAGCTCGGGTCGTAGCTGGCGTCGCCGATCGGCTGCGCCCAGGCGTTATAGTCGGGCGTATAGTTGCCGTCGTTGTCGAACCCCTGGTTGATGACGCCGAACTCGTACAGGATGCCGTTGGAGGTGATCACGTCACCCGGCTGAATGGGGGAGCCCTTGAAGTTGAACCAGAAGCCATCCGGGTTGGGCTCGATCTTGTTGGCCATGGCCGAGATCTCGTTGCGCATGGTCATGCGCCATGTCTTGTTGTCGGTCGCCGAGCCGGTGTCGTTCCTGGCCCAGACGTCAAAGTCCAGGTACAGGTCGTCGCCGGGCTTGACCGAGTCGCCCCATACCGGATCGTCGTTGGTGTCACAGGGCGGCAGATCGCGGCCACCGGTGGTCGTGTTTTCGCACTGGGGGTAGGTGAAGTGCCAGTACTGCACCCTGCACTCGCCCGCCGCCAAAGTGCCCATGTAGCGCGTAGCATCGGCCGTGCCCAGGCGGCCGCCGACGTGTGTAAAGGAATAGGTGCTGCCGGTGGCGTTGGCCAGCGCAGGGTGGAGCCCCGTAAAGGCGCCATCCACGGTCCGCGCGGGGTAGATACCTGGCGTGTCGTTGGTGCCGTCGACATAGTCGCCGATGTAGCCGGTCACGCCGTTCAGCGGCGGTGGCGCCCGTGTTGCAGAAGCGGCCCATGACCGTGGCCACCGACGGCGCGTAGGTCGACGGCGAGCTGACGTTCGAGTCGACGACCAGGTTGTAGCCGGCGACGATCTCGACGGTGAGCCCGCCGTCCGCCTGCGCATCCGATACCTGCCAGAAGGTGATAGCCAGAATCGCAGACAGAAAAACGAGCGTGGCTGCCAGGGCCAACGCTCGCGGTGCCTGTCCAAGCTTCCAGGGACGGCGATGACTTGACATAGTATGATCCTCCTTGAGGTTACGTTGATATCTGTGCAATTGCGTGCGATGATCCTGTGTTACTCTGCCGCCGCAGCAGGACGCCGACCCTGGCCTGGAGCTCGTCCACGTCGAGCGGCTTGCTCAGGCAATAGTCGGCGCCCAGGTCGAGGCTCTTGATCCTGACCTGGCTGTCCTCGACGTCGGTCAGGACGATGATCGGCACCGGCGACATGCTGCCGGATCTGGCGCAGGGTGTGCCAGCCGGGTGCGCCCGGCAGCAGGCCGTCAAAGATGATCAGGTCCGGCCCGAGGAGGCCAGACGGCGACACTGCGCTGCCGTTCCCGGAGATGATCAACACCTGGAAATCGCTGCCCGAGAAAGCCTGGCTCAGCAAGCTCTCGGTCTGTACGTCGTTGCCGATAACCAGGATCTTTTTGTCCATGGGCCACCCCTGTCAACACCATCTAGTATTGTAGCAGATCAGGGTTACATCTTGGTTAACACTGGTGACAGGATGGTTACAGTATTGTATCAGAAGAAGACTGCGGCAGAGCTGGGTTGAAGATGGGTACAAGGCGCCGGATGCGTCCTCGATCTAGATCTTCGCCAGGCAGTAACCGGTGCTCCGGTGGGTCATAATGTAGCGGGGGTGGGCGGGATCGGGCTCGATCTTGGCTCCTCAGGCGCCGGACGTAGACCTTGACGACGTCGGGATTGTCTTCGTATCCCGGCCCCCACACCTGGTCGAGGATCTGGTCGTAGGTCAGCACCTGTCCGGCGTTGTGGGCCAGGTAGAGCAGCAGCTTGTATTCGGTGGGTGTGAGGCTCGGCCGGATCGCCGCCGACGGTGACCTGACGAGCGTGCGGATTGATCGTCAGCCGGCCGCCGTCAAAGCTGAGGATCTGACCTTCTTCCGGCGCGGACAGCACGGCGCGGCGCAGCACAGCCCGGATCCTGGCCTTGAGCTCGTCTGCGTCGAAGGGCTTGGTTATGTAATCGTCAGCCCCTTTGTTCAGGCCATCGATCTTGATCTTGGATTTGCCGAGGGCGGTGAGCATGATCACCGGCACGTCGGAGAATTCGCGGAAGCGGGACAGCATCTCCAGGCCGCTCATGCCCGGCATCATGATGTCCAACAGCATCAGATCCGGCCGAAAGTCGTACGCCTTGCGCAGCCCTTCCAGGCTGTCGTTGGCTACCTCCACCTGGTAGCCTTCCCTGGACAGGGTCATTTTGAGCAACTGCGTTAGCTCTAGCGCATCGTCTACGACCAAGATTCTGGTAGCCATACTGTCTCTGGTCCCGGATTGGCGGTACACGGGATTTCTAAGGTGATAACATGGCTATTATATCACACTGTTCCTGTAAAGCAAATCTGGCAGGAATGTTGTTGAGAAGCGCCTCCCAGCCCGGTGAGCGGCTCGATCAGAAAAGAGAGACCCGGTTTCGTGGCGAAACCGGGCCTCTTGGCTCATGACGACCTTCTGGTTATGGCCTGCTTGTTTGGCACGCCGATCTGCAGCGGAATAAAGGCCGACACCGGCCCGTAGCTCGCCGTCATGCCGTAGATGTCCACGGCCTCCAGCCAGTAGTAGTAGGTCCGGCCAGAGCGCACTCGTGCGATCCGCAAAGCTGTAGGCATAGCCGATCGGGCTGCCGGGTCCCTGGCTCGGGATCAGGCTGTCGTTGAGCTTGGTCTGCGGGCCGGTCGGGCGACGTGGCGCGGTACAGGTTAAAGCCGAGGTTGTCGATCTCGCTGACCGTCTCCCACTCGATCAGAATGCTCTGCGCCTGCGGCGTGGCGGTGAACGATGCCAGCTCGACGGCCGTCGGTGCGATTTGCCTGAAATAGTCTTCGGTTTCGCCGCCGTACATGCACTGGCTTGGGCCGCTGCCGTCGCTGTGTGCGAGCGGTGCATTCGACAGGGTGATCCGAATCCAGATACCGGCATCGTCGGCAACGGGATTGCAGGGGTTGATCGACACGGTGAACTGCTGCGAGGTGCCAGGCGCCACGTTGACCTGCTGGTTGGCGACGACCTGCTCGTTTTCGCTGTGGGCGTTGCGGCAGGTCAGCGGCAGCTGTCGTCCCAGTCGCCGTCCCGGTTCCAGTCGAACCAGACGTTCACGTACCACGGGGCGGCGGTGCCGCCACTCGGCATGGTCACGGTATATTTGATATCTACCGGTGTGCCATCCTGCCACATGTCACGGCAGGATCAGGCCGTCGTCGGCGCCGTCATTGTCCGGGTCGTCGGCTAAGCGGCAAGATGTTAAGCACCGGATCGGCATCTGGCCAGGCGATCGGCATCGGTGTTTTCGACAGTGACTGCGCTACCCAGGATTGGGGTGACGATGGGCGAGCCCATCGGCATGCGGCACAGGCGACCACACCCCTACAGGGTTCCTGGATCGTGGTGCCCGGCGGGCATGGATACTCCTTCAGTGATCACGGGCATTATATCACACTATACCAGCGACAGAAACTGGCAGGATCTGATTAGAAAATGATTAGAGTTTCGCCCTGCGAAGAAGGAAGTCGGCCGTACATCTTGCCCTGTCGTCTGGTCAGTAACGCCGTTTTGAGCTATAATAGGATCCGGAGGAAGGGCAGATGCGGTACAGACTCATCTCTTTTGCGGCGGTTCTGCTGGCGGTGGTGGGCTGGTGGGGGCTGTACGAGCTGACCGGCAAGGTCGGCCCCGATCAGGCCGGTGTCAGGCCCTTTTTCTTTGCCCTGCTTTTCCTGGCGCTGACCGCCACCCTGGCTCCGCCGGCAGCCTATCTGAACCGGCGCCTGGCGCCCGAAGCGGTCGGCCGCGATCCGTGGCGCTTTCTGCGCCACAGCGCCTGGGCCGGGCTGTGCCTGACCGCCTGGGTCTGGCTGCAGATGCACCGTGTCTTTAACCTGGGCTTTGCCCTGGTCATCGCCCTGATCTTTGTCGCACTCGAGTTTGTGATCGTGCGGCTGAGGGCTGAATCATAAAGGGGTGTTCCATGGGACCTGAAGTGACTGCAAGTCGGACCGAAGAGGAGCTGAGAAAGCTGCCCAGCGTGGATCGCCTGCTCCAGGACGGGAGCGGTCGCGGCCCTGGCGGAGCGGTGGGGCCACGAGCTGACAGTGGCTGCCGTCCGGGAGACGCTCGACGCGGCGCGCCAGGCGATCCGCGCCGGCGAGGCCGCACCGCCGCCGGCGGCGCTGGCATCGGCTGTAGGCGCACGGCTGGCGGCCTGCCTGCGGCCCACTCTCCACCCGGTCGTCAATGCCGCCGGCGTGATCGTCCACACCAACCTCGGCCGGGCGCCGCTCAGCGCCGAGGCCCGGGCGGCCATGGACGCGGTGGCTGCCGGCTATTCCAACCTGGAGTACGACCTGGAGGCCGGCGAGCGGGGCTCGCGGTACGTCCACGCCGAGGAGCTTCTGTGCCGCCTGACCGGCGCCGAGGCAGCCCTGGTGGTCAACAACAACGCGGCCGCCGTGCTCCTGGTCCTGATGGCCCTGGCCCAGGGCCGGGAGGTGATCATCTCCCGCGGACAACTGGTCGAGATCGGCGGCGGCTTTCGCATCCCCGACGTGATGCGCCAGAGCGGCGCCCGGCTGGTGGAGGTGGGCACCACCAACCGCACCTACATCCGCGACTACGAGGCGGCCATCAGCGCCGAGACCGCCGCCCTGATGCGCGTCCACCACAGCAACTTTCGGCTGGTGGGCTTTGTCCACGAGCCGTCCCTGGAGGAGATGGTTGCCCTGGCGGCGCAGCGCGGGCTGTACCTGTTCGACGACCTGGGCAGCGGCACGCTGCTCGATACGGCGCCTTACGGCCTGACCCACGAGCCGACGATCCAGGAAAGCATCGCCGCCGGCGCTTCGCTGGTGACGTGCAGCGGCGACAAGCTGCTGGGCGGACCGCAGGCCGGCATCATCCTGGGCCGGGCCGACCTGGTCGCCCAGCTCAAGCGGTTCCCTCTCACCCGCGCCCTGCGCGTCGACAAGATAACGCTGGCCGGGCTGCAGGCCACGCTGCGCCATTACCTGCTGGGCGAGGCGGCGGCCAAGGTGCCGGTATGGCGCATGATCGGCCTCGACGAGGCGAGCCTGGGCAAGCGGGCCAGGGTCTGGGTCCGCAGAGCTGAAGGGGCTGGGGATCGAGGCCCAGGTCGTGCCCGGCAGCTCGACCGTCGGCGGGGGGAGCCTGCCCGGCGAGACCCTGCCCACCCGCCTGGTGGCCCTGGCCGCGGGTCGCCCGACGCCATCGCCGCCCGTCTCAGGGCGGCGAGCCGCCGGTGATCGCCCGCATCCAGGACGGCCGCCTGATGCTGGACCCGCGCACCGTCCTGCCGGAGCAGGACGCGGTGTTGTTGCGCTGTGTGGCGGAGGCGGTCCGGGATTCTGCCAGCCGGTGACGGCAGGCGAAGCGTTCTGTCCCGGCGGGAAGGCTGGGGCAAAGCACAGACTTGAGTTTGGCACTTGTGACAAGAACGGGGAAGAGTGAATGCCACCCTTCCCCGTTATCATTGAGCAGGTTGAAGATTAGAGGTTCATCAGCTCCAGGCCCAAGCCGCCCAGGTCGGGCAACTGCTCCTCGACCTCTTCTTTGCCAAAGTCGAGCACCTCTTCGTCTTCGTTGAGCACCTCGACGGACAGACCCAGCGACTGGAGCTCTTTGACCAGCACCCGGAACGATTCGGGCACGCCGGGCTCGATGATCTCTTCGCCCTTGACGATCGCCTCGTAGGTCTTGACCCGGCCGCTGACGTCGTCCGATTTGACCGTCAGCATTTCCTGCAAGGTGTAAGCTGCGCCGTAGGCTTCCAGGGCCCACACCTCCATCTCGCCAAAGCGCTGGCCGCCGAACTGGGCCTTGCCGCCCAACGGCTGCTGCGTCACCAGCGAGTAGGGGCCGGTCGAACGGGCGTGGACTTTGTCTTCGACCAGGTGGGCCAGCTTCATCATGGTGATGACGCCGACCGTCACCGGTTGGTCAAACGGCGCGCCCGTCTTGCCATCGTACAGGATTACCTTGCCGGTGGTGGGCATCGGATAGCCGGTCTTACGGCTGAGCTGGACGGCTGCCAGATTGAACTCGGCATCGGTCTGGGGATTTGACCACGGTTGACCCGCATTTGCATCCAGGTCTCCGTCAAGGGACAGGGTGTCCTTTATGTAGCGGACCCATTCTCGCAAGCAAACGTTGCGCGCCCGCTCGCGCCGGGCCAGGCGCTCGGCCATTGGACGGGGCTCGAAGGTGAAGGCGATGATCTCGTCTGGATCGTACCCCATCTCTTTCAGCCACTCTGTCAAGACGACTTGCCGTGCAAAGTGATAGTCGCGGACCAGTTGCTCCTCGTCATAACCCTTGCCGCCGACCTGGTCAGTCAGGTACAGGCCCCAGATCTCATCTGCGCCCAGGTCCTCGGTGTCGATTTCCATCTCCCCGGCCCACTGCCAGGCCCGCTCGGTGAACACTTCCCAGGCGCGGTCCATGAGCCAGGCGCGGGCCAGCTCGGCTTCGATCTCGGGCTCGTCGGCTCCGTCAAAGACGGCAGAAATGGTCTTGAACCCCAGGCGATCGGCGGCCCAACCCAGGTGGGTCTCCAGGATCTGGCCGATGTTCATGCGAGCCGGGACACCGAGTGGGTTGAGGATCAGCTCGACCGGCACTCCGTCAGGCAGGAAGGGCATGTCCTCGACGGGCACGATCCTGCTGATGACGCCCTTGTTGCCGTGGCGACCGGCCATCTTGTCGCCCTCGGTCACCTTGCGCCGCTGCGCGACCATGACCCGCACCGCCTTTTCGACGCCGGCCGGCATGTCGTGGTGATCATCGCGCGAGAACTCTTTGACGTCGACGACGATGCCGTGCTCACCGTGGGGCAGGCGCAGGCTCGAATCCTTCACCTCGCGGGCCTTTTCGCCAAAGATGGCGCGCAACAGCTTTTCCTCGGGCGTCAGCTCTGTCTCACCTTTCGGGGTGATCTTGCCGACCAGGATGTCTCCCGGGCCGACTTCGGCGCCGATGCGGACGATACCCGTCTCGTCCAGGTCTTTCAGTGCCTCTTCGCCGACGTTGGGAATGTCTCGGGTGATCTCTTCCGGCCCCAGCCGCGTGTCGCGGGCCTCGAGCTCGTGCTTTTCGATATGAATGGACGAGAACTTGTCGTCGCAGACCACCCGCTCGCTGACGAGGACTGCGTCTTCGTAGTTGCCGCCCTCCCAGCTCATAAAGGCCACCAGCACGTTCTCTCCCAGGGCCAGTTCACCGAATTGGGTCGACGACGAATCGACCAGCACGTCACCCTTTTGCACCTGCTGGCCTTTGAACACGATCGGCCGTTGATCCATGCAGGTGCTCTGATTGGTGCGCTGGAAGCGGCGCAGCTTGTAGGTCCGGCGGCCGCTGGGGTCCTGGACCGTGATGGCATTGCCGGTGACACTGACCACCTCGCCATCCTCCTCGGCTTGGATGATCTGGCCCGAGTCGATGGCCACCTGCATCTCAATGCCGGTGCCGACGATTGGGGCCTTGGGCTGGAGCAGGGGAACGGCCTGGCGCTGCATGTTCGAGCCCATGAGGGCGCGGTTGGCATCGTCGTGCTCCAGGAAGGGGATGAGTGCTGCGGTGACGCCCACCACCTGCTTGGGTGACACGTCCATATACTCCACCTTGCCAACCGACTCTTCCATGAACTCCTGGGCGCGCCGCACCGACACCCGGTTGTGGACAAACTGCCCTGCTTCGTCCAGCTCGGCGTTGGCCTGGGCGATGGTGTACTTGTCCTCTTCGTCGGCCGAGAGATAGACAATCTCGTCGGTCGCCATGGGCCGGATCTTGATCTCGGGCAGTTGCTCGAAAAGGCCCGCCAGGCGGTTGGCCATCGCCTCGTCGATCCGCCGGTCGGGCGTGGCGATCACTTCACCCGTAGCCGGATCGACGATTTGCTCCTGGATGGTCTTGCCCAACGTGCGGTCTGGCCGGTTGGGGACGCTGAGGATCACCTTGCGGTATGGGGTTTCAATGAAACCATACTCGTTGATCCGGCCATAGCTGCCCAAAGAGCCGATCAAGCCGATGTTTGGACCTTCAGGCGTTTCGACGGGGCAGATGCGGCCATAGTGGGAGTGGTGTACGTCGCGCACGTCGAACCCGGCCCGTTCGCGCCGCAGGCCACCGGGCCCCAGTGCGCTCAGGCGTCGCTTGTGGGTCAGCTCGTCCAGCGGGTTGGTCTGCTGCATGAACTGTGAGAGCTGGCTGCCGCCAAAGAACTCGCGTGTTGCCGCCACCACCGGCCGGACGTTGATCAACGAGATGGGCGTCATCTGCTCCGGCTCGCGGATGCTCATCCGCTCGCGCACTACACGCTCCATGCGCAGTAGGCCGATGCGGAGCTGGTTCTGGATCAGCTCGCCCATTGTCTTGATGCGGCGGTTGCCCAGGTGGTCGATGTCGTCAGGTCCCTCGACCCCGTTGTTGACCTGGATTATCCGCTCTACGACCCGGATCAGGTCCTGATCGGTCAGGATGCGCTTGTCCAACGGGACATCCAGATTGAGGCGCTTGTTCAGCTTGTAGCGTCCCACCCGACCCAGGTCGTAGCGACGGGGCGTAAACAGCAGCGTCTGCACAAAGTTCGTCGCGTTGTCCAGGGTGGCCGGATCGCCGGGGCGCAGCCTCTTGTAGAACTCGATCAAGGCCTCTTCGCTCGATTTGGTCGGATCCCGCTCGATGGTGGCCTGGATGTAGGGATGATCGGGCATGCTGTCTGACATCTTGAACAGATCGAGCAATTGCTCGTCAGAGCTAAAGCCTGCGGCCCGCAGCAGGATGGTGACCGGCAGCTTGCGCTTGCGGTCTACCTTGACCGATAGCACGTCCCTTTTGGAGGTCTCGAACTCGAGCCACGCACCCCGGTTGGGGATGAGCTTGGCCATGCACAGCTCGCGCCCGGTGATCCGGTCTTCCTCTACAGTGAAATAGACCCCAGGCGAGCGGATGAGCTGGCTGACCACCACGCGCTCGGCCCCGTTGATGATGAATGTGCCGTGCTCTGTCATTAACGGAAAATCGCCCATGAACACGTCCTGAGTGGTCCACTCGTCGCTCTCCTTGTTCCACAACGCGACACGGACATACAGGGGCGCGGCATAGGTCATGTCCCGGTCGAGGCATTCTTGCTGGTCATACTTGGGCTCTTCGAAGCGATACCCCAGGTCGAATCTCTTGTTCAGCTCTTCGTTCAAGCCGGGAAAATGAAGCTCAAAGTTCCCGTTGAAGCTCTGAATGGGCGACACCTCATCGAACAGCTCGCGCAGACCGTCATGCTGAAACCAGCGATACGAGTCCAGTTGGATATCGATCAGGTCCGGCAACGCCAGCACATCGGGGATACGCGCGTATGATTTTCGTTGCGTCCTATTGGGCATTCTGTCTTTCACTCCCTTGGAAAATGGGAATTGCGCATGTGCGCAAATAGGCAAGTCAGGCGACTGAAGTCGCTACTGCAAGCATACTATGAGCGGGCCGCTGCCTCGCCGGGGTCATCCATAGCCATGCCTGTGTCCAGGAATGGGAAAACTAAAGCCCATACTGCTGAGAGGATAGCAGGATCTTGCAGTACTGGTCAAACTGAGAATCACAGGCAGATATGTGCACATAAATTCCAGACCCGGCCGCAATCTTCTATTATACCTGCCACCGGCCCTGCTGTCAAATCTGTACGGCGGGTTGGCAGGGATCATGTCGAGGTCGAGGGCTTTCGATGCTTGCTGCGCAGGGCTGATCTGATTTCCAGTGGGTGCTGGTCTGTCATTCGGCACCGGGGAAAGGCAAACAGCGGAGGTCTTGCGTGGTACCAAATTCCCATTTACAGCAGAACAGATATATGGTACTATTCTATCATGACAGAGACGCCCAGCCCGGCTGGAGCAGTCTGTCAGTAGCGGGGTTTCGTGGTTTCATTGTCGTCATCGAACATTACAAGTTGCACATCGTCGCTTCATCGACCCACATCGTAGCTTCGTAGCCGCACATTGCCGCTTCACTGACCTACGTCGCTGCCCGTAATGTTCGTTCCCCGCCAGGGCTCTCTCACTCTACCGGCCTATCGTCGGAGGCACTCGTTGCTCACAGCTCGAGGCAGGCAGGGTGAGAGAGTCTTTTTTTTGTCAACCAGGCCTGACCGTGCTATAATAGCGCGGTACCGGAGCCGGGAATGTATATTCGACCGCCCAAGAAGAAGCGTTCTGCGCCCATCCGAGTGTTGATCCTGCTGGCACTCGTGGCGGCAGGTGCTTATGTCCTGCTCTGGCGGCGCGATCTGATCAAGCCGATCCAGGTCGGCCCGACGCCCACTCCCACCTTCACCGCGACCGAGATCATGGCCGAGGCCGACAAGCTGTACCTGGATGGCAAGCTAGACCAAGCCATTGACAAGTACGGTCAGGCCGCAGCCCTCGATCCGGCCGATCCAGCTCCTTACGCCCGTTGGGCGCTTCTCCTGACCCTGCGCCAGCGGACGGCTGAGGCCGTGGAAAAGGCTCGCCAGGCAGTTGGGTTGGCGCCTGATGATGCGCAGGCGCTGGCCGCGCTGTGCATGGCTCTTGATTGGGATGCAGGCGGCGATCAGGCCAAGCTCCAGGAGGCGCTGAACGCCTGCCTGAGCGCCACCGAGCTCGATCCGGGCTATGCCGAAGCCCATGCTTTCCTGGCCGAAGTGTATGCCGACCTGGGCCAGACGAAGCAGGCGGTGGAAACTGGCCCGGCTGGCAGTCAGTATGGACAACAGCAGTGTTTTTGCCCATCGCGACTTGGGTTACGCGCTCGAAAAGCAGCCCCGCTATAGCGACGCGGTGGCCGAGTATCAGCGAGCCACGATGCTCGATCCCCGGCTGGCGCAGCCGTATATCGACCTGGGCCGTATCTACACGAACCACAACCGTCGTGCCGATGCCTTGGCTGCTTACGAAAAAGCGATCCAGGTCGATCCGGACAGCGCTCATGCCCGCGATCAACTGGGCTGGGCCTACCACTCCAGGGGGGACTATCAACGGGCAGTGGTCGAGCTGAAGAAGGCCGTCGAGATCGATCCCAGCTATGCGCCGGCCTACGGCCACCTGGGACGGGCCTATTACGACCTGCGCGACTGGGAAGATGCCATCCCGGCGTTCCGGACAAGCGCTTGATCTGGGAGCGACCCAGGTCGAGTATTACTACTTGCTCGGCCTGGCCTATGTCTTCCTGGACCGCTGCGACGAAGCCCGCCCCTGGCTGGAAGAGGCTCTCAAGATTGAACCCAATGCCCTGCCGGCCCAGGAGGGCCTGGATCTGTGCAGAGAAGGATTGATGGCGCCGGATGAAGTGGTTTGAGCGCTATCGAGCGAGTTCTCTTCTTTGTGTGCGTTGTGGCAGCAGCTGCTCGGCCTGGCATTGTTTGAGGGACGCCAGCGTGAGCCTGTGCCCCTGGCCTTGACCCCTTCTGTTTCTCCTGCTCCTACCTGGACCGAGCCCACGCCCACCCCCGGCCTGCTGCGCGTGTACGTCAGCGGGGCGGTGCAGCACCCTGACGTCTATCTGCTTCCGCCGGGCAGTATCGTCAAAGATGCGCTCTTGGCCGCTGGCGGCGCCATCACCGAAGCCGACCTGATCAACATCAACCTGGCCCATCCGGTCGCCGACGGCGAGCAGGTTCATGTCCCCCGCGTCGGCGAGAGAATCCGGTTCGGTTGCCATCTGTGGAGCCTCTGTCTCCAGCCAAGGTCAACATCAACACTGCGGACCAGGCAGCGCTCGAGGCGCTGCCCGGCATCGGGCCGGAATTGGCACAGCGTATCCTCGACTATCGTCAGGCGCACGGGCCTTTTGCCCAGATCGATGATCTTTTGGACGTGCCCGGCATCGGCGCGGGCATCCTGGAAAAGATCCGAGAGGAAATCACGACTTACTAGGTCTAAATTGTGATCTTGCTTACTGTAGTGTTGCGCAAACTGTAGTATAATGCAGATACTCCTTTCTCCTCCTTGTGAGAAGGAAAGCAGGAATCCGTACGGGTTCCTGCTTTTCTTGTCTTTGAACAGGTTGGCATAATCTCGCAGATTGTGGTATACTTGCTCCAACTCCGCGTGGAGGACTTGCGGTGGAGGCACAGAAACCCAGCATCCTGGTAGTTGACGATAAAGTTGGCATGCGCGAGGGCTGCTGCGTGCCCACTCTGCAGGGTTTTCAGGTCAGCACTGCCGAGCACAGCGGAAAAGACCTCCACAAGGTCCGGGGCGAACCTCCTGCACTCGTTCTGATCGATGCTATGCTGCGCGGCATGAGCGGACTGGAGCTTCTGAGACTTGCGGTCTATTGACATTTTTGAGGGAACGGGGCATAATAAGCCCTGATCTAAAGCGAAGGAGAGAGCAATGGCAGAGATCCTTTTGCGCAGTTATACAGCCAAGATCAAGGAGATGATCCGCAACGATCAGCACGACGAAGCGATCGCTCATTGCCAGCATATCCTGCGATCAATATCCAAAGCATGTCGAGACCTATTGTTTGCTGGGAGAAGCATGTCTGGAAAAGGAGATGTATCGAGAGGCCATCGAGTGCTTTCAGCGAACTCTGGGCGCCGATCCCGAAAACCTGATCTCCCGGGTTGGTCTGGGGATCATCTTGGGCGAGCAGGGCATGCTTCCCGAGGCGATCTGGCAGATGGAGCGTGCTTTTGAACTGGCTCCCGGCAATACCGAGGTCCGACGCGAACTCCAACGGCTTTATACCCAACGCGATGGTGTGGAAAAGGCCCGGCTGAAACTAACTCCAGGCGCACTGGGACGCCTGTACGCTCGCAACGGCCTATACGAGCGGGCCATCACCGAATTCCGCACGTTGCTTCGCGGGGATCCCAATCTGCCCGATATCCGGGTTGCACTGGCAGAGGCGCTGTGGCACGACGGGCGGCGTCTGGAGGCAGTTGACGTTTGCCTGGACATTCTTTCGATGTTGCCCAACTGTTTGAAGGCCAACCTGATCCTTGGTGAGATCTGGAAGCAGGGTGGTAACGAAGATGCCGGTGAGCAGAAGCTGAAGATAGCCCGCACTTTGGACCCCGAGAACCTGGTAGCACAGACGATGATGGGCAAGGATTCACCGCTGCCACCGCAGGAGGTGTTGATTCCTGAACTGGACGTGGTGCCGACCCGACCCTGGGTGGTGCCCTCTCTCGCAGCGCAGGAGATAGAACGCCAGGTCGAGGAAGAGGGGCTTGTGCCCGAAACTCCCGACTGGGTTCAGGAGTCTGGGGCACGAAGAGCAGATTCCCGGTCTGCCTGTCGAAGAGGTCAAAGCGGGCCCGGCGGCAGCGCCTGAAGAGGCAGCGATCGAAGGGGAGGGCGAGCAAGTCCCCGACTGGCTGCGGGAATTGGGCTTGACTGAAGCCGAGAAGGCGGCCACGCCAGGGACTATGGCGCCGGCCGAAGAGGCGGAGGCAGCGCCTGCTGAAGAGGTAGCGCTCGAAGAGGCTGCGCTCGAGGCAGAGGCAGTGCCTGCCGAAGAGATCCCTGCCTGGCTGCGGGAGCTGGGCATAGGCGAAGGTGAAGAACCTGTCACGACGCCCGAGGTTGAGGCACCGGTGGCCGAGGTGCTCGTGCCCGAAGAGGCGGTGCCGGAGATCCAGGTGCCGGAGAGCTTGAGGGCTCTGGTTGAGGCAGGCATGCTGGATGAGGCTGACCTAGCTGGGGCCATGGCTGAGATGACACCTGAGGAGCTTGCGTCTCAGCGTGCCGAGGCCGTTCCCGTATGGCTGAAGGACCTGCTCGGCGAAGAAGCGGTGCCCGCTGCCGAAGTGACAGTCGCGCCGGTTGAGGAGACGGTGGCCGCTGAGGAGATTCCCGACTGGCTGAAGGACCTGGGCAAGGCCGAGGTTGAGAAGGCAGCAACTCCGGTTGAGGAGGCGGTGGCCGCTGAGGAGATTCCCGACTGGCTGAAGGATCTGGGCAAGGCCGAGGTTGAGGAGGCAGCAGCTCCGGCTGAGGAGGCAGTGGCTGCTGAGGAGATCCCCGACTGGCTGAAGGACCTGGGCATGGCCGGGGTTGAGGAGGCGGCCGCGCCGGTGGCTGAGGTCCCGGTCGTGGAGCTGCCGCCAGCGGAAGCTGTTGCACCGGTTGAGGAGGCAGTGGCTGCTGAGGAGATCCCCGACTGGCTGAAGGACCTGGGCATGGCCGAGGGTCGAGGAGGCGGCCGCGCCGGTGGCGGAGGTCCCGGTCGTGGAGCTGCCGCCGGTGGAGGTCGCTGCACCGGTTGAAGAGGCAGTGACCGCTGAGGAGATCCCCGACTGGCTGAAGGACCTGGGCATGGCCAAGGTCGAGGAGACGGCCGCGCCGGTGACTGAGGTTCCGGTCGTGGAGCTGGTGCCGCCTGAAGCTGCGGCGCCTATGCCCGAAGAGGCGGTGCCGGAGATCCAGGTGCCGGAGAGCCTGAAGGCTCTGGTTGAGGCAGGCATGCTGGATGAGGCCGACCTGGCTGCGGCTATGGCTGCAGATGACGCCTGAGGAGCTCGCAGTCTCAGCGTGCCGAGGCTGTTCCCGACTGGCTGAAGGACCTGCTTGGCGAGGAAGCGGCGCCCGCCGTCGAGGCGGCAGCAGCGCCGGAGGTAGAGATCCCGGTAGTGGAACTGCCGCCGCTGGAGGCGGCAGCTCCGGTTGAGGGGGTGGTGGCCGCTGAGGAGATTCCGGCCTGGTTGAAAGAGCTGGGCATGGCCGAGGCCGAGGAGGCGGTCGCGCCGGTGTCTGAGGTCCCGGTTGTGGAGCTGCCGCTGCTGAGAAGCTGCTGCACCGCTCGAGGAGATCCCCGACTGGCTGAAGGACCTGGGCATGGCCGGGGTTGAGGAGGCGGCCGCGCCGGAGGTCTGAGGTCCCGGTCGTGGAGCTGCCGCTGCCAGAAGCTGCTGCACCGCTCGAGGAGATCCCCGACTGGCTGAAGGACCTGGGCATGGCCGAGGCCGAGGAGGTGGCGGCGCCGGTGGCTGAGATCCCGGTCGTGGAGCTGCCGCCGCCTGAAGCAGCGGCGCCTGTGCTCGAAGAGGCGGAGCCGGAGGTCCAGGTGCCGGAGAGCCTGCGGGCTCTGGTTGAGGCAGGCATGCTGGATGAGGCCGACCTGGCTGCGGCCATGGCTGAGATGACGCCCGAGGAGCTTGAATCTCAGCGTGCCGAGGCTGTTCCGGATTGGCTGAAGGGCCTGCTTGGCGAGGAAGCGGCGCCCGCCGTCGAGGCGGCGGCCGCGCCCGAGGTAGAGATCCCGGTGGTGGAACTGCCGCCACTGGAAGTGGCAGCGCCGGTTGAGGAGGTTGTAGCCGTTGAGGAGATACCCGATTGGCTGAAGGATCTGGGCAAGGCCAAGGCTGAAGAGGCAGCCGCTCCAGTTGAGGAGGTTGTACCCGCTGAGGAGATTCCTGCTTGGCTGAAGGAGCTGGGCATGACCGAGGTTGAGGAAGCAGCCGCGCCGGTCGCTGAGATCCCGGTCGTGGAGCTTCAACCACCAGAGGAGGCAGCGCCACTTGAGGAGATGGTAGCTGCTGAAGAGATCCCGGCCTGGCTGAAGGAGCTGGGCGTGGCCGAGATTGAGGAGGTGGCCGCGCCGGTGGTTGAGATCCACCGTGAGGAGCTGCCTCCGCTTGAGGTGGTGGTGACCGAAGGGAGTACTGAAGAGATCCCCGCTTGGCTGAAGGAGCTGGGTATGGCTAAGGGTGAGGAGGTGCTGCCCGAGGCTGAGGTGCTCGTTCCCGAAGAGGCGGAGCCGGAGGTCCAGGTGCCGGAGAGCCTGAAGGCTCTGGTTGAGGCAGGCATGCTGGATGAGGCCGACCTGGCCGCGGCCATGACTGACATGACGCCTGAGGAGTTGGAGTCTCAACGCGCCGAGCCTATTCCCGATTGGCTGACGGACCTGCTTGGCGAAGAAACGGCGCCTGTCGTCGAGGTGACAGCCCTGCCGGAGGTAGAGATCCCGGTGGTGGAGCTGCCGCCGCTGGAGGTGGCAGCTCCGGTTGAGGAGGTTGTAGCCTCTGAGGAGGTCCCCGACTGGTTGAAGGATCTGGGCGTGGCTGCTGGTGAGAAGGAGCTGCCGCCGTCTGTCGTGGCAGTGGAAGAAGCAGCCGCTGCCGAGGTTGAGCTGCCGGCCGAGGAGCTTGTGCCGAGTGTGGTAGTCGAGGCTGCGCCGGAAGTTGGGCTCCCGGTCGAGGAGGTCGCATCTGTCCTGGCGACGCCCGCCCTGGAGGTGATACTACCGCCAGTCGAGGAGCCTGCGCCGAGTGCAGTGGTCGAAGCTGCTCCGGAAGCTCGTGCTTCCTGTCGAGGAGGTCGCACCTGCTCTGGAGACGCCCGTCCTGGAGGTCACTCTGCCGCCGGTTGAGGAGCCTGTGCCGAGTGTGGTGGTCGAAGCTGCTCCGGAAGTCGTGCTTCCCGTTGAAGAGGTTTCCCTGCCGCCTGAGGTGATGCCCGTCAAGGAAGAGGTTGCGCCGGCTGTGGAGGAGGTCACCCTGCCATTGCGGCTGGACGATCTGTTGAAGCAGCTCAAGGCGCGGCCGCGTGACTACCAGGTTCAGCTGGAGCTGGCCCGCTTCTACCGCGGCCAGCGCGACTGGAACTCGGCGTTCAAGTATTATGAAAAGCTGATCGCATCCCGGAAGCTGGTGCCTGCGGTCATAGACGATCTGGAACCGCTATCCGGAACTGACGTCGATCTCGTGCGCCTGTACCAGTTGCTGGGCGATGCCTATATGCACGAGGATCGCCTGGACGAGGCGCTGAGCATGTACCGGCAGGCTCGCCAGGCGCTGTCGCGCTAGATCAAAGAACAATCAGGAGAAGGCATGGAACGCACACTCGTCATTCTCAAGCCTGACGCAATTCAGCGAGGGCTGATCGGGCCTATCATCACCCGCCTGGAACAGCGCGGCTTGACGGTTTGCCGCCATGAAGCTGATGCAGATCAGTCCTGATCTGGCTGCCCGCCACTATGCGATCCACAAAGGCAAGCCCTTCTACGAAGGCTTGGTCCAGTTCATCACCAGCGGGCCGGTTGTGGCGGCCGTTATCGAGGGCAAGGACGCCATTAACATCGTGCGCAAGACGCTGGGCGCGACCAGCCCGGCCAACGCCGAGCCGGGCACGATCCGGGCCGACTTTGGCCTGGAGATCGGCCGCAACCTGGTGCATGGCTCGGACGGGCCCGACACGGCGGCGTACGAGATCCCCCTCTTTTTTGCCGAGGACGAAATCCTAACGTACGAGCGGGCTGTGGATCACTGGATCCACGAATAGGCAGGCAGACCTGTTACTGCACCCTACGACAGAGGGGCCTGATCACTCAGGCCCCTCTTGTGTACACCTCCTGACAAATGTCATAGACAAGCGCATCAGATCGGAGTAGAATAGGAACCATGCGAGACCTGGAAACCTGGCTGGACGACATGAGCGCCCGCCCGTTGCCAGGGGGTGTGGCGGCGGCTGCGGTAGCTGCGGCAATGGGTGCCGCGCTGATTGCCAAGGCGCTGCGCGTCACGCTCAATCGGCAGCAGCTCGCAGCCTCTGAGCAGGCCGTCCTGGAAGAGACCCTGGACCTGACCCAGGCCCAGCGGGTAGCGCTGTTCCGCAGGCCGATGCCGATGTCGAGGCTTACCGGGCCGTTCTGGATACCCGTTCCCTGGCCGCCAGCGATCCGGCCCGGCGCCAGGCCTGGCAGTCAGCCACCGAGGTGCCGGTCGCCGTCGCTGAAGCCTGTCGCTTGCTGCTGGACAGGCTGCCCGCCGTGGTGCCTCAGTGCTGGAGTGGGGTGTGTGTTGATTTCGAGATCGGAAGCCAGCTGCTCCAGGCGGGGATGCAGGCCGGGGTCTTGGCGGCTGAGGCCAACATGAGCCTGGGGGGTGCGGCGATGGACGGCGGTCCATTCCGGGCCCGAATAGAAGCGCTGTCGCAGGCAGATCGAACAGACAAAGGAGGTAGTGACGATGCGTGGTTGTCCGGGTGCGATTGTCTTTAAGGAAGCCAAGCCTGAGTATATGAGCTGTCCCCACTGCGGGAAAGAGATGGAGATGTGGTCCGACGAGCCGTTGGCCCGCTGCCCACACTGCCGCTTGTGGGTCAACAAGGAGCGGGGCGCGTCGTGCATCGACTGGTGCAAGTTCGCTGCCGAGTGCATCGGCCTGGAAGCCTACGAGCGGCTGAGAAAGGACCGCCCGCCACAGGAGCAGATCGGTGACCCAGATGCCGTTTTACGACGCGCTGGCGTCTGATTACGATCGCTTTGTAAACTGGGAAGGCCGGCTGGCTCACGAGCTGCCCTTCCTTGAGCGCCTCTTCGCCGACCATGGGGTGAGTGCGCGTGCTGGATGCCGCCTGCGGCACCGGCCACCACGCCATCGCCCTGGCCAGGCAGGGCTACCAGGCGGTGGGAGCCGACCTGAGCGCGGCCATGATCGAGCAGGCGCGGCGAAATGCCGCCGCCGCCGGTGTGGAGGTGAGATTTGCCGTGGCGGGGTTTGGCGGCCTGGCAGCGCTCGGCCAGACCTTTGACGCCGTGTTGTGCCTGGGCAACTCGCTGCCCCACCTGCTGACGGAGAAGGCGCTGGCTGAGGCGCTGTCCGATTTCGCCGCTGTGCTCCATCCCGGCGGCCTGGTGGTGATCCAGAACCGCAATTTCGACCGGGTGTGGCGCCAGCGGGAGCGCTTTATGGGCCCCCAATCGTGCCGCGAGGGCGAGCGGGAATGGGTTTTCGTCCGCTTTTACGATTTCCACGAGGCGACGGTCACCTTTAACATGATCCGCCTGCAGCGAGACGGCGAGACCTGGACCCAGGATGTCGAGTCGACCGAGCTGCGCCCCATCTTTCGTGATGAGCTGGCTGCTGCACTGGCAAGCAGCCGGATTCTTCCAGGCCGCCTTTTACGGCGGCTACGACGGCTCGCCCTTTGACCCGGCCCACAGCAATGACCTGATCGCCGTGGCCCAAAAGTAGAAACCGGTTGTCGAAAACAGCGACGGCCCTGGCAATCGCCAGGGCCGTCGTTTGTGTTACAGGGAGACTACTGGGGTGAGATCATCGGCAGTTGGGCGAAATCGTCAGGGCCCAGTGTGCTCACGTCCTCTGCCTGCGACGGCGTATAGGCGCTCAGCGCCTCCTCCTGGGTCGGCGAAGCGCCGTCAGGGTAGGCCACGTCGATGATGCGGGTGTGGTTCTTGTCGGCCGGAGCCCCACCGAAACGCCACTGCTGCGCCGCTGCCTCTACGTCCCGTATCCGCCAGACACCGCTGGCGGGGTAGCCTTCCTGGCTCATTACCACGGCCAGGTAGCCCCACGAGGCCGGATCGAGGGCCGCCACGTCTATCCCCAGGCTATCGGCCAGCACCTTCTTCGGCATCCGGATGGTGATCCGGTTCTGGCCGGGATCGCTCACGATGTTGAGCGTGCTGGTGTCGCCAATCTTGGTCGGCTCCAGCGAGCCGGCCGGCGGCGGGCCAAACAGGCCCGGCGTCCAGCCCTCAGCCCAGACGGCAAAGTCCCAGGCGTCGGCTTCCGGCACTGCAGCGTTGCGGCCCGGCAGCAGCTTCCGGGCGCCGCCCTCGGCGGCGTTGATGTAGACGTCGAGCGTGTGGATGCCCATGCCGTTTCCTGCCCCCCAGCCGTTGTTTAGCGGGCCGTCGAAGGTAAAGCGGAAGATCAGGTTGTTGTCGTCCTCGGCCACCATGAACTCGACCAGGTCAAAGGCGCCGGCGCCAAAAACCGCGTCCGTGGGATAGGTGTAGCTGCCGGGGCCGTGATCGTCGCCCTTGGGATCGACGATGGTCAGGAGCGGCTTGGTCAGCCCCAGGTCAGGGACGACGATCTCGGCGGGGCCGCCGCTCGGCACCACCTGCATGTCGCGCTGCTCGCCCTCGCTGACCACCGTGCGCAGTTTGAGGGTGTCGCCGGCATCCGGCTTGCCAAAGTCGGCGTAGGGTAGGGCCACCTCCAGCGTCGTGCCCGCCACGCCCGACCGGCAGGCCGGTGGCCGCCTCGACATAGACGCCGCTTTCGTCTACGGTATAGTAGGTAGCCGACCCGTCCTGGATCGCCACCTCGAGCAGCGCGTTGGCGCCAAAGCCCAACAGGGTGTCCCCGCCGCTCTGGACGGCGATGCGGCTGAACGGCTGCTCGCTGCCGCCGCCCGGCTTGGTCAGGTAAAAGCCGACGCGCGTGTCGGCGCCGATGTCGGCCCACGGCCGGCGGGCATCCAGGCGCAGGTACAGGGTGTCCTTGGCAAAGCCGTACCAGAGCTGGCTGACCACCTGTTCCGGCGTGGCCTGGACGCCGCCTTCCTCCGTATAGTAACCGGCCCCGTCCCACTCGCCGTCGGCGGCGACGCCGTCGATCGTCGGCGTGATCACCCCGGTCGCGCCCGCTGCGGGCGGCTGGGCCGACTGTGGGATCACCGGCACCTTGAGGAAGGTAGGCACCGGCTCGCCCATCAGCTCATAGACGCGCTGCAGCGTCAGCCGGAATTGGAGGTCAAAGCTCGAGTCGTCGCCGCTGTTCTGGTCGGCGCCATACCACCAGAACCAGTCGCTGCCCTCGGCGGTGTAGATGGCGTCCATGACCTTGGCCAGGGTCTCTTCGTCCAGGCCGACCTTCTTTTTCTCGACGTCGGTCGCGCACCTTGCCCAGGTAGTCCCAGGCCCGGTTCTCTTCGTCCTCGCCGATCCAGGTCAAGTAATCGGGGCTGACCCAGCTGCCGGCCCACAGCTCCTCGATCTTGGGCTGGTCGGGGAACTGCGGCCACATAGTCGCTGGGGGTGATGGTCTGGATGGTGCCCTTCTTCTGCTCCTCCTCCAGCATCTGGTACAGGTTGTTGAGGAACTCCTTGCCGTCGTTGGCATAGTTCTCCCAGGCGTTTTCGCCGTCCAGGATGACGCTCACCAGGTGCGGGCCGGTTGCACCGGTCTCTTCCAACCGGCTGCGGATGGCCAGGACGCGGTTGACGAAGTCCTGGGCGGCTGCCGCCCCGCTGGTGCCGCTGTAGGTAAAGCCGACCTTGTCGCTGATCGTCTTGTCGCGAAAGACGATGTACATCTGGTTGTCGCGGCCGCTGACGATGTAGGGCCGGTACAGCGCGTCGGCGTCCTGGACGAGCCCCTGGCCGTCGCGCCCAAAGCTGACCTCGCCCAGGCTGCGGGCCAGCACCTCTTCGTCGCTGGCCATCCACTGGAGCCCGGCCTTGGCCACCATGTCCACGATCTCCTGGGCCACTGCGCCTTCGGCCGGCCACATGCCCAGCGGTGGATTGCCGAACAGCTCGGTGTAGAACTCGACGCCCATCTCCACCTGGGCCACGGCGTCAAAGCCGCGGGCGTAGCGCGGCGGGAGCTTGATGTCGGGCACGGCAGCGCTCGCCAGGTTGGAGTCCAGCAACAGCGGCAGGATCGGGTGGAAGAAGGGGGTCATGGTCACTTCGATGCGGCCCTCATCCTGTAGCTGCTTGTGCAGCGGGATCACCTCGGCCACCAGTCGGGCGTGCTCGGCCAGGATGATGGCCTTGTCTTCTTCGGCAAAGCTCTGCCCTTTGGCCACCAGGCCGGCCAGCGGCTCCTCGGCCAGCCAGTCGGGGTCGGTCCAGGCCAGGTTGAAGAGCACCTGCAGGTCCAGCCACGTCTGGGTGTCCCAATTGGCGCTGTTGTCGCGGTCGTTGGCGATCTCCTGGTAGCGGGGGAAGCGGGCGATGATCTTGGAGTTGGTGTCGAAGAAGCGCTCGAGGATGAACGCCTTCTGCTCGTCGGTCAGCTCGGCGGCCGGGATTTCGGTGTGCACCTGGTACAGGTCCTTGGCGCCGGCCTCGAGGTCCTGCAGCTGTCGCAGCAGTGAGGGGGTCAGGTTGAAGGTGGCCTGGATGTCGGGATACTGTTCCAGCATGGCGGCCATGTCCACATAGTCCTTGGCCGCGTGCACCCGCACCCATGGCTTCTGATAGATGCCGGTCTCCGGGTCCTTGAAGTAGATCGGCTGGTGCTGGTGCCAGATGATCGACAGGTAGAGCGGATTTTCCGCCGGAGCCGCCGTGGGCTCAGCCGTCGGCGGCACCGTTGTGCCGTGGCTGAGTGGTCGGTGGCCGTGGGCTCGGCCGTCGGCGGCACTGCGTAGCCGTCGGCGGGACCGGCTGTGGCGTGGGCGTCGCTTCTGGCGCACCGCAGGCGGCCAGCAGGCTGATCATCCACACGATAACCAGTAGCAGGGACCAACGTTTCGTCATCATTTCTCTCCTCCAATTAGATCTGCAAGTCGGCAGAGGCCGGCGCCCGTTGTCGAGCACATGCGCAAGGCGATTCACTGCTGGGCGCGGTAGATATCCACGCCGGCGGAGCGGGTGCCGATCCACCACCTTCCCTCGGCAGTCCTGGACTATGGCCATCGGCTCGGCGCCGGAAAAGCCGGACCACTATCGTAGACCTTCCAGGTTTGGCCGTCAAACTCGGCCAGCTCACCTCCCACCTCGGTCGGCCGGGCCACCCCGACCCATAGGACGCCAGGCCTGACCTCGGCGACGACGTTCACCGTGTTGAACGGGATGTCCGAGTTGCTGGTGCGATAGAAGGTCCACGCCGTACCGTCCCAGCGGCCCAGCCCGCCTCCCGACGTCCCGGCCCACAGCCGGCCGCTGGAGTCGAACATCAGCTCGGCTACGCCACCCCAGGTCGGATCGAAATCGCTCTGGGAAGCTTGTCCACTCGCCGGTGCCGGTGTCCAGGCGGCTGACCCGGCGCGGGTGCCGAACCACACCCGGTCGCCACCGGTCCCACGCTCGACGGCCAGCGCCAGCACTCGGTCGCTCGTCAGGCCGGAGGTCGCGGTTGTCAGGGGGGTCCATGCTTGACCATCCAGGACCGCCACGCCCGTTTCGGTGCCCACCCACAGGCGGCCGTCACTGCCGACCGCCAGGGCGTGCACGCAGTCCCCCAGCAGTCCCAGGTCGCCGGCCCGATAGGTTTCCCACTCGGATCCGTCGAAGGAGCCAGGCCCTGCTCCGTGCCGAAGCCAGAGCCGGCCGGCCTGGTCGCGGACCACGGCCCGCACGCTGTTGTGCGCCAGGGGGGAGTTTTCGGTGGTGTAGAGGATCCAGTGGTCCGGCAGATCGGCGGCGGCCGGCGGCGACCAGATGGCCACTCCGTGATCGGTCGCCAGGATCATCTCGCCATCCGCTCCGGCCAGCATGTCGTACACGGTGTCGCTGGGCAGTAGGGTGCTGTCGCTGGTGAAGTGAGACCAGTTGAGCCGCGCCGTTGTCAGTTGCAGGGTGGCTGCCGAATAGCCGACGGCGATTGCCAGGACGAGTAACGCCCAGGAGGATCCAGAAGGACAAGCGGCGGGCTTGGGCACCATCTGCCGGAACCAGTCCCAGTAAAGCTCCCGCTCCCTGAGCCACCGGTAGGCGTGAGACAACCGTCGACGATGCGGCCAGGCACAGCGCGGGGGTCAGGATCAGTGTGTACTGGGGCCACTTGGTGGGCCAGGCGAGCAGAAAGAGCAGGCTGGCGGCGATCCAGACCACCACCCAGCGGCGCTCGCGCCATTCCCAGTAGAGGCCGACCGAGCGCCAGCAGGAAGATGACGCCGTCGAGGCCGGGGTAGAAAAAGACGTCGGGATGCCAGGTGGAGGGTGGGGATCGGGAGATCCAGTAGAGCGGCTGGTACCAGGGCAGCCCGGCCATGCTCGACCTCGGTCGCCCTGGGAGTAGCGCAACGTGAAAGAACAGCGAGTTGTACAGGCGGGTGACCGGCTCGTGCCAGAGGGTGGGGTTGAGCAACCAGAAGGTGGCAACCGAAAGCGGCAAAGTAGAGCAGTAGATGGTACCATCTGGTGCGCTTTTCAAAGAAGGCGAGGTAGAGGATGACAAGCACGACCGGCAGATAGGTGAACTTGCCCGCCGCCGTGACACCCAGGGCCAGTGCGGAGAGCCAAAACCAGGCGTCGGGCCGCGCTGCGACTGGGCTCTGCGCCGGCCGGCCGGGAGCGGACAAGGGCCAACACGGCGCCCAGCGAGGCCAGGTGGGGCAGCGCCTCCAGGTAGGCCTGGCTGGTGTACTTGATGGCCATCGTGTGCACGGCCATCATGCCCCCTGCCAAGCGGATTGAATAGGGCCAGAACCAAGACCGCCAGGGCGCCCAGTACGGCAGAAAGGGCGCGGGCCGCGTACAGCCCAACCGCCCAGGTGGCCTCCTGCCCGAGAACCAGCACCACCAGGCCATAAAGCAGCTTGACCAGGGCGCGGATGCTCCCGGTTGGCGGCATTGTCGATCACGCCGTTCCAGTCGCCGGCCCTCAGCGCCCTGGCATACTCAAAGCCGCGCTCGCAGGTAGATCGGCTCGTCATAGTCCAGGGGCAGCCGCAGCGACCGCCCAGCCCCGCAGCAGCGCCGCGATCAGCACAATGCCGATCAGCGCCAACAGCCAGGTGCGGTTGCTCTTTCTGGCGGTAGTGGTCATCTACGCTCTCGGATCAGCGCCTTGTAGTAGGCCAACAGCTCCCGGTCCTGCTCGGCGCCCCAGGCCATCGGCACCCGGCTGACGTGCAGGCCCATGCCCTCCCGCGTGCTGCGGCTCTGGCTGAGCCCGACCTCGGTCCCGTAGTAGATGATCGGCGGGCCGGGCAGTCGCATCTGGACGGCGGCGGCGCGGCGTAGCGCCTCCTTGTCGCCGCCTGCCAGGTAGAGGAAGCGGTCCATGTCGTGGTTGTCGAGGAAGGTGGGCATCAGAAAGCTGTCTGGGAAGATAGGCCGCGTGGCGCTCCAGGAAGCGTTCCAGGTGATCCTCGGTCCACCGGCCCAGGGCAAAGGTGCGGCGCAGGGCATCGCCGGCGTAAAAAGTCGAGGCAGCCGTCAAGCCGGCCGACGTAGGTGCGCTGGACGACCGGGGCGTCTACCACCTCGCCGAAGCAGTAGCAGTCAGGCTTCTCTGCCTTGCAGGCGGCCCAGAAATCGGTCCAGAAGTCAGGCCCGGGCCCGTTGGCATAGTCCAGGCGGTAGCCGTCCACGTCGAATTCGCGCAGCCAATAGCGGGCGGTGTCGATCATCCAGGCGCGGGCCGCCGGGTTGGCCAGGTTCACCTGGGGCATGGATCGCACGCCGAAAAAGGTGCGATAGCCAATCTCCGAGTCGTCGAAGGTGAACCAGGAGCGATGGGGGCTGGCCGGGTTGGAGCGGGCCTCGCGAAAGATGGGGTGCTCGTCGGAGATGTGGTTGCAGACCAGGTCGAGCAGAACCCGGATGCCGCGGGCGTGGGCCTGCTCGACCAGGGCGCGCAGCGCCTCGTCTCCGCCCAGGCGCGGCTCGACGTGCATCAGATCGGTCGCGTCGTAGCCGTGGTGGGATGGGCTGGGAAAGATTGGGCTGAGCCACAGGCAGTCGGCGCCCAGCTCGGCCACATAGTCCAGTTTTTCGGCCACGCCCCACAGGGTGCCCCCGCAAAAGCCGCGCAGGTCGGTGGTCTGGAGCCAGTCGCGCCCGCCGCCGGGGTAGAAACGGTCGACAAAGATCTGGTAGATGACGGCCTGCCGAGCCCAGTCACGGCGGCGCCAGGCGATCGACGCCAAAGGCAAAGGTGTGGCGCTGCGATGGGTCTCCCAGCGGCTCGGCGGGCAAGGGCTCCTCGCGGAAAAAGGCGCTGGCGGCCTGCTCGGCGGTGGCCTGGACGTCAGGCCAGTCGGCAAAGGTCTCGGGCCCCTCGTCGGCCCAGGCGCCGATCTGATAGCGCACCACGGTGCCTTCCGGTTGGGCCGGCAGGGTGCCCTGCCAGGCGGCGACGTAGCCCCACACCAGGGTGTCCCAGGCGATCCCGATCGGCTCCAGGGGCAGGACGTGGCCGTTGTAGGCCACGCCGCGGGCGCCGTGCGGCTCGTGTGCCATCGAGGGTATAGTAGCAGGCGACGTGCCCGGCGTCGAGGTCGGGACCGACGCGCACGGCCAGGGTCACCGGCTCGCCGGGCAGCGGATCGCGTGGGGTGAGGTCGTGGGCGTGCTGCAGGCCGCGCAGGGCGGCGCGGTGGTGCACCAGTTTCAGCTCGTCGGTGGCAAGAGTGCCAAAGATGAATTCTTCCATGCTAGTCTGGTCGTCCTTCCAGCAGAAACTGCAGCTGGAATGTGTACCCGTTCGCGCCAGGCCCTCTCCGAATGCCCGGCGCCGGGGAACTTGCACGTCATCCAGTCGATCCCGTCCCTGTAGCCCGGCTGCTCTCATCACTGCGTCGGCCTGGATCTGGTGTGGCTCGTATGGTGCATCCACATCCTCGGTGCCATAGTCAAAGTAGAGTCTGTGCCGGCCTGGGCGCGGCAGAGCCCGGGTCAGGTAGGCCATCAGGGCTTCGCTCGCCGCCGGCCAATGCGTCGACAGACAGCCGGCTCCGCCGAACGTTTCCGGGTATTCACACAGTGCATAGCAGGGAAACGAGACCGCCCATGCTCGATCCCATCACCACCGTGTTTTCTCGCCCCGGCAGAGTTCGGTACTTGGCATCGACGAACGGCTTGACCTCCTCGACCATGAACCTCAGGTAAAGGTCAGAAATTGGCTCGTTTTCCGGCTCCTTGGCCAGGCTTTCCCTGATGCTCGCTGCCTCTGGCCCGTCCAGTGCCTTCTGGGGCATATATTCTGGCCAGCGCTTCTGTGTGTTCCAGATGCCGACCACGATCGCTCCCCGGATGGCGCCCGCCTGAGAGAGGCGGACGATGGCCTCGCTGATGCCCCAGTCCACGCCGGCGTAGGCCTTCTGAGGATCGAACAGGTTCTGCCCGTCGTGCATGTAAATGACCGCAAAGCGGCAGGCGCCTTCGTGGGCGGCATAGCCAGGAGGCAACCAGACATCGACAGGTCGAGGGCCGACGAACCTGGAGGTGAACGATGGGTGATGGTGCAGGGTCCCAAGCGGATTCGAATCCGGAGGCTTCACTCAAGGCTCCATACTAGTGTAGGGCAAGCTGCCGGCTTGCCCTACACTGATCTGACGATGAAACACTCCTGGCCAGGCCAGGGCGGATCGTATCTCCACGGCGAACCCGGCAGACAGCTAGCCCTTGACGCCTCCCACGGTGAGGCCGGCTTCCATGTAGCGCTGGAGCCAGAGAAAGACCAGGACGATGGGGATGATGACCATCACCGCCCCGGCGGCGAATTGGCCCCACGGGATATTGACCTCGCCAGCCATCTGGAACATGCCGACCATGACCGTCTTTTTGGCGTCAGGGGCAGGGATGAGGAGGTTAGCCAGAAAGAACTCACCCCAGCCGGCCATGAAGCCAAAGAGAGCGGTGATGGCCAGGGCCGGGCGGGCCAGCGGCAGGGCGATGTGCACGAACGACTGGATCGGCCCGCAGCCGTCGATCACGCCCGCCTCTTCCAGATCGATCGGGATCGTGTCGAAGAAGCCTTTGAGCATCCAGGTAGCAAAGACGAGCTGGCCGGCCATGTAGGCGATGACCAGGCCAAGAACGTTCCCGTACAGCCCCAGGGCAGTCAGGATCTGGGCGATCGGGACCAGGGCCAGGATTCCCGGAAACGCCTGGATGGCCAGGAACAGGATCAGCCCTGCTTCGCGGCCGCGGAATTTAAACCGGGAGAAGGCAAACGCTCCCGTAGTGCCGAGCGACACCGAAGCAATGGAAGTCAGCGTCGCCACGACGAGGCTGTTCTTGATCCAGGTCAGGAAGAAAGTGTCGCGGAGCAGGGTCTGGTAGTTGTCCCAGGTCCATTCCGTGGGCACAAACATGCCTCCCAGGTTGAAGGTGTAGAGGCGATCGCCCGGCCGCCCGGAAGCCAATATGGCAAACCAGATCGGATAGAGGGCAAGCAGGGTCATCAACCCCAGAGCGACATACATAATGACCTTGGTCCCATTTCTGGGTGATCGGTTCATTCGTAGGCTCCTTTCGTGATCCGCGTGATCCGCAGGCTGTACAGCGTGGCGGCAAACAGAAAGATGAACAGGATCACGGCGAACGCCCCCATGCGGCCATAGGCTTTGGTTTGAAAGATCTGCTTGTAGGCATGGACCATCACGAATTCGGTGGCGCCTGGTTTGCCGGCCCCGGCCGTTGGTCCACCCTTGGTCAGGGCCCAGATGATGGCGTCGATCTTGTAGGTGGTCAGGGAGCTGAGAACGATGATCGGCAGGGCAACGGGCCGCAGCAGGGGCAGCGTGATGTTGGTCAACTGCTTCCACCAGCTCGCGCCATCCACATCGGCCGCCTCGTACAGGTCGAGAGGGATGCCCTGCAGGCCGCCCAGGAGGGTGACCATGAAGAAGGGATAGGTGTACCACACCTGGACCAGAACGACGATGAACCAGGCCCAGCCTGTTTTGTTTAGGTAGGCCGGACCCTGAACGTCCCCAAAGAGCGCCTTCAGGATCTGGTTGATCGTTCCCTGTTCGCGGAAGAAGAACTGCCAGATCAGGGTCATCATGATCGCCACTGTCGAGGCAGCCCAGGGGATAATCAACGCCACCCGGAAGAAGGTCACCCCCCGCAAGAACTTGTTGTTCAAGATCAGGGCCATGGTCAGGCCCAGAACGAACAGGATCGGCATGCAGATCAGGACGTACAGGATGGTCCGCACATTGACCATGATAAAGTCGCCCGAGTCGAGGAGCATCTGGTACTGGTCTGGCACGTTCACCAGAAAGCCCAGCAACAGGGTTCCGACCAGGCCGACGAGCCAGACCGGGCCTGGCGAGATGGGGCGGATCAGCTTGCGGTCAAGGTAGCGGTTCACGCGCCAGGCGATGATGAGGGGCAGGAGCGCGATCAGGATGAAGAGGATGGCGATGAGCGCGTCCTTGGTAAAGAACCCTCCCAGCAGGTCGCTGTAGTTCTTGGTCGCCGGGTCGTTAAAGTCGTAGGGGGTGGCCATTCCGGTGGGCGGCTTGCCCAGCCAGCAGGCCGGATCCATGACTTTCCAGACCGTCGCGGTACAATCGGGGTTCGGGTGGTACTGTCCCCTGTTCGTGAAGGAGACAAAGACGTTGAGCAGCAGGGGATAGAGACTAAAGATGGCGATGCCGATTAGAGTCGGGGCAATGAATGCCAGAACGGTCAACGCCAGACGGCGTCCCGACCAACCAACCATACTGCACCTCCTTTGGTAGCAATCGATTAGAGGGAGCGGGGAGAGGCTTGCCTCTCCCCGCTCCTGGTGGGACTATTTCATTGCCGCGATGGCTTCTTCGATGGCCGTTTGGGCGGCAGCCAGACGCCTCTTCGGGCGTCTGGGCGCCGGTCCAGATGGCGGTGGTGGCGTCACCTACAGGTCCCCACTGCGCCCCGGCGTAGGGGGTGTTGGCCATGGGCACACCCAGGTTCAGCGAGGCGCCAAAGCCCGCCAGCGTGGTCAGAGCCTTGACGGCCGGGTCGTTCAGCGCGGCGGTCGCAGCCGGGATCGTCTTGTTGGTGGCAGCGATCTTGGCCTGCACCGCGCCGCTGGTAAAGTACTTCATGATGTCGATGGCGACGGCCTCGTTACCGCGGTCGACGGCGTTCTTGCTCAGCAGCAGGGCCTTGATGCCGACGAACGGCTTGCCCATGGGGACGATGCCATAGTCGATGCCGGCTGCTTCCAGGTCGGCGATGGCCCACGGGCCGGTCCACCACGCACCGGCCGTGCCGTCCACGATGGCGGCCTTGCAGATGTCGTGGCTGGTCTCGGCGGGAGCGACCTTGCTGAACTCGACCATCCACTGGCCGGCGGCCAGGGCTTCAGGGGTGTTGAGGTAGGCCTATACCCTGGTCGTCGACATACTCGGGCACGCCATGGCCAAAGTAGATGGGGGCGACGTGGTAGGCGTCGGCGTTGCCCAAGCCCTGGTTGCAGATCAGGTACTTGCCGGTGGCGGTGTTGAATGCCTGGGCCTTGGCCAGCAGGTCGGCAAAGTCCATCGGGTCGGTCGGCACGTACTCGTCGGTCACCAACGCCTTGTTGTAGACAAGGGCGATGCCTTCCTGGCTCTCGGGCAGACCCCAGATCTTGTCCTGCCACACCACGCCCCGCACCGCTGCCGGCTCGTAGGTGCCGTTGAGGAAGGTCATGTCGATGCCATAGTCGTTGAGGGCGACGATGTTGCCGGCCAGGGCCTGGGTACCGATCTGGTCGTTGGCCCAGCCGATGATGTCAGGGCCTTCGCCGGCCGGGATGGCCACGCTCAGGGCGTTGGAGGTGTCTTCCGGCTTGGACAGGTCGATGGTGACGTTGGGATGCAGGGCCGTATAGTCCTTGAAGGCCTGCTCGATGGCGGTCAGATAGTCACCACTCCACTGGTGCCAGATCGAGATGGTCACTGGCTCGGCAGGGATCGCGGCGGTCGGTTCAACCACGGTCTCAGGCGGCGGCCCGCCCATGTCGGCGATGGCTTTTTCAATGGCCGCTTGGGCGGCGGCCAGGGCCTCTTCGGGCGTCTGGGCGCCGGTCCAGATGGCGGTGGTGGCGTCACCCACAGGTCCCCACTGCGCTCCGGCGTAGGGGGTGTTGGCCATGGGCACACCCAGGTTCAGCGAGGCGCCAAAGCCACGCAGCGTGGGCAGGGCCTGGACGGCCGCATCATTCATGGCTTCGGTCGCAGCCGGGATCGTCTTGTTGGTGGCGGCGATCTTGGCCTGCACCGCGCCGCTGGTAAAGTACTTCATGATGTCGATGGCGACGGCCTCGTTACCCCGGTCGACGGCGTTCTTGCTCAGCAGCAGGGCCTTGATGCCGACGAACGGCTTGCCCATCGGGACGATGCCATAGTCGATGCCGGCCGCTTCCAGGTCGGCGATGGCCCACGGGCCGGTCCACCACGCACCTGCCGTGCCGTCGATGATGGCGGCCTTGCAGATGTCATGGCTGGTCTCGGCGGGAGCGACCTTGCTGAACTCGACCATCCACTTGCCGGCGGCCAGGGCTTCAGGGGTGTTGAGGTAGGCCATACCCTGGTCGTCGACATACTCGGGCACGCCATTTCCAAAGTAGATGGGGGCGACGTGGTAGGCGTCGGCGTTGCCCAAGCCCTGGTTGCAGATCAGGTACTTGCCCGTGTCGGTGTTGAATGCCTGGGCCTTGGCCAGCAGGTCGGCAAAGTCCATCGGGTCGGTCGGCAGGTACTTGTCGGTCACCAGCGCCTTGTTGTAGACAAGGGCGATGCCTTCCTGGCTCTCGGGCAGACCCCAGATCATGTCCTGCCACACCACACCCCGCACCGCTGCCGGCTCGTAGGTGCTGTCGAGGAAGGCCTTGTCGATGCCATAGTCGTCGAGGGCGACGATGTTGCCGGCCAGGGCCTGGGTGCCGATCTGGTCGTTGGCCCAGCCGATGATGTCGGGGCCTTCGCCGGCCGGGATGGCCACGCTCAGGGCGTTGGAGGTGTCTTCCGGCTTGGACAGGTCGATGGTGACGTTGGGGTGCTCGGCCGTATAGTCCTTGAAGGCCTGCTCGATGGCGGTCAGATAGTCACCACTCCACTGGTGCCAGACCGAGATGGTGACCGGTTCTCCGGCGGGTGGTGCCGTCGGAGCTGCCGTCGCTGGGACTGCTGTATCTGCCGGCTTGGCCGGCTCGGCGGTGGGCGGCACCGGGGTCGGGGTGGCGCCACAACCGGTGAGGACCATGCTCAGCACAGTGAGCAGGGCCAATAGTGCGAACAACGACTTTTTCATTTCTCTCCTCCACAACATTTAGGTAATCTTTCTTGGTTTTGGACATCGATTGCCAGTTTGGGGCCTGGCGCGGAAACAGAAGCTAGTGATCGATAATCGTCTACCACCTCCTCTCACTAGAAGCCAATTCTAAGCCATGTAGCTACCATTGTCCATGAGCAGTATCCCACTTTGGGCAGATTAAACCACACTTCTAGGGAAAAAGCAATTCAGACTTGGCTTGTCGCCAATCGGCGGGCTGGTGGCAAAACCGCACACTGTCCTGCTCTCAAGATTTGCCAATCTATTCCAACCCCTGGTACAATAGAGCAGCCAGAAAATCGTTTCCTTTGGCCTCCGAAAGTGTTCTGTCCTTGGCAAGGAGTGTAACGACATGAAGATCGTGGTTGATGCCATGGGCGGCGATCACGCCCCGGCGGTTGTCGTGGATGGCGCCGTTCAGGCAGCCCGCGCTCTGCAGGCAGGAGATTATCCTGGTCGGCCAACAGACTGCTGTCGAGGCGGAGCTGCGCAAGCACGACACAGCCGGCCTGCCGCTGACTGTCGTCCATGCCAGCCAGGTCGTCGAGATGGACGAGCACCCGGCTGCGGCGGTCAAGGCCAAGAAGGACTCGTCGATGGTTGTCGGCATGGACCTGGTCAAGCGTGGCGAGGCCGATGCCTTCTTTCACGGCCGGCAATTCGGGCGGAGCGTTGGCCGCGGCGCTGTTCCGCCTGGGCCGAATCCGCGGCATCCAGCGGCCGGCCCTGTCCACCGTCTTTCCCAGCCAGACGCCGCAGGGCTACTGTTTCTTCCTGGACGTGGGCGCCAACGCCGACTGCAAACCCGAGTACCTGCTCCAGTTTGCCATCATGGGCTCGGTCTATGCCGAGCGGATCCTGGGCGTGCCCCGGCCGCGGGTGGCCATCGTGTCCAACGGCGAGGAAGAGGGCAAGGGCAACCAGTTGGTCCAGGAAACGGTGCCACTGCTCAAGCCAGCGGACTGAACTTTGTCGGCAACGCCGAGGGCAAGGACATCCCGTGGGGCATTGCCGATGTCATCGTCACCGACGGGTTCACCGGCAATGTGATCGTCAAGCTGTCGGAGGGGGTGGCCAAGCTGATCGTGGATACGCTCAAGACCGAGATCACAAGCCGCACCCTGTCCAAGGTAGGCGCACTGCTGGCCAAGCCCGCCTTTGACGTGATCAAGCGCCGCCTGGACTACCGGGAGTATGGCGGCGCGCCGCTGCTCGGCGTGGACGGCGTCGTCATCGTCGGCCACGGCCGCTCCGATGCCTATGCGATCAAGAATGCCATCCTGGTGGCTGCCCGGACGGTGGAAAACGGCGTCTTGGAGGCGATCAAGCGCGGCATTGTTCCGGGCGACTCGGACGCAGCCGATTAGGATTTTTCAGACTGAGTTAGTGAATCACCCAGAATTGTCATTCTGAGAGGTCGAAGCGACCCCGAGGCGGGAATCTTTCTTCACCTGGAGGATACGTGAACAGTACAAGACGGCGGGTTGTTGTCACCGGCTTGGGGGCCGTCACCCCGTTGGGCTTGACGGTTGCTGACACCTGGGCTGGCCTGGTGGCGGGCCGCTCGGGCGTGGCCCACATCACCCACTTTGATGCCAGCAGTTATCCGATCCGGATCGCGGGCGAAGTAAAGGGCTTTGACGCCGCCAAGTATATCAACTTCAAGGAGGCCAAGCGGATGGCCCGCTGCTCGCACTTGGCTGTGGCTGCCGGCCTGGAGGCGATGGCCGATGCCGGGCTTGGGCTCGCTGGTGCCAGAGCCGGAGCGCTCGGGGACGGTCATGGGCGTCGGCGCCGGCGGCTGGGACGTTGCCATGGCCGGGATCGAAACCCTGCGAACCAAGGGGTTGTCGCGGGTCAACCCCTTTTCCCTGCCGGCCTCGCTCCCCAACATGCCGGCCCACCATCTGAGCCTGCTGTTCCAGTGCCAGGGCTATAACGCCACGGTAGTCACCGCCTGTGCCGCCGGGACGCAGGCCATCGGCGAGGCGGCGGAAGTGATCCGCCGCGGTGCGGCCGACTTGGTGCTGGCCGGCGGCGCCGAAGCGCTGCTCAACGAGGTGTCCTTTGCCGGCTTTATCGCCATGCGCGCCCTGGCCGCCGACAACGATGCGCCGGAAAAGGCATGCAAGCCGTTCGACGTCCGGCGTGACGGTTTTGTCATGAGTGAGGGGAGCGCCGTGTTCGTCCTGGAGAGCCTGGAACACGCGCTGGCCCGCGGCGCGCGCATCTACGCCGAGGTGATCGGCTATGCTGCCTGCACCGATGCCTTTCACGTGGCCCAACCCGACCCGGATGGGCTCGGCGCGGCGCGCACCATCCGCTGGGCCATCGAGAATGCCGGCATCGCCCCCCAGGAAGTAGACTGCATCAATAGCCATGGCCCCGGTACGCCGCTGGGCGACATTGCCGAGACCAGGGCCATCAAGAAAGTGTTGGGCGATCATGCTTACCGGACGCCGGTGCACTCCACCAAGTCGATGATCGGCCATGCTTTCGGCGGCGCAGGTGCGATCGAGGCTATGGTCTGCGTCAAGACTATCTGTGAAGGCATCATCCACCCGACCGTCAACCTAGAGGTGCCGGATCCTGAATGCGATCTGGATTATGTGCCCAACCAGGCCCGCCGGGCCAACGTGCGCACCGTGCTCTCCAACTCGTTCGGCCTGGGTGGCCAGAACGCCTGCCTGATTTTCAGGCGCTACGAATCGTAGAGCTACAACGAGGGATTAATGAAGATCATCGTCAACGACCAGTTAATCGCCCGCCGGGCAAGGCTGGGCAAGATTTTTACCTTTGCAGGCTTGGGCCTGCTGCTTGTCGGCCTGATCATCTCCCTGATCATGGCGCAGACGATCTCCTTCTTGGTGTCGCTTGGCTGCCTGTTGGGCGGGTATCATCGCCTCGAGTATCGGCACGGTCAATATGAATCGCTGGGTCCGGGAGCCCCGGGCTGACCAGGTCCTGTCTCGCGGGCTCAAAGGCTTTGACGATCGCTACCGGCTCTATAACTATACCCTGCCAGCGCCCCACGTGCTGCTCACTCCAACTGGCCTGTATGTGCTGACGGCCATGCTCCAGGAGGGGGCGATCCGCTACGAGGATGGCAAGTGGCACCGTAACTTTAACCTTGGCCGCGCCATCCGTTTCCTGGGCGACGAAGGGGTGGGCCGACCCTTTGCTGTGGGGGACAATGAAGTGCTTGCCATGCAGCGCTTCCTCGAACAGAACGAGGTAGCCGAGGGCGTCGAGATCGAGAATGTGCTGGTCTTTGTCCATCCCAAGGCCCAGGTAGAAGTCCACGAGCCGCCGCGCCCGGTGGTTATGCCCAAAGACCTGAAGCGTGCCATCCGCAGCGGCCAAAACAAGATCTCTCCCGACCGTTACCGCCGGCTACATGAGCTGTTCGAGGGACAGGTCGTCTAATCGCCGCCTGAACGACTGCAATCGCCTATAGTCTGGTTGAGCAAAAGGAGGAAGCGATGAACAAAGCTCTGAGTCTGTTAGTCCTACTGACCCTGGCCTTGGCTGCCTGTGGCCCGACTGCCACCCCGACGTCGGTCCCGCCCACCGCCGTGCCGACGGTTGCCCCTACTGCGGTGCCCACAGTGGAACCGACCGCCGAACCGACGCAAGTGCCCCCGGGTGCCGAGGTCCCCAAGACCTTACGCCTGCCTGACCTGGCCGGGAAGACAGTGGTCGCCGTGACGGGCAACGACTATACGCCGCTGAACTTTGTGGACCCGAAGACGGGCAAGGCCGTCGGCTGGGAGTACGACGCGGTGAACGAGATCTGCCGCCGGCTGAACTGCGTGGTGGACTGGCAGGTGACGTCGTGGGACACGATGATCGCCGCGGTGAAGGAAGGGCAGTTCGACGTGGGGATGGACGGCATCACCATCACCGACGAGCGCAAGCAGGAGGTGGACTTTTCCGATCCGTACATGACCTCGCAGCAGTTCATGCTGGTGCGGGCGGACGAGAGCCGCTTCACGACGCCGCAGGAGTTTGCGGCGGACGAGGAGCTGCTGATCGGGTCGCAGACGGGGACGACCAACTTTTACGTGGCGGTGTACGAGGTGCTGGACGGGGACGAGGCCAACCCGCGCATCAAGCTGTTCGAGAACTTTGGTGCGACGGTGCAGGCGCTGATCGCCGGGGACGTGGACATGGTGTTGATGGATGCCGCCTCCAGCCGGGGCTACATCGGCGCCAACCCGGACAAGCTCAAGCTGATCGGCGACCCGCTGGGCACGGAGGAGTTCGGCTTCATCTTCACCCCGGGCTCTGACCTGGTCGCTCCCTTTAACGCCGCCATCGCCCAGATGAAGGCCGACGGCTACCTGGAGTACCTGAACACCCGCTGGTTCTTCCTGACCGACCCCAACGCGGCGGACGTCTACGACCAGCTGCCCGACCTGGACGGGCAAGACGGTGGTGGCGGTGACGGGCAACGACTATACGCCGCTGAACTTTGTGGACCCGAAGACGGGCAAGGCCGTCGGCTGGGAGTACGACGCGGTGAACGAGATCTGCCGGCGGCTGAACTGCACGGTGGACTGGCAGGTGACGTCGTGGGACACGATGATCGCCGCGGTGAAGGAAGGGCAGTTCGACGTGGGGATGGACGGCATCACCATCACCGACGAGCGCAAGCAGGAGGTGGACTTTTCCGATCCGTACATGACCTCGCAGCAGTTCATGCTGGTGCGGGCGGACGAGAGCCGCTTCACGCACGCCGCAGGAGTTTGCGGCCGAACGAGGAGCTGCTGATCGGGTCGCAGACGGGGACGACCAACTTTTACGTGGCGGTGTACGAGGTGCTGGACGGGGACGAGGCCAACCCGCGCATCAAGCTGTTCGAGAACTTTGGTGCGACGGTGCAGGCGCTGATCGCCGGGGATGTGGACATGGTGCTGATGGATGCTGCCTCCAGCCGGGGGTACATCGGCGCCAACCCCGACAAGCTCAAGCTGATCGGCGACCCGCTGGGCACGGAGCAGTTCGGCTTCATCTTCACCCCCGGCTCTGACCTGGTCGCCCCTTTCAACGCCGCCATCAAGACGATGGCAGACGACGGATTCCTGGATCACCTGAACACCCGTTGGTTCTTCCTGTACGATCCAACGGCCCAGTAGCCTGCAAGCCCTCGGCAGGTTGCATGACCCTGCCGAGGGCTTCTACATTCTCTCAAGCGTCATGCCTGACCGGAGGTGCCGGTGAGCGCCGGACAAAACCAGCAGACACATCGGTCGCACCTGGTCCCTGTCGCCGACCGGCTGTCGCGGCTTCCCTACTGGCTCCTGGTTGCGATCCTGTTGGCGGTGATCCTGTTCTGGAACATCGCCAACAACGAAAGCTATCGTGTCATCTTCAACGCGGTTCGCCAGGGCGTCTGGACCACGGTCTATGTCTCGGCCATCGCCTACGTCCTCGCCATCGTGCTGGGGCTGTTGCTGTCCCTGATGCGCGTCCATCGCAGCCGCGTGATGCAGGAGGTCTCTTCCTTCTTCGTCGAGATCGTCCGCGGCGTCCCCATGCTGGTGCTGCTCTACTACATCTCCTTTGTGGGCGCACCCGCGCTGGTCCACGCCCTGAACTGGCTTGCCGGCCCGCTGATCGACGCCGGGATCATGGCCGCGATCAACGTCCGGCAGGTCGACTTTACGGCACGCGCGATCATGGCCCTGAGCATCGGCTACAGCGCCTTCATCTCCGAGATCTTTCGCGCCGGAATCCAGTCGATTGGCAAAGAGCAGACCGAAGCCGCAGGAACCGAGGGAGCAACCTACTGGCAAACCATGCGCTTTATCCTGCTCCCGCAGGCCGTGCGTAATGTCCTGCCGGCGCTGGGCAACGAGTTCATCGCCATGCTCAAGGATTCGGCGCTGGTTTCGGCGCTGGGGGTGCAGGATATCACCCAATTAGGCAAAGTCTACTCTGCCTCGACCTTCAAGTTTTTTGAAACCTACAGCATTGTCGCCCTGCTCTACCTGGTGATGACCTTGGGGCTGGCAATGGTGGTGCGCTTGCTGGAAAAGCGGCTGGCATTGGAGTGAGATCTGTTAACTCGCCGTAACAGACAGACCCTGGGGATCTCGGAGATCCTCAGGGTCTGTGCGTTCCGGCCGGAGGATAAAGCAATTGCGGCAGGTCGCTGAGCTCAGGCCGGTACCCTCCAGAAATCGATGATGGGTACCGCCCTCCTCTTGTCACACAAGGGACCTGCGCTCACTCGGCGGGATAGAAGTACAGGTCCGTTGGTTTGAACTTGCTCAGTCTGCGGAAGCGGCCTTTGACCTTCATCCCGATCCAATCGGTGCTGGCTTTCGCAGGATCGACACCTATGAGCCGGGCCAGGAAGAGCGTATTCACGCCGGGGAACTCGACCTGGACCAACACATAGGGCGTTTCGGGCAGAAACTCTTCGCTGCCAAAGTGGCAAACGGTAAAGGCGTGCACGATGCCCTCAGGCAGGATCTCGACCCAGTCGGTCTCGTTGCCGGTGTACATGTCGGCGCCGCGCGCAGTGCCATAGGTATAGCCGGTCTCGGGATCACGGCTGACCAGTAAGTGTCCATTGCTCAGGCCGGCGAAAAAGGGCGAATCCTGACCGTAGGAATGCAGATAGGTCATGCTGTAGGGCTGTTCAATCAGGATCGGCGCCATCTTTTTGAGCCCTGCCAGAGCTGCCTCGTCCAGCTCGGTCGGAAAGGGCACGGTGTGCAGCACATAGCCGCCAAACGTTTCTTCCATGACTTGCTTGGCCATGTTAGTTCTCCTTCTCCAGTATGCTGACTGTGACATAGGTGCCGGTGCCGGCATGACTGTGGATGGCACCTCGCTTGGCGTTGGGTACTTGCAGGGTTGCATCGCCAAAGTGCTTGCCGATGGTGCCCTGCAACTGCCAGATGGCAAACACCGCCTGCATCAAGCCGGTGGCGCCAACAGGATGGCCGCAGGCGATCAGGCCGCCACTGGGGTTGACCGGACATACCGACTTGTCCGGGAGATCCAGCCCATAGTTCACGGTGGGCATAAACGCCTTGCCACTGGCGGCAAAGGGACCACCCTCGCCATAGCGACACAGGCCCATGTCCTCGTAGGTCTGGATCTCGGAGCTGGTGTAGGCATCGTGGAGCTCGACAAAGCTGATCTCACCCAACGGATCGCTGATGCCGGCGTTCTTGTAGGCTTGCTTGGAAGCCATCCGCCCGGCACGGAAGGAGTGGACGCCGGGATAACGGAAGCCGTGCTTCCACAGATTCTTGTAGTAGGCGCGCGTCTCGGCGGTGTCTTCGCTGGGCAGCATGTTGTACTTGACAAAGTCGTCGTAGCTCTGGTGAGGGCGGTCGGCCATGCGCATGGCGTCGGTGCCGCGGCCGATGCCACTGACCAGGACGCGAGGGATGCGCCGGCCGCTTGCCTTTTCGAGCTTGGCCAGACCTTCTTCGCTGCACAGGATGGTGACTGCAGCGCCATCCGACATGACGCAGATGTCCAGCCGGGTCAAGGGCCAGGCAACCATCGGCGAGTTACGGACGTCGGCGATGGTCAGCTTCTCACGCTTCTGGGCGTAGGAGTTGTGGTAGGCGTTCATGTGGTTCTTGACCGAGACGTGAGCCATCTGTTCGGGCGTGGTGCCGAACTCCTTCATGTGGCGGGTGACCATCATGGCATAGTAGCCCGAATAGAAGCCGCCGACGGGATAGTCAAAGCTAATGTCTGAGGCGAGGGCGATGAACTCGTTGCCCTTCCACGTGGCCACGTGGCTCATCGTCTCAAAGCCATAGGCCAGGCAGACGTCCATATAGCCCGAAGCCACATTCTTCCATGCCTCCTGGAAGCAGATGCCGCCTGTGGCCCCACCGCCTTCAACCCGGTGCCCCGGCTTGGGGCACAGACCCAGGTAATCCTGGATCATGATGCCCGCCATCAATTGGCGCGCGAAATGGTCAGAGAAGTAGGACGCTACTGAGCCGTCGACGATCTCGATGAACTGGCGATGGGTCAGTCCAAGGTCGGCAATAGCATAGTCATACGCTTCTTTGGCCAACGCGGGAAAGGTCTTGTCTGGGCGGGCTTTGGCAAACTTGCTAACTCCACCTGACACAGCGTACACGGTTCGCATAGAATGTGCCTCCTTTTTGTCCTTATTATGTACTCACAATCAACGACCTAACACCATCGCAGATGGATCAATCTTGTGCAGCAGCCGGCGTTCCTCAAGGGTGGGTGGCTCGGTTTCCGAGACTTTACCTGGAACCAAGATCTCGAACTCGCTGTTGGCCTGGATCTCGTCCACAGTGACGCCAGGGTGGCACGCCAGCAGCATCATGCGCCTGGTCTCTTCATCAAAGCCGTAAACGCCCAGCTGGGTGATGACACGGTAGGGTCCACAGCCGGCCGGCAGGCCGACTGCTTCCCGTGCTCCCGGACCAGAGAGGTATCCAGGCGTGGTAATAAAGGGCAGCTTGCGCATGAAGGTGCGAGGGCTCTGGTTGCGCATCATGTAGATGGTCCGCCAGCAGAATGAACCAATGTCGTTGGCTCCGCCCGAGCCCGGCAGCCGGACTGTAGGTTGCTCCCACTCGCCAAAGACGGTGGTATTGAGGTTGCCGTACTGATCGATCGCGGCGCCACCGAGAAAGCCATAGTCGATATAGCCCGCCGAACAGGCTGCCATGACGTCGTGCATGCTTGAGGCCAGCACCGCCTGGTGAAACGTGCGCGAATCGCCCACTGAAACGGGCAGAGAGGGCACGCGTGGGCCGACGCCGCCGGCCTCAAAGACGATCAGCAGATGAGGCGCGTGCGTCCGCTGCGCCAGCATGGCCGCAATCATCGGCAGCCCGGTCCCGACAAAGACCGCGCGATTGTCCTCCAGGAGTCTCGAGGCCGCGCAGGCGAGCAGCTCCGCCAGGCTGTAGCCGCTGCTATCTGTCCTGCTCACTGCCCGGCTTCCTCCTCCTGGCCTGTCTCGATCTGCTGTAGCTCCTGCATCCGGCCCAGACCTCCCACCCGATCCAGGTACTCGTCGAAATCTGCTACGCCTCGCACGTAGCGCTCCATGTACCGAACGGTCCCCTCGGCGGTCTTGCTCAGCCGCAGCCACTCGGCGATGTGCTTCTCGTCAAAAAAGTAGAGGTAGGGCATTTGGGCCGGATGGGCGCCATAGGGTACGTGGCACACGGCGTCGACGACATAGTAAGGGATCGCAGTCTGTCGAGGATCCTGTCGAATCACCGACTCGGGCACGATCTCCTCGGTGGCCACGAGGACGCGCCGCGCCGCGCGGGCCAGCTCTAGGTCCTCGACGAGAATGCCGTCGATCTGGGCATTGCCGTAGCAGTCACAGCGAGGAACGTGCAGCAGGGCAACGTCTGGATAGGCGGCAGGGATCAGCACCACCGGCTTGCCAGACCAGGGATCGATAGCCGTCTTGCACGAGCTCCTGGCAAACGTGTCGGTGCCCAGGAGGTTTCGCGCCGGGATGAAGGGAATGCCCATCATTCCGGCCAGAAAGCGCCACTGGTACGCCCCGTTGGAAGTCTCAGCGACGACCTTCACCTGGCCGCTTTCCACTGCCCGCCGTCCACAGGGCGAGAGACCGCGCATCTCGTGGCCGAAGGAGTAGGCGCACTCGACCTTGGATACACAGCCGCCGCCGATCAGGATGTCGAGGTCGTGCACGGCCGTCTTGCCGGCGACGGCCAGATCTCGCCGCCCCTGACGGATGATCTCGTAGATGAGCGCCATTGGAGTACGGATGTGCCCAAAACCACCGACGGCGATGTAATCGCCGTCGTGGACAAAGCGGCCGACAGCATCAGCGACGCTCATCCGCTTGTCGATCAGGCCCCGGGGTTTGTGATCCCGCACCCACGCTCGGTTCTCATCGGGATCGTGCCAGCCGATCAGCTCACCCCGGCCACTGTCTACGATCTCCAATTCGGGCCTCCCTTGCCCCAGACGCTATCGAGATTGTGCTTGACCTATTCTCGCACACAAACGGGAAAGGCGCAAGTCTGCGAGCAGATCATTCAGAACACCAGATTGAAAAACTGCGAGGGAATTTGCACAACGGGACAGCACAATCGGCATTTGCCTTTGGCTTTGGACTGTCCTACGCGGCCTTTGAGCTTTCCAACCCCCGTTTTACCTTGCAGGGCGAGCAGATCGTCGCCAAGGTCGATGTGAAGAATACCGGGAAGGTGTTCGGAGAAGAGGTGATCCACCTCTATGTGGGGTTTGAGAACTCGGCTATTGACCATCCCAAGAAACTGCTACGTGGTTTCAAGAAGGTTGGTCTCAAACCTGGTGAAACCAAAGAGGTAGCGATCACATGCCCTGTTGAAAAGCTTCGTTGGTACAACCCAGGGACAGGCTCATGGGAATTGGAAGCCATGACATATCAGGCCTATATTGGCACGAGCAGTCGCGCTGAGGACCTTCTGGGTGGCGCATTATCTTTCACCGCCTGACCAGCGCGGAGCCTGCTTCCATGCTGACCTGCCCAAGATTTCGATCGACCGCTCGAATCTCATAGCAGCCATCGCCTAGTAGGCTGTGTGCAGCGTGACGGTGTATCTTCCGCTCGGATCCAAGCTCTCTTTCGAGTCGATGCGGGTGATGACCAAGCCCAGTCTGTCGTACTTGGCCATATCGATCTGCGAGATGACAAGGGACGTATGGCCATGCGGGTCTGCTCCGCTTCGGGCCGCCGAAGGGATAGCCTGGGTCGCCACTGGACGAGGTTGTGCGCTATCCTTCAGGTCCATCAGATACCAGACCTGCACCATGAACTCTGCCTCGGCGCCAGCGGCGCCATAGAACTCGATGACCAAGGGCTGCCCATCGAGACTGGGATCCAACGCCACGTCGACCAAGTCGATGCCAAAGCTGCTCGGAATCCCGGCCGGGTAGGGCTGATCCCCCTGAGCATAGACTACTGCCGTTCCGGTGTAGGCGATCGTGCGCACTGGTGGACTCGGGTACAGACCCTTCGGGTCGTAGAACCCACAGCCCATTGGGACCCCGGGCTCCACGCACCGGCCCCCCTCCAATCGCAGCCCATAGATGGCGCGGGCAAAGGATTGCATACTCTCCTCATATGTCCGGAACGGGCTCGACGAGCCGTCCAGTGCCTTGTCCATGATTCCAGGCAGCCTCTCGACGAGATCGGCAGTTGTGCTTCCATCCGCGACATCTTCTCGGGCTAGGACGACAAGTGTTCGCCGGATCACGTCCATGCCGCCGGCAGGGTTCTCGACGCCATTAGCCATTCCCCCAGCCTGCTCGTAGAGGAACCGCCAGTAGGCGGCAGCGTGATACGCGTTCAATTGCGTGTAGCTGCGGTTCAGGTCTCCAGCGGAGATCCCCGCCTGCCCCACGAACCTCCCCGCGTTGGCGGCGTAGGCGCGCAAGCCCCAGGTCTTGTTGAACTGCAGGTCAGGCTGCCCCACGGAAGAAGCCAGCACCGCCGTTCCTTCCGTGATAAAGTCCCAGGCGCTGTTGGCCTTGTTGACGCCCACATTGCCTCCATAGTGCTGGAACAGGTTGCGTTGGTGATTGTGGAACAGCTCGTGATGAAAGGTGCTCATCAGCCCATCTGTGAGTGTGTTGTACTCTGCGCTGCTCCGGCTGACGTTGAGGGAAATGGCCGCGTTTCCCAAACCAGGCGCCTTGCCGTGGAACCAGGTCTCCCCATCGGTCAAGGCCACGCTCAGCCGTTCCCCGTCCTGTCCGGACCGGTAGCCGGTCCACTCCGCGTACCACGGGAATCCCCAGTCGTCGGTCTGGAGGCGGTAGGCTTCTACCATGGCCGCTATCAGTTCAGACTGGACATAGTCCGCGATCTCCTGCCTGCGCAGCCAGGGGCTGGAGTCACGGGCAGCCTTGCCGAAGGGAAACATGTCGGCATAGTACACGATCAACTCGTCTGGCGCTGCGCCAGGGGATGCTTCTGCCACTTGAGGCAGCGGCACTATCCATTGATTCTCCATCAAGAAAGCATAGTCTCGGCTGGAAGTGTAGAGAGGATGGGTCGGCCCGTGCACGGCATCAGTCACGGTCAGTTCCCAGCGAAAATAGTCCGTGGGTGTGGCGAGTGCCTTTGTAGTGAGCAAGACTCTCTCGCTGAATTCTCGGTTCCAGACTATCGAGACACCTGCTTGTGTGACGCCCGTGATGTTGGCGATGTGCCGCGTCTCGCGCCCAACCATGATTCTCTGCGGCAAAGCACCCGGCAGGTCTGGATCTCCATGTTGCGTTTCGAGGATGAGCGTGACGGTTACGCCAGCCGCGGGTACCTCGATGCCCGTAACTTGTACGATGAGTGTGCGCTCGACAGGCTCGGTCAACGCGCCGTTGCGGTGGAGCACCAGATGGGGCAGGTCCAACGTCTCCGGCGCGACGCCAGCCACCCTCTCGCCGTTCTGTGTGCTAAAGCTCAGGCTGGCGCCGGACGCTGCCCGCAGAACGACGGCCGGCGCGGAGGAGGGTGGGCTCGCTCAAGAGCCGGGCCGGCTCCAACCGGGGAGCAGGCGCAGTGTCCGCCGTTGCCTGACTGGAATCGGCGCTCAGCAAGGCAGCGAGCATCAATCCCACAGACAAGATCATCCTTATAGACATCATCCCAAGTTTGCGCGTGTTCATCGTAACCCCTCCTGCACCTCTTGCGGTGTTTTGAACCCATTATAGCCATCCGCCGGTACCGCAGCGTCGCTGGGTGCGTCCTAGCCGGCGTTACTTGGGGCAGCATCCTCAAAACAAGTCTGTACGCCCAGGTGGCGTGGCGGCAAGGGATTGCGCCGGAGGGCCAAGTGTGCTATACTTGGCGGCATACGGAGGAAGAGCCATGTCCGAGTCAGAGCCTCCCGCATACCTCACGCTTTGCCTGCTGGGCCCACCGCGGCTTGAGCAGGACGGGGCACCGGTGCACCTTGGCACGCGCAAGGCTGTGGCCTTGCTGGCCTTCTTGGCCGTCACAGGGCAGGCCCACAGCCGCGAGACGCTGGCGAGCTTGCTCTGGCCGGAGTATGACCAGGTGCGTGCCTATGCCAATCTGCGCCGTACTCTGTGGATCCTCAACCAGGCGCTGGGCAAGGAGTGCCTCGACGTAGATGCCGAGACTGTCAGCGTGCGGCGCGAGGGCCATCTCTGGCTGGATGTGCAGGCCTTCCGGGATCGCCTGGCAGAGCGCCAGACACACGGCCACGCAGAATCGGAGGCTTGTCCCGCCTGCCTGCCCCTGTTGACCGGCGCGGTGGACCTGTATCGCGACGGCTTTATGGCCGGGTTCACCCTGCGCGACAGCTCAGGCTTTGACGAGTGGCAGTTCTTCGAAAGCGAGAGTCTGCGTCGCGAGCTGGCGGGGGTTCTGGAGAAGCTAGTGCGCTGGCACGCCGTGCAGCGCGAGTTCGGGAAGGCGATTTTCTTTGCGCGGCGGTGGCTGGCGCTCGACCCGCTGCAGGAATCGGTGCACCGCGAGTTGATGGCGCTCTATGCGTGGGATGGCCAGCGGGCCGCCGCCCTGCGCCAATACGACGAATGCAGCGCAGTTCTGAAGGAGGAGCTTGGAGTTGCCCCTGAGGCAGAGACGACTCAATTGCACCACACCATCCGAGCCAACCAGCTTCCGCCCCTTCCGGCAGGCGCCGCACCGGCGCCGCCCATCGCTACGCGCGAGCCGAAGCACAACCTGCCGCTCCAACCCACGCCGTTTGTCGGCCGGCAGGCCGAATTGGGCGAGATTGCTGATCTCCTCAGCGATCCGGCTTGCCGGCTGCTGACGTTGGTGGGTCCCGGCGGCGCCGGCAAGACGCGGTTGGCAATCCAGTCTGCGCGTCAGGCCCTGATTGGGCAAGCAGGCGCGATCCTCTTCCGCGACGGCGTGTACTTGATTCCTCTTGCCCCGCTAAGTGACGTCCGCTATCTCGTGCCGACCATGGCCGACGCTGTGGGGGCTTCCTTCTTCCAGCGGGAGGGGGACGAACCAAGACAGCAACTGCTCAACTACCTTCGCCAGAAGCGGATGCTGCTCATCCTGGACACCTTTGAGCATCTCGTCGAGGGTGCTGATTTGGTCTCCGATCTGCTTGAGCAGGCCCCTGGCGTTAAGGTGATGGTCACGTCTCGCGAGCGCCTCAATATCCGCTGGGAGTGGGTATCTACGGTCGAGGGAATGGACGTACCCACAGTTGGCGATAACGCCGCTGGGCCCCTGGAGCAGTACGGCGCCGTGCAGTTGTTCCTCCAGCGTGCCCGGCAGGCCAACGCCGGCTTTGCCCCATCCGGCAATGACATGGCAGAGATCGTTCGCATCTGCCAACTGCTGGAGGGTCTGCCCCTGGGCATTGAATTGGCCGCGACCTGGGTCAGGATGCTCTCCTGCCGGGAGATTGCCGACGAGATCGTCCACACGCTGGACTTTTTGACGACGTCTATGCACGACATGCCTGAACGGCACCGCAGCCTGCGTGCCGCCTTTGATCACTCCTGGCAGCTTCTCTCCGAAGGTGAAAGACAGGCCCTCGCCAGGCTCACGGTCTTTGTCGGCAAGTTTGACCGCCGCGCCGCCGAACACGTGGCCGGGGCCAACCTCGAGCAGCTCTCGGCTCTGGTCGACAAATCGCTCCTGGCCCGCCCGCAGTCTGGACGATATGGCATCCACGACATTGTGTGCCAATTCGCCGCAGCCAAGCTCGATGCGGAACCCCAAGAGCGGAATGCCGCCAGCGACAGGCATTGTGCCTACTATATGGCATACCTCGAGCGCCTGGAACAGGACGTGATGGGAAGACGGCAGGTGGCAGCGCTGGATGAAATCGGCCAGGAGATCGACAACTGCCGGGCGGCCTGGCAATGGGCTGTTGAGCACCACAAGTGGGAAGAACTGCGCCGGGCAGCAGGCACCCTTTTTGCTTTCTGGGATATCCGGACGCGGTTACAGGAAGGCGAAGAGGCCATGGGGCAGGCGGCGGACGCGCTGGAGCTCCTGCGGAACCGACCCGATGTCGCGAGTCAGCCAATGGCCGAGGAGATCGAGCGCACACTGGGGCTGATGCTCGCCTACCAGGCGTTCTTTGCCTTCCGTTTGTATCGCCACGACCATGCCTCGACCCGCCTTCAGAGAAGCTTGGTCCTGCTGAACCGTTGGACAGTGAGGGAGGAATTGCCCTGGGTCAGGCTCCTGGCGGCGGCAGCCGGCGCTTCGAAGCTGGGTGCGGAGGCCGAGTCCCTTCTCCTTGACTGCGTGGACACCCTGCGGCGGCCGAATCCCTCGCACCTTCTCGTTTACAGTTACATGATGCTCAGTTACATGCCCTCGCTTCATGACGGAGCCACAGTTCAGCGCATTGCGCAAGAGTTCCTGGCCTTCCACCGGAGCCGAGGCGACCGCTACGGCATGTCTATTGTCGAGTTCAGCCTGGGCGAATACGCCGAAGGGGAGGGCGCGATGTTGGAGGCCCTCCAGCACTACAAGGAAAGCCTCGAAATCAGGCGCGAGCTGCGGGACCGCTTCGGGGTCGCGATTTGCCTGGATCACGTGGGTTTTGTCGCGCGTGAGCTGGGGGATCTTGAGCAGGCACGACAGCTTCATCTGGAGAGCCTCGATATCTCGCGAGAAATCGGCGACCTGCTGGGTGTCGCCGGTTCTCTAGACAATCTTGGGCTGGTCGCCTGGGATGAGGGCGACTACGGTCAGGCAATGCGCTCCTTCCAGGAGGGACTGACCTATCGACGTCAGGTGGGTGATGTCTGGGCAGTTGCTCTCTCCCTCCATCACCTGGGCTCCACTGCCCTGCGCCAGGGGGATTATGAGGCGGCCGCCGCCTGGTTCCTGGAAAGCGTCGACAACTACCGTAGGCTGCCGGACCGCTCTGGCATCGCGATGCCCTTGGCCGGGCTGGGTGAGACCTGCCTGGCCCTGGGGGACATCGAGCACGCCAGGCGGCACTTCCGCGCCGCCCTGCGCAACTCGGCCCTGGCTGGGAATGTCAGCGTGCAGTTGTGGATCGCGGTCAGCACATGTGGTTTCTTGGCGCAGACCGGCCGCACCGAGCGGGCAGCACAGGTGCTCGCAGCCGTGCTGCGCCACCCGACCAGCATCTGGGCCACGCGGACCCGGGCCAAGCAGCTCCTGGACGAGCTGGCGTCGCGGCTGCCCCCAGAGACGATCCCCATCGTCGAGGAGCGCGCCACAGGTGTCGACTTGAGGCAGCTCATCACCGTGCTGGCAGAAGAGCTCTGAAAGCATGTCAAGAGTTAGCCACCTTATCTACCGGCGTCGTTTCCAGCAGAACGCAGGGTCGCGCCAGGATCGCAGACACCAACAGCGCGCTTGTTGCGACGGGTCGAAGGCGGGCCAGAACGGGCGCGGCAGGTCGTGGAAATCCCCCTCCTCGAGCGCCGGCGCTTCGGAAAAGGTGTCCACAAACAGCAGCCGGGAACCGGGGTGGTCGTCTGCATAGTCCAGCAGAGCGGCCATCGCTTTGCCGGTGTAGGTCATTTCCAGCGGCAACCCTTCAGTCTCTCTCACGCGCCCGACCGCATGCAGCGCCTTGTCGGTGGGGTGGGCATAGCCTGCGCCCACATAGCCCTCCAGAAGGGTGACGTCGCCGGGTCGGAAGTGCAGCGAGGGTATGGCCGGATCGTGACGCCGCAGGAACCTGGTCGCCCGGTTGGCCATGCCTGCGATTTTGGCTGCGTTGGCCTGGTCCTGTTCGATGATCGGCACACCGACAACGCGTGATTCCAGGCCGGCCAGCCGCGCTCCCAGCAAAAGGCCGGCAAAGGTGCCGCACGATCCGACGGCGCAAAAGATGGCTTCTGGCTCTTTCTCGCCAAGCTGCTTCAGCTGCGCCTGAATCTCCAGGGCAGCGTTCACATAGCCGAGCACCCCAAGGGTCCCCGAGGCGCCGGGGTAAATGAAATAGGGAGGGCGGCCGGTCTTGATCAGCCAGCGCCCGTACTCGCGCACGAAGGAAAGCGCCAGGCCCACGTAATCCCCGCAAAAGTGGGCGTCGATGTCCAGGGAGAGGGAGCACAACAGGTTCAGCAGGGCCTCGTCGCTGATCGGCTGGCAATAGTAGGAGCACACCGGCTGGAGGCCGAGCTGGCGGGCGATCACCGCCGTGGCCAGGGTGTGATGCGATCCGAGCCCGCCGCCGGTAAGCACGGCCCGCGAGCCCCGGCGCAAGACATCGGCAAAGACGAACTCGAACTTGCGGATCTTGTTGCCACCGTAGACAGGATGGGTGAGGCCGTCGCGCTTGACCCAGATTTCAGCGCCCGCCTCGGCTGACAAGCGGTACATTCGCTCCAGGGGGGTGGGTAGGTCCGCCAGCGGCATACACGGGACGCGTCCCTGGAGCTTTGGGTATGCCTGGAAAAGCGGCCGGGAGGCAAAGGTGGTCAAGGTCCCCGGAGCGAAGCGGAGTGGGATTGGACCGAGCCCTGTAGTCTGTGGAACAACGCCCACGGCCAGCCCGAGGTCATGTGGTCGGGATTGTTCAAGCCCCATGTAATGCCTCCACTACAGAAGAACGAGACGTTGACCTGCCCGGTCTGCCACGGGATCACGGTCGAGTTGCGGCAGATCGACATGTCGGCCAGCATGCGCGAGATGATCGCGTCGTAGCTTGCCGTGGCCAGGCGGCTGCGGAACAGCCGGTGCGTGATGGCCTGCCAGTACCCGGAACGAGCCAGAAAGGCCAGGACTTTGTTGGTGTGTTGGACGGCGCGGTAGCGGAAGGTGAAGCGGCCTCCCGAGAAGAGGGGCGCCACAGACCACGCCAACCGGCCGCCGTGACCCTGCCACACCCGATCGCGACCCACGATCCGGATCATGGAGTCGAGCACCTGGCGCGTGGTGCGTATCAGGACGACATCGGGCTGTTCCGGAAACCGATCCAGAGGGGCAAGCAACAACCCGGAGGTGGGATAGTCGAGCCTGGGGGCCAGGTGCTGCTCGAATTGGCCCTCGGGTCGCTTCAGGCCGAGGACGATCGGCGCCCACTGGCAGACCTCGATCGAGCCAGGTAGTACGCGGCAAGCCTGGCCCTCACCCGCCTGGCGCACGGCCTGGCAGTAAGAGACCCCGGCAAAGACCGGAACCTCCTCGTGTTCCTGCGCGGACCGGAGAAGGCCGACGCCGACAGGCGGCGGATCGAGCCTGGTGACATCGATCATATCGCCTCCGTTGGGTCCGGCTCGGGCGCGATCTCGGGCAGCCAGAAGCGGTCGCTGTTCAATAACCTGGGAAACTGGTGGCGGAGCGCCCCGGTCAGGAATTGCCGGGCCAGGGCTGCCTGGCGGCGGCGTGGCGTTTCGCCGAGCGCCCGCTGCACCAGCTCCAGCAGGTGCAGCACCGGGCGGCGGTTCGGATCGGCAAAGCGGGCAACTGACATCATCTCCAGGCAGCCCGAGCAGTAGACGCACGTGGCGCCGGCCGTCACGCGGCGGTGGTCGCAGGGAAGTGCGCCGTGCCGAAAGCAGCAGGTTGAACGGATTGTAGGCTGACGCGTGCGAGAACCCTCCGCCGATGCCGCAGCAGAGCTGGCCCTCCCGGCTGCTGGGCGCCTCGTGCACGTCAACGCCAATGGCCTCCAGCAGCTGTCGCGGCAGGTCGAAGAAGCCGGGCGCCACGGTGCGAGCATGGCAGGAATCCTGCACGGTCACCGTCTGGTTGAGCGGCCGGGTGGGGCCCAGGTCGCCGTCCCGCAGCCGCTCCAGGATGACCTGCTGGAAGGGCAGGAATTCGATCCCCACGAAATCGGCGCCAAACTGGGGCAGGATGTTGCGCAGCAGGTTGAGGCCGGCCGTGCACACCAGGTACACTCGCTCGGCGCCGAGGCCCCGGAACCATAGGGTAAGGCGCCTGGCCACCTGCTCCACAGCCCCATACAACCCCATGCGGAAGAGCATCTCGCCGCAGCAATAGTCCAGGCCGCCCCGGATCTCCATGTTCTCGAACAGGCGCGAGAAGGTGAGGTACGGCGTGGTGATCAGGTTGCAGCCCGCGTAGAGAAACTCACGTGCAGGGCCGCCGCGGCGCCAGCGGGCCACGGTCTCGCGCTCCTCCTGCGGCAGGCGGTCGAGGATGTAGGTGCGAAAGTTCGGGCGCGAGTGAGGAAGGAACCAGGCCGCCCGCGCCGGCAGGCCCTCCCTCAGGTACGCCTCGTGCCACAGGTCGAGGATGAGGTTAGCGGGGCGGCAATCTTCGGGACAGACCTGGTTGCAGGCCAGACAGGAGGTACAGCGGCGCAGGACGATCGAGGGGTGGCGGAGACCGGCCACAGCGTGGGCTACAGCTTGGGCGCGAAGCCGCTCGATTTCGTCCTTGGCCTGCGCCGTCGGCAGGTGCATCACCGGGCAGTGGTGGAAACACTCGCCGCAGCCGGTGCAGCGCGCAGAATCAAATGGAGCACGGGTGTAGGGACGATACACTAGGCCCTCTGCTGCTTCCTGCATCGCAATTGCACCTTCAGGGCATGCGTCGGCGCACAGCCCACAGCCAAAGCATCGGTTCACCAGCTCCGCCCTGCCGTCCTGGAGCGCGCGAGCGCCGAACGGGCAGGCGGCCAGGCAGGCTCCATGGCCGGTGCAGCGGGCCGGATCGGTGACCGACTGCCCATTTGCCTTTGAGCAGCGGATAGGCGCGCTGGCCCAGCTCACGGTTGAGGATGTAGGGTACGCAGCCGCAGGTGCAGCAGTTGCAGATGACATACTCGTTTTCCTGGTTCACGGGACAATGGACAAAGACCATCTGCCACAGGCCCTGCCGCCGGCACTCTTCCACGATCTGTCTGGCTTCCTGCTTGCCGATGATCCGGTAGTCGTGGGGAAAGGCACGCGACCAGGCCTCGACGCCGGTGCGGATGACGATGTCGGTTTCCAGGGGGTGATTGCAGCCGTGGTGCGCTCCTCGGCAGCGGCAAGGGCCGACGGCGATTGGCCCCTCGAGGCCGTCCAGCAGCTCCAGCACCTTGGGCGCAGGCATGGGGCGCCCGGTGTCTCCCAGGTAGCCAAAGGGAGCCGCCACGGTCCAGCTCAGCACCGCCCGCACCAGCCGGCTCTGTCCCACGCGGCGATAGCGGCCGCGCAGGAGCTGGTAGCTCCAGCCAAGGAGTGGCAGCTCGAGGTAACGGGCAAACAGGTAGAGCGTCCAACGCCGGAAGCGGCTGTGCTCGCCGGTGAGGGCGTGGAGGCCTGACATCAGGACCGCTCCGTCATCGGGACAGGATCGACCGCCGGCCTTACGCCGGGTGAGGGCTGATCATGGCTGACCGCTCTGCCGGGCCAGTCCTCTGCCGGGCGGAGCTCGACCAGGGGCTGGATGGCGCTCGGGAAAGGCAGCGACGGCACATCGCGCGGCCGCGTTCTCCAGCCAGGCCCGGGCGAGGGCCCCGGCGGGTGTCCCGGCCCAGTGGGCCTGTACCTGCTCGCAGGGTGCCGGCTGCCTGCTCCTCGTCGCCTGCCAGGCCCTTCAGCACAGCCTGCATGAGGAGGAGTGGGGCAGAGGGCCCGTCCGCGGACAGGGCCTCGGCCAGTGCGCTCTCGGCGCCCGGCAGGTCGCCCGCCCGGAACCGCTGCGCGGCGCCCAGGGCGGCGTGAAAGCCGCTGGCAGGGCAGGTCGAGGTCGGGCAGGCGGGTCCAGTTGCGCAGGTCAAACGCATAAAAGCGCCCCTGGCAGCCGGGTAGCTGTGTGTCACTCACCCAGAACCGCCCCTGCCCAGGCTGCATCACCAGCGACCAGGAGGTCATGCTGCGGCAGATGGTCGCCCGGGCGGCCGGGTTGGGGTGCAGAAACCCCTGGGCCTCGCGAGGGTAGGGATCGCGCAGAAAGGCGGCGCATCGTGGCCGGGGTGATCTGGCCCTGAGCTGAGGTGAAGAGCTGACTGTAGGCGGTGAAGCGTGGGACGCATTGCCACGCCTCGGCCTCTGGCAGCCCACGGCTGTCGCCTCTCCTGTCGTAGGGGGCCAGGCCGGCCGAGCGGAAGCAGTTGGTGGACCAGATGGCGCTGGCATCCATGTCACGCACCGCATGCAGCCGGCCTGCCGTCTCCAGCGCCACCGCCCGACCTTCCCTGGCGCTGCCGATGATCACAATGTCGGCCAGGGGACGGGGAAGGGTGCCGGTGATGGTCCGGACCGCCTCGTCCAGGGTGGAGGCATACTGCAGCAGCCGCCGCAGCGTCAGGATGAACGGCACCACGGGCAGGCGGACGCCCTGGACCAGGTCCCGATCCTTGAGGTAGGTGTTGTCCCAGGCGACCGATATGCCGGCCTCGTTCATGCCGGCGTTGGCCCCGACGGTGCCCACCGTGTTCACGGTGAAGAAGGGGATGCCCTGGCTGGGACGGTAGAGGAGCACGGCCAGATAGGGCTGGATGAGCGCGTGATCGGGATGCATCAGGTCGTAATTGTAGCCGTGGAGCAGCGACCCATCGGCTGTGGCCGGTCCCACGGCGGCAAACTCGGAGCAGCCGGAAACGAGCATGATCTCCCAGATGGCGGTGCTGACCAGCGCCTCGATGGGATGCACGCCGGCTGCATCGGCAATGCCCTTCATCTCCGGGACGTGCTCGGCCCACAGGGTGCGCCAATAGGCGGAAGCATGGTAGAAGAGCAGGGGCCGGGCGAGCGCCCTGGGCACCGGCACCTGGGCGGTCACGTAGGCATAGGCCGCCTGCCGGAAGCCATGGATCAGCTCGCGGGCCAGCGTCCCTTGTTGGTAGCCCATTTCGTAGGGCGTACCGGACAGGTAGAGGGCAGTGAGCCCGCCATGGCGCTCCATGCGGGCCGTGGCCATGACGCGCTCGTGCTCAGCAGGCGGCAGGGCACGCCCGCGGGCAGGCTGCCACGCTCGAATCGCATCTGCCAGCCTCATCCGCTAGCCTCCATGTGACCGTTCGGCTACGTACTTGCGCAGGGCGGCCATGTCGCGCGGCACAATGCGCAGCAGGAGCAAGGACAGGATGATCCCCCCGCTGAGCAGCACCGTGGCGGCTCCCTGAAACGCCGACGCGGAGGTTGCCTTCTGCCAACCCCTGCTGGGCGCCGACATACTGGCTGACTGCGCCGATGGCCAGGCCGGTCAGTGCCGAGATGGTGCTCATGACCACACCGTCGGCGGCGGTGGCCGAAGAGCGTGTTTCCGGCGGGACGACGTCGTACAGGATGACGTTGATGGCCGGCATGATCAGGTAGCCGAACAGCCCGAGGAAAAACCCGGCGACAAGCACGGCAGTCAAGCTCGTCAGGGAAAAGACCACGATGCTCAACAGCAGTGCGCCCGACGTGGACAGCAGCGCTACCCACACGGCCGATCGCTCTGTGCGACGCCGCAGGCGGTCGATGAGCCAGCCGCCGAGGATGGTGCCGGTCACAAAGCCGAGGATGGCCGGCAGCAGCGCCAGGGCAGCGACGTCTGGGTTGGGCGCAATCTGCCGGCGCACCAGGTAGGCCGGCGCCCAGAAGGAAAAAGCCCACCATGTGGAACCCTGGCATCCGTCCAGCAGATATACCAACCAGGCGCTGGGAATGCGCAGGGTCTGCTTGAGCGCGGACCAGGTGAAGCGGCCCGAATAGGTGCCGCCGTCGAGCACCTCGTCCTCAGCGCCGCCCCTGGCCGGCTCGCGGACAAAGACAAAGATCAGGACCCCGAGGATGAGCCCTGGGATGCCAAAGATGCCAAAGAAACGGCGCCAACTGGCGGTGCCGAGCAGCCCGGTGACCAGAAGCGCCATCACGGTGCCGAGGGCGAAGGTGGCGCCCATCAGCCCCATGACGGCTCCGCGCGAACGGCGCGGCACCAGGTCGCCCATCATGGGATACGCCGACGTGGTGAATGCGGCCTGAAAAAAGGCCATGCCCGCCCGGGCCGGGAGCAGCTGGCCCAGGTTCTGAACCCTGCCGGTCACCCAGGTGATGGCCGACCAGCATAGCACGGCGACGCCGATGACATTGCGCCGCTTCCAGCGGTCGGCCAGCAGGCCAAAGAAGATGACCCCCACTACCAGCGTGGCATCGGTGGCCGAGCGGATCAGGCCTAACTGGAGGTCGTTCAGGTGCAGGTCCTTGCTCAGGGGCTCAAAGATCGGACCCAACAGCTCACGGTCGGCCACCTTGATGGTGTTGACCAGCATGAGCACCGCGATGACAAAGACCAGGTAGCCTCGACTGACTGGGCCGCGTCGCTTGCTTGCTTGTTCTTGCACAGGTCCTCCGTGTTGCGGATGGTCTGAGGAGATCGGTCTACTCCTCGGTTTCCGGTGCGGATCTGGCTTGGATCCGCTTGAGCGCCGCATAGGCAGCCGGACCGACCAGCCCCTTGGCCGAACGTGCCCGGAGGGCCTGATCCAGGTCCGCGATGAGATCGCCGGCATCCTCCAGCCCGACGCTGACGCGGACGATGCCCTTCTCCGGTCCACTCCCGGATGCGCGCCTTCTGGGCCGCGCTCAGGTAGGTGGCGGCGTCGACATACAGATCGGTCGGATAGTAGAACAGAAGGCTCCGGGCGTGGCCCAGCGACGTGGCGTAGGTGAAAAGGCGGATCCTTTCGGCCAGGGTGATGGCCGCGCCCAGGCCTCCCTTCAGTTGGAAGGTGAGCATCCCGCCTGCCGCCGACATCTGGCGTAGGGCAAGATCGTGGTGAGGGTGGCTGTCGAGTCCGGGATACACAACACGCGAGACGGCGGGGTGGCCGTCGAGAAAGCGGGCGATTTCGAGGGCGCTCTGCGAGTGGCGGGCCATGCGTAGGGGCAGCGTGGCCAGGCCGCGCATGATCAGCCAGGCATTGAAGGGGCTGATCGCTCCCCCCAGGTGGACGAGAGCCTCCTTGCGGATGCGGTGTATGCCGGCCGCGCGGCCCGACGATCACGCCGCCCAGGGCGTCGCCGTGGCCGTTCAGGTACTTGGTGGCGCTGTGGATGACATAATCCGCGCCCAAGCGCCAGCGGCTGTTGCAGGCAAGGGGTGGCCCACGTCGAGTCGACGGCGAGCAGGGCCTTGGCCTCGTGGGCGATGGCGGCGATTGCCTGGATGTCGCTGATGCGCAGGATGGGGTTCGCCGGGGTCTCGACGTACACCAGCCTGGTCTGAGGCTGGAGGGCCTGGCGAACCTGCTCCAGGTCGCTCGTGTCGACCAGGCTGACCTCTATCCCCTGCCGGGGCAAGTGCAGTCCGAACAGCTCAACCGAGCCGGCGTAGCATACTTCGCTGGCAATGACATGGTCGCCGGCTTTCAGAAAGGTGAAGGTCAGCGCCGAGACGGCAGCCATGCCCGTGGCCAGAGCCAGAGCCGCCTCTCCTCCCTCGAGCGCTGCTACCTTGGCTTCCAGCGCCCGCGCCGTTGGATTTCCCCAGCGCGCGTAGGCAAAGGGAGGCTGCTGCGATTCCATGGTCAGCGCGTCGAACAGGCTGGCGCCAAAGCCCGGCAGGCGAAAGGCAGCGGACATGTGAAGGGCCGGGGTGAGGGCGCCCGTGGTCGGGTCAGGCTCCTCTCCGGCGTGGATGGCCAGGGTGCTCAGGCTGCCCCGGCTCTTGGCTGGCGCCGGCTTCTTCCGCTTCGAGTCTGTCATGGCTCACCCGCCTTTGTCCGAGAATCCGGTAGCGCCTCGCCGGCCCGCGCTACAGCGCCTGGTAGTTCTGCTTGTCTTCCATCTCGCCCATGTAGAACTCTTCCATCGGGCGAGCTGCCACCATCTGGCGGAACTCCTCCAGCTCCTGCTCTACCGCCGGGTCGAGCTGGTAGGGCTGGTGCTGCGCCAGGATCTCGCGCACACGGTCGCGAGCGCGGTCGAGCGCTGAGCGAGAGCCGGCCTCCACCCACGCGTCGTATGGCTCTCGCACCAGGAAACGGGGGATGAAATGCTCCTGGCGAAAGTGCCGCAGCGTGTGCTTTTCCGCGAGATAGTTGCCGGGGCCGGTGTGTACGACTTCGCGGATGACGTCCAGGGCCAAGGTTTCCTCGTCCACTGTGATGCCGCGCGCCACGCGCAGTGCAGCGCCACACAGCTCGTCGTCGAGGAGCAGCAGGGGGTCGCTCTCGACCATGCTGCTGTCGAGGGTTCCGCCGCAGGTGATAAAGTGAACGCCGGCGAGGACGGCCTGGAGCAGGGTGGCGGTCCGTTCAAGTCCTGCCTGCACGTCTTCGGTCTTGGCCTCGGTGGTCGCGCCGACCCCGCGGCAGGGCAGACCATAGTAGCGGGCCATCTGGGCCGAAGCGGCGGTGATCAGCCCCGTTTCGACCGAGCCCAGAGCCACCGTGCCCAGGCGCATGTTGGCGATGGTCGAGACGGTGCCATACAGGACCGGCGTTCCGGGGCGGAAGATCTGCGCCAGGGTCACGTGGGCAAGGATGGCGGCGTTCTCCTGTACCAGGAGTCCTGCCAGCGTGGCCGGCGCCGTCGCTCCGGCAATCGCTTCGGGCGACATGGCAAGCGGCTGGCCATAGTCGGCGCAGATCAGCAGTCCTTCGAGCTGCATCTGCAGCATCTGCAGCGGGCTGCCCACCGAGCAGATGGCCAGGAAGCGTGGGCGCTGCCTTATCTCCTGCTTTCCTCCGACGGCGATGGCCATCATGCGCATCATGTCCCAGGTGGGGATGTAGCCGAAGCAGCCCATGCCGAATGGCTTGTGGCTGTGGTGAGCCCAGGCCCAGATCGATTCGGTGTGGATGGTGGTCATGGGGATGTCGTTCGGCCAGACGTCCATCTGGCGAGTTGTGGATCTGCTCGCAGGCATCGATGAGCTGGATGTGGCGCACCACGTCGGCGAGGGTGGTCGGACGGCGCTCGCCGGTGTCGGTGTCGATGATGTGAGTGGGAGTTCCGAGGCCTGCGAAACAGACCTGATCGCCGCCGATCGGGAGGCGGAACTGGCCGTCGGCACCCGTACAGCGTGAACTGGGAAGGGGCCTGGCTCACCGCCCAGCGCACCAGGTCCTCCGGGATGCGAACGATGTTGTTCGAGGTGTCGACGTCGGCGCCGGCCTGGCGGAAGAGGTCTCGCGCGGGCGCATAGTCGACCTTGAGGCCAACGCTCACCCAGGACCTGCATCGACGCGCCGTGAATGCGCTCCACCTCGTCTGGACTCAGCACTTCAAATCGGGCCGTCTTCATCGTCAAGCCTCCTCATGCTCCTGGCGGATGGCGCTATTATAGCGCGATCTGCTCTGGAATACAAGTCGGGCCTTGACTGCTCAGAGTCAGGAGTCATGGCCGGCCATGCGAGGCTGTCCGCTGGGCTTCTGCTCTATATCCGGCGGCTGAATTTGACGACCGCCTGACCCCATGCTACAATGGACCGCTATGAGCGCGTCGGACAGAAGGCTGGCTGTGGAGCACAAGAAAAGGCAGGAACCGGGCCGCGACCAGGGCCAGGGGCTTCTGGATCTGCTCGCCCTTTTGGACGACAGGCGAGCCGAGATCGCGCTCGACTGGGGCTCATGCTCACTCCACCGGGAAATGCCCAACACCTTCATGGGCGGCGCCCGCTTGAAGAGATCGTGGAAAACAACCTGGTGGCGCTCGACATGCTCAAGCATCTCCTGCGCGGTGCCGATTCTCTCCCTACCGATTTGGCGGATATCCCCAACCATCGGACTACCTTCACCAGGGGATGCCGGTTACCGAATTCCTGCAGGCCGCGTGGCTGTGTAAACAGGTTCTCACCCCCATCGTCTGCTGCTGCCTTCCCTCTCGATTCGCCCGGAGGGTCCGAGGTCATGCACCGGATGGAGGCCGGCGTGGCCAAGTTCGCCGCCCTGGTGGTGGGCGAGTATGCCGGCCTGCTCACCCAGCATATCGACGAGCAGCGCCTGCGCACCGAGCTGACGCTCGACATGGCCCGCGCCGTTAGCGCCAGCCTGGAGCTTCCGGACGTCTTGCGCCGAGCTGCCCCGCGGCATCGCCTCCGCGGCCGGGAAGCACAGCTCCATCTGCCTGCTCGACGAGGATGGTGCTACCGGCACGCTGTGGGCCGGCACCGAGACGCTCTCTCCCGTGCAGTTGCGGTCTGGGACCGGCCGGGCAGCGGGCGGTCAACGTGAGCGAGAGCACCTTCGTCCGCCGGGTCCTTGACGAGAAAACGGTGGTCATCTGGCCTGACGTGCAGGACGATCCCACAGTCGGCGAGGACATCCGTTCCCTGGGACTGCGGTCGGTGATCGGCGTGCCCTGTGCCGTCAACGAGCGGATCCTGGCCGTGGCCTTTGTCATGGACACTGCCGCGCCCTCTACCTTTACGGCAGACAAGGTCGAGCTGGCGCAGGGCGTTGCCAACGTCGTGGCGCCGGCCATTGACAACGCACGCCTGCACCAAAAGGTGGCGCAGATGGCTGTCGTGGAGGAAACGCGCGCGGCTGGCACAGGAGATCCACGACCAACTGGCCCAGACGCTGGGCGCCATGCAGTTCTATGTATCGCTCATCTACGACCTGCTGACTCGTCAGGAGCTCTCCCAGGCCCAGGCAGGCCTTTCGGTCCTGCACGGCATGATCGACCAGGCTAACGTGGACGTGCGTGAGGCGATCTTTAACCTGAGATCGATGGCCTCCTTGCAGATGTGCGGCCTGGCTGCCCTGGCAGACGTACCTGGCCGCCTATGAGCAGCGCTACGGCCTGGTCGTGCACCTACAAGTCGATGAAGAGGCGGCTGACGTGGGGCCAGTCGGGGAGACGGGTCT
>CAVVMX010000007.1:0-8601 GCA_963749455.1 uncultured Chloroflexia bacterium
TCAACTTCGACGACCCCGCCGACGCAGGCCGCCACGACCGGATGGTCGCCCTGGTGGAGCGGATGCTGGAGCTGCACAAGAAGCTGGCCGCCGCGGCCATCCCCGCGGACAAGGAGCTGTACCAGCGGCAGATCGAGGCCACCGACAGGCAGATCGATGCGCTGGTGTACGAGCTGTACGGGCTGACGGATGAGGAGATTGCCATCGTCGAGTCGGCGACCAGATCCTAGGGGTTTCTGCCGTGGCGCAGAGCGCCGCAGGTCTACGGACTGGCGCCGGGGTTGATCGGCGATCAGGCGATGCTGTGGACACAGAGCGTCTCGGATGGGGCTGCTGCGCAGAACCGTGGGAACGGGTGAAAAGGTATGAATGCTCTACACCCAAGTGTGATACAAAGAGGTCTGAAAAAAGGCCTCACTGCTTTTCTCCTGATATTGTGCGTGGCAGCAGTCGTCGCGATTTTTCAAAGCATTAGGTTTTCAAGTAGCCTATGGGTTATTGCGGAATTTGGCTTTGACTATTGGCAAGAGTATATCACCAGAATGCTAAACACCTTGGTGGTATGGGCCATAGTTACAGGGATAATTTTCGCAATCGAGACCCTAACTCATCCAAAAGCGACAGGAGCGGCAAAGACACTGGTCGGTACTGCAATTGGCTTCTGTGTGGGCTTTATCTTCACCTATCTGTGGGCTGTCGCGTTAGGGACAGTGATCTATGTGCCATTGGGAATACTGTCATTCATATTACCCGATAGCGTACGCTTTTTATCCATGGGCTTTGCTTTTCTTTGCTCGACATATATCGTATTCTTGCTAATCGCGGTGGATACCCCCTCACTCTTGATAGAAATAGTCAAAAAGGCACCGCTCTATTTCAAATTTCTGGCCCTCCTTCTTGCGGCATTACTGGTATTTTAAGTCCTATCAGCGATACTGGGCATTCTCCGTATCCTGATGCAACATAGCATTTGGAGAATTCATTTACCGGCATTCATTATCGCGTTTGGCGTTACGCTGCTGGTTACAATACTGATCAATCTACTGCTCATAAAAGAGGGCACACCTACTGGAAGAGTACTGAGAATAGCAGTTGCATTCGTACTCTCGATCGTTACAGGGAATATATCCGAGGGAGTGTTGCATTGGGGGGAATATGCCGCAGCCGTTGCTGCGGCAGCATTCGGACCTATGGCATACTCGGTTCTGATCAGGGTGTTCCAGAAGAACGCTGCGACCATGTTCGCTCGGTTTTGCCGGGCTCATGGAGGGCTGGGCACCGGACTGCTCATAGCCAACATCGTTGGACTGAGAATAATCGGCCAAGGCTGGTTTGGCATAGGCTGTGGATCCATGATTGCTTTGGGACTTGGCGTCTCTTTCGGATTGATGTTTGGTCCAAGGATTGCCGAGCTGGTAACCAAAGTCGCAAAAGTCAGGCCTGTAATCGGCATGTGTATAGGAATAGGGTTTATGGTTGGCACCATGATTGGAATGGTTGCCGGAGGGCTTGAGAATAGATAGCAGCCGGACCCGGCCGCAGGCAGGGCAGGCACAGGGGAACGAGTAGAAAAGATCCGGATGCAAGAAAGGACACACTGATGAAACGCTATCTCGCCTTGGCTTTCGTTGTTACACTGGCCCTTATTGGCTGTGGAGGCTCGCCCACCCCTGACGTCGCAGCTACGAACCCACCACTGCCTACAAACAAACCGCTGTCAACAAACAAACCTGAAGAGGGCGAGGGCCGCATCGTGTTCTTGCACCACAGCACCGGCGGTGTCATCTGGGAGGGAGGCGTCGCAGAGTGGTTTGACAACTACAACGCCGCCCACGGCACGAACTACCAGATTGAGGAGCGCGCCTATCCAAACGATCCTTATCCCTGGGCGAACTATCCATACGACTACTGGAACCTGTGGGTGGATCACGCCGGCGAGCGGCCCTATGACAAGCAGGATACGCTGGAGATCCTGACCCAGGCCTATGACGTCGTTGTCTGGAAGCACTGTTTCCCGGTCAGCGAGGTCGAAGCGGACACTGGCGCGCCGGACATCGAGTCTGAGGCCAAGACGGTTGAGAACTATCAAGTGCAGTATGAGGCACTGAAGGAAAAGATGCACCAGTTCCCGGACACGACGTTCATCATCTGGACCGGAGCAGCGCAGGTGGCCGGGGCGACCAACGAAGCCAATGCCGGGCGTGCCAGGGTTTTTTTCGAGTGGGTGAAAAGCACCTGGGATGAACCGGGCGACAACATCTATCTCTGGGATTTCCGGCAGCTCGAAACCGAAGGGGGGTTGTACCTGCTGGACGCCCACGCGGCAAGCTCTACCGACTCTCACCCCAACGAGTCATTTGCTGCCAGGGTAGCTCCATTCTTTGCCCAGCGGATCGTGGACGTGGTCCAGGGTCGGGGCGATACGGGGAGCCTGACCGGCCAGTAGTGAGGGCCCGACCAAAGGGCCAACGCTGCCGGTTTGTTTATCCAGCCGGGGCTGAGACGTGAGGAACCGGCGATCTGCGCCTGGGGTCGACGGGCCGGCGCCGGGGTCGATCGGGGGTCAGGCAACGATGTGGACGCGGAGCGTCCGGGAGGACGTTCCCCTGCGCCTCCATCGCTCGCGATGGACAGAACTACGGTGCCCGGCACAGGGCAGGCCACGCGGGAGCGTGGGAACGAGAGCAAATGATTTCAGACCTTTCAGGAAGCTCGGAAGCTTCCTGAAAGGTGAGTGGATGACAAGGGCTCGGTGGTGGGCGGGTTGGTGAGATAGTGGTGAACAAGACAAGAGACGATTTCAGCGCCGCGACGAAAGAGGCACTCGCCAAGCGGGTGGGCTTTCACTGCTCCAATCCAGGCTGCCGGCAGCTCACCAGCGGGCCACAGACACGGCCGACGAAGACGATCAACGTCGGGGTGGCGGCGCATATCACAGCCGCGGCTCCCGGTGGGCCTCGCTACGACGCCAGCCTGACGGTAGAGCAACGCCAGTCGATCGAGAACGGGATGTGGCTGTGCCAGAATTGCGCCAAGCTGATCGACAGCGACGAGCTGCGATACACGGTCGAACTGCTGCGGGCGTGGAAGAAGGACGCCGAGGCCGCGGCACTGAGCGAGATCGAGGGCCACCGGCCGGAGCCACACTCTGCCGATCGGACCGATACGTCACCGCCCTCGCCCGGCCGGCGGCTACCGATTGCGCTGATCGCGGCGCTGTTGATCGGGCTGTTTGTAGTGGCAGCAATTGTGTGGTCATGGTGGGACGGGCAGCAACCCACAGCGTATATGGAGATCGTCCTGGACAACGGGCCGGTCCCCCAGCCGCACCAACTGGACGACCTGAAAACTGTGTTACAGAAGGAGCTGTCCCGTGCTCTACCGGATGCGGCACTGGCCTTGCGGGTGTTCGGCCCACGCTGTGGGGAGACGCGGCAGGTGGTCCATTTCTCGACGGGAAATGCCACAGAGGTGGCCAGCGCGCTGGGGGATGTGTACCCCGAGGCTCAAGCTGATCTAACAGAGGCGATCCGCCAGGCGATCAATGACCTCTTGAAAAGGAAAGGCGACCAGCCGCGGGTGGTCGTCGTGGTGACCTGGGGCCAGGAAGGCTGTGGCGAAGACCTGGAACAGGCCCTTGCGGGCTATAGAGAGCAGTTGGGCACCAGTGTAGCCCTCTACATTCTGAACCGTGGGGCTGGGTTGATGAGTCTCAGCCAGCCTGGCGTGTATGCCGTACAAGCTCTTGACGACACGCAGCTTGGCACGGTGATATCCGATCTCAAGGGCGCCCTGGCAGCGGGTAGGTGGCCTCCCACACCCATGCCCAAGCCCACCAGCACCTATACCCCAACGCCGACCAACACCCCTACGCCGACCGACACACCCACGCAGGCCGCCTCTGGCCGGCCCCGCTTGCCCGTGCCCCGCTCGGCCTCGGCCATTTCGGTGGACAATGCGGCGCAGGTGTCGCAGGCAGCAGCCATCGACGCGGTGCGGGGTGAAGACCTCGACTGGTCAGCGGACGGCACATTGCTGGCCCTCACTGCCGGATACGAGGTCCACCTGTATGACGCCCAGGGCTCGCCGGTCCGTGTCATAAAGCCGGCCGGCTGGTCGACGCACGTGGCCTTTTCGCCTGACGGAGCAACGCTGGCTGTGGCGTCAGACAAGGGGGTGGGGCTCTGGGAAGCGGCAACCGGCGCCGAGCTGGGCGCGGCGCCGGGCATCCCCCGCGCGGCGGATGTCGCCTTTTCTCCGGATGGGACGCTGCTGGCGGTGGCGGTGGAAGAGACGGTGAAGGTGGTGGAGGTAGCCGGCGGCCAGGAGCTCTATCTCCTCATCCATGGGGATGGCGTCAATAGCGTCGCGTTCTCGCCGGACGGGAAGATGGTGGCGTCGAGCTCGAACTATGAGGTCAAGCTGTGGCTGTTGGGGCAAGAGGAGGCCGTTCAGACCCTCAAGCGCGGAACCGCCGGCCGGACCATGGCGTTCTCACCGGATGGGAAGCTGCTGGCAACGGACGAGGGGCAGACGATCAAGCTGTGGGACGTGGCCAGTGGACTGGGGCAGGGCACCCTGAGCGGTCACAATGATGCGGTGAGCAGCGTCGCGTTTTCACCGGATGGGACGGTGCTGGCGTCGGCTTCGGCGGACCTGACGGTCAGGCTGTGGGATATGGCGAAGAGGCGTGAGCTGAGGAGGGTTAAAGGACATACCGCCGATGTACTCCAGGTTGTTTTCTCGCCTGACGGGGCAGTGGCAGCTTCGGCGTCGTCCGACCGCACCATCCGCCTGTGGAGTGTGCCGCCAGGTGGAGTGGTGGAACCACCTCCTACGCGAGCGGCCTCTGGCCGGATCCCGACGCCCGTGCCCCGCTCGGCCTCGGCCATTTCGGTGGACAATGCGGCGCAGGTGTCGCAGGCAGCAGCCATCGACGCGGTGCGGGGTGAAGACCTCGACTGGTCAGCGGATGGTACTCTGCTGGCCCTCACTGCCGGATACGAGGTCCACCTGTATGACGCCCAGGGCTCGCCGGTCCGTGTCATAAAGCCGGCCGGCTGGTCGACGCACGTGGCCTTTTCGCCTGACGGAGCAACGCTGGCTGTGGCGTCAGACAAGGGGGTGGAACTCTGGGAAGCAGCTACCGGCGCCGAGCTGGGCGCGGTGCCGGGCATCCCCCGCGCGGCGGATGTCGCCTTTTCTCCGGATGGGACGCTGCTGGCGGTGGCGGTGGAAGAGACGGTGAAGGTGGTGGAGGCAGCCGGCGGCCAGGAGCTCTATCTCCTCATCCATGGGGACGGCGTCAATAGCGTCGCGTTCTCGCCGGACGGGAAGATGGTGGCGTCGAGCTCGAACTATGAGGTCAAGTTATGGCTGTTGGGGCAAGAGGAGGCCGTTCAGACCCTCAAGCGCGGAACCGGCGGCTGGACCATGGCGTTCTCACCGGATGGGAAGCTGCTGGCAACGGACGAGGGCCAGACGATCAAGCTGTGGGACGTGGTCAGTGGACTGGGGCAGGGCACCCTGAGCGGTCACGGCGATGCGGTGAGCAGCGTCGCGTTTTCACCGGATGGGACGGTGCTGGCGTCGGCCTCGGCGGACCTGACGGTCAGGCTGTGGGACATGGCGAAGAGGCGCGAGCTGAGGAGGCTGGACGGACGTACCGACGGTGTGCTCCGCGTTGTTTTCTCGCCTGACGGGGCAGTGGCAGCTTCGGCGTCGTCCGACCGTACCATCCGCCTGTGGAGTGTGCCGCCAGGCGGAGTGAATCCTGGCCTTGATTGATATTTCGCTATCGGCTGACCGATACGGTCTTTGCCGTGACGTGTCAGGCGGCATAGCCGGCGGATCGCCATCTAGGGTCAGCGGCCTTGCTCAGAGGTCGATCGGAGTTTGGCAATGCTGCGGGTGCGGAGCGGGCGCGGGGGCACTCCCCCTGGGCCCGTCCCGACCGGAGCTCGCAGGGCAGGCTCAGGGGAACGAGTAACGAGTGGAGGGAGGAGAAAGCTATGACCACCGGAGGCCGCTCCCGGAAATGCAGGGCATGCCTCGCAGCGCTTGGCGTCTTGGTCCTGTGCCTGGTTATTCCTGCAGCCCGTTCTCCACGCCGGACGTGCAGGCCACGGCCGCTTCCTGGCCCTCGCCCACCTGTGGGCCACGGAGACCGCCCAGGCACTGCCCATGCTGGACGTGCAGGCTACGGCGGAAGCATTGGCTCACCTCTGGGCGACCCAGACCGCGACACAGCGGCCACTGCTGTTGTGCGCAGCGACACGCGAATGCCCAAGTCCACCCCCACCCCTACCCTCGCCCCGTCGCGTGTCCCCTCCCCACCCGTAATCGAGTACTTTCGGCTGAACCCCGTCACGTGGGACACCTGCGACCTGGAGCGGGCACGGCGAGCAACGCCACCACCGTGACCATCGACCAGGAAATTGGTAGCCTGGCGACCACGCCGGGCAACCTGCAAGTATGTCCGGCTCAGACAACCACCTATGTCATGAGGCTGAGGCGGCTCAGCCACTCAATCGGTGACAGTTACACGTCAATCGTTGATCTCGTCTACCGATCGCCCATGACCTGTGCGACGCTTCCTGGACCAGCGGCGCCGGTCAACGGCCCGCCCCGGAAACCATGGGTGGATGATGGCTGGATTATGGGCTCTGGTATTGCCCGACCTAATCCAGGCGGGGTGATTGGTTTGAGGCTCAAGTCCGGTTCCTCCAGGGCGCCGGCGCTGCTGACGTCTAGCTTTCGTCCGGCGTGTGGGCGGGCACCGAGTCGCGGCAAGCGGCCAAGAGCTACAACAACTCGCTTACTGGACGTTCTCTCGGTGGACCTGGGGCAGTGCGCCTGTACGTGCACAGTTCTCGGGGTTGCGCGTATTGGCGAATGGGTCCTCCCAGAGGACGTGGGCTGTTGTAGATCCCAGCCTCGCTGCTCGTCGCCACGCTGCTGGCCCTGCCCGCTTGGGCGGCGCCGGCGCCGGAAGAGACCCCCCTCAGCTTCCCCTGGTTTCCCGAGACTCTGAGTGCGGGCGACCTTCACACCTGCGGGCTGCGGACCGACGGCACGGTGGCCTGCTGGGGGGACAACACTACGGCCAGGCCACACCGCCGGCCGGGACCTTCAGCCAGGTCAGCGCCGGCGGCAACCACACCTGCGGGCTGCGGACCGACGGCACGCTGGCCTGCTGGGGGTGGAACGACTACGGCCAGGCCACGCCGCCGGCCGGCACCTTCAGCCAGGTCAGCGCCGGCGGCGTGCACACCTGCGGGCTGCAGACCGACGGCACGCTGGCCTGCTGGGGGGACGAACGACTACGGCCAGGCCACGCCGCCGGCCGGGACCTTCAGCCAGGTCAGCGCCGGCGGCTATCACACCTGCGGGCTGAAGACCGACGGCACGCTGGCCTGCTGGGGGCGACGACGACTACGGCCAGGCCACGCCGCCGGCCGGGACCTTCACCCAGGTCAGCGCCGGCGGCTATCACACCTGCGGGCTGCAGACCGACGGCACGCTGGCCTGCTGGGGGCGACAACGACTACGGCCAGGCCACGCCGCCGGCCGGGACCTTCACCCAGGTCAGCGCGGGCGGCTACCACACCTGCGGGCTGAGGACCGACGGCACGCTGGCCTGCTGGGGCGCGAACGACTACGGGCCAGGCCACGCCGCCGGCCGGCACCTTCAGCCAGGTCAGCGCCGGCGGCTGTGCACACCTGCGGGCTGAAGACCGACGGCACGCTGGCCTGCTGGGGCGACAACGACTACGGCCAGGCCACGCCGCCGGCCGGGACCTTCACGCCAGGTCAGCGCCGGCGGCTACCACACCTGCGGGCTGAAGACCGACGGCACGCTGGCCTGCTGGGGGAGCAACGACTATGGCCAGTCCACGCCGCCGGCCGGGACCTTCACGCCAGGTCAGCGCCGGCGCTCATCACACCTGCGGACTGAAGACCGACGGCACGCTGGCCTGCTGGGGACGTAACGACTACGGCCAGGCCACGCCGCCGGCCGGGACCTTCAGCCAGGTCAGCGCCGGCGGCTATCACACCTGCGGGCTGAAGACCGACGGCACGCTGGCCTGCTGGGGGCGACAACTATGACGGCCAGGCCACGCCCGCCGGCCGGCACCTTCATCCAGGTCAGCGCCGGCTATGCGCACACCTGCGGACTGAGGACCGACGGCACGCTGGCCTGCTGGGGATGCAACGACTACGGCCAGGCGGCGCCGCCGGCCGGGACCTTCAGCCAGGTCAGCGCCGGCGGCTACCACACCTGCGGGCTGCAGACCGACGGCACGCTGGCCTGCTGGGGGCACGACGGCTAGGCCAGGCCACGCCGCCGGCCGGCACCTTCACCCAGGTCAGCGCCGGCTTCGAGCACACCTGCGGGGTGCGGACCGACGGCACACTCGCCTGCTGGGGAGCCGACTACTCGGGCCAGGCCACGCCGCCGGCCGGGACCTTCCGCCAGGTCAGCGCCGGCAGCTCTCACACCTGCGGGCTGCGGACCAACGGCTACTGGACCTGCTGGGGGGCGAACGACTACGGCCAGTTGAACGGCTACCGGGTTACCCTGCCGCTGGCGGCGCGCGA
>CAVVMX010000008.1:0-26104 GCA_963749455.1 uncultured Chloroflexia bacterium
CACCGGTTATATGCTACAATCCAGCGAAATTCGGGCCGACCAGGGGAACGCCAGTTGTCTTGTGTACCGTTCCACACCTGGTAGAATAGGCCGATTTTGCAGGGCAGCCGCAGCGTGCCGACTAAAACTGTCTGGGAGGTTGAGAAATCATGGATCTGTTCGAAAAAATCAAAGAGATCATCGTCCGAGAGTTGGGCGTGGACGCCTGAGCGCGTCACGATGGATGCGCGGTTTAAAGAGGATCTGGAAGCCGACTCGCTGGACCTCGTCGAGCTGATCATGGCCTTTGAGGACGAGTTTGGCGGTGAGATCTCTGACGACGAAGCGCAAAAGATCAAGACGGTGCGCCAGGCCGTGGACTATTTGGGCTCTCGCGTGGAAGCCGGCGAATAGCCGACAGGTACCGTTTTCGCGCTGGTGCTTCAACGGCGCTGGCGACCGACAAAGGGGCTGGTCGTTAGCGCCGTTGCTCAATTGTACTGTCCCCATGACTGCTGACGCGAATTCTCCTTCCCGGCCGGCGATCAGCGCGGTGGTGCTGGCCGGCGGCCAGAGCTCCCGGTTGGGCGCCGACAAGGCGCTTCTGCTGCTGGACGGACAGCCACTGATAGCCCGCACGTCCACAAGCTGTCCGCCTTGAGCGACGACCTGATCGTCGTCACCAACACCCCGGAGCGCTATGAGCCCCTTGGGCTGGCCGGCGCGCCTGGTGACCGACGAACGGCCGGGCAGGGCTCGCTGATGGGCATCTACTCCGGCCTTGAAGGCCGCCCGCCACCCCTACGCGCTGGTGGTGGCCTGCGACATGCCGTTTCTCAATCTGCCCCTGCTGCGCTACATGTGGCTGATGGCGCCCGGCTCACGACGTGGTCATCCCCGGGTGGGCAACTGCTGGAGCCGCTCCACGCGGTCTACGGCCGCAACTGCCTGCCGTCGATGGCCCGCCTCCTGGACAAGGGCGAGCGCAAGATCGTCGCTTTTTTCCCCAGGTCAAGGTCCGTTACGTCGAGGAGCGCGAGATCGACCCAATTCGACCCCCTACACCTGTCCTTTGTGAATGTCAACACGCCGGCAGGACTGGCAGCGGGTGCAGGGGCTGCTCAGTACTCGTAGCAGCTCCCCCCGATAAACTCCCGCAGGTGTGAGCCGGCCGGGATCGACCTGCTCCTCTTCCGGCCCGACCGGCGTGACCGCCTTCAGCAGCTCGCACACCCGCTCGGCACGCTCGTAGGCATCGGTCCGGTAGCGGATCATCCCGGTAATCGCTCACCCACTGGGCGAAATGATCCAGCAGCCGGGGGCGCATGACCGGCAGCTCGTACGACAGCGCTCCGTTGATGATGATAATCGGTGGTGTTGACGTAGGGGATGATGTTGCGCATCTCGCTCGACCGCACATAGTGCCAGTGCTCCAGCGTGCGGCGCGGATCGTAGGCGCGGTAGCTGGCATCGCGGACCATCCGCCGCATCAGCCGCAGATCGGTCCAGCGGATCATCCGCCCACCCGGCCCCTTCATCTGCAGCAGCGTCTCGATGTACAGCTCGAACTTGTGCTCGGTCGGCACAGTCCTGGGTCATGGGCGGATAGAGGCCGTGCAGGCTGTCGATCAGGATGATGTCGTCCGGCCCGATCTGCATCGGCGTGACGGCGTCGTGCCGCTTGCCCGTCCTTGAAATCGTAGCGAGGGCAGCAGCACCTCCTCGCCGGCCACCAGGCGCACCAGGTGCTCGTTGATCAGCGCCAGGTCGAGCGCCTGGGGCGTCTCAAAGTCGTAATCGCCATACTCGTCCTTGGGGTGAAGCTCCAGGTCAAAGAAATAGTTGTCCACGTTGAGCGCCACCAGGCTCAGACCCACCTTGGCCAGGCGTTGGCCCAGCTTGATGGTTGTGGTGGTCTTGCCCGACGAGGAAGGCCCGGCGATGATGACCAGCCGGACCTCACCTCGCCGCTCGGTGATGAGCTGGACGGCGGTGTTCGATCTCCTCCTCGTAGTAGCGGTCCGATTCGCGCACGATATCGGCGAACTCGCCGCGGGCGATCCGCTCGTTCAGCGACTCGACCGTGTGCAGGTTGTGGTCGACCGACCAGCGCAGCACCTCGTAGATCTTGCGCCAGGGGATGTTGCCCGACTCCTTGTAGCCCCGCCCGGCCTTCTCGCGGCGCTGCCTGGCCCGCTCCTCGCGGTAGAGGATGTAGGCCTTGGCCACCCTGGCGTGGCCGTTCTCGATCAGCACCTTCTCGACCACGTCCTGGATCTCTTCGATGGTCGGGTACTGGCCGGGCGGCGTCTGTTCCTCCAGGATGGCCACCACCTGCTCGGTCAGGCGCTCCGGCAGTCGACCGATCGCGGCCGCCCGACCGCCACCGCGGCCCGGTAGATGGCGTTGGTGATCCGCTCGGCGTTAAAGGGCACCACGGCCCCCGTCCGCTTGATGACGTGCGTGATCTTGAGTTCCATGATCGTCTCCCTATCGCTGCCACTGGAAATGGAACAGGGGAGCGGAACGGTATCCACTCCCCTGCTTGGTGGAGATGGCGGGAGTCGAACCCGCGTCCAGAAAATTCGAACAGAAACATGCTACAAGCTTAGCTGGCCTTTTGGTTCTCGCCCAAGCGGACCCCGGCCAACAGGGTTCCGCTCAGGCCAGCCGATGCGGGGCGCTTGATCTCCCCGCCTCTGATCCCACTTATCGGCGTCCGTGGGAGGGCACCCCCAGTTTGCTGTCGCCCGCCAGTCTCCCCCCTGGGAGCGGGAAAGGGCGGACGTGACCGTCTAGCGGTCAGCTTTCGCGTTGCCGTTTACGCGGCAAGCGCGAAAGCGGGTTGAGTGCGCTGTTTGGCACTTGATTGTTTGCCCGGTTTTAACGCGGTCCAGGCTCCGCGGCTTGCAGTCTCTGCCCAGCCTTCCCTGTCGAAACCGTTTCATCCCCAGGCTGATGCAGTCATGATTATATCACTTGCGGCTCAAATGTGCAAATCCGGCTGATCGACAAATCAGCCCGACCGTGCGCATTTATCCATTTGCCTGATTTATCGATTTCTGACCAAGCGTGGTAGAATAGCCAGACGCGGAGGATCAACTGGATGTGACTCGTGATATGGGCAAGCTAGGAGCGCTCGGCGCAGTGACCAAAGGCCCGGTAGGGATCGTGTCGACCAGCCGCGCCGCCATCGCAGGAGATCATTTGCCTGCTGGCTCGCGACCAGGTCGGCGTCTCGCACGTCTTTCCGAGGACAGGCCCAAGGAGGCAAGGGTACGGCCCTGTCGGCCGGCCTCCAGAGCACTCCAGGTCGATCCGGCCACCAGTGTGATCGTCCTCGCCTCCGGGTCCACTTCCCCAAGCGCGATTACCCCAGATCCTGGCACGATGGGCAGACAGTGACAAGCCGACCATCGCCTGCCTTCTGGGCAGTGACCCACGCTCCATCTGGAAAGCAGGAGCGATCCCGGCAGCGCGGCTCGACGAGGCGGCGATGCGCGCCGCCGCCTGGGCGCGTGGCTGGGATCAGGCCCTGGTTTCCTCCGGCCTGGAGGACCAGAATGAGCAGTTGGCCGGCATGGCCCGCCAGTTACAGCCCCGCTTCACTCCGGCGCGATGCCGGATCTACGGGCTGTTCACCGACGAGGTCCTGTGGCTACGAGGCCCAGGTCGATGTTGTCTGACCTGGCCAAGAAGAGCGGCGATGCCCGCCTGGAGTCGGCACTCACTGTGTGCGTCCAGTCCGACTTCACACTGTGGCAGCCCAATCTGCACCAGGCCTTGGCCGATCCACAGGCGGCGGTGATTCTGCTCGACCTGATGTGCAGTAGCGACAGGGCCGGTGATCCAGTGAGCGTGCTGACTGCAGCTCTGGAGGAACACCGGCAGCTTGAGCGTCACCCCAGGGCGGGCACGCAGGCGAGCCCTGCATCGTCGCGCGGCTGTCTCGTCCAGGCGGCGATCCAAGAGCGCTGGCTTCCGATGAGGCGAGGCTGTGGGACGCCGATGTGATCCTGGCTCCCAGCAACGCGGCCATGGCGCGATTGGCAGGGATGATTGTGGAGGAGCTATGCCGCCCTACCTTGTGATTCACTATTCCGAAATCGGTCTCAAAGGCAGGAACCGGGCCTTTTTCGAGCGGCAGCTCCAGCACAACATCCGCGAGCGGCTGAGCCGGGCTGGAAGTAACCGGCCGTCGAGCGACTGTCGGGTCGCCTGCTGGTGACACTGGGGCCAGGCGCCGATAGCGCCATCGCCGCTGAACGGCTGCGGACTGTGCCCGGCATTGCCTACGTGGCGCTGGCCTACAGCACCCCCAAAGACATGGGAGCGTTGGCGGCCGGCGTGCTCCGCGCCCTGCGGCAGTCCCCCTCTCTGAAGGGGGTACCTGTACCCTGCGACCTCCGGTCGGAGCGGCCAGGAAGGGGGAGATGGGCAGTCTCCAGCAGCCTACTCGTTCAAAGTGGAAACCAATCGCGCCGACAAGCGCTTTCCACTTACCTCGCCGCAGATCAGCGCCGAGATAGGCCATCATGTCCAGGCCGCTACCGGCTGGCGGGTCGATCTGACCCATCCGGAGCTGGTCATCCACGTCGAAATGCTGTTTGAAGAGGCCTACTTTCTACATGGACCGCGTGCCGGGCATCGGCGGGCTGCCGGTGGGGGCCAGCGGCACAGTCGGTCTGCTCCTGTCCGGCGGCATCGACTCGCCGGTAGCCGGCTATTACGCGCTCAAACGCGGCTGCCAGGTGATCCCGATCCATTTTCACAGCGGACCATTCGGCGATTGGCTGAGCTCGCAGGACAAGGTCAAACGCCTGGTGACGGCGCTGCGCCCCTACGGCATCTTGGGCAAGTACTACGTGGTGCCCATCGGTGAGATCCAGCGGGAGATTGTGGTGGACGCCCCCGCCTCGATGCGCATCGTGCTCTACCGGCGGTTGATGGTGCGCATCGCCGAGGAGCTGATCGGCCGCGAAGATGGGCTGGCCCTGGTGACCGGCGAGAGCCTGGGCCAGGTGGCCTCGCAGACTCTGCACAGCCTGCGGGCCGTCGAAGCCGTGGCCGCGCTGCCGATCCTGCGCCCACTCATCGGCCTGGACAAGATCGAGATCATCGCCCAGGCCAAGACTATGGGCACTTACGAGATCTCGATCGAAGCGGGCGACGACTGCTGCCAGTTCCTCATGCCCCGGCAGGTCGTCACCCGTCCAGCGCTGGCCGACGTGGAAGCAGCAGAAGCGAACCTGGATGTTGCCCGGCTGGTGAAGACAGGGTTGGCCGGAGCACGGGCGGAATGGGCCTGACCCGGGCTTCTCTTGGCCGGTACGCGCAGCGCATGGCGCTGGCTATCGCCGGCGTGCTAGTCTTTATCCTGGCGTTGTGGCTGCTGAAAAGAGGCGCATCAGGCCTCAGGCCGTTGATGGACCACCTGCAGGTGAGCGGGATGGTCAACACGCTGGGGTTTGGCTGGCTGATGGCCTATGTGGTGCTCAGCGGTTCGCCGGTGGCCGCTATCTCGCTGACGCTGTTCGGCGGCCAGTTGCTGTCGGGGATCGAGGCGTTTGCCATGATCACCGGCTCGCGGCTCGGGGCGTCGTTTATCGTCCTGTTTGTGGGCTTTATCTATTGGCTGCGGGGCAAGCAGCGGGGAGCCAGCGTCAGCATCGGCATCCTGTCGCTGCTGGTCACAGCCACCGTCTATCTGCCGGCTATGGGGTTGGGCTATTTGGTCCTGAACAACCACTGGCTCGACGGGCTGCAGATCGGCGGTGGGCGGCAGATGACCTCTCTCCTGGCAGCCGTCTATGATCCGATCGTTAGCTTTCTCAGCCAACCAGCTGCACCTGCCGGATTTTCTCGTCTTTGTGCTGGGCATCGGCACGCTGTTGGCAGCATTCAAGGTCTTTGACCAGGCACTGCCCGAGATCGATCCCAACTCTACCCATTTCAGCCGTATCAACGAACTGGTCTACCGCCCGATATTCATGGTGCTGCTGGGCGCAGGCATCACTTTCATCACGCTGTCTGTTTCGGTCTCCATATCGCTGTTGGTGCCACTGGCCGTCAAGGGGTACGTCCGGCGCGAGAACATCATTCCCTACATCATGGGCGCCAACGTGACGACCTTTATCGACACCCTGCTGGCGGCGCTGCTGATCCCCCAACCACCCGGCCAGCCCTCAGCCTTCTTGATCGTGCTGACCGAGATGCTCAGCGTAGCGGCCATTTCGATCGTGGCGCTGGCGCTCAACTACTCCATCTACCAGCGCACGATCGAGCGGGTGTTGGAACTCATCCTGCACGATAACCGCACCTTGGCCATCTTCGTTGGGCTGATCTTTGTCATCCCGATCATTCTGCTGCTATTGTGAGCGTACCAAAATGGATATCTTGATCTATATCGACGAACTGCCAACAGCGAACGAAACATTGGCCCTGGCTGCGCTCTGGCTGGAGCACGTTCCCTGCCGCGTGACGGTGATGATGCCGGCCAAGCAGGCCGCCACGCTGCGCCAGACCGCCCTGGCACGATTGCCAGCACAGACACAAGGCTCAGTTGCGTTCGAAGCGGTGCAGGGTCACCTCCTGAAGATGGTGCGTGATAAGTGCGAAGCTGGGGAATACGACCTGCTGATCGCCGCGCCAGCCGGACACGGACGCCTTGACGAGCTGGTGCATGGCTCACGCATCCGGCACATGGTCCACGACACCAATACTTCCGTGCTGGTGGCCCGCCAGGTGCCGCCTGCCATCCGCCGCATCCTGGTCGGCGTTGGGACCGCCGAGCACGCCCTGATCGACGTGCGCGTAGCAGTACACCTGGCTCAGGCTTTCCAGGCCGAGCTGACGGTGGTACACGTCGCCTCACAGGTGCCGCTCATGTTCACCGGGCTGGAGCAGATGCGCATGGAGCTGGACTCGTACCTGAACAGCGATCTGCCGGGAGTCCAGGTCCTGGCCGATGCCCGACGGATCATTGCAGAGGCCGGACTCGACACCGCGGATCCACTTGCGCGAGGGATTGGTGCGCGACGAGCTGCTCGACGAGGCGAAGGGTTGCGATCTGCTGGTGATCGGCGCCCATGCCGGGCAGGGCTGGATGTCCCGTATGCTGGACGACATCGCCGATCACCTAGTGCGTTATTGTCCCGTGCCAACTTTGGTGGTGCGCAGTGAGCTACTCTGGGCCTGACGGGAATCGCCTTCAGGGTAGACGATGCATCGGGCCAACGTCAACAGGGCAAGGAACCTGCCGGCCTTAGGCCCCAGCCTCTGACCGCAATCGCACACGGCGGGTCAGTAGCACAAGGCCGAAGGTCGCGGCGAGGGCCAGTATCACGAGCAGGGCAAGGACTGCGAAGAGAACGAGCTCGGTCCACGCCTGGCCGGCTCCCAACGCCGCTGAGCCCTCCATGCCAAGCGACAGGAAGGTCAGTCCACCGGCCAGAGCATTCCACAGGCCGTGGAGGCTGACGCTGGCGGCGTACAACCCCAATCCGCGGCCCCACCGCTGTTTCGACAGGACATAGTACCAGGCGAGGCCCATCAAACCGCCAACAAAGCAATGCAGTATCGTGGCACCGATGCGGGACGCCATGGCCACGGCCCACCCATCCAGGCCACCGAGTGTGTTAAGCAGGCCCTCAGCCAGGGCAAAGCCGGCGCCACCAGCCAGTCCCCACAGATAGGCCTGGGCCATAGTAATCCGCCGATAGGACATCAACCCAATGCCAAGCGTCTTGGTCGCCTCTTCGATCAGCGGCACCACACCCGCCAGGACCAGCAGCGCCAGGCCAATGACGATCGGCGACCGAGCCAGGGAGGATAGAAAGGCCGGATCCTCCAAACCCTCGAGGCTTCTCAGCTGATCCACCACCGACTCTAACAGCTCCTGCCCCTCGGGCTGCATGGCCACGGCAGCGGAGACGACTGCAATCAAGCCTAGCCCTGCAACCATCTCAAGGACGAAAGATATGGCCGTGGCCACAAAAGCGCCGCTGCTGGTCTGGAGCACAATGTCGCGCCAGCGGGTGAGGCCGGTCAGACTCCGTCCGGCCATGCACAGGATGATCACGGAGGGCATGACCGCGACCACTGCATGAAAAGGAGGAAAGGTAAGCGCCGGGAACAGGTCGAGGGTCAGGATGGCCTGGCCGAGAACCAGGGCCAGCAAGAAGACCAGCGCCAGAGGCCAGGCTCGCTTTGGCCGGAATGGATCGGATCCGCGCCCCTTGACGGCCTGCCAGGCCTGCCAAGCGAGCGCAAGACCGAGCCCTGTAGCCAGAACCAGCAAGGCAGTACTGCCGGTGAGTCCCAAGCAGCCGGTCGGCATCGGGATTCAGGAGGCTCAGAGCTATTCCCGCGCAGCCCACCGCCAGCCCAAAGGCGACGATGAGCAATGCCACGATGAGGACGGCAACACGTACGAGACTTGGCATCAGTTCGCTCTTTCTTGTTTCCGACCGCCGGCCTCGCTCGATCGAATCATGGATAACCTGACCGGGGGTCTCATGTGCTCTGACTGTATCACACTTTGGCGCTTTTGTCTAGTGGGCAATCTACCAAACTTGGACGGCTCGGCGTTCTGATGTATACTGGACGGACAAAGCAGCGGTTATCTTGAATGGGTGGTCAGAGTGGAGATGGAAGACAGAGGCGCGAACGACCGGGAGGAGGGCGAGACGGGTCGCTCCCCGAGCGATGATGGCAGCACAGGCCAGGCGGCGTCGGTCGCTCGGGCTTTGGAGAGCGCCCGCGCCGATCTACAGCAGACGTTAGCCGAGCTGCGCCAGGAAAAGGCCTGGACCGATCACCTGCTGGAGTCGATTGTGGAGGGGATTGTCACCCTGGATCGGCAGGGGCGCATCACCTTCTTCAGCCAGGGTGCAGAGCGCACCACCGGCTGGCAGCGTGATCAGGTTCTGGGGCACGCCTGTGACCAGGTTTTCCGGCCGGTCGGAACGAATGAGCCGTTCACCCAGCTGATCCCGGCACCAGGCGGCAGCCGCAGGATCGCCGTTGAACTGCGCGACGGACGCCAGGCTATGCTGGCGGTCACGGGCGCGCGGTTGCTGCCCCCGGAAGGCAATAACGCCCGGGTGGCGTTGGTCTTTCGCGACGTCAGCGAGGAGGAGGCGGTCCATCGCATCTTGGGCGACTTTTTGGCGAACGTCGCCCACGAGTTCCGGACTCCCCTATCGGCGGTGGCGGCCTCGGTCGAGCTGCTACTGGATCAGACCCCCAGTCTGCTGGCAGCCCAGCCAGATGCGACCTCTGTGCGTCCTTTCTCAGTTTGCGGCAGCGGAGAGGCCGGTCGCCTGGGGGCCGAGGCAGAGCCGAGTGTGATGAACGCCGATCTGCACGAACTGCTGGCCTCACTGCACGCGGGGATCCTGGGGTTGCAGACGCTGGTGGATAACCTCCTGGAGAGCGCCAGCATCGAAACAGGCCATTTTCGCGTTTACCCCCGCCCATCCAGCATGGGCGAGATCATTGCCGAGGCCATCCGAATGGTGCAGCCGCTGCTTAACAAACGCGGCCAGCAGTTGGTGATCGAGCTACCGGCGGCCATGCCACTCGTGCAGGCCGATCCACGCCGCACGGCGCAGGTCCTGGTGAATCTCCTGTCCAACGCAGCCAAGCATAGCCCAGACAATGCCGAGATCGGGATCCTGGTGAACGATGCATGGCGACCGGGTTCGGGTCGCCGTGACCGATCAGGGGCCCGGCATCCCGGCCGAGGAGAGGATCGTCCTGTTCCGCCGCTTTGCTCACCCAGGCACAGGCCACGATCCCGCCAAGGCGGGCGCCGGCCTGGGCCTGTCGGTGGTGAAGGCGGTCGTCGAGGCCCACGGCGGCCAGGTCGGGATTGAGGATCAGCCGGGCGGCGGGGTCGCTTTCTGGTTCACACTGCCGGCGCCGGCACTCTCTCCCTGCGGGGAGGCCGCCGTCCAGGGCAGAGCAGAGCAACGCAGAGATGGGGTGACATCATCCCCGAAGCGTCCGCGGAGGGGGAGGAAAACTCACAAAGAAGCATGAAAGTTTTAGTTGTAGACGACGACCGGGCACTGGCCGATGTAGTGGCCTTTACCCTACGGCGGGAAGGGTTCCAGATCGTTCAGGCCTACGACGGAGAGGCTGCACTGCAGCGCTGGAACGAAGAGCTGCCAGACCTGGTCGTGCTCGATGTCAACCTACCCCGACTCGACGGGTTTGCGGTATGCCAGCGCATCCGCGAGCAATCCGACACGCCGATCCTGTTGCTGACGGTGCGCAACGAGGAGGATGACGTTATACGTGGACTGGGCCTGGGCGCCGACGATTATGTCACAAAGCCGTTCAGCCCTCGCCAACTGGTGGCGCGCGCCCAGGCCGTGCTGCGCCGGGCAGGCCGGAATCTGCCGTCCGCCCACCAGGGCCAGGTTGGCGATCTGGTCCTGGATTCTAGCCGCCGGGAGATGCGCATTGGCCAGGGCAATGTGGTGTCCTTGACTCCGCTGGAGACCCGATTGCTGGACTATTTTATGCTGAACGCCGGGCAGGTACTGACCGCCGAGGCTATTATTGACCATGTGTGGGGCGCCGAGGGCGGCGATCGCGACATGCTCCGCCAGCTGGTCCGCCGCCTGCGCAGCAAGATGGCACAAAGCGCCGGACTGACCGACGAAGACACCGAGACGAAGCACCTTGCCTACATCGAGACGGTGCCAGGGCTGGGCTACGGGCTGACCATCGCGGCCCTATCCGGTATCTGACCGGGCAGTTACGACGCGAAAAAGGGCGCGGCCGTGAACCGGCGCGGGGCGCAGGGGAAAAAGAGATCGCCGGTTGGGATACAGGACCTATTGACAGCTGCTGCGATGGGTGACGCGACCGCATCGTACGACGCTCTGCTGAAAGAGGGCATTGCCGCTGCTCGGGCAGGCCAGGCTACGAAGGCGCGCGATTGCCTGCTGCCTGTCGTCCAGGCCGACGAGCGCAACGTGCAGGCCTGGTACTGGCTCAGCCGCGTGGTCGAGTCGCCTGACGAGCGCGAGATCTGCCTGGAGAACGTGCTGGCCCTGGACCCCAACCACCGGGCCGTCCAATCGGAGCTGGCTGCCCTGCGCACGCAGATGGCGGAGGCGCAGGAGCCCGCCCGGCGCTGCAGTCGAATTCATCCCTGCCACGGCGGAGGAGTGCCTGGTGTCAGACGCGGCTGTGGAGCCGCTGCCCTGCCCCTATTGCGGGGCGTGGGCTGCTCCACAGGCCCGCCAATGTCCTGGCTGCAGCCGCACCATCTCGGTGCGAGAGCGCAAATCGAAGGGCCACTCGGTCTACTCACTCGGGCTGGTGGCGGTGTGGTTCGCGTTGGCCAACTATGTCTGGCTCGGGCTGAGCCTTTTCTACATTGGCTCGGATCTGCCCGCCATCGTGGATGCCTCGCCGGGCTTGGCCGCCACGCTCGAAAAACTGGCCGATCTGCTGGGCCTGAAGGCGCCGGCCCTCGATTCGCTGGTCCTGCCGCCGATTCCGGTGCTGCTGGCCGGCGGGGCGGTGTTTGCCTTCAGTCTGACCATCGCCGCCGGCCTCACCTACCGCATCCGGCTCGTGTATTGGCTGACGGTCGGGCTGATCCTCCTCGGCTCCATGTTCCTGCTCTACAATGCCATCACAGCCGAGACATGGCAGCTGGTGCGGCTGGCTGTGACCGTGGTCCTCTTCCTTGTTGCGATCAGCTTTGTCTTCATGGCCTATGACGAGTTTGCCTGGGTGGAGCGACGGCTGGCAGCCGTGTTGGACTCGGACGCGGACAGCCATTCGGCGCTCTATAGCCGAGGGCGGAGATACGCCGACCAGGGCATGTGGGCCAGGGCCATGGTCCATTGGGCCAAAGCCGTGGCCCTCAATCCGGGCCATCCCGACTATCGCCTGGCCCTGGCCTCAGCCTATATCAACCTGGGACAGCCGGAAAAGGCGGTGGAGCATGTGGAGCAGGCACGACGGATCGAGCCGGATAACCCTCAAATCCCGAAGGTGTTGAGCCAGATCCCTACTTGATAGCGCCGCGAGCCTGTGGCGGCCACAGATGGGCGTACTTGAGCCCGCTGCCGGTGTTGAACAGCACCACGGTCTCGTCGTCGCCGATCCAGCCCTGCCGGCGCAAGTGGAGCAGGGCGGCCAGCGACGCAGCGCCCTCCGGACAGGGAAAGATGCCCTGGGTGCGGCCCATGAGCCGGACGGCGGCCATCATCTCCTCGTCCGACACTGTCAACGCCGTGCCGTTGCTTTCGCGCAGGGCGCGCAGGATGAGAAAGTCACCCACAGCGGCCGGCACTCGCAGTCCGTCGGCCACCGTCGCGGCGTTGGGCCATGGCGTGGCAAACTCCTGGCCGTCGTGAAAGGCCCTGACCATCGGCGCGCAGCCCTCGGCCTGGACGGTCACCATCCGCGGCCTGGCGGGGCCGATCCAGCCCAACTGCTCCAGCTCGTCGAACGCCTTCCACATGCCGACCAGCCCGGTGCCGCCGCCGGTGGGGTAGATGACCACGTCGGGCAGCCGCCAGCCGAATTGCTCGGCCAGCTCGTAGCCCATCGTCTTTTTTCCCTCCAGGCGGTACGGTTCCTTGAGAGTTGACAGGTCAAACCATCCGCGCGGCCGTCCATCCTCCGCCGCCCGCCGGCCACAGTCGGTGATCAGGCCGTCGACCAGGGTGACCTCGGCGCCCAGGGCGCGGCACTCGGTCACAAAGAGGGGAGGGACGTCGGCAGGCATGTAGACGTGGGTTTCCAGCCCACCCAGGGCGGCGTAGGCGCTGGCCGCCCCACCGGCGTTTCCCGCTGTGGGGAGTGATATCGCCGTGACCCCCAGCTCCCTGGCCCGCGACACGGCCACCGCCATACCGCGCGCCTTGAACGAGCCGGTGGGGTTCAGGCCCTCGTCTTTGATGTACAGGCGGCCCAGGCCGAGCTCTGCGCCCAGCCGCGTCGCGTGGACCAGCGGCGTCCAGCCCTCGCCCAGCGTCAGGCGATGGGCGGGGTCGCGCACAGGCAAAAGCTCACGGTAGCGCCACAAGCTCGGCTCACGGCAGGCCAGGTCCGCCGGCGACAGGGAGCGGGCGGCGGCGGGCAGGTCATAGCGGGCCAGCAGCGGCTTGCCGCACTCGGGGCACAGGTTCCACAGGCGGTCGGCGTCGAATGTCCGGCCGCAGCGGCCGCATTCCAGATGGGTCAGAAAACTCTCGGTCAAGCTCGACCTCTTCGCCGGGCCCACACCACGCCGCGGGCCGGGGCAAACAGGAAAGCCAGCACGAAAAAGCCGGTTGCCACCAGGACGACGGCGGCGCCCGAGGCGACGTTGACGTAGAAAGACAGGTACAGCCCGGCGACGGCCGAGGCCGCGCCGATGGCCGCGCCGATGATCATCATCTGCCACAGGCGGCGGGTCAGCAGGTAGGCGGTGGCCGCCGGGGTGACGAGCATGGCCACCATCAGCGCCACGCCCACCGCCTGCAACGAGACCACGACGGTCAGGGCGATCAGCACCAGCAGCAGGTAGTTCAGGGCGTCGAGCGGCAGGCGGAGCGTGGCGGCCAGGATCGGGTCGAAGGAGACGACGAGCAGCTCCTTGTAGAGCAGGAACACGGCGACCAGGACGACCAGCCCCAGCCCGGCGGTCAGCCACAGGTCGGTGTTCGACACGCCCAGGACGTTGCCGAAGAGGATGTGGGTCAGGTCGACGCTGTAGCTGCGCACGGTGGACAGGAGGGCGACGCCCAGGGCAAAGCTGGCGGCAAAGATAACGCCGATGGCCGTGTCCTCCTTGACCTGGCTGCGCCGGCTCAGGTAGCCGATGCCGACGGCGGTGATCAGGCCCATGACCAGCGCTCCCCAGAAGAGGTTGATCGCCAGCAGGTAGGCGACGGCCACGCCGGGCAGGATGGCGTGGGCCAGGGCGTCGCCGAAGAAGGCCATGCCGCGCAGCACGACGTAGGTGCCGACCACGGCGCACAGGGTGCCGACCATCAACGAGGCCAGCAGGCCGCGGACCATGAACGGATAGCGCAGGGGCTCGACCAGCAGGTCCAGCAAGCTATTCATGGTGGCCTTCTCCCTCGCCGCAGCAGCCGATGTCGCCCATGACCAGGGCATAGTCCTCGCCGCGCCACAGCGCCTGGCCGCCATAGGCGGCGGCCAGCGAGGCCGGGGTGATGGCCCCGCGCGCCGGGCCGTAGGCGATCAGCCGGTGGTTGAGGAGCGCCAGCCGGTCGAAGCGCTCGACGGCCAGGTTCAGGTCGTGGGTCGAGACGAGGACCGTCACACCCTGCCGTCGCAGCCCGTCGAGGATCTCGAGGATCGCCTCCTGCGAGGGCACGTCGACGCCGCTGAACGGCTCGTCCATCAGCAGGATCGAGGCGTTCTGGGCCAGCGCCCGGGCGATGAACACCCGCTGCTGCTGCCCGCCCGACAGCTCGCCGATCTGCCGGCCGGCAAAGGCGGTCATGCCCACCTGGTCCAGGCAGCGCCGGACGACCTCGCGGTCGCCGGAGCGCTGCCAGCGCAGCCAGCCGATCTGGGCGATGCGGCCCATCATCACCACGTCGTGGACGGTGACCGGGAAGCGCCAGTCGACCTCCGAGCGCTGGGGGACGTAGCCGATCTCGGCGCCGTTCGACTGGACGCTGCCGGCCGCGGGACGGAGCAGGCCGACCATGGCCTTGAACAGGGTGCTCTTGCCCGAGCCGTTGGGGCCGACGATGGCCACCCGTTCCCCGGCTTCAACGCTAAAGCTCACCCCTTCGAGGGCATGGCTGCCGTTGTAGCTGACGGTCAGATTGTCTACTTTCAAGATGGGAGCCACTGGCTTTACCTCAATGCTTCGACTATAGCCTGCACGTCGTAACGCATCAGGTCAAGGTATGTCTCGGCGCCGGTGCCGGGGCCGCCAAGCGAGTCGGTGTAGAGGAGGACGAGCCGGACGCCGGTGTCCCGGGCGACCTGCTCGGCCAGCTTGGGGCTGACGGTGTTCTCGGAAAAGACGGCCGGCACGCCGAACTGGCGGACCAGCTTTTCCAGCGCGGCCAGGTCCTGGGCCGAGGGCTCGGCGGAGGGGTTCAACGGATAGACGGCGCCTACCTGCTGAAACCCGTAGCGGGCGGCAAAGTAACCCAGGACGGGATGGTTGATCACCAGCTTGCGGTTGGCCTCGGGGATGGCGGCGACCTCCTGGACAATCCAGGCATCGAGCGCCTCCAGCTCGCGGGTGTAGGCCTCGGCGTTGGCGTGGTAGGCAGCGGCGTTGGCCGGGTCGAGGGTGGTCAGGGATTGCTCGACGGCGGCGACCCAGCGGACGACGTTGTGCACGTCGAACCAGACGTGGGGGTCATCGCCCCCCTCGCCCTGATGCTGATCGCTGAGAGGGCGAAGGGCCAGCCCATCGGACAGGGAGACCCGGACGGCGCTGCCGCCGGCGTTGGCCAGCATCTCGGCCAGGAAGACTTCCAGGCCGGCGCCGTTGGCGAAGAGCAGGTGGGCGTCGTGGATGGCTGCGGTGTCGGAGGGGGTGGGGACGTAGCTGTGGGGGTCGGCGCCCTTGGCCATGAGGGTGGTGAGATCGATCCGGTCGCCGCCGATGCGGCCGACAACGTCGCCGACCAGGTTGGTGGTGGCGACTACCCGAAGCTTTTCGCCTGGGCCAAGGGATGCCGGGCCTGATGGGGTCGCCTGGCCTGCCGGGCTTGGGCCGGCGCAGGCGGCGACGGCTATCAGGAGCAGCACGGCAAGGCCCGGCAGAATGGTGCGGAAGCGCTGCGCTATTCATCACTATGGACTGCCGGAATCGGCGTGAGCCAGGCTTATGCCTACTTTTCTTCCGACTTCCCGGAGGAAGGAATCACGGGCATGGCAGCTCACTGGCAGGCCGGGCACAGGCCGACCAGCTCGAGCAGGTGCTCGTCGACGCAGTAGCCGGTGGCGCGGCCGATTCTTTTCGAACAAGGGCGACAGGTCGCAGCCCTCGAACTCGACGGCGGCGCCGCACTGGCGGCAGACAAGGTGGTGGTGGTGACCGTGGCTGGCGCCGGCGTAGCCGTGGCAGCCGTCGCCGGTGTGGATGCGGCGGGCAAAGCCCAGGTCGGCCAGGAGCTCCAGGGTGCGATAGACGGTCACCAGGCCGACGGTTGGGCAGCGGACCAGGGCGCGCTCGTGGACCTCGGCCGGGCTGTGGTGGCCCTCGTCTTCGAGGAGGGCGGCGATCACGGCCCGGCGCGGCCGGGTGATGCGGTAGCCGGCCTGGCTGAGCCGGTCAAGGATGCCTTGTTCGGTGTGCATAGTTGGAAATGTTTTTCACTAAGATGGGGCGATTATAGCTCAAGGGTGGAGAAGTGTCAATTCTTGCCCACAGATAACACTCGCGTGTTATCTGTGGGCAAGCTGGTGGAAGAAACTACAAATCGGAGAGGGAGAGGGCGGCGGCGGAGAGGCCGACGCCGGGCCGGAACTGGTAGTCGCAGTGGGCCAGGCCGGCTTCCAGGGCGCCGATGGTGGCCAGCAGGTCGCCGCGGTTGGCAGCGCCCATGTGGCCGATGCGGAAGTACTTGGTGCGGATGGCCGGATGCAGGCCGCCGGCCAGGACGGCGCCCGCCTCCTTGATGCGGGCCAGCAGCTCGGCGCCCTGGATGTCGTCGGGGTAGAGGGGCGCGGTCATGGTGTTGGCGGCGAACTCGGGCTGGAGGGGCACCTGGGCCAGGCCGAGGGCGGCGACGGCCGCCCTGCAGGCGCGGCTCAGCGGCGCGGTGACGCTCAAAGCGGGCGTCCATGCCCTCGGCCAGGATCTGGCCCAGGCTGACGTTGAGGGCCCAGATCAGGTTGACGGCCGGGGTGCCAAAGTAGCTCGGCTTGCGGGCCTCGTAGGCTTCCATGATCGGCAGCCAGTTGCCCCAATCGGCGTAATAGTTGGCGACAGGGGTTTTGCGCTTGCGGAAGGCGTCGATGGCCTGCGGGCCGGCCATCAGCAGGGCCAGGCCGGGCGGCACGCCGATCGCCTTTTGCGAGGCGGTCAGGACGACGTCGACGTCCCACTCGGCGGTGCGCAGCTCCTCGCCGGCCACGGAGCAGACGCCGTCGACGACGCTCAGCACGCCGTAGCGCCGCGGCCAGGAGCGGCCAGGCCGCGCACGTCGGTGATGACGCCGGTGGAGGTGTCGACGTGGGTGACGGTCATCAGCTTGTACTGATCGCGCTTTCAGGGCGTCCTCGACCTCGTCGAGGGAGGGGCGGCCGCCGACCGGGCGCCCGGACGTGGGTCACCTGGGCGCCGTAGCGCTCCAGCAGCGCGCCGAAGCGGTCGCCAAAGTAGCCGGTGTTGACCACGAGGGCCTTGTCGCCCGGCTCGACCAGGTTGGCGCCGGCCAGGTCCATGGCCAGCGTGCCGGTGCCGGCCAGGACAAAGGGCTGGCCGTCGGGGCAGAGGAAGACCTGGCGCATGCGCTCCAGCGCCTGGCCAAAGGCCTCGATGAAGCCGGGATCGAGGTGGCTGGTGGTCGGCGCGCCCAGGGCGGCCAGAACTGCCGGCTCGAACTCGATCGGGCCGGGGATCATCAGAAGGGTTCGATCTTTCATAGGATTCCTCCGTCGATCGAGGATGGCGCGGAGGGCGTCGCGGTCGGCGTCGGTGAGGTCGAGGAGGGGGAGCGGACCGGGCCGCCGTAGTAGCCCAGCATGTCGAGGGCGGCCTTGAGACCGGCGATGTCGTAGCGGGCGGTGACGGCGGCGTTGACCGGGATCATGCGCCGCTGAAGCTCGGCGGCCTCGGCCCAGCGGCCGGCGCGGAACAGGTGGTGGATGTCGATGCAGTGCTGGGGGGCGATGTTGGCCAGGGCCAGCACGCCGCCGACGGCGCCCACGGCCAGGGCCGGGAAGAAAAAGCCGGCGGTCCCGGCCAGGACCTGGAAATCGGGGCGGCACTGGCGGACGATGTCGGCCAGCTTGACGACGTTGCCGCTCGACTCTTTGACGCCGAGGACGTTGGGGTGCTGCGCGCCGCGGGCGATGGTGGTCGCGTCCATGTCGAGGTGGGTGGCCTTGGGGACGTTGTAGAGGATGATCGGGATGGGCGAGGCGTCGGCCACCTGATGGTAGTGGCGGACCAGGGCATCGGGCGTCATCCTGGGGCCGTAGTAGTGGGGGGTGACGACCAGGGCGGCGTCGGCGCCGGCCTCGGCGGCAAAGCTTGGTGAGGGCGATGGTAGCGCGGGTGGACTCGCAGCCGGTGCCGGCGATCAGCAGCTTGCCGGAGGGGATGGCCTCGCGGCAGAGGGTCAGGATGCTCGCCTTTTCGTCGGCGGTCAGGTAGGGGGCCTCGCCGTTGGAGCCGAGGACGACGTAGCCGGCCAGGTCGTAGGTGTTCCAGCGCTCGAGGTTGGCGACCAGGGCGTCGTAGGCGACGTTGCCGCCGGCGTCGAAGGGCGTGGTGATGGGCGGGAAGACGCCGCTCAACGAGATGACAGGCTCGGACATGATGGCATGACCTCCAGGATTGCGAGGGTCATTGTAGCACGGGGTGGGGGTGGAGTCAAGACTGGTGGGACGCAGATTAACGCAGGTTGGCGCAGATGGTGCGGTGCACCAGGTGCGTCGCACCAAGAGCAGGTGCAACGCACCGGGGTAGGGTCGCGGTATTCGTCAGGTGCGTCGCACCAGGAGCAGGTGCAACGCACCGGGGTAGGGTCGGTATCATCAGGTGCGTCGCACCAAGAGCAGGTGCAACGCACCGGGGTAGGGTCGCGGTATTCATCAGGTGCGTCGCACCAAGTGCAGGTGCAACGCACCTGTTGCACCAAGCCCTCACTTGACCGGGCGGGGGCAGTGGTATATACTGCCAGATGAGCATGAATAGGAAACTGGCGAATGGCCGGATAGACCCTAAAGGTCTGGGAGACCTTTAGGGTCTGGATAGGGTCTGGATCGGAGGGGGAGAGGATGGAGGGATACAGCGTAACGCGGGAGCAGGTGCTGGCGGCGATTTGCGCGAGGCTGGAGCCGTTGCCCTATACGCACGCCATGTGGGAGGGCGGCGCGGTGTCGTGGGGGCGGTTGGATGCCTGGTCGGACATCGACGTGCAGCTGGACGTGGACGACGAGCGGGTGGAAGAGGCGATGACCGAGGTGGATGGCGCGCTCGAATCGGTGTCGGCCATCGACCTGAAGTATCGCATGCCCGACGATGCGGCGGGCAACTATATCCAGGCGTTCTACCGGCTGCGCGACGCCAGCCCCTATCTGCTCGTGGACCTGGCGGTGCTGCGCCACGGGGCGACGTCCAAATTCCTGGAGCCGGAGGTCCACGGCCCGCCCAGCTTTCACTTTGACAAGTCGGGCGTGTCGCAGCTACCCCATTTCGACCTGGCGGCCTGGCAGGCGTCCCACCTGGGCGAGTGGCTGACCGACATCCGGGCGCGGTTTGAGATTTTCCAGGTGATGGTGCTGAAGGAGCTAAACCGGGGCAACCTGGTGGAGGCGGTGGGCTACTATCATGCCTATACCCTGCGGCCGCTGCTCAACGCGCTGAATATGCGCTACCGGCCGGAGCGCCACAACTTTGGCGTCCGCTATGTGTATTACGAGCTGCCCGCAGAGGTGATGGCCAGATTGGAGCCGCTGTACGTGCCGGCGAGCCTGGCCGATCTGCGGGCCAAGCAGGCCGAGGCGCAGGAGTGGTTCGGGCAGGTGATAGAGAATGTATCTTATTGCCTGTCGATTGGCAAGCCAATCGACAGGCAACGAGTGTAGAGGCAAAGGACGGGGGAGATGACGGAGATGGAGAACCTGATTCCGAAGCCTGTGTCGGTGAGGCAGGATGGGGGGGTGTTCACGTTGAGGGCCGGGGCCGGGATCTGTGTGGAGCCGGCGACGGAGGAGATGGTCAGGATTGGGGAGTACCTGGCCGACCGGCTGAATCCGGCGACCGGGTTACGGCTGCGAGTGTTGGCAGGCGCGCCACTCCGCGCTCACCCGCAGACGCTCGCCCCTACGGGGGAGGAGAGAGATGGGGGAATAGCGCTGACGACGGTGGGAGGGGATGCGGGGCTGGGGGAGGAGGGGTATGAGCTGACGATCACGCCGGAGGGGGTGAGGGTGGCGGCGGCGCAGCCGGCGGGGGTGTTCTGGGGGGTGCAGACGCTGCGGCAGATGCTGCCGGCGACGGCAGAGGGGTCTCACAGCCGGGGAGTACCAGATGGCGACGGGGAGGATCCGGGACTATCCGCGGTTTGGGTGGCGGGGGATGATGCTGGACGTGGCCAGGCACTTTTTCGGGGTGGAGGAGGTGAAGCGGCTGATCGACCTGATGGCGCCATACAAGCTGAACCGGCTGCACCTGCACCTGAGCCGACGACCAGGGGTGGCGGATCGCGATCGAGTCGTGGCCCAACCTGACGGCCTGCGGCGGCAGCACGGAGGTGGGCGGCGGGCCGGGGGGCTATTACAGCCAGGCGGAGTATGCCGAGATCGTGGGCTATGCGGCCAGCCGGTACATCACCGTCGTGCCCGAGATCGACATGCCGGGGCACACCAACGCGGCGCTGGCGTCGTATGCGGAGCTGAACTGCGACGGCGTTGCCCGGCCGCTGTACACCGGCACGGAGGTCGGCTTTAGCTCGCTGTGCATCGGCAAGGAGATCACCTACCGGTTCGTGGACGACGTGGTGCGGGAGATTGCGGCGCTGACGCCGGGCCCCTATTTTCACATCGGCGGCGACGAGGCGATGGCCACGACGCCGGAGGATTATGTCGATTTCATCGAGCCGGGTGCAGGCGATCGTCCAGTCGCACGGGAAACAGACGGTGGGCTACGGAGGAGATCGGCCGGGCCAACCTGCTGCCGACGACCATCGCCCAGCACTGGCCAGCGACCAGATCGGAAGGCGGCGCAGCAGGGGGCGAAGGTGATCATGTCGCCGGCGACCAGGACCTACCTGGACATGAAGTACGACGAGTCGACCCGCTGGGGCTGAACTGGGCCGGGTATGTGGAGGTGCAGGATGCGTACAGGTGGGACCCGGCGACGCAGGTGGAGGGGGTGAGCGAAGAGGACGTGCTGGGGGTGGAGTCGCTGCTGTGGACCGAGACGGTGGAGACGATGGACGACATCGAGTACATGACCTTTCCGCGGCTGGCCGGCCACGCCGAGATCGGCTGGTCGCCGGCGGCGGGGAGGAGCTGGGAGGAGTACCGGGTGCGGCTGGGGGCGCACGGGGCGCGGTGGGCGGCGATGGGGGTGAATTTCTACCGGTCGCCGCAGGTGGAGTGGCGAGGATAGCCGATCGATTGTTCGAGATCTCGCTTCAAGACCTGTTGACAGCGCTCAAACGGTAGGCATAGTGTGCGATACGCCGAGCTGCGCTAGCCTCACGATCAAGCGAGTATGCCACGGCCCGCCAGAATCGGATGCAAGGACTGTATCAAGTTCGCGAACGAGAACCCGATCTGCTACGTGGCCACGGCAGACGGGGACCAGCCGAGGGTGAGAACGTTCGGGATGTGGTATGCGGACGAAAGCGGCTTTTACTTTTCCACGATGTCTCAGAAGGATGTCATGGGCCAGCTAAAGCAGAACCCGAAGGCGGAGGTGTGCTTCTTTAACCAAGAAAAGGACCCGGCGAGGTGGAAGCAGATGCGGGTGGCAGGCGAGATCGAGTTCCTGGAGGACGAGGAGACGCTGGAGAGGGCGTACCAGAACCGGGCTTTTCTCGATCGCATCGTGGGGTTTTCGATCAGGCCCCTGGTGCGACCTTTCCGGATAGCCACAGGCGAGGTGAATTTCTGGACTTTTGCAGAAACGGTAAGATCGAGTTCTGAGGCGAGCCGGAGTCGAACGTCCAGTCGCAAGGGCCCAGCATCCCGGGCGAGCGCCGGTTTCGGGTCCGCACCTGGCGCAGCGATGGGCAGGGCCTGGCTGCACAAGTGACACAGGGATGGCCGCCACTGCAGACGAGACGCGTTCTGCCGAATGAAGCGGGCGGCGCAGGGACTGCAATGGGCAGGTGGGAATTTGACAGTAATAATGGGATGTGGTAGTATACGCGGCGTAGGATGAAGTAAGAATCTGGCTCGATCACCGAAAGATGAGCACCCAGGCTTACAAGTCTGGGTGCTTTTGTTGTGTAGCAGCCGGTCGAACTTTTTCCTAACAAGTAATGCAGGAAATGCAAGAAAGGTAGAAAAGTGGCAGACAGAGTAACAGGAACCGTCAAATGGTTCAATGGAGCCAAGGGCTTTGGCTTCATCGCGCGGGAGGGGGGCGAAGATGTCTTTGTCCATTACACCGCTATCCGGGGCGACGGCTTCAAGAACCTGGAAGAGGGACAAAGCGTAGAGTTTGAAGTGACGCAGGGCAAAAAGGGCCTGCAAGCGACCGATGTGGTCGTGCTGAGGTAGGAGGAGAAACCATGGCAATAAAACTGTATGTCGGCAATTTGAGCTACAAGACGACCGAGGATTCGCTGCGCACGATGTTCGCCGAGTTTGGCGAGGTCGAGTCGTCCACCGTGATCACCGACCGCGACAGCGGCCGGTCCAAGGGCTTTGGATTCGTCGAAATGGCGACGGACCAGGCGGCAACGGCAGCCATCACCGCGTTGAACGGCAAGATGGTGGACGAGCGGGAGATCCGCGTCGACAAGGCCAAGCCGCAGGTCGATCGTGACCGCCGAGTGACCCGGGGCGGCCCTCGGCGTTGGTAGAACGCCGCTAAAGCTGTACACGGCAGCGCGGACCAGGAAACTGGTCCGCGCTGTTTTTTTATTTCTTTTTCTTCCCCGTTCCCACAGAGTACCGTGGGAACGGGAAATGGGGGGGATGTTTTCTCGTTTCCACGGGGGACCGTGGGAACGAGGAAGACTGGCCCGCGCTGTTTTTATTCTTCTTTTCCCGCTTCCCACGGAGTACCGTGTCCCACGGAGTACCGTGGGAAAGAGGAAGTGTTGTTTTGGATCTCGTTCCAACGGAGTACCGTTGGAACGAGAAAGTGGGGGGCACGGAGGAACAGGGAGCGGGGAACGTTTGTGGCGTTTGTGCGTGGGGGGGAGAGGGTGTATAATGGGGGAGGCCCGAGATGGGCCAGATCACAGAGGAGGAGATGCCGATGAACCTTCCCCGCGCGGCACTGCTGTGGATTGGAGTCCTTCTGGTTGGAGGCGTGGCGGCCGTGTGCCTGGCCGCATCGCCGAGTGCGGCGGCCGGCGCGCCGCAGATGAGTGTGCTCACTGTGTGCCCGGACGGCCCGCCTACGTGCGGGTACGGGTCGATCCAGGCCGCCGTGGATGCGGCGACAGACGGCGACACGATCAAGGTGGCAGCCGGGACGTACTCGGACGTGCACAGCCACGCGGCGCCGCCCGGCTACAACGGGGCGGCGACGGTGGTGCAGATCGTGTACCTGGACAAGACGGTGACGCTCCGAGGCGGCTATACGACGGCGTTTGTCGATCCACCCGATCCGGAAGCCAACCGGACGATCCTGAACGCCGGCAGGCAGGGCCGGGCGCTGTTCGCCAGCGGGGCCACAAGCCCGGTCATCGAGGGGTTTACCCTGACGGGCGGCGATGCGGACGGACTGGGAGGCGACCCGTGGGGCTACGACGGCGGCGGCGGAGTGTATGTCCTGACGGCCACGGCGACGATCAGCAACAACACGATCGTGGAGAACTGGGCGTACACGGGCGGCGGCGCCATGGTCGTGTCGAGCGAGGCGGCGGTGACAGGGAACACGATCGCCAACAACCACGCGGGCGGTATGGCCGGCGGCATGCTGCTGTGGCAGACGGTTGGGACGGTCGATGGGAACCTGTTCATCGCCAACCAGGGCTCGGGGCTGACTGTGTATGAATGCGACGGCGGCCAGATCTCCAACAACACGGTACAGGGCAACCAGGCGAGCTGGGGGGCGGGGATCTATGTCAGCTATGGCCAAGGGATCGTGGTGGAGGACAACCTGGTCACGAGCAACTCGGCCACGGAGATCGGCGGCGGCGTGCTCGTCCATTGGTCGGAGCGGGTCACCGTAGCGCGCAACCGGGTGACCGGCAATTTCGACGGAGCAGGCGTCGTCGTTCTGTCGAGCGCGCCTTTCACGGTGACGAACAACATCATGGCCGGGAACCTGAGCGACGGGATTGGGCGCGGCCTGGTGGTGGCGTATGAGGCCAGCAATGGCATTGCGGTGCACAATACGATCGTCGGCAACGAGTACTCGGGGGTGAGCGCGGAGCAGGGCTGCCACCTGGCCCTGATCAACAACATCATTGCCGAAGAGCTGATCGGGATCACCACTTATAGTAACCCACACGGCGTGACGGCCGACAGCACGTTGTGGTGGAACAACGGCACCAACATCGTCGGACAGGTGACCACCATCCGCGACCACACGGGCAACCCGGCGTTCGTGGACCTGGAGGGCGGGGACTATCACCTGGGCGACAGGAGCGCTGCGCTGGATCAAGGCGTGGAGGCAGGGGTGGTGGACGACCTGGACGGCGACCCGCGGCCGCGGGCGTGCCTGCCCGATATCGGCGCGGACGAGTATCCGGGCGTGCCGGCCGTGCAGAGCCTGCACGTGAGCAGCGCCATCAGCCAGAGCGGGTACCTGACGGTGACGCTGACGTGGAACCCGCCGATCAATGCGGTGACGTGCACGCTGCGGATGTCGGACAGCACGATTACCGGCGCGAACTGGGAGGAGGCGGCGCTGATCGCCGACTCGCTGGGGATCAGTGTGACGCAGTATACGGCCGGGATGGTGTATGACGGCGGCAGGCGCTTTTTCGCCATCCAGTGCGCCGCCTGCGGCGATCGCTGTGCGGTGTCGCAGAATGCCGTCTGGCCGCGGTGGGTCAGGTTCCTGCCGGCGGCGGCGGGGGATGTTCGGGCGGGGAGATAGAGAAGGGGCGCGGAGCGCCGACGGGGATGGTCCCCGTGCCTCCATCGCTGTGCGATGGACAGAACAACGGTGCCCGGCACAGGGCAGGCCACGGTCCCCGGTGGGAACGAGGAATTGTTTTTTGTTTCTCGTTCCAACGGAGTACCGTTGGAACGAGAAAGTGGGGGGAGAGATGTCTTTTCCTCGTTCCCGCGGAGTACCGTGGGAACGAGGAATTGTTGTTTTGTTGCTCGGCCCCACGGAGTACCGTTGGAACGAGAAAGTGGCGGGGAAGAGCCGGTTCTCAACCGGCTACTGGGTGAGTGTTGGAGACCTCGGAGGTCTGGCCTGGAGGGAGCCGGACGTCGCCTGAGACGTTGACCTGCTGGCCGCCCTGGGCAGCGATGTTTACCTGGAGGGTGGGGTGGAGCAGGCGGCGCACCCTGGCCAGCGTCTCGCAGGCGCGCAGGTAGCGGCGCTGGGCGGCCGACAGGTGGCGATCCCAGTAATCGGCGCTGGCTGAGGGGCAGCGAGCGCTCCATGGCCGTGGAATAGCCGCGCTCGGCGTCCTGAAGGCGGAGCCAGCACAGGACGGCGTGGTCGATGAGGAGCTGCTCGAGCTGGGTGGCGCCCTCGTAGCCGAGCCCATCTCGCATGGCCGCGGCCCGTTGTTGAGCGGCCATCTGGGCGGCTTTGTGAGGGAGCAGGCGCTCAATGAGCCGGTTTTCCAGATGGGAGTTGGTATCGCCCAGGGCCAGGCAGAGGTCGGGCATGGCAGTCGAGGCAGCCGCGCAGCTCGGGCAACGGCCTTGGGGATCCGGTTTCTTTTTATCGACGGCATCAAGGAGCTGTCTGAGCTCCTTCAGCCCGATCGGTGGCTTGGTCATCTCGGTGTTGTCGCTCATGTTCTCAATCTCCATTGTCCTTTGTGGGTGTGATAGCCGCCGGCCAAGAGGGCGGCGGCGACCAGGAGCCGGATGCCGGCTCCGAGGCGGTCGATCTCGGCGTCGAGGGCGCGGCGCGATTCCTGCTCGCGGCGCCACTCCTGCTGCTGGTCGATGCGCTGCTCGCGGTAGAGCGCCTCGAGGACGGCGATGAGCTGGGCCGCCTCGCCGGCGCCGACGTAGTGGGATTCGACGCGGCCGGCGCGGCGGCACTTACAGTAGTAGTAGCGCTTGGCGCGGCGGGGTTCCCAGGCCATAAGGAGTTCACCCTCATCCCCAACCC
>CAVVMX010000009.1:0-21752 GCA_963749455.1 uncultured Chloroflexia bacterium
CATAGTATAGCCCTCAGGTGGGTGAGTTGTCATCCCCCAGATTGGGGATTCGGTGGAGGGAAGCCACTTCCCATATCTCTGCCGTCGGTGATTTGCCCGTCGCGCATGGCAATGACGTGGTCCGCTTCGCTCAGGACTACGAGCAGGCCGCCGTTTTCGGATCAGCAGATCGGAAGGCGGTAGAGCGGGGCCAGGTCGGCCCCGCTCTGTACGCGACTCCGTCGAAAGATCCGCCTACGCGGCCCCGCTGGCTGCCTCCTGCGTGGCCGCCGGCTCCTCTTTCAGGATCTCCTTGCGCAACGGGACCTCCTTCAGCAACACCGCCACGACCAGCCCGGCCGCTGCGATCAGCACGCCGATCGTCCACACGGAGGTGATCGACTCGGCAAGAAGCCCTCGGACCTGTACAAGGGCCTGCTCAAAGGCCGCGAGCAGGCTGGCCGGCAGCGCAGCCGTCACCTGGTCGATCGCTTCCGGGCTGGCGATGGCCTGCGGGTTCTTCAGGAAGGTGGTCACCTGCTCCGGCAGTCCCGCAAAGCTCACCTCGGCCAGCCGCTGCTGCAGCGACGTGTTCATCACCGTCCCCAGCACCGCCGAAAAGAGCGTGCTTCCCAGCAGCCGGAAAAACTGGACCAGGGAGGTCACCGATCCCACCTGGCTCTGCGGGACGGCGTTCTGCGCCGCCAGGCTAAAGACCGGCACCGCCAGACCCATGCCCGCTCCGATTACCACCATGTACAGCAGCATGGTGGTCCGGCTCGTCGCTGGTTCCGCCTGCGACAGCAGGAACGCCCCGATGCCCATCACCAAGAACCCGAGCAGGGCGAACACCTTGTACTTCTGCGTCTTGGACATGATGCTGCCGCCCACTGCCGCGGTCACCAGGAAGCCGAGCATCAGCGGAGTGATGATCGTTCCCGATCTGGTGGCGGTGGTCCCCAGGACGCCCTGCATGAACAGCGGGATGAACACCACCGTACCGATCGAGATCCCGGTCGCCAGCACCATACCGGCCGAGCAGGTGACAAAGATCGAGTTCCTAAAGTACGCCATCGGCACGATCGGTTCGGCCACCCTCAGCTCGACGAGCACGAACACCACCAACATCAGCGCCGAGCCGGCCAGCAGGCCGATGATTTGAGGCGACCCGCCACTCGTACTCGCCACCGCCCCAGGTGAGCGCCAGCAGCAGCGGCACGACCGCCGCGACGAACACCGCGATCCCCACGAAATCGATCTTGTGCACGACCCGCTCCTTGACACGGGGCAGGGTCAGCAGGATGACCAGCAGGGTCACCAGGCCGACCGGGATGTTCACGTAGAAGACCCACCGCCAGGTCAGGTGGTCGGTGATGGCGCCCCCAATGAGTGGACCGACGATGCTGGCCAGGGCCGCCACCGATGAGCCCAGCCCGATATACTTGGCCCGCTCCGCCGGCGCAAAGGTAGCGCCGATGATGGCCAGCGAGTTGGCGGTCAGCATGCCCGCGCCCAGCCCCTGCACGCCGCGAAAGACGATCAGGTGCATCATGCTCTGCGCGGCTCCGCATAGGGCCGAACCGGCCAGGAAGAGCAGCATGCCCGCCGCGTATACGGGCTTGAAGCCCAGCATGTCGGCCAGCCGCCCGAAAACGGGGGTGGTGGCGGCCATGCACAGGATGTAGGCGGTGAACGGCCAGGCATAGTACTCCATCCCCTTCAGGTCGCCGATGATCTGCGGCAGCGCCGGCGAAACGATAAAGGTGTCGAGGGCGGCCACAAACATCCCCAGCAGCACCCCGACCAGGATCCACATTTTGCCTCTTTGCCCCAGGTGATTCGCGTCCATTTTTGATTTCCTTTCCCTCCCTAGACTGGATCAGCCCGCCTGGCCGGGTTCCCGGTTGCCTGCGCAGTGTCCCCTGTCAGCTGTTCCACACAGAGCACGACCAGATTCAGGTCCCACAGTTTGGAGAGTATGCCTCGCAGGGCAGCCTGGTCAGGTACAACCCCCTCCAGCACCGTGACTGCTCGGCCCTGGCTGGTGGCAGCCGTGATCTTCATGCCGCCGAGCCAGTCGGACCAGCCCGGGTCCAGCCCTGCCTGCACCCTGATACGAAAGTGGGCTCCACCCCGCTGCTCGCCATCCATCGCTGCTCCACCGTGCTCCGCTTGGTCACCCCGGCTTCCACAAACCCGGCTCAGCCGGCTATGACCAAGCATAGGCTACAAAGGGGTGATATGTCATCACCCACTTGGGGGGTTTGGCAGGGTGATCTATACCCTCTCCCTCTGGGGGAAACCGCTGTTCAGTGACGCAGATCCCCTGTGCCGCATGTCTCTGGCGGCCCGCCAAGGGGACCGCCCGCAGGGCGGCAAGGTTAGGGTAAGGGGGAGATTCTCAACAGGGACGATCGCGCTCCCTCTCGGTGGGTCTCACCTTGGTTTCAGTGTGGTATCATCCCCTGAAGCGCGAAACCACAACACCATCGATCCTGCTCCAGTCCACTCCCAGTTCGGCTGCCAGGGTGCTCTCCAACACGTCGTGGGGCAGCCGCCGCTCCAGGTGCTTTCTCAGCAGAGCCGGCCGGGTGTCGACCAGATAGCGAGTGACCCAGTATCCCCGCACAGCAAGGTAGATCAACCCTTCCTGGTCCAACGCCATGCGGCCATACCCCTGCTCCGGCCGTGAGCCTGTTGCCGGGCGGGCAAGAGCCTCGAGTGTTTCCGTCTTTACTGTCGGTCTCCCGGCCAGCCGGTCGACGGTTACCATCGCCAGCCCTTCGTGCAGCCAGATTGGCAACCTCAGGTGACCGGTGAAGGCGTGAACCAGCTCGTGGCAGGTGTTGTGCTCAACCCACTCCTCCACCTTCCGTGGGCCAAAGATGCGCTCCCGGAAGTGATTGTCAACGGCTTGCAGTAGGCGGGGAGGTTTCACCCCGACGGTTCGCCTCTTGCCGTAGCATTGGGTCCAGCCGCCGGCCATATCCCACAGCTTTTTCAGACGCGCATAGCGCAGGGGCAGAGTCACCCCCAGCCAAATCCGCCACGACCAGGGGGTTGAGTGAAACAAGAAGGATGGCCACGAGGTCATGACATAGACGCGACAATCTGCCGGCGTCTCCAGCCCCCACAACCTGTGGATCAGTTCTATACTCTGTTCGCAGGCGCCCCCCACAAGCTCGGCCGCCTCCTGTTCCTTGGCGTCGAAGAACAGCGTCAGCCCCTTGATCGACCTGGTTTCCATGCGAGGCCTCCCCTCATGCGCCGAGAATTGCTAGATCAATCCGAGCTCTTGGGCGCGTTGGGCTGCCTCCCACCGCTTGTGCACGCCCAGCTTGCCGAAAATGGACTTGCAGTGGGAGCGTACCGTGTCTACACTGATCACCAGCTCATCCGCGATTTCGTGGTTCGATAGCCCGGCGGCCAGCAGGCGCAATACCTCCAGCTCGCGTTCGGTGAGTGGCTTTGGGAGATCACCGTGGTCGACCCGCTCTCCCTCTGGTCGCGGCGCGCCGAGGACGGCCAGCAGCCGCGCCACGTACGCCGAGCATATTCCCTGTTTCGCGGCCAGCTCCAACAGCCGGGCCATCGGCGCACCCTCGTCGGCGAACACGCGCACATATCCCTCCGGCTCGGCTAGGCTCAACGCTCGCGACAGGGCCGCCAGTGCAGGCGTCGCCTGGCCCACGGTCCGCAGTGCGAGCGCTTCCAGGGCGAGGATCTCGATCGCGCTGCCGGTGCGCCCCAGCCGCTCGACCGTCGCCAGGAGCGGCCGGAGCACCGCCAGGGCTTGCTCGCCCTTGCCCTGGGCCAGGTACACCCGGGCCAGGGTAGTGTACTCGAATCTCGCGCACGTAATAGGGAAACGAGGGCCGGGCCAGATTCGGCAGCCATCTCGCCTGCCTGGAGCTTGGCGTCCAGGCCGCACTCCCGGGACCAGGCCGCTGCTGCCTCCACGTCGCCGCCGGCCAGGAACAGACGCGCCCGGTGTGCATAGACCACAGCGTCGTCCAGGTCCGTTATGTCGTACTTTTTCGCTAGGCGCAGCGCCTCGTGGATGGCCGTCATGGCTGCATCGGCGCTACCCTGGGCCTGCCGGATACGGGCCAGCACCACATGTGCCCCAAGACCATACAGGTCCAGCACCACCTGCGCCTCGGCAATCGCCTTCTCGCACAGGCGCGCAGCTTCCTCCAGCTCGTTGCACTCGCGCAGCAGGTCGGTCTGTACCGCCAGCAGCTTGACCGCCGCTGGTTGGAGCAGGCCCGGAACTTGGGGCAGCAGAGGCTCGGCGGCGGCGAGCACCTCTCGCGCCTGCCGCATGCGCCCGCGGCTCATCAGTGACGCGGCCCACAGCCGGATCGCAGCCAGGTACCCCGTGCTGTCGCCCGCCTGGCGCGAGATGCGCGCATCCTCTTCGAACAGCGGCTGCGCCTCGACCACGTCGCCGCGATACAGAAGGGCAACCCCCAGGCTGCGGACCACCACTCTGCGGAAATAGAGATCATCCTCGGGCAGGATCTGCCTGGCGCGCTGTGCCAGTTCGATGGCCTCGGGCACAGCGCCCCGCACCACCGCCAGCACGGCGCGCAGCGCCGTCAGCGCCCCCTGATACGCTTCTCCTGCCTCGCGCGCCTCGACGTCGCGCAGATGCGATTCCACCTCTGCCAGCGGGCGACCGGCCAGCAGCAGGCTCCAGATATGGTGCAGGCACAGCCGGGGCCGGGCGCGCCTCGCCTGCTCGGGCAGCGCTTCCATCCATCCCATAAAGGTGGCAAACTCGCCCCGCATCACCGTCGGCTCGGCCGCCTGTTCGATCAGGCGCGCCACCCGCTCCCAGTCCTGCCCCTGTAGCGCATGGTGGATCGCGTCGACCGGCAGCCCCTGCTCCTCGTACCACAGACTGGCGCGCTCGTTCAGGCTCGCCGCCCGGTCCCTCTCGCGCGCTTCCAAACGGTGGCGCAACAGGTCGCGAAACAGCCAATGGGTGCGGTACCACTCGCGCCGGTTATCCAGGGCCACGATGAACAGGTTCGCGTGCTCGAGTTGCTCGAGGAGCGCCGCCGAGTCGTCTGCCTGCAGCATCGCATCGCACAGCGGGCCGCTCATCCGCCCCAGGACAGAGGTGTAGAGCAGAAAGCTCTGTACCCGCTCACTCTGGTGCTGGAGCACCTCTTCCATCAAATAGTCCAGGATGTAATGGTCGCTTCCGGCAAAGGCCCGCACAAACGCCGCCGTGTTCTGGCAGCCCTGCAGCGATAGCCCGGCCATCTGCAAGCCGGCGACCCAGCCTTCGGTGCGCGCTGCCAGCGCCGCGACCTCGTCGGCCGGCAGGTCGAGGGCCATCACCTGGCGCAGGAACTGCCCCGCTTCATCCACCGAGAAACAGAGATCGCCCTGGCGCAGCTCGAGCATCTGCCCACGGCCACGCAGGCGCGCGATCGGCAGCGGAGGGTCGGTGCGCGTGGAGATTACCAGGTGCATCTGCGGCGGCTGATGGTCGAGCAGAAAGGCGATGGCATCGTGGATAGGCTTGCTCTCGACCAGGTGGTAGTCGTCGAGGATCAGGACAAGGGGGTCAGGCAAGGCTGCCAGCTCGTTGATCAGACCCACAAGCAGCAATGCAGCCGGCGGGACCTGCGGCGCCTGCAGAGCGTTCAGTGCTCCCTGCCCGATGCCCGCTGCGACGCTCTGCACGGCGGCGATCAGGTAGGCCAGAAAGCGAGCCGGATCGTTGTCCGATTCATCCAGCGACAGCCAGGCAACCGGCCGGCCGCAGCGGGCAGCGCACTCGCTCAGCAGCGTGGTCTTGCCAAAGCCGGCCGGCGCGGAGATGAGGGTGAGCTTGAGGTGCATCGCCGCACCCATCCGCTCAATGAGTCGCGGCCGCGATACCAGCTTGGGCCGGACGGGCGGGATATAGAGCTTGGTGGTGAGCAGCGGCACGATCCTTCCCCTTCTCCTGCTGACATGTCCCATGACCTCGAGTCACAGCGTCCGCAGCCCGCTGGGGTCTTCGTCCGTTACCTGCCTACGTCAGACAGCCCCATTATACCACAGCCCGTCGCTTCCCTCAAGCGCTGGGAAAAACCGCGCAGGTAGCTGGCCGACATCTACATGCGTGAGAACAGCCCGACAAAGATAGGAATGTCCATCGCCGCATGGAACAGAATAGAGCCCCAGATGCTGTTCGTCCTCTGCATTAGCCAGCACCACGCCAGCGAAAGCGGCAGGAGCTGCAGGACGAGAAACACAAACGCGTCCGGCGTATAATCGGCGAAAGCGTGCATCAACACGAAAGGGATCGTTGTGACAAGGTTCGTGGCGAATCTGCCCAGGAACGGCTCCATCTTGCCCAGGAACAAGCCACGAAAAACCAGCTCTTCGTTCGATGCGTTGGACAGCACACAGATCAGTACCCAGGGTGTCCACGACAGGACGCGTGCCCAGCTCAGATTCACGCCTTTGAAAAACAGCTCTGCGATGGGGATGACCGTGGCGCCCACCACCACAAAAGCGACCAAGCCCACGGTCAGACCCAGCCGCAGGTTACCGCGTCGGAAGTACAGCGACTCCGGCCTTTGGCCTGCCAGGCGGGTCAGCGCTAGGACGACGACGATGCCCAGCAGCGAGCTTTCCAGCTTCTCGATCGCCAGACGCGCGGGTGAGTCGCCTTCCACGTCCAGCATGGGAAGAATCCACTTGCTGAGACTGAGATAGCGGTCGATGCTGATCGCGGACAGCGCCGTGAAAAAGGCAAACAGCACCGGCCAGTACCCCTTCAAGCGCTCGCTGCGGCGTGCCGCCAACGCCGCAGCCAGGAACCCCATCGCCACAACCACCCTTCCGATTATGTCTACATTGCCCTCGAAGACGGAAAAATAGTGGCTGAAGACGACAAAGACCAGCAGCCCGCAGCCGAGGAAGAGCAGGAACAAGCCGATTCGATGTCTGTTTGTCAATCGGTAATCTCTTTCTAGTGGCTCCGTTGCGTGAAGAGCTTCTCGGAAATGGCCTGCCAGGCCGACCACTGTGTGGGTTCTTGGGACATATTGACACTTGGTGCAGTCAACTCGGATCTCCGTGTTTGCTGCTTCTCGGTGTCTATCGACCCAGATCCCGCAGCCATGCCTCGATCGTGTCCAGGTAGCCCGGCGCAAACGGGAACTGGTTCATCAGCTCGGGGTTCTCCTGGATCGCCGCCATCGCTGCGGCCAGCGACTCGTATCCCCGGGCCTTCACGTACTCCTCGAGCCATCGCCGGTCATCGTCCGGACAGCCAGTCTCCGACACGCCGAGGTCGTGGTTTGCGTTGGCAAAGAGCTCCACGCGGGAGTTCGGGTTACCTGCCACCTCAAGGGCCTCCCTCCACGCATGCGCTGCCTGTAGCGGATCCATTTGCCGGTCCTGATCGCCAAGTAGCACCAACACCGGGATCGTTGTGTGCCGGATGACCCCCATGGGATCCCACCATGTCTCGTTCTCAGGGTCGTTCAAGCCCCAGGCCTCTTCAGGCACGACCTCAAACCCATAGCCATGAGGTGCATTCGATGCGGTGCTGAAGAGGGCTTGGATCACTTCACGGTAGTGAGCATATTGACCGTAGGTCTCGTAGGTGCGGGCTGCGTCGAGCTCGGCCAGGAGTGCCGCCCGCCGGTCGGATTGGCCCTCCGGCGTTCCGGTGCAGAGCGCCATGGCCATGTACTGGTAGGTGGTCTGGTCGACGCCGGACATCCCTGGGCAGGAGTTGCAGATCATGAAGGCGATGTCCTGGCTCGTCGAGAGCACCAGGGACATCACGTACCCGGCCTGGCTCGCACCCTCCAACCCGATCCGCAGCGGATCGATGTCGGGGTGCGCCTTCATAACCTCGATGGCATCCAGGACGATCTGGGCTCGTTCATGCAGCACGCGCGCGTCCCTGAGCTGCCCGACGGACTTGGCCACGCCGGGCTTGTCCCAGGTAAAGACCGCATAGCCGGCCTGCAGCATGCGCTCCAGCATCGGGGAGTAACCCCGATTGGTGCGGGCATCCATCCCGCTGCCCTGATTGAGCAAAATGGCCGGAAATGGACCTATCCCTTCAGGCAGCCACAGGTCGCCCACCAGCGTGAAGGATCCGGACTGGAAGGTGATCTCCTCGATCCTGGCCGGCTGCGGAGTACCGATGCCGTCCCGGTGAGCTTGCCTGGCGCTCGAGGAGTCGGGCGGCGGTGTGGGCGTGGGCACTGGCTGCGGCGTGCACGCCGCCAACACAATCAAGACGCCGCAAATCATCAGCTGAAAAGGATTGTGCCTCGTCTCTGTCATGCTCTGCTAGAACTCCTCCCGGCGACAACGCCACACGGCCCGAGCGGTGAACAGCACCGGCTGCACTGCGGTTCCGATACACTCATCCTGATCTCTCCTGTCTCGTCAACTGGGCACAGTGTATCTCCCAACTGGGTGAGCCGTCATCCCCCAATTGGGTGATTTGTTGGGGTACTACTTGTCCGGTTCGACCGGAAACGCCGGCGGGCAGGGGTTAACGCTGGCGGTAGAGGTACACGGTGTCGCCGCCCGGCATCAGGTAGCTTGTCTCCAGCTCGAAGAGCTGGCTAAACAGGGCCGGCGGCGCGTCCAGCAGCTGCCCGATCAGCTCTTCCTGCACCGGGTTCATGCCGGCGTTTACCTTCTTGATGGCCAGGTAGTCAAAACCAAATATCTCGTGGTAGGGCGACTGCGGGTTAAAGCGCTCGATCAGGCTGTCGACCCGCAGGCTCGGATAGTCGGTCAGGATGAGCAGGTTGAACGGCCCGGCGTTGATCTGGCTGGTGTTGCACAGCAGGCCGAGGCTCAGTATCTCCTGGCCCAGCGCCTGGCGGCGTGCCTCCATCCGCTGCAGGACGTCGGGGTAGATGGCATAGCCGCGGTCGGTCCTGCCCTCGTCGGGCAGTTGAATGTGGACGCCCTGGGCAAACAGGCTGGTCCGGCCCCAGGCAGGCAGGTGGACGGTCTGCAGTGTCAGCAGACGGTAGGCCGGCTCCCAAGAGACGACAAAGAACTGGAGCAGGCCAAAGAGAAGCACGGCAGCCAGCGCCGCCATCGCCGCCTTACGCCGCGGCAGCGCCAGCAGCGCCGCGCCGAACAGGAGGGCCACGGCCGGCAGCGTCGGGGTGAAAGCCCGTGTCTCCTGGTAGATCGACAGGGTCAGGAACAGGTAGCCGCTGGCGATCCAGGCCACGACCACCCATGCCGCAACAGCGGCGGTACTCTGCCCTTCGGGCCTGATGCGGCGGAGGGCATTGCGGAGCGAGCCCTGCCGCCGCACGTAGGCGATGGCCGCCACGACCAGGACGATCAGGACAACGATCGCAATCGGCGGCGACAGGTGCTCGTTGACCAGCTTGCGCAGGTAGTAGAGGTAGGTGTCGATGTCCCCCAGGTTCAGGGTGCGGCCGCGCGGGTCGTCGATGCCATAGCCGTACAGGCTCACCCGCTGCAGGAACTCGGTGATGCGGGCCAGGTACCAGGACGAGGCCAGGCCCGCAGCCAGGAACAGCGCCGCCAGGCCGTTCGACAGCGGCACCAGACGGCAGGAGCAGAAAGTAGGCAGCCGCCGCGGCCAGGAGCCACCACGCGATCAAGAGGGCGTCGCCCAGGTACAGGCTGTGGACCGCCTGGCGGTTGGGCAGGTACCAGATCACCGCCGGCGCCAGGCCGATCAGCAGGGCGAGCGCCGCGTTGCGCAGGAGCCGCCGCCAGGTGTGGCGCAGCTCGGAGATGCGCCGAATCTGTTTCCACAGTAAGGGCAGCAGGCCAAAGATGAGGATGACGGCCAGCACCGGGCCGACGAGAAAGACGGCCGACGTCCGTTTGGACAGCAGGGTCAGCCCCAGGCTCAGCCCAAAGAGAAGCGACATACCCCGCCGCTTAAAGCCGTCGGTTCTCAACAGCAGGTAGACGGTCAGGGCGACCATGGCCGTCAGGGCGAATTCCAGGTAAAAGTAGCGGGACATGCAATAATACATGGGCAAGATGGCCAGCACAGCGACCGCGGTCAGCCCCAATGCCGGCCCGCGCCACCGCCGGCCGATGCCGTAGGTCGCCGCCAGGGCCACCGCCAGGTAGAGGATGTTGACCATGGTCGCGACGTCAGGATCGCGGCCGAACAGCCGGTACATGATCGTCGCCGACGCCGGAAAGAGAGGGGTGCGCACCGGGTCGCCCACGACGACGGTGAACAGCGACTGGATCGACGGCTGCCTGAGTAGCTGGTCGTAGTGCAGGCTGCGGGCCAGGTGGCTCGGCTTGTCCCAGCCGGTGGAGGTGACATTGTCGGTCAGCCATTGCCAATTGGTGATGGCGTAGAACAGGACGATGGCCCCGATGAGTAGCCACGGGGCCAGGCGCGCTAGCCACTTGGTTCGTTGCTTGGCTGCTGGTGTGGTCATACAGGAACTGATTATAAATCGATCCCGGTTTCTGTCAACAGCACCCGTCCACCTGTAGGGGCGTCTGCCCAAGCCTCTGGCTGAGCCTCGGTTTCTCCAAGAAACCGACGTTCTTGACATTCGTTTGGCTTGTGATATAATCAGACCACTTCTGGACATCACAGCACTGCCACGCTCGAATCGATGGCAACTTGCATCGAGGCACAGGTTGTTCCCAGTTCGGGCGACAAGCCGGCGATGCATGATCCCAAGCTTGAGTATCCCGTCGAGTTCACAAGGAGGAGAGGGCTCGCCTGTCACACGGGATGGACAAGCCGATCCAGCGGTCGCACACGACCGAGGCGTTGGCAAGACTCGGTGAGTCGACACAGGCCTTTTGGAAGTGGGGAGGAGCATCCCTTTCCTTCCTCTTTCCCTTCGTCGTCTACGTCCGCACCCTGGCTCCCACGGTCTACGGGCTGGATAGCGCCGAGCTGACGACCGGCGCGTACTGCCTGGGGCTGGTTCATGTGCCAGGCTACCCCCTCTACCTGCTTATCGGTCATCTTTTCACCCGTCTCCCCATCGGCAACGTCGGCTATCGCATGAACCTCATGTCGGCGTTCTTTGGCGCGCTGGCGATCGCGCTCCTCTACCTGGTGCTGTACAAGCTCTGCCGGCGCCCACTGGCGGCGCTGTCGGCCGTGCTCTTCTTGGCGTTCTCATTCTTCTATTGGTCACCGGCAGTCATGGCCGAGGTGTACACCCTCCACCTCTTTATGATGGCGGCGCTCATCCTCACGGTGCTGGTCTGGCACGAGCAGCGCCGGCCCAGATGGCTCTACCTCTTGGCTCTTCTTCTTGGGCTCAGCCTGGGCAATCACCTGGCCACTGTACTGTTGCTGCCTGGGTTGCTCTATCTGATCCTGGTCACCGATCACAAACAGCTCCTGAGTCCCAGGCGTCTGGCGGCCATCGTACTGCTCTTGGCCCTGGGCTTGTCGGTCTATCTCTACCTTCCCCTGCGCTATGCGGCCCAGCCTCCTGATGTGGGGGCAATGCAGATCCAGATCGCCTCTTGGCAGGACCTACTGGATATCGTGTCTGGGCGCGTTTTCTGGGGGTTGTTCTTTGCCTATGATTGGCACGAGATACCGGGGCAGGTGGCCGACTATCTCTACTGCCTGTGGGGCAACTTTCTTGGCGTCGGTCTGCTCGTGGGCGCGTTGGGAGGCATCGCCTTGGCCTGGACACGGCGGCACCTGGCAGCGTCGTTGGCCCTGATCTTCTTATCCAACGCGCTCTTCTACATCGGTTACGGCGCGGGCGACAAGCGGATCATGTTCGGCCCCACCTACGCCGTCTGGGCGATCTGGATCGGCTTGGGCTACGACTGGTTTCTGGACAAGGTAGACTCCTACACCACCACTTCCGGCGCGTGGCTGGGCAGAACGGTGGTCCCCTGCCTGTTTGTCGGCCTGGCCTTGGCTGCCCTGCTGGTCAACTACCGGTACGCGGACCTGAGCGACGACCGCCGCGTCTACGAGCGGGCCGCCCAGATCATGGACACGGTGGAGCCGGGGGCCTATGTGCTGGCCACCACATGGTTCGAAGTGGCTCCTCTCGAGTACCTGCACGTCGTCGAACAGCGCCGCCTCGACGTCACGGTGCTGCAATGGACCGAGGTACCGATCCCTGAGCTGCGTAGCCTGATCACTGCCGAGGGGGACACCCATCCATTCTACACAACCGACGTGGTCAATTGGTTGGCAGAGCGCTACGAATTGGCGTATCTTGAGGATTGCGATTGTTACCGAATCAGATAGGAGGGGATACCTGATGAAAGGGACGCAAAAACTGTTTGTCCTGCTGACGCTGCTAGTTTTGGCCTTTGGATTTGTTCCCTTGTTCGCCCAGCGATTGCCCTACAAAGGGCTCGACTGGCTGGCCTACGAATCCATTATGTATTACGGCGACGACTATGAGCCCGACAACTCGCAGGGCGAGGCCAAGCCTTTCCTCGTGAATGACCCCTACCAGACCCACACCTTTCACACCAGCGGGGATCAGGACTGGATATCGTTTGCCGCCGAGGTCGGTGCCTACTACACCATCAGGACATGGGCCAACCCGCTGGGCTCTCTGGCCGATACGGTGCTAGAGCTGTTCGACTCGAACGGCCAGCCATTGAGCGATGATGACGATTCCGGACCCGGCACCGACGCGCGCCTTCAGTTTCAGGCTGCCTATACCGGGGTTTATTATGTCAGGGTGACCGAGTGGGCGGACCGCTATGGAACTGCCTATTGGTATTACCTCCAGGTCACTGAAGCGGGCGCAGTGCGCATGTACCTGCCGCTCATCCTCCGCTCCTATCCGTAGCCGCCCATGGTCAAGCCCTCCCGCGGAACGATCGTCCTGCTTGTTCTCCTGGGCTTGGCGCTGGCCTTGCGCTGGCGCTACGTCCAGGAGATCAGCCTCTATGTGGACGAGTTTGTCACCGCCTGGGCGGCGCGCGGCGTATGGCTCCATGGGCTGCCCAGCTTTCCCTCCGGCAACCTCTATCCCCACGGCTTTGTCTTCAGTTACTTGCAGGCGCCCTTTGTCCTCGGCGACTTGAACGAAACGCTGGTCCGCATTCCGGCCCTAATCCTGAGCCTGGCGACTATCCCGGTCATCTACTGGATTGGACGGCGCCTCCTCTCCGAGCCCGTGGGCTTGATCGCCGCGGCGGCGCTGACTGTCGACCCCGACTGTATCACGTGGGGCGGCCGGGCGCGGATGTACGGCCTGTTGCAGCTCCTGACCCTGCTGATTGTCTATTTCGCTTACCAGGGTCTGGTCCACGACCGTCCCCGCGCCCGCTACCTGACCATGGGCTTGCTGGTCGTGGCCATCTTCACCCATGCGGAAGCCGCCCTCCTCCTGCCGGTCCTGGCCATGACCGCCTCTGTCATCTGGCCCTGGCGGCGCCTGCTTCGCACCAGCGTCGTCCTCCCCTTCACCCTGGGGTGCCTGGGGGCGTTGGCCTTCTTGCTGCTGTCCGGTCTGGGCCAGCCCGCCCATCTTGAGGCTGTGCAGCACAGCCGCCCCTACCTGGCCTTTCAGTTCAACCTGGCAGGCAACCTACAGGCGTTTGCGCCTTTCTTCACCCAACCCTACCGCCTGCCCTTCACCCTTCTCGCCGTCGCCGGCCTGTTCCCTCTCTTGCGCCCCCGCCGCAGCCCAGATGGCAAAGAGTGGGGACGCTCCCCTCTGACCTACCTCTACACCGTACTGATCTTGTACCTGGCCCTCTTCTTGTTGCTGGCCGGCGCCACCTGGCAAAACGACCGTTACCTCTTCCTGCTGTTGCCCATCCTCTTTCTCATCGGCGGCCAGGTGCTCAATGCCGCCGTGGACTGGGTAGCCGGCTCTCTCCCCCGGCTGGCCGCTCTGAAGCGCACGGCGCTGTGGCGAGGAGCCGTCCTGGCGCTGCTGGTCGCCCTTGTAGTGGGGCTGACCGGCAGCCCTGCGGCCTATACCCAGGAGCCGGGCTATGACCTGGCCTTTCGCTATCTGCGTGACCGCTGGCAGCCGCAGGCCGGCGAGCAGGTTGTGACCTTTTCCCCCACCGCCGCCATGCTGTACCTTGGACAGTGTGACTATTTTGCCATCCAGCGCGGCTACGAGGAGTATATCGTGGCTCGGCCGGGCGATGGCCGTCCCGCCGACCTGTGGACCGCCACCCCCCTGCTGAACACCACGGCCGGGCTTGTCGACCTTCTGGCCACCGCTCCACGGGTGTGGTTCGTCATCGACGAATGGCGATTCCAGACTCGCTACGAGCCCGACTTTATTCAGGCAGTGCTGGACACGATGGAGCTGGAATACCACCAGCAGGAAGTGATGATCTTTCGCACCAAGGGGCACGCGGTGACAGAGTTGCCATGAACCATCGCAGCCGGAAGCGGGTTTCCTGGGACATGAACGTCCCGGCCCTGGGGGTCGGGACCGTCTGGGTGTTCATCTTGGCCTACATCCTCTTTTTTGGCGCCCTGACGCTGCACAAACATGACGCTTTCCAGAGCACCGCGTTTGATCTGGGCAACGTCGACCAGGCGGTGTGGAACACCCTTCACGGGCGTCCCTTTGCCATGACCAACATCGAAGGGCTGACCAATCGCCTGGGCACCCACGTCGAGCCGATCCTCCCTTTCCTGTCGCTCGTTTATGTCGTCTGGAGCGATCCCCGCGCCCTGCTCCTTCTCCAGACCACGGTGATCGCCCTCGGGGCCTGGCCGGTCTACCTTCTGGCAAAAAGAGCGAGCAGCCCCAGGGCGCAGGGGCTGGCGGGCGACGGCGCGAGCCCTGCTTCGATCTCGATCCTGGCCCTGAGTTTTGCGCTGGCCTACCTCCTCTTTCCCGCGCTGCAATCGGCCAATCTGTGCGATTTTCACGCACTGGCCATGGCGCCGACCTTCTTCCTCCTGGCCCTCTACTGCCTGGAGACCGAGCGCTGGGGAGGACTGGCCCTCTTTTCGGTTCTCACCGCATCCTGCAAGGAAGAGATGGCCCTCCTGGTGGCCATGCTTGGCCTCTACGCCCTGCTGGTGCGTCGCAGGTGGCGCGTTGGGCTGGCGATGGTGGTCGCATCCGGCGCCTGGTTTGCCGTGGCGACGGGTTGGATCCTGCCCCGCTTTGACGCGGAAGGTGCCTCACCCCTAGCCAGCCGCTATGGCCATCTGGGCGACAACGCCCTCCAGATCGCTTTCAGCCCGATCACCCGGCCCGGTGTCCTGGCCGAGCACCTGTTCACCTCCGAAAACCTTGCCTACATGCGCGATCTGCTGGCGCCGGCGGCCTTCCTGTCGTTGCTGGCCCCGCAGCTGCTCATCCTGTTGGCGCCCAGCCTGGCCGTCAACCTGCTCAGCAGCGAGAGCTTTATGCACGAGCTGGAAGGGGTCTACTACTACGGCGCTCCCCTGGTTCCGGTTGTCGTCGTCTCCGCCGCCTACGGCGCCGCCTGGCTGCTCCGCCGTTTGCCCCGTGCCCGGGCCCTTCCTCTGCTCCTCGCCGCTATCGTCCTGGCCAGCAGCCTGCTCTACCATCGCAGCCACGGCTTCACCCCGTTGGCGGCCGAGTTCCGGAGGTACAACTACACCGTAGATGATCACGACCGCCTGGGACTGGCCATGGCCAAGCGGATCCCGACCGAGGCCTCGTTGGCCGCTTCAGCCCGCCTCAACCCTCACGCCAGCCAGCGCCAGGAGCTGTATGCCATCGACCTGGTGGAAAACGGACTGCCCGCCTTTCCTCACAAGACCGACTATATGTGGCTCGACGTGACCAACGGCTGGCCGCTCCAGCCCGCCGATCTGCAGGCGGTCGTCGGCAACCTTTTGGCCAGGGGTTATGGCATAGAAGAGGCTGGCGACGGCTGGATACTGCTCCGTCTGGGCGCTGAGAACAAGACCTGGCCCAGCTCCTTCTACAGTTTTGCCCGTGTGCCCAACGCCGACCCCCGGCTTCCCGTGCGCATCCAGCTCTCGTTGGGGGGCGAGCCTGCTCTCGAGTGCGTGGGACTGGACTGGAGCTGGCACCGCGAAGGGATCGAGATAACCTTCTACTGGCGCGCCCTGCGGCCCCTGCCGCCCGGCCTGCGCCTAGTCCCCCTGTCTGTCTCCGGATTGGCCGGCGCCGACGGGGACCAGGCGACCACCCCACAGCCCCTGGTCAGCCCGATGTGGTACCCGCCTGAGCGGTGGCAGGTGGGCGAGATGGTGGCTACCAGCACCCTGGTCTGGCCCATCGATTCCGACTTGACGGTCGGCCTGGGCGCCATGCTGGGTGACGATTGGCAGGACAGGAGCCGCCGCCTGACCATACAGGCCGTGCCGCCGGCCTCACCGGACCGCCTGCTCGACGGCGACACGTGGGCCTGCGTGCTTCAAGTGGTAGACGCAGGAGATGCACGACCCTGCAACGGGTCCTTGACGCGAGAGACATCCGCGCAGCCGCAATGAGACAAGGACCAGGCCCGTTACCAGCGATCAGCTATCAGCTATAGGAAGAAAAGGAGGGACTCCATGTGTAAGCATTACCCGATCATCCGTCTAGCTCTCTGTCTGTTGCTCGCCGCCCTGCTGCCCGGCGTACCCCGGATGGCCCAGGCCGACGCGGCGGCGCCCTACATGGTCAAGGACATCGACGCCTACACAGTCGGCTCGCAGCCGGCCTACCTGACTGACGTGGGCGGCACGCTCTTTTTCACCGCCAATGACGGCACCAACGGCTACGAGCTGTGGAAGAGCGACGGCACCCAGGCCGGCACCGTCCTGGTCAAGGACATCTGGCCGGGGAGTCTGCCTTCGTCGCCATGGTCGTCCCGGTCCGATCTGACCAACGTGAACGGCACGCTCTTTTTCGTGGCCGCCGACGGCGTCCACGGCAGCGAGCTGTGGAAGAGCGACGGCACCGAGGCCGGCACCGTCCTGGTCAAGGACATCTGGCCGGGTAGCGACCCTTCGTCTTGCTACTCAGGCCCCTCCTCTCTGACCAACGTGAACGGCACGCTCTTTTTCATCGCCAACGACGGCACCCACGGCTACGAGCTGTGGAAGAGCGACGGCACGAGGCCGGCACCGTCCTGGTCAAGGACATCAACCCCAGTGGCGGCTCGGACTTGCAGCACCTGACCGCCGCGAACGGCACGCTCTTTTTCGCCACCAATGACGGCACCCACGGCTACGAGCTGTGGAAGAGCGACGGCACGCGGCCGGCACCGTCCTGGTCAAGGACATCTGGCCGGGCAGCGAGCCGTCCTACAGCGGGCCGGCCTACTTGACCAACGTGAACGGCACGCTCTTTTTCAGCGCCGACGACGGCACCAACGGCGGCGAGCTGTGGAAGAGCGACGGCACGAGGGCGGCACGGTCCTGGTCAAGGACATCATGCCCTCCGCCGGGTCTTACCCAGAACTCCTAACTGCGGTGAACGGCACGCTCTTTTTCAGTGCCAACAACGACAGCTACAGCCGGGAACTGTGGAAGAGCGACGGCACCGAGGCCGGCACCGTCCTGGTCAAGGACGTGGGCTATATCCTGGGTGACATGGTCGGAATAAACAGCACGCTCTTTTTCGTGAGCAGGGACGCGACCCACGGCTATGAGTTGTGGAAGAGCGACGGCACCGACGCCGGCACGATCATGGTCAAGGACATCAAACCTTCCTACGGCGATTCCTACCCGCAATACCTGACCCCGGTCAACGGAACGCTCTTTTTCAACGCCGAGAACACCAAGGGTCACCAGGAGCTGTGGAAAAGCGACGGCACCGAGGCGGGCACGGTCATGGTCAAGGACATCAACCCCCAAGGGGCGTCGTACCCGCTGCTGCTGACCAGCGTGAATGGCATGCTCTACTTTAGGGCCAACGACGGCTTGTATGGAATCGAGCTATGGAGAAGCGACGGCAGCGAGGCCGGCACTGAGGTGATGAACTTTATCAACACTGACACCCAGAGCTCGTCGCCGGCCCAGATGGCCGAATGGAGCGGCCAGATCCTTTTCAACGCCGACGACAGTCTCCACGGTCGCGAGCTGTGGCAAACGGATGGCACCGTGGCACGCACCATCCTGCTAAAAGAAATCGCGACGGGCGCGCCTTCACGAAGACCTTGCCGAACTGGTTGGAGATTTCCGTAGTCGGCGCGGCGTCCGCCGAAGGCACCAGTGTCGATGCCGGCGCCGCCTTCGATCCAGTCGTTGCCGAGACCACCACGCAAAGAGTTGTCGATGTCGTTGCCCAGCAGCACGTCGTCGAAGGGTGAGCCCACGGCATGCTCGATCAAGCTGCTGGCCGAGATACCGAGGTTGTCGACCCCGCTGAAGCCCGCCGGCGTGATGCCGGCACTGCCCAGGCCGCCGCGTTAGGTCGAGGCTGACACCGGTGCTCATGGCAGAGGCATCGAGCGTGTCGACGCCACCGTCATCGACAAGGGTCGTTTGCGAGCCGCCCTGCAGGGCGCCCAGCGCGTGGTGCGTGTCACCCGTGGCGGCGGCCTTCGCGCCGTACAGGTACCGCAGTGCCAGCACGTCGAGCGGGCCCCAATCCGAGCGGAACAAGCCGTCGCCCGACGGGCTCTGCGACATCACGCTGAGCGCCGTGCGGTCGTCCTGCTCACGCAACTGCATCGTCCAGGCATCGCCCGCATCGACATTGCGCGGATGGCGCAGGCCCAGCGCGTGGCCGATCTCGTGCAGCAGCGCGGCGTGGCCCTCGGTGCCTGGGGCGATGCTGCGCATCGAGTTGACGTCCATCCAGACGTCGCCGGCGGCGTCGCCGTTCTGCCCCGGCAGCCAGGTCACACCCTTGGTGACTGCCTGCTGGCTGACGCCGAATCGCATCTGCCCGCCGGTGCCGCCGCTTTCGGCCACTTCGCTGAAGCTGATCTGTGTGATCTGCGCGGTCTTGGCCAGGATGTCACGCACCAGCCCGCTGCTCGGCCGGCGTGAAGGCGCGAAAGCCCGGCGCCCCGGGTCCGCCGGCCGGGGCCGAGGTGACGAAGCTGAAGGTGACGTTGACGACCGTGCCCAGGGGCTGGATGCGTTCCAGCGCATCGCGCCGCCGACGGCGATGACCTGTTGCGCCATGTCCTGCGGCGTGATGAAGTCGGCAAGAAGGAGTCGCCGGTTGTCCTCGATGAGACGGAAGTACTCGATGTTGCTCAGCGTGTAGGTGATCTTGGGGTAGTGCTTGACGGTGATCGTGGCGGTACGCCCATCGGCCGCGACCGCGATGTCGAGATCGCTCAGCCGCGCCGGGCGCCAGGGCCCGCTGCCGTCGGCGTCCGACGGAATCTCGCGCACGTCCATGCCGTCGAAGCCTTCGCCACCGTCCATGAAGTCGGTGCCGCCGTTGGGGTGGAAGAAGTTGTCGGCGGCGTCACCGATGAAACGGTCGTCTTGGCCGCTGCCGTGCACCGTGGTGATGCCCACGACGGTGTCTCGGGTGCCGTAGCCGTCGTCGATCCAGCCCTCGGCCAGGTTGGCAACGATGCCGCTGGGCGAGTTCCAGTAAGCCGCGCCGGGCGTGCGCCATGATTCGGTGCCGGGGAGTCGTTCCAGCCGGTCGGCGCCCGGGCCGCCGATCAAGGTGCCCTGGTACAAGCGCAGGACATCGTCCCCGCCCTCACCGTACACGTTGTCCCAGTTGTTCTTGTCCGCGTCGGGCTGGACGTAGAGGTCGTCGCCGGCGCTGAGATGGATGTCGGCCATGGGGATCTCTCGATCAGGTCCGCAGCAGCGCGACGGTCTTCTCTCGAAGTTGACGAGGTTCGGGAACGCGTCGTGGAACGGCGAGCCCTGCAGGCCCATCCATTGCATCAGCGCGGCGCCGACCTGGTCGGTGCCGGTGGTGGGCACCATGCGGCCGTTCTTGCCCGGATCGCCATCGTCCGCACCGCCCAGCACCAGGCTCGGGAAGCGGCCGTGCAGCCTTGCCGGCCACCGGCCCGCCGAGGGCGAACCAGTGGTTGCCCCAGGCGTGCTCGCTGCCGCCGCCGGAGCCCGGCCGGAGCGTGCGTCCGAAGTCGGTCATCACGAGGGTGACCACGTTCATGTCCAGGCCGTTGGCGCGATTGGTCTCGTCGAAGGCGGCCAGTGCCTTGCCCACGCACCGGCGAATTGCGCGTCCTGCGTGTTGGCGTCGCTGCCGCGCTGGTTGGTGTGCGTGTCGAACCGGCCCCAGGTCTGCAGGAATACCTGGCGCTTGAGGCCCTGCGACTTGAAGGACGGCAGCAGCGAGGCCAGCGCGCGCAGGCTCGTGGCCACCCTTTCGTCGGCGCTGCCGAAATCGGCGGTCGGCTCCACGACGGCGGCGCGTGCCTGTGCGATGAAGGTGCTGTCGTCGAAGGCCATGCCGTAGGTGCGGGCGTACTCGGTCTCGTAGGCGTTGGCGAACTGCCACTGCGCCATGCGTCCGAGCGACTGCGCGCCGATGTCCTGAGGTCGGCCAAGGTCGCCGATGCCCCACCAGTCGTTGTTGCCATTGCCGTCCATGAACGACACCGGCGAGCGCCGGCCGAGCACGAGCGTGCGGTTGGTGTCCGAGGTCACAGCGGCGAGCCGGTTCTTCAGCCGCGACGGCAGCAACTCCAGCGCGCGACCGGCCCAGCCGCTCGTGTCGTCCTGCACCGTCCAGCCTTGTACGATGGCGGTCTGGTCGTTGTGGGACATCAGGAAGGGCGGCACGTCCACCGTGCCGGCCAGCACCTGCGCCGCCGTGGCAGGCTCGACCAGCGGACCGACATTGGCTGATGAAGGCCAGCCGCCCCCGGCGTACAGAGGCTCAGGATCGGCGCTAGCGCCGGGTGCAGGCCGAAGGTGTGGCCCGCTGCTGACCCGGGCATCGGCAGCAGGCTCGCCTTGGGCAGGGCGAGGTTTGTGCGCGCGGTCTGGTAGTCGTTGTGCATCCGTCGGTCGGCACGAGCATGTTGTGGCCGTCGTTGCCGCCGTTGAGATTGACGCACGACGAGCGCGCGATAGTCGCCGTCGGCGGCGCGGCCGCTCCCGCTGAGCGTGCCCAGGGTGGCGGCCAGCGAGGCGGCGCCGGTGGCGCCGAGCAAATGCCTGCGGGTGATCATTTGCTGACTCCGAAATAGGGGGTGGCCAGGGCAAAGCCGATCATGCGCATGGCGCCTTCGAAAGGGTCTTCCTTGTTCCAGGGCGGCCAGGGTTCGCGCATGAGTCCCGCTCGATGTTGCTGCGCAGCGTGGGTGGCATGACGCCGCGGAAGAAGCGCGCCGACAGCAGGTCGTTGAAGACCCGCGGCGAGTTCACGAAGGCGGCACGCCACTGCTGGACGTTGCAGCCCGCTGCCTCTAGCTCGGGGTAGCTGCGGGTATTCGTCTGCTGATCCCAGGTGCTGCTCGACTCCATCAGACTCAGTCGGTTGCGGATGTCTTCGGCCGTCAGCAGGCGCTGCTCGGGGCGAGCAGGTTGCTGCCGGGTGCGCGGTCGGTGGGCGCGTAGAAGCTGAAGACACTGGACTGCCGGAACGGTTGTTGCGTGCCCGAGATGCCCAGGCCGCCCCAGTTGGTGCGCGGCAGGTTGGTGCAGTTCAGTCCTCGCCACTTGCCATGTCGTGCAGGAACGGCTCGCGAAACTTGCCGTCTGCAGCCGAGGCGCCGTTCGGGTTGTCGCCGCGTCGCGCTTCCGTATCGAGCAGGACCGCCTTGACCACGGCCTTGAGATCGCCCGCCACGCCCTTGCCGTTGTCGCGGAACCTGGCCCCCACGCGTGCGATGTAGGCCGGCGAGGGGTCGCTCTTCACCAGGTGCTGGATCAGGCGCAGGCTGACGAAGGGCGCGACGTTCGG
>CAVVMX010000010.1:0-99794 GCA_963749455.1 uncultured Chloroflexia bacterium
CCGGCCTTGTCGATGTCCGCCCAGGTGGCCAGCACGTCGACCGACAGATGAGCTACGTGCACGGTGTTCGCCTTCTTGTCCGTCAACTCCTCCACCAATCGGATGGCATCCATCAGCACCACCGGCATGTCCGAGCCCAGGTTAATCACCTCGTAGCCCAGTGGTCGCAGCCCGGCGATCGTGCCCCGCGCAATGTCGTCGACGTAGGTAAAATCGCTCGACTGCTGTCCATCGCCATACACGGTCACCGGCCGCCCCTCGCTGATCCACTGCACAAAGCGAAACAGGCTCATGTCCGGCCGGCCGGCCGGCCCATAGACTGTAAAGTACCGGAAAACGGTCACGTCGAGGCCATACAGGTAGTGGTAGGTATAGCATAACGTCTCGGCCGCTTTCTTGGAGGCAGCGTAGGGAGAAAGAGGGTGATCGGTGTCGGTATCCTCCCGGTATGGCATGGGGTTGGCCTGGCCGTACAGGCTGGAGGTCGACGCCAGCACGAACTTGTCGACGCCACGCTCTACGCACAATTGCAGCAGGTTGAGCGTGCCGATCACATTCGTATGGAAGTAGATCTGGGGATTCTCAACCGACTGGCGCACGCCGGCCCGCGCCGCCAGGTTTATGACGCCGTCGAACCTGGCACTGAAGAGGCCGCGCAGGCCGTCTCGGTCACAGATGTCCAGTTGGCAGAACCTGAATCCAGGTTGACCTTCGAGCCTGGCCAACCGCCAGTGCTTGATGCGCACGTCGTAGGCGTCGTTGAGATCGTCCAGCCCGACGACCGTATGGCCTTCGGCCAGCAGCAGCTCGGCCACCTTGCTGGCGATGAAACCCGCGGCGCCGGTTACCAGATAATGTCCCATGAGGATTCCCTTTCCCGATTAGTTCCCTGATTCTGCCAACTTGCCAATCCGTTCCTCGATCGTTGTCTCCCCAGGATGCAGCTCCAGCGCCCGGCGATAGGCGGCCAGAGCGCCTTGGCGATCGCCTAGCTCCAGCCGCCAGTCGCCCAGTTGGACGACCCACTGCCAGTCTGGTTGGCCGGGCGGCAGCGACACGGCCCGTTCCAAGAAAGATACCGCTTGCGCTTTTTCGCCCAGCCGGTCCAAGGCCTGGGCCATCAAGTAGTTGGCCTGTAGGTGCCCTGGATCGAGCTGCAGCGCCTTCTCAAGCCACGACCTGGCCTCGGCAGGCTGCCCCTGCTGCCAGTACCTGTTGCCCAGCAGGTAGAACGGATTTGTGCGTGGGTCAAGCGCCTGGGCCTGCAGGTACCAGCCCAATGCCCCTTCATAGTCTCCCTGGTCGGCCCGCAGGTCGCCCAGGCGCAGGTAGGGTCGGGCGATCTTCGGGTTGTGCGACCATCGCCTGGCGGTAAGCGCCCTCCGCCTCCGGCCAGCGTTTCAGCTTTTCGAGAGCACCGGCACATTTCATCCAGAATTCGTAAGGAGCTGGTGCGACTTGAGCTCCTTGCTGGTAGGCCCACGCTGCTTGTGTCCAATCTGCCTCGCTCTCCGCTGCCTGCCCCAGCGCGAACCAGTGATCGGGCTGGTCCTCCGGGAGGGTTGCCGCCACCTGCCGCCACGCGCCGGCGATTGCCTCAGTGCGCCCCGTCTTTTGGTAGAGCTTGACCAGCAGCTCTGCCGTCTCCCGGTTGGGGCTCAGCGCCAGGGACAGCTCTACCCAGGCCAATCCACCATCCCCGACCTCCCCGGCCTGAGCATCCTCGCCGACCCGGTAGGCGTAGCCGGCCAGCTCGTCCTTCGACAAGAGGCCGGGCAGGTTGTCTGCGTCGCCTCCCATTGCCCAGAAGAGCCAGAAGGCAGCGATCCTGTCTTCCGGCGCAGCCTGCACGGCCTGCCGCCAGCTTGCCCGGGCTTGTTGGCAATTTCCCACCAGCCAGGCCGCCCGGCCGCGGTTCAGCCAGACCCGTTCGTCTGCCGGGTTCCAGCTCAACGCCGTCGCGAGATACGGATCGGCGGCCGATGCCGGCAACCGTCCCCGGCATTGAGGCAAGCCTGCCTCTCGGCCCACCACCTCCCATTCGCCTGCGAGTGCTCTGGCGGCCAGGTTGTTCGCTCCTGCCGCCAACAGGCCGGGTGCCTGCGCCAGAAGCAACAACAGAACTACGAGCGACAACAGCCACCACTCCGCCAGGGTGGAGGTCAGCGACAAGCCCTTGACTCTGTCAGCCATTTGCCACGGACTAGGCTAGATCCTCAATCGGCAGACCGACCGGCTCTCCGTTTTCCACCAGGGATTGCTGGGCTGCCTGCAGGACCCGCAATACCCGCAGGCCGCTGGGCCCATCGGTCAGAGGCGGCTGCCGCGATTCGATCGCCGCCAGAAAGGCTTGGCACTCCAGTTGCAGCGGCTCATCTGGCGGGTATGCAACCTGCTGTCCAGCCCCCTTGACCGCGGTCGGCTCGGCGTTGTGCCAGTCGACATGCTGGCCGTGCAGAACTAACTGCTTGGCTACGTCGTCGAAGCTGGCCATCTTGCGCGACCCAACGACCACCAGGCGTTGTTCCTTGAAAGGGTGCAGCCAGGAGACAAAGATGTGCGCTCGTGCCCCGTTGTCAAATAGCAGGTTGGTTACCGTCACATCGGCAGTGCTCGGCCGGACGTAGCTGCCACCGCAGGCCGTCACCTGGAATGGCATGCCGTCCATCAGTCTCAGGATGACCGCGATGTCGTGCGGTGCAAAGCTCCACAGGATATTCTCTTCCCGCCGGATCTTGCCGAAACTGAGGCGATTGGAGTAGATGTATTGCACCTGGCCCAGCTCTCCGGCGCGCACCAACTCCAGCAGCCGTACGATGCCGGGATGGTATTCCAGCACGTGGCCCACCATCAGGATCCGCCCCTGCTGCTGTGCCAGCCGCACCAGCTCCGCTCCCTGCTCGTAGGCCAGCGCCAGCGGCTTCTCTACAAACACGTCCTTGCCGGCCAGAAGCGCCTGCCGGGCTATCCGGTAGTGAGTTTCGGCCGGCGTGGCAATCACCACTCCCTCGACCGGGCTGCCTAGCACGTCATCCAGATGGGCCACAACCGTGGCGTGTGGGGCTACGTCGGCCGCCAGCTTGCGCCCGGCTTCGGCTCCATCGCACACCATCGCCAGGGCCTGCAGGTGGGCCAAGTTGCGCACCAGGTTCTTGCCCCAGTAGCCGCAGCCGATTACGGCCACGTTGTGCTTGCCGGGTGTTTTCACGCCGCTATCCCGTGTCCCATGAATATCACTGTCTATTGTCCACAGCAACATAGAGGCGACGGTACGCTCGAGTCCTTCGTCAAAACGGACCACCGGCGCGTACCCCAGGCGCTCATGTGCCCTGTCGATCGCCGCTACGGAGTGTTTCACATCGCCCGGCTTGGCCGGGGCAAACTCCAGTTCAGCCTTCTTGTGCATGACTCGCTCCAGGTGCTCCACCAACTCTAGCAGAGCTGAAGGACTCACCGCAGGCGATGTTAAGCACCTCACCCGCCACGTCCTTGGCTTGGCAAGCCAGCAGGTTGGCTTCCACTACGTTTTCTATGTAGGTGAAATCCCGCGACTGCCTGCCGTCGCCATAGATCACCGGCCGGCGGCCGTCGAGCATGGCCGTGATGAACCGTGGGATCACCGCCGCATACTGCGAGGTTGGGTCCTGGCGAGGGCCAAAGACGTTAAAGTAGCGGAGACAGACCGTCTCCAGGCCATACACCCGGAAGAACACCCGGCAGTAGTTCTCCCCCGCCAGTTTGGACACAGCATAGGGTGAGATCGGGTTCGTCGGCATCTCCTCTTGCTTGGGTAAGGTCGGACTATCTCCATAGACCGAAGAGGATGAGGCATAGACCAACCGTTTTACGCCTGCATCCCGCGCCGCCGGCAGTACATTGAGCGTTCCCGTGGCGTTGACCTGGTGGCTGGCCAGCGGGTCGGCGACAGAGCGGGGCACCGAGGGCAGAGCGGCCTGGTGCAGCACATAGTCCACGCCGGCCATTGCCCCATGCACAGTCTCCACGTCGCGGATGTCGCCTTCGATCAGCTCCAGCCTGTCCAGCCAGGATACAAGGTTTTCGCGCTTGCCCGTGGACAGGTTGTCCAGGACGCGCACCCGCTCTCCCTGGCGCACCAGCCGCTCCACGATGTTGGAGCCGATAAACCCCGCTCCGCCGGTTACGAGATAGAGTGACATGTGCTACATGCCCCAGCTCACGATTGGCCTCTTCTTCTGGCGGCTTCTGGGGGCTGTGCCCGCGCCGGTCGCCGCGCAGCCGCCGCCACAGCCGGCGCAGCGGCGATCGCTTCCTGGAGCGCTGGCCCTCGTGATAGTAGCCGTAGTAGTAATAGTAGTTATAGTACCCCACGTCGGACATGCTCACCTGGTTGAGGACCGGTCCCAGGACCCGGGCGCCGACCTTTTCGAGCAAGTTCTTGGTCCGGCGCACCACGTCACGGCGGGGACCGCCGGCTCTTACCACCTGGAGCACGCCATCCACCCGCGAGCTCAGCACCACGGCGTCGGTGACGGTGGCCGCCGGCGGCGAGTCGTACACCACCACGTCGGCCTGTTCCTGGAGCAGGGCCATCACCTGGCCGACGCGGGGCGAGCCCAGCAGCTCGGCCGGATTGCGCGGCAGCGGGCCGCATGGCAGCACCCGCAGGGTGTCCACCGCCGTGGGCTGGAGGTAGGCCTCGACGCCATTCTTCTGGTCGATCACCAGGTCGGTAAAGCCCGGCTGGCGGGCTATGTCGAACAGCTTGTGCACCCGCGGCCGGCGCAGGTCGGTATCGACCAGGATGACCCGCTTGCCGTCCTGGGCCAGGGCTGACGGCCAGGTTGGCCGAGATCAGGGTCTTGCCCTCGACCGGGCCGGCGCTGGTGACCAGCAGGCTGCGCAGCGGCTTGTCCGGGGCTGGCAAACTGGAGGTTGGTGCGCAGCGCGCGAAACGCCTCGGCGATCGGCGAGTGGGGCGCTGTCAGCGTGACCAGCCCTTCCTGGCCGGTCCGGTTGCGGCTGCCGTTCTTGACCATCCCGATCACGCCCAGGGTGCTCATGCCGTACACGGCGTCCAGCTCCTCCGGCGTCTTGATCGTCCAGTCCAGGTACTCGATCAGAAAGGCCAGGCCCACCCCCAGCCCCAGCGACGCAGCCAGCGCCAGGAGGATATACTGCAAGCCCCGGCTCGGGATGCGGCGCCATGGGCAGGGGCGCATGGTCGATCACCACGACCGTGTCCGCCGAGTCTGAGCTGCCTGCATTGCTGGCCAGCGCCGCCTGGGTCTGAGCCAGGCTGCCAAAGATGTCGGTCCGCAGCGACTGGTAGTTGACCATCTGCTGCCGCAGGCCCAGGATGCGCTGGTCGGTCTCTGCGGAGGAGGGCTTGCCCTCCAGCTCGGTGATCTGGGCTTGCAGGTCGGCGATGCGGTCGCCATAGTAGTCCAGCTCGTCCTGGAGCGACTGCTGGAGCTCGGTCAGCCGCTGCTGCTCCAACACCCAGGTGGGGTCGCTCTGGGCCTTGATCTGCTCGCGCTCGCGCCTGCTGCCGGGCGATGTTCTGGTCGATCAGCACCTCGGCGGCCGTGTTGGCCAGGACCTGGGCCTTCTGCGGATCGGGGTGGACGGCCTGGATCTTGAAGAACTGGGTCTCTGGCACCAGGCCGGAGGACAGAGAGCCAAGGATCTCGCCCGCCGACATGGGGATCTTCAGCTCCTCGGCCACCAAGTCGGCAAAGGAGCGGGTGCGCATGAAGGCGCTGTAGGTATCGGCCAGCGTCTGGGCCACGTCGCACTAGTCTGGTAGGCCATCGCATAGCTGGGCACTTTGGGGTTCAGGAAGAGGGTCGTCGAGGTGCTGTACATCGGCACCTGCTGCCGGCTATAGTAGGCCGCACTGGTTCCGGCCACCACCATCATGAGCACGATGAGCCACAGCCGCTTTCTGATGATCTTCCAGTATCGCCAGTATTTCCATGTAGACAAACCCTTCTGCCAGGGGCGCCAGGCCACAGCGCCGGTCACCTGCCGGTGGCCGCCTCCCCCCTGTTATCGGCTATTTGATCCAGACCGGATCCCAGTCATTATACCCGTTGTTGCTGATATTGCGCAAATTGCCGCCGTCGGCGTCCATGATCCAGATCTGCCGCCGGCCGCTGTCGCGGTTGGAGTAGAAAACGATCTGCCGGCCGTCGGCCGACCAGGATGGGTGCTTGTCCCATTCCCAGGTGTTGGCCGTCAGGCGGCGCAGCCCAGAGCCATCGACAGTCACGAGATACAGCTCGTCGTTGCCGGGCTCGGTGGAGACAAAGACGATGCGGTCATCGCCCGGCGCCCAGGCCGGGTCGTAGGACGAGCCGGTCAGGTGGGTGATGGGGAAGGTGGTCGGATAGGCCGGGTCGTACAGAAAGAGCTGCAGCACGCCCGAGTTGTCCGGCTGCACTACGACGCGCCGCAGGCCGTCAGGGCCGACCGCCTCGCGCGCCACTGCCAGGTCGTAGGGGTAGCTCTGCGTCAGCCAGGCGACGTCGGTTCCATCTGGATCCATGACAAACAGGTGAGATCCCCCCAGCCGATCGGACACGAAAACGATCTTGCCCCGCAGGAAGCTGGGAATCTGGCTCGGGCCCTGTGTGGGGGTGGGGGTCGGCGCGATCTGGTTGAACGGGATCAGCAGCGGCAGCGGGGTCGCCGTCACCCAACTGCGGGGCACCGGCGTGTAGGTCCCGGTCAGGAGGGCGACAATCGTCGCCTGGGCGCTGATCGCCCGGGCAGTGCTCCAGTTCTGCGGTCTGGGAGTGCTGGTGACCACAACGTAGCGCGGGGTGGCCGTGACTACGTAGGGCGGGAATGGGGTAGGCGGCCCGGCAGTTGCCCGGCGGGTGGCCTCGGCAACAGCCTGAGCCACGGCCGTGGCCGGGTTGGCCGGGGTGGGCGTGTTGGTCACCACGATGCGCGCCAGCGGCGCCGGCGGCGTTGCGGTCCAGGCGTTGGGCGGCAGAGGCGTGGGTGTGCCGTACAACGACGCCTGGGCCGTCGCCAGTGCGGCGTGCCACTGCGCCGTCGCCGCGTTGGCCGGCGTGGCCGTCGGCACGACGACGAACGGCGTCACCCAGTTGAGGGGCAGAGGGGCGGGCGCGCCGGTGGTGGCCGCCTGGGCCGTGGCGGTGGCCGCAATGGCGGCCGCCGTCACAACATTCGCCGGGGTCGGCGTGCTGGTGACAACCACGTACTCGGGCGTTGGCGATGCCGGCGCCGCCACCGGAGCCGGCCCGGCCACAATGCGCAGCACCGGCTCCCAACCTTGAGACCCGGTGCCATAACCGCTGTCCCAGGCGAACAGGTCGTCGCTGCCCGCTGCCGGGCCGGTAATCCGGAAGGAGACCTTGCCGGCGAAGGTGCGCGCCTGCAGCAGGTCGCGGGCTTCTGGACTGAAGACGAGGAGATTGGCGCGGCCGGCCCCCAGGTCACCGGCCGTCAGGGCCGGCTCAAGCTCCACGGCAGAGCTTTCGGCCGGCAGCAGGTCGGTATAGGTCCGCCGCGCCCAGTCGTCGTCTAGCCACGACGCCAGCAGATCTACTTGCCACGTTCCCTCTTCGGCCAGCCACTGCTCCGTCAGCCCGACCAGCGTGAGATCGGCATAGGCGATAGCCGCACCCGGTGGGATCTGGGACAGGTCGAACTGGATCGCACCCAGATGCGCCTGCCCATCAAACACCCCGGCGTAGATGTTATAGTCGCCAAAGTGGTTGGCGGCCGCATCCCCGGCGCGCATCCAGCCCACCGCCTCGGCGGCCGGCGTCAGGCTGACTACCTGCCCACCCGGCGGAGGTGTGAGGGCCGGCAGCTCTGGAAGGATTGGGGTAACCACCGGCCAGGGCGTGGAGCCGGCAATGCCTGCCGTCTCGGCAGTGCCCGGCCAGACGGGGGTCGGCGTTGCGGTCGGCGTCGCAGAAGGGGAAGGGGTGAGCAGCCCGGGCGACGATGTCAGGGCTATGGCGGTCAGCGACAGGTTCGGGCTCGAAGGTCCGATGATGCCGGCCGTCCACAAGAATACGGCAACGATCACGACGACGCCGACGCCGACCAATACCAGGTTGGCAGTGCCTATGTCCCTTAGGAGCCGCATGATTCCTCACTGTGACTGCCGGCGGATGGCCGGCGATCAGAACAGATGCTGATGTGATCCAATGCTCTATCCTATCTCCACAGCCCTGAAAACGAGCCCTGTATCCTTTGACCTCTCCCGGGCAGGCTCCGCCGATCTGGCAGACTGTGTCTTGCCAGATCGGCTGTGGCCGAATCTAGTTACGTCCGGCCAGAACGATAGCCCCGGCACGCGAGAGTCGCCGGCGGGCTATGTGGAAGGTCAGGAAGCTAGGCGAGAACGGCCCTCACGCAGAGATCGCTGCCTAGCCCTCAGCGGCGATCCGCCGGAGCATGTACCCCTCGCCGCGCCGCGTCACGATGCGCCGCGGGTGGCTGGGATCCGGTTCCAGCTTGCGCCGCAGTTGGTGGATATGCTGCTTGACAAAGCTGTGAGAACCGGCATAGCCCGGCCCCCACACCTGGGCCACCAGCCGCTCGTGGGGCACGACCGCGCCCACACAGGCTACCAGGCAGGACAGGATCCGGAACTCGATGGCCGTCAATGCCACCGGCTCGTTGTTGAGCTGGGCCAACCGCCGGGTCAGATCCACCGCCAGATCACCGTCCACAAAATAGCTCCGCTTTCGCCAGGAGAGCCCCGAGTTGTCCCGGCGCAGTAGAACGCGCACCCGCGCCACCAGCTCGACCAGCGACGCCGGCTTGACCATGCAGTCGTCGGCGCCCAGGTCCAAACCCTTGACCCGATCCGGCTCGCTGGCGTTTGACAGGAGCAGGAACAGCGGGCAATCCAGCACACTGACGAGCCGGCGAAAGAACTGCCACTCCCTGTCGTGGGACCTGATGCCCAGGATCACCAGGTCCGGTTCTTCGAGCAGGGCGGTCCGGAGGGCCAGAGGGCCGGGCAGAGCATGGTCCACCTGGTATCCCTCGTGAGCCAAGACCGGCTGTATGCCCTGGATCGTCTCCAGGTCGTCGTCTATCAGCAGAATATAGGCCATGACCGTCAACTCCCTTCGGCCGGCACCCCAGGCAGGCACTAACTGATAGCGCAGAAAGGCCGGATTCGAGACAGAATCCAACCTCTATTGTAGCCGGATAAGGTTAAGTCCCGGTCAACATTCAGTTACACTATTGTTTCAATATAGGTTAAGAAATGGTTAAATCTGGTGCTTTCGAAGCGATAGCCGAGCCCGCGCTCGGTGACGATGTAGCGAGGACAGGCGGGGTCTGGCTCTATCTTTTTTCTCAGGTTATGGATATGCACCTTCAGATAGCCTGTTTCTTCGGCATATTCCCAGCCCCAAACCTGGGTCAGCAGGCTCTGGTGGGTCAGGAGATGGCCGGGGTGGTCCAGGAAATAGCTCAGAAGCTTGTATTCGGTCGGCGACAGGTCAACCGCCTGACCGTCAACCAGAACCTCGCCCCGGGCCCGATCGACGATCAAGCGTCCGTCGACCTGCACGACCGGCTTGGCCGCGATGGGACGATTGCTGCGGCGCAGCGCAGCCTGGACGCGAGCCACGAACTCCCGGTGGCTGATCGGCTTGGTGATGTAATCGTCGGCGCCAAGCTCCAGACCACGGACCTTGTCGAGCTCACGGGTCCGGCAGGAGACGATGATGATCGGCACATCGGAGGTCTGGCGGATGTGGCGGCACACCTCCATGCCGTCCATGCGGGGCATCATCACATCCAAGAGGATCAGATCTGGAAGGCTTTGCTCAAAGATGCGCAGCGCCTCGACGCCATCCCGGGCGAAGAGACAGCGGTATCCTGTGTCATGCAGGTGCTCGCTGAGCAGATAGGAGAAGTCATCGTCGTCTTCGACGATGAGGATGGTGGTCGCCATCGGTCTTTTCCTATTCTCCCTCGTCTGGGATCGCTTCCGCGCGCGGGAGGGTGAAGCAAAAGCGGGGCCCCGCCGGTCCTTGCTGTTCATACCAGAGTTGCTCCACCCAGTTGCTGCACCAGGGACGAGGCAATAGGCAGACCCAACCCCTGCCCGGCGGCGCCTTCCCGGCCCTGCCTTCCCCGGTAATAGGGCTCAAAGATCTGTTCCCGGTCCTCTGCCGCTACTCCAGCCCCCTGGTCGTGGACGCTGATCAGGACATCGACGGGGCGCTGCTCGGCGACAAGGGTCACCTCAGTGCCGGGCGGGGAATACCGCAGGGCGTTTTCGACCAGGTTGTTCAGAATCTCGTGGATAGTGTCCGCGTCGCCCCACACGAACGGCAGATTGGAGGGAACATCCACTACGACCTGGTGACTAGCCTTCCCGGATGGCAAAGATCTGAGCCACCTGCTGGATGATAGGCCGCAGCGTGACCAGGGCTCTGGGCACTGATGTGGGCTTGAGCGCAGGCGAGGCCAGCAGGAACTGCTCGGTCATGCGCCGCAGGCGGGCTAGCTCTGCCTGGGCTATCTGGATCAGCTTCTGCTGCTGCGAGTTGCGCAGGATCCAGGTGTCCGGCCAGCAGATCGATAGCCGAGGCAATGTTACTCAAGGGTGTGCCGAATTCGTGCGAGATTGCCGAAAAGAACCTGGTCCGCGCGGCTGACATACTGTCCATCAGACTGCCATTGTGAAACACGACAAGCAGGCCACGCTGATCTGCACTGTGCTGGCAAGCTACCACGACACCAGACACAGATTCCAGGTGTCCGTCAGGAAACCCGGTCCGAAATCCGGCAGGGAGGTCCAGATAGGTCGTCTTGCCTTGGGCCAGCGCCTCGCCCAGGGCCACGGTCCAGCACAGTGCTTGGGCCGGATCGACGATTGCTTGGCGCAGACGGTCGGCAAGCAGCCGGCCTGTGTGCTCTGACATGGTCCAGCCCAAGAGACGCTCCACGGCCGGGTTGATGACAAGGATTCGCCCCTCGCCGTCGGTTGCGCACAGCGCAACCGGCGTTGACTCGAACATGTATGCGTAAGCGTTGGGGGCTACATCCATAACAGATCCCTCACGCCGCTCCCACCGGAGGAGCGGACAGGCCGCGAATTGGTCTATGGAACGGCAATGCTGCGCGCAAGCATACCACAACCGCCTGTTATTGGCAAATCCCGTCGCAGCTCGGCGGGGCAAGGGGTGAGAGTTATGTCTACTTTAAGGCGCCGCCGTCAAGGCGTAGGTAGACAGGGCTCGGCCCGATCCAAACGTGTGTGCGGCCGTCCATATCGCCATCATCGCCGTCGTGGACGATAGTCTCACTTCCGAACTTGTCAACCACAATGACTTCAGAGGTCGACAGCGCCAGCTCGCGCGTTATGTCGTCGTTGGTCCAGGCAACGACAATGAGACGACCTCGAGGTGTGGCAAACTCATAGGCTTCGACTTGGTCAGAGCCGGTCTCATCAGAACCAAGCGTTCGGACATAGTCGGCCCGATACAGTTGACTCGTCAAGGTCTTTTGAGCATAGTAGGACGGTTTGGGGTTCAGATCGACATCGACTAATCCCCAGCTCCGAGGGTCGGCCGCATGGTCTACCAGCGTGAACCAGATGACAGCATCCATGTCTGTGGTCATGCTCCGCACAAAGCCCTGGACAACGTACCGGCTCTGGATCTCGTTGCCGTCACCACCCTGATAGCTGCTAAACCAGCCGGTTTCCGTGCAAATGAGCGGCTTGTCTACGCCATAGGACGCCAGCTTGTCGCGCAGGTAGGCCAACTTGCCAAGGAGGTCGTGCCCATAGGGCTCCCAGTTGTCGCGAAAGGCACGGTAGTAGTGAAAGCTCATCAGGTCGAAATAGGCACCGCCACCATTCAGCAGGACCTGGTCGAGGAAATCTCTGACAAAGGGCCCGTCGGGCTCCCAGGCGTCATATGCTATCCCGCCAAAGAGAACCTTTGCTTCAGGGTCGATGGCCTTGATCGGTTGGTACACCGCCTTCAAAATGTCGACGTAGGCCTTGGGAGTATGCCCAAAGTACCCTTCCCCTTTTTTCCCAAACACCTCAGCGCCATTGTCCGGCTCGTTGTACATTTCCCAGTACTTGACGTTGTACGGCGGCTGGCTGTAGCGGGCAACGGCCGCCTGCATGAACTGGGTCAGCTCGCTGAGATCCACCAGGTCAATAGGCCCGTTCATATAGGTCGCTGCCCAGCGTGGGTTGTAGCCGAACCTGAAGGATAACCTGGATATGATGGGCAGACAACGAGGCGAGTTTCTTCTCGAAGCTGGCTGGCCAGGCATAGTTCTCCGGCGTCGTGTTTTGCTTCTCTATCTAGCTCCAAGGCAGGGGAACCGGACCCAGGCCACCCCCACGTCGGACATCCGCTCGACGGATGCCAGATCATTTCCATAGATCTGAGCGCCGAACAGGCCCTCAGGCAGCCTAGAGTCCTTGGCTACGTACGGCAGCCACACGGTATGTGTCGACGGTTCGCTGGCTTGCAGGGAGTCTCTGAGACCGGAAAGCAAGGGACCAATCGCGGCTGGAGTATCTTCCACAAGTTTGCCTGGATAGCCTTGAGCGGCACTGGCCGGCGCCAGTTGCAGCAGCATTGCCAGACCGACGACAAGCATCACGCCCGTCATCAAGGCAAGGAACTGTCCAGGCCGGCGACCTCGGCAATGCGGGTCAACCGACCGAGCTCTAGGCCGCTTGTTAGCTCGGACCATCCTTGCCTCGTCTTTGTGATCAACCAAGACCAATGGTTATCTTGTGACGTCCAGGCCACTCACCACAGTGCGGGCAGACAAGTCTGACCAGGGCATCCGTGTGCCCGCCTGCCCGACTGACAACCACCCATAATGCTAGTGACGACAAACACGGCGACTGCATGCCCGCGCCTACTGTCCATCCTCCAGCCATTGTTCCCCTGTGGTGCGACTTCTCACCATCGATTATACTCAGCAGCAAGCCCAGCGTCAATGGTACAATGGTCATGTTACCAAGGGAGTAGATCCAAGGCACCAGGAAGATCAGGGATCACTTTCGTTGGACCAAGGCATGGAACGCAGAAAGGGCGCATGAACCACAAGCTTGCTTGACAGCGGGCCTTGTGCTACAATGGACGGCAGGTGGGCAGCTCGGCGATTCCTCGCCGACATGCAGCTGGACCGCTACGGTCCATTTCTTTGTGGTACTGTGCGCCGAGCCGTGCGGAGCTGTACCCCCTCGCGTGGGTGCGCTCCAGCATAGAAGACAAGGAGGCCACCATGTCAATAGACGTTCGCCCATACCGCTATGTGGCCGTGCTGGCGCTGGGCCTCATACTCCCCCTCTTCCCCCTGCTTGCCCAGGGACAACCGGGCGCGCCGGCCAGCACCTTTCCGCTGGCGCCGGTGACCATTGTGGGCGCCAGCCCCGGCGCAGCAACTGGTGGCCGTGGTGGGGAGGCGAGCTCTATCTCTGCAGGAGAGCTATTCACCAGCACCTCCTTCCTGCCATTCATTGTCCACATCAGTCCTCCGCCCGGCATGATCTACATCCCCCCCGGTGAGTTCCAAATGGGCTGCGATGAGAGCAACGCCTATGAACACTGCTACTCGGACGAGCTGCCGCTGCACGCTGTCTACCTGGACGATTACTACATTGACGTCGATGAGGTGACCAACGCCCAGTACGCCGAGTGCGTTACCGCCGTCGGCTGCGAAGCGCCCTCCACGTACGCCTCATGGACCCGGCCGTCCTACTATAACGATCCGCTCTATGCTGACTATCCGGTGATCTATGTCTCGTGGTACGACGCGACAGATTACTGCGCCTGGGCCGGCAAGCGGTTGCCGACGGAGGCGGAGTGGGAAAAGGCAACGCGAGGCAGCAGCGACACGCGTAGGTACCCGTGGGGGGATGCCAGCCCTGACTGCTCGCGGCTGAACTATAGGCACTTCGATGGTATCTCGTTCCAGCACTGCGTCGGCGATACCAGCCGCGTGGGCGACTATGCCGGGGGCGCCAGTCCCTATCGCGCGCTGGATATGAGCGGCAACGTGTGGGAGTGGGTCAACGACTGGTATGCCGGTGGCTATTACCCCGACTCGCCCTATAGCAACCCGTTGGGTCCACCGACCGGGTCATACAAGGTGCTGCGCGGGGGCGCCTGGGACAGCTACTGGGACACCGTCCGCACCGCAAGCCGCGGTAGCATTGGCCCGACAGGTCGTAGCTATCAGGTCGGGCTCCGGTGTGCCGCTTCGCCGGGAGAATGAGCCTACTGCGTGACTCTGCTGTGATAGTAACTGACCGGTGAGTCAAAGCCAGGATTTTCGTGCTCCTGCCGCTCGTAGCCGCTCGCGCCGGTGGGGTCGCTCCAGGCCACCATGAAAGCCCTGTCTCGGTCGTCATTCCCAATCGGATGCAGCTTGGGTGCAGGTATCGTCCAGGTTATCGTCGCCAGAGCGCGACCAGGCCCCGCGCGCTGTCGTAGGCCGGTAGTCAGCTCACGGCGGATCCCGACCAAGACCGAGGTGAGAACCTGGATGGCGAATGCCGCCAGGAGTGGGGGCGATTCCACCTCCGATTCGACCGCCCAATCGGGTGGCTTTGACCATCCTTGCCCGGCTACTGGTCCGGAACCCGGTTGTTGCCAACTGTTGTAGGCCAGTCGCCTTTGCTGTATGCGGCGCGGCGAAACGCCATCCAGGGCAGAAGCGCACAGCGGAGCCGGGCCGGCCGGATCGGCGACTCCAGCTCTGCCAAGAACTCTTCGGCAGCCATCGACTCAAGGTCGTGGAGCGCCTTGCCGGCGATCGTCTCGGTCAGGATCGAGGCTGCACCCAGGCACAGGGCACAGCCTCGCCCGTCAAACCAGACCTCGGCGATCCGCCCTTCCCGCACCCGGGCCTCGATCCTTACCCGGTCACCGCACAGCGCATTGTACTCCTCGCCGACCAGGTCTGGCGATTCCAGGCGCCCCTGGTTGCGGGGGTTGCGGTAGTGATCGAGCAATCGCTCGGTGTACATCTCGCTCACCGGGCATCGCTCCCGATAGGGCCGCTCCCCTGGCACAGCGAGGCGCCACTCCGTCCGTTCTTGACCGCTACCAATTCGGCCATAATGCTCAGAGCGAGCTCTTCGGGGGTATGCCCGCCCAGGTCCAAGCCAATAGGGGCATACACTCGCTGCAGCTCTTCGGCAGCCACGCCCCACTTGGCCATGCGCTCAGACCGGTCTGCATGGGTCTTGCGGCTTCCGATGGCGCCGATGTAGGCCGCGTCGGTCTTGAGCGCCGCGGCCAGCGTCGGCTCGTCGATCTTGGGATCGTGGGTGAGGAGCACAATGTAGGTTTCCTGGTCCACCGGCAGGCGGCCCAGCGCCTCGTCCGGCCATTCGACCAGGATCTCGTCTGCTTCTGGAAACCGCTCGCGGTTGGCGAACTTGGTACGGGGATCGACGACCACAACGCGAAAACCGAGCTCTTTGGCAAAGCGGGTTAAGGGGATGGCCACATGAACACCACCGATTATGTAGAGCACTGGCGGCGGCAGGAACGGTTCAACAAAGATCTCTGTCTGGTCGTCGGCAGCCTGGACGCAGCCCACTCCGCGCCGGTCGCCCAGCCGCTGCTGCACAGCGGCGACGATGCGCGGGTCGTCTGGCCCCAACAACCACCCGTCCATTCCGACTAGTGCGGCCTCGCTCACCGCACCGGGTCCCTTGACGACGGTGGCCAGGCCGATGGCCTGACCACGCTCCATGGCGCTCCTGAACGCAGCCACAAGTGCAGGCTCGAGGCCTTGGACCAGGACGTCGATCGTTCCGCCGCAGGCCAGGCCCACATCCCAGATCATGTCGTCGGTGATCCCGAAAGCGGAGCACACGCGGCGGCCCGCCGGCCAGGAGATCCATCATCTCCCTATAGACGGTGGTCTCGACGCACCCGCCGCTAACCGAGCCAGCCATCCGGCCTGCCGACGAGACGATCATCCTGGCGCCCACGGGCCGCGGAGCCGAACCGGCCACGCGAATGACGGTCGCAACGGCTACCCGCTCGCCCTGTGCTTGCCAGTTCTCGATCAGAGGTAGGAGGTCTTTCACACGGGCTCCCCGCGCCTCACATGGCGCCGCCACGCTCAGCGGCAGTCAGAAAACCACCCAGCCCCAGCGCGGCAATGTCGCGCCGCTCGAGGCGGTCTCCCACTAAGAGCCTCGGCAGGACAAGGTCGATCACGTTCCGCTTCAGGCTTTGGGCGCTGCCGGGCGCACACACCACCGCCTTACCCGGGAAATAGGCTAGCGCCAGTAGGTTGCCCGGCTCAACCGGCGCGCCAGATAGGGTGCTCTCGGCGCCAATCGCTCGTAGAGCGCGCAGGGTGGTGTCGTCTTCATCCATAATCGAGGTCTGGCCGGCGACGATCAGCAGGTCTGCCACCTCCAGGAGGCGCGCTGCTGCCTGGGCAATGGTTTCTTCTTCCTGCACCACCGCTTCGGTAGCGGCCAACCGGCTTGACAGCCGTTCAAGTCGCGCCTGTGTGGCCGGCACAAAGGCCTCGGCAAGCCGGCCGTGGACACTTGGCTCACCTACGAGGAGCAACGCCGCTGGCCGGCCTGGCTGGAACGGACGCAGCTCGACGATTCCAGGGCGGCGCTGCGCCAGCTCCAGAGCCTGATCCAGGAGCCCGCGGCCGATGGCAAAGGGGATGATCTTGAGCGTTGCGATGTTGCCGGCGTCCTGGTTAGGGCCCACCACGGCGTGCTGCCGGCGCGTACCCAGGCCAATGCCTGGGATCATGTTCAACTCCACCAGCCGTTCGGCATCGACCTCCAGCAGGCCGTCCACCTGTACGCGCAGGTTGACCCGCCCACCCGTGGGCCGCGACAGGGTCATCTGCTCGGTCTTGAGGGCAGCGGCAAGGTTCACGGCTGCCTCGTCCTCATGGACGTCGTCCTTTTCCAGGACGACCACGTCTACTGTGGCGCGTCCCATCATGGCCAGTCGCGTCAGATGTCCCTCCGTGAGCCGGGTGCCCTTCTTCAGCGCACTGTTTCCGGTGTCATCTGCTACGTTGTGCATCAGGATGGCGCCCAGCGCTTCAGACACAGCTAGTGCTTCTAGTCGCATTGTTCTTTCCCTGTTCGCAGGCTAGTATGGCCCGATTCTACCCCGTTCCCAGGCTCCCTGTCAAAACGGCCGCCCCGTCTAGCCCCCAACTCCTTTGTTCACCTCCGGGTGCAGAATGCCTTTCACCAGCATCAACACCAGGAACGAGCAGGCGATCAGGATCACCGCCAGTGTCAAAGCCACATCCAGGTCGAGCTCAAACCCCAGATAGATGGCCAGGGGCATAGTCTGGGTACGGCCGGGGTAGTTGCCGGCAAAGATGATCGTCGCGCCAAACTCGCCCAACGCCCGCGCCCAGGTCATCACCGCCCCACTGAGCAGCGCCGACGACGCCAGCGGCACCGTTACATGGCGGAACACCTGCCAACCACCGGCTCCGTCCAGCTCAGCCGATTGCTCCAGCTCCGGATTGATGCTGGCAAACCCGACCGCAGCGGACTTGATGTAAAAAGCAGAGGCCACAAAAGTCTGCGCCATGACCACTGCTACCCACGAGAACGGGATCTGGATCCCCCACGCGTCGAGCATGCCCCCCAGGATCCCCCTTCGTCCAAACGCCATCAGCAGCCCCACACCGGCGACCGCCGGCGGCAGCACCGTGGGCAGGTCCACCAGAGTATCCACCACCCGTCGGAATGGAAACCGGCGCCGAGCCAGGAGATAGCCGACCGGAGTGCCGAAGCAGATAGTGACTGCTGTCGTCACCAGTGTGGTAGCCATGCTCAGGGTCACGGCCTGCGCCACCTGTGGACTGCCAAGGCTGGGCATCAGACGCCCGGGCGGCAGGCGCAGGACAAGCGCCACCAGGGGCAACACCAGGAACACCAAGAAGGGCAGGCTCAACACCCATGAGAGATGGCGCGGCTGCAACCGCCGCAGCGCCGGCGGTGAGGTATCCGGTGCAGGAAGTGCATGGCGACCATGGGCAGCGGCCTCACGGTTAGCCGCCGCCCACGTCGTTTCCTGCACTCCAGCCCTCTGACCGGACCGCTTACCCAACATCAAAACCGCCTCCAGCAGCGGGCGGACTAGTCCGCTGGAAGAAAACCATGCTTGGCCAGGACCTCTTGCCCCTGAGCTGAAAGCAGCAGGTCAAGGAATGCCTGGGCCAGCTCCGGCTGTTCTGCGTTGCTCACCACGGCGATCGGATAGGTGGCGACGGCGTTCAGGGCATCCGGGATGTCCAGGCGACCGACCTTGTCGGCGCTTTCGAGTCTGATGTCGGTCAGGTATACGATCCCGGCATCGGCTTCCCCCAGCACTACCTTGGTCAGCACTGCTTTGACGTTCTCCTCATACGAAACGACATTCCTTAGCACATCGTCTTTGAAAGTGACCCCAAAGGCCGCATCCTGACTGGCTTTCTCGAGGAATTCGACGGAGTACTTGCCCACGGGCACTTCCGCTGCCGCGAGCACCAGCTTCAGGCCGGGGTTGGCCAGATCTTGCAGCTTGGCTAGCTTGGCCGGGTTGTCCCTGGGATAGATGACTACCAGCTTGTTGTGAGCAAAGGTCTTTTGGCTGCCGTCGGCAACCCGTCCGGCCGCGATGGCGTTGTTCATCTCTTTCGTGTTGGCGCTGGCGAAGAGGTCGGCTGGCGCCCCCTCGCCAAGCTGCGCCGACAATGCTTGCGATGCTGCCAGATTTAACATGACAGTTACGCCAGGATGGTCCGCCTCAAACTCCTGCCCAATCTCAGTAAACGCTTCTGTCAGTGAGGCGGCGGCAAACACCGTCAGAGTGCCCAACGATGAAGGCGGGATGGAGATGGCTTTAGTCTGGGCACAACACCCGGTCACAACAGCAAGGCAGATGCCAAACAATAACATGGTTCTAGAGCCCATTTTCCTCATTTCCTTAGCCCGCCGGCGGCGCCGCCGATTCACCGGCCTGGGTCTCCGGGCACCGATTCAGCCAGCCAATCACGGCCTCCATCTGGCCCTGGCGAAACTCGAGCACCAAACGCCGGAACCCGGTCCCTGCCTCGGCAGCCGCCCGCCCAAAGCGGTCCGCCTGCTCGCGGCAGACCGCTCTCTGTGCTGCGACGAGCCGCTCGACACCCGGCAGTGACAGCCGGTCAAACAGGTAGAGCCGCAGCAGGAACTCGACGCGGATCAGGCGGAGATAGGGCGTCGGCTGCTGAAGCCAGTGGAAGAACACCTCCCGGCCTTCGTCCGTCACGTGGTACACCTTCCGCGGTGGCCGGTTGGGCTGCGGCTCCATCTCGGCGTCTACGAGCCCAGCCTCCTGCAACTGCTTGAGCTGGGCGTAGAGCTGGCTGAGTCCGATCTGCCATACACCCTCCAGGTCATGTTCCAGTTCCTGGTACAGCTCATAGCCATGCTTGGGCCCGGACATCAGCGAGCCCAGGAGCACGGGATGAGCCCAGGCATCCTCTGTGCGGGGCATGGTGACGCCTCCTCCTCATGTCTTGGGTATTCACATTGTGAATATCAGGATTCATTATACTCATCAATCCGGCTTTGTCAAACGCCGAACGTAGCAAATTGATGACTGCAAATCCGAAGAGATCTAGTCGCATGCTCTGCGTATGTTGGGGGGTATACAACGATGGCCTCTACCCTAGGTCGGGCATCGGCAATATGGGCCATATGGGTCCAGTTTGTCGTATACCCTTCCTCCAATGACTTGCCTTTTGCAGCGAATCCCGGTATAATGCTGGCAGACAGATCCGATTCGATCTTTGGAGGATGATAGAGGCCGGGAAAGCGAACCTGGCCCCGGCACAGAGGAGACAGATCGGTGAATACTCTATCTATTCCCCCGTTGATCATGGCCGCCGTCACCTTTTACGTCGGCGCCTATCATGCGCTGATCTACCCCCGCCAGAGGGAGCGGCGGGAGAACCTCACCTTTGCGCTCTCTTGCCTCGCAATGGGCTTGTACGACCTGTTCGCCGCCGGCCTGTACAACGTCACCTCCGCAGTCGACGGTGTTGACTGGCAGCGGGCGCAGATAGCTACCCTGGCGGTCGTTGGTATCACCTTTAGCTGGTTCGTGTATGACTATCTGAAACCCACGTCGGCGGTGCCCGCCAGGACGAAGACGATACTGATCTGCCTCTCCATCTATTGCGCTGTGGCCGCCGTAACCGGCATGCTGGACCGCAGCGGGCTATACCGCCCCCTGGACCAACCGGCCATCAAGCAGTTCCAGTTCTTCGGGCGGCAGATCACCTACTACGAAATGGACCCTGGCCCGCTCACGAATCTGCAAAGCGTTGTCACATTGGCGGGCTTTGTCTATCTTCTGTGGATCACGGTGCGTGTTTACCGCCGCGGACACCGGAAGGAAACCAGGCCGCTCCTCCTGGCCATGGCGCTCTTTTTCGCCAGTGCCGTCAGCGATACCGCCGTGGTCCTCGGCCTATACCCGTTTGTCTACACACTGGAATACGCCTATCTCGGGATGGTGTTGTTGATGACCTACTCGCTCACCAGCACCGTGGTCGAGGCGGCTGTGATGAAACACGCGCTGCAAAGGAGCGAATCAAGCCTAAGGCAGAGTGAGGAACGCTTTCGCCGTCTGGCGGAGAATGCGCCCGACATCATCTTCCGCTTTTCGGTCGAACAAGGGCTCGAATACATCAGTCCGGCAGCGGTCACGATCACGGGCTATAGCGCAGAAGAGCTGCTGGCAAACCCCATGTTGGCCTTGGAGATCGCCACAGGGAACGACCCGCAGGTCATCGCCGATTATGGGCGGGCCATCGCTCAAGGAGCTGCGATACCGACTCGTCAGTTCTCCTACACTCGCAAAGACGGGACGCCTGCCTACTGTGATGTGCGGTCGGCAGCGATAAGAGACGACAGCGGCCAGGTGATCGCCTTCGAGGGTATTCTGCGCGACATCACCGAGCGCAGACAGATAGAAGAGGCGATGCGGCAAGCAAACCTGATCGTGGAGAACAGCCCGGTGATGCTCTTCCGTTGGCGGGCCGCTGAAGGTTGGCCGGTTGAGCTGGTGTCACAGAACGTGACCCAGATCGGTTATACGCCGGAAGAGCTGCTCAACGGTTCAGTCCTGTTCGCCTCAATCGTGCACCCTCAAGACCTGGACGCGTATGCCCGCGAGGTCCAGGACTATACGGCCCAGGGTGTTGACCATTTCCAGCAGGAGTACCGGATCGTCGCCAAGGATGGAAAGGTGCATTGGGTAGATGATCGAACGGTCATCGCGCGGGATGTACAGGGACAGGTTACACACTACGATGGGATTGTCATAGACATTACCGAGCGTCAGGAAGGCCGAACAGGCACTCCGTGAGTCGGAGGAGCGCTTCAGGGGCATCTTTGAAAACGCCGTGATGGGACTGTATCGGACCACGCCCGATGGCCGGTGGATCATGGCCAATTCAGCGCTCCTACACATGCTGGGGTACTCCGTCCTTCGAGGAGCTAGCCCGGCGCAGCCTCATGGATGAATCGACGGCAGTGGCATATCCACGTTCCGCCTTTGTGCAGCGCATCGAGCAGGAAGGCCAGGTGGTCGGCTTTGAGGCCGCCTGGCCCAAGGCCGACGGCAGTCCGTTGTTCATTCGCGAAAACGCGAGGGCCGTGCGCGACCAGGCGGGAAACACGCTCTACTACGAGGGCACCGTCGAGGATATCACCGAGCGCAAGCAGGCAGAGGCCGAGCGGGAAGAGCTGCTGGTCGACATGACGCGCCGCGGCACGCAGCTCGTGACCGCCGCGGAGGTATCCATGTCGGCGAGCACCATTCTCGATCCTGAGGAGTTGGTGCGCCAGGCCGTAGAGCTGATCCAACAGCGTTTTGAACTCTACTACGTTGGGCTGTTCCTGGTCGACGAAGCTGGTGAGAAAGCTGTGCTGCACGCTGGAACCGGGACAGCGGGCCGAAGGATGCTTGAGGCCGGGCACCAGCTTGCTGTGGGCGGCGAGTCGATGATCGGTCAGTGCGTGGCCCGTGCTGAAGCCCGGATCGCCTTGGATGTGGGGGACGAGGCTGTTTGGTTCAGCAACCCGTTCCTGCCCGAGACACGGTCTGAGATGGCCCTACCACTGAAAAGCCGAGGACGGTGCATCGGCGCCCTTACGGTGCAAAGCGTCCACGAGGCGGCCTTCTCAGCTGGTGACATCACTGCCTTGCAGAGCATGGCCGATCAACTGGCCATTGCCATCACCAACGCCCGGCTGTACGAGGAGGTCCAGCAGTATGCCACCCAGCTGGAGGAGCGCGTGGCCCAGCGCACGGCAGCGCTCGCCGCTGTCAACAAGGAGTTGGAAGCCTTTGCCTATTCCGTTTCTCACGACCTGCGCGCACCGTTGCGCAGCCTGGATGGCTTCAGTCAGGCACTGCTGGAAGACTATGCCGATCAACTGGACGCCACAGGCCAGGACTATCTCCGGCGCGTGCGGGCCGGCAGCCAGCGCATGGGCCGACTCATCGACGATCTGCTCAAACTATCGCGCCTGACGCGAGCCGAAATGCAGCGGGATAGGGTTGACCTGAGCGCCTTGGCGCGCGAGATCACCGCTGAGCTGCAACAGACACAACCGGAACGCCAGGCGGAATTCGTCATTGCCGGAGGGGTGGTCGCCGACGGAGATAGCTCATCTGCTGCGGGTGGTGCTGGAAAACCTGCTTGGCAATGCCTGGAAGTTCACCGGCCGACAGACTTGTGCCAGGATCGAATTCGGAGTGGGCTGAAGAGAGATGGCGAGCCGGTCTACTTTGTGCGCGACAACGGGGCCGGCTTTGACATGGCCTACGCCAGCAGACTGTTCGGAGCGTTTCAGCGCCTGCACAGCACGGCCGAATTCGAGGGCACCGGCATTGGCCTGGCGACTGTGCTGCGCATCATCCACCGCCACGGCGGCCGCGTTTGGGCCGAAGGCGTGGTGGATCACGGCGCCACATTTTACTTTACCCTGGCCAGCAAAAGGAGAAGAGGCAGCATGAAAGGCAAGATCATCCTACTGGTGGAAGACAATCCCGACGATGTGTCGTTGACCCTGCGCGCACTCAAGAAGAACAAGATCCTCAACGAGGTCGTGGTAGTGAACGACGGCGTGCAGGCCCTGGATTATCTCTTCGGTACCGGGGCGTACGCCGACCGCGATGTCAACGTCATGCCGCAGCTCATCTTGCTGGATCTCAAGCTGCCGAGAATTGGAGGGTCTGGAGGTACTGCGGCGGCTGCGCAGCGACGAGCGAACAAGGCTGCTGCCCGTGGTGATGCTCACTTCATCGGACGAGGAACCAGACATCATGGACAGCTACAAGCTGGGAGCCAACAGCTACATCCGCAAGCCGGTGGACTTTGCCCAATTCACCGAAGCTGTCCAGCAGTTAGGTCTCTATTGGCTAGTCCTGAATCAGGGCCCTCCTCCTGCAAGGAGTTCGTGATGAGCTTACCCCTCCGAGTGCTGATCGTCGAGGATCTAGAGGACGATGCCCTTCTGATCGCACGAGCGCTGCGCCGCGGCGGCTACGAGCTATCCGTCAGAGCGCGTTGACACCCTCGATACCTTTGAGGCTGCGATCGCCAAACAGACCTGGGAAGTCATCATCGCCGACTATGCCATGCCGCACTTTGGCGCACTCCATGCCCTGAAACGGGTGCAGGAAATGGGCCTTGATCTGCCGTTCATCATCGTGTCCGGCACTATCGGAGAGGACAGTGCCGTGGCGGCCATGAAGGCAGGTGCCCACGATTATGTCATGAAAGACAACCTGGCACGCCTGGTTCCTGCTGTGCAACGCGAGCTGCGCGAGGCAGAGTCCCGGCAGGCGCGCAGGCGCGCAGAGGAACGGCTGCGCGAGAGCGAGGCCCGCTACCGGCAATCTGTGGAGAACTCGCCCAACCCCATTTTCACAGTGGATAGGCAAGGCACCATCCAGATGTGGAATCAGGCCTGCGAGCAGGTCTTCCAATACAGGGCAGAAGAGATCCTGGGCCAAGGCCTATCATCAGCTCCTGTGGAACTCCCAGGATCACGCCGCACTCGACATCCTGTTGACCCAGGTCTGGCAGGGTCTGGCGGTGCCAGGGCTGTCGATAAACGAGCAGGAGATACAGTGTCGGTGCAAGGACGGCACACAACGGATCATGGTCACGCGCGTCTATCCTGTCTGCGATCTGGAGGGACAGGTGGAAGGATGCGTGTTTGCCAACACCGACATCACCAAGCGCAAGCGGGCCGAGCACTTGCTCCAGGCCCTGAACGTCGCCTCCCTGGCAATGCAGAAAGCCACAACACCACAAGAGGTACTCACCACCGCGGGCGAGGGGTTCAAAGAACTGGGCTTCTCCTGCGCGATTCTCTTCACCGATGAGAGCCAGAGCAGGCTGTTCCCCAAGTACTTTAGCTACGACCAGAGAGCAGTCAAGCTGGCAGAGAGGCTGCTCGGCGTCCATGCTGAGACCTTTTCGCTGCCTGTCGGAACGGCAGATGTGTGGAGGGAGTCGATATGGGAGGGAAAGACCGTCTTTGTGAGCGGTGCTGAGGGTTCGCGCCAGGTGCTGCCCAAACCCTTGAAGAAGCTCGCCGCTCAGCTCAGTCAAGTTCTGCAGATCCCCAGATCGGTGATCGCTCCCCTCATCCTGGAGGACAAGGTCATCGGCCTGCTGTCTGTCCAGTCAGACAACCTCAGCGAGGACGACATGCCGGCCATTACTGCCTTTGCCCACCAAGTATCGGCTGCCTGGCGCAAGGCCCGGTTGATGCACGACCTGGAAACGAGCCTGGAGGAGCTGAAACACACGCAGGCCCAGCTTCTGCAGGCACAAAAGATGGAGGCGATCGGACGGCTGGCCGGCGGGGTCGCCCACGATTTCAACAACATGCTGACCATCGTCCATCTCAGCACACGGCTGCTGAAGCGGCAGTTGCACTCCGAAGATCCCTTACGAGAGTATGTGCAGCAGATCGAGGAGGCTGGAGAGCGGGCTGCTACCCTGACCAAGCGTCTGCTCAGCTTCAGCCGCCGGGACCTCATCGAGCCCCGTGTCGTCGATCTCAACCACCAGATCGGCAGCCTGAGCCAGATGCTGCAGCGCATCATCGGTGATGACATCGAGCTTGCCACCGTGCTCGCCGACGACGTGTGGCCCGTCTACCTGGATCCGGCCCAGATCGATCAGGCGATCGTGAACCTGGCCGTGAACGCTCGAGACGCCATGCCCCACGGAGGCCGCCTGACAATTGAAACGGCCAACGTGACGCTCGATGAAGCATCTGCCGCCCGCGACGTGGATGTTCGACCAGGGGAGTATGTGCGGCTGATAGTCGCCGACACCGGAGTAGGGATGGGTGATGAGATCAAGGCCCACCTCTTTGAGCCATTCTTCACAACCAAGCAGCCAGACCACGGCACCGGTCTGGGCCTGTCGATCGTGTTTGGCATCGTCAAGCAGAATGCCGGGCACATTTGGGTCGACAGCGAAGTGGGACAAGGCACGAGCCGTCCAGGTCTACTTGCCCCGCACCGACAAGGTCGAGTCTCAGGGTCTCACCAGGGGCAACACCTGCCAGCGCACTGCCAGGCAGCGAAACGATCCTGGTTGTGGAGGACTATGCGGCCGTGCGGGACCTGGCCACCCAGATCCTGAAGGCGCATGGCTACCAGGTACTTGCTGCCAAGGACGGAGCCGAAGCCCTCCGCATCAGCCGGGAGTACGATCATCCTATCCACTTACTGCTGACCGACATGGTCATGCCCGGCATGAACGGCAGGGAACTGGCTGAGCAACTCCAATCGCAACGACCTGGGATACGGATCCTGTACATGTCGGGGTACGACGACCGTCTGCTTGAGGATCCCAGCAGCACTGGGCGAAGGCGTGGCTTTCTTGGCCAAGCCACTCACGGTGGAAAGCCTTACCGAGAAGGTGCGAGCAGTGCTGGACCTGCATCTCTCCAGGTGATCACAGGTTCGAAGTCTCGTTGCCCCTGTGCTCGCGTCTGCATCCCATACTGGGGGCGCTGTCCTCGGCACTCAGGCAGCTCCCTCACTGTCCCCTCTACAGCCGGCGAGTCCGCACTCGCAGGGCAATCGCCGCCAGGGCGTAGGTCACGGCTGCCAGGATCAGGCAGGCGAGCACCCCCTTCCAGATGGCCGCCCCGTCCCAGCCGGTGTTCAGGATCGCGCGCATCGCCTCCAGCACGTAGGTGATGGGGTTAGCCTGGGCGGCGCCCTTCAGCCAGCCGCTCAGCAGGTCAAGCGGCACAAAGGTCGGCGCCAGGAAGGTGAGCGGGAAGAAGAGGAAGCTGGCGCCCTGCGTCGCCGCGGCGCTGCCGCTGCCCAGCGCCGCCGACACGGTGAATCCGGCAAAGCCGGTGCCGAGGAGCACGGCGAGGCCGATGACCGCCAGCAGCCCCAGCACGCCGGTGGCCGAGTGCAGCCCCAGCAGGAGCGCCACGATCACGACGATCGACGCCTGGATGCCGAGGATGACCGAGCCGGCCAGGATTGGGCCGAGCAGCAGCGCCGGGCGGCTGACCGGTGTCAGGATCAGCTTGTCGAAGTAGCCGCGTTCCAGGTCGCGGACCAGGTTCTGCGCGGCAATGCCGGCGCCCGACAGGGCCGACGAAACGATCGACAGCGGCAGGATGAAGCCCAGGTAGCTGCCGCTAATGCCCGGGATAAAGTCGGACGCCTTGCCGAGCGTCGACTGGTAGATGACCAGGAAGAAGAGGCTGATAAAGACCGGAGGCAGCAGCGCTTCCGGCGCGCGCGAGATGGTCACCAGGCTGCGCCGCACCAGCAAGAACACCTGGACCAGGAACGACTGGCCCTTCTGTCCTGAGATAGCCGCCGCCGACGGAGTGGTTTCCTGTGTATTCATGGACGGTTTCCTTTCTCACTTTTCTTCCACAGACTGCGCCGCCCGGGCCTTGCCCTTTCCCTTGGCCTGGGGCGCATCCTGCACCTGCAACCGCTGCCCCGTCACCTGCAAAAAGACGTCGTCCAAGGTAGGCTGGGTCAGCGTCAGGGAGATGGGCGTTATCGCTCCCTGCTGGAGCCGGTTGATGACCGCCGGGATTGCCTCGGCAGCGCCGGCCATGTACAGGCGAACGACGTCACGGTCCAGCTGCAGCCGGTCACCTGTGCCCTGCAAAGCCGCGAGCGCCTTTTCGGCCGTCTCGCGTGTGTCGAACAGCAGGTTGATCGACTCGCCGCCCAGGGCCGCCTTGAGCCGGGCCGGGGAGCCCTCCGTCGCGATCTTGCCGCCGACGATGATCGCCACCGTGTCGGCCAGCTCGTCGGCCTCCTCCAGGTATTGCGTGGTGAGAAAGACGGTGATGCCCAGTTCCCGGTTCAGCCGCCGTACCTCCTGCCAGACATCCCGCCGGCTGGCGGGGTCCAGCCCGGTTGTCGGCTCGTCGAGGAAGAGGACGCTGGGCTGATGGACGAGCGCCAGGGCCAGATCCAGGCGACGGCGCATGCCGCCGCTGTAGGTGCCCGCGCGTCGATTCACCGCACCGGTCAGCCCAACCAGCTTGATCAGCTCGTCGGCGCGGGCGGCGGCGTGCACCCGATCGGCGCCGAACAACTGCCCCTGCAAGGTCAGGAGCTCCATCGGCTTCATCAGAGGGTCGATGCCGATCTCCTGCAGCGCCACGCCGGCGATCCGCCGCACGTCAGATGCCTGGGTGACCACGTCAAAGCCACCCACCTCCGCCCGGCCTGCGGTCGGAAGAGCGAGGGTCGTCAGGATCTTGACGGCCGTGCTCTTGCCGGCGCCGTTCGGGCCCAGGAAGCCAAAGATGCTCCCGGTCCCGACCTGAAAAGAGGCGCCGTCCACGGCCTTGACGTCGCCAGGATAGTGTTTGACAAGGTTCTCTACTACAATCGCCCGATCAACCATTTGCGTTCCTTTCGTGTCTTTCTCCTCTGTTCTGTCTGGCCTGGGCGTAGACAGCCAGCACCCGCTCGCGCGCCCAGGCGTGATCGACGATCGGCGCCGGATAGTCCTGCCCGACGATGCAGCCCGCCGCCCGCTGCACCTCCGGCGGCATCTCCCACGGCGCATGGATGTAGCGTCCCGGCACTTGGGCCAACTCGGGCACCCAGCGGCGCACGTAGGCGCCCTCGGGATCGTGCTTCTTGCCCTGCAGCACCGGGTGGAAGATGCGAAAGTAGGGCGCTGCGTCGGTGCCGGTGCCGGCAGTCCACTGCCAGCCGCCGTTGTTGGCCGCCGGGTCGGCGTCTATCAGGTGCTGCATGAACCAGCGCTCCCCCCACCGCCAATCGATCAACAGGTCTTTGACCAGGAACGAGGCGACGATCATCCGCGCCCGGTTGTGCATCCATCCGGTCTGCGCCAGTTGGCGCATCGCCGCGTCGACCACCGGGTAGCCGGTCCGGCCCTGGCACCAGGCGGCAAAGGCCGCCTCGTCGTTATCCCAATCGACGTTGCGCAGGTCGGCGCGAAAGCTGTGCCGTTCCGTCTCGGGGAAATGGTACTGGATCGACAGGTAGAACTCGCGCCAGATCAGCTCGGTGAGCCACGTTTCGGCCCCGCCGCGGGCCTGGGCGCCGGGCGCCATCTCGATCGCGCCCAGGGCGCTCACGGCCGCCTGGCGTGCCGACACCATGCCGAACCGCAGATAGGGCGATAGCTGCGACGTGCCGGCCAGGTCCGGCCGGTCGCGGCCTTGTCCGTAGCGGTAGATGGCCGGGTCGTCCCCGCCCACGAACGCCCGCAGCCGGCGCTGGGCCTCCGCCTCGCCAGGCTGGAATGGTGCGCTGGGCGACAGGCTCGGCTCATCCGGGATCGGCAGGCTGTCCAGCGGCGGCGGCGCCGGCAGCGAGCCCGGCAGCGCCAGCACCGCTCCTGCAATGGGCAGCGCCTTCCAGGCGCGGCTGAACGGCGTAAAGACCGTGTATGGTGTGCCATCCGATTTCAGCACCGCTTCTGGTGGGTGGATGGTCACCCCGCCGGTCAGGTGCAGGGGCAGCGCCTCCGCGACACGCGCGTCCCGGTCCCGACCGTAGGGCCAGGTATCCTCCTCGGCAGACACCAGTGTGGCGTCGCTCTCACGCACCAGCTTGGTGAGCTCCTCGACCGGATCGCCATGGCGGACGATCAGCCGGCTGCCCCGGGCACGCAGGTCGGCGTCGAGCCGGCGCAGCCCGCCGAAGAGGAATGCCACTCGACCCGCGGCCGCCTCTCCGACATAATCGGAAGTGAGGATTGCCGGGTCGAGAATGAAGGCCGGGACCAGCCGGTCGGCCCTGGCCACCGCGGCGGCCAGGGCCTGATTGTCGGCCAGGCGCAGGTCGCGGCGGACCCACCAAATGGCTGTTGTCACGCCTATGCCTTGTTCAGCTCATCCAACACGGCCAGAACCTGGCGGTTGGGCGGGATGTCGAACATGGCTCCAGCATGGTGCTGGAAGCGGACCTCACCCGCTTTGTCGATGACCATCAATGCCGGCATGCGGCCCAGCTTGAGCAGACTGACCTCCTGGCCATAGCGGTTGGCCACCGTGTGCGCCGGGTCGGCCAACCCTACAAACGGCAGGCTCTCCTTCTGCCAGTAGTCCTGAAACGCCTTCTGATCCTCAGGCCCTATCACCACCACTTCAGCATCGCGAGCCAGGAATTGATCATAGTCACGGCGCAACTGCGCCATGTGCGCGCGGCAGAACGGTCACATGAAGCCGCGGTTGAAAACCAGGACCACATGCTTCTTCCCGCGGTAATCCGACAGGCGCACCGTCTGGCCGGCAGTGTCGGCCAACTCAAAATCGGGTGCCTTTCCTGAAACGCGTTGATCAGCCATCAAGCCCCTCCAATAGTGTATATGGCCCTTGCCGGGCCTAGCTGCTTTGTGCCACGGCGTCCCGCAGAGCTCCTTCGAGCTCGGGGAAGCGGAACTGGAAACCCAAGTCGGCAAGTCGTTGAGGCACGCCGCGCTGCCCGGTAAGCAGCAGGTCAGCCACCTCCCCGAAGGCTGCTCGCATCGCAAAGCCCGGCAGAGGCAGCCATGAGGGCCGGCCCATGACCCGCCCGAGTGTGCGCGCAAACTGAGCATTGGTCACTGACTGGGGTGCCACGAGGTTGAACGGCCCGCTGGCCGACTGGTTCTCGATCAGGAAGCGGATGGCCCTGGCCTCATCCTTGACGTGGATCCAGGAGATCCACTGCTTGCCACTGCCAATCGGCCCGCCGGCGAACAGGCGGAACTGCAGGAGCATGGGCCGCAGGGCGCCCTGAGTCCTGCTGAGCACAACGCCGGTCCGGACTATGGCCCGCCGGACGCCCATGGCCTCGACAGGCGCTGTGGAGGGCTCCCATTCGTGTGCGGCAAAGCTGGCCAGGAAATCCTGGCCCACAGGGCCATCCTCTGCAATCGGGTCATCGCCGCGCGGGCCGTAAACGCCGATGCCCGATGCCTGTATGACGGCGAGCGGCTTGCGACTCGCCTGCCTCACGGCGTCGACCACAGCCTGCCCGGCATCCAGCCGGCTGTCGCGGATGAGGCGCTTGCGCTCATCGGTCCAGCGGCTGGGGAGAAGGCCCTCACCCGAGATATTCGCACCTGCCAGGTTGACGATTGCATCGGCGCCATCGGCCAGGGCGGCCCAGCCGTCGCCCGTGCGCCCGTCCCACCCCTCGGCCCGCACCCCGGCCGGGAGCCCGCGAGACTGCCCCGGCGCACGGCTCAGGATGATGACCTCATGACCGTCCGCGGCCAGGTCGGCAGATAGCGCCCTGCCGATGAGCCCAGTTCCCCCAGTGATAATGACTCGCATTTCGTGACCTCCGTAAGGGTCGTTTGTCATCCAGGCCACCCGGTCGACCTGGCTGCTAGCTGCCGGTGACCCTTCGCAGCCAGGTGAGGATCAGATCACCGCGCTCGTCAAGCTGCTCCTCGGCAACCTGACGATAGGCACGCAGGTAGCGATCAAGCACGCCTGCCGGCATACCCTCTTGCGCGAGCCTCTGCTCCACAGTTGCGATGTCGGTGTCGAGAAGAGCCACGTCTCCCAGGGCAAGGGCAGCCTCCAGGTGCAGTGCAAACTCTTCGTTGGCATGAGCCAGGTGCCACCAGAGAAACACCGATCGCGCCGGCAGCCTGGCCCATCTTGGCTTCGATAGGCCCACGCTGCTCGCGGAAATACTCCAGCGCCAAGCGAGCCTCCGCCGGGATCGGCTCACCTTCTGGCGCAGGGCGCGGTGCAGACATGAGCGAATCCACAGCACCCGCCGCCGCCGCTACGCTCTCGCCCAGGAAATGGCCGGGAATCCGGGCTCGGATGGCCGGCAGCGAGTTGAATATCCCTCCCCCATAACCCACCGGCGCATGCTCCTGTAAGCGCCCGGGCCGCCTCGAGCAGGGTCGCAGCGGAAGGCAACCGCAGCGCAGCCAGAATCACCAGGCTCGGCCGAATATCGGCGACGGTAGCCTCCAGTTGCTCCACCGGAGCGTTCGCCCCCAGGTACACAACTGCCCATCCGCGGCGGCGCAGCAGGAGGGTCAATAGCAGCAGGCCAAAGACGTGATACTCCTGCGGCGGGCAGGCAGCCAGGATCTGGCCAGCCCGCGTGGCAGGAGGGGCAGCCATGAGCAACGACTCTATCTGGCGGATGGCCAGCTCCGACGCCAAGTGCTCCTGCTGCACAGTGGCTTTGCCCCGCTGCCAAAGATCGCCCACCTCGGCCAAAGCCCGCTGTAGCAGCTCGAGGCAGACGGTTTCAACAGGGTAGAGGGCAAACGCCTGCGCTGCTGCCTGCTCAGCCCGCCGCTCGTCATAGGCCAGGCAGGCAGCGAGCCACTCCTGCCGCAGCTGGTCCAGCATGCCGCCCGCCAGCGAGGGCTCGGCAGTCGAACCGGGAGGCGGCGGGATCGGCAGCGTGCCACGCCCGCCGGCCTGCATCTGGCGCCATAGGTCGACGGCCCGGCTGATGCTCAGGCCTTCACGCTGGCGAGCCATCAGCCAGCGCAGTACTTCGATGTCGCTCTGCGTGTAGAGACGGTGCCTGCCGCCGCTCCGGGCGGGAGATGGCAATCCATAGCGACGCTCCCAGGCGCGCAGTGTGTCAGGCTTCAGGCCCGTCTGCTGCACGACGGCCTTCAGGTTGAACAGCGGCTCGCTATCTGTCATGCCCGTCGTTCCCTCCGTGCGATGATCTCTCTGCTAGACGTGGTTGCGCAGCATCAGCTCCTTGGGATACGGGCTGCAGGTAGACCTGCTGGTGCACCCACTCGGGCACCGGATGCCGCCGCAGGTGGTGCTGGAGCAGCGTCAGCGGCACGATCAGCGGCACCAGCTCCTGCCGGTAGTCCTCGATCAGCCCCAGCAGCTCCTGCTTGTCCTCGCTCGATAGATCGTTCTTCAGGTAGCCCATCAGGTGCTGCAGCACGTTGACGTGCTTCCGCCGCGTCCCCAGCAGGGCCAGCCCTTCCATGAACCGGGCGCCGTAGGCGGCGACCAGCTCGTCCCACGGCAGAGCGCCGGCCTGCGCCACCAGCCGGCCCATCTCCTGGTAGTGCTTCGGGCTGTGGGCCATCAGCGTCAGCTTGTGCGCCGTGTGAAAGCGGACCAGCCCGCCGGGCGTCGGGTCCTGCTCCAGCAGTCTGGTCCAGCGGTAGTAGGCAAAGACGCGCTCGATAAAGTTCTCGCGCAGCGGCATGTCGTTCAGCCGCCCCTCTTCCTCCAGCGGCAAGCAGCGGGAAGCGCTTCATCACCTCGCGGGGAAAGATGCCGGTGCCGGTGCGCTCGGCGTTGCCGTGCTCGTCATAGACCTTGACCCGGAACAGGCCGGAGGAAGGGGAGTCCTTCTTGAACACAAACCCACACAGGCCCACAGCCGCCAGTTGCTCGAGGCGCTCCTGCGCCCAGGCCTTCATCCGGTCTGTGTAGTCGGTGCCCGATTTGGGTGCGATGAGACGCGGGGTAGCAGGATCACCGACGAGGCGCATGGTCTCCCGGGGGACGCTCAGCCCTATCTCCACTTCCGGGCAGACCGGCACCCACTCCACGATACTGGCCCAGCGTGTCGACCAGAAACCGGTCCAGCTTGTGGCCGCCATCGTAGCGCACCGGCTCTCCCAGGAGGCAAGTGCTAATCCCCAGACGAATAATTGGCTCCGCTGTTGGATTTTGCTCAACGTCCGACATAAGTCTCCTCCGAGCCTATCTGCCTGCCAGCTCCCGGATCCGATACTCGGCAGGCGTACCCCAGCGCTCTGTCTTGTGGTAGCGCCGATTGGTGGAGTGAAAACGAACCCAGATCGGCGCCCGATCCAGCTCAGGTCGGGCCTCAAAAAGCCTCCCATCGCCGAAGCGAAATGCTTCAAGCACAAGATCAAGCTCGTGCCGGAAAATGCGGTAACGCATGGCAGCACTGCCGAAGACTAGCCCACCGCTGACGTGGCAAGAGACGTGCAGCGCCGGCCCCTCCTCGTCCTCCTGCCATTCGGCCACTACTTCGTCCCGCATCAGGCGGGTGTACCAACCCGAGACCTGCTTCTGGTTGACCTCGGACGCCGATGGTCAGGAACAGGTCACCCGTCGAGTCGGAGTGGGTAAGGGTGTAGCACCTTGGAGTAAGCGGACCCTCGGGCGTTACGCCCGCCGCCCACTGAACGTGCAGTTTCCCCGGATCCAGGCGGCTCATGGTCTCTTTGGTTTTGGCGTCTTGGGAAACCAGGGTACAAAGGCGCTCGTGCTCTCTACGTACTCTTTGTACCCTGGCTTGGTCGTCGCCAGCGTCTTCTCCAGCAGAGCCACACCCGAAACCCGGAGCAGCATGACCGTCATCAGGATCGGACTCCAGATCGTCCAGAATCCGCCGCCTGCCGCGGCAATCAGGTAGTACCCCCACCACTGCGTCGCGTCGCCAAAGTAGTTGGGATGTCGGGTGTAGCGCCACACGCCGGTGTTGAGCACCTTGCCCTTGTTGGAAGGATTGGCTCTGAAGCGAGTGAGCTGCAGGTCGCCCACAGCTTCGAAAAAGAAGCCGATGGCCCACACCACGGCGCCCAGCAAGTCCAGCAGGGTCAGGTGATCGGGTGTCGGGCGGATCTGCGCGGCCAGGAGTGGTGCGGAGATGATCCAGAGCAGCACGCCTTGCAGCATAAAGACGCGAAAGAAGCTCACGCCACCACCAGCGGGCCCCGAACTCCTCGCGCCACTTGCGATAGCGAAAGTCCTCACCTGCGCCCCAGTTGCGGCGCAGAAGGTGGATCGACAGGCGCAGCCCCCAGATGGTGACCAGGACGGAGATCAGCCACTTGCGCGCCGGAAAACCGTCAGGCGTCAGGGCAAAGTAGAGCCAGTTGGCAATGACAAAGCCGGTCCCCCAAAAGGGATCGACGATGCTGGAGTTGCGCAGAACCAGGCTGAGGACCCACAGCAAGGCCATCAGCCCCAGCACCACGCCCAGGCCGATGAGATACGCTTCCAGGAATGTCATCTGTTCATCTCCATTCGTTGCGCGAACGCTCTATGGGGCTGTCTTCTCTGGCCTGTATGGCCACGAAACCTGCGGCACCAGGGCCGATGTGCGTGCCAATGAGCGGAGTCACTTCGGCAACCATCGGCTCTCCGCCATCGGGAAACAGGTGCGAGGCCTTTTGGCGGAGAAGCTGCGCCTTCTCGGGAGCATGGGTGTGAACCAGGGCCAGCCTGCTCAAAGGGCGCCAGCTCGGTCAGGAGCTCCAGGAGCCGCGACGGACGCGCCATTTCGCGTGCGCACACGCTCCATGTCAAATTCGCCGGCGTGCATCCTGAGGATCGGCTTGATCTGCAGCACGGAACCCAGACTGGATTGGAAACGGCTGAGGCGGCCGCTGCGTCGCAGGTACTCGAGCGTGTCCAGGGCGGCGATGCAGTGGGTGCGGGATGCCTGGTCTTCAAGGGCCGACGATGATGTCGCTCAGTGACCGGCCCTCAGCGGCGGCCCTGGCCGCGGTCAGAGCCAGCAGGCCGGTGCCCAGGGTCAGCTGGCCCGAGTCGAACACGGTGACCGGCACGCTCTTGACTTCTTCTGCAGCCAGGCGCGCTACGGCCACCATGGCACTCAGGGCGCCGCCGATGTGGATCGAGATGATCTCCGTAGCGCCGGCCTGCGCGAGGCCCTCATACACCTGAACGAACTGGCCAGGGCCCGGGACTGATGTCGTGGGGTGCGACTCGAAATGCGGCAAGCCTTCGTAGAACTGCTCGTGCGTCATTTCGACGCCGTCCAGGTAGCTTTTCTTGCCGATGTTGATGTACAGCGGAACGACGGTTATGCCATACCTGGCCACCAGATCTGCGGGCAAATCACAGTTGCTGTCTGTTACGATTTTGATGGCCATCCTCTTGCTCCCTTTCACCTGCAACCGGCTTCACTTTGCCCCACGCCAGACAATGCCTGGCGTGGGGCACTCGATTCCGTCCGTGACGAGGAGTCTAGACCGGGGCCAGCGTCCCGGCAAAGATCATCCAGGCCAGGGCGGTCTTGGCCACCAGGCTGAGGATGATGTACACCCGCTCGCCGAACAGGTAGTCCTTCCAGCGGCCGACCTTCTTGTACTGCAGGAACATGTTCACGGCAAAGATGTTGAAGAAGACAAAGATGGTCGGGATGATGGCGTACACGAACGCCGGCGGCTTGGCATCGGCCGAGGAGATCGCGCCCAGGAAGTAGCAGCACGATCACGACCCACGGGATGATCCCGGCGATACAGCCATAGATGAACGAGGTCCAGTCGGTCTTTTTGCGTCGTCTGGTTGTGCAGCTCCATCATGATGCCGAACAGGTTCATCATGGCGTTGATGCCGAACATCACGATCATTGCGCCCAGGTCCCACACGCCGACCAGCATGCCGATCAGCACGATCATCAGCGATGAGCTGAGGGCATACTCGTAGAAGCGGGCCGGGTTCATGCCCTTCTTCAGATTCTTGACGTACCAGTTGTAGCCAAAGGTGGCCAGAGAGAAGTGCGCTACGGCAGAGATCAGCAGGAACACGGCAACCGCCGGGCCGAAGCAGCAGCTCGTAGGCCAGCTTCGGATCTGGCACCAGGGCTGCGAGCAGCCAGGTCGAACTTGAGAAAGTTGGTATAGATCGGATAGGTCGTGTCGTTGCTGAGCACGATCATCAGGATGCCCTGCATCAGGTGCAGGAAGCCCATCACCAGGTTGAAGCGGCGCAGTCCTTGGTAGGTCTTTTCGGGCACGTCAGCCCCCTTGGTCACGACAGCCGCCTTGGACTTGGATGCGGCGGCAGGTTTTGCAGGCATGTAGTATTCCTCCTTGTTCGGTATTTGGATTCTGGTGCTCTTGCGGTCTTTGCCCACGAACCGCTTCACAAGCCCCAGCACCGGTCGAGATTATAGCATAGATTTTACATTTTGTCAATATATTATCCATATTTCTTACATGTTTCTAACGAGGAGTGGACGCCATTACCGCGCCGATCATCTTCTACCTGCTGTTCGTTGTTGGCATTCTGGTGCTGGCCGTTTTGCCCGGACTGGAGGCGAACGCGCTCAAGACGACCCTGCTGCGCGGGGCGCTGTTTGGGCTTGTCGCCTATGCAACGTATGATCTGAAAAACCTCGCCACCCTGAAAGACTGGCCGCTGATTGTCACCATTGTGGACCTGATCTGGGGAACGGTCTTGAGCGTGGCCGTGAGCTATGCCGGCTACATGGCCGGCAAGTGGTTAGTTTAGGTTCCTTTCCGGCTGCACATGCCCTAGGCCGGGAAGAAGGTCGTCCAAACAAAGAGGTCCAACACGGCTGTGTGGATGCAGAAGGCCATGGCCCCTGCTGCTGCCAGCCAATGGGCTGCCACAGGCTGCCGAGGCCGCAGGCTCAGCAACGCCAATAGCAGGCCTAGCGATCCGAGACCTACCGAGGCCAATACCGGCCGGATGCCCAGCCGCAGAAGGCTGCTTTGCTGCTGAATCATCATGCTCGCGAGCGGTAGCCATAGCCCGATGGACCAGGGATCAGCACAGACAACTCACGAAACAGACTGTGTCCAAATCGGCCAGCGATCCGTGCGATATCCGGGTTCACATGGATGAATAGGAGGTAGCTGAGGCCAAAGCAGCCTGCCGCAGCCAATACCATGAAAGCGATCTAGCCTGGAAGTAACACCGACGGCACGCCTCCCCACAAGCCGGCCTGGGTAACGGAATCAATGACCAGGCTGCGGGCATAGCTAGCCAGGACGTCAACGCCGCCCAACGGCACGATCACCGCTCCACTGCGTTTTGTTCCCAACCAACCAATCACTGCGCAAGTACTGCTGGCAGAATAAACCTCTCCATGATCTGGAATGGTTGTCCCTCATCGTTCTCGTAATTGCCACCGGTGATGACGATCACCATGTCCAGATCTGGAAAGACGGCGATCACCTGGCCGCCGAACCCCGATGCGGCAAAGGAGTGAACGGGAGTGCTACCGATCTGTACATCGCTCAGCCACCACAGGTAACCATAGCCATTTCCCCAGGCCTCGTTGAACTCCAGGGACACCTGTTCCTGTGTTGATCGACGGATCCAATCCTCAGGGATGATCTGTTCGCCATTCCAGTTCCCATTTCGCAACACCAACAACCCCACCCTGGCCATGTCGCGAGGCCGCATTTCCGAACTCCCAGCGGTGTCTGTGTATCCTCCCGGCAGAGACATCCACGTGGAGAATCCTGTACCCAATGGGTCCAGCAAGTACTGCTCCGCAAACCTGGGAACGCTCATCCCGGTGGCTTTGGCGAGTATGGCTCCCAGAATAGCAGTGCTCGGAGAACAGTAGGAGTACTGGGAGCCGGGAAGGGCTTCCATGGCCATGTTCAAGGTGGCTTCGATCGCATCTGGCTGATCCCACGGGAAGTCCTTCTTGTAGTAGGCCGGCGAAGCGGGGTCCCAGTCATTACATGCCAGGCCATGGCGCATGGTGAGCAGGTCCTCGACCGTGATGCTCTCCTTGCGCTCATCTGACTGCTGAAGAGGCAGATATTCGGGGAAGTAGGGCAAGACCTTCTCCTCGACACCATCAAGGTAACCTTGGTCGATGGCCGCGCCCACCAACAGCGAGGTGATGCTCTTGGTGACAGAGGCCAGGTTGTGTCGATTCTCCCGGTAGTAGTGGTAAAAGTACTCCTCGAACACCAGCAGCCCATCTTTGACGATCAGGATGCCGTGGATGTTCTGGTACTTGAGCTCTCCATCCCACCGGGAGAGGCTATCACCGCTCTTGTCTCCATGGTAAATGAACCCAAGCATGCGGCTGATCTTGATCGGGTCAATACCCACATCAACCAGAGAGGCAGTCTGCCAGCCGTCGTCGGTTTGTTCAGGGATCTTGTCATAGGGGGCCAGCGTGGGTATCGGCGTCCGTGTGAGCTCAATGGTGGGTGCTGCCATTACTGCGTCTGTTACAGGCAATGGCTCAGAAGCAGACCCACACAGAGGGGTGATCTTGTCCAGCTCCCGCAGCGCTGCATCCCAGGTGAACTCCTGGTTGTCGCTGAAGTAGTAGTAGGTGGTTCCGTTGGGCATCAGGGCCACCACGTTGCCGCTCACGCCCAACATCTGCGGCACCCAGAACTCGCAGTCAAAGCCGTCGGCCTGGGTATAACGATTGGCCCAGAAGGCGTTATTGTACATCCGCTGACTGTCTATCCTGACTCCGCGGTCGTCGGGTGATCGCTGCAGGCTGGCGGCCAAAAGGCCAGGGTGCAAAACCTGGACGCCATTGATCTGCCCCTCCTGACTATTGAGTAGGGTGGCGATCTTGGCGATGTCATCCGGGATCCACCACAGGCCGTAGCCGCCCTCGGCCTGCCCCTGCCAGTCGTCGTCAGCGGTGCGCATGGTGGTGTACGCCCCAGGGCCGAGTCCGAGAGGCCGGTAAACCTCATCCACCACGAACTGGAAGATGTCCGCCTCCGGACCTTCCCGGGCCTGCAGGTAGTTGTGCAAGGCGCGGGTGAGGATGAATGTGTCGCCGGTATGGTACACCCAGCGCGCGCCTGGATCGGCGGCGTGCGGCCAGTCGAATGCCGCGGCGATCCGCGCGGCGTAGGGCTGGGCGCCAAAGAACTCGCCCATGTTGGGGCCATCTTCGTCGGCCATGTAATCTGCCGAGCCATAGTTGCCGGCGGACATGTCGATGGTGTGGTTGAACGTCACCCGCTGCCAGTTTCCTGGGCTGGCGGCATATTCCGGGACATAGTCCTTGATGAGCAGGCCGGCCACCTCAGGGCCGTATTTCTGCGCCAGACGCATCAAGGCCACGCTGGCAAAGGCAGATTTGGCGGTGGAATAGGAGGTAGCGCGCATCGACTCGCAGTAGGGATAGACTCCAAAGCGGGTCTGGCAGCCACCCAGGTAGTTAACTCCGTTCACCACGACGCCATACCAGGTCATGTGCTCGCGGGTCACGCCGCGCCCAAAGGCAGAAGAGATCCACTCCGGGGTAATCCTCGGCCAGCGCCTGGATCGGCTTGGTCGGCATGCGGGCAGCCAGCTCAGCGGCGAAATCGGCCCGGATGCGCTCCGCATCCTGAACCGGCCCAGGATGATACAGGGCATCCAGCAACCCCCACAGGTTGGCCCGCGTGTACGAGGTGGTCTCTTGGGTGACCTGGTACCACACCTTCGAGACGCCTTTCTCGTCGAACAGGAAGGTCATCGTCCCGTCAAAGCAGGAATTGCCGCCTTTGACCACCAGAGCAAAGGGAAAGGAGGCCCGCGAGAGACCACCGTCGCCAGCTTCCTGCCAGACGCGCCCCGGCTCGAGGATGATGTTCCACTTGGGATGGTCGGCGATGATCAGGCCACGCTGCACGGGAATGAGCTATCCGTCGCTCTGCACGAACTCAAAATCGAACTCTGGCAGGTAGGCATACTCTGGCTCCCAGGTCACCCCGTAACATCTGGATCTGGTCGCCTTCCCTCTCCCCGACCAGCTCCAGGCGACCTTCGAAGGTGTGTGCGGCGGGAGCAGCACCAGCGGGCATGGCCATCGCACTCTCGTCTATCGGCGAGGCAGCCTCAAAGCCGTACATCAGCAGATCGCTGGTCAGAAGCGAACGGTCCGCCCCCCTGCTTCCGACAGGAGCGTCAGCAGGCACCACCATGACGGGCGAGGCTGTCGCCGCGGGACCGATGGTCGTGCGAGCGGAGGTGCACGCAGCCAGGAGTACCAGACCCACCAGGAACCACCGCGCAGTTTTCATGCTAGCCTCTAGAGTTACCGGCTTTTCACTTCTGTAGCCGCCAAAACGTATCGAACCACGGCGGGGCTATCTTGGTAAAGTGCGACCACGTACCCGGGTCGGGATTCTCGATCATCCTGCATCCACTCCCACAGCCCCAAGAAGACAAAGCCGTTGCCGACCAATCTGTTCATCACGGTGCTCAGGGTGTGGCGGAACTCGTGCGGCCCGGGGAGCCTGACCGACGAGCCATCGGGCTGGGTGACATCCCAGTGGGGGTAGTAGCGGGTCAGATCTTCGCCGTCGATGTAGGGATGGTTGAGGGGATACGCCTCCCCATCCCAGGCCTCATCGTCCACGGCATGGACTAAAGGGGTTGGCAAACTGCAAGAAGTAGATCCCGCCCGGCTTGAGTACGCGCGCCACCTCCCGGAAAACGGTCTCCACCGAGGGGCAAAAGTTCAGGGAATAGACCTGCCAGACTATGTCGAAACAGTCCGCAGGAAAGATCGACAGGTCGCGCATGTCGCCCTGATGAGTGGTCACCTTCAAGCCGTGATGCGCCGCCGCCTGCCGGTCGCGCTCCAACTGCACGTCAGACAGGTCCAAAACGGTCACGTCTGCTCCCAGCAGACCGAAAGCGACCGAGTCCTGCCCGCCGCCGCTGGCCAGGCACAGCACGCGCTTGCCAGAAACGTCGCTCAGGATACCGTGCCGGCCTATCTGGCGGCGCGCCTCTTCGGGGGTATACTCCAGCCAGGGCCGCGACCATTCGACATTGGCATGCGCCAGGGCGTTCCACCGCTCGCGGTTGGTCCTGTTGATTTCGTCCATGGAAAACTCCTGGGTTTCAGAACCCCTTGACCCACGTCTCGGAATCCTCTTTCGTTCCGAGCACAGACCCGTACAGGGCGTCGGCGGGTGGATCATAGGCATTGGCCAACAGCCGGGTGCAGCCCATCCTGCGCAGGCGCCTCATCCCTTCGATCATGACGGCTTTGCCCAGCCCGCGGCGCCAGTGCTCTGCGGCCGTCCCAACCAGCACCGACACGGCGCTGCGGGTGTAATCATCATAAAAGATGGTGCAAAAGGCAGCGATGCTGCCGTCCGGGGCAGCGGCGACGATGTCCAGGTCGCGGCGGTAGAGTGGGGCCAACTGGATATTCTGGTACCATGACCAGTCGCCATCATAGGCCTCGTCTGGCTCGTCGGCGTGAAAAGCGCGCCAGGAAGCCCAACTGCGGGCCGGGTGCTCGCTCAGATCCCCCATCGAACGGATGGTATACCCCGGCGCGAGCGACGTTTCCGGGATGGGCGCCTCCAGATCCCGGCGCCAGTGGTGGACAACTCCACTCTGCCTGGTATACCCACGCTGAGCCAGTATCTCCTGGCGCCGGGCATCATCGGCAAAGGCGGAGACATACACGAGCCGTTCCCCAGCCTGATTCCGGCCAAAGAGGTGCTCTTCGGCATGGGCGAGCATCTCACCCTCCAGATCTGCCGTGCGGAAATGGGGATGCACGTGCAGGCACACCTCGCTCCAGCCAACCGGGTGCAGCACCGCCGCTATCTGGCCACCGGCCGTCTCCCACAGGGTTGCCGCCTTCTCCACCGGGTCACACACCTGAAGGTTCAGGATGAAATGCCAGCGCAAGTAATCGAGGCGCGCCACGTGCCAGCTATGCTCGCGGCGGCCGTTGAGCAGAAACACTTCCCGCAGGAAATTGCGAATCCGCCAATAATCGTCTTCAGTTTGGGCCTGTTGCATCGTTAGCTTCACAGCTCACCGCCGCTCAAGGTATCGCAGCAATTTGGCCCCGTCCCTGTTCCGCCACTCCTCGTGTTCGGCTCGCCTGGCCGGGTCGTTCCTGATAAAGAGGGACGCCCACAGGACCATGGTCGCGTATTGCGTGGCCATGAACAGGTCGAGGTGCTGAAGCTGCGATTCAGGCAGCGTGCGGACCTGGGCATAGCCCTCCAGAAAGGCGTCCCGCATCCAGTACCACTCCTCCGTCCAGGGCCACAGGCACAGGGCGATGGCAATGTCCCACAGCCAGTAGCCAAAACCGCAGTCCTCAAAGTCGATCGGGTACGCCTCGTCGCCTTTGAACAGCACATTCTCCGGATACATGTCGGCGTGGATCAGGCCATAGGCGTCTGGCCCCTTGCCCAAGCCCTCCATCACCTGCCGCGCTTCTTGCGACACGATCTGGAACGGCTCCCGCAAGTGCTCCGGCATTGAGGCCACCAGCTCCTCGATGCCGCCGTCGAAATATCGGCCGCCCAACTGACCCTCCCAGTCCCAGACAGGTCGCTCAAACCCCTCGGGAGGCTGCCAGCCCGCCGAGAACTGGTGCAGCCGGGCCACCATCCGCCCCCAGGCCCGGAAATGGCCGGGGCGAAACCCTGTGGTGAGCCTCCGCCCGTCTATCCAGCGCATCAGCGACACAATCCGCCCCTGTGGCACTTCCGGGGTGGCGATCCTGGTCACCAGCTCACCCTCCAGGGTGGGCACCGGCTCGGGCACGGGCAAGCCTGCCTCGCGGCTGAGCGCTGCCAGCCAGGTCATCTCCCCCTTGACGCCCTCCAGGTGATCCGTGTAGAGGACCCGCAGCAGGTAGCGGTTGGGCACGTAGGGTCCCGGCTCTCCCCTGACCGGCAGGGGAAGCCGGGACGTCAACACGGTAGATGATGTTGGCCGAATATTGGACGAACTTGAGCCGCGCTCCGCTTCAAACCGTAGGCATCGAGCGCAGCCTCGGCCAGTTGCCTGGTCCGGCGCAGCTGACCCAGGCGCGTCAGATCATCGTAGGGTTTCATGATCTCTCCTCAAGTCTCACAGCGCAAACGGGTTCTCGGGGGAGAATACCGGGTCGAAAAAGCCCGTGTTGCGGCTGGCCGCCGCGCTCGTACAGGTAGACCAGGTTGGCGCATCCTTCGGAATCTTTGAATTTGCTCAGACAGTCCGTAGATGTGCCGAACAGCGCCGCAGCACGCGGCAGAACATGGGTTTCACACAGCTCGATGACATCGTGGCGATTCATAGGTCCTGTTTTGTCGTCTCCCGGCGAACACTCCCCGGCCAGCTCCAACGGCAGGGTGATGGTGAACCTGCATTCATCGTTGCCCCTGCAGCAGGGTTTCGACCTGTTCAAATCTGACCGGCTGCCCCAAAATCCCCTCCCACAGCCGCCGGTACCAGCCCGCCCCACAAAAACAGAAGGTCGGCGAGAGCTTGGCAGGGATTTCGTCGAGATAGGGGTGGACAAATGAGCAGTGGCAGTAGGCCTTGCGCCGCTCGGCGGGGGTCGCTGCCTTCTCAAAGCCTTCGGGGTCGAAGGGGTTCTTGCGCATGTAGATGACGTTGCCCCTGCGCACCGGCTTTTCGTACCAAAAGTCATCGGTGTACATCTCGCGCAGGACATCGTCGATCTCGCCGCGCCGGTGATAGATGGCGCGCAGGTGATCGATGCGCTCCTGCGGGAAGACGTGGGCGCAGTGCGACACCACCTGGCATTTCTTCTCGCCGTCGTCGCTCAGCGCATCCAGCCGCTCGATGGCGCCCTGGATCCAGGCGGTGTAATCGTCAAAGGACGATGCAGGCGTGATCGACTCGATCCCCTGCATCAGCCGCTCGGCGGGCCTCTGCACCCAGGACTTTTTCGGCTCCTTCGGCCAGCAGGCGATCCCACTCGTGCAGGATCACCTGCACCTCGGTGACATTCTCCTCCGGGTGGGCGGGATCCAGCACCCGGTAGATTTCGCGCCGGAACAGGGACGTCGTCCAGGCGTGCTTGTCCAGGTAGTCGTAGACCTTCAGCACGCTCTCACGGATCGACTGGTGCGCGCCGTGATGGAGCGTGATCAGCGCCGGGGCAGCTTCCAGCGTGCGGGTGTGGACCTCGCCGGTTTCCACCGCGTGCGTCACCGGGAAGGCGGCTTCGACCAGAAAGCCATCCTTCACCGCCCCGCCGTGAAAGATGACCATGGCATCGCCGCAGATGGCCTCGCCACAGGCCGCCCGCAGCCGGTCCAAGAGCGGCGGGATCTGGTCGCGGGTATCGATGCGGGTTGTGAGGCAAGGCGATCAGGACCGGCTCGAGTTTTTTGTAAACGATAGGGTCGTCAGTCATTTCCGTTTCCTCCAGATTGAACAGGCGCCAACAGGATCAAACCAGGCTCTTGGTCATAAAGTACTGGGTATGTCCCGTGGGCATATCGGGCAGTACTCCAAAAACCGTGTAACCGCGTTTCTGGTAGAATGGCAGGGCGTTGAAACTGCCCGTCATCAGGTGCACGGCGTGGCAGCCGCGCCGCCGCGCTGCCTCCTCCGCCTCGGCCAGCAGCCGGCTGCCAAGCCCCAGCTTCCGGAACCGCTCGTCGGTCCACAACCGCCCGACATACAGGTACTCCCAATAGGTGCTTCCCGTCAGCCCGGCGACGATCGTCCCGTCGGCATCCCGCGCGAACAGCGCCAGCGGCACCCAATCCACCACCACCCCCTGAGACGCGTCGTACCCATCCAGCCCCTGCTTGACCACATCTACGTCGGCGGGGTCTGGAGAATCGGTCAGCGTGATCGTGTATTCCGGCATCTTTCGTCCCTTCAGAACTCCTTCTCCCACGGCTCACACAGGTCATATTCCTCACCCATCACCGAGAAGTACAAGGCGTTCGCCGCTTGAGAATATCCGCTGACAAACACCACCTTGGCGCCCATGCGCTTGAGGCGGTGCAGCCCTTCGATCATCACCGCCTTGCCCAGCCCACGCCGCTGGTGGGCCGGCACGGTCGCCATCGGCTCGCAACAGGCCGTGCGGGTCACATCGTCGAACCAGATCGTGCAGAAAGAGGCGATCGACCCGTCGGCTGCCACGGCAACAATATCCAGGTCGCGGCGGTAGAGCGGTGCAGACTGAATATCGTGGTACCAGGCCGGATGATCCCGGTTGTCGCGAGCAACGTTGATGTCGTCGTCATGAAAACCGAGCCCCGAAGCGTAGCAACGCTCGAGCAGCTCAAGGCCATCGCCCAGAGAACGGATGGTGTAGCCTGGAACGAGCGGAACATCTGGAAGCGGCCCATCCAGCGAACGGCGATGCTGGTACTCCTGCTCTTCCGGCCCATCAACTCGACGGAAGCCGCGACGGGTCAGGATCTCCTGGCGCATTTCGTCCTGCGAGTCAGCCCACAGCCACACCTTTCGGCGGCCATCGCGGCCGGTCGCCGCCAGGCGCTCTTCGGCCAGCGAGATCATCTCTTCTTCCAGCGCAAGAGTGCGATAGTCGGGATGAACCTGCAGAAACACCTGTCTCCGATCTTCCGGGTTCAACACAGCCGCAATCTGCCCGGTTCCCGTCTCCCAAATGAACAGATTCTCCGCGAGTGGAGTCTTTTCGAGGTGTGGATTGATGAACCACCACCAGTAATCCAGCCGGGAAACGTGCCAGCTCAGCTCCCGCCGGCCGTTGAGCAGCATCACCTGGCGCAGAAATTCGCGGATGCGCCAGTAGTCCTCTTCGGATTGGTATCCCCGCATTGTTATCTTCATTTGTTATGTCAACTCTCCCTGGCTTTCCTTCCATGTGACAAGCCACTTCTGAGCCATGCGATGCTGCTTCTTGTCGCTCTTGCAGACGCAGGTGACCAGGCCCGGCTCGTCCCTGCCGGGATGCACTATCATGGCATACAGGCACGAATTGCACGAAACGCACTCCGGCAGGCGCCTGCCGGTGCCTGCCCGCCAGCGGTTGGGCAGATTGGGCTCGCGGATGAGCGGCCGGCACAGCGCGATGAAATCGACCTTGCCGCCCTGCACGATCGCTTCCAGCCTTTCGACGTCGCGGTTCCCGCCCACCAGGATGATCGGGACAGGGACATCCACCCGCTCCGCATACTCCAGGAAGTAGCTCTGCTGCTCCGGTCTCCCGATCCGCGTGTGCGACTCGGGGGCAGGCACCGGGCGAAAGCCAAGCTCTGCCTCAGGGCGGAACAGGCACTCCCACATGCCGCCGCTGATCTCGATGGCATCCACGCCGGCCCGCACTATCGCTTGGGCCTGCGCCGGAAAGCTGTCGATATCTATCCCGCCTGCCAGATAATCGGTGCCGTTCATTTTGATCAGGATGGGGAAATCCCCCACCCGTCTCCTGGCCCTGGCGATGATCTCCCGCACGATACGGGCGCGTCCCTCTGGCGTCCCTCCCCACCCGTCCTCACGCCGGTTGGAGTAGGGTGAAAGAAACCGGCTGAGCAGACCGCCATGCGCTGCGTGGAGCTGGACGCCGTCAAAACCAGAATCCTGCATGTCCGCGATGGCATGCACAAAACAGGCGATGATCTGCTCGATCTCTTCCGCCGGGAGAGCCCGGACAGGTTGACCGGAGAATGGCGTCGCGATGGAGGAAGGCCCCGCATCCAGGTAACCGACCTCCAACTGGGCAACGATCTTGCAGTCTGGGTTGGCCGCATGGACAACCTGCGCCATCTTCTCCACACCCGTTTACCCGCAGATCGGCATACAGGCGGACCGGCTTGTCCGAGTCCTCTTCGGGAAAACGCTCCCGGTACACCGGCAGGCCACCGCTGATCAGCAGCCCGGCTCCGCCCAGCGCCAGGTTGCGGTAGAGGTCCAGCACCTCTTCCGTCATCTGGCGCGAGCTCAGGATGCACGGATCCCACGTCGCCGAGCGAACGAGGCGGTTGGGGATGGTCAGTCCGGCGATGGCGCCTGGGGAGAATATCTTGTAGTGGCTGCGATCCATTCAGCGCTCCATCGGCTTGTTGAAAAATGTGAGGCACTGAGCCTGCCGGTAGCCCACGCTCTCGTACAACTGGAAAGCGCCGCTCGGGTTCTGGGTGTCGACGCCCAGCGCGGTTTCTTCCATGCCCATCTCGCGGAACATCTGGATGCTCTGGACCAGCAGGGATCGCGCCAGGCCGCGCCGGCGCCACGGCCGCCGCACAAAGATGTCCTGGGTGTATCCGCGCTTCCGGCCGTACTGCTCGTTCTGCGCCTCGTCGAGGCGGTTGAGCACCATGCCGGCTACCTGGTCGCCCTCCCAGGCCACTTTCCACAGATGGGGCGCAAAGAGGCGGTCCCTCGTCCACCGGTCATAATCCTGCTCCGTCGGCGGCACGTAACCCCAGTGGTCGCGGCGGGCCTCGTACATGGCCTCCCAGACGGCGCGGACCTGGCCGGGCTCGACGGGGCGCACCTGGAGGCCGTGTGGCATGGGGGCGTCGGGCAGAGGCGAAGCGATGGGCCGGATCATCTCCACGTAGTGGCGCACCGGTTGGTAGCCGGCCGCGGCGAATAGGGCCGGGCGCCGACTCGGCGTCGTAGGCCCAGACGCGGAAGAACCTGGGGCCCCCGGCGGGGTGCGTCGCGGGCGATGTCGAGCAGGCGGGCCTCGTCGTAGCGCAGCATCGCCGCGCCGAGCCCCTTCCGCCGCCAGTCGGGATGGACAAAGCCGAGAGAGTTGTATAACCTCTCGCCGGTGCTCTCGGCCACCCACCACACCCGGCTAAAGGCGATCGTCGCGCCGTCCACCTCGGCGAACAGCATGTCCCGCTCCGGGTCACAATTCGTCAGGTGGGCGAACACCCAGGCGACCTCGTCCACGGTGTTGATAAATTCGAGGCGGTCGGCGGCGTTGCAGGCGTCGAGGATGGCCACCATCAGGGGATAGTCGGCCTCGCCCCGGAACCGGCGAAAGGACAACCCTGGGATCGCCGGAGCCCAAGGTACGGCGATCTGGGATGGGGCGTTCAAGATCGTTGTCATCTACTCGGCCTCTGCGCTGCGGGCGACGATCCGCTCGTCGATCCAGCGCAGCAGCGAGTAGCACACCAGATCGAAACGCTTGGGCCAGTACCGGTTCGCCACCGGATTCATCGGCTCCCAATCTGCGGCGCAGCGCTCGTAGCCATGGGCCCTGAGCCACGCCAGCGCCTGGTTCAGCAGTGCGGTGGTAACGCCTCGGCGCCGGGCCTCTTCCCGGACGTAGGCGATGGTGATGCCGGCCGTCTTTTCGTCCTGGACGATCTGGCACCCGCCCGCCCGTCCAAGCTCCAATCCTATGCAGCCCACCGCCTCCTGACCTTCGTAGGCCAGCCATGCCACGTTGTCCGGCTGCTGCAGCCATGCGTAGCGGTCCTCGTCGTCGTGGATCCAAAACACAGGCGGGGCAGCCATGTGCTGCCCCAGCGCCCGGTCAAGCGCAGCCACCTCTCCGGCGTCCTCCGGGCCAGCCTGCCGTATGTCCAGGCCGGCCGGGCCGCCCTGCACCGGCGCCAGGCCCCTCACCCCATCCATGGCAGCCAGGCCGAACCCGAGCCATTGCCAGCCCTCGATCCCTTCCCGGTCGTTGGCCATCAGCGTCACCGCATGGACGGCGCATCCGTCCGCGATCCAGCGCGCCGAGGCGTGCCGGTACATCTCCTCATAGATCCGCCGGCTGTTCGCCGGCTCGGCGCCGTTGGCCCATTCGGGGCTGTAGAAGCTGCGCTTGCCAAGGAACTCGGGCAGCACAAACCCGGTCATGAACCCCACCAGCCGGCCGGCCTCAAGGGCGACGACTCCGGCCGTCCCGTCCAGCTCGCGCAGCATGGGCGCAATGGCGCCTGCGTCCTCGTACTTGGCAGGCAGGGACGGCACCTGGCGGCGCAGGGCCGTGTAGCGGGCTGCGACCAGGCCGGCTGCAGCCTCAAGGTGTTCCGGCCGAAGAACGGTCAAATCCATGTCCCAACTCCTCCTTGTCCACCATTCACATAACCCGCTACCGACACGGGATGTTCAGGAGCCATCACTCCCAAGTGTTCGCTTGATTGTGCCATGAATCACGGGGTTCGTCAAGACCCAGGATCTAGGTTCCGCAATCCAGGTTTGCCACTCGGCCTGAATTCGGCTATAATAATCCATCGATGATCTCACAGAAAGGAAGGAACAATGGACGCCTACGAAGCCATTATGACCCGCCGAAGTATCCGTGCCTACACAGCCCAACCGGTAGGTGAGGACCTGATCAAGGAGCTATTGGCCGCGGCCATGAGTGCGCCGTCGGCCAGCAACCGGCAGCCGTGGTATTTCGTGGTCATCACCGAGCGCCGGCAACTGGACGCCCTGACGACGATCCTGCCCTACGGGCAGATGCTCAAGCAGGCGCCGCTGGCCATCGTCGTGTGCGGCGACCGCGAGCGGCAGCCGATGGACGGCTATTGGGCCCAGGACTGCTCGGCCGCCACCGAGAACCTCCTGCTGGCCGCGCACGCCAGAGGGCTGGGTGCGGTCTGGCTGGGCGTCTACCCCCGCGAGGAGCGGATCCAGGGGATCAGCCGGATGCTCGGCCTGCCAGAGCAAGTGACGCCGATGGCCGTCCTGTCGATTGGTTACCCGGCAGAGCATAAGGGACCGGAAGACCGCTACGACGAGAGCCGCATCCGCCGTGACCGATGGTAGTCCTCCTCTGGGTGGGCGTGGTGGCGAGAGGGGGCATTTCACTCATCTCCAGGTCCACTCCCACTTGACCCTGCTGGGCGGCACCGCGTCGGTGGCCGACCTGGCCGCGCGGGCCGCTGCCGACGGGATGACCCACCTGGCGCTGACCGACACCAACGCGCTGTACGGCGCGGTGGCCTTTGATCGAGCCTGCCGGGCCGCCGGCGTGCGAGCCCATTCTGGGCATGACGGCGACGGTGGCCGCGTTCCGGACGAGCCGCTCGGCGCCGGCAGCCGTCCCGGGCCGCCTGGTGCTGCTGGCCACCGGACCGGCCGGCTATCGCTCGTTGTGCCGGCTGTCCTCGCTGATCCAGGCCCATCCCGAGCGAGAAGTGCTGGCTGACCGCGGCCTGACCTGGACGGACCTGGAGGCGCACCGCGAGGGGCTGATCTGCCTGAGCGGGGGGCGCATGGGCTGGATCGAGCGTCTGCCTGCGGGCCAGGGATCGAGCAAGCCGCCCGCGCCTACGCCGCCCACCTGGCCGAAATCTATGGCGACAGGGCCTATCTCAGCCTGGAACTGCACCAGCCTGAGCGATCTGGCCGTCGCCCGCGAGCTGATCGCGACTCGGCCAGCGGTTTGGACTCGGCCTGCGCCGCCGTCCAGCCGGTCTACTGCCTGATCGCGCGACGATGCGCCCCGGCTGACGCCTGCTGGCAGCCATCGACCACAACTGCCCCCTGGACGCGGTGCCCGCCTGCAGCCCTGCCGCCGGCGGCGACCCAGCAGTGCGGCCTCCATTGGCTCAGCCCGGACGAGGTGGCGGCCCGCTTTGCCGATCTGCCCGAGGCCATGGCCAACGGTCGGCAGAGATCGCCGCGCGTTGCGGGCCGGCCCTGCCCGACGGCCGGCCGATCTGGCCGGTCCTGAAACTGCCCGAGGGCCAGACGCCGGACGAGGCTCTGGCCGAACTGGCCCAGGCCGGGATTGGCCGAACGCTACCAGCCGCCAGTCGGCAACAGCGGCAGGAGCGGCTGCAGGCCGAGCTGACCGCCATCGCCCAGCACGGCTATGCGCCGCTGTTCCTGATCGTGGCCGACATCGTCCGCTTTGCCCGCCAGGCCGGCGTCCCGGTCAGCACGCGCGGCAGCGTGGCCAATTCGCTGGTCGCCTACTGCGCCGGCATCACCACCGTCGATCCGATCGGCCCACGACCTGCTCTTCGAGCGCTTCCTCAACCCGGCCCGCGCCGACCTGCCCGACATCGACCTCGACTTCTGCAGCCGCCGCCGCGACCAGGTGCTGGATTACGTGCGGCGCACCTACGGCGCCGACCATGTGGCGTTGGTCGGCACGGTCAGCACCCTGCGCCCTCGGTCGGCGGTGCGCGAGACGGCCAAGGCCTACGGCCTGGACGAGGCGCAGATCGCGCAGCTGTCGCCGCCCTCCTGCCACACCACTGGCACCCCGACCCGCGACGCCGCGACCAGCGCACCAGTCGAGGAGATGCTGGCCGGTATAGACGATCCCCGGCTGCGCGACAGTAGTGCGCCAAGCCTCCAGCCTGGTCGGCCAGCCCCACCACCTGAGCGTGCACCCCGGCGGCGTGGTCGATCACACCCGGCCCGCTGACCGACGTGGTGCCGGTGCAGTGGGCGCCCAAGGGCTTCCTGATCACCCAGTTCGACCACCGCGACGTGGAGGCGATCGGCCTGCCCAAGCTCGACCTGCTGGGCATCCGCGCGCTGACCGTCCTGGCCGACGCGGCCGAGCTGGTGCGCAGCACCACGAGCCGGCCTTCCGGCTGGAGCAGATCCCGCTCGACGATCCGCTGACCGGCGATCTGCTGGCGCCGGGCGAGACCATCGGCGTCTTCCAGTGCGAGTCGGACGGCGCCCGGCGCACGCTGCTGCAAGCTGCAGGCGCGGACGGTGCAGCGACCTGGCCGTGGCCAACGCCTTTTTCAAGCCGGGACCGGCCACCGGGCGGCATGGCCCGCACCTTTGTCCGCCGCTATCGGGGCGAGGAGCCGGTCACCTTCCTGCACCCGGCGCTGGCGCCGATCCTGCGGCCGACCCAGGGCGTGCTGATCTTCCAGGAGCAGATCCTGCGCATCGCCCGCGAGATCGCCGGGCTGAGCTGGGAGCAGGCCGACCACCTGCGGCGGGGGATGAGCCAGTTTCGGCCGAGGAGATGCGGCAGATGCAGGCGTCGTTCGTCGCCGGCTGCCGGCGCCCGCCGCCCGATGGCCCGGGCTTGAGCCCGGCAACAGGCCGAGACCCTGTGGGAGCAGGTGCATGGCCTTTGCCGGCTACGGCTTCAACCAGGGGCACGCCACGTCCTACGCCGACGTCAGCTATCGCTGCGCCTACCTCAAGGCGCACTGGCCGGCCGCGTTCCTGTGCGCCCGCCTGGCCAACTGGGGCGGCTTTCACCATCCGGCCGATCTACATGGCCGAGGCGGTGCGGCTGGGCATCGCCGTGCGCCCGCCCCACGTCAACCACAGCAGCGCGCACTTCACGCTGGACTGGGAAAAAGAGCAGGGCATCCTGTGGATGGGGCTGGGGCAGGTGCGCGACCTGCGCCAGGCATCGGTCCGGGCCATCGGCGGCGAGCGGCGACGGCAGCCCTTTGCCGGCGTGCGCGACCTGGCCGAGCGGGTGCCGCTGCAGCACAAAGAGATGACCCACCTGATCCAGTGCGGGGCGCTGGACGGGCTGGGCGCGAGCCGGGCGGCGTTGTTGGCCGAGGCAGTAGAAGCCGAACGGGCCGGCAGCGCGTTAGCAGATGGCCTTTGACCTTTGGCCGGCAGGAGGTCGAGCCTGAAACGCCGGCCCAACGCCTGGCCTGGGAACAGCAGCTGTTGGGCCAGCCGGTCAGCGTCCACCCCCTGGAGCTGGTAGCCGGCCACCTGCCCGAGCACCTGCCGCTGCGCCGCCTGCCCGAGTGGGCCGGCCGCCGGGTGACGGTGGCAGGGGTTCGCCTGCCGGGCTGGACCGGCGGCCAGGGCTTTTTCCTGGGCGACGGCGACACGTTTGTCACGGTCAAGGGAGATCGAGCCACCAAAGCGCCGCCGCCCTGGCAGCCGCTGCTCGTGCGCGGGCAGTGGCTTGCCGACGAGTGGGGCAGCTCCTGGCTAAATGCCGAACAGGTCGACAGGATATAGCGACCGCCACTGGTAGTGCTCGGCGATGGCGCGGCAGGCAGCCATATCAGTGCCCCTGTCTCAGACGAACCTCTCCATGTAGAGATACGCCGATCAGCCCGAGCATCATGCCAGCCACCGAGGCCCCATAGGACAGAAAGCATAGGGCAAAGCTGGGCACGACGGTGCGGGTGACCATCAGCCACGGGCAGATGGTCCCAAACATCACCAGGACAAAGCCGAGGGCAATTACCACCCGAGGGTGTTCTGTTAACATGTCACAAACCTCTCAGTCTTGGATCAAAGATCCTGTCCAGAGCAAAGCCCAACAGGGCAAAGGCCAGTCCGGTAAAGATCAACAGCACTGCCGGCTCAAGCACCCAGTTACAGGATGAGAGCGTTCAGATGGCGCCCCACCTCCGAACGCTCTCAACCAATGGAGACGATGTTTGTCAGCAGTATAGCAAATGGGGGCACGGCTGTCATCGGCTAAAGCGCGGATTTGAAGTACGTAAAAGAGACGAGGGGACTCGTGGGGATCATCCACAACGAGCGTAGCGCGCCTACACAGATCGCGTAGGCCATCTTGCGCAATTCCTTGCCATTCCGCCCCAATAGGACTATAATGGAGGCTGATCGGGCACGGCCGCTCTCGGTCGATCCAGAAGGAGGAGCTATGTTCATTGTCAAGGACTATGAGCTGCATCTAGAGGTGCCTGGCTGCCAGCCTGGCGCAGAGTACTGGAATGCCACGGCCCGCTTCGATTACGACATCAGCGCCGTGTTCCCCTACCTCAACGCCGTGTGGGAGGGAGCTCTGTACAACCCTGCGGCTCAGCAGTTGGCCTGCCGCGTTGAGGATCGGGCGGTAGCCTTCAAGCCACACGAGATCACGGTCAGCAACCTGCCTGATCGCGACACAGCTACGGTCGAGATGGAAAGACTGATCGCCCAGATCAACCGCATTTGGATGGACCGTGACCTACTGGCACCCCGCCACACGGCCCGCAAGCGCCTGGTTGCCATGGAGATCTACAAGCTGCTGCCCAAAACCAACTGCAAGCTGTGCGGCCAGCCATCCTGCTTTGCCTTTGCCAGCCAGATCACCGTCGGCGCGGCCGGTCCCGAGGCCTGCACGCCGCTTTTTGGCGAGGCGCAGTACACCCAGCAGCGCCAGGCGCTCCGGGAGATGTTGGCCGAAGCGGCAAGCTAGCGCACAACAAACCCGGTTCCCCTCACTGGGGAACCGGGTCTCTGCCCCCTAGCCAAGCACCTTCAGCTTGGCTTCGACCTCCTGCTTCAGGCGCTCGATCTCGGCCTTGAGCACCGCCTCTTGCTGGCTGAGCGCTTTCAACTGCTCCTCGGTAGCCTGCAGCTGATCGACATACTGGGCTCGCAGGGCGCCTTCCTTGCCGGTCGCCGCCAGGGCCGCCATGTTGCCCTGGATCTGCTGCTGCGCCTTGTAGATCTTTTGCCGGTCCTTGTCCAGCTCGGCCAGGCGCAGCTCGTTGTCGGCAATCTTGGCCCACAGCTTCAGCAGCTCGGCCGCCTGGTCATGCGATTTGCGGTCGAGCAGTCCCTGCTTCAGGTAGTGCTGCAACCCCTCGTACGATTGCCGGCGCAGCTCTTCGTGGCGGCTCATCAGACGGCGTTCCTGGACGCGCAGCGCCTTCTCGCCCCGGGCCGGCACCTCTATCTCGAACCGTAAGTGCTCGTCGGTGTGCTCCTTCGGCTCTGGCGTGTCGAACAGCTCGTACTCGGCCACTCTCGGATGCTCCACCAGCACCACCAGCGGCTGGCCCGTGCTGTTGGTGAGCCGGTATTCCCGCCAGTGGATGTTCCACTCCTCGATCAGCAGATAGGCGCCCCGGATCCGCAGACCGCGGATCTCGCGGCTGACGCCGCTCTCCTCGCGGACCTTGACCCCCAGCTCGACGGCATAGGGCACGACCATCTCGCTCCCGGTCACGGTAAAGGGCAGCACCGCTTCGCCCACATACTCGCCCCGCTCCAGCACCGTCACCGGGCCGCGCTCCAGGGTCAGCCCTGTGTCGTTCTTCAGCCGCAGCGTGGCCACCGGATGGGCCGGCAGCTTGGCGCCGTTGTACAGCAGGTCCTTGCGGTAGCCGAGGTCGGCCGAGACGATCGGCACCATGGCCGACTGGCCGCGGCCCACCGTCACCGGCGTGCCGATGACATACTGGAACAGCTCGCCCAACGCCTCGCCGGTCGTCGTCACCGGCGCTGCCTGGGCCAACGCCTCGCGGCTGATCGCTTTCATCTTCATGGCCATGGCCGGCGCCGGCGCTGCCGGTGCGGGCATGGCTGCCGCGTACATCGCCCGCATCGTCGGCCATCTCCGCCTCGGGCACCCCGCCGACCGCCGCGCCAAACTCCACCGGCGCCGCTGCCACGCGTGCTTCCTCCTCGACAACCGGCCGCTCTGGGGTAAAGGGGTGATACAGGTCGTAGACGAACGAAATCGGCATCCCGGCCACCAGCGCCAGCGAAATGCCGTCGAGATCCTCCTCCAGCCGGTTGTCAAAGATGCCCCAGCCGAGCAGCAGCGCCTTTGGCCCGCCGCCGTCTGCCTCTGGGTCAGCCACCAGGCGATAGCTGACCCGCCAGGTGGGGGCCGGCGCGATGTAGCTGACCGACAGGTCGTGCTCCCCTGGCGTCAGGCGGATCTTGACCAGGCGGTAGTTCTCCTGGCTCAGCGCCGTCTGCAGGAAAAAGCGCAGGTCGCTTGCGCCACGTTCGTCCAGGATCTCCACGCCCTGGACCCGGCCCAGGCTCACGGCCTGCACGCCGGTAGGGTGAGCCGCCTCTACGACAGGCGCGTCGAGCAGGATCGAAACCAGCGACGTGGCCAAGGGCTGTCGCTCTGGCAGCTCGTCCAGGCCCAGCAGCGTGCCGGCTAACTGCTCCCCCTGGTCGAGGAGCAGCCGCACGCGCCGCCCGCGCAGCCCCACCAGCAGGTCGCGCAGGCTCCGGTCGTCGCCCAGCCGGATCGAGCAGCCGGCCAGGCGCTCCTCGCGGGTCTGGGGCGTGGCATACTCCAGGCCCAGCACCTGCCCGCCACCCCAGTCGATGGCCGTCAGGCTCTTCAGGATATCGTTCATCTCCTCCACGCGGAAGGAAAGCTCCACCTCCTCGCCGCTCAGCCCCGCCCGGCGCTCGAAAAAGCCGACGCCGTGCTTGTACAGGGTCAGGTGCGTAATGGGCAGGTTCGTCATCATCCCTCCTTGCATAATCCGATCCAGGCTAGCAGAGAATTGCGCCTGCGATGGTCACAAATGACAAGTCCCTGCGGATCGGCCGGGCAGACGGCATAGCCGGCCGGCTGGCCGCAGGCATTTTCCAGAAGCCGGAGCACCAAATAGATCGGCGGCAGCCCACACACCCGTCGCCGGTCGCCCTCGCCTTGAGTCGTATCGAAAAAGGCGGTCGCATCGCCGCTGTAAACCGCTGACAGCAGACGCTCATCGGCGTTGCGCAGCTGCGCCCGGGCGACGAAATCCAAACCGTACGGGTCGCCGAACGCCGGGCCGACGTGCGCCAGGTCGGCCGCGGCTACCACCAGCACCCGCCGACATGCAGTCGATGGCCCGGAGCACCCGCAGCACCGCATCGAACGGTTCGTAGGTTGCCGGATCCCTCTCCCCAGCCACGAAACCACCGAAACTGCCACACAGGATGGGCAGCAGTGCCACCGGTCTGCCGCCGCGAGTGAAATGCAGCCACACCGCGGCCAACTCAATCGAGTGCTCGTGGGCATGGTGCAGCTCCTCGGCAAAGGCCGTCTCCTGCCCCAACGCCTCTGCCAGCTTGTCGACCAGCGCCTGGTCGGTCGGCAGCACCCCCCAGGGCGTGGCATACGACTGGCGGGTCAGGGTCACGGTGCCGTTGCTGCCCTGGTGGTCGGTGCCGAACATGATGACCAGATCGGCTTCGTTGGCCGCCTGGCGCTGCGGCACGCCACACCTCGGCATACACCGGCCCACCCCGCTGATAGTCGATGTGAGGGCTGATCACTCCCCGGACCGGCTGTGCTTCCTGACCCGCCGCGGCGGGCGGCAGGGCATCTACGTACCCCTGCAACTGGGCCGCCGCCTCGGCCGGATCGGCACGAAAAACCGGACCCGGCCAGATCCCATGGGGCGAAAGGGCGCCTCCCGGTAGGCCTTCAGAGCTGCGGCAATTGCCGCCGCTGAGCGCTCGTTGTCGAGCAGGTAGGCCTTGTCCAGGTCGGCCACGAGCTTGGGCAGCAGACCGGGGGCGAGGCGCACTCCCATCCGGATGGTGAACGCCGCCTGCAGGGCCGCCTCGTCGCGCGTGCCATCCATCAGGCCCAGCAGCGGCGCCAGAGCCTGAGGAACGGCGATCGCCGTCTCGCTCAGCCGCAGCGGATCGCGCAGCAGGATCATCGCCTGCCCCTGGTGCTGGATCGGCTGGGTTTCGACGTCGCGCAGCTTGGGTCCAGTCATCACCACTCCCTCTGGTTCGCGCAGATCCCACCTTGCGGCCCCAAACCGCAGGCTGGTCACCCCCTCCAGCCCAGGCAGCGGCGTGCGGACGGTCATCGCCTGTTCCAGGCGGTCGGCCTCGTCCACCACCCCCAGGCCCAGGGTGAAGCCTTCCGCATCCTGCAAGGCCAACCAGCGCGCCGCTGGCCAGCCGGTCCAGATCATAGACCGCCATCTGGCGCAGCGACACCACACACGGGCGCGCCCGCCGGAAATAGCCGGCCAGCTGAGCCCGCCGCCAGGCGATGCGCGCCTCGCGGGGCCGCTCCACCACGTGGGGTGAGACACGCCACTCCACGACTTGGAGCCGCGCTTCGCGGCGCAACGGCCACAGGATCGGCTCCAGCTCTCGATCCCGTTGCAGGCCGAATACTGGCGGACGGCGCCAGCAGCTCGATCTTCCACTGCTTGAGCGCCCTGCCTCCGTCGGCCGGGTCCACCAGTCCGGTCGTATCCACCACCACCGCTTCAGCGCCCAGAGACAGCGCTTTCTGCTGCAAACGATAGGCACCAACCACCATCGGTAGCATGTGCCCGCGGGGCGTGGTCGAGCCGACGAAATAGCTGGCCCGCGGCCCGTGTGGGTCGAAACGCTCGTCACCCGGTCTTGACGACAGGGCCACGGTCATTGTCGTCGGCAGACCGAGCGTGCTCTGGCCCACGTCGCCGTCCAGGTAGGCCGCACGGCGGCCGGCCCGGCACAGCTCCTGATACAGGTAGCGGGCCAGTGTCGATTTCCCCGTGTCGGATGCACCAATGACCATGAGCGTGCCGCGCAGGCTCGACACGTCGAGGTGGGTCCATTGGGACGGGATAACCAGATCAGCCGGTTCGGTCACGGTTGGCAGTATAGCACACCTGCCTGCCAGTGGCAAGCCGCCGGTTGGCCGGCGGCCTGAATTGTGCTATACTCTGCAACCTCGGAGGTCTCTGCAGACCTTTGGGCGAGCCCACAAGACAGAGAATTCGCTTTGGAAATCTGGAAACGCAACCTGTATGTCGTCTGGGTCGCTGAGCTGCTGGCAATCGCCGGCTTCTCGGTGGCCTTTCCCTTCCTGCCCTACTATGTCCAGGAGCTCGGCGTCACCGAGCCGGGGGAAGTGGAGCTGTGGTCAGGGATCATCATCGCCGCCCAGGCGGTGACCATGGCCGTCTTTTCCCCTATCTGGGGCTCACTGGCCGACCGCTACGGGCGCAAGCTGATGATCGAGCGCGCAACCTTTGGCGGGAGCCGTGGTTCTGACGGCGATGGGCTTTGTTCAGAACGTCTGGCAACTGGCCGCCCTGAGGGCCGTCCAGGGAGCACTGACCGGAACAGTGGCGGCAGCCATGACGCTGGTCGCCAGCTCGACGCCCCGCGAGCGATCCGGCTATGCGCTCGGGCTTCTCCAGATGGCGATCTGGATCGGCGCGTCGGTCGGGCCGCTGATCGGCGGCGTGGTGGCCGACACGTGGGGCTATCGCGCCGCCTTCTGGGTCACAGGCGCACTCTTGCTGGTGTCCGGCGTGACGGTCTGGCTGTTTGTGAAAGAGGATTTCACGCCGCCGTCCCGCGACGCCCGCAGCTCCAAAGGCAGCATGTGGGGCGGTCTCCGGCTGGTCATGACGATCGGCAGCCTGGTGGCCCTTCTCGCCGTGCGGATCATTGTCCGGCTGGGCACCAGCCTCACAGCGCCCATCCTGCCCCTGTTCATCCAGAGCCTGGCGGCGCCAGATGCCCGCGTGGCATCGCTGACCGGCTTGATCTCCGGGATCACGGCCGCCACGAGCGCCGTGAGCGCCGTCCTCCTCGGCCGGGCCGGCGACCGGTTCGGCTACCGGCTGGTGCTGCTGGTTTCGACCGCGGCGACGGCGGTGCTGTATGCTCCCCAGGCATTGGTGACAGATCCCTGGCAGTTGCTGATCCTGCAGGCCGCCGTTGGCTTTACGCTGGGCGGCGTGATCGCCTCGATCAGCGCTTCCCAGGCCAAACTGGCCCCTGAGGGCTGCCAGGGAGCTGTCTATGGCCTGGATGCCAGCGCTACCTCGGCGGCCAACGCAGTGGGGCCGCTGATCGGCGCCAGCATGGCAGCCAGCTTTGGCCTGCGCCTGCCGTTCCTGCTCACTGCCGGGGCGCTCGCCGTGGCGGCCGGTGCTGGTATGGACGCTGCTCCCTCCGGACAGGAAGGAAGAGACCGTCTACCTCTTGATGTTGTAGAACGCGCTCATCCCGGCGTACACCGCCGTTTCGCCCAGCTCCTCTTCGATGCGCAGCAGCTGGTTGAACTTGGCTACCCGGTCACTGCGGCACGGCGCGCCGGTCTTGATCTGCCCGGCGTTCACCGCCACCACCAGGTCAGCGATCGTCGCGTCCTCGGTCTCGCCTGAACGGTGGGAGACGACGGCCGTCCAGCCCGCCCGCTTGGCCATCTCGATGGCCGCCAGCGTCTCGGTCAGGGTCCCGATCTGGTTGAGCTTGATCAGGATGCTGTTGGCCGCCTGGCGCTCGATGGCCATCTTGAGCCGCTCGACATTCGTCACCAGCAGATCGTCGCCCACGATCTGGATCCGGTCTCCCAGCCGCTGCCGCATCAAGATCCAGCTCTCCCAATCATCCTCAGCCAGACCATCCTCGATGGAGATGATCGGGTACTTGTCAACCCACGCCTGGTAGAAATCGACCATCTGCTCGCCGCTCAGCGTGCGGCCCTCCTTCTTGAGCAGATACTTGCCGTCGTCAAACAGCTCGCTCGAGGCGGGATCCAGGGCGATGTAGATATCCTGCCCCGGCCGGTAACCTGCCTGTCTGGATCGCCTCCAGGATGACCTCCAGCGCCTCCTCGTTCGACTTGAGCGACGGCGCAAAGCCACCCTCGTCGCCCACGCCGGTGCTATAGCCCCTGCTCCTTGAGCACCTTCTTCAGGGCGTGGTACGTCTCGGCGCCCCAGCGCAGCGCCTCGGCAAACGACGGCGCCCCGACCGGCATGACCATGAACTCTTGCAGGTCTGGGCCGTCTACGGCGTGCTTGCCACCGTTCAGGATGTTCATCATCGGCACCGGCAGCGTTCGCGCCGACACGCCGCCGATGTAGCGGTAGAGCGGCAGGCCCAGCACGTCGGCAGCCGCCTTGGCCACGGCCAGGCTGACGCCCAGGATGGCGTTGGCGCCCAGATGGCCCTTGTTGGGCGTCCCATCCAGCTCGATCAGGTATTGGTCGATCGCCACCTGGTCCAGCGCGTCCCAGCCCCACAGCTCCTCGGCAATGATGGCGTTGACATTCTCCACCGCCATCAGCACACCCTTGCCCGAGTAGCGCTCGGCATCGCCGTCGCGCAGCTCCACCGCCTCATGGGCGCCGGTCGAGGCGCCCGACGGCACGGCCGCCCGCCCAACGCCCCCTCCTCCAGCACCACTTCGACCTCGACCGTTGGGTTGCCCCGCGAGTCGAGGATCTCCCGGCCTATGATCTCCTCGATTGATGTCATACTTTCCTCCGTAAGTCTAGAGCGGCATATAGCCGCTCGAAATCAAACCGATCTTCCAGCATCTGCTCGAAACGCTCGATCTTCTTGGCCTGGTGAATGCGGGTCTTGCCAAAGTAGCGCTCGATCACCTCGACCGCAGCCAGTGTGTCCTGCTTGACCAGGATCATCGGCACGCCCACCTCGGCCGCCCGACCGACGATGATCGGGCTGGGGTGGAGGTTGCCGGTCAGGATCAGGCACTTGGTGCTCGTCTCCAGGGCAGCCAGCTGGATGTCTGGCCGGTCACCGCCGGTGATGACCGCCTTGTTCGGCTTGCGCCGGAAATAGGTCAATGCCGAATCGACGCCCATGGCCCCGACCATCAGGTGCTCGACCAGCTCGTCGGCTCGATCGGCACAACACAAGATCTCTCCGGCCAGCAGGTCAGCCAGCTCGCTCACACTGATCGACAGTAACAGCCGTTCCTGGGGCAGGACGGCATATACCGGCAACCCTCTCGCCTCCAACGCCTGCTTGGCGACCTCCTGGGCAAACGGCATCCGCTGCCTCGGCACACCGTTCAGCACCGCCCCGGCGAAGCGGTCGCCGAACTGCGCCTGGGCGGCCAACAGATCGTCCATCACCTGCAGATCCTCGTCGTAATGGATGATCGCCAGAACACGGGCATCCAGGAGCTGGGCAACCAGAGGAGGCGGCAAGCCGATAGCATACCCCTCGCGCAGGCTGCTGCCGCCCTCCAGGATGACTATGTCACGCCCCTTGGCTATCCGTTCATAGGCCGCCCGCAGCTTCTCCCGAAAGTCGGTTGACTCACTCCCCTTCAGGTACTGCTCCAGCATTGCCGGAGAGATGCCCACCGGCGCCATGTCTTCAATCGGATCGGACAGTTCGAGCGTCTGCCTGAAGAACTCTGCATCCTCATCGACCAGGCCGGCCGCCAGGCGCGCGCCGGCGCTCAGCGGCTTCAGATACCCGACGCTCAAACCATCCCTCTGCATCCGTTTTGCCAAGCCGATGCACAGCGCGCTCTTGCCCGAAAAGGTCTCGGTCGAAGTAATATACAGGGTAGCCACTCTTGCCTCCTTAGCCGAGTACTAGCCGCGGGTCTATGCCAACGAGTCCGCGCCCTTCATCAAAGACGGTCACCGGGTTTATGTCAAATTCCAGGATCTCGGGAAAGTCAACGGCCAACTGCGACAGGCGCAGCAGCGCCTCAGTGAGAGCTTCCAGGTCCGATGCGCCCTCACCGCGCACTCCCCGAAACACGCTGGAAGCCCTGATCTCGCCGATCATCTCCCTTGCATCGCGCCGGTCAAAGGGCGCCACGCGGAACACAACGTCACGCAGCGCCTCGACGTAGATGCCGCCCAGCCCGAACATCATCAGCGGACCAAAGTGCGGATCGCGGTGCATGCCGACGATCACTTCCCTGCCGCCTATGATCATCTCCTGGACCAGGCAACCCCAGATGTCTGCGTCGGGTACATACTGGCCGGCCCGGTAGACCATGCGCTCGATACGCCTTGCGCACGTCGACGGCTGTTGCGACGTTCAGTTGAACGCCGCCCACGTCGGTCTTGTGCAGGATATCGGGCGAGGCGATCTTGACCGCGACAGGGAAGCCGATCTCTTCGGCAAGACGCACGGCTTCGTCCGGGTTGCGAGCCAACCGTGTTTTGGGCGTCGCTATCCCATACGCCTCCAGGATCTCCCAGGCTTCGGCGTCGCCCATCGCGACCCGCCCTTCATCCCTAACCCGTTGCAGGGCACGCCGTACGTTGTCCTGGTTGACCGCGAACGTTTCGAGTTGTGCCACGGGTCTGACGCGCCAGTGGCGATGGGCCATCATCGCCGCCATGGCCGCCACAGCCCGTTCCGGTACGGGATAGTTGGGGACGGCATTCTCATTGAGTATCCGGATCCCTGGCGCCACTGCCGCACTGCCCATGAAACAGCCGAGGATTGGCTTCTTGCGTTCCTTGGACAATTGGCCCACGGAACGAGCGGTCTCCTCCACCTGGGTCATGACCTGGGGTGTGACGATTACGATCACACCCCCGACGTTCGGATCGTTCAGCACCTGGCTCACCGCCTGCTCGTAGCGATCGGCTCGCGCGTCCCCCAACAGGTCAACCGGGTTCAGCACACTGGCCGCCGCCGGCAGAAAGGACCGCAGACTGGCCATCGTCTCCGCTTCAAGCGGTGCCAATTGCAGGCCAGCCAGCTCGCAGGCATCGGTGGCCATGATGCCCGGTCCCCCGGCGTTGGTCACGATCGCGATCCGGTCGTTCTGCAGCAGCGGCTGGCGGGCAAAAGCGATCGAGAAGTCGAACAGCTCCTGCACCGACCGGGCCCGGATGACCCCACTCTGCCGAAAAGCAGCCTCGTAGGCGCGTTCCAGGCCGGCCAGTGTTCCGGTATGTGACGACACTGCCCGCGAGCCCGCGCTCGTCGTCCCCGCTTTGATGGCGATGATCGGCTTGTGCCGGCTGACCTGCCCGGCCACACGCATGAATTCGGTCCCATCGCCGATCCCCTCCAGGTAGGCGATGATGACCCGTGTGTACGGATCGTCTGCCCACTCCTCGATAAAGTCAATCTCATCCAGGTCAGCCTTGTTGCCCAGACTGATAAACCGCGAAAAACCCACCTCGTCTGCCAGGGCCATGTCCAGAATCGAGGTGCACAGCGCTCCCGACTGCGACATGAAGGCAATGGTGCCCTGGCGAGGCATGCCCACAGCGAACGAGGCGTTCAGCTTGGCTATCGTGTCGATCAGCCCCAGGCAGTTGGGCCCCAGCAGCCGCATGCCATAGCGCCTGGCGACATCGACGATCTCGCGTTCTCGCTGCCAACCCTCCTGGCCCATCTCGCGAAAACCAGCCGAGATGATGACCGCGCCTTTGATCCCCTTTTCACCACACTCGACCAGGGCATTCATCACCTGCCGGCTGGGAATGACAATCACAGCCAGGTCGATCGGGCCCGGGACGACCAGCACGCTGGGGTAGCACTTGAGGCCCAGGATCTCCTTGGCATTGGGGTTGATCGGATAGACAGCGCCGCGCTCAGCGTAGCCATATTGGATGATGTTGTGCAGCACGTTGTAGCCGAGCTTTTCCGGCTCCCGGGAGGCACCAATCACAGCGACGGCCTGCGGGCTGGAAAACACGATCGAGCATGGCCTTGTCCGCTCCTCGATAGCCAGGCGGCCGAAACCGCCTCACTGGATACCGATGATACACCAAAAGGAACAAAAGCGCAAACCCCATGTCAATGAGGCATCGATTACTTGACATGGCTCCATCCCTGTGCTACAATAATTCCGACGTTTTAGTCGGAATTGATCGACACCAAACGGAAGGATCTCGCAGTGCGGGTTTCGGCCAAAGAACTATACGGGCTGCGGGCCATGACCGAACTGGCCCGGCATTTTGACCAAGGACCGATCTCCCTGGCCGAGGTGTCGCGCACCCAGGGCATCTCCCTGGATTACCTGGAGCAGATCGCAGCCGGCCTCCGCAAGGCCGGCCTGCTGGAGAGCAGGCGAGGCGCACAGGGCGGCTATGTCCTGACCCGTTCGCCCCAGGCCATCACGGCTGGCGACGTCATCCGTGCCCTGGAGGGTTCGATTCTGCCCGTCCAATGCACAACTGAGCACCTGGAGCGCCGCTGCACGCCCTGCTACCATGAGACCGAGTGCACGGCGCGCAATGTGTGGCAGACGGTTAGCCAACGGCTCGTGGAGACCCTGGACGGCATCACCCTGGCCGATCTGCAATAGGAAGAGAGACATGGTGACCGATTCGACGCTACCGATGGCTGCAGTCAGACCGTGACAGAGTAAACTGGCGTGAGCGCCCAGGTCCGCTCCGCCGCTGGCGCGAGCTGATGCGGGAGGATGTCCAGACCGTGTTCGCCAAGGATCCGGCGGCCCGCACCACCTTCGAGGTGCTGACCTGCTATCCCGGCCTGCACGCCCTCTGGCTACACCGCGTCACCCACGGCCTGTGGCAGCGCAACCACCCGACCTTGAGCCGCCTTCTCTCGCATCTCAACCGCTTTCTCACCGGTGTCGAGATCCATCCCGGCGCCCAGATTGGCCGGCGGTTCTTCATCGACCATGGCGCCGGAGTTGTGATCGGCGAAACGGCCGAGATCGGCGACGATGTGCTGATGTACAAGGGGGTGGTCCTGGGCGGCACCAGCTCTGAGCGGGTCAAACGCCATCCGACCATCGGCAACGGCGTCGTCATCGGCTCCAATGCCGTCGTCCTGGGCAACATCACTGTCGGCGATGGGGCCAAGGTCGGCTCTGGCTCAGTGGTCGTCGCAGCCGGTTCCTCCCGGCGCGACCGTGGTCGGCGTGCCAGGGCGGGTCGTGCGCATCAACGGCCGCCGTCTCGAACCGCGCGACGTCCTGGATCACTCCCGCCTGCCCGACCCGGTGGTCGAGACGCTGAAATGCTTCATGGATCGGATCGAAACCCTGGAAGGCGCAGGTGAGAGAGCTGCGCCAGGTCACACCCTTTGACGGCAATAGAGATGCACATGCGTCGCCTGATTGCATACAGATAGCCCAGAAAGGGGAATTGGCAAAGTGACCGCACGAACCGTAGACACCGTCCTGGATCTGATCGGCGACACGCCGATGGTCCGTCTCCGCCGCCTGCCGCCAGCAGGCTCGGCGGCCGTGTGGGCCAAACTGGAACGGTTCAACCCTGGCGGGAGCATCAAGGACCGCATCGCCAAAGCGATGATCGAAGCCGCCGAACAATCTGGCCTGCTGCGACCTGGCGGCGTCATCGTCGAGCCAACCAGCGGCAACACCGGCATCGGCCTGGCCATGGTCGCCGCCGTCAAGGGCTATCGACTCATCCTGACCATGCCCGAGACGATGAGCGCCGAGCGCCGAGCGCTGCTCCAGGCTTACGGCGCCGAGCTGGTGCTCACCCCGGGTGGAGAGGGCATGAAAGGCGCCATCGCCAGGGCCGAGGATCTGGCCCGCCAGCACGGCTACTTTCATGCCCCAGCAGTTCAAGAACCCGGCCAACCCAGAGGCCCACCGCTCGACAACCGCTCTCGAGGTGCTGGCCCAGCTACCTGACCTGGACGCCTTCGTGGCCGGCGTCGGCACCGGTGGGACCATCACCGGCGTGGCCGAGGTCGTCAAGGCGCGCCGGCCCGGCTGCCGCTTCGTGGCCGTCGAGCCGGCCGGCTCCCCGGTGCTGTCGGGCGGACAGCCAGGCCGCCACCAGATCGCCGGCATCGGCGCCGGCTTTGTGCCCGATGTGCTGAACACCGGCATCATTGACGAGATCATCCAGGTCACCAACGAGGACGCTGCCGAAACCGCCCGCCGCCTGGCCCGCGAGGAGGGCATCCTGGCCGGCATCTCGTCCGGCGCGCGCGACCTGGGCTGCCATCCAGGTGGCGCAACGGCTGGGAGAGGGCAGAAACGTCGCCGTCGTGCTCCCCGACACCGGCGAGCGCTACTTGAGCACTGGGCTGTTTGATTGACCCGATGCCTTGAGCAAAAACAGATTGGAGTGCACAAGAGAAACCATGAGCCAACCAAGTCGAACCGAAGCATCTATCTGGATCACGCCGCCACCACCGCCGTCGATCCGCGCGTGGTAGAGGCCATGCTGCCCTACTGGACAGAGCGCTACGGCAACCCTCGAGCATCTATCGCGTGGGACGCGAGGCGCACCACGCCATGGATCAGGCCCGCCAGACGGTGGCCGACATCCTGGGCTGCTCGCCCAACGAGGTCATCTTTACCAGTTGCGGCACCGAGAGCGACAACCTGGCCCTGCGCGGCGTGGCCTTTGAGCGGCGCCACAGCGCCAAGAAGAACCACATCATCACCTCGCCCATCGAGCACCACGCCATCGGCCACACCGTCGAGCAGCTGCAGAAGCACTTTGGCTTTGACGTGACCTACGTGCCGGTGGACCGCCACGGCCTGGTGGACCCCGCTGCGGTGGAAAAGGCCATCCGGCCCGACACGGCGCTGATCAGCATCATGTACGCCAACAACGAGGTGGGCACTATTGAGCCGATCGCCGAGATCGGCGCCATCGCCCGCGCCCACAAGATGCCGTTCCACACCGACGCCGTCCAGGCCGGCGGCACACTCAGCCTGGACGTAAAAGCGCTGAATGTCGGACCTGCTGTCGCTGTCGGCGCACAAGTTCTACGGCCCCAAGGGGGTCGGCGCTGCTCTACGCCCGCAAAGGCGTTCCCTTTCTGCCGATGCAGACCGGCGGCGGCCACGAGCGCAACCGGCGCGCCGGTACCGAGAACGTGGCCTACATCGTCGGCCTGGCCACCGCCCTGCGGCTGGCCTACGACGAGGCCGAGGCGAGCAACGCCCGCATCGCCCGCCTGCGCGACCGGCTCGTGGCCGGCGTGCTCGAGCGCATCCCACACAGCCAGTTGACCGGCCATCCAACCCAGCGCCTGCCCAACAGCGCCAGCTTTGTCTTTAACTTTATCGAGGGCGAGTCGATCCTGCTCAACCTCGACCTGCTGGGCGTGGCTGCCAGCAGCGGCTCGGCCTGCACCAGCGCCTCGCTGGAGCCATCCCACGTGCTGACCGCCATGGGCTATCCGCACGAAGTGGCCCACGGCTCGCTGCGGCTGAGCCTGGGCAAAGAAAACACCGACGAGGACGTGGACTACGTCCTCGACATCCTGCCCGGCATCATCGACAAGCTGCGGCGAATGAGCCCTCTGTACCAGGGATAGCGCCTCCCAACTCGCGAAAGATGACACTGCGCCGCTCCGATGCTGAACGGAGCGGCGCAGTTTCCCTCGACCCTCTCTTGCCCATTTGTCCATGTCTCTGCACCTGCTCGCCTATTCCGCATTTACTCGCTTATGCATGTGCATATTTACTGATTCGCTATTCTTGCCACCAGACCGGTTCTTGAGGTACAATATCGGCATGTCACTCTCAGCACTCGACCAGGCTCAGCGCCACGTTCTCATGTTCGGCGGCAAGGGCGGCGTCGGCAAGACGACCGCCTCGGCCACAACCGCGCTCCACTTCGCCGCCCGTGGCAAGCAGACGCTGATCATCTCCAGCGATCTCACGCCATCCCTGTCCGACATCTTTGAAACCCAGATCGGCGCCGTCGAGACGCCCATTCCCGCCGTGCCGAACCTGTGGGGCCTGGAGATCGACCCCGACGAGGTCATGCGCCGCTGGAAGGTCAAGTTCGGCCCCGAGATCTATGACGCAGCCCAGAGCATGGTCGACATGCCCTACGACGACCTGGTTGATTACGTCGGCATGGCCCCCGGCATCCAGGAAGAGTTCATGCTCGACTTTCATCCTGGAGCGGATCAAGGGCGGCCGGTACGACCTGGTGATCTGGGACACCGCCCCGGCCGGCGACACTCTCCGCCTGCTGGAGCTGCCGCTACAAGTTCCTGGAGCACCTGCGCGTCGCGCCCAAGATGTACCTGGGCGTGCGCGACAAGCTCAAGCTGAACAAGGTGCCCTTCCTGGACCTGATCGCCAGTTGGCGGGCCTTGTCGCAGGAGATCGCCGACTTTTTCCGGGACCCGGCCGAGCGTCGAGTTCATCCTGGTCACCATTCCCGAGGCGCTGGGCGTCTACCAGGCCGGCCGGGTGCTGGCTGAGCTCGACAGCCTGGGCCTGCAGGTCCACCACCTGGTGGTCAATCACGTCATCGCCGACGGCGACTGCCCATTCCATCGCCAACGCCAGGCGATGCAGCGGCCCTACCTGGACCTGCTGGCCGAAAGGTATGGCGAGCGGCTGACGATCACCCATGTGCCCCTGTTCGCCGACGAGATCAAGGGCGTGAAACGCCTTCAGGAGCTGGAGAGCGCGCTCTTTGCTTAGCGACCATAGTGTGGAAAGGAGACCCCTTCATGAAACCCGATTATCCAGAGGCCGTCTGGCGGCCCGCCGCCGCTGAAAACCAGGGTGAGCGGCCGGCTGGAAGCAGTCATCGACTGCGTGGTGCTTCACGCCACCGCCGGCAGTCTCAGCGGGACGCTGGCCTGGTTCGCCAACCCTGCCAGCGGCGTGTCGGCCCACTACGTTGTGGCCAAGGATGGCGACGTCTACCAGATGGTCGAGGAAGACAAACTCGCCCACCACGCCGGCGCCAGCGAGTACCAGGGCCGCAAGAACTTTAACGACTTCTCGATCGGCATCGAGATCGTCAACCTGAACGACGGCGAAGATCACCTACCCGGCCTCGCAGTTCGAGTCGATGGTCAAGCTGGTCGGCTACCTGGTCGAGAAGCACAAGATCGCGCGCGATTGGATCGTCACCCACGCCGACGTCTCGACCGCCGGCAAGACCGACCCTCGTGGCTTTCCGGTCACGCAACTGATCAGCCCGCATCTACGATCACGATACCTGCCGTGCCGAAGGACGTGGTCCGCGAGGCGGCATGGAACGCCAGCGGCATCCCGTTCAACGCCTCAGCCGCCTTCCCCAAGTACGCCCGCCAGCACGACCTGGGCAACCCCGAGACCAAGGAATTCGACTTTGAGTACCGGGGCGTGAACTACCGCGGCCAGGGTTTCAGCAAGGCGATCGTCTACTGCAAGGTAGGCGACTGGGGGAATATCAAGGAGATGGCTTGGTAGAAGCCTTATCCGGCGCTGGAGCCCGGCCTGCTCTTCCCGCGCAAGATCGCGTCGTGGTGGCCATGAGCGGCGGCGTGGACAGCTCGGTGGCCGCCGCCCTGCTGGTCGAGCAGGGCTACGACGTGATCGGCGTCATGATGCGCCTGTGGAGCGAGGACGAGAACCGCTGCTGCACACCCCAGGCAGTCGACGATGCCCGGCGCGTGGCGGCCCAACTGGGCATCCCCTTCTACCTGGTCAACTACGAGGCCGAGTTCCAGGCCTGCGTCGTCGACTATTTCGTCGCCGAGTACAGCCGGGGCCGGACGCCGAACCCGTGCCTGGCCTGCAACCGTCACATCCGCTTTGGCCACCTGCTGCGCCATGCCCAGGCGCTCGGCGCCGACTACCTGGCGACCGGCCACTATGCCCAGGTGGACCAAGCCGGCGGCTCTCTACCGGCTGCGCATGGGGACCGACCGGCGCAAGGACCAGTCCTACGTGCTGTACAGCCTGGGGCAGGCTGAGCTGCGCCACACCCTGTTCCCGCTCGGCCCCTACACCAAGCCCGAGGTCCGCGACCTGGCCCGCCACGACGGCCTGCCCGTCGCCGACAGAGAAGAGAGCATGGAGCTGTGCTTCGTCTCCGACGACGACTACCGGCGCTTCTTGCGCGAGCGCGCCCCTCAGGCCCTTCGCCCCGGCCCCATTCTCGACACTGCCGGCCGGGAGATCGGCCGCCACCAGGGGCTGGCCGCCTACACCGTCGGCCAGCGGCGCGGGTTGCGCATCGCCGCGCCCGAGCCGCTGTACGTCATCCGCCTGGACATGGAAGCCAATGCGGTCATCGTCGGACCGGCCCACGAGCTGGGGCGCCGCACACTGCTCGCCTCAGACGTGCGTTATGTCAAGGGCGAGCCGCCGCCCGGCCCGGTCCGGGTGCAGGCCAAGATCCGCTACAAGGCCAACCTGGCCGACGCCACCTGGACGCCGCTGGACAACAGGCCGGGCCAGCGTCGAGTTCGACTCTCCAGCTCAGGGACATCACCCCCGGCCAGGCCGTCGTCGCCTACCAGGGCGACGCCGTCCTGGGTGGAGGCATCATCGATGGGTAAGGACAAGGAGATCTCCATCCGTCAGGCCACCGCCGAAGACTATGACGCCCTGTGCACCATCATCGACGAAGTGGACACCCTGCACCGCGACCGCATGCCCCACATCTTTCAGAAACCACCTGGACCGGTCCGCGACAGAGGAGTACATCCTCGGCTTGCTCGCCGACGACAACGTCGGCCTGTTCGTCGCAGAGGTGGAGGGGCAGGTCGCCGGCTTTGTCCACGTCCTGGTCCGCGACACACCTCCCTGGCCGGTCCTCGTGCCCCGTCGCCGGGCCTTCGTTGACAGCCTGGCGGTCGGGCAGGAGTTCCGCCGACACGGCATCGGCCGGGCGCTGATGGACCAGGCCCACGCGTGGGCCATCGCCAAGGGGGCAGCCGACGTCGAACTGAATGTGTACGAATTCAACCAGCCCGCCCTCGCCTTCTACCAGGCGCTCGGCTACGAGACCTCCACCCGCCGGATGGTCAGAAGTCTGTAGGACGCAGATCTACGTCGCTGAGTGCTAACTGCTGCCAGGCCAGACTTTTCGCAATAACCTGATCCCCTCTTCTGGCATGCGCAAGCGACTCGTTGCTCGCCAGCAACTGAAACCCTGGGCCGCCCAGCTCGCGGGCGATCGTCAAGGCAGCGCGCGCTGGACCTGTTCGCAGACTGCCCTGACGTCCTCAGCCATCGGCTGCGCAAGCGCTTCGCGCCCCTGCAGACTCCTCGATCTCCTCGAGAACTGCCTGGAACTTCTCAGGACGCACCGGCCGCCCGAGCTCAAAACACCCGGGCCAGTCGCTCAAGCGGGCCTTCAGACGAGGCCAGGCCACCGATGGCGCCCAGGTCTGCTCGATCGTTTCCCACTCCTGTTTCCGGAAAATGCAGCTTCAAGGTCACAGATGCTGATCGAAAAAAGCGATGACCCGGCGCTGAAACTCTTCCGGCAGAACCTCGCTCACCTTGGTGTGGCCGGCCTCAGGCACGTACCACACCTCCTTTGGGCGGCCGGGCGGCAGCGTACAGGTCGTCGAAATCGGGGAGGTACTGATCCTGACCGGCGTGGATGAACAGGATCGGGCGCGGCGAGATCCGGCCCACCCAGCGCACCGCCTCGTAGTGGAACAGGTTGGCCCTCAGCCGCAGCGAGGTCATTGCCACGGTCAGCCAGGCCAGGGGCACCGACAGCCAGCGCGGCGCGCCCCACTCCACGCCCCGCGCCGCCATCGCCGACCGCATCCGGGCCGGGCCGCCGTCGGTGACCACGGCCGCAATGTCGGGGCAGATCGGCGTCGCCAACATGGCCGCGATGCCGCCGAACGAAAAGCCCAGCAACCCGATCCGGCGCATGCCCCGGCCGCGCAGAAACTCGACCGCGCCCAGCACATCCTGCCGTTCCAGGTAGCCGAAGGTGATCGTCGTGCCCTCGCTGCGGCCGTGGGCGCGGAAATCGAACAGCAGCACGTTGAACCCGGCCGCGTGCAGGGCCGGCGCGCGGTGAATGTCCCAGTCCATGCTGCCGCCATGGCCGTGCATGATCACCACCGCCCGGTCCGATCCGGCATTGGGGATCCACCAGCCGTGCAGCGTCAGCCCATCGGTCGCCTTGAAGGTGACCTCCTCGAAGGCCAGCCCAAACTCCGCCGGGCTGCGCACCTCGGCCAGGCCAAAACGCCGGGTCATGCAGGAACGACAGAGCCAGTCCAAGGACCAACACCAGCCCGATTAGGGCGAGCAAGCACAACGGCAACAACCATATCTCAAACGCCCTTCGAGATCCGTCGGGACTCTTTCTACGTCCAGGAAGCGCTCCATCCACCCGGCGCGCCAGATCCAGCGCAGCAGGACCGCCCACACAGCCGCGGCCACCCCCAAAAGCAGGTAACTCCACCATCCCAGAGGAGCAAGGTCAAAGAACCCACGCAGGGGTGGCACGGCCAGGATGACCGCATAGGCTACCAGGAGCGCCAGGGCCAACAAGGCAGGCCGCCGGTCGCCGCTCAGCTCGTCGCCGCCCACCCAGAACCTGGTGGGCGGCTCGGCAAAGACGATCAGGAACAGCCCGCACAGCAGGGCAAAGTGGGTCACCGCACTCTGACTGACCCCCAGATCGGCCTCAGAGCCGCCCATCCTGACAATGGACAGATGTACGCCGGAGCCCAGAAACGAGTAGGCCAGGAATACGGCCAGCCCGGCCAGGCCGAGGGTCAGGCTGGCCGGCAGCACATAGTGCCACAGGCGGCGCAGCAGGCTCTTCGCGCCGTATCGCGCCGGGTTGCGCCCAGGCCGCCAGGGCGATCGACGGGATGCCGACCGTGAACAGGGTAAGGATGGTGATGTGCTTTGGGCTGAACGGGAAACTGGCGAGCATGCCGACCGACAGGATCATCAGGGTCACGGCGAACACGCGGGTCAGGAACAGCTTCAGGATATCCTGCATGCCGGTGATGATCCGCCGTCCCTCCTGCACCGAAGGCGGCAGCGCCGCGAACGAATCGTCGAGCAGGACAATGTCGGCCACGGCGCGCGTCGCCTGGCTGCCGCCCTGCATCGCCACCGCCAGATTGGCCCGCTTGAGCGCCAGGACGTCGTTGACACCGTCGCCGACCATGGCCACATAGTGGCCGGCATCCCGCAGCGCCTGGACCAGCCGCTCCTTCTGCGCCGGGGTGATGCGCCCAAAGATATCCCCCTCCCTGGCCGCCTGGGCAAACTCATCCGGGCTCATCTGCTCCAGATCCAGCCCGGAGACCAGCCTGGCCGGCGACGGGAACCCCACCTGGCGGGCCACAGTGGCGAGGGTGCGCGGGCTGTCGCCCGAGATGATCTTGAGCCGCACGCCCGCCTGGGCAAAAGCGTTGAGCGTCGTCTGCGCTTCCGGGCGCAGCTCTTCACTCAGGCTGACCAGTCCAAACGGGACCAGCCCCTCGGGCAGCCGTGGCTGTCCATCCTCACCCGCGAGTGGGACCACCTCTGGGTTGGCGGCAAACACCAGCACTCGCAAGCCCTGGTCGGCCCACGACGCGATCTGCTCTTCGACGGCCGCCTGTTGGTACAAGCCGACTCCGCTCCCTGGAAAGGCAGGGGATCCCTGTGGGCGACGCATAGCGTATCGCCGGCTGCAGCACTTCAGGCGCTCCCAGGACGTAGGTGCCCCGCCGCTCCGGGTCGTCAAAGGCCAGGGCGCTGTACTTGCGCGCCGACGAAAAGGGCACTTCGCCGACGATGCCCCGTTTCTGGCCGGGACAGGCTTGGGCGATGGCCGCGTTGGTGCGGTTGCCAGAGGTAACGTTCGCCGCCAGGTCACCCAAGGCCTGCCGCAGCTCCTGTTCGGGGATGGCCAGCGGCTTCAGGGCGTGAAACTGGATGCGGTTGGCGGTCAGCGTCCCGGTCTTGTCCAGGCACAACACGTCGACGTTGCTGAGCGACTCGATGGCATTGGACTGCTGCACCAGGACCCCCTTGCCGACCATCCGCACCGCGCCCAGGGCATAGGCTACCGAGATCGCCAGGAACAGGCCGTTGGGGACCAGGCCGATGATAACCACCGACATCTTGACGCTTTCGACGAGCGGCACCTTGTCCAGCACGTTGCGGATCACGAGCAGCAGCTCCAGGTATATGGCCAGGACCAGGATGACCCGGATCGCCAGGTTGATCTGCTGCTGAAGCGGGGTCAGCACGCGACGAAAGGCGCGGGCGCTGGCGGTGAGCTGGCTGGCCAGGCTGTCCATCCCCACCTTCTGCGCCTCGTACAGGACGCTGCCGGTGACACAGAAGCTGCCCGAGTAAACCGGGTCGCCGCTCTGCTTGCGGATCAGGTCCGATTCTCCTGTCAGCAGCGATTCGTCCAGCTCGGCCCGACCGGCTCCGCCACTCGCGTCCATCGACGACCTGCCCGTCGACCACTACCTGGTCTCCGGGGCGCAGCACCAGGATGTCGCCCAGGACAATCTCGTCTGGATCGACCGCCTGCTCCTGCCCATCGCGGAGCACGGTGGCCTTGGGCCGGGTGAGCAGCGCAATCCGGTCGAGGGTCCGTTTGGCCCGGATCTCCTGGACGACGCTGACGATCACGTTGATCAGGATCACCAGCACCGAGACAATGGCATCGCTCGGCCGGCCCAGCAGCACCAACGCCGTCCCCAGGCCAAACAGCACCAGGTTCACAAAGGTGAAGACATTCTCGCGGACAATCTGCAGGTAGGACCGGCTCGACCGGACCGGGTCCCGATTGCCCAGCCCCCTGGCGCGGCGCTCGAGTACCTCTTGCGTGGAAAGACCGTTCATCTCGCCTCACTGAGCATCGATTTCGTGGTCAGTGCCCGGCGCCATTATACACCGATGTCAGGCCCTTCACAAGAACGTCAAGTCGTGCTATAATAGCACGGAGGGACTGAACCGATGAAGAGATCGATTGTCATCGCCGTCTGGGATCGTGGTGGGGCTGGCTGCAGCGCTGACCGTCCTGTTTCGCAGCCCGCTGCGATCGCTGTTGACCTTCCGCCAGGTTGACGACTATCCGCTGTACGTGATGCACCTGTACGAGGATTACCGTTTCGACGACTGGCTGAAAACAGGGACACAGGCGGACGCCACCTTGCCGCTTGAGCCTACAGCCAACCGCTGAGTGTTGGGCCTGCACTTGCTTTTCGGCTTTTGGCCAGCCAGGCCAGGCGATCCTGGGCCGGAACTTTGACTGGTACAACCATCCAACCCTCCTGCTGTTCACCCATCCCCCACACGGCTACGACTCGGTGTCGATGGTCGATATCTCCTACCTGGGCTTTGGCACCGATGAGCCGTCGTGGAGCGACCGGTTGAGGCTGTTGGATGCGCCCTACTCCCCTTTGACGGCATGAACGAGCGCGGCCTGGCGGTGGGTATGATGGCCGTTCCCAGCGCTCAGGCCGGCAGCGACAGCCGCAAGGTGACTATCGACAGCCTGGCGGCCATCCGGCTGCTGTTGGACAAGGCCCAATCGGTGGATGAGGCGCTGTCGTTACTTGGAGCGTACAACATCGACTGGGGAAGCGGCCCACCCCTGCACTATCTCATCGCCGACTCGACGTGGAAACTCGGCGGTGGTCGAGTTCGTCGACGGCGAGATGAAGGTCCTGCGCAACGAACAGCCGTGGCAGGTGGCCACCAACTTTGTCCTGTCCTTCCACAGCCCGGAGAGCGCCGTGCTGCAATGTGACCGGTACGCCACTGCTTCCGGAACACTCGAACAGGCGCAAGGCCAGGTGTCACAGGAGGAAGCCATGGCCCTCCTGGAGGACGTGTCCCAGCCGAGCACCATCTGGTCGGTCGTCTATGACATGGAGACCGGGCAGATCGCCGTGGCCATGGGCCGGGACTATGCCCAGGTCCACCACTTCAAGCTCGGCATGAAGAACGCAATAGCCCGCTTACTGCCTATTTGCTCGATCTCGCCCCGCCACAGCCGCTGCATCTCCTCGCAGGTCTCCAGCAGGTCCTCCAGCTTGCCTTCGGCCTCGACCCGGCCGTCCTTGAGGACGATGATCCGGTCGGCGCGGCGCAGCGCCGGGCGGCGGTGCGACACGACCAGGCAGGTCGGGCCGGTCAGGCCCGGCCGTGCGCCCTGCAACCAGCCGCTCCCACAGGACCCGCTCGGTCTCCACGTCGAGGGCGCTGGACAGGTCGTCAAAGACCAGCAGCTCCGGATCGCGCACGAACATGCGCGCCGCGGCCGTGCGCTGGCGCTGTCCCCCCGACAGCTTGACCCCCTTGGCGCCGATCACCGTGTCCAGCCCGTGGTCCAGCTCGGCCACATCCTGCTCCATCACCGCCTGCCAGATGGCGTCCTGGAGGTCCACCCGGTCCTCGGGCAGGCCCATCAGGATGTTGTCGCGGAGCGACTCGCTGAACAGCAGCGGCACCTGGGCCGTGTAGGCGCTGCGCGGCGGCACGAAGAAGGTCGCCGGGTCGTCGACCGACTGGCCGTTCCAGCGGATCTCGCCTGCATCCTTGGGCAACAGCCCCAACAGCGCGCGCAGCAGCGTCGTCTTGCCCGAGCCGATCCGCCCGGTGATGACCGTGAACGAGCCGCGCTCCAGGTGCAGGTCGACGTCCTCGACGCCCCGCCCCGAGTCGGGATAGAGGTAGGTCAGACCCGTCGCGTCGAGCGCCTCCAGGCGATCCTGCGCCGTCTTGGGCGCATAGGGCACCTCGGGCAGCTCGCCGCGCATATAGACCGGGCTGTGCTTGACCAGCGTTTCGGGCGGGGCGTCGTGCAGCAGCACCAGCAGGCGATCGACCGACACGCCGACCTGCTTGTACCACGCCCAGCGCTCCCCGATCAGGCCCGTAAAGTCGGTCACGAAGCCGAGGTAGTAGACAAAGAGCGCGAAATCGCCCACCGTGAAGGTGCCGGCCCGCATCGCCTGCGCCGACAGCAGCAGGATCACCCCGGTGCCGATGGTGGCGGTGTTGCGAAAGACCGAGCTCAAGCAGCTCGGTGAACAGGCGATCCTTGAGCGCCTGCCTGGCGGCGCGCCTCGTTGAGCGTGCGGAAATGCCCCACCAGCCGCTCTTCGGCCGTGGCCACCTGCACCGCCTGCACCGCGCCAAACATCTCGCCGATGAAGTCGGTCACATCGCCCATCGCCTTGCGGCTGGCCTCGCGGTACTTCTCGATCCTCTGCGCTGCCAGGTTGGCCACCACCGTGACGACGACCAGCGGGAGCAAAGACGACGAGCGTGATGCGCGCGTCGATCGACAGCATGACCACCACGGCCACGACGGAAGCCAGTGCAAAGCCGGTCAGGATCAACGACTCGGCCATGAAACCGGCGATCTCGTCCACATCGTCGCGAAAGCGGCTGATCGCCTCGCCGGGCGAGCCGGGCACCGCCCGCGCTCCGGGGCGCTTCAGGATATGCTCGAACAGGTTCTTGCGCAGCAGCGCGGCGATGTTGTACTGGAAGGTGAAGTAGACGGCGACGTCGCCAAAGATGGCCGCCACCCGCACGATCGCCGTCACCACCAGCAGGACAATCAGCCCGCCCACCCCCAGGCTGGCCGGCGCGTCGCCGGTCAGGGTGTTGAAAAAGCTGTAGGTGATCCAGCCGACAATCTGGGGGAATACACCAAAGAACAGGGTCTCGAGAACGCCCAGGGCCAGGTACAGCCACGGGCGGAACCGGATCAAGCGCAGCACATACTGCCAGGTCTTGAGCCGGCCGCCCAGTGCGCCGGTCCCAGCCGCCGGAAGATCGAACGCCGAGTTGCCAGAGGCTCATACCAGCACCTCCTCCAGCCCGGCCTGCAGCAGCCCGTAAAACTGCGACGCCGGATCGCCGGCCAGGGCGGCTCCTGTCGCCGTACTCGCCGATGCGGCCATCTCTCCAGGATCATGATCTCGTCGGCGCGCTGCACGGTCCCCAGGCGGTGGGCGATGATGATCGCCGTGCGGCCCTGCACCAGCCGGTCCACCGCCCGCTCGAGCAGGTGCTCGGTGGCCGGATCGAGGCGCGACGAGGCCTCGTCCAGGATCACCAGCCCGGGATCCTGGAGAAAGATGCGCATAAAGGCCAGCAGCTGCGCCTCGCCGGCCGACAGCCCGCCGCCGCCCGACTCGAGCACGGTGTCCAGCCCTTTGGGCAGCGATTCGAGCCACTCCCCCAGCCCCAGCTCGTCGATCACCTGGCGGATCCGGTCGTCGGAGACGCGGTCGTCAAAGAAGGTCAGGTTGTCGCGCACGGTGGCGTGGAAGAGCTGGACGTTCTGCGTGACCATGCCCACCCGCCCGCGCAGCTCGGCCAGCGGCACCCGGCGGAGGTCCACCAGCTCGGCCGCCGTCGCCCAGCCCGACCAGGCCGCGGTCGGGATCGTAGAGGCGGAACAGCAGCCGGGTCAGCGTTGTCTTGCCGCTGCCGGTGCGCCCCAGCAGCCCCAGCACCCGGCCCGGCGGCAGACTGAACGAAACGTCCTGGAGGACCATCTCCTTCTCGGGCGAGGACTCGGCCTGGCCTTCGGCCGCTGCCGCTGGCCGGCCCGCCGTCCGCATAGCCGAACGACACCCCTTCGAACTGGACCGCCAGCGGGCCAGTCGGCAGCCCACCTGACGGATCGGCCTCCCCATCCAGGAGCTTGCTCGGCGTGGACAGCAGCTCCCGGACGCGGATGATGCTGGCCCCGGCCTTTTGCAGCTCCTCCATCTGGCGGATGATCTGCTGGATCGGCCGCTCCAGCATGTTGGTGTAGTAAAAGATGATATAGACCGAGCCGATGGTGATGGCTCTTGCCTGGAACAGCCAGGCGCCGACGGCAAAGGCGGCCGCGTTGCCCAGCGTAAAGAGCAGAAAGGTGGTGTTGAACAGGATGTTGATCATCAGCCCGGCCTTGAGCGACCTGCGCAGCAGCTCGCGCATCAGCCGGTAAAAGCCGCGCATGACATAGGCTTCGGCCCCGTTGGAGCGGATCTCTTCGGTGCCGGCCAGCCTCTCCTCCAGGAAGCCGAACAGCTCGGCGCTGGCCTGCCGCTCCGCCTTCCAGTGGGGCACGGCAAGGTTGCGGAAGCGGGCCAGCACGACCACGGCGATCGCCACAAAGCCGGTCATCGCCAGGCCCACCCGCCAGTCCTCGCGGAAGAGCAGGGCCAGGATGCCGACCAGCAGCAGGGCGTTGCCCACCACCTGGATCACGAACTGGGAGAAAAAGGTGGACAGGGCGGTCACGTCGCCGTCGATCCGCTCGATCATCTCGCCCGGCGTGTGGCTGTTGTGGAACGACAGGTCCAGCCGCAGGCAGTGGCCGGCCAGGTCGGCGCGCAGGGCGTTGGTGGTCAGCCAGGCCAGGTTCTCGCTGACCTAGGTCGCCAGCAGCGACACGACCTGCTGGGCCACCGCCAGGCCGATGAACAGCACGGCCAGCCGCAGCAGCGTATCGACGGCGCCGCCGAGCCTGGGCCATGTCGATGAAATCGCGCATGACCTGCGGGTTGACCAGCTGCAGGCCGATGGTGCCCAGAACCAGGACCGCCAGCAGCACGGCCCTGGGCCACTGCGGTCCGAGGTAGGTCGACCAGCAGATCCGCAGTATCGCCTCACGCCACGCCCCGTTGCTCCAGCTCGGCGATCAACGCTTCGTAGCCAGTGAAGTGGAGCGCCTGGATGCCCAACGCCGCCGCTGCGGCCACGTTGGGCGGATAGTCGTCGACAAAGATCGTCGCCTCGGGCGCCGTCCCGAGCCGCTCCAATGCCAACCGGAAGATGGCCGGGTCGGGCTTGGCCAGGCCCACCAGGGCCGAGACGATCTCTACATCGAACAGCCCGCCGAGTCCATAGCGCTCGGCGATGAATGCCGGCGTCACGGCATCGCTGGCGTTGCTCAGCAGCCCGGTGCGGTACGGTCCGTGCAGCCGGCGGACCAGATCTGCCATCGACTGGGTGACCACGACAGGGCCGTACACATCCTGCTGAAAGGCGCTAACCGCCTCGGGCGTGTGCAGGCCCAGCCGGGGAGCGATGCGCCGCCAGTATTCGGCATCGGTGATGGCGCCGACTTCGGCCAGTCCGGTGATCGGGAGAGTGCCACAGGATTTCGGCCACTTGGCCCGGCAGCAGACCCCACCGTGCCTCCAGGTTGCGAAAACGCTCCTCCTGGTAGACCTGGATCAGCACACCCCCAAGGTCAAAGATGATCGCGTTGATTGTCGGCAGTGTAGTCACTCCTCCCCCTTTTGACGGCAGGCCGGGCTGACTTGTGCCTGCCCGGCAACGAGGTCCCATTATAGCAGACTTGACGGCTGTGTTCAAGACCCGGGCCGGCGGTTACCCAAAAACCTCAATACACTATGTTGTACGATGTTGGAGAGGGTTATTTGGCGGGGCCGGGCAAATCCGCCAGGGTGATTCCTGTTATGTCTACTTGTGACCGGCGTGCAGCGAGGGCGCATTTCGGCCGACCGTCTTGCATTCCAGGGCCGATTATGGTACGATCGGTGATGCCTGGACCATCGCAGCCTGACATCGCATCGATTTTCGCAAGGAAAAAGGAGAGGAGGAGACGCAATGAACGTGTTGGTCGTGCAGCGGAAGCGCAGTTCCTCCTGGTCGAGCGTGGTCGCGGGATTGACCATGCTGGCCATCGGAGCTGTGCTGTGGCTTGGTGTGGCAGGGGTGCCGGCGGCAGCCGTGCCCCTGCCCGTATCGGTAGCCGAGACCACAGCCGATGTGACGCAGGTGATCACCATCGGCGTGGCCGCCGACTTGAGCGGCGGGACCGCCTTCCTTGGCTGGCCGCAGGCCAACGCCGTGCAATTGGCAGTGGACCAGGTGAACGCGGCCGGCGGCATCGACATTGGCGGCGTGCCCTATCTGGTGGCGGTGGTGACGGCCGACGACCAGTGCAACGCAGGCCAGTCGCCGATCGCGGCCCAGCAGCTGCTCAACGCAGGCGCGGTGGGCATCATCGGCCACACCTGCAGCGGGGCGACCGTGGCGGCCGAGCCGGTGTATGCGGCAGCGGGCGTGGCGATGATTTCGCCGTCGAGCTCCAGTCCGGCGGTTACCCTGCAGGGGTATGACATCGCCTTTCGCACCTGCCCACACGACGGCTCGCCGCCGGCCCAATTGGCGCGCTATGCGCGGCGCGGGCTGGGCCTGGAGATGAGCTCGGTTGTGGCTTTCAGCAGTGCGCCCCTGGGCAACGTGCAGTACTATTCGTCCACCTTTGCCGCGCTGGCCGGGACGATCACAGGGGTGCACCTGCTGAGCAGCACCGATGAGTTCACAGCGACGCTCACCGACATCAAGCACAACGAGCACCCGCAGGTCATCTTTTACGCCGATTATGACGCCAGCCGCGCCGGGCTGTTCAGCCGGGTGTCTGACGAGGTGGGCATGAATGACGTGGTGGTGGCCTGGACGCCGTGGGACGTGGACGAAGGGCTCCTCGAGCAATACAGGACTGCGGCCGGGGACGCGGTCGACGGCGACCTGGTGGGGATGCAGTCTCGACGCGTGGCCGACATGCCGGGTTGGCCGGCCTTCCTGGCCGACTACCAGGCGGCGGGCTTTGCCAACTATGGAGACGATCCAACGGCCTTTGGCCCGTACGCCTACGACGCGGCGCGCATCCTGCTGGCCGCCATCGACCGGGCCGACTCGACCGACCCGGCGGCCATCCGTGACGAGGTGGCCAACACCAAGGATCACGTCGGCGTCGTCGGCACCTACGAGGGCTTTGACGGCAGCGGCGACGTCTCGCCTCAGTGGGGCTGGCTGATGAGGAATCGGGCCGGCAAGTGGTCCGACGTCGAGATCTACTCCTGGGGCGACGGTTTTGAATCGCAGGACCTGGGTCCGCTGTGGTCGTGGGTGCGTGAGGACCCGACCCATTGGAGTCTGACCGACCGTCCCGGCTGGATGCGGATCGCCACCCAGCCCGGCAGCCTGGTGGGCAGTGCCAACGACGAGAAGAACCTGCTGTTGATGCCCGCCCCGCCCGGCGACTTTTACCTAACCGTCCGACTCGAGTTCACCCCCACCGCCAACTTTCACCAGGCCGGCCTGATCATCTACGAGGACGACGACAACTATGTCAGACTGAGCCTGGGCCACGTGTATGGGGATCCGTATGTGGAAATGACATGCGAGGTGAACGCCTCCGCCGACGTGACGGGCGTGCTGGAAGCAGCCACCCACCTCGAGCTGCAGCTCCAGAAGAGGGGAAACACCTACGAGGGCTACTACAGCCTCGACGGCCTGCAATGGATCCCGGTTGGGCAGTACACGGCCAGTCTGGGTGCGGTTCAGGCCGGCCTGGGCGCCGCCCAGGAGCTCCCGCAAAACCCAGAGGCGGCGCCTGACATTCCCGCCGATTTCACCAAGTTCCAGATGATCGGCGAGCTGCCCCAACGGGACTATGGGTGGAGCGATCATTTCGACAAGGGTCTCAACGAGCCGTGGGGCTGGGTGCGCGAGGATGACACTCATTGGAGCCTGGACGCCCGGCCCGGGCACATGCAGATCACCACTCAAGAGGGCTCGCTGCTTGGACCGGGTAACGATGCGCACAACCTGCTGCTGCGACCGGCACCAGCCACCGATTGGCAGATCGGCACACGGGTCCTCTTTACCCCGACCCAGGATTTCCAGATCGCCGGGCTGCTGCTCTATGCCGACGACGACAGCTTTATGATGTTCGGCCGGGCTTACTATGGCATCGGGGACGCCTGCGTGGGAAACGGCCTGTACTTCCACCATGAAGAGGCCGGCAGCTTGATTGAGCCCACCTATGCCACGGCGGTTCCACTGCCCTACCTGGCCAACCTCCAGGTGGCGCGCTCCGGAAGCGACTATTGGGGCTTTTACGGCGAGGACGGTATCTATTGGCGGCTGATCGGCCACCACGTCGCCGGCCCTGGCTTTGTGCCGACGCGGGTCGGCCTGGCCGCCTACAACCAATCGTCTACGGCCGCCGAGATCGACGCTGCCTTTGACTCGTTCTGGATGGCGGCCGACTATGTCCGAGCCTTTCTGCCGCTGGCGGCAAAGACGTACCAGCCCTAAGGAGTGTGTGGCTGAAAGCAGAAGATGGGAGGTAGCCTGTCGATAGGCTATCTCCCAACAGCACAAGGAGGTGAAAGATGAAATCGGCTCGATGTGCGAAGGTCCTGCTGTCGGTTCTGATCCTGCTGCTGCCCATGCTGACCGGCTGTGGGACACCACCTACGACCACGCCCGCGCCGACGCCAACCCCGCCGCCGCCCACGGCTACGCCTGTGCCGACTGAGCCGCCACCGACGGCTACGCCGGCGGCGCTGACAGGCCTGGAACCGGGAGCCTGCCCCTTTAACCTGCCCTCCGGCTTGATTGAGGGCAAGACGATCGAGTGCGGTTACCTGGTCGTGCCAGAGGACCGCAGCGACGCCAATAGCCCGACCATCCGTCTGGCAGTGGCCGTCCTGCACCCCAGCGCCACCCCCCAGCCCGACCCGATCGTCTACCTGGAAGGGGGACCGGGCGGCAGCGCCCTGGAGTTCCTGTACCTGACCTTCAGCGAGCAGTTCCAGCCGCTCCTGGAAGCCGGCCGCGACATCATCCTGTTCGACCAGCGCGGGGTGGGCTTGTCTGAACCGACCTTGGATTGTCCCGAGTTGAGGGAGCTGGGGCTGGAGCTGCTCGACGAGGAGATCGACGGCCGGCAGATCGACGATGAAGAAGCGATCGACCTGATCAAGAGCACGGCCCTGGCGTGCCGGCAAGACCTGGCCGAGGTAGCCGAGCTTCCGGCGTACAACACCGCAGCCAGTGCGGCTGATGTGAACGACCTGCGCGAGGCGATGGGGTACGACCAGGTCAACCTGTGGGGTACTTCGTACGGGACCTGGCTGGCGATAGAGGTGATGCGCCGCTACCCGGAGGGGATCCGCTCCGTGGTGCTCGATTCGGTCTATCCTCCTCAGCGGGACCTGATCGCCGAGGCGCCCGCCAACGCAGCACGCTCCATTGACCTTCTTTTTGAGACCTGCGCGGCAGACCAGGCGTGCAGCGCCGCATTCCCCGACCTGCGCACCGTCTATCTCGACACCGTCGAACGGCTCAACCAGGAGCATGCCGGCTTCCAGGTGACCAATCCTCTGACCGGCAAGAGCTATGATCTGGTCATGACCGGCGACAACCTCGCCAGTCTGCTCTTTCAGTTCCTGTATATCACGAGCGTGATCCCGTCCCTTCCGCAGATCCTGTACGAGGCCAGTCAGGAGGATTATGCGACCATCGCCCAGCTTCTCGGCGCCCTGCTGGTGTCAGGAGAGGCACTGAGCCAGGGGCAGCAGTTCTCGGTGCTTTGCCAGGACGAGGTCGCCTTCAGCTCGCCCCAGGATTTCGAGACGGCCCTGACCGAACACCCCGAGCTGGAACGAGCCTTCAGCGACAGCATCTTGGGAGAGTTGGGATTACGAAATGTGCGCCGACTGGCAGGTGGGCCAGGCCGACAGGACGCTGACCCAGGCGGTGACCAGCGATATCCCCACGCTCATCATGGCCGGCGAGTTCGATCCGATTACCCCGCCGGCCTGGGGCGAGCAGGTCGGCGAGACGTTGAAGAACAGCTATTTCTTCGAGTACCCAGGGGTGGGCCACGGCGCCAGCGCTTCTACGGGCTGCCCACAGGAGATGATGATCGATTTCTTGGACGACCCGGCAACGGCGCCCGACGATACCTGCCTTGCGGACATGCGGGGCTGGAAGTTCGTTGTGCCGTCAGCGCCGGCAGCGGTGGAGTGGGTGCCGTTCACCAACGAAACGATGGCGATCCAAGGCGTGGCGCCTGACGGCTGGACCGAGTCGCCGATGGGCGTCTATTCCCGGGGCGCATCGGGCACGGACGTGGCCGCCGTGTTGATGCAGTCGATGACCGGCAGCGCTGAGGACCTCCTCGACCTATTGACCCAACAGCTAGGGCTGGCCGCAGCGCCGGAGGCGGTGGACCAACGGGAGGCCAACGGCCTCACCTGGAACCTGTACGCGGTGGAGGTGCAGAACCTCAAGATCGATTTTGCCCTGTCGGAGGGGGAAGGACGGGGGTACGTGGTCCTGCTACAGAGCAGCGCCAAGGAGCACGACGCGCTCTACGACTCGGTCTACCTGCCGGCCATCGACGCCCTGACGCCGATCCGGTAAGGCGTGATGTATGCCGCCTGGCTTGCCCACACCCGGGGTGTGGGCAAGCCAGGCAGCGCAGCAAAGAACTCCTCTCGGCAGCCGCTCGCCGCGAGGCCGTCTCCTGCCCCAGGGAGGGGTGCGGTTTGAGAATGGAAACGTAATCCTCACCGGCGCAACCGTGCAACACGTGGGCAAGTAGCGGGGAAAGCCGGGCAATATGGGCCACCGGCGACATGAGCGTCGAGACCGTCCACGTGGAGCGAACTCAGGCAACCACCCCAAACAAAGCACCCACCCCCGCCGTCAAGGCCATGGCTAACGCGCCCCAGAAGGTCACTCGCGCCGCAGCAGTGCGCACCGAAGCGCCGCCTGCGCGCGCGGCCAGAGAGCCCAGTACCGCAAGAAAGAGGAGCGAGCTTACCGCAACGGCCCACATGGTTGCGGACGCCGGCGCCAGGAGCGCAACCAGGAGAGGCATGGCGGCGCCAGCCGCAAAAGTAGCGGCCGAGGCCAACCCTGCCTGGACCGGTCGTGCGGTCATTGCGTCCGACATACCCAATTCGTCCCGTGCATGCGCGCCGAGTGCATCATGCGCCATCAACTGGGTAGCGACCTGGGAGGCAAGTCCGGCATCAAGCCCGCGCTGAGCATAGATCGCGGTCAGCTCTTTGTGCTCGCTCTCGGGTGCAGTGGCCAGCTCCTGGCGCTCCCGAGCGAGATCGGCGCGCTCGGTGTCGGCCTGCGAGCTGACCGATACGTACTCGCCGGCAGCCATCGACATGGCGCCGGCCACGAGCCCGGCGACGCCGGCGGTCAGAATGCTCTTGGGGCTCGCGCCTGCCGCCGCCACGCCCAGGACGAGGCTGGCAGTGGAAACAATGCCGTCATTTGCGCCAAGCACTGCGGCGCGGAGCCATCCGATGCGATCTGTTCTGTGCCTTTCAAGGTGTCTCATGATGTTGCCTCCATCGGGATGTGCATGGTGCTGCGGGCCTCATAGAGGCCGACAGCGCGGTCGATGATGGGCAGAGATGTCGACGGCGAAGGGGCAGCGCTTGACACACGCGCCGCAGCGGGTGCAGGCCGAGGCCTTGACCGGCATGGCGTCGTAGCGGGCCTGGAGGGCCGGGGTAAAGGTGTCGACCAGGCGGGACACGAGCCCGATGTCTATGGCCACCGGGCAGGGCAAGCAGTGGTTGCAGTAGACGCACTCGCCGGTATGGTACTGCTCAAACCCGGCGATGGCATCACTAAAGTCCTTGTCCTCATCGCCGGCGCTGAGATAAGCCAGCGACGCCTCCAGCTCGGCGCAGTTGGCCACCCCGGCGACCGCCGTGGCGACGGCCGGCTGGGTTAGGACGTAGCTCAGGCAGCGCACCGGGGTCAGGGTACGGGGCACCTTTTTCTTGAACGACGGCCCGCCCGTTTGGTAGCGTGCGAACTGGACGGTACGGTTGGTCTGCAACAGCTTGCCGCCGCCAAAGGCTTTCATCGCCACGACGCCCACCCCATGCTCGGCGCACGCCTGGAGCAGGGCGCTGCGGCCGGGCTCGGCGTGGCTGCTCAGGTTGACCGGGAACATCAGCACGTCGATGAGCCCATCCCGCACCGGGTGGATGCACACCTCCGACAGGTGGCCACTCAGGCCAACGCAGCGGGCTATCCCCTCGCGCCGGTAGTAGTGGGCCAGCTCCATGATGCCGCCGGGCCGGAGGAGCGCCTGGTATTCGGCCAGCCCGTTGACATTGTGGACAAAAAGGACGTCGATATGGTCGGTGTGATAGCGGGCCAGGAAATCCTCGACGCCTGCCCGGCTGATGTCAGGGTTGGTCGTCTTCCAGTACTGGCCGTTCTTGACCGCCGCGTTGAGGTGGCAGGTGAGCAGCACCCGGTCGCGGCGGCCGCGCAGCGCTGCGGCGAACCGGTCACGAAACTCGGGAAAGGGTCCCACCAGATCAAAATAGTTCACGCCGCGGTCGATGGCCAGGTCGACGACGGCCTGTGTGTCGGCCATGGACGCATGCATTAGATGGTCCGCGCCGACGGAGACGGCGCCGACGGAGATGCCAGTTTGTCCCAACTCACGAGTCTGCATGGATGCCTCCTTTGACAAAAACAATGGCCTTTGTTCTGAGCAAACCTCTTCGGCGAAGAGCCGTTCAAGGGATTCTTGCCAGCCGGCGTGGTCTGGTGTATAATTGGCAGCGAGAGGCAATTCGATGACAAAAGAGGTGGTAGGATGATAGAGAGAATAACAGTCGATCCTGAGGTGCATTTTGGAAAGCCCTGTGTGGCTGGAACACGCATCACTGTGCAGAGTGTCCTGGAACTGCTAGATGAAGACCTTTCCTTTGACGAGATCATCCAAGACTACTATCCGGATCTCGCCCCGGAGGACATTCGGGCCTGTGTCCAGTACGCCATCGCGCTCGTAGCTGCGGAGGACATACATCTCGCGGCGGTTCCGGCATGAAGCTTCTCCTCGACCAGGATGTCTCTCAATGCAGCCACAGCGCGCTTTCTGCTTGACCTGGGGCATGATGTGGTGCTGGTTGCAGGCCTCGGGCTCTCGCGGGCACAGGATCGAGATATTCTGCGTGTGGCCCAGGAACAGAACCGCGTCATGGTGACTCGGGACAAGACTTTGGCAACCTGGTGTTCGTGAGGGAGCTGAGTGCAGGAGTCATCTACCTTCGTGTCTTGCCCTCAACTCTGAATGCGGTCCATGCCGAACTGGAGAGAGTGCTGAACCTGCACACCGAAACAGAACTCGCCCAGGCCTTTGTGGTTATCGAACCAGGAGGGCATCGGATTAGGCGCCTTCCCAGGGATACGTCAGCATCTTGATAGCGCACGATCCTGCGTCTTGTGGTCAGGCCCAAGAGAACCTCGGCTCCCTGGGAGTCGAGGCATTCAGCTGCCTCTCCAGTACTGGTGATGGCTCACTCTTGACGAGCTCTTGCGGACTCTCTGCCCTGTGCCTGTCCCGTGCGGAGCCATTCAATGTCCTGGGTGGCCAGAGTCCAGGCTGAACACGCTGCCGTAAGACGCCACCCCCTGAAAAAGCGCCTGTTTTTCGACGCTACGCTCTCTACTTCTTGTTTCTCCAAGGTTCAGTCATACAAAATCATACAGCGAGAACGCCAGCGAGTACAGAAATCTGGGTTGGTTCGTCCAGTATGGTGGAGATCAAGCTGCTGTGCAACTGGCTGGCATACCCGTGCTGCGGCTTGGGCCGGAAGCGGGCGATACAGCGACCCTCGTCGTCGGTATAGAAGGCGAGGTGTAGGCCGATCGGGTTGTCGATGCCGCACACGAAACACATGCGCGAGTTGGGTTGCTTTTCCAGGCACCTGAATCCTAATTCCCTCGAAGCGAGAAAAGTGCTTAAGGTCAAAGGTGGAAACGACAGTTACTCCGTGGGCCAACAGCCAAACGGCGTTAAAGGCATCTATGAAATCTACGTTCTTGTCTGCATACCAGGAGATGGCCTGTAACAGCATGTCTCCATCTGCCGCCTCGAGGCCAGGGGTATTGAGAATGGCGAGGATCTTGTCCTTAACGTTATCCCGCGCCAGGCCATAATACGATTCTAGGGTCCACACGATTTCGGCTACCACCATGCTGTTGATCACTAGCACCACCTCTCCGCGGGAAGCGCGGTGAAGGAGCTGCTCCACCGCATCCGCCTGAGCAGGCACATCGTTGGTCAGGTAGCGCAGGAACAGATTGGTGTCGGCAAAAACTCGTTCAATCTCCATTCGTAGCCACCTTCTGGGCATGCTTCTGGATGATCTGGTTACGGATGGCCTCAAGATCCTGGGCCTCCGTTACGGGAACACTGCCCCGAAGGTCTAGCAAGGTGTTCGTCAGTGGCTGCAAGACAACTTCATCGCCCCGCCGTATAAAGGCGACCCGATCTCCTTCTCGGAGATTCAACGAGCGACGGATCTCCCGCGGAACAGTCATCTGGCCCCGACGGCCAATAATACTGATGATCATCGTCATATGCCTCCATTTGGCTTCTTTTCTTGCCTTATCTAGCTCGGATGGACCAGTAATACTCAGTCATACAGAAAGAGGTCAAAGTGTAAGCGAATTTGAGTTGGGACGTCCAGTATGGTGCTTATCAAGCCGCCGTGCAGTTGGCCGGGGTAACCCTGGTGCTGCGGTTGGGGCCGGAAGTGGGCGATGCAGCGGCCTTCGTCGTCGGTGTAGAAGGACAAGTGCAGGCCTATGGGGTTGTCGACGCCGCACACAAAGCACATGCGAGAGTTGGGTTGCTTGTCCATGACGCTTACTCCAGTCTACCTCAATCGTCCCCTCAATCGTCCCCTTAATCGTCCCCGGAATCGTCCCCAGAGGGGACGATAGGCACATAGTGCACGCCCCTGCCTCTACCGCGTCGGGCTACAACGCCTTTGTCCACCATCTCCTGCAACTCGCGGTACGCCTCGCTTTTAGCCACTCCTGTCAGAGTGGCATATTCACCTCGTGTGATCTGGCTGTAAGCAGTGAGATAGTCCAATGCTCTGGCCTGGCGTTCGTTTAGCCCCCATTGAGCTGCCCGGTCACTAGGAGGCGAGGTAGTGATTCCCTCGCCGGCTGCTGCACCATAGAGAGTGATAATGAATTGGTGATGCTCTTCGGCAAAAACGGGTGGACGCAGGCCACTGCTGGCCATCGCGGCCCGAATGCGACGGATACCTGTGCCCAGATCCTCGATATAGCCCAGATCGCGCAGCACGCGTACGATGAGCTTGTTGCGCGTCTCGCGCACATGGCCGAGTGATTCCAGAGTCACGGGGAACACTAGACGCCCTGGACTGATAATCTCCAACCGGTCATCGAACAGGAATAGCCGGATCGAACTGCCGGTCAACGCATAGTCCCGGTGAGCCACGGCGTTGGCCACTGCTTCGCGCACTGCTGCCAACGGGTACTCTTCGACGTCAATGCGCCGGATGCCTTTCATATGCGGGATGATGCGACGATTGCGCCGCACAAAGTCGGTGGCCTGGTCGATGATCTCGGGCAGCGTGCCCCGACAGTCCTGTTTATCCGTGATCGGGCCAACCACATCGCGCCCTTGGAAGCGGGCGGCGCGCAACTCGCTGTGCGCCAGCTCACGCTGCGGATCTCGGCCGAAGAGCAGCAACCCGCCGATGCTGGGAATACGCTGCCCCTCGTAGCGCACGACGGCCTTGAGATGGGCCAGCAATTCGACAACGTCTCCATTCATGGCAAGCTGCGACGCTTCCGTCTGCCCGGCCAGGTAATCGCGTGCCTTGGCTAGATCCAGGTTGTCGAGCGTCGCGTTCAAGACGGGCAACTGGTCGAAACTTAGCATACCAGTCTCCTGGAGCATGGAGAGGAGCTCGACCTGTGTCGCGACGCGCGTGAGGCCCGATGCGAACATAGATGCGTTCGTTGGCTTGGTAAGGCTTCTGCCTGCCGCGCTCAACCCGAATCGCTGCGACGGTTCTGCCAGATAGGTCTACCAGCTCCACATTGGGCTGCAAGTGGGGTACGCAGTTGTTGCGGGCAACGTTCAGGACAAGCTGTACCTCCCGATCGCCAAAGGACGTTCCTTGGATGGTGCCCCTGTCGTCCACTCCGATGAGCAGCCAACCACCTTCGGTGTTGGCCAGGGCGACGATTTCTCTGGCTAACTCGGCCGGGACAGGCAGGTTCTCTTTGAACTCGACGAGGGTTCCTTCCCCCTGGGCGATTAACTGACGAAGCTGATCAACGTCCATTAGGTTACCTGTTTGCCCCTTTCCGATCTGTGGTCATACTGAATCATACAGCGAGAACGCCAGAGTGTACAGGAATTAGAGTTGGGACGTCCAGTATGGTCTTATCATGATCTCCGCCGTGCAGTTGGCCGGGGTAGCCCTGGTGCTCCGGCTGGGGCCGGAAGCGGGCGATGCACCGGCCTTCGTCGTCGGTGTAGAACGACAAGTGCAGGCCAATGGGGTTGTCGACGCCGCACACGAAACACATGCGCGAGTTGGGTTGTTTTTCCATGATCGCTCCTCGTTGTCGTCGCTTGCATTATAGCATCGACGCGGGGATTGGGCAAACGACTCCGTTCTCAAGCTCGTCGGTCGTGGCCCTTCTGCCCAGTCTGTGATATGGGTGGGCGAACTGCCGGCGCAAGGCCCACCCCGCTGGTCAATCGAGAGGGCTTCGGACCGCCAGGCGATCGCGGTTGAGGACGCGGTGATCGGCAGTTCCTTGGGCCGATGCTCGTCCGTGGCTGATCTTCGGCTTGACAGAGAAGGATGTCGGGTACATAGTATTGTTATTGTTGGACCTGCATGGCAGCCAGATCGCTCATGAAGGTTCGGATAGTATGGCCAGAATCGGCATAGTTAACCCGAGGGTGTGCGACGCTGAACTGGTCGTTAGGGACCCAGATAGATAGGCCGAATAGCTGGTCCACTCAAGGTTAGCCCGCTGCCGCGAGTACACATCGCGGGCTTGTTAAGTCTGGAGTGTAAACTGATGGGATATTCTACTCCCTCAGGAATGGCTATTCAAACTATCAAGTACTTCTGGTCTAGTTGGCTTCTTCGAGAAGCATAGCTGCTTGTCTATTGACGAACTGGCAACCATGTGACGCAGTGGCGTGAGAACAGATGGGGCGAGGGTTACGACCTATCAAGCAAGCTTGAACTAAGTAACGAGGGTTCGCAGCGTTGATACCGACATTGTTGGCGCGACGGCGACGGTGTTGCGCAAAAAGGGGACCCTCGGCCGGGTGGCCGAGGGTCCCTGGTAGTCAGGCGGTTGCCTTGTTCTTGTAGACGCGGCGCCCCATGTAAGCTCATTTCCTGTTTGATATTATTCGCGTGCCTCAGCGCGTGGTCACAGTGATGCTGTTGGTAAACGGAGAGACACTCGTTGTCGAGACGGCTCGGATGCGGTAGGTATACGTTGCGGCAGGCGAGAGTGCGCTGTCAGTGAAACGCCTGGTTGAGGCATCCACCTTGCCAATGGTGAGCCAGCCGTAACAGCCGTACGTATCGCAGTTCTCCCGCTGCACGACCACCTGGGTGCCTGCCGCGAACGTGCCCTTCCAACTGAGGCGGACTGACGTCGGTGGAGCCACGACCGCTTTGAAAGCCTCCGGCGCGGCGATGCCTACCCCTGTCTGCACGGTCACTGTATCCGGCGCTCCACCAAAGACATCGTACCGCCATGGAACGACGTGGTAGGTATCAGCTGGTGCCGCTGAGCGCTGTACTGTCAACGTAGCTGGTGGTGTCGGGGGGGACGGTGCCAATCACACTGAAGGCTGTTTCACCACTGTTTACCTGATAGCGTTGGATCTCAAAGCGGGTCTCGTTCGTGGCATTTCGGTCCAGGTGAGTTGCACCGTGCCATCGATGAAGGTCCCGACTAGGTTGCTCGCCTGACCATCAGGTCGGGCATAGCTGGTGGTAGCCCAGGCAACATTGCTGTAATCCGATGGACCAGATGCATTCACCGCTCGGACACGATAGGAGTAGGTAGTGACCTCATCCAGCCCAACGTCATTAAACCGGGGTCCCCAGATGCTGGCGTCGCGCGTTGCGAGGAGGGTGAAGTCGCTACATCCGCACCAACGCAACGCTCAATCTTCCACGCGGTTTCGTCAAAGGAATTGTCGACCCACGTCAAGGAAATTGCGAGGTCACCTGGATAGCTTGCTTGGCTTCAAGCTGCGAGGGAGCGATGGGTACGCCAGCAGCTATAGACCTTCAGAAAATGATCTGGACACAACTTGATGAAACAGGGGAAATGCGGTATCCTGTCTGGTGGAGTCATCACTCTGCCAACAGACAGGAGGCATTTCCCCATGAACATCAGTATACGCTTTACACCGCAAACAGTCAAGATGGTGATTCGGCGGATGCAGTACGCCTATCGAGTCGGCGACCTGCGGCTGGTGCGTCGAACTTCGGCACTGTTGGATTTTGGCAGAAAGGTGGCGACGATCTCGGAAGTGGCTGAGACCTACTCGGTCGCCAGACAGACTGTCTATGACTGGTTGAAAGCCCTGCTGTGCCACGGGGAGGACAGCTTGGTCTATCGGCGGTCGCCTGGTCGCAAACCGCAGTTGACGGCGACACAAAAGCAGCGACTGGGTGAACTGATCCAGGCTGGTCCTCAAGCGGCTGGCTTTACGACGGCCTGCTGGACCTCGGTGTTGATTCAGCAACTCATTCAGCGCGAGTTTGGCGTGTTGTACAACCGCTACTATGTCTGCGAACTGCTGCACAACTTGGGCTTCTCGGTTCAGAAAGCCCGGTTTGTGTCGGATCACCTGGACGAAGAAGCCCGGCAACGCTGGTGGGCGGAGACCTGGCCGCAGATTAAGCGTCTGGCTGAGGAGAAACAGGCGCTGCTCCTGTTCGGAGATGAGGTCAGCTTTGCTCAATGGGGTTCCCTGGGCTATACCTGGGCGCTCAAGGGGGAAACGCCCGTGGTCAAGACAGCCGGCAAGCGCAAAGGGTACAAGGTGTTGGGCCTGATCGAGTTTGTTCTCGGGACGCTTTTTCTATCATGGTCAGCAAGAACGCTTCGACTCGGAGCGCTATCAGGCGTTTCTGGCCCAAGTGCACCCCTGAAACTGGACACTTTTTGGGCCGTTTTTAGTTCGCATCAGGAGGCTGGTCGTGCTCACGTTGCCACCGTTCCTCGAACTCGACCGGGGTGAGATACCCCAGGGCCGAATGGATGCGCTTGTGCATGTAGACGTCGTTGAGAAACCGGCGCAGTTGGCCCAGGGCATCAGTGTAATCTTCATAGTCCGACAAGTCAACTTCCTCTTCCTTGATAGTGCGCATCAGCCGCTCTGCGTAGCCGTTCTGCCAGGCTGCGCCGGTTTCGGCCATGCTGATTTGAGCACCGACCGCTTCAAGCCTCTGGACGTAAACCGTGGCTGCATACTGGATGCCTTGGTCCGAATGGTGGATCTCCGGTGTGCCCTCGGCCAACGCCCGGTCCAAGGCTCTCAGAGTCAAGACCTGGTCCAGGCTGCGTCCCAGGTGCCAGCCTCGGATGCAGCGGGTGAAGACGTCCATGATCACGGCCAGGTACACGAACTCACAGCGCAGCCGGATGTAGGTGATGTCCGACACCCAAACCTGATCAGGCCGTACGATCGCCAGGTCCTGCACCAGGTTCGGGTAGCGGGGAAAGCTGTGCGTGCTATCTGTCGTTTTCTGCGTCTTACGCGCGGCTTTGAGCTGCAACCCCATGCTGCGCATGAGACGCCCCACCCGTTTCCGGTTGACTGTCCAGCCTTCGCGGTGCAACTGCGCCGTGACACGGCGATGGCCATAGGTCGGCCACTCGCCGGCCACCGTCTGGATCGCCATCTTGACCTCTTGGTCATCCGGCTGTCCTGCCCGGTAGTAGTAGCTGCTCCGGGCACAGCCCAGCATGTTGCACACCATGGTAACCGGATACTCTGGCAGCAGCATCTTGATCACCTGCCGTTTCTGCTCGACAGAGAGGTCAAGATGCTGGAAGCTTTTTTTGCCGCATCCAACTCCAAGGTCAATCGCCCGACCAGGCGCTCCAGTTCGGCGATCCGTTCTGACTCGTCGCCCTGGTATCGCGGCATGGCAAAGATCTCGGGTGCTCGCTCCAGAAACTCAGACTTCCACCGGGCCAGAACCTGCGAGCTCAGGCTATGCTCCCGGCAGATCTCGGCAGCACTCTTGACGCCGGTGAGATCTTCGAGCACAACCCGTGCTTTGAACTCTGGCTTGAAGGCTCGTCGCCTTGGCATTGTGCATCCCCTTTCTTGGACTGATTCTACATGAACTATCGTAGGTGTCCAGTTTTAGGGGGTCACTACATGTCAGCAACTCATTCAGCGCGAGTTTGGCGTGTTGTACAACCGCTACTATGTCTGCGAACTGCTGCACAACTTGGGCTTCTCGGTTCAGAAAGCCCGGTTTGTGTCGGATCACCTGGACGAAGAAGCCCGGCAACGCTGGTGGGCGGAGACCTGGCCGCAGATTAAGCGTCTGGCTGAGGAGAAACAGGCGCTGCTCCTGTTCGGAGATGAGGTCAGTTTTGCTCAATGGGGTTCCCTGGGCTATACCTGGGCGCTCAAGGGGCAAACGCCCGTGGTCAAGACAGCCGGCAAGCGCAAAGGGTACAAGGTGTTGGGCCTGATCGAGTTTGTCTCGGGACGCTTTTTCTATCATGGTCAGCAAGAACGCTTCGACTCGGAGCGCTATCAGGCGTTTCTGGCCCAAGTGCTGGCCCAAACGTCTCAGCATCTGATCCTCATTCAAGACGGAGCCAAGTATCACACCAGCCAATCGACCCGCGCCTTCTTCGCCGAGCATCAAGACCGGCTAACGGTCTTTCAATTGCCTTCCTACTCGCCGGACTACAACCCGATCGAGTTCCTGTGGAAGAAGATGAAGCGGCGCGCGACGCACAACCAGTATTTCCCGGACTTCCAGGATCTGGTTAGCGCTGTCGACGATGCCCTGGCTTACTTTGCCAGCCAGGTCACGGGAATCAAGAGCCTCATGGGGCTCTATGTCAGAACTCAAGCCGAACCTGCTACGACAGTATGATGTCAGATTCATTTTCTGAAGATCTTATAGATGAGTTCCACTGGCACGGAATCGTCGATGTCTTTCTGGTTGAACCATAGACACTGAGAAAATGAATCTGACATCATACAGTCGTAGCAGGTTCAACCTGAATTCCAGGATAGAGCCCCATGAGGCTCTTGATCTCCGCTACCTGGTTGGCAAAGTAAGCCAGGGTATCATCGACCGCATCGACCAGATCCTGAAAGTCTGGGAAATACTGGTTGTGCGTCGCACGCCGCTTCATCTTCTTCCACAGAAACTCGATCGGGTTGTAGTCCGGCGAGTACGAAGGCAACTGGAAGACCGTGAGCCGATCCTGATGCTGGGCAAAGAACGTGCGGGTCGATTGGCTGGGTGATGGCTCCGTCTTGAATGAGTGTAGTGACCCCCTAAAACTGGACACCTACGATAGTTCATGTAGAATCAGTCCAAGAAAGGGGATGCACAATGCCAAGGCGACGAGCCTTCAAGCCAGAGTTCAAAGCACGGGTGGTGCTCGAAGATCTCACCGGCGTCAAGAGCGCGGCCGAGATCTGCCGGGAGCATAGCCTGAGCTCCCAGGTTCTGGCCCGGTGGAAGCTGAGTTTCTGGAGCGAGCACCCGAGATCTTTGCCATGCCGCGATACCAGGGCGACGAGTTAGAACGGATCGCCGAACTGGAGCGCCTGGTCGGGCGATTGACCTTGGAGTTGGATGCGGCAAAAAAAGCTTCCAGCATCTTGACCCGGCCTGCGCCGTGTCGAGCAGAAACGGCAGGTGATCAAGATGCTGCTGCCAGAGTATCCGGTTACCATGGTGTGCAACATGCTGGGCTGTGCCCGGAGCAGCTACTACTACCGGGCAGGACAGCCGGATGACAAAGAGATCAAGATGGCGATCCAGACGGTGGCCGGCGAGTGGCCGACCTATGGCTATCGCCGTGTCACGGCGCAGTTGCACCGGGAAGGCTGGACAGTCAACCGGAAACGGGTGGGGCGTCTCATGCGCAGCATGGGGTTGCAGCTCAAAGCCGCGCGTAAGACGCAGAAAACGACAGATAGCACGCACAGCTTCCCCCGCTACCCGAACCTGGTGCAGGACCTGGCGATCGTACGGCCTGATCAGGTTTGGGTGTCGGACATCACCTACATCCGGCTGCGCTGTGAGTTCGTGTACCTGGCCGTGATCATGGACGTCTTCACCCGCTGCATCCGAGGCTGGCACCTGGGACGCAGCCTGGACCAGGTCTTGACTCTGAGAGCCTTGGACCGGGCCTTGGCCGAGGGCACACCGGAGATCCACCATTCGGACCAAGGCATCCAGTATGCAGCCACGGTTTACGTCCAGAGGCTTGAAGCGGTCGGTGCTCAAATCAGCATGGCCGAAACCGGCGCAGCCTGGCAGAACGGCTACGCAGAGCGGCTGATGCGCACTATCAAGGAAGAGGAAGTTGACTTGTCGGACTATGAGGATTACACTGATGCCCTGGGCCAACTGCGCCGGTTTCTCAACGACGTCTACATGCACAAGCGCATCCATTCGGCCCTGGGGTATCTCACCCCGGTCGAGTTCGAGGAACGGTGGCAACGTGAGCACGACCAGCCTCCTGATGCGAACTAAAAACGGCCCAAAAAGTGTCCAGTTTCAGGGGTGCACTTCACGCATCGGCGCAGTCAAACACACCAAAGCAAACACAGTAAACACCGGAATCAATCTGAACCTGAGTTTCTTCATTTTTATTCTCCTTGTCAATCGTCGTATCGTACTGGACATGTATCGTCATTGCGATTGACGCTTCCAACGCCGATACCTATATGTCGCATTAGAAACCGGAAAGGTTGCTGGTATCGAGAAATATTGGACGATCCTTTAGGATAGGGATGCTATCGTATTTGACGCCTGGCTCGCCGACATTAAGGCATTTGCGGCTGGTTGAGCCGTGCTTGAGGCCTGGCCGATCTTAGTTGGTAAGGTGCGAGAAATCTCTCAACCTGTAGGCCGCTTCCCGTGTTCGGCCTCTTGATTGCACAAAACCTACGTCGTTTTACGCCACACGCTATTGGACGAATATAAATGAATCTGGATCTGTGGAAAAGGGGAAAAGCATGGGGGAAACGCCTTCTGCATGCTCAAGGTCCAGTCATACAGAATCATACAGCGAGAACGCCAGAGTATACAGGAATTGAGTTGGGACGTCCAGGTAGCGTGCTTATCAAGCCTCCGTGCAGTTGGCCGGGGTAGCCGGGTGGTTTGGTCTGGCCGGAGCGGGTGATGCATCGCCCCTCGTCGTCGGTATAGAACGGTAGGTGCAGGCCGATGGGGTCGTCCACGCTGCAGTACAAAGCACATGCGCGAGTCTGGTTGTTTTCATGGTATTATCTGGATTATCCCGTTGATTGGATTATAGCACCGACGGTGGGTTTGGGCAAGCCGTGTGAGCTCGAAGCCCGTTGATGAGGCAAAGGCTCGATCCCGAAACGGCGCAGTCCTGCCGGCAAGCCCGTAGTACTACAACCTGACTTGTGATTTGTGGACATTGGCAAACCAGGCGATAATGGCCGCAACGCTGCCAAAAGGAGGCGAGGCTCGTGAAGCCAGACGAAATCGATCAGATGCGCGCGAATTTGAGACATTCCATGCCCGCGTTCGCACACGCATTTGTGCGGAAGCGAGCCCGAGAGGATTCGAGCAGTACTTTCGTGGCCCTGTTCGGCGCTTGTTGCGCGCAAGAACTGTTGGCAGATGGCAGAAGCGATGGGCGAGAAGAACCCTCGAGGAACGCAACGGTTGCTGTTTGGTGCAGAGTGGGATGCGAACGCCGTGCGCGACGAACTGCAACACGTTTGTCATCGAGCGCTTTGGGGAGGCGGACGGCATCGGCATTGTCGACGAGACCGGCCTTTCGGAAGAAGGGGACTAAGTCGGCGGGCGTGAAGCGGCAGTACAGTGGACGGCTGGGGAGCATTGAAGGAACCGTCAGATTCGGGGTCTTTCTGACGTACCGCGGCCGTCGTGGCGACACCTTCCTGGACCGGCGGCTGTATCCGCCGGATGAATGGTGTCAGGACTGGCAGCGCCGTCTGGAAGCGCGTGTACCGGACGAGGTGGTCTTTCAGACGCAGTTCCAGTTGGCGATTCAGATGTTGGAGCATGCCCTGGCGCGAGGTGTGCCGATGGAGTGGGTGACGGGAGGAACGAGATTTACGGGGACGACAGCGGCTTCGCGACCGGGTAGCGCGGGCCGGAAAAAGAAGTACGTGCTGGCCGTGTCGGCGAATACGCGCAGCCTGGCGCGAGCGGCAGCCGTGGTGGCACCTGGGGCAAGGGTCGGACGGGACGACCCAGGAAAGAGCGACGCCTGGCGAATGAAGCCACAGCATGGAGCCCGTCTCGGCGGTGGTCGCTGCCTTGGCATCTCAGGCATGGAAGCGACTGGCGGTGGGGCAAGGAGAAAGGGGCCACCGCCTTTACGACTGGGCGCGAGTGCGTATCTTCGAGAAACGTGGGGCCGCGCCCGCCGCAGGCCTGGTTGTTGGCGCGGCGCTCCGTCACCGACCCGACGGAGTTGGCCTATGACCTGTTCGATGCCCCGCGTCGTATCCTGATCTGCACACCCTGGTGAAAGGCGGCTGGAGCTCGCTGGAGCATCGAAACCACCATCGAGGAAGGCAAAGGCGAGGCGGGCCTCGACGAATATGAGGTCTGCTATTGGCACAGTTGGCATCGTCATATCACTCTATCGTCATGGCCCACGCGTTTCTGGCGTCGATCCGACAGCGAGGAGGGGGGAAATACTCGCAGACCCCGAGACGGCCGAATTGAGTGTGCCCGAGGTCGGCGTTCGCCGGAGATTGCGCTGCCACTGCCACCACGGAGCCCGGAATTGCGGCTGGCCTGGTCCCAACGGCGCGAGCAAGGCGACAGCAGGCTCGCCGCTGCCACTACCGCAGGCGGGGCGCTTCTTGGCCCAGGTGGTATCGATAGAAACCGATGACCATAAGTCAGGTTGTAG
>CAVVMX010000011.1:0-74917 GCA_963749455.1 uncultured Chloroflexia bacterium
AGGGGGCGGCCCGCTGAGGGGCAGGCGCTGGTGCCCGCGACGGTGGCAGTCGTGGCGACCGATGTGAACGTGCTTAACAAGTGAATGATGACGCGTGACTGAGCCGGCAACGATGAACGCGCGATCTGCCGATCTCGGCCGACTGTGCTATAATGGACGAACTCTTGGCGCAGGACTCCGAATCAGCCATGGTTATCAATAAACCGGAGAACAAGCAGGCGGCGCGCGGCGAAGTCCGAGCGAATCGAACGCCGCGCGGGACATGGGGGCCATTGCCCAGCTCATCAAGCACAGCCTTTGGCGACAACATGGATCGCCAGGGCGGGCCGCTCGCGCGACCTGCGGTGGATGTCCCGCCTGTCGCCGCTGGTTGGTGGTGGGCGCAGGCGGATCCCAGCCTTCCGCGAGACCTACAACGGCTTTGTCTGGGAGGCGGTGAAGGGGCCAAGAGGGCCGCCCGACAGGGCGGAAAGGTCGGGGCACGGTAGTCGGCAATGCCAACCTCATGCGCAGTCCAGGCAACCGCTACCGGTGGGTGATCTGCAACGTGGTCGTCCGCGAGGAGTATCGACGGCAGGGGATCGCCCGCCGGCTGATGGAAGAGACGATCGCCGAGGCGCGGCAGCAGGCGCAGAGGAGGCCGTGCTCCAGGTCTACCAGGATAACCTCCCGGCGCTGCGCCTGTACACCGATCTGGGGTTCCAGCAGGTGGCCGGCGAGATGGGGCTGCCCTGGCGGCGGTCGAAGCGGGGGCCGTCGATGCGCCGGGTTATGACCTGCGCCCCTGCCAACCGTCCATGCGGTGGGCAAGCCGCCTACAACCTGGCCGGCCTGGCCCTGCCAACCATGCACAGTGGCTGAGGCCGGTGCGCCGCGGCGACTATGAGCGGGACGGGGGGCTCGCGTGGAGACAGGCTGGCCGACCTGCTGGCCGGCCGGCATACCTACCGCCTGGCTGCGTTCAAGGAGGCCGACCTGGTAGCGACGATGGCCGTGCAGGCTTCTTTCCGGGGAGGGGAACATGCCCTGAGCCTGGTGGTCCATCCCCAGCATCGCGGCCAGTTGGAGCCGGTGCTTGTAGCCGGGCGCTCCACATGCTGGCCGGCCTGCCGGTCAGGACCGTCCGGGCCATGGTCAGCACCGATCACACCGCCGCACTCGAGGCCCTGGGCAACCATGGCTTTCGGGAAAAGCGTACCTTGTTGACCATGTCTTACAACCTGGGGAACAGAGGCCTCGGCCATGAGTACGGCTAACGGCGGCGCAGGCCAGAGCAAGGTCGCCTACGGACGGCTCTTCCGCAACCGCAGCTTTGGCGCTGTGGCTGGGCCAGACGATCTCCTTCATCGGCGACTATTTCTACTGGCTGGCCATCCCGATCATGGTCGAAAGGCTGACCGGCTCGGCGCTGCAGGTGGGTCTGTCGATCATGGCCAGCGCGCTGCCGGTGCTGCTTCTCGGACCGGTGGCCGGCGTCTTCGTCGACCGCTGGGACCGCAAGCGGACGATGATCGTGGCCGACCTGCTGCGGGCGCTGCTGGTGCTGGCCTGCCTGCTGGTGCAGACACCCGACCAGGTGTGGATCTACTACGTCGTCGGCTTTCTGATGTCGTGCATCAGCCGCTTCTTCTTCCCGGCGCGGGGGGCGGCGCTGCCGCTGATCGTCACGGACAAGAGCGACCTGCTCGCCGCCAACGGGCTGATGCAGATCGTCGAGACGGTGGGGCTGCTGGCCGGGCCGGCCCTGGCCGGCTTCACCATCGGCCTGTGGGGCTCGCAGGCCGCCTTCGTGGTCGACTCGGCCAGCTTTCTGGTCTCGGCGGCGGCGATCCTGATCATGACCGTGCCGCACACGACGGCGGGCCGGCAGGCGGCAGCGGGCGGGCAGCATGGGAGCGGTGTGGAACGAGATGCGCGAGGGCGTGACCTCCTCTTCGGCAGCCGCACGATGGTGGGCGTCCTGCTGTGCCTGTCGGTGGTCCAGCTGGGCCTGGGCGCGGTGAACGTCGCTGTGGGTGCCCTACATGCAGCGCACGTTCGGCGTCGGGGCCGAAGGGCTGGGCATCGTCGATTCGGCCCAGGGAGCCGGCATGATCGTGAGCGGCCTGGCCCTTGGCTTTGTGGCCTCACGGCTGAGCAAGACGGCCATGGCCGGCTGGGGCTATCATCTTCATCGGCCTGTTCCTGGGCGGACTGGGGCTGGCGCCGACCTTTGCTACCATCGTGGTGCTCAGCTTTGCCGTCGGCCTGCCGCTGATCCCGGCCCAGTCGGCGCTGATGACCATGATGCAGCTGTCTGTGCCCGACCTGAAGCGGGGCGGGTGGGCAGCGCCCTGAATGCCCTGACCACGGCCGCCGGGCTGGTGTCGATGGGGGTAGCGGCGGCTCTGGGTGAGGCGATCGGGCTGCGGGCGATGTACGTCATCTCCGGCCTGATCACGATGAGTGCGGGGGTGATCGGTCTGTTTGTGCTGAAGGAGCCGGAGTCCTCCGAGCGAGGGACTGCGATAGGCCAAGGGATCGCACCGGTCGAGGAGTGCTGGCCGATGGCCAAACGACGACAGATGGCGGGGGGGTAGATGGACGAAGAACGCTTTGAGATCCTAAGAATGGTGGAGGCAGGCCAAATCAAGGCCGAAGAGGCAGCCGAGCTGTTGAGCGGCGCAGCGCAACCACCCGAGCCGGTGGCGGTTGAGCCGTGCTGCCGAGGCCTGCCCGCGCCCAGGCTGGGGAGGGCCGCCGGCTCACTGGTCCAGGTTCTGGATCTATCCGGCCCTGGTCGGGGGCGGCCTGTTGGTGGTGGGAGCGCTGATCATGGGCCTGGTTTACGCGGCCGATGCCACGCCGGGCTGGCGGGTGTGTGGCTGGCTGCCGATGATCGTGGGCCTGCTGGTGGCGCTGTTGGCCTGGTGGAGCCGGACCGCCCGCTGGCTGCACCTCAGGATCAGCGAGCAGGGCAAGCCCAAGATGATGCTCAGCTTTCCCCTGCCGCTGACGCTGGCGTCGTGGGTAGTGCGCATCATCCAGCCGTTTGTCCCCAAGCTCAAGGAAACCGCCGTGGACGATCTGATCATCGCCCTGCGCGACAGCACGAGCCGGGGCGAGCCGTTCTTCCTGGACGTGGAGGACGACGAGGAAGGCGAGCACGTCCAGGTGTATTGGGGTAACACTCTAGAAAAGGAGGCCAGAAAATGGCAACAACAGAAGAGAGGATGCAGATCCTCAAGATGGTGGCGGAGAAAAAGATCACGGCTGAGGAAGGGGCCAGGCTGCTGTCTGCCCTGGAGCCGGAGAAGAAAAGGGAACAACGGTGGTGATGGTGGCGCGCCCAGCTCGCCGCGCTGGTTCCGCGATCCGGGTCACCGACCTGGAGACCGGCAAGAGCAAGGTCAACGTCAACCTGCCGATGAGCCTGGTCAACGTGGGCATCAAGATGGGCGCCCGCTTTGCGCCGGAGGTCGAGGGGGTGGATTTGACGAGGTCGTGGAGCAGATCAAGAGCGGCGCACAGGGCAAGATCATCGACGTGGAGGACGTCGAGGATGGTGAACGAGTCGAGATCTATGTCGAGTAGATCTCGACCGGCCGGCATGCTCGGCTTTTATCGTCGTCTGGCTGGGTCAGGCCATCTCGCTGCTCGGCACCGGCATGAGCGGCTTTGGCCTGACCATCTGGGCCTACGAGGTGACCGGGCAGGCCACTGCCCTGGCCCTGGTCGGCTTTTTCTTTGTCGCGCCCATGGTCGCCCTCAGCCCCATCGCCGGCGCCATCGTCGATCGCTCCAACCGCAAGCTGATGATGATGATCAGCGACCTGGCCGCCGGCGTGACGACGATCGCCGTCCTGGTGCTGTATGCCAGCCGGCCACCTGCAGATCTGGCACCTGTACGTCACCTCGTTCATCACCGGCACCTTCCAGACCTTCCAGTGGCCGGCCTACTCGGCGGCGATCACGCTGATGCTGCCCAAGGAGCAGTACGGCCGGGCCAACGGCATGATCGAGCTGGCCGGCGCCTCGTCGAACATCTTTGCCCCGCTCCTGGCCGGCGCGCTGTTGGGCGTGATCGGCCTCAGCCGGCATCCTGATCATCGACATCGTCACCTTTGTCGTGGCCGTCGGCGCCCTGCTGTTCGTCCATGTCCCCCAGCCGGCCAGGACCGAGGCCGGGCGCAAGGCACAGGGCAGCATCTGGAAAGAGTCGGTCTATGGCTTTCGCCACATCTTTGCCCGGCCCAGCCTGTTGGGCCTGCAGATCGTCTTTTTGCTCGGCAACCTGTTCTCCACGCTGGGCTATACGGTGATGGCGCCCATGATCCTGGCCCGCACCGGCAACAACGAGATGATCTTCGGCACCGTCCAGTCGGCGGGCGCCATCGGCGGGGTGGTCGGGGGCGTGGTCATGAGCGCCTGGGGTGGCTCCAAGACGCCGGGTGCACGGCGTGCTGGCCGGCTGGGGTCTGACCAGCCTGCTGGGCCAGATGCTGATGGGCCTGGGGCGCGCCCTGCCGGTGTGGGCTGTGGCCAGCTTTTTCGGGGCCTTTTTCAGCCCGATCATCAACGGCTCAAACCAGGCCATCTGGCAGGCCAAGGTGGAGCCCGACGTGCAGGGCCGGGTCTTTGCCACCCGGCGGCTGATCGCCTGGTTGGTGTCGCCCATCGCCACGCTGGCCGCCGGCCCGCTGGCCGATATGGTCTTTGAGCCGGCCATGCGGGAAGGAGGCCGGCTGACCGGCACCTTCGGCTGGCTGGTGGGCACCGGCCCCGGCGCCGGCATGAGCCTGATGATCCTGCTCACCGGGCTGGCGGCGATGCTGGTTGGCTTTGGCGCCTATGCCTTCCGCGTTGTGCGCGACGCCGAAAGTCTTCTGCCCGATCACGACGCCGCTAACGGCGTCGTGATCGGCGGTGGAGAGTTCGGGCCTGGCTCGGGGGCGTAGCCAGGCTCGAACCACGTCGAGAATCGGTGCTGCGATTCCTCGTCAAAAGGCAAGGGCGTCGAGCTCCGCCAGCCGCTGCCGGACTTGCCCGGCATAGATCGGAGCGCCCACCGCCTCGAACTCGGAAATTACCTGGCGCAACAGCTCTCGCGCCTGCTCGGTGTCGCCCGCTTCGCCACGGGCGAGGTGAGCCTCGGCCCAGTCGCGCAGGACCTGCGCCCGGTACCAGCGCGCGCCCGCGCGGGTGATCTGGTGGACCACATAGTCAAAAGAGGCCCATGCCTCCGGCCAGCGCTTCTCGGCCGCCTGCAGATTGGCTTCAGCCCAGCCCATCTGGACCGCCCCGACAAGGTCCAGAGGCCGGCCAGCCAGCCGGGCGCGCACACTGGCCAGCAGTTGGCGCGCCGCCTCGATCTGCCCCTGTTTGGCCCGGTACGTGACCATCCCAAAAAGGGAGGAGGTCCCCTCCTCTAGCCGGTCTTCGAGGGAGGCGGCCTCTTGCAGAGCAGCTTCTGCTTCGGCCTCCCGACCGAGCTCCAGCAGTAGCTCGCTCAGGTCGGACAGGAGGCCCAAGAGGAACTGCAAATCGCCTGCGGCCCGCGCCTGGTCACACAGCACGGTGAGCTGCTCCACGGCGGGCTCTAGCTCGCCGCGGCAGCGCTGAAGAAGGGCCTCTGCTTTGTGCAGGCCCGGCGCGACCAGCCCTGGATCGGGAGTCAGCTCCACCAACCGCCGCAGTGCGGCTATCTCCTGTTCTGCATATGCAAGGTCTCCCTCGAGAAGCCCGATCTCGACCGCCTGGTTCCTGGAAAAGATCTCCTCAGCCACAGCCCCAGTCTGTCTGGACAGCTCCGCCGCCCGCCCAAAGTGGTATCGCGCCGCCGCCAACTGACCCTGCTGCCCGGCCAGCGCGTTACCCATGTTGTGATGGGCCCGACTGGCCTGGGCAAGCAACCCGGCCGCCTCGGCCAGCCCGATGGCCCGGCTAAAGGCTGCCAGCGCGTCCTCGGTCGACAGGTTGGACAGAAGGCCCAGAGTAGTCAATGCCTCGGCCTGCACCCGCACCACGCCCAGCCGCTCGGCCATCGCCAGCGCCCGACGGCACAGCGTTTCCATTTCTTCCTGCAACCCGTTAAAGTGGCAAGCTCGGGCGGTTTCGTGGAGCAAGTCGGCCAGGCCAGGGCTGTCGGGCGCCCCTCCGACAAGCGCCATCCCCTCGCGGCAGATGACCAGCCCGCGCGGGGTGTCGCCGGCATACCAGGCCGCACGGGCAGACCGGGCGTACAGCTCGCCGGCAGCATCCTGATCGCCCAGGCTGCGATGCAGGTCGATGGCGTCCTTCCAGACCTCGATGGCGTCCAGGTAGCGGCTCTGCCGGGCCAGCGCCTGCCCCAGCTCGGACAGGAGGTGGGCCCGGCCGTCGGCGGCACCTTCGGCCAGCTCCAGGGCCGCCCGGAAGTAGCGCTCGGCCTCGACGTTGGCGTAGGCGGCCAACGCCCGCTCGCCCGCCCGCGTGCAGGAGGTCAGGGCTCGTTCCTCGTCGCCGGCGGCTGCCCAGTGGTGGGCCAGCGCCTCATAGTCGTCGGGGCGCAATCGCTCGACGGCTGCCGCGGCGCGGCGGTGCAGCCGCCGCCGACGCAAGGTGTGCACCTCTTCGACCAGCGTCGTCGGGATCAGTGCGTGGGCAAAGGCAAAGGCTACGTCCCTGCGGCCTGGCACCTCCTCAATGAGCTGGGCGTGCTCGGCGATCTCGAGCGCCTCGATCAGGCCGTCCTCGTCCAGCTCGCTCGCGCCCGCCAGCACCTCGAACTCGAACTCCCGTCCCAGGATCGCCGCCAATTGCAGCGTCTCCTGGACGACCGGCGGCAACCGGCCGACGCGCGACTGGATGGCCATGCGCACGCTCTGCGGGATGCCAAGCTGCTCCATGCTCGGCCGCTGCCAGCTCCCGCCGGCAAAGGCCAGCTCGCCGCTCTCCACCAACGCCTTGCACACCTCTTCAACAAAGAAGGGGTTGCCCTCCGTCTCGCGGTAGATGCCCTGCGAAAAGTCGGGCGTGATCTCTTCGGCAAGCAGCGCGGCCAGCAGGTCGCGGGTGCCCTCCGGGCTGAGGCGGGCCAGTTTCAGCCGGGTGGCCAGCCGTTCCCGGTTGAGATCGACCAGCAGCTCGTGGAAAGGGCGCGTCTCGTCGAGCTCGACCTCGCGGTAGGTGGCGACGATCAGGATGGCTCGGCGTGCGCGCGTCGGCGATGCGGCGGGCCAGGTGGCGCAGCAGGGCCAGGCTGCCGCTGTCGGCCCAGTGGGCATCCTCGACCACCAGTAGGACCGGGGCGCGTGCGCTCAACGCCGCGCAAAAGGCCGCCACATTCTCGAACAGCCGCTGCTGCTCGGCCTGGGGATCCAGCGGCGGGTTGGCCGGCACGCCGGGAAAGCGGAGACGCAGGGCCGGAGCAAGCGCCACCAGATCGGCCAGCACGAAATCAGGCAGGTCCAAGCCGTCGCCGGCGCCATCGCCCAGAACCTGGCCCACGATCTGAGCAAAAGGGGCATAGGGCGCGCCACCCTCGGCGTAGCACTCGCCCAGCAGCCCCCAGGCGCCGGCCACCTGCACCTGGGTCAGCAACTCGCGCACCAAGCGGGTCTTGCCGATGCCCGGCTCGCCGCTGATGAGCAGCACCTGGCCCTCCCCGGCGGCCGCCCGCTTCCATAGGGCCCTGGCCTGGACCAGCTCCTGCTCGCGGGCCACCAGCCGGCCGCGCACGATGCGGTCTAGCATCGCCGGCTGTCCGGCCGGCTCGAGGACGACCTCGGCCGCTTCACCCGACGCCAGGCGGCTCAGGCCGGCCCCTACCTCGGCGGCGGAGCCGGGCCGGTCTCCGGGCTCCTTGCTCAGCAGTTGGACGACGAGGGCGTCGAGGCCGGCAGGAATTTCGGGCCTTCTGGCCCGAGGCGGGACGACCGGCGCGTGCAGGTGCTGGGAGATGACGGCGATCGGATCGTCGGCCACGAACGGCAGCTCGCCGGTCAGCAGCTCGTACAGCATCACGCCCAGCGCGTACAGATCAGCGCGACCGTCGAACTCTTTGCCCAGCGCCAGCTCGGGCGCCAGGTAGAACACCGTGCCAACGATCGTGCCCTCGGTCGTCATCCGGGAGGCCATCGAGCGAGCCAGGCCAAAGTCGCTGAGCTTGGCCTGGGCGCCTGTCCCCGGCAGGGAGTCTGGCGCCAGCCCCGTCGGGGCAGCCCCGTTGCCGGGGCAAGCAGGACGTTCTCTGGCTTCAGGTCGCGGTGGACAATGCCGCGGGCGTGGGCATGCTCCAGGGCGGCGCAGACCTGGACGGCAATGGCCAGGATTTCGTCCAGGCCGGATGGGCGGCGCTCGTGGAGCGAGGGGCCCTCGACCAGCTCCATCACTACAAAGGGGATGGAGCCCTCGCCGTCCGGCAGATCCGCTTCGCCGGCATCATGAACCGAGACGATGTTGGGGTGGTTGAGCTGAGCGGCGGAGCGCGCTTCGCGCAGCAGCCGCGCCCGGCTTTCGGTGGTCAGGACGGCTGCGGAGAGGAGCTTGACGGCCACGTCGCGATCGAGCAGTGTATCGTGAGCGCAATAGACCACACCCGTGCCGCCTCGGCCGAGCTCGGCTTCCAGGCGGTAACGGTTGTTGAGCAACGTGCCGATCATCGTCCCTCCTTGCCCCGCCACGTTTTCCTGATTGTACAGCAGTTCATGGTGTGCGTCAAGCCGAAACGAGAAACCACATGAGCAAAGGTCATGCTGACGGGGTTGAATCGCGTCCCGCCAAGGGCACTTACGCGCAGGTGGTAACGCGGGATGCCCACAAATCCAGCCTTGCTGGCCGAGGGTCCAAGGCAGCGAAGAAGACGCAGGGCTGATAGAGGTCTCGAGGAATAGACGAAGGCCCTCTCTTCGGAAGAGGAGAGGGCCTGTAGCATGGCTGGCGGGCGAGCGCCAGGTTGTGCTATTGCTTCTTGCGCCGCTTCTTGTAGCCGGCATAGAAGGTATAGAGCGGCAGCAGCAGGGTTTCAGCCTTGGAGGCGAGGTTGACCCTGGTTTTCCACAGGGCGGTGCCGGCCATCTCCACGGGGCGGGAGAGCCGCTCGCGGATGGGCCAGTCGAGCACCGGGATGGCGGCCGTTTCCTGCGGCTGCCAATGAACCACGGCGGCGGCCCAGGTCAGTCCGGCGCCAAAACTGACAAAGACCAGATGATCCCCAGTCTTGACCCGGCCCTCTTCGATGGCATCGACCAACCCCAAGGGGACAGAGGCGGCTGAGGTGTTGCCATAGCGGTCGATGTTGACCACGATCTTTTCAGGGGGCAGCCTGAGGCGGCGGCGGGCCAGCTCGATGATCCGGTCGTTGGCCTGGTGGGGGATGACCAGGTCGACGTCGTCGGGCGACAGGCCGGCCTGGCTGACCACCCGGACGACCGAGTCGGCAAAGACGCGAGAAGCGAACTTGAAGACCTTCTGGCCGTCCATGCGGAAGTAGTGAAGCTTCTTGTCGATCACCTCGTGGCTGGGCGGGTTGACGCCGGCGCAGCCGGGGAAGATGACGGCGTCGTAATCGGCGCCGTCGGAGCCCAGCTCAAAGGCCATGACGCCGGTTGGCTGATCGCTGGCTTCGAGGACCACCGCCCCCGATCCGTCGCCAAAGAGGATGCAGGTGTTGCGGTCGGTCCAATCGACGCCGATCGACATGTGCTCGGTGCCGATGACCAGGGCGTTGCGGTAGGCGCCGGTCTGGATGAACTGGGTGGCGGTGACCAGGGCATAGACCCAGCCGGTGCAGCCGGCCACCAGGCTAAAGGCGGCAGCTTTGCCGGCCCCCAGCTTGTCCTGGATCATGCTGGCCGGGAAGGGGACCAGGTAATCGGGGGTGGAGGTGGCGACGATGATCAGCTCCAGCTCGGATGGCGGAAGATGGGCCTGGGCCAGGGCCCGGCGGGCGCTGGCTATCGACATGGTGCTGCAGGTTTCGCCGGGCGCGGCGATGTGGCGCTCGCGGATACCGGTGCGAGTGCGGATCCACTCGTCGGTGGTATCGACCATCTTTTCCAGGTCAAAGTTGGTCAGGACCCGGTCGGGGACGTATTTGCCCCAACCGGTAATGCGTGCATATTTGGACATAAACCCCTTACCCCCGACCCCTCTCCCCCTAGGGGGAGAGGGGAGCAGAGCCCAACTGCACTCTCACCCGGCGGCGATGTGGCTGGTGCGGCTGTGGCGGGAGCGGACGACGAAGGCGATGATGACGCCGACGACGGAGGCCAACGAGCCGAGGGCCGCTGCGCCGATGAAGATGAGCGTGCGGCGCCGCGGCAGTTTCGATTCAACCTGCTGCGGGCGCTGCTGGGCGGCCAGGATCAGCTCGCCCTTGAGCCGGCGCCGGTAGTTGGCATCTGCTTTCACCGGCACCAGCACCTGCCTGAGCTGCTCGGCCAGATCCAGTAGCTGCTGCGCCATGGCGGTTGAGTCGGACCGTCGATTGCGGCGGATCACAGAGCCGTATTCTGTTTCACGAGCAATGCTCGAATTCATACTATCCTCCTCCCGGCGCCCTTGCCGGGCGACTGCGAGGGCAGCACTCCCTCTGGTTGGGGGCCGCCCCTACGGGTGGCCATCGAGGGCGGCCACCCCCATGAAGGGGGCTCGCAGGGGGCCGTCCCTACAGGGCCAGGTCGCCCAGCTCTTGCCGCAGGGTCAGCAGCGTGCGATGGTAGAGCGACTTGATCGCTCCTTCGCTGCGGCCCATGATCTTGCCGATCTGGGCGTTAGGCAACTGCTCTACGAACTTTAAGATCAATAGCTCCTGCCGCTCGGCAGGCAGGCAGCGGATGGCGGTGGTCAGGGCCACACGGCGCTCATCGCTGGCCACCTGCTGAAGCAGGAGGTCGGCTCGCGAGTGGCCCACCGGGCCCAAGCGGTCGAGGGATACCATCCTGCGCCGGCTGTGGTCGCGGTACCAGTTGGCCACGATGTTGTGGGCGATGCGATAGAGCCAGGAAGAGAAGGGCAGCCCACGGTGGACAAAGCGCGGCAGGTGGTTGAGGGCCTGGTAAAAGACCTTGGCGGTGAGGTCCTCGGCGTCGTGGTAGTTGCCGGTGCGATAGTAGATATAGCTATAGATCTTGTCAACGTACCGTTCGTAGAGCAGACCGAAAGCGTGCGGGTCGGCCTTGGCCCGTTCCACCAGCGCCGCGTCGTTTGCCAGATCCTCCACCAGGATAACCTCAGCACGGCCGGCCGGTGTCGCTCAATAGAACACCGGCAGGCGCGAATAGTTGCGGGGCACAGTGACAAAGCTGCGAGCTGCCCCGCCCGCCTGGTGCAGGATTGTACCAAAGGATGGGGGAAAATGCAACAGGTCAGAGCCCAAGGGTTTTTCCAAACCCTTGGGCTCTGACGACATGTGGACTAGAGCGCGCACAGTTACAGCGGCGACCGGCTGCGGGAGATGGCATTTGGCATAGAGGTTGGTCGGGTGTATAATGCTGTGTGGTGAACAGGATGGAGGTGATTATGGCACCGGAATTGTGGTCGCTGTATGCCGTTATGCTAAAGAGCCGCTTGCTGGAAGAAGCGATCGCGAAAATGTGGCATGACGGCCTGATCTCGGGCGAGATGCACCTTGGGACAGGCGAGGAAGCGATCATCGCGGGCGTTGTCCCCCAATTGCGCGAGGGCGACGCCATGGCGCTGGATCATCGCGGCACCGCGGCTTTGCTCATGCGCGGCGTGGACCCTGTCCTCATCGTGCGCGAGCTGCTCGGCCGTCCAGATGGGCTGTGCGGCGGCAAGGGCGGGCACATGCACCTGTTTTCCAAGGCACACCTGGCCGCTTCTTCAGGGATTGTCGGCGCAGAAGGGCCAAACGCTGCCGGTTTTGCGCTGGCAGCGCAGTTCTTGCGCCCCGGGGCGATCTCGGTAGCGTTTTTCGGGGAAGGGGCGATGAACCAGGGGATGTTGATGGAGTCGCTGAACCTGGCTTCCGTCTGGAGCTTGCCCGTTCTGTTCGTGTGCAAGGACGACGGCTGGGCCATCACCACGCAATCGGAACGGGTGACCGGCGGGGAGTTGAACGACACGCGCGCGCGGGCTGGGCGTCCCGGCTGTGGAAGTTGACGGCTGCGATCCGGCCGAGGTGTGGGAGGCTGCGCAGATTGCCATTGAGCGAGCCCGTGCCGGCCAGGGGCCGACCTTCCTACATGCGCGGTGCATGCATTTGGAGGGGCACTTTCTAGGGTTTCAACTGCTGAGGATGATGCGCAAGCCGCTCAGAGAGATGCCCAGGATCGCAGCCCCGCTGACACGCTCATTTCTGCGGCGTGGCGGGGCTGCCTGGGGCGAACGCACGGCAGGGCTGAAACAGGTTTTGGCGGCCGGGCCGTCGATCCAGCGAGATCCGCGCCGGGATCCGGCCAACGATCCGATCCGGCGCGCGCGCAACACCCTGCGCTCGGACCCGGTGCGCCTGAAGGAAGTGGAGGACCAGGCCCAGGAGGAGATAGACCGTGTGGTTGCGTCTGCCCTGGCGGAGGTGGCGTCATGAGAAGGCTGTTTTTCACGCAGGCGATCGATGATGCGCTCGGCCAGGCTATGGCGGATGACCCACGCATCGTCCTTTATGGTGAGGACGTTCCGCTGTTGCGGCGCGACCTGCTGGCGCGCTTTGGGCCGAGGCGGGTGCGAGGCACTCCCATCAGCGAGAGCGCGTTCCTGGGAGCAGGCGTGGCTGCGGCGATGGCCGGTCTGCGGCCGGTTGTCGAGATGTACATGGCAGATTTCCTGGGAGTGTGCATGGACGCCCTGCTCAACCATGCAGCCAAGGTCGAAGCGTTTTCGGGCGGCAAGTGGACCGCGCCGCTTGTGGTGCGCACCCCGTGCGGCGGGGGCTATGGCGACGGCGGGCAGCATGAACAGTCTTTGTGGGGCTGGCTGGCACACATTCCGGGGCTGACGGTGGCGGCGCCATCGATACCGGCCGATGGGGGCGGCCTGATGCTGGCTGCTACGCAGCACGATGGCCCGGTCGTTTTCCTTGAGCACAAACTGCTGTCGGAGAGCTGGGTTGAATCGCTGGGCTCTGGAGGACGGCGCACGGTCCAGTACGACCTGCCTGCTGACGGGATCAAGGGCGCCGTGCCCGACCGGTGGAAACCGATCCCTATCGGCACGGCGGTCGCCCGCCGGGCAGGGGGCGATGTGACCATCGCCAGCGTGGGAGTGGGTGTGCACCGCGCCCTGGAGGCTGCGCAAGCCCTGCAGGCGGAGGGGATCTCGGCCGGGGTGCTGGACCTACGGACTGTAAGTCCGCTGGACAAAGGGGCGGTGTGCGAGGCGGTGGCGCAGACCGGCCGGCTGGTGGTGGTGGACGAAGACTACGAGGGGTTTGGCCTGTCGGGCGAGCTGGCAGCGGTGGTCCTGGAGGCCGGGCTGTCGTGCCGGTATGGCCGGGTCTGCACCCAGACGACGATCCCGTACGCCCGCCATCTGGAGGACGAGGCCCTGCCCAACAGGGAGCGGATCTGCGCCGCGGCCAGGCGGCTGATGGAGTGAGGGCTTTCAAAGGCTTTACGATACGCCCTGGCAACCATCGGCGATTTCGACTCTGTTCTGTCGCTGATCATCGCCCAGAACATGGCGGGCTATGGCGAACCGATGGTTTCGGCAGATACCCTGCGCGAGGTGTGGCAGTCGCCTGGCCTGGACCCGGCGCAGGACACGTGGGTTGCGATTGCGCCTGGCGGCGCAGTTGTGGGCTATGCCGAGCTGCAGCATCACTCGCCCGCGCTCCTTGGTCTGTCGGTTTATCTGGAAGGCAAGCACCGGCACAGGGAGGTTGGCGCACAGCTCCTGCGGCTTGTCGAGGCGCGGGCATCTTTTTTCAGCGCTGATGGATCTGCCGTCGTCCTCATCAGCCGGATCAGCGAGCCAGATCAAACAGGGAAACAGATTCTCGAAGAGGCCGGCTATGCCCTCAGCCTGTCGTTCCTGATGATGGAACGGGCATTGGCCGGGCCGTTGGAGCCAGCCCAATGGGCGCCGGGCATTACGGTTCGATCGTTTGTGCCGGGGCAAGATGAACAGGCGACCTACCTGGCGGATGAGGAAGCAGCGGAAGACAAGGGGTATCACACGGCCTTGACGTTTGAAGAATGGGCCAAACGGATGAGCCTGAACGGGGCAGATTTCGACCCCAGGCTGTGGTTCCTGGCCTGTAGCGGCGACGAGATAGCCGGTGTGGCGCTGTGCTTCCATTCGCGGGCCAGCGGGGCAGGGTGGATAGACCACCTGGGGGTTCGACGACAGTGGCGGAACAGGGGCATTGGAAAGGGGCTGCTGCTCCATTCCTTTGGGGAGTTTCGCCGGCGTAGCATCGAGCGGGCCAGGTTGAGCGTCGACTCGAAGAGCCTGACAAATGCGCCGCGCTTGTACGAGCGGGCGGGGATGCGCACAATTCAGAAGTATCATATCTTCAAGAAAGAATTAGCTAAAGATCAGACAAGATAAGATAAAGCTTTTCTTCTGATCTTCTGGATTAATCTTTGGGTCCGGAAAGTGAACGTTCACTTTCCGGACTCTATCTTCCTGAAAGTTCAGAAAGTGGACTGGTCCTCCTGTTCCTCGTAGAGGCATGGGGCGGGATCGGACCCGAACCAGGCGTAGGCAAGGATGCTCGTACTCGGTCGACTGGTTGTGGCGCGGCCGCTTGGCGATGAGACCGAGGCGTTCCAGCTCGGCGATGGCGTTACAGACGACGCCCCGCGAGTAGCCGGTCTGCCTCATTATTGTCTCAATCGACGGCCAGGCCAGACGGTGCTTGTTGACATGACCCCACAGACAGTTCAGGACCGACAGCGGCGCTCCTTTGCACAAGCGCAACGCGCGGCGGCAGAAGGAGGTCTTGACCCTGAAGTAGTAGTCGTTGGGGCCCAGCTCCTTGGCGGGCTTGTGAGCGCTCTTGCGCCCTGCCGCAGCGGAGTGTCCCGGGCTCGCCCCGCGCGGCGGCGGCGAGGGGGGAGAGGTGACCGCGGGCGAGACCCTCCTTCTCTTCTTGCGCCGGGCGGTTGCCCCGGCAGGAGGGCAGTACAAGGGGTTGCCTCCACAGGAGGGCAAACACAAGGGGTTGCCCCTACAGGAGGGCGGTCACAAGGGGTTGCCCCTACAGGAGGGCAACCACAAGGGGTTGCCCCTACGAGAGGGGCGTCGTATCTCGTCTTCTTGCTGGCCTGGGGGGCAGGGCACAAAGTCGACGGCGATGGGCCGGCCGGCCACCAGTTGGAGGGACTGCTCGATCACAGGACGGAGGCGATGCTGCAGCCAGGGCAGGCCGGCGGGGGAGAGGATGCCGATGGTGAGTGTGTCCTCGCCCGAGTCGACGACGCGCGAGCCGAGCAGCCAGGCGTTGAATGTGTGACGGTCCATTCGAGTCTTGAGCTGGTGGAGCGCGTCTGACCAGAGGCGGTGAGGGGGATTGGTGGTCATTGGGGGATCACCTCAGACCTCGGAGGTCTGGGGCGGGTTTAAAACCCGCCCCTACGGTTGATTGGAGGCCCGCCCCTACGGTTAGCCGCGCCATGATCCTAGCCTTTCGGCGACGTGGGCCAGGCTAGAGCCCGGCGATCCCGGGAGGGCGAGGAGGCCGTAGCGGAGGGCGTCGTAGGGGTCGTCACCGCCGAGGCCGTCGTCGCCGGTGTCCCATTTGAGCACGTCTTCGGGGCGATGGGGGTTGTGCTCGAGGGCGGGCAGGCAGTCGAGAAGGCAGGCGCAGGTGTGGAAGATGTAGAGGGTGGGGGGGATGCCATTATCATTCCACTTCGCTGCCGCTCCGGGACTCGCTTCGCTCGGATCGCCGAGACGGCGGAGGATCTCGGCGGCGCCGTTGATGCGGTCGTCGTCGGCAGGGTCGAGGGGCCAGCCTGCGGCGGCCCATTGGTCGGCGATGGAGCCCAGGTCGGTGGGACGGGAGGCGAAGCAGTCGCGGCCGGCGACAAAGGCGGAAATGCGGGCCGGGTGGATGCCGTGGCGGGCAAGCATGGCTTCCAGAGCCTGGGCGTGGCGGGCGGGCAGCCAGCGGCGCTCGGCGAGCTCGTCGACGACGTAGACGGTGCCGTCCCGCGCCGTGCGGGACCTTCGGGGTCCTGGGCGAAGAGGAGGATGACGTTGTAGTGGATGAAGCCATAGTCCATGGCCAGCCAGACGGGCCAGTTGGGCGGGATGGGGAAGGGGTCGACGGCGTGCAGGTCGCGGCGGTAGGTGGTGAAGAACTGGCCGGCGGCGATGTCCCAATCGCCGTAGCGCCAGGCGCGCTTCTGCCAGCCGGTGAGGCCGTCGAGGGTGGCGCGGTAGTCGGGGTTGACGAAGCAGTTGTCGTCGATGGTGGCGGGGATGAAGCGGGTGGCGACCCCTGCCCCGCCCCGTCCCGATGCTCCGGGGTCGGGAGAGCGCAGGGACGGGGTCTCACTGCCCTGGTCGTAGGGCAGGACAAAGAGCTGCTTGTACCAGGCGTGGCCCACGCCGCCCGGGTTGGCGGTGGTGTAGATGCGGGGGCGGAAGTTGGGCTTGGCGGTGCGGTTGCAGCTCTGGACGGCCACGTATTTGGCATGGGTGAGGGTGGTGGCCTCTTCGACGCCGATGACGTCGTACTCGAGGCCCAGGTAGGCGTCGACGTCGGACTCGTCCTGGAAGTGGCCGAGGATGATGCGCGAGCCGTTGGTGAAGGTGATGGAGCCGGCGGTGCGGCGGTACTCGTGGGGCAGGCGGCGGAAGAGCTTGAGGCGGAGGTCTTCGAACTGCTCGCGGCCCGACTTGCCGACCCTGCGGAGGAGCAAGCACTTGAGGCGGGGGCAGCGCTGGCAGTCGTCGGCGCCGATCTGGGCGAGGAGGGCGTGGGACTTGCCGGGGCCGCGGGCGCCGCCGTAGGCGATCTGGGTAGGGCCGCCCGGCTCGTCGGCGGCGCGGCAGGCGGCGTGGAAGCGGAGCTGTTTGGCCTGGGCCACGTAGTGGATGCGGCAAAAGTTCTCTACCTGGTCGGGGGGGCAGCCGGCGGCCAGGGCGGCCTCGGCGTAGGGCTCGTAGGCCTGGATGTCACGCTTGCGGGTCATGGGGCTCACCCCCCTTGCGCTCGGCAGGGCGGCCGTAGACCCTGGCGATGGCGGCCTTGAAGGCAGCGGCGTCGTCCTCGTCGCCGGGGTCGACGAATTTCTCGTTGGGGGAATGCTTGAGGCTGTAGCCGCGGTCGCGGCCCAGGGTGACGAGCATGAAGCGGATGGCCGGCCACTCGTCGCGCTCGACGAGGGAAATCAGCTTGGCCTCGGCCTTGTCGACGGCAGCGGCGCGGGCCTCGTCGTAGGCCTGGCGGACCCTGGGATAGCGGCGGATGTAGTCGAGGATGGTGGTGCGGTGGCAGCCCAACTGCTCGGCGGCGGCGGCATGGACTCCATTTGCCGCCTGGAGCGCGGCGGCTACTTGATCGGGTGTGTAGCGTGGTGTTCTCATTTCTTCTCCTTCTTCTCGGGGCGCGCGCCACTAGATGGGCGGCCCATCACTGCCAGCATAGCACAGCCGGAGGCGCTTGTCACCGGCCAGTTGATTGGTCTTTAGGTCGGTCTTTAGGCCGGTCTTTAGGTCGGTCTTTAGGCCGGTCTTTAGGTCGGTCTTTAGGCCGGTCTTTGGGCCGGTCTTTAGGCCGGCCTTTCCCGTCCCGGCCGCGGGCCGGGCGGGCAGGGCCAGGGATTGGGCCACGCTGCGCGCGGCTGCGATGGGGGAGACCTAGGAATGGTATACCTACTGGGTCTTGCTTGAGTAGATGACTGATCCAGTCATACCTCCGAACCCAGCGCTGCACAAGAGAAGTGTGGAAGCCATTAAGGGGAAGGTGCTTTGGCACCGACCAGGGTTGCCTAAGGCGAGGTGATCGGCACCTATGAGGGCGCTAGCATTGGTCGTTGATCTTTTTCGGCGATTGGGGTATAATGCACAATAGAATAGAAAACCCTGCGATGTAGTGCTGACCGGCGAGGGCTACACCCTGGCCGGCGGCTTCTGGCCTGGCGGGGCCGCGGCGGGGGAGTACACCATCTACCTGCCGTTGGTGCTGCGGAATTCGCCGTAGCCTCCGACGTGCTGGAGTCTGAGTCCTGGAAGGTCACACAGTCACCGACGGCTTGTGGGAGGTACGGACTTGTCGATGGCCTCACCCTGGAGCTGCGCGGCAATCCGCCGGGCCTCGTGCTCGTCCAGGGCAACGACCTTGTAAAGGTAGAATTGGCCCACGTCAAGGCGGTGATCGCAGCAATGGGCGACACGGCGGCAGACCTGACCGGATTGCCGGCTGCCGGTGGGGTGTACCATGCCTGATTTGCCAGTCGGCCTGGCCCTGGCAATCCTCGTGATCGTCTATCAGGACAGCGAGAGATAGCAGGAGGGCAGGCTTTTGACCTGCCCCCAGGGGCCGGGTGTGATCGCCCGACCATACCACCCGGCCCACCCTGTTATACCATGAAAGGGGATATTTGAGACAATGAGCGAAGAGCTATTTGAGCGGGAGAAAGACCCAAGATGGCAGGCTAAAGAGGATGCGGCGGGTGATTTACTTGATCATTGTAAACAATTCGCTTACCTATATGGGCGGGATGAGCTGAAAAGAGTGCTTGACCTCCTGCCAATTTTGGACGAAATGACCAGGAACGAACTACGCAAAGCGATAGGCAAAACCGGGGAGGGAGCACAATGAGCAAGGCGACCTTTACACTAGGGGACCTGGCCGACAAGGTGACCGGCGGCAACTTGGTGGCTATGGCCGGGCTGCTAAACGATGTGGCCAGGGGCTTGGGCCTACATGCACAGCTTGACGAAAACGAGCCAAACCCGGGCGCCCAGGTGACCCGGGAGGCGGTGATCAACTTGGCGGCCTATCGGGCCGGTGATCGGGTGGGGCGGGCGCTGGCCAAGCTGCTGGTAGAGGAAACGGACCTGGCCGGCCCGGCCGTGTGCCTTGGCTGGCTGAAACTGGACAGGCCCGGGGACCTCGACGCCCAGGCGCTAGACTGCCTGGGCTGTGCCCAGCCCATCGGCGCCGGCCTGCCCTGGCTGGCCGTTATGGCCCAGGACAGCGGCGATTTTTACCTAGCGGGGCCGTGGTGTGATCGATGCGCGAATAGTGAGTGAGAGAGCCGGGGGACGGTGATGGATCTGTTTGCGATCCGGGCCGGTGACAGTGTGGGCGAGCGGCTTAGGGTACTGTTAAGTGAAACAATGGGGGAGGCGGAGGCCGGTGTTTGAGGGGATAGTCAGAGGGCTACACGGTGACAACCTGGGGGCACGGCGGCAAGCGGCGAGAGGTGATCCTTGAGGTGGGCCGGGAGTACATTGTAGACCCCATAAACCCCCGGGCCAAACGCAACCGGGGCCGGCGGTGTAAGCTGCTTGGCTTTGTGGAGAGTAAGGACGGCAAGCGGACAAAGGCGAAGGTAACCTATCTTGACAATCGGCGGGTGGGCCGGGTGGAGCTGCACAACCTGGCCGAGGCCGAGCCTTCGGGGGGCTGAGCTGGTGGGGTGTGCTATGCCTAAGGGCAGGGGTACGGCGGTGGGTCCTGCCAACTCGATGGGGGGGCGATGGTGCGGGCATTTGACCTGAGCCGGGTGGCGTGCTATAGTGGGGACAGCGGAGACAAGGCCTGGAGCTGTGGAGGGCGGGTTAGCCTGAGGGCGGATCGATGCCGTGACACGACGGCAGGCCAAGTCTCCGGCGAAGATCTGTTCAGGGATGGAGGAGAAGATGCCAGGCGAGCAGGACGGACCAGCTAAACGCAAAGGCAGCAAGATGGCGATGGGGATTGCGCTGGGAGTGGCGATAGGGGCCGGCGTTGGGGTGGCCATGGGCAACATTGCCATTGGAGCCGGGATCGGTGTGGCGATTGGGGTGGCGATCGGAGCTGCGCTGGGGGAGCAACAGCAGAAAACCGGCAAATAGCGGCGGCGTCCAGGCCGCGAGCGACGTGGGTCGCCTGGCCTGCGCCCAGCGCGGTGTTGAGGATGTCGTGAGGTGCAGCGACGGGCCAAGTCGCCGGCCTATCGGGCCTCCATCCAGGCGCGCAGCCGGCCTTCGGCACGCTCGACATAGTACGGCACCTTCTGCCGGTAGTCGGGGTTGGGGTCCTGGAGGATAAAGTTGACCAGGTCGGTGTCGCGGTGGAGCGCCTCGATCCAGATCATCTCAGACCGGATCTCGGCCAGCGAATGCCCCGTGGCGCCGGGCAGGCTGACGCGCAGCATGTATCGCTCGCCGCCGGCCGTATCCAGGCGAAAGATACCGTTCAGGTCGTTGGTGATGAGCAGACCTCTGCGCGCCAACAAGCAGGGGGGCGAGATACGAGATCGGACTGCAATAAGGCAGGCTCCAGCGTCGTGCGTCGCGCTGTCGACAATGGTCGCACTCTTTGTCCTTTGCCTGTTGGCCGCGTGCAGCACCGCCCACGGCGACACCGAGGCCGGGGCCGGCCGTGCCCAGCGCACCACCTGGCACGGCGGTGGCTTGTGCCGGCCTCGTCACCGCCGAGCAGGTTGGTGACGGACCGTATGTGCAACTCGGGATCGCCGACAAGCTGGACAAGGGCCTTTTCCAACGCTACGAGTCTCAGGAATATGTCCTTTGTCACTATGCCGGCCCTCAACAGGAACAAGGCTCTGCCCTGCCCACGATAGACATCCGCTATCTCTTTGATGCCCCGACCGGGGAGCTGGTGCTGACGCATATCGAGTGGAGGAACACTGCGGGAGGACAGGAGTCCGGGTCTTGCGTACCGGCTCCGCAGTGCGGCGACTATGTCACGGCAGAGAGGATCGGAAACGGAGTGTTCGAACGCTACGGCATTGCCGAAAAGCTCCAGAACGGCCAATTCGCGGCGATGTGCTCTCGGGGTGTTTTCGACTGTCTCGCTTCGAGAGAGGTAGGCGGGGTGGAGGTGCAGGGTGACGAGCTTTTCTATGAGATTGACATGGCGAGCAGAGAGGTGTCGTTTTGGCGAATCCAGTGGCGCGAGGATCTCTCGGAGCCCATCCCCCCGATACAGATCAGCCGTGACGAGGCGGAAGTCCTAGTCGGAGGGTCGCTGGGCAACAGCCATTTGCATCTGATCTCGCCGGACGATTCCCTTCCCTTTAGCCCCTGGCTTGGCTCGTCTTGGGATTCAGGCTCCATCCAGCCAGACAAGTCGGTCTACTATCACCCTTGCTGGTTCATCTTTAGCAGAGAAGGCACCGGAATGACCAAGGTATGCACGACCGTCGTCGATGCCGTAACCGGCAAGATCGTCCGCCGGCACTGTGGCCCTGAATCCTAAGCCTGGCGCGCGCCGAATTCGGGTTGGCCCCAAAACCTGCCCGGAGACGTGGCTGAGGCGGAGCACCTGTGTCGCATTCACCTTGCCCGTCATTTCGAATGATGGTATAATCTGCCTGCCTCTGATCTTTGTGTGGCCGCTCCTGCGTAGGAGCATTCACAGCTCACTAAGCTTGTGGCACTCCCGAGGTGATTGCCGTGTCGATAGCACAGTCTGCCGCAGAAGCTCAGACCCAGGTTGGGCAGCTGGTCGAGCGTTTCCGCCGCAACCTGGACGCCTACCGGCGCGCCGACTACAAAGAGGCCCAGGTCCGCGTCGAGTTCATCGACCCCTTCTTCGAGGCGCTGGGCTGGGACGTGCGCAACGTCCAGGGCTACGCCGAGCAGTACAAGGACGTGGTCCACGAGGACGCCATCAAGGTCGGCGGCGGCGACCGAAGCGCCCGACTACTGCTTCCGCATCGGCGGCACGCGCAAGTTCTTCCTGGAGGCCAAGAAGCCCTCGGTCTCGGTCAAGGGCCGACGTCGGCCCGGCCTACCAGCTGCGCCGCTACGCCTGGAGCGCCAAGCTGCCCCTCAGCATCCTGACCGACTTTGAGGAGTTCGCCGTCTACGACTGCCGCAGCCGCCCCAGCCCAGCCGACAAGGCGCGGCGGTGGGCCGCGTCATGTACCTCACCTTCGACCAGTACCCCGACCGCTTCGGCGAGATCTACGACGTCTTCGCCCGGGAGTCGGTGCTGCAAGGGCTCCTTCGACCGCTACGCGCAGGACACCAAGGGCAAGCGCGGCACCAGCGAGGTGGACGCCGAGTTCCTGAAGGAGATCGAGGGCTGGCGCGACGCGCTGGCCCGCAACATCGCCCTGCGCAACCCGGCGCTGTCGGTCCACGAGCTGAACTTCGCCGTGCAGCGCACCATCGACCGCATCATCTTCCTGCGCATGGCCGAGGACCGGGGCATCGAGCCCTACGGCCGGCTGCTGGCGCCTGTGCGCCGGACCCGCACATCTATCGCCCGGCTGGTGGACGACCTGTACCGCCAGGCCGACGAGAAGTACAACTCCGGCCTGTTCGACTTCCAGGCCGACACGCCTGACCCGCACGCTGACCATCGACGACAAGGTGCTCAAGCCGATCCTGGCCGGCCTGTACTACCCCGACTGCCCCTACGAGTTCTCGGTGCTGCCCGCCGAGATGCTGGGCCAGGTCTACGAGCAGTTCCTGGGCAAGGTCATCCGCCTGACCGCCGGCCACCACGCCAAGGTGGAGGAGAAGCCGGAGGTCAAGAAGGCGGGCGGCGTCTACTACACCCCCACCTACATCGTGGACTACATCGTCAAGCAGACGGTGGGCAAGCTGGTCGAGGGCAAGTCGCCCCGGCAACTGCGAGACTGCCGGGACCACCAGCCGCTGCGCGTCCTCGACCCGGCCTGCGGCTCGGGCTCGTTCCTGCTGGGCGCCTACCAGTACCTGCTGGACCACTACCGGCGCTGGTACGAGGCGCACGACCCGGCCGAGCACGCCCGGGGCAAGCAGCCGGCGCGTGTACCAGGGGCCGCAGCGGCGAGTGGCGGCTGACCACCGCCGAGAAGAAGCGCATCCTGCTCAACCACATCTACGGCGTGGACATTGACCGGCAGGCGGTGGAGGTGACCAAGCTGAGCCTGCTGCTGAAGGTGCTGGAGGGCGAGAACCGAGGAGACGCTGGGCCAGCAGCTGGCCTTCTGGCACGAGCGGGCGCTGCCCGACCTGGGCGAACAACATCAAGTGCGGCAACTCGCTGATCGGGCCGGACTACTTCGCGGGCCGGCTGCTGCCCGACGAGGAGGAGATGCGGCGGGTCAACCCCTTCGACTGGCAGGCGCGAGTTCCCGGAGGCGATGGCGGCGGGCGGGTTCGACGCGGTGATCGGGAATCCGCCGTACATCCGCATCCAGACGATGAAGGAGTGGGCGCCGACCGAGGTCGAGTTCTACAAGCAGCGCTACGCGGCGGCCAGCAAGGGCAACTATGACATCTACGTCGTCTTTGTCGAGCGGGCGCTGGAGCTGCTGAACGAGCAGCGGGCGGCTGGGCTTCATCCTGCCGCACAAGTTCTTCAAGGCCAAGTACGGCGAGCCGCTGCGCGAGCTGATTGCCGAGGGCCAGCACCTGGCCGAGGTCGTCCACTTTGGCGACCAGCAGGTCTTTGCCGGGGCGACGACCTACACCTGCCTGCTCTTCCTGGACAAGGCGGGCAACGACAGCTTCCGCTTCGTGGAGGCGCACGACCTGGACGCCTGGCGGCATCAGACGGGCGAGGCAGTCGAGGGCGAGATCCGCGCCGAACAGGCTGACGGAGGGAGTGGAACTTTGTCGGTGCGGGCCGGCGGCAGCGCTGTTCGAGCGGCTGAGCGCAGATGCCGGTCAAGCTGGGGGATGTACGGCGCGATATTTTCGAGGGTATTCAGACAAGCGCTGAACGAAGTCTATCGTGCTCGAGCAATGAGACGCGTGACGATAGAGTGCTGGTCACAGGATCCTGCGCAGCAGTTGAGATCGTCGAATCAGGACTGCTCAGCTCGGTCGTCGAGAGCCGCGAGATCAGCGGTACGCGTCTTGGCCGTCAGCCACAGTCGTCATACTCCCTTATGCGAGTCGAGACGACCGAGCTGGCACTGATTCCCGAGAGCGATCTGAGCGCAGCTTTCCCATACACGTAGGCGTACTTGACGCAAACAAGCGAGCTACCTGGAGAGCCGTGAGCACGGCAAGATGCAGGGACCACGACTGGTATGGCTACGTGTACCCGAAGAACATTGAGCTATGCGCGTTCGAGGCCCAAGATCATGATGCCGGACATGCAACGACGCTGTCGCTTTGCGCTCGACGAGGACAGGTACTTATACTTCGTCAGCGGATACGGAGTCGTACTTACGGATAGCCGAGCAGGATCGCCTGAGTACCTGCTTGGGCTGCTGAACAGCAAGCTGCTTGGACTTCTACTTGAAGCAGGTGAGCACGGACTTTCGCGGTGGATATCTTGCGCTACTGCACGCAGTTCATCGAGCAGCTTCCCATCCGCACCATCAACTTCGACGACCCCGCCGACGCGCCCGCCACGACCGGATGGTCGCCCTGGTGGAGCGGATGCTGGAGCTGCACAAGAAGCTGGCCGCCGCGGCCATCCCCGCCGACAAGGCGCTGTACCAGCGGCAGATCGAGGCCACCGACCGGCAGATCGACGCGCTGGTGTACGAGCTGTACGGGCTGACGGAGGAGGAGATTGCCATCGTCGAATCGGCGACCAGATCCTAGGGGCTTCTGCCGTGGCGCAGAGCGCCGCAGGTCTACGGACTGGCGCCGGGGTTGATCGGCGATCAGGCGATGCTGTGGACACAGAGCGTCTCGGATGGGGCTCCCACGCAGAACCGTGGGAACGGGTGAAAAGGTATGAATGCTCTACACCCAAGTGTGATACAAAGAGGTCTGAAAAAAGGCCTCACTGCTTTTCTCCTGATATTGTGCGTGGCAGCAGTCGTCGCGATTTTTCAAAGCATTAGGTTTTCAAGTAGCCTATGGGTTATTGCGGAATTTGGCTTTGACTATTGGCAAGAGTATATCACCAGAATGCTAAACACCTTGGTGGTATGGGCCATAGTCACAGGGATAATTTTCGCAATCGAGACCCTAACTCATCCAAAAGCGACAGGAGCGGCAAAGACACTGGTCGGTACTGCAATTGGCTTCTGTGTGGGCTTTATCTTCACCTATCTGTGGGCTGTCGCGTTAGGGACAGTGATCTATGTGCCATTGGGAATACTGTCATTCATATTACCCGATAGCGTACGCTTTTTATCCATGGGCTTTGCTTTTCTTTGCTCGACATATATCGTATTCTTGCTAATCGCGGTGGATACCCCCTCACTCTTGATAGAAATAGTCAAAAAGGCACCGCTCTATTTCAAATTTCTGGCTCTCCTTCTTGCGGCATTACTGGTAGTTCAAGTCCTATCAGCGATACTGGGCATTCTCCGTATCCTGATGCAACATAGCATTTGGAGAGTTCATTTACCGGCATTCATTATCGCGTTTGGCGTTACGCTGCTGGTTACAATACTGATCAATCTACTGCTCATAAAAGAGGGCACACCTACTGGAAGAGTACTGAGAATAGCAGTTGCATTCGTACTCTCGATCGTTACAGGGAATATATCCGAGGGAGTGTTGCATTGGGGGGAATATGCCGCAGCCGTTGCTGCGGCAGCATTCGGACCTATGGCATACTCGGTTCTGATCAGGGTGTTCCAAGAACGCTGCGACCATGTCGTCCGGTTTTGCCGGGCTCATGGGAGGGCTGGGCACCGGACTGCTCATAGCCAACATCGTTGGACTGAGAATAATCGGCCAAGGCTGGTTTGGCATAGGCTGTGGATCTATGATTGCTTTGGGACTTGGCGTCTCTTTCGGATTGATGTTTGGTCCAAGGATTGCCGAGCTGATAACCAAAGTCGCTAAAGTCAGGCCCGTAATCGGCATGTGTATAGGAATAGGGTTTGTGATTGGCACCATGATTGGAATGGTTGCCGGAGGGCTTGAGAATAGATAGCAGCCGGACCCGGCCGCAGGCAGGGCAGGCACAGGGGAACGAGTAGAAAAGATCCGGATGCAAGAGATGCAAGAAAGGACACACTGATGAAACGCTATCTCGCCTTGGCTTTCGTTGTTACACTGACCCTTATTGGCTGTGGAGGCTCGCCCACCCCTGACGTCGCAGCTACGAACCCACCACTGCCTACAAACAAACCGCTGTCAACAAACAAACCTGAAGAGGGCGAGGGCCGCATCGTGTTCTTGCACCACAGCACCGGCGGTGTCATCTGGGAGGGAGGCGTCGCAGAGTGGTTTGACAACTATAACGCCGCCCACGGCACGAACTACCAGATTGAGGAGCGCGCCTATCCGAACGATCCTTATCCCTGGGCGAACTATCCATACGACTACTGGAACCTGTGGGTGGATCACGCCGGCGAGCGGCCCTATGACAAGCAGGATACGCTGGAGATCCTGACCCAGGCCTATGACGTCGTTGTCTGGAAGCACTGTTTCCCGGTCAGCGAGGTCGAAGCGGACACTGGCGCGCCGGACATCGGGTCTGAGGCCAAGACGGTTGAGAACTATCAAGTGCAGTATGAAGCACTGAAGGAAAAGATGCACCAGTTCCCGGACACGACGTTCATCATCTGGACCGGAGCGGCGCAGGTGGCCGGGGCGACCAACGAAGCCAATGCCGGGCGTGCCAGGGTTTTTTTCGAGTGGGTGAAAAGCACCTGGGATGAACCCGGCGACAACATCTATCTCTGGGATTTCCGGCAGCTCGAAACCGAAGGGGGGTTGTACCTGCTGGACGCCCACGCGGCAAGCTCTACCGACTCTCACCCCAACGAGTCATTTGCTGCCAGGGTGGCTCCATTCTTTGCCCAGCGGATCGTGGACGTGGTCCAGGGTCGGGGCGATACGGGGAGCCTGACCGGCCAGTAGTGAGGGCCCGACCAAAGGGCCAACGCTGCCGGTTTGTTTATCCAGCCGGGGCTATGATGTGAGGAACCGGCAATCTGCGCCTGGGGTCGACGGGCCGGCGCCGGGGTCGCTCGGGGGGCAGGCAGCGATGTGGACGCGGAGCGTCCGGGAGGACGTTCCGACCTCGGTGCCCGGCCGCAGGCAGGGCAGGCACAGGGGAACGAGAGCAAAGGGGGTCAGGAGCTTCCAGGAGGCTCGGGAGCTTGGGACCGAAAGGTGAGTGGATGACAAGGGCTCGGTGGTGGGCGGGTTGGTGAGATAGTGGTGAACAAGACAAGAGACGATTTCAGCGCCGCGACGAAAGAGGCACTCGCCAAGCGGGTGGGCTTTCACTGCTCCAATCCAGGCTGCCGGCAGCTCACCAGCGGGCCACAGACACGGCCGACGAAGACGATCAACGTCGGGGTGGCGGCGCATATCACAGCCGCGGCTCCCGGTGGGCCTCGCTACGACGCCAGCCTGACGGTAGAGCAACGCCAGTCGATCGAGAACGGGATGTGGCTGTGCCAGAATTGCGCCAAGCTGATCGACAGCGACGAGCTGCGATACACGGTCGAGCTGCTGCGGGCGTGGAAGAAGGACGCCGAGGCTGCGGCACTGAGCGAGATCGAGGGCCACCGGCCGGAGCCACACCCTGCCGATCGGACCGATACCTCACCGCCCTCGCCCGGCCGGCGGCGACCGATTGCGCTGATCGTGGCGCTGTTGATCGGGCTGTTTGTAGTGGCAGCCATTGTGTGGTCATGGTGGGATGGGCAGCAACCCACAGCGTATATGGAGATCGTCCTGGACAACGGGCCGGTCCCCCAGCCGCACCAACTGGACGACCTGAAAACTGTGTTACAGAAGGAGCTGTCCCGTGCTCTACCGGATGCGGCACTGGCCTTGCGGGTGTTCGGCCCACGCTGTGGGGAAACGCGGCAGGTGGTCCATTTCTCGACGGGAAATGCCACAGAGGTGGCCAGCGCGCTGGGGGATGTGTACCCCGAGGCTCAAGCTGATCTAACAGAGGCGATCCGCCAGGCGATCAATGACCTTTTGAAAAGGAAAGGCGACCAGCCGCGGGTGGTCGTCGTGGTGACCTGGGGCCAGGAAGGCTGTGGCGAAGACCTGGAACAGGCCCTTGCGGGCTATAGAGAGCAGTTGGGCACCAGTGTAGCCCTCTATATTCTGAACCGTGGGGCTGGGTTAATGAGTCTCAGCCAGCCTGGCGTGTATGCCGTACAAGCTCTTGACAACACGCAGCTTGGCACGGTGATAGCCAATCTCAGGGGCGCCCTGGCAGCGGGTAGGTGGCCTCCCACACCCATGCCCAAGCCCACCAGCACCTATACCCCTACGCCGACCAACACCCCTACGCCGACCGACACACCCACGCAGGCCACCTCTGGCCGGCCCCGCGTGCCCGTGCCCCGCTCGGCCTCGGCCATTGCGGTGGACAATGCGGCGCAGGTGTCGCAAGCAGCAGCCATCGACGCGGTGCGGGGTGAAGACCTCGACTGGTCAGCGGACGGCACATTGCTGGCCCTCACGGCCGGATACGAGGTCCACCTGTATGACGCCCAGGGCTCGCCGGTCCGTGTCATAAAGCCGGCCGGCTGGTCGACGCACGTGGCCTTTTCGCCTGACGGAGCAACGCTGGCTGTGGCGTCAGACAAGGGGGTGGGGCTCTGGGAAGCAGCAACCGGCGCCGAGCTGGGCGCGGTGCCGGGCATCCCCCGCGCGGCGGATGTCGCCTTTTCTCCGGATGGGACGCTGCTGGCGGTGGCGGTGGAAGAGACGGTGAAGGTGGTGGGGGTAGCCGGCGGCCAGGAGCTCTATCTCCTCATCCATGGGGACGGCGTTAATAGCGTCGCGTTCTCGCCGGACGGGAAGATGGTGGCGTCGAGCTCGAACTATGAGGTCAAGTTGTGGCTGTTGGGGCAAGAGGAGGCCGTTCAGACCCTCAAGCGCGGAACCGGCGGCTGGACCATGGCGTTCTCACCGGATGGGAAGCTGCTGGCAACGGACGAGGGGCAGACGATCAAGCTGTGGGACGTGGCCAGTGGACTGGGGCAGGGCACCCTGAGCGGTCACAGTGATGCTGTGAGCAGCGTCGCGTTTTCACCGGATGGGACAGTGCTGGCGTCGGCCTCGGCGGACCTGACGGTCAGGCTGTGGGATATGGCGAAGAGGCGTGAGCTGAGGAGGCTCAAGGGACATACCGCCGATGTACTCCAGGTCGTTTTCTCGCCTGACGGGGCAGTGGTAGCTTCGGCGTCGTCCGACCGTACCATCCGCCTGTGGAGTGTGCCGCCAGGTGGAGTGGTGGAACCACCTCCTACGCGAGCGGCCTCTGGCCGGATCCCGACGCCCGTGCCCCGCTCGGCCTCGGCCATTGCGGTGGACAATGCGGCGCAGGTGTCGCAGGCAGCAGCCATCGACGCGGTGCGGGGTGAGGACCTCGACTGGTCAGCGGACGGCACATTGCTGGCCCTCACTGCCGGATACGAGGTCCACCTGTATGACGCCCAGGGCTCGCCGGTCCGTGTCATAAAGCCGGCCGGCTGGTCGACGCACGTGGCCTTTTCGCCTGACGGAGCAACGCTGGCTGTGGCGTCAGACAAGGGGGTGGGGCTCTGGGAAGCAGCAACCGGCGCCGAGCTGGGCGCGGTGCCGGGCATCCCCCGCGCGGCGGATGTCGCCTTTTCTCCGGATGGGACGCTGCTGGCGGTGGCGGCGGAAGAGACGGTGAAGGTGGTGGAGGTAGCCGGCGGCCAGGAGCTCTATCTCCTCATCCATGGGGACGGCGTTAATAGCGTCGCGTTCTCGCCGGACGGGAAGATGGTGGCGTCGAGCTCGAACTATGAGGTCAAGTTGTGGCTGTTGGGGCAAGAGGAGGCCGTTCAGACCCTCAAGCGCGGAACCGCCGGCCGGACCATGGCGTTCTCACCGGATGGGAAGCTGCTGGCAACGGACGAGGGGCAGACGATCAAGCTGTGGGACGTGGCCAGTGGACTGGGGCAGGGCACCCTGAGCGGTCACAGTGATGCGGTGAGCAGCGTCGCGTTTTCACCGGATGGGACGGTGCTGGCGTCGGCCTCGGCGGACCTGACGGTCAAGCTGTGGGACATGGCGAAGAGGCGTGAGCTGAGGAGCCTGGACGGACATACCGACGGTGTGCTCCGCGTTGTTTTCTCGCCTGACGGGGCAGTGGCAGCTTCGGCGTCGTCCGACCGTACCATCCGGCTGTGGAGTGTGCCGCCAGGCGGAGTTAATCCTGGCCTTGATTGACATTCCGCTATCGGCTGACCGATACGGTCCCTGCCGTGACGTGTCAGGCGGCATAGCCGGCGGATCGCCATCTAGGGTCAGCGGCCTTGCTCAGAGGTCGATCGGAGTTTGGCAATGCTGCGGGTGCGGAGCGGGCGCGGGGGCACTCCCCCGGGCCCGTCCCGACCGGAGCTCGCAGGGCAGGCTCAGGGGAACGAGTAACGAGTGGAGGGGAGGAGAAAGCTATGACCACCGGAGGCCGCTCCCGGAAATGCAGGGCACGCCTCGCAGCGCTTGGCGTCTTGGTCCTGTGCCTGGTTACGTCCTGCAGCCCGCTTCTCCACGCCCGACATCGAGGCGACGGCCGGGCGCTCGCCCACCTGTGGGCCACGCAGACCGCCCAGGTACCGCCCACGCCAGATGTGCAGGCTACGGCCGAAGCGCTGGCTCACCTCTGGGCGACTCAGACCGCCGAGGCGCAGCCGGCGACCGCCGTTCGCGCCAGCGATACGCCAGCGCCGAGCGCGACCGCCACCCCCACCCCCGCCCCGTCGCCTGTCCCCTCCCCACCCGCAATCGAGTACTTGCGGGCCAATCCTGCCACGGTCACGTGGGACAGATGCACGAACCTGGAGTGGGGCACGGCGACCAACGCCACGACCGTGACCATTGACCAGGGGGTTGGCGGCGTGGCGACCGCGCCAGGCAGCCAGCAGGTATGTCCGGCCCAGACGACCACCTATGTGATGACGGCTACCGGCCCGGCGGCACAGCCACCTATTCGGTGACAGTTACACGCCAGTCATCGACCTTTTACCGGTTCGCCGATCACCTGTGCGACGCTTCCTGGGCCAGCGGCGCCGGTCAGCTGCCGTGCCCCGGAAGCGATGTCGATGTCGCGGGGTGTGTCCAACCCGCGACCACGAGGGCGTTGGAAGATGGCATCTTCTGGGCCGCATCGTTCTGGACCAACCCTCAGTGGGTGGATGATGGCTGGATTATGGGCTCGTTCCTATTGCCCGGGCCAATCCAGGCAGGCGATCGGTTCGAGGCGAGGGTCGGGCTTTTCCAGGGCGCCGCCGCCGGTGACGTCAAGTTTGTGCTGGTGTGTGGCGACACCGAGCTGTGGCAAGCGGCCAAGAGCTACACCAACTCGCTGATGGATGTGTCGGTGGACCTGGGGCAGTGTGCAACGCTAGACACCCTGGGGCTGCGCGTAGCGGCGAATGGGCCCTCGCAGCAGGACTGGGCCGTGTGGGTGGATCCCAGCATCGTCAGGCCATAGCCGGGTCGATCTGGTGAAGGCTGACTTACAATTGTGGAGGGTGATTGACCATGACCTTCATTCAACGGCTGCTGACCAGGGTGTTGCCCCATTCCCGGGCAGAGAGGATGCGGGCGGAGTCGCTCAGCTGGATACTCCGCTGTCCGAGCTGCGGTAGTGAGCGCTCGGTTTGGGAGACCGGCGGCATACGCTGGAAGGCAGCGGGCAGCCCTCGGCGGCTAATGGCCTGTCCTCAGTGCGGGCAGCGCACATGGCACACGCTCTATCGGAAGCCCGGAGGTGTGAGAGGGCTTGGCTCCGAGAGTTCGGGAGGCGTATATGCTGAGTGTGTCCTCTGATCCAACACAGCCAGTTCCGATGGAGTACGGCGTGTGGGACATTCCCATCGTGCCGGCGGCATCGCTGGAGCCGCAGCGTGCTGCGCAGCGCAACATGCTGCTGGCGGCGCAAAGGCGGCTGACAGAGTTTGCGCTGAAACACGATTGGGGGACCCACGTCCAGGAACCGTTCGCCAGGCTGTTCCACGTGTATGCAGACAAGGCGTCGTTCGACCACGATCTCCTGGAGCTGTGTGGCCTGGACCCGGCGATGGAACTGCCTCAGACCTATTGCGCCGCGCTGGAGCAGGGTGTGTTGATGAGCGTTTCCGCCGAGCTGTATCGGGCCCTGTATCCACAGGGCGACGAGGAGAGCGCGTTCGAGAAACTGTTGACGCACGAGATGGCCCACAGGCTGCATATCAGGATTCTCGGCGGAGATGAGGAGGCTATGGGGGCAGTGTGGTTTTATGAAGGGTTCGCCCTTGAGGCGGCGGGGCAGTTTGAGAAGACGGCGCCACACTTGACGGCCGCCGAGATTTGGGATGTGGTGAGCGCCGAAGAGAGAGGGGACTATAGGCGGTACGCCAGCGTGTTTCGGTACTTTTTAGGCAAGGCTTCCATCCAGCAGCTAGTCGAGATGGCAGGTAAGGGTGGGTTTGTGGAGTGGCTGAAGGAGATTAGCGTGTGAGATGCGGCCAGGGTGGGCGGGCCGGCGGTCGAGTGGTAGTCGGGCAAGACGGTGGACGCGGAGCGTCCGGGAGGACGTTCCCTGCGCCTCCATCGCTGCGCACTCCATCGCTCGCGATGGACAGAACAACGGTGCCCGGCACACCCGCGTCTACGCCGCAGGCAGGGCAGGCACAGGGCCACGAGTGTGTGAAGGAGAGAGGAGATGAGAACCAGTTATTGCATTGGTTGGACGGCGGCGGTGGTGTGCCTGTTGCTCGCTGCCGCGCTGCTGACCCTGCCGGCCGAGGCAGCGCCGGCGCCGGAAGAGACGCCCCTCAGCTCCCCGTGGTTCCCCGAGACTCCTCAGCGCCGGCCACAATCACAGCTGCGGCCTACGGACGAACGGCATGGTAACCTGCTGGGGGGACAACTCCTACGGCCAGGCCACGCCCCCGTCTGGCACCCTCACCAGGTCAGCTCGGGTTACCTGCACACCTGCGCGTGCGCTCCGATAGGGCGGGCGGCACACTGGCCTGCTGGGGTGATAACCTCTACGGCCAGGCTGCGCCCCCGGCCGGCACCTTCACCCAGGTCAGTGCAGGATGCGTATCACACCTGTGGCTTGCAGACCGACGGCACGATGACCTGCTGGGGCAATGAATGCCTACGGCTGGGCCACCCCGCCGGCCGGCACCTTCAGCCAGGTCAGCGCCGGCGAGTGGCACACCTGCGGGCTGCGGACCGATGGCACGCTGGCCTGCTGGGGGTGGAACGGCTACGGCCAGGCCACACCGCCGGCCGGGACCTTCACCCAGGTCAGCGCCGGCGACTGGCACAACTGCGGGGTCCAGACCGACGGCACGCTGGCCTGCTGGGGGTCACGACGCCGACGGCCAGGCCACGCCGCCACCCGGTACCTTCACCCAGGTCAGCGCAGCGCTACCAACACACCTGCGCGCTGCGGACGCCCTAACGAGGACAGACGGCACGCTGGCCTGCTGGGGCGATGACACGCTACGGCCAGGCCACGCCCCCGGCCGGGACCTTCAGCCAGGTCAGCGCCGGCGAAGCGCACACCTGCGGCCTGCGAACCAATGGCACGCTGGCCTGCTGGGGGGACAACGACTGACGGCCAGGCCACGCCGCCGGCCGGCACCTTCAGCCAGCGCCGGGTCAGCGCCGGCGGCGGGCACAGCTGCGGGCTGCGGACCGACGGCACGCTGGCCTGCTGGGGGAGCAACTAGCTATGGGCAGTCGACGCCGCCGGCCGGGACCTATACCCAGGTCAGCGCCGGCAGCTCGCACACCTGCGGCATGCAGACCGCCGGCACTCTGGCCTGCTGGGGACGACGACGACGACGGGCAGGCTACACCCCGGGCGGCGTCTTTGGCCAGGTCAGCGCCGGCGGGTATCACTCCTGCGGGCTGCGGACCGACGGCACGCTGGCCTGCTGGGGGCGACAACGGCAACGGTCAGGCACGCTCGCCGGCCGGGACCTTCGTCCACGTCAGCGCCGGCTATGCGCATAGCTGCGGGCTGCAAGACCGATGGGACGCTGGCCTGCTGGGGATAGAACGAATACGGCCAGGCGACGGCGCCGGCCGGGGATCTTTGGCCAGGTCAGCGCCGGCGGCTTCCACAGTTGCGGGCTGCAGATCAGCGGGACATTGGCCTGTTGGGGGAACGACGGCCAGGGGCAGGCAACGCCCCCGGCCGGGACCTTTACCCAGGTCAGCGCCGGCTTCGAGCACAACTGCGCGGTGCGGACCGATGGGACGCTGGCCTGCTGGGGGGCCAATTACCAGGGCCAGGCCACGCCGCCGGCCGGGACCTTCACCCAGGTCAGCGCTAGCAGCTCTGCAACCTGCTGCGACGTGCGGACGAATGGGTGTCTGGACCTGCTAGGGATCGATCACACTGGCCAGTTGCACGGTACCGGGTCACGATGCCGGTGGCGGCGCGCGTGACTGACTCTGCCGGTTGGCGCGCATCGCGTGACGCAGCGCAGCCGAATTGTACGCACCACAAGCTCCGATAGTGCAAACCCTATTCATGCCGGCTTGCACTTTGCGGTGCGTTAGGGTAGAATTTGTGCTCAGCTGGCAATGTTGCGCTGGTGGCCAGGGTTACTCGATCGCCTGCGGAATGCGGGCCTGGGTCCGCTATGAGACACGGCCAAGATGATGCGAGGCGGGCTCGGAAGCTTCCTGGAAGGTGATGAAAAGGAGGAAGAATGAAGGTTCTGTTTATTGGCGGGACGGGGGTGATCAGCTCGGCGTGCTCGCGGCTGGCAGTCAGCCGCGGGGTGGACCTGACCCTGTTGAATCGAGGTCAGACGGTGCGCCCGTTCCCTGAGGAGGCGCACGTGTTGCACGGCAACGTTCAGGATAGAGACTCGGTGGAGCGCGCGCTGGGAGGCGCCACCTTTGACGTGGTGGTCAACTGGATCATCTTTGCGCCGGAGCAGCTCGAGGTGGACATCGAGCTGTTCCGGGGGCGGACGGGGCAGTATGTGTTTATCAGCTCGGCGTCGGCGTACCAGAAGCCGATCTCGCACTTGCCGATCACGGAATCGACGCCGCTGTACAATCCGTTCTGGGCCTATTCGCGGGCCAAGATCGCGTGCGAGGATCGGCTGGTGCAGGCGTACCGGGAGGAGGGGTTTCCGATCACGATTGTGCGGCCGTCACACACCTACGACAGGACGAAGGTGCCGCTGTTCGGCCACTATGCCGCCATTGACCGGATGCGAAAAGGGAAAGAGGTGGTGGTGCACGGGGATGGGACGTCGCTGTGGGTGCTGACCCATCACGACGATTTTGCCAAGGGGTTCGTCGGGCTGCTTGGCAACGATCACGCCATCGGCCACGCGGTCCACATCACGTCGGATGAGGTGCTGACCTGGAACCAGATCTATACGATCGTGGGCCACGCGGCGGGGGTGGAGCCGCGGATCGTGCACGTGCCGTCGGATGTGATCGCTGCTTTCGATCCCGAGGAGGGGGCAGGCCTTCTCGGCGACAAGGCGCACAGTGTGATCTTTGACAACAGCAAGATCAAGCGGCTGGCGCCCGATTTTGTGGCGACGATCCCGTTTTCGCAGGGGGCGAGGGAGATCGTGGCCTGGTTCGATGCCGATCCTGCGCGTCAGGTGGTTGACGCGCAGGTGGACGGGATGATCGAGAAGATCATCTCTTCTTTCACTTGTTTCAACGCTTCGCGTTGAAACAAGTGAAGAACCGGGGTTATTCTCACTTGTTCCCACGCGGCGTGGGAACAAGTGAAGGAAGCGAAGGCAAGCGAGGAAAGGTGAGAAGGGTGATTTGTTTACTTGGCGGACGGGGGGAGATCTGGTATAATCGGGGGAGCTTGGCGAGCAGGATGGGGAGTGTGGGCGGAAGCGAGTGCATGGAGCGGCGGCAGGCCGCGGTGTGCGGCAAGTACTGCGGCGGGTGCGACAAGTATGTGGAGGACACCTGCTGCGGCTGCGGCTATCAGCTGGGGCTGACGTGCCGGGGCGAGTGCGGGCTGTTCCAGTGCTGCGTGTGCCAGCACGGGGTGGAGCACTGCGGGCTGTGCCAGGATTTTCCGTGCCAGGTGTTTCTGGCCCACGCCGACCCGCTCGAGGTGGCCCGCCGGTACAAGGCGCTGCTGCGCCGGGCCGAGATCGGGACTGAGGCCTGGCTCGCCGAGCAGAGGGAAAAACGGAAATAGACAAGGGAGAAACCTAAATGCAAGTGCTATTACTCAAGGATGTACATGGATTGGGACATGCCGGGGAGGTCAAGAAGGTCGACCGACGGCTATGCCCGCAACTTATTTGATCCCGCGCAAGCTGGCCGTGGTCGCCACCGATGTGGCCATCAAGCAGGCGGAGCAGCATCGGCAGGCGGTCAGCCGCCAGCAGATCAAGGTCCTCACCGAGGCGCAGGCCTTTGCCCAGGTCCTCGACGGGGTGAGCCTGTCGTTCAAGGCCCGCGCCGGCGAGGGGGACAAGCTGTACGGGTCGATTACGAATGCGCACATTGCCGAAGCGCTCACGGAGAAGGTGGGCCGCGAGGTGGACAAGCGCAAGATCGACCTGGAGGAGCCGCTCAAGGAGATTGGCACCCACGCCGTCACCATCCGGCTGGCGCCGGAGGCGGAGGCCAAGATCATCGTCGTCGTCGAGCGCGAAGAATAACCAACCCTTGACCGAAAAGACCAAGATCGAAGTCAGCCTGATCCTGCCGCAGGGCAGCGACTGCCAGGCCTGTTTGGCGCGCCTGCAACAGGCGGTGCAGCGCTATCGCGGCGTCGAGGTGACGCCACCTGGACGAGGAGGGCGACAGGCCACGGCTGTGCATCCACTATGACCCGGCGTCGGTGAGCCCGGACTATCTCCGGGCGATCGCCGCGGAAGAGGGGGCGATCCTGGCGTGGCGCTACCGGCACGAGACGCTGGCGATCGAGGGGATGGACTGCCCCGACTGCGCCCGGACGCTGGAGACGGGGGTGGCCCGGCTGGAGGGGGTGCTGGGGGCGTCGGCCAACTTTGCGGCCGAGACGCTGGCGGTGGAGTATGACGGCGAGCGGGTGGCGCGGCCGGTGATCGTGTCGCGCGTCCGGTCGCTGGGCTATGACGTGGCGACGCGGGCTAGCCCGCAAAGCCGGCGGAGCTGATGTTCCAGGTGGAGGGGCTGGACTGCGCCGATTGCGCGGCGCACCTGGAGGAGGCGCTGCGCCGCACGCCGGGGGTGGCCGAGGTCAAGCTCGACTTTTCGCTGGCGCGGCTGCGGGTGACGCCGGAGGCGGGGGCGCAGGTGGCGGGGGCGGTGGAGCGGGTGGCCAAGGAGATGGGCCAGACGCTCCAGCCGGAGCGGGCCAGAGGCCGGCGAAGAGGCCCAGGCCGGCGAGCAGGCCGCGCCAAGCGGTGTGGCTGCGGCAACACCGCCGCGACGTGATGGCGGCGGCGGCGGGTGTGTTAATCCTGATGGCTGTCGCGGCGGATTTGATCGGGCTGGCCGAGCCGGTTGTGGCCGGACTGTACATTTCCGCCATCGTCTGCGGCGGTTTTTACGTGGCGCGGGCCGGGTGGGCGGGGCTGCGGATAACCCGATCGCTGGACATGAACGCGCTGATGACGATCGCGGCGGCGGGATCGATAGTCGTCGGCGAGTGGGCAGAGGGGGCGGTGGCGATCTTGCTCTTTGCCGTGGGCAACTCGCTGGAAGGGTACACGATGGACCGGGCGCGGAATGCGATCCGGGGGCTGATGAAGCTGTCACCCCGCCGGGCGACGGTGCTGCACGGCAGCGAAGAGATGCAGGTGGGGGTGGAGGAGCTGGAGATCGGCGACCGGATCCTGGTGAGGCCCGGCGAGCGGGTGCCGATGGACGGGGCGGTGCTGTCGGGCGAGTCGGCGGTGAACCAGGCGCCGATCACGGGCGAGAGCGTGCCGGTTGACAAGGGGCCGGGCGACGAGGTGTTTGCCGGGACGGTCAACGGCCAGGGGGCGCTGACCGTGCGCGTCACCCACCTGGCAGCCGACACGACCATTGCCCGGATTATCAAGATGGTGGAGGAGGCGCAGGCGCAGAAGGCGCCGTCGCAGCGCTTTGTCGACCGCTTTGCGCGGGTGTATACGCCGATTGTGATCGCCGTGGCGGCGGCAGTGGCGATTGTGCCGCCGCTGGTGGGGTGGCTGAGCGGGGCGTTCAGCGCGCCGTTTGGGGAGTGGTTCTACCGGGCGCTGGTGCTGCTGGTGATCGCCTGTCCGTGCGCGCTGGTGATCTCGACGCCGGTGAGCATTGTGAGCGCCATTGCCAGCGCGGCGCGGGCCGGGGTGCTGATCAAGGGCGGGGCCTACTTGGAAACGCTGGGGGCGCTGAAGGTGATCGCCTTTGACAAGACCGGGACGCTGACGGCCGGGCGACCGCAGGTGGTGGAGGTACGGTGCGTCGAGCACCAGGCCGGTGTGGCGTGGAGCGAGTGCGCCGCCTGCCGGAATGTGCTGGGCATGGCGGCGGCGGTGGAGCGCCGGTCGGAGCATCCGCTGGCGCGGGCGATTGTCCAGGCGGCGGAGGGGCAGGGGATGATGTCGACGCTGCCGGTGGCCGAAGGGGTGCAGGCGGTGGCCGGACGGGGGGTGCGAGGGCCGGGTGGACGGGCGGAGGATCACCGTCGGCAGCCACGCCTACATCCACCAGGCCTTCCCTGACCTGGCCCACCACCAGGTGTGCGACGCGATCGACGCGGCCCAGGCGGCCGGCCAGACGGCGATGGTGGTCAGCGGCGACGGCGATGGGGTGCTTGGCTATATCCTGGTGGCCGACACGCTGCGGCCCGGCGTGGCGGAGGTGATGGCCGCGCTGAAACGGGTGGGGATCGAGCGGACGGTGATGCTGACCGGCGACAATGAGGCCACGGCGCGGGCGATCGCCGCCGCGGCGCAGGTGGACGAGGTGCAGGCCGGGCTGCTGCCGGAGCAGAAGGTGGACGCGGTGGAGGCGCTGCTGGCCAGCTACGGGGCAGTGGCGATGGTGGGCGATGGGGTGAACGACGCCCCGGCGCTGGCGCGGGCCTCGGTGGGGATTGCGATGGGGGCGGCGGGCACGGACACGGCGCTGGAGACGGCCGACGTGGCGCTGATGGCCGACGAGCTGGGCAAGCTGCCCTTTGCGGTCAGGCTGAGCCGGCGGGCGCGGGGAATTATCCGCCAGAATGTGGCGCTGTCGCTGGGGATCAAGGCTGTGTTCCTGGTGCTGGCGGTGGCCGGGGTGGCGACGCTGTGGATGGCGGTGTTTGCCGATATGGGGGCGTCGCTGATTGTGACGTTTAACGGGATGAGGCTGCTGGGGGAGAAGTGAGGCGATTGCGCCCCGCCGCCTCCGGCGATGGGGTTTGCGGGATTTTGTCCCCTCGCCCAAGGGCGGAGGATCTGCGTGAGGCATGCGGCACGGGAACCGGGAGCTGCCAGGTGCAGCTCTTTTTTTGCGCCGGTTGGGCGCTGGGCCATAACACATAGGCGCCGGAACGTTATGTTCCGGCGCCTCAAATAGCACAACTTATGTTGGCCAGACCTGGTCAGGTTCTGCGCCGGTAAACTGCACCGGGACCAGGTGTGGTCCTTGTGTGGGAACTACTCAGGCTGTTGCGGGCCGAAGGGTTTTTCCCGATCGAGTGCTCCTACTCGTGGGATCCGGCATGGCCGTCAGGCCAGCGGCCGGTAGGCTGCGGGAGAGACCCTCCGGGTCCCCTTGGTGATTGATTCGCCTACTCTATTTCCCTCCTTTCCTTGTGGCGGCCCTGGAGGCCGCTTCGCTTATCGGTTTGCCCACACCTACGGGCCCTCACCCGCTTGATGGGCTGATCCTATTATAGCACAGAATTGGGCCGCGAACTGTACGACTGCCCGACGATCAATCTACGCGGACAGAGCTGAGGTCCGGTTCCCCAGTTTGACGGTCTCGCGCCGGTGTATTGGGCAGCCGTCTTTACGTGGGATTGGCGTGGGATTGGCGTGGGCTGGGGCCGGAACCCAAGGGGGGGAGCGAACGTTACATATTCAGTAAGGAGCAAGAGGGGTTGGTCATGAACGAGAAGACGAAACTGAACCGTACCGTTCGCTGGATATTGAGTGTGACGCTGATTGTGCTGGGCCTGAGCGTGACCTGGGCGTGGGGCCAGGTGGCGCGACTGGACGAGCCGGCCGGCGGGGCTGAGGCGCCTCAGCCGGCGGCGCTGTATGCGATGTGGCAGGCGGAGGGGTCGGGACAGGCAGGTCTGTTCCGCTCGGCGGACAAGGGGGAGAGCTGGCAGCCGCTGGCGCTGCCCCAGGCCGGCGCGCCTGTCGCCTGGGCCGATGACGGGGAGGGCCACCTGGCGGTTGCCGTGGAGGGCGGCGCGCTGTTCCTGTCGAAGGATCAGGGTGACACCTGGGCGGCCGTCGCCGATGGTCTGCCGATGCTGAGCCTGGCCTGGGGAGAGGACGGCGCGCTGTACGCCGGCACCGACGGGAAGGGGATATATCGCCTGGCAGCCGAAGGCCGCTTTGCAGCCGACGGCAGCCTGGCAGCCGATGCCTGTCGGCGCCGGCGGAGCTGGCTTTGGCGGCCGTCCGGCACCTGACCTCGGCCGGCGGGCGGCTGTTTGCGGCGACGCCAAGCACCCTGTTCTACACCGACGACGGCGGCCAGACGTGGGTCAAGTCGTTGCCGGTGCAGGGGCCGATCTCTGCCCTGGCAGCCGCCGATCGGGACACGGTGTATATTGGCACCGAGACGTGGGCCGTTTACAAGAGCGCCGACGCCGGGCGGACCTGGCAGCCGGCGCTGGAGGGGTTGGGGCTGGCGGCCGGGCAGATGGTCCGGATCACGGCGCTGCAAGCCGATCCGGATCAGCCGGGGGTGCTGTATGCGGCCGTGTCGTACGCGCTGGGCAGCACGCAGGTGCACCTGAGCGCAGGAGGGACGTTTATGACCCTGGACGGCGGCGACTCGTGGCAGGCGCTGGCCGGTCCGGCCTTCCCTGAAGCGGAGCAGGCCCTTGACCTGGTGCGGCTACCCGACCGGCCGCTGTCGGTGCTGGCCATCACGGCCAACGGCTTCCAGAGCTATGCCCCCGACAGGGCGAGCGCGCTGGCGGCGCTCGGCAGCCTCGGCAGCTCCGATGGGGCGACGCGGGCGTCCGCAGCGCGGCTGCTGGGCCTGGCCGAGGCGAAGGAGGCGAGCGATGCGCTGCTGGCCGCACTGGCCGATCCTGACCCGGCGGTGAGGCTGGCCGCGGCGGAGGCGTTGGGCCGGATCGCCGACCCGGCGAACAGCAGCGCGCTGATGGTCATGATCGAGCATCCTGACGAGCAGGTCCGGCTGGGCGCGGCGCGGGCGCTGGGCCTGATGAAGAATGAGGCGGCCGTTGCGCCGCTGCGGGCGATGCTGATGAACGGCGAAGGAGCGGCCGTGACGGTGGCCGCCGAGGCTCTGGGCCAGATCGGCACGCCGGCGGCAACAGATGCCCTGCTGGCGGCGCTGGTCGATGCGGAGATGTCGCCGCGGCGCCACGCGGCGCTGGGGGCGCTGGAAATGATGGGCGAGCCGGCCGTCGGTCCACTGACTGAGCTGCTCACCTCCAGCCGGGATGCGACTGCCCGCCAAAACAGCGCTGAGGCGCTGGGCTGGATCGGCTCAGCGCAGGCCACGCAGGCGCTGGTGGATGCCTTGCAGGACGGAAGTGAGGCGGTGCGCGGCCAGGCGGCCTGGGCTTTGGGTGAGATCGGCGACACGGCAGCGCAGGCGGCCCTGGAGCGGGCCGCAGAGGGCGATGGGTCGGCCCTGGTCCAGGCTGAGGCGCAACGGGCGCTCAGCCAACTGGCGGAAGAGCCAAGGGCGGCGGGAAGCCGGCCGGTGGCATGGTCCTATATCCTGGACCGGCTACAGCCGATGCGGTGGCTGATCCTGGGCCTGTCGGTGGCAGGGGCAGCATGGCTGGCATTGGGGGACAGGCGACTCGTCCCGACGCCGATCAAGCAGCAGGCCGGCCGCCAAGGCCGCGCGTGACAGATGGATGATCAAGAGCCCGTTGCCCGGCAGCCAGGCAACGGGCTCGTTATTTATGGCTGGTAGGGGGTCACTTTGACGGCCTGGGGGCCCTTTGGGCTGTCCATGACTTCGTAGAGGACCTCCTGCCCCTCCTCCAGGGGAGGGAGGGCGCCCTGCTCGGTCAGGGGCACGCCGGTGCGGTGGAAAAAGATCTCGCCGCCGCCGTCCTGGGCGAGGAAGCCAAACCCCTTTTCGAGGCTGAACCATTTGACGGTGCCGTGGAGCTTGCCGCCGTATTCGGTGCGCTGCTTGCAGGCTTCACAGGTATCGGGGACGGTCACCTCCCGGCCCTGGTCGGCCAGGCGGTGCTGCATCTCTACGGTGAAGAAGAAGGTCTTGTTGCATTCCTTGCAGGTGACGAGCGTGTCTCGGTAGGTCATCGTTGTTTCTCCTCGGGTAGACTGCTCACTTGCGGCGCGTTGTTTTGCGCTTGGTTGAGGGCTGAGGTAGATCGTCCTCGGCCGGGTCCTTGGTTTTCCGGGCGGTTCTGAGGGTCAAGAAGGCCGGTATGTTCGTGTCGACGGTCTTGGTGTCCGGCTCGGGTTTCTTAAGCGTCGAGGTTGGCTTCTTGGCCTTGGAAGCCTTGGCCGATTTGGGCTTGGCCACGGGCTTCTGCTTCTCTTTTGCCGTCTCGGGCTTGGTCTTGGGCCGTGACGGCGTCTCCTTTTTCTTTTGCCCCGGGTCCTCGGCCAGCCTGGTGTACTTGATGGTGCGCAGCGGCGGCTCATCCTGCGGGGGGGTCTTGGCGGCGGGCTTGACCGAGGGCTTGAAGCCACGGCGACGGCGGCTCCTGGGCCGGCTCCTGGGCGGGCCTGGCCGGCTTGCGTCTCAGATAGGCCGGGGTGTCCAGGTCGAGGACCTGGTCGGTCGGCTCGGGCTTGATTATGACCTGTTTGGCCCGGGACGCCGGCGGCTGCTTGTCCTGTGCGGCCTCGGCCTTGGGTGTGGGCTGTTTGGCCCGAGAGGGGGCCGGTTCCTCTTTCTTGGGAGTCTTGGCCGGCTTGGTTGCGGGCTGCTTGGCCCGAGATGGGACCGGCTCCTCTGCCTTGAGAGTTTTGGCAGCCGGCTTGGCCCGCGACGGGGCCGGCTCCTCTGCCTTTGGGGTTTTAGCGGCCGGCTTGGGTGTGGTTGTGGCCGGTTTGGCAGTTGTGAACGGCGGCAGCGCCGGTTGTTCTGCCTTTGTCTTGGCCGGCTTGCCTGTCGATGTGGGCTGGGCGGTGGTCATGAATGCCGGCAAGGCCGGTTGTTCGGCCTTGAGGGCCTTGGCGCCCGGCTTGGGTGCGGGCTGCTTGGCCTGCGATGGGGCCGGTTTCTCCTCCTTGAGGGCTTGAGCAGGCGGCTTGAGTGCGGTCGTGGCCTGCTTGGCGCGCGATGGGGCCGGTTCGTCTTTCTTTGGGGCCTGAGCGGACGGCTTGGGTGTGGCTGTGGCCTGCTTGGCGCGCGATGGGGCCGGCTTGTCCATCGTCACGGCCTTGAGCGCAGGCGCGGCCTTTTTGGTCCGCGAAGAGGCCGGTTCTTCCGCCGCCAACTCGACCTTGGCCGCGCGGGTGCGGCGCGGCGCGGCCGGACCCTTGTCCTCGGTTTCGGGCGAGGGGCCCTTGGCGGACGGCGCCGGGGCGGCAGCAAGCACGGCCAGCATGAGCGGCAGCCCATGGGTGGGAGGGTCGAAGAGATCCTCTTTGGTGTCCTGGCGTCCCTTTTTCCCGGTCGCGGCGCGGCCCATGGGTGGGACGGCCTTGACGGGAACGGTTATTACCTGTCCTTTGGCCAGCATGAGAGCCAGCGCCTGGTCCTCGCCGGCGAGGGCTGCCACCGCCAGACGCCCCGTCTTGGCCGTCACGTTGGCGGCCTGGATGCCGCCGCCATAGCGCTTTTGGGGGCTGAAATCGGCGATGGCCGTGCGCTTGGCAAAGCCCAGCTCACTGACGGTGACCAGACAGTCCTTTTTGTGGACGAGGCCCATGCCGACCACTGCGTCGTCGCGGCCAAGCTTGATGGACAGGACGCCGGCAGCCGACAGGCCCATGGGCCGGACCTCTTCTTCGGAGAAACGGATGGCGCGGCCCTGGCGGGTGACGAGGACGATCTCGTCCTGGCCGCCGCTCAGAGCCACCCAGCCCAACTGGTCGCCCTCCTCGACGTTGATGACGGTGACGACGCCCCTGCTGGCGGCCGAGGCAAGGTCCTTGACCGTGACGCGCTTGATGCGCCCGCCCCGGGTGGCGAGGGTGACGAAGGACGGCTGGCCGGCAGAGCCGTTGTCCTCAGCCTCGGCGGCGGCGGCATGGGGCAGGATGAGGGCGCCGATCGGCGTCTCGGCGCGGTCGAGGGCGGTGACGCCGCTGACCGGCATGCTGCGGTCGCCGGGTATCTGATGCAGGGGAGCGAGAGCGGCCAGCCCGCTTGCGGCAAAAAAGGCCACGTCGTCGCGGGTGTTGCCCCACTGCTGGGCGACCGGCATGATGCCAGACACTTCGGGAGGCTGGACGCTGAGGCCGACCTCGCCGTTTTGCCAGAGGGTCAGGTAGACGTCCTCGGCGGTGACCAGGTCGCGGGCGGTGTGGAGCCCTTTTTCGCGGTCGATGATGCGCGTCCGGCGGGCGTCGCCGAACTTGGCCTTGAGGGCCAGCAGCTCGTCGCGGATGACACCGCGGATCTTGGCCGGAGTGCGGAGCAGGCCGGTGAGGTACTTGATCTCCTCGAGCTTTTCCTTGTACTCGTCCTGCGATCTTTTTCCGTTCCAGGGCCGCCAGGCGCTTGAGGGGCATTTCCAGGATGGCGTCGGCCTGGATTTCGGTCAGCTTGAACCGTTTCATCAGGGCGGCGCGCGCCGCTTCGGTGGTGCGCGAGGCCTTGATGAGGGCGATCACCTCGTCGATGTGATCGAGGGCGATGAGAAGCCCCTCCAGGATGTGGGCGCGCAGCTTGGCCCGCTCGAGCAGGAATTGGGTGCGGCGGGTGATGACCTCCTGGCGGTGATCGAGGTAGTGGACCAGCACCTTCTTGAGGGAGAGCAGGCGGGGCTCGCCATCGACCAGGGCGACCATGATCAGGCCAAAGGTGATCTGCATCGGCGTCTGCCTGAAGAGCTGGGACAGGATGGTGCGCGGCTCGACGGTGCGGGTCATCTCGATGGTCAGGCGCATGCCCTGGCGGTCGGACTCGTCGCGCAGGTCGGTGATCCCTTCCAGCTTGCCGTCGCGCACCAGCTCGGCGATGCGCTCGATGAGGCGGGTCTTGTTGACCTGGTAGGGCAGCTCGGTGACGACGATGCGGCTGCGGTTGCGGCTCATCTCTTCGATGTGAAGCTGGGCCTGGACGGTGAACCGGCCGCGGCCCATGGCGTAGGCGTTGAGGATGACGTCGTTGCGGTCGCCGTCGTCGCTCTCGCCGGCGTAGCGGTAGACAACGCCGCCGGTGGGAAAGTCGGGGCCCTGGATGAACCGGGTCAGGTCCTCGACCGTGACGTCGTCGAGGCTGGGCATAGTTGTCGATCAGGTAGACCAGGGCGTCGCACACCTCGCCCAGGTTGTGGGGTGGGATGTTGGTGGTCATGCCCACGGCGATGCCCGATGCGCCGTTGACCAGGAGGTTGGGCAGGGCGGCGGGCAGGACGCTCGGCTCGGTCAGGGTACCGTCAAAGTTGGGGCCAAAGTTGACCGTGTCCTTGTCGATGTCGGCCAGCATCTCTTCGGCGATGAAGGCCAGGCGAGCCTCGGTGTAGCGCATGGCCGCCGGGTTGTCGCCGTCGATCGAGCCAAAGTTGCCCTGGCCGTCGACCAGCATGTAGCGGAGGCTGAAGTCCTGGGCCATGCGGACCATCGACTCGTAGACGGCGGCGTCGCCGTGGGGATGGTACTTGCCCAGGACCTCGCCGACGATGCGGGCGCTCTTTTTGTAGGGCTTGTCGGGCCGCAGGCCCAGGTCGTGCATGGCGTACAGGATGCGGCGGTGGACCGGCTTGAGGCCGTCGCGCACGTCGGGCAGGGCGCGGGCGACGATGACGCTCATGGCGTAGTCGAGGTAGGCGCCCTGCATCTCCTGGTCGATGTCGATCTGTCGAACGGTTCCTAGTTCCATCTACTCTCACCTGGGGTCTAATGCAAAGGACACTATAAGCTATTTTGGGTGTCTTGTCAACGCAGGGCTGAAGCCCTGCGTTGACAAGACACATGAGGGGGGAGGGGCAGGGACACACGTGCCGCGTTGACAAGACACATGAGGGGGGAGAGGGCAGGGACACACGTGCTGCGTTGACAAGACGCATGAGGGGGGAGAGGGCAGGGACACACGTGCTGCGTTGACAAGACGCATGAGGGGGGAGGGGGCGGGGACTCACGTGCTGCGTTGACAAGACACATGAGGGGGGAGGGGGCGGGGACTACACGTGCTGCGTTGACAAGACGCATGAGGGGGGAGAGGGCGGGGACACACGTGCTGCGTTGACAAGACGCATGAGGGGGGAGGGGCGGAGACACACGTGCCGCGTTGACAATCGCGGTGGGATAGCAGCAGCACAAAACAACCGTGCTAGTGGATTTGACACAGAACTTATGTTCGTGTATAATGGGCCTAGTTTGGGAAGGTAGGTAGGTATTGGGTTCTCGTTGTGAAAGGAGGGTCACTGATGGCACACGATCTGTCTGAGCGTCAAGTGAAAATGGTGGAGTTTATCCGGGAGTTTATCGGCGAACGCCACTTTCCGCCGACCATTCGCGAGATCGGCAAGAAGGTTGGGATCCCGTCGACGTCGGTGGTCAAGTACAATCTGGATATCCTGCAGCGGAAGGGGCTGATCGACCGCGATCCGGACATCTCACGGGGAATTCGCCTGATGGAAGAGGTGATGGAGCGGGTGGCCGAGGTGGTGTTTATCCCCAAGCTGGGGCGCATCGCGGCCGGCGTTCCGATCCCGGTGCCTGACTCCGAGTTCTCACCGTTTGGCTATGAAGAGGGGATCGAGCTGACCCGCGACATCGTCAAGGACGACAAGAACATCTATGCTCTGGAGGTGCAGGGCGACTCGATGGTCGATGCCCTGATCCACGACGGCGACGTGGTGGTCATGCGCCACCAGAAACAGGTGGAGAATGGTGAGCTGGCGGCGGTGTGGCTGCGGGACCAGGGTGAGACGACTCTCAAGCGCTTTTACCTAGAGGGCGACCGGGTGCGGCTGCAGCCGGCCAACCCGACGATGAAGGCGATGTTTTTCCCGGCACAGAACGTGGAGGTGAGGGGCAAGGTCCTGCTGGTGATCCGGCAGCTGAACTAGAATTCACTTGTCTTGCCGCATGTCTGGCGACATGCGGCAAGACAGAGAAGACAAGGCGCAGCCAGAGAAGTGATCATAAGATAGATTAAAATCGCACAACGGTCCACTTGGGGCCTTGACATAGAACGCATGTTCTGATATAATTAGAACGTGCGTTCTATTTGTTTAGGAAGGAAGAAGGAGGATAGGTCAGATGGGGCAGCAGCGGAAGAACCTACGGGATCAGGTCCTCGAGTATGTGGAGGGGTATATCGCCCGCAGGGGGTATGCCCCCAGCTATGACGAGATCCGAAGCGCGGTGGGGCTGAGCGGCAGGTCGCACGTAAACTATTATCTCGATGCGCTGGAGAGGGACGGGCAGATCGAGCGCACGCCGCGCACGCCGCGCAGCCTGCGGTTGGCCGACTCGCCGCGGGCGACGTTTCAGATACCGGTGGCCGGGCTGATTGCGGCCGGAACGCCGATCGAGCTGGTCAGCCAGGCGGATGAGCAGATCGAGCTTACGACGGACCTGGCCGATCCGAGCAAGGAGCTGTTTGCGCTGAAGGTGAAGGGGAATTCGATGGTGGATGACCTGGTGGCCGACGGCGACATTGTGATCGTGGAGCGGCGGCAGGAGGCGGCGCGAGGGCAGATGGCGGTGGTCCACCTGCGGGATCGCAACGCAGCGACGCTCAAGCGGGTCTATCCGGAGGGGAAGCAGGTGCGGCTGCAGCCAGCGCACCCGACCATGCAGGCCTTTTATGCCAACGCGTCGGACGTCGAGGTTCAGGGCCGGGTAGTGGCCATTATCCGCCGGCTGTGATGAAAGGAAGTGGGAAGATGGGTCGAGACCTGTCGATTTGCCTCCAGCATCGGGAATTGGCACAGCCGTGCTCGAGTGGCTGTGAGCATCGGAGCGTGGCGTCCGATGGCCGGATCGTGTGCAAAAAGATCGCCTGGGGCGAGAACAAGGTGTCGCCGTCGCTGTGCCGCGCCTGCCCCGTCCAGGCGGTCAACTGTGCCCACCTCCGCTTCTCGCTGCGCAACTCACCACCCTCATCGCTGCTGGTGCGATTCAGCGGGCGCACCGAGGTGTGGACCGACGACCGGCCGGCTCTGGAGTTCCAACAGGCCGCCTGCGCGCTACAGGTGATGCCGCTACATAGCCCGCGCTCGTGCGCCTCGTGCGCGATGCGCCAGCCGGTGGGCGCCGCAGAGGCCCCGGCGACGAGCGGCCAGGGAGACCCCGGCGACAGCGGCCGGGGAGGCCGCGCCTGCAAGCCGCCCACGCCCGGCCGCCGCGCCCGGCAAAGTGGTGCCCTTTCCTGAGCAGGAACGGGAACCGGTGGCAGCGACCGGGTAGCCTGTCTTGGGAATGGCCGTCTTGGACCAGGAAAGGACGTTTGGACCACGAAGAATGCGAAAGGACGCAAAGGTCGCGACAGGGCTCTCGTGCTTGCGAAGCCGAGGCAGCCGTTTTCGGATCAGTACACGACGGCAACAAAGGTTATGGGTACCCTGTTCAGGGTAGCCGGTTGGATGCAGCATGACACGGATTACGGCGTTGGGTCGGCGGATGAGGATAGACTCACACGGAGCGGCGTGTGGTTATGGACGAGCCGGATGATGAGGACGAGGCGATCATGAAGCGGCTGCTCAACTTCCAGGCCGACCGGATCGAGATGGTCCTGGCCGGCCACAAGGTCCCGGCACGCGTCACCGGCGCCACCGTCACCCCACGCTTCGTCCGCTTCCAGGTCATCACTCCCCTCGGCGTCAAGGTCAAGCAGGTCGCCGGCCTCGCCGAGGAGATCGCCCTGTCCCTCAACGCTCCCAACTGCCGCGTCTACCGCCAGGAAGGCCAGGTCCACCTCGAGGTCCCGCGCCCCCAGGGTCGCGCCGTCGGCCTCCTCGACCTCTGCCGCCGCCTCACCGCCCAGCGCCCTCAGGGCGTCCCTCCCGTCACCGCCGTCCTCGGCCTCGACGAGGAGGGCTCTCCCCTCCTCCTCCGCCTGCCCTCCCCTGACGTCGCCCACGTCCTCATCGCCGGCACCACCGGCTCGGGCAAGACCGCCCTGGCTCGCTCCATCGTCGCCTCCCTCGCCCTCCTCAACCCCCAGCGCTGCCTCCAGCTCGTCCTCATCGACCCCAAGCGACGCGGCCTCTCCCCCTTTTCCGGCCTGCCCCACCTCATGGCGCCCGTCGTCACCGACGTCGCCGACGCCCTGACCATGCTCCACCGCCTCGTCGATGAGATGGAGCGCCGCGACGCCACCGGCCGCAGCGAGCCCCGCCTCGTCGTCGTCATCGACGAGCTGGCCGACCTCCTCCTCGTCGGCGGCAAGGAGATGGAACAGGTCCTCACCCGCCTCACCCAGCGCGGCCGCGAGGCCGGCATCCACCTCGTCGTCTCCACCCAAAAGCCCACCGTCGCCCTCATCGGCGCGCTCATCAAGTCCAACTTTCCCGCACGCCTCGTCGGCAGTGTCGCCTGCGCCGAGGACGCCAGGGTCGCCAGCGGCCTGCCCGGCACCGGCGCCGAGCGGCTGTTGGGCCAGGGCGATTTCCTCGTCGTGGTCAAGGGCCAGGTCACCCGCCTCCAGGCGGCCTACCTGGACGCCGGTGAGGTGCCGGAGCTGGTGGCCCGCTTGCAGGAACGGGGCGGCTTGTGGACCCAGATGGCGCTGCCCGCCGGCGGCGATGGAGCCCGACTGCTCCCGGCGACGGGCACCGACGGCAGTGCGGCCGGCCTTGGCCGGCGGATTCTGCGCCTGTGGGACAGGCGCTGACACAGGGGTGTGACCAATGGGCATGGATCTCTGGTTTCGGGCCGATGTGGCCCGCATTTTGCAGGCGACTTACGAAGCGATGTGCTCAACCGCGACAGCGGTGGCAGGTGACGACCTGGCAGGCAGCGAGCGGGCCGCAGGCTACCACCAGGGCTTTGGCGCGGCGCTGCGGACGGTGGCCATGGCCTTTGGCCTGACCGACCCCAGTACGGTGCCCGGCCGGCGGCGAGTGGGGGGAGGGTCGCAAGGTGCGCACGGCGGGGTGGTGATCGACGGGGAGGTCACAGGAATAGGGGATGGGGCTCGACCGGAGCGATCTTGGACCGTACCATGACTGTAAACGGGAAGGGGAGGATACAAGTGGGAATCAAGCAGATGGCAGCAGTGTTGGGCCTGGCGTTCGCCGTGACGCTGGCGATCATAGTCGGCAGGCAGATGACGACCGAAGCGATGGCGGTAGTGATCGGGGTGGTGTGTGGCGTGCTGGCGGGGATACCCACCTCGGTGCTGCTGTTGGTGGCGATGACCCGGCGGGACTCGCTCCGCGCGCGGGAAGAGACGGCGGCACGGCAGGCGCCGGCAGGTTATCCACCGGTGGTGGTCATTCAAGGCGGGGGGATGCAGCCCGCAGCAGCCGGCCCTGTCCGGCGGCTATTGGCCGGCGCCGAATGCCGCGCCGTTGGTCGGACGCCAGTTCCACGTCGTCGGCGAGGAGATGCTGGTAGACGACAACCGGTACCAGTAGCGGGCGCCTCCGCCGGGTGCATTCTTGCCCTGCGGTGGACAACATGCTAGAATGGGCGGCGTTCAACGCCGCCCGTTGCTTGTTATGCGCGGCCTGGGCAAGGAATCGACAATGGCCAAAGGCGCCGAGCTGTTCGTGCGAACGATGATCGCCCGCGCTTATCCGCGGGTCATCGGGGCTACCCGCGAGCGAAGCTGGCTCTTTTTTGAGACGGTCATGCCGCTGCTGTCGACGGCGGCCTATGTCTTTTTCTACCGGGCGATCAACGCCCCTGAGGAGTATGTCGGGCTGGTGGTCGTCGGCGGGGCGATGACCGCGTACTGGCTCAATGTGCTGTGGTCGATGAGCTCACAGCTCTACTGGGACAAGGACGCAGGCAACCTGTCGCTGTATATCGCCGCGCCAGGGTCGATGATGGCCATTCTGCTGGGAATGGCGGCCGGGGGTCTGATCATGACCACCACACGGGCAGCAATCATCATCCTGGGAGGCTGGCTGTTGTTCGGCGTCGATTTCTCGCTGGCCTATTGGGCGCTGCTCATCCTGGCCTTTGCCATCACGATGGCCGCCCTGTACGGAATGGGGATGCTGTTCGCCTCACTGTTTCTCCTCTTTGGCCGGGAGGCCTGGCACCTTTCCAACCTCCTTCAGGAGCCGATCTATCTGTTCTCCGGCTTTTACTTTCCGGTCAGCCAATTAGCCCCTGTGGATAACGGCGGCGGCCTCACTCATCCCGCTGACGCTCGGGCTGGATGCCATGCGCCAGCTTCTGTTTCCGGGCAATCCGACTTTTGGCTTTTTGGGCGTGGGCGTCGAAATCGCAGCGCTGGTGGTGCTGGCCATTCTGTTCATCGGCTCGAGCAAGTTCGCCCTGGCGTACATGGAGCGGCTGGCGATGCGCGAGGGCCGGCTGACGGAGAGGAGGCGCTAGGTGAGCGAGGCTGCTCGTAGCTTTCGCGTGGCCACCTGGCTCGGCTGGCAGATCGAGTCGAACTGGGCCGATCCGTTCCTGTTCCTGATCTACTCGATCGTCAAGCCGGTGACCTCGGTCATGATCCTGGTGGTGATGTACTGGGTCATCGCCCGCACCGACACCAGCAGCGCCTATTTCGCCTACATGTACCTGGGCAATACGGCCTACATCTATGTCGGCAGCATCCTGGTGGGGGTTAGCTGGGCGATCATCGACGATCGCGAGCATTACCAGACCCTCAAGTATATCTATATCTCGCCGATCCGGATCTACTTTTACCTCCTTGGACGGGGGATGGCCCGGTTCCTGACCGGCACCCTGTCGGTGGTGGTCACCATGGCCTTTGGGCTGCTGGCCCTCAAGCTGTCGATCCGGCTGGCAGATGTGAACTGGCTCTACTTTGTCGCATCGATGGTCCTCGGCCTGGCCAGCATGGCCGTCATGGGCCTGTTGCTGGGTGCGGCCACGCTGCAGATGGCCCGCCACTATTGGAGCGTCGGCGAGTCGGTGGCCGGGGCGCTCTACCTGTTGTGCGGGGCCATTTTCCCGCTGGACAGCCTGCCGGGCTGGATGCGGCCTATCGGCATGGCCCTGCCGCTGACCTACTGGCTGGAGTCGCTGCGCCGGTCGCTGCTCGGCTCGGAGGCCAGCAAGGGGATCAGCCCAAGCCTGGCGCGTTTCAGCGACGGCCAGCTATTGCTCATCCTGCTGGGCTCAACGCTGATTATGGCGGTGGGGTCGATCTACTTCTTTCGCTGGTCTGAGCACCGGGCGCGGGAGAAGGGGCTGATCGACATGACGACCCATTATTAGGCAAAAGCTCCTACTCTCCTGTGGCGATGCCCTGCGGGCATCTCCACAGGAGGTCGCCCCTACAGGAATTTGATCGAACTGCATTTGTGTGCGATAATAACCCCCGAACCCGTTGGCCTATTGGAGCGATCGATTGTCGAATGAGCAGACGGCGCTGAGCGAGCGCGAGATGGAGATCCTGCGTCTGGTTGCTACGGGAGCGAGCAACCAGGAGGTCGCGCGCAAGCTGGTCATCAGCGTCAATACCGTCAAGGTTCACCTGCGGAATATCTACGAGAAGCTTGACGTAATGTCCCGCACTGAGGCAACGATGGTTGCCGTGCGACAGGGCTGGGTGCAGGTTCCAGGACAAGAAGCGCCGGCAAAGGCCGAGAAGGAGACGCCGGCAGCGCCGGTGTTACCCGCCCTGCCGGTTGTGGAGCGATGGCCCCGGCTCTCGGTGGCCAAACAGGCCAGCCTTGCCGTGGCGCTGGTGGCGGCCCTGGCCATTCTTCTTTCCCCGTCGATCATCTCAGTCCAAGTCGAACGGCTCGGGCAACGGCAATTCGCTGGAGCAGCCGTTTACTATCGATCCCTCCCGCCCGTTCACCACCCGCTGGCATGCACTCGCCCAGATGCCAACCTCGCGCGCCCACCTGGCAGTGACCGCCTGGGGCGACCTCATCTATGCCATCGGCGGGGTGGGTAACGAGGGGGTTTCAGGCAAAGTGGAGGCCTACGATCCCAAGACCGACGCATGGACGTCCCACCGCTCCAAGCCGACGCCGGTAGGTTTTGTGTCGGCAGGTGCAATCGAGGACCGGATCTATGTGGCGGGCGGCATCGGAACCGACGGGCAGGTCGAACGGGCGTTGGAGGTTTATGATCCGGCAGGAGACGCCTGGGAGCAACGGGCGCCGCTGCCTGAAGGCGTGGCCTCTTACGGCGTGGCGGTCCTGGGGGGCAAGCTGTATCTGTTCGGCGGGTGGAACGGGCGTGAGTATGTGGCGTCGGTCTATCGCTACGATCCCACCGCCGATCGCTGGGAGACGCTGCCGCCCATCGACCGGCCACGAGGCTTTCTGGGTGCTGCCGTCGTAGGGGATCGCATCTACCTGGTGGGGGGCTATGACGGCGCCACAGAGTTTGACACGTGCGACACGTACGATCCCGCCACCGGGGCCATAGCTCACCGGTCGCGGATGGCCCAGCAGCGCGGAGACCTGGCGGTGATCGTCGTCCGCGAATACCTATATGCCGTTGGCGGAGCGATGACCAGTTACCTGGCGTACAACGAGCGCTACGATCCCCGCACTGATACCTGGACCCGTATCGAAACGCCGATAGCCGGGCTATGGCGCGGGCTTGGATTGGCCTATTCCACTCCCTACGTCTATGCCATCGGCGGTTGGAACGGCGCCAATCTGAGCGCCAACGAAGCCTATCAGCCTCTGTTTGTAGTTCCTGTCAAGCCCTAGGAGCGGCCAGCCTCGGCCAGGCGCTGGCCGTACCACTGCCGGTAATACTCCAGATATGCGCCGCTCTTGAGCTTGCGCCACCACCATTCGTTGTCTACGTACCAGCGCACCGTCTTTTCAATGGCCTGCTGAAAGTTGTGGCTGCTGTGCCAGCCCAGGGTCTGGATCTTGTCTACGTTCAAGCGCATAACGCCGGTCGTGGCCGGGCCGGTCGGCAACGGGGCGGATGAGGCTATAGCGGCTTGCCCAACAGATCCAGGATGGCGTGGGCCATGACGATGTTCTCTGTCTCATGGCCGGTGCCGACGTTGTAGACCTCACCGGGCTGACCCTGGCGCATAACCAGGTCGATCGCCTCGCAGTGATCGATGACGTACTGGTAGTCGCGCATCTGGCGGCCGTCGCCGTAAAGGGGCAGAGGCTGGTCGTCTATGGCGTTGGTGACGAACAATGGCACGACCTTTTCCGGGTACTGGTAGGGGCCGATGTTATTCGCGCCCCGGGTGATGGTCACGGGCAGGCCAAAGCTGTTGTGATAGGCCAGGCACAGCAGGTCGCCCGCGGTCTTGGTGGCCGAGTATGGGCTGCGCGGCCGGACGGGGTCGGTCTCGAGGGAGCGGTGGCCGGGCGGGATCTCGCCGTACACCTCGTCGGTGGATACCTGGTGGTAGCGCTCGACGCTGTGCTGCCTGGCCGCTTCGAGCAGGACATAGGTGCCATACACGTCGGTCTTGAGGAATGCGTCAGGCTCCATCAACGAGCGGTCGACGTGGGTCTCGGCAGCAAAGTTGACGATGACCTGGATGTCGTGGGCTTGCATGGCGGCCGCCACGGCCGCCGCGTCGGCGATGTCGCCCTGAATGAAGGTGTAGCGGCCGGCAAAGCGCTCGGCCACGTCCTGCAGATTATCGAGGTTGCCGCAGTAGGTCAGCTTGTCATAGACGACGATGTGGCAGTCCGCATACTTTTCCAGGAGATGGCGGACAAAGTTGGATCCGATAAAGCCTGCGCCGCCCGTGACGAGGATTTTTCGCATCAGGTTTCCCCCTCCATTGAGAATAGCTGGTTGGGTCAAGCACGACACGGATTCCAACACGGACACACGGATGGGTCGGTGCCTGGCCAGCACACCAGAAGGCGCGGACCCCGCGCCCCTACAACTTAAACCGGTCGTGGTGTCCGGCCGACGGTCGCGCCACCCACGCCCGGAGTCGATGGCACAGAGTAACATAGAACGTGACAGCCGTCAATTGCAGCGATTGACGGGAATCGGCGATCATGGTAGAATAGTCGCTATGGATAACAGGAATTTGGCACAACCGTCTGGCGATCGACTGGCTCTGCTGTACCGGCTGTCGCAGACTTTCAACTCCTCACTCGACCTCGACGAGGTGCTGAACCGGGTGATGGACGAGGTCATTGCCGCCACGCGCGCCGAGCGGGGTTTTGTCATGCTGCGCGCAGCCGACGGGCGGCTGATCTTTCGCGTGGCGCGGGGGATGGACCAGGCGACGATCGACAAGCCTCAGTTCCAGATTTCGCGCAGCGTGGTGGAACGGGTGGCACGCGAGGGGCAGCCGCTCCTGACCAGCAATGCCCAGAGCGACGAGTGGCTCAGCGGGCGAGCCAGCATCATCAGTCTCGGGTTGCTGTCGATCCTGTGCGTGCCGCTGCAACTCAAGAGCGCAGTCCTGGGCGTCATTTATGTCGATAGCCGGCTGCAGGCCGGCATCTTTACACCGGATGACTTTGAGCTGCTTACCGCCATCGCCGCAAGCGCAGCGGTCGCCATCGAGAATGCCCGCCTGTACCAGGTGGCCGTCGAAAAGGGTCGGATGGAGCGCGAGCTACAGGTGGCCCGCGAGCTGCAGGCCAGCTTGCTGCCCGATGAGACGCCGCAGGTGCCGGGCTGGGAGTTTGTCGCCCGCTGGCAGCCGGCACGGGAAGTAGCCGGCGACTATTACGATTTCATCCCACTCCCCGGAGGGCAGATCGGCCTGGTGGTTGCCGACGTGAGCGATAAGGGCATGGCCGCGGCCTTGTTCATGGCCCTCACCCGCAGCACCGTCCGCGCCAGTGTGGGCGACGCGCCGTCGCCTGCCGAAGGGATCGCCCACGCCAACCGGCTGATCTGCGCCGATTCGAGCGGGGGGATGTTTGTCACGCTGTTCTACGCGCAGCTCAACACGGCAAGCGGCGATCTGACGTACGTCAACGCCGGCCAAAACCCGCCCCTGTTCTACCGCGCCGGCCTCGATCGGCTGGGCCAACTGAGCCGCACGGGGATGGCTTTGGGGGTGGTGGCGGATACGCCGTTCGAACAGCGCACCTTACGCCTGGAACCAGGCGATTTTGTGCTGCTGTACACCGATGGTGTGACCGACGCAGCCGATACCCAGGTGCAGGCCTTTGGGCTGGAACGACTGCAGCAGGTGATCCTGGCCCACCGGCATGCGCCCGCCCAGGAGATGGTAGCCGCGCTGGAACGGGCAGTCAGCGATTTCACCGGTTCAGCAGCGCCGTTCGACGATGTGGCGATCGTGGTGATACGGCGGCCGAGATAAGCGAAGGTTAGTGCGTGCGCACGCCAAGGAGATCGCGGGGCTTTTCAGGAAGTAGAGACCGGTCTCTCCAGCCGGATCTCATCGCGGACGGGGATGCCGGCAAAGCCGACCAGCTCGCCGCCGTGGTGCTCGGCGATGATGCCCGGGATCAACCCGGTAAGGTGAAAGCCGTGGCGCTGGTAGAAGGCCAGCGCCAACAGGTCATCGTTCGAGGTGGCCACCAGGATACGCGCCCGCCCCAGGCGCGCCGTCTCATCGACCAACGCCTTGATCAGCGCGCTGCCTCCAGCCCGATCCTGGCAGGCGGGCAGGACGTTGAGCATGACCAGCACCACCGCATCCCAGCCAGGCTCGACGGCATAGGAGGCCATTCCCACAGCGTCGCTGCCATCGCAGGCCAGAAAGGCCGGGCAGGTGAGCACGTCGTATTCCCGTCCAAAGCAGTCCACGTCGGTCTCGTCCCAGAAGTGGAGGGCCAGCTCTTTGACCCGGTCATAGTCGGCCGCGGTGGCGGGGCGAACCGTGAGCGGGGGCCCGGGGGACTGATTGCCGGCGGCCACCACGTCCAGTCGGGCATGTTCCAGGCACAGATACTGGCCGGTGTGCCGATCGCGATATTGAGGCCTGCCATCGCAAAAGAAGCATCTCATTGTTACTGCCCCGGGTGCAGTATGTTTCTGATGACGGGCATGAGCTCACCAAAGCCGAACGGCTTTTGCAGGAAATGGAATCCTCGAGCACGTATGAGCGGCCATTGTGCCCGCTCGTCCATGTAGCCGCTGCTCATCAGAACTGAAAACCCTGGCTTGCGGGCCAGCAACTGGTCAATCAAAGTGACTCCATCCAAATCGGGCAAGACCACATCGCTGAATACCAGGTCAAACTCGCCGCCCTCTCGTTCGAAGAGATCTAGCGCCTCTCGTGCGCTGGCGGCCTCGAATACGACATAGCCACCCGACTTGAGCATCTCAGTGACGGCGGCGCGGACGCCTTCGTTGTCCTCTACAACCAGGATCCGCTCACCCATCCCCTGCACTTCGGGCGGCAACACGCTCTCCAGGGGCTGGCTTTTCGCGTCTCCGGGGAGAGCGGGCAGAAAGACGCGAAATGTCGAGCCTCGCCCACCTGCGCTGCTGGCCTCGATCCAGCCGGCATATTGCCGGACGATGCTGTTGGCAATCGGCAGGCCCATGCCGGTCCCTTTCTGCTTGGTGCTGAAAAAGGGCTCGAAAACATGCCTGACGGTCTCCTCGTCCATGCCGACGCCTGTGTCTGTGACTGATAGGCAGACGAAGGTCCCGGGGTAGGCCTCAGGAAGCTGCTGGCTCTCCTCTTCATTCAGGGTGATGGTTTCGGTCTTGATGGTCAGCTTGCCACCCTCAGGCATTGCCTGGCGGGCGTTGATCGCCAGGTTCATGATGACCTGCTCGAGCTGCCCCCGATCGGCCTTGACATATCGCAATTCCGGCTCGAGGAGATCGCTCACCGTGATGTCCTCGCCGACGACACGTTGGAGTGCATCGCGCATGTCGCCGACTAGAACATTGACGTCAAGTGGCTTGGGCTCGAGTTCCTGCGGCCGGCTGAAGGCCAGAACCTGTTGCGTCAGAGCAGCGGCCTGTTCACCGGCTCGTTTGATAAACTCGATCCTCTGGCGCAGTGGATCCTCTTCGCCCAGTGAGGACAAGAGGAATGAGCTGTGGGCGATGATCGTCGTCATCAGGTTGTTAAAGTCGTGGACGATGCCGGCCACCAGCGCCTGGGCAGTCTCCAGCTTCTGCGCCTGAAAGAGCTGCTCCTGCAGCCTTGCTCTTTCCTTCTCCATCCGGTGCTTGTAGAGGGCCATCTCGATGGCAATGTGCAGCTCCCTGTCCTCAAAGGGCTTGACGATGTAGCTATAAGGCTCGGTGACCTGAGCCCGCTGAAGGGTGTTATTGTCGGCGTAGGCAGTCAGGTAGACCACCGGGATGTCATAGCGCGCACGGATCTCGGCAGCGGCCTCTATCCCGTCCATGGCTCCCTTGAGCCGGATGTCCATAAGCACCAGGTCTGGCCCCAGCTCGGCCGCTTTGTCGATCGCTTCCTCGCCATACGCCGTGGCAGTGCAGACAGCATACCCCAGGCTATACAGCCTATCTTCCAGCTCCATGACGATGATGCTGTCGTCTTCTACCAGCAGGATCTGCGCCCTGGCCATCGTTTCACCTCCTTTGGAAACAGGCAAATGTGCAGACAAGCGATGGAACTCATGCAAGCTCTGTCGCAGTCGGGCAGGGGAATGTGATGGTGCAGGTTGTCCCACCACTCCTATCCAGGTCGATGGAACCCTCGAGCTGAGCCACCAGCCGGTTTACCAACTGCAGGCCCAATGATTTGGTCGCCTTCAAGTCCAAGCCCTCTGGCAGGCCGATACCGTCGTCGCCGACCACCAGGGCGCACTGACCACCTGGACCCAGGTGAAGCCGGACCAGGATCTGACCTTGCCGACCGTCTGGAAAGGCGTGTTTCAGCGCATTGGAAACCAATTCGCTGATGATCAGCCCGCAGGGAATGGCCACGTCGATGCCCAAGGACTATCGGGATCGACATCCACCTTCAGGCTGACCTGGCTCAAAGTGGCGCCATAGGAACGGTGCAGATAGCTGGCCAGATCTCGAAAATACTCGGCGGCGTTAACCCCTGACAGGTCTTCGCTTTGATACAGCCGCTCGTGGACGAGCGCCATGGATCGGACCCGGTACTGGCTTTCCAGGAACATGCCAAGAGCCTCCGGATCTTTGATCTGTTTGGACTGGAGGTGGAGCAGGCTGGAAATGACCTGCAGATTGTTCTTGACCCGATGGTGAACCTCTTTCAGCAGGACCTCTTTCTCGGCCAGCGAGGTTTTGAGCCGCTCCTCGGCCCGCTTGCGCTCGGCGAGCTCGCGCTGCGCCTGCTCGTACAAACGGGCATTCTCCAGGGCGGTGGCCGCATGCTGGGCAAAGGCCTCCAGCCGTTGGGCATCGGCCTGGCTGAACTGACCAGGCCGGCTGCCATCCACGTTCAGGAAGCCTATCGTCTCGCCCGCTACCTGGATCGGGGCCGACACGTAGGAACGCAGCTTCTCCCAGCCAGGCCGTGGACTCCATCTGGGATCGAGAGCCGTGTCGGCGACGACCAGCGGCTCGCCGGTACGGGCCATCTGCGACCAGGGTCTGGTATTCGGAAACAGGCATGACCAGTTTGTCTATCAGGTCGGCGACCCCCAGCCGCTCGTGACCTCGCCAGCGAACCGCAGAGGCTATGCCGTCCTCGATCAGCATGACGTTAAAGGCATCACCGGCAACGACCCGCTCCACCTGTGCCAGGATGTGGTCCAACACCTGGTTGAGGTCCAGGGTGCTGCTCACGACGTCGGCTGCCTCCTGGAGAGCTTGGGCCAGCTCGCGCTGCTCCTGCTCGGCGCGGAAAAGACGGCTGTTCTCCACGGCTACGGCGGCCTGCCGGCCTACGAGGCGGAGCAGGTGGACCTCATCACGGTTGTAGGCACTGCCCGACAGTTTTGGCCCCAGGTTGTACAGGCCCACCTGTTTCTCGCCGACGATCAGGGGGATGCTCAATTCAACGCCATGGAGATCGAGAAAGACTCTGGCCTCAGCCGGCAGATCGGATGGGGGTTGCAGGCGCAGCAACCGGCTGGCCTGTCTGGCACAGGTACGCAACCACCGGATGGTCTGCCGGAAGCGGAGGGTGCTCAGGCACAATGCTCTGGGCCAACCCGGACGAACTGCTCTCCGTCGGAGTCCAGTACGGCCAACGTGGCCCAGGCAATCTGCAACCGCTGCGGCAGCTCGTGCGTCAGCATTGTCGCCAGTTGGTCGGGGACGATGCTGGTCGCCAGCCGGTCGCTCATCTCCGGCAACAGGCGCTGATAGTCCAGCTTGGTGCGGTAGAAGGCACGGTCGATGGCGGCCTGGACCCGCCGCCGCAGTGGGGCAAAGGCCAGGACCATGCCCAGGGTGGCAACGAACACTACTGCCGTGTCGTCTTGGCGGCGCAACAGGATCGGGATGAGCAAGGTGAACAGGCGGACCAGGAACAGGTAGAGGCCAACCAAGAGCACTGTCAGCGTGCCGTAAACCAGTGTGCGGTTGATGATGACTTCGATTTCGAACAGGCGGAAGCGCAGAACGGCCAGGGCAAAGGTAAAGGGGATGAGACCGATAAACATCATGGTGAAGGGGTGAGAGAGCAAGGGTGACCGCCTACCAGCAACGGCAGGACATAGCCTGGCATCAACACCCCGCACCCCAGCGCAGTCCACCACAGTATCCAGCGCACCTGGGCGCGCGACACCGGGTCGCGGGCCGTACGGATCGAACGGAGGCCGGCAAGGATGGCCGTTGTGATCTGCATCAAGGCGATGGCCCAGGAGAGGATGTTGCCGTTCCTCAGCGCCCAGATCGGATCCGGAGCCAAGGCCATCCCCAGGGCAATGGTCACCAGGGGGCCGAGAAGCAGAAAGGCCGGCAGCAGGCGGGGAAACCTCTTGAGCAGCGGGTGAGGCAGCGGAAAGACCAGGGCAAAGTAACAGATGCTGGCGACGGATATGCCGTAGGTCACGTGCTCGTAGGCCAGCTGAAACCAAAAGGGCCAACGCCAGGGCAGCGCGGCAAACTGAAAGTTGTAGGCATCGCCCCAGTACTGGAGGGTCAGCGCCACGCAGAACAGCATCAGCACCCGGGCAGCCAGCTCGCGTGGCCGTTTGACAAAGACAAAAGCGCCGATGGCGAGGCAAGCCAGAGACACCAGAAGCTGCATCGCCCAGCGAGCCACGACGGCGCGCAAGGGGATAGGAGCCAGCCGGATCTGCAGCTCTACGATCTGGCCGTCCCGGAGGACCTCGTAGGGCACGACCCCGCCGTTGTCCATTCCGGGCCCGCGCGGCGCACCGGCCAGCCACTCGGCGAGGGTATAGCCACCGGCCCGGACTATCACATCGCCGGCTTGCAGGCCACCTTCTCGCCGTTCAAACAGCCACTGGGCATCAAAGCCGGTCTGACCTGAAGCTTTCCAGGTTGCCGGTAGCGCCGTCGGCCGGCAACCAGGAATAGATCAGGATCAACGCCAACCCCAGCGGGAGAACACTGACCAAGACGGCGGACCACAACCAGAGGGAACGGCCCCGGCGCACGGTCACCCTTCCTTCCGCCGAGCTTGCATCCGCCTTACCCACCACCAGCCGAAGCGATAGCCGGCATAGGCCCAGAGGATGCCCCCGATCGGATCTGGCAGGTTGTGCTGGCCGGTGAACAGGGTAGACAGGATGACGACGACGGCGATCGCGAGCCCACAGCCAGCGCAACTTGGGGCGCCAATCCCACCAGAACAGGGCGATCAGCATGGTGGTGTAGACGTGGCCGCTGGGGAAAGCGTTGTTCAGGCGGTCGTTACTGTATATCGAGCGTACCAGCTCGACCTGCCAGCTATGCCCCTCCAGAGCAGGCCGTTCTACGTAGGTAGGGTAGAGCATGTAAACCGCGTAGGCGGTCAGCATGACAGCCAGCGCAGCCGCGACAAAGGCCCGGTAGCGGTCATCGTCCATCTTCCACGCCGCCCAGATGAACGACGCCATCCACCACAGGATGCTCAACAGGTAAGGCACGGCCCAGATCGGCCAGAACGGGACATTCTCATCCCACGGCAAAGACAGAATAACGCCCCCCTGGACAGTGCGGTTGATGGGAATGTACAGCAACCGCGACGGCAGCCAGGACGATCAGCCATGCCAGGCGCGAATTGGGCGTCCATGCCTTCAAGGTTGAGGACATTTAGCCGCCTAACACCACCGCTACCAGGGCCAGCATGCCGACCAGGCCGGTGATGACCAGAGCCGGCGGCAGGGTTTTCTTGAGCACTTGACCCTCCTGCCCGGGCAGGCCGGCGGTGCTACAGCCCAGGATCACCTTGGCCGGGGCGATCATCGAGCCCAGCGCGCCGCCCGTCGTCTGCGCGCCCAGGACGATCAGGGCGTTGATGCCCAGCACGGCCGCTGCCTGCTGCTGCAACGGAGCAAAGACCACATTCGAGTTGGTGTTGCTGCCGGTCATAAAGGCACCCAGCAGCCCAATGAAGGGCGCCACCAGCGGGTAGGCAGAGCCCGCCACCCGGCCCAGCCCTTCGGCCAGGACGTAGGTCATGCCGCTATAGTCCATCGCCACGGCAAAGCCGACCATGGTGGCGATGCCGATCGACGACGGCACGGCGCTGCGCACGGTCTGGCGCACGATACGGCCGACCACACCAGGAGTATAGTGGCCGGTCCGGCGGAACAGGAGGAACGATACCAGAGAGACGTAGGCCAACAGCGCCCCGGCGTGGCCGAAGAGGCTGATTGTCCGGCCCACCCCGGCCGGCGTCGTCCAGCCGTAGCTGGTAGCTGACCTCCGGCAGAGGAACCCGGATCTGGACCTGGCTCAGCACCTGATGGAGCCACGGCCACAGCTCGGCGGTGGCCACGACGACAAATAGGATCAGGTAGGGGACCAGGGCCAGCCGCAGCGACATGCGCGGCGGATCGGGCACCGGAATCGGATCGCCTGCCTGCGATTCCGCCGCAGCGCGGCGTTGGTAGCGCGGCAGGCGAGCTATCATCGCCCCGGTGGCCAGACCGGCCAGGCCGGCCACAAAGCCAGCCAGGGTCCACAGGCCGCTCACCGCCAACGCCGTCTGGACGGTCACCATCACCACGGTCATCAGCAGAAGGGCCGGCGCCCCCTGCCGGACCGATCGCCAGCCCCGGTAGACCCATACGGCGCCGATGCCACAGCCGAGGCAGGCGACACCCAGGAACGCGGCCGACCAGGGCGCCAGATCCTTGCCCGGCAGGTCGGTGGCAGCCATCAACGCCTGGAAGGACGACGACATGCTGCCAAAGGTCACCGACCAGGAATGGCCGATGGCGACCGAGGCGACCGCCACCAAGGGCGGAAAGCCCAGGCCGATGAGCAGAGGCGCGACGACGGCGATCGGCACGCCAAAAGCAGCCACCCCCTGTAGAAAGGAGCTAAAGCCCCAGGCCAGCAGCAGGAGCTGCATGGTCGGATCGCCGGTCAGGCGGGAGATTCCCCGACCGGTGACGGCGATCGCGCCGGCCTCATCCACCACGCGGTACAGCACCAGCGCCATCCAGATGATGTACAGCACGAACAGGCTGAGGAGCAGGGCCTGCACTTGCGAATAGAAGAGCACTCTTGGCCCGGCGCCAAAGCGTAACCAGGCTATGGTCAGACCCACGATCCAGCCGACCAGGCCGGCCCTGTTTCCTCCCCAGCGAAAGCCGACCATCAAGATCAGAACGATGGCTATGGGCGAGAAGGCGAGCAGCCAGTTTGCGACGTTGACGGGCACTTTACAGCTCCAGCCAGGTCCCGACCTCTTTGTCCACTGCCCGCCGGTAGACGAGCGGGGCTACGGCCATGTCGTCCATGGCGATGCCGAGGTTGGCGGTCATGGTCCGCTCTGCGGGCGATGTCCGGCCTGGCTTGCGACCGGCCACGAGCTCACCGACCTCGGCATAGACCGGCGGGATGCCTTGGAAATAGCCTGCCTGCTGGTAATAGCAGAAGCTGAGGCAGGTCGTCGGTGCAGAATTTGTCGGCCTCGTTCAGGGCATCGCGATGCCAGTAGGAGTCATAATCGACCAGCGAAGCAAATGCCCCCTCGTCCAGCCAGCCGGCCTGGATGGTGGCGTGCGGCACCTTCAGGATCGGCCCGGCAGTGACAACCAGATCGCAGCCGGTCACCGCCTGGCGCGGGGTAGTAACCACGACCACTTCCAGGTCAAAACGCGCGCTCACCTCTTCGGCATAGCGCCAGGCCACATCGGGCACCATGTCGTAGGCCATGACCCGCCGCAAGGGGAAGACGGACATTCAGCGCCTCGACGTTGGCCCGGCCCTGCACGCCGCAGCCGAGGACGCCGACGACCGCCGAGTCGGGCCGGGCCAGGTAGCGGGCTGCGACGGCGGTTGCCGCGCCGGTGCGCATGGCGGTGATCCAGGTGCAGTCCATGACCGCCAGCGGCAGGCCGGTTTCGGGATCGTTGAGGATCAGCAGGCCGTTGATGTAGGGCAGCCCGCGCTGCTGGTTTCCCGGGTAACCGCTGACCCACTTGACCCCGGCCGAGCCAAGGGCCGGGATGTAGGCCGGCATGGCGTGGATAAAGTTGTCGCCGCCGCCGGGGTGGATGCCCGGCTTGGGCGGCATCTCGATCCGGCCTTCCCCTTTTTCGCGAAAAGCGGCTTCGACCGCCTCGACGATCTCGGCCATGGTCAGGCCGGCGGCGATCACATCGTGTCTGGATAGATAAAGCAGATTGGTCATTTGGTCATTCGCTCCAGCGCTTGCGCCAGGTCGGCGATAATGTCTCCGGGATCTTCAATCCCCACGCTCAGGCGCACCAGTCCGTCGCCGATGCCCAATGCGGCCCGGACCTCGGGCGCCACGTAACGGTGCGAGGAGTGGGCCGGGTAGAGGGTCAGGCTGTAGACGTCGCCCAGGGTGGTGGCCGGCAGGACCAGCTCCAGCGCCTCCATGAAGCTAAAGACCTGGGCCTGGCCTGCGCCGCGCAGGTCAAAGCTGACCATCCCGCCAAAGCCCCGCCCGCCGAACAGCCGCGCCGCCAGGTCGTGCTGGGGGTGATCGGGCAGGCCGGGGTAGTTGACGTGGGCTATGGCCGGGTGCCCGACCAGCCACTCGGCCACGGCCTGGGCATTGGCGCAGTGCTGGCGCATCCGCAGCGGCAAGGTCTTGAGTCCGCGGAGGGCCAGCCACGCCTCCTGCGGCCCCAGGTTGGCCCCCAACAGCTTCTGCCGCTCCCGCAGGTCGTGGCCGCGCGCCGCCGAGCAGGCAACCACGCCGGCCATCACGTCGCCGTGGCCGCCCAGGTACTTGGTCGCCGAGTGGATGACATAGTCGGCGCCATGATCCAGCGGGCGGAAGAGATAAGGGCTGGCGAAGGTGTTGTCCACCAGCAGGGCAGCGCCGGCAGCGTGGGCAATCTCGGCCAGGGCCGGCACGTCGGCCACCTTCAGCAGCGGGTTGGAGACGATCTCGCACAGCAAGACCGCCGGCCGCTCGGCGGCAACGGCATTGGCCACCTGCTCGAGGTTGGTGATATCTACAAAGCGGACGCGGACGCCCTGGGCGACGAATGCCTTGTCGAGCAGGGCATAGGTTGCGCCATACACGTCGGCGGCCGAGACCACCGCCGCACCGTCGCGCAGCCCCGCACCCAGCAGGGCGGCGTGGATGGCCGCCATGCCCGAGGCAAAGGCAACCGCATCCTCGGCCCCTTCCAGCACGGCCACCGCCTGCTCAAAGGCAGTGATCGTCGGGCTGCCGTAACGCGGGTAGACATAGCCGGCCCGTTCTCCGGCAAAGACGCCATCCAGGTCGTCCATCTCGTCGTAGAGATAGCCGACGGAGGGATAGATCGGGGTGCTGACCGGGTCAAAGTCGGGCCTCGGCCCACGCTCGCCGGCGTGGACCGCCTGGGTGAAGACGCTCTTGTCCTTTAGCACGTTACCACTCCGCTGTGTTCTATGAACGCTTCACTAGCAGCACGAATGGATTCGATTTGCTCGCAGAGTGAAGCAATGGGTCATTTGCGGTTCGGCAGCCATATTATAACCGAACTGCCCCAAAAAAGCAAGGATCTTTACCTACGGCTGGGTCTGACCAGCGGCACGACGGTCACAAACAGATACTCTCGCCGTCCCAACGTGGCCGCCATGGTAGCGCCTCGCAGCCGCTCGACAGGCCGGGCCTGGTCGTCGTAGCGATAGCCGGCGGCGCTCAAGGGCGATCTCAAGCTCACCACTGCCGGCTCGGGGCCGCGGTGGTAGTAGACCGCCGCAGTGGGGCCGATCACCCGGTAGCCGGGCTGGGCGGCCTCCAGGCCGAGCAGCTCCTGCCAGAAGCTGGCCAGCGCCTCCTGTCGCCCATCCTCAAAGAGCGCCGGCACCCCCTGCTGCGCCACGTACAGGTTCCCCCAGCGCACCACCAGGTCGGCCCAGGCCCGGTCAGGCTCGCCGTGGCCGGCCTCCAGGAGCGCCTCGGCCACACCCCGCGATGTGACCAGCCTGCCACCCCCGGCCATCCAGCCGCGCAGAGACCTGCAGATCGCCGGATTGGAGATACTCGCTCCCCGGCGACACTACGACAACGGCCTGCACCCCCTCCAGCGACCAGCCGCGCAGCGAGTCGACGACCGCAGCGTTGACGTTCTCCTTGGCCAGGATCGCCAGCCGGGGAAAGGGCTGGCCCTCCAGCCGGACCGCTTCCTGCGCTGCGCCGATCCGCTGATAGGCGACGGCCGGCGGCACCAGGACCAGCACAGCAGGCCGCCGGGCCGGCGCAGCCATCAGCCGGCGCAGGGTGGGCAGGGTGGCCGACACCCTGGCGAACATGGTCTCGACGTCGTAGGCGGTCGGGTGGGTGTCGTTGTACAGCCCCTGCTCCTTGACGTTATAGTTCCAGTAGGCGATGCCCGCGCAGGTCGCCGCCGCCCTGCCGCACCAGCAGGGCCAGGTACAGGCCGTTGGCCACGGCGTCAGACACGGTGCCGGGGTCGGAGCTGGCCTGGCTCAGCCCCCAGCGGTTGGCCGCGGCCCACAGCCACACCGGCTTGTGGTAGCGCGCCGAATAGAGGCCAACCGAGCGGGCCAGCAGGAACAGGCCGTTCAGATCGCCGTCGCTCAGGGCGACGTTGGGCAGGCCGTCGCGGGGATAGGCGTCGAAGGTGACCACAAAGTTGGAGGGGGTGTCGCGGAACAGCGCCTCCACGATCGGGCAGGGTAAAGGCCATGCGCGCCTGGGCGCCGTCGAACGACATGGTCACCGGCAGATCAGGGTGGATGTCGCGCCACAGCCCGGCGCTAAAGGCCGCATATTCGACCACGTAGCGCGACTGGAACTCGCCCAGCAGCCGCTGGCGCTGCGGGATCATCGCCCACGCCGGCAAAGTCAAACCCAGTATCGCCGCCGGAACTCGGCCTCGGCGGAGGAGGAATAGTCGCCGCCGATCGGCTCGTCGGCCAGGTTGAGCATCAGCAGAACGTCGGCGTAGGGACGGACGAACTCGGCGTCTACCCAGCGGTAGTAGGCCTCGATGTCGCGGCGGTAGGCCGCGGCGTAGAAGGAGGCGCTGACCCCGCCGCCAAAGATGTCGAGCGGCTGACCCTTGGCGTCGAGGCGCAGGCTGTCAGGATGGCGACTGTTCCAGGCCGCGCCCATCTGGATCTGGTAGCCCACCGGCAGGACGGCCTTGACGCCGGCGGCGCGGCAGGCAGCCAGCATCCGGTGCTGGGCCTCGACCATGGCCACGGCTGCCTCGTGGCGGGGGTCGGCGGGGTCCAGGTAGGCCTCGTAGACGGCGTAGGACAGGCCCGGCTCGACCTTGGCCGCGTCCACCTCGCCGGGGTTGTTGTGGCCGATCCAGACGACGTTGGCCCCGGCGCGGGTTACACGCCGGACCATGGCCTCCATGTCGGCCGCCGACTGCTCGGGGTAGGCCTCCATCGCCCAGCCGGCGTAGTAGGTTGGCAGCGCGGCAGGGCGCACCTCAGCAGCCGGGCCGGGGAAGGCCAAGGCCAGGATGAGCATGCCGAGAAGGATCAGGTTAGCCCACAATGTGCGTGACAGGGTCTCCCTCAAAGAATAAGTAGAATCATTGTAGCCGCGCAGCGGCTTTCTGTCAACCCATGACTTTTGTCACGGTCCGGGAAGTGACGGACCGCACTTACGCAGATGGCTGTTGCCTGGTATGATAGGATTTGCCCTCCCGCAGGTCAAGAACCTGCGGGAGGGTAGGATGAGGAGTAACGGAGGGGATGTAAAGTGAAGAAGGTGTTAAGGATTGGGGGTATCTTGCTTGTTGCTGCCTGTGTGATTGGCGTCGTCGCCTTTTTTCTGCTGGCGGCCCAAGCGGCCTGCGGCAGCCAACGACGCGGCGGCGACCTCGACGGCGGTCGTCACCCGGGGCAGCATCGAGCAGACGGTCAGCGCCACGGGCAACGTAGCCGCCGAGCAGCGAGGTGACACTGAGCGTTCGACTCCAGCGGCCGCATCGCGCGAGGTGCTGGCCGAAGAGGGCCAGCAGGTCAAGGCCGGCGACGTCTCTGGCCCGGCTGGATACGACCTCGCTCCAGTGCCAGGTGGCCCGCGCCCAGGCCAGCCTGGACACTGCCCAGGCCCGGCTGCGCCAGGCGCAAGCAGCCGGCCAGCACCGAGGATCTGGCCTCGGCCCAGGCGGCGCTGGACAGCGCCCAGGCCAGCTATGACAAGATCAAGGCCGGCCCGACCAAGGAAGATCTGGCCTCGGCCCAGGCAGCGCTGGACAGCGCCAAGGCGAGCTATGACAAGGTCAAGGCCGGGCCGACCGCGGCGGATCTGGCCTCGGCCCAGGCGGCGCTGGACAGCGCCCAGGCCTCGCTGCAGCAGGCCCAGGCCGCCTACGACCAGGTCAAGGACCGGGCCGACGTCGCCATGCTGCCCAGGCGCTCAACCTCCAGAGCGGCCACCATCGAATATCGAGCGGGCCAAGGCCAACTACGACGCGGCGCAGAACCATCCCACCGCCAGCGAGCTGGCCGCGGCCCGAGCCCAGGTAGGCCAGGCCGAAGCCACACTGGCCCAGCTCAAGGCAAGTCCCACCGCCAGCGAGCTGGCCGCGGCCGCCGCCCAGGTGGCCCAGGCCCAGGCGCAGCTTGCCCAGCTACAGGCGCGGCCCGACGCCGACGACGTGGCCGTGGCCCAGGCCAGCGTGGACCAGGCACAGGTGTCGCTCCAGCAGGCCCAATCGCAGCTCGACGACGCCGTGCTCAAGGCGCCCTTCGACGGCACCGTGGTGGCGGTGAACGTGCGAGCAGGGCGAGTGGGCCTCGCCCGGTTCGCCCGCCTTTGTCGTGGACAACACCGACAGCCCTGTTCGTGGAGATCCAGGTGGACGAGGTGGACGTGGCCCAGCTCGGCCGAGGGACAGACTGTGCACCTGCGCTTTAGCGCGCTCAGCGGGCAGACGGTGGACGGCACGCTGACCCACATCGCACCCTCGGCCACCACCGTCGGCGGCGCCCAGGCCTACGACGCCCGCATCGCCTTTGCAGCCGGGCGAGCTGCCGGTTCGCCTGGGGATGACCGCCGAAGTGTCGATCGTGGTGGCCCGTGCCGACGATGCCCTGCTGGTCCCCAACCGGGCCATCACCGCCGACCGGGAGGCCGGCCGCTACTATGTCACCCGCCAGCGCGCCGGCGGGACGACCGAGAAGGCTCGAGGTGCAGATCGGCCTGCGCGACGGCACCCAGACGCAGATCCTGGAGGGCGTCAACGAGGGCGACCGACTGGTGCTGCCGCAGGTCCCGACATCCACGGAGCAGAACCAGGGTTTTGGGCCGTTCGGCGGGAGGCGCAGGGTCGAGGCGTGCAGCCATGATCGAGATCAAGGACATGACCAAGGTCTACCACATGGGCGAGGTCGACGTCCACGCCCTGCGCGGCGTGTCGCTCCAGGTCGAGCAGGGCGAGTTCCTGAGCATCATGGGCGCCTCGGGCTCGGGCAAGTCGACGCTGATGAACGTGCTGGGCTGCCTCGACTCGCCCACCGCGGGCAGCTACTCACCTGAACGGGCGGACGTGAGCCAGCTGAGCGACGGCAACTGGCGCGCATCCGCAACCGGAGATCGGCTTTGTGTTCCAGCAGTTCAACCTGCTGCCGCGCACCACGGCGCTGCGCCAGGTGGAGCTGCCGCTGGTCTACGCCGGCGTCGGCCGGCGCGAGCGCCGCAAGCGGGCGCGGGAGGCGCTGGAGACAGTGGGGCTGAGCGACCGGATGGGCCACCGGCCCGACGAGCTGTCGGGCGGCCAGCAGCAGCGGGTGGCCATCGCCCGGGCGTTGGTCAACCAGCCCAGCATCATCCTGGCCGACGAGCCGACGGGCAACCTGGACACCGAAATCGGGCGAGGAGATCCTGCGCATCTTTCAGCAGCTCAACGCGCAGGGCATCACCGTGATCTTTGTCACGCACGACCCCGAGATCGCCGCCTGCAGCCGGCGCATCGATCCGCCTGCGCGATGGGCTGATCGAAAAGGACGAGATGCTGCAATGAACATCCTCGAAAGCTTGCGCACGGCCGCCACCGGCCTGGCGACGAACAAACTGCGCGCCGATCCTGACCATGCTGGGCATCATCATCGGCGTGGCCTCGGTGGTGACCCTGCTGTCGGTGGGCCAGGGGGTGCAGGACAGCGTCACCGGCCAGATCCAGAGCATCGGCTCGAACCTGGTGTTTATCACCGCCGACCAGGCGGAGGACTCGACCCGGCCGGCCTATCGTGACCACAGCCGACGCCGAGGCCCTGGCCGATCCGTTCAATGCCCCGTCGCTGGCGGCCGTGGCGCCGGTCATGAACAGGGCTCGCTGCGGGTGGCCTACGGCGAGAATGCCACGAACCTGACCGTCACCGGCACCAACAGCCAGTATGCCAGGGTGCGCAACCTGGAGGCGATCCTGGGCGGCTTTCTGACCGAAGCCGACCTGGCCGACCAGGCGCGGGTGGCGGTGCTGGGCTGGGCAGGCTTACTCCGACCTGTTTGCCGACGGCGACTATCCGGTGGGCCAGACGATCACCATCGACGGCGTGCAGTTCGAGGTGGTGGGCGTGCTGAAGGAGCAGGGCGGCTTTGGCAACGACGACGACAGCGTCTACGTGCCGCTGACCACGGCCCAGTCGCGCTTTTTCACCCAGCGCACCCTGTCGGGCGAGCAGCCGGTAGCGGCCATCTATGCCAGCGTGATCAGACGAGGATCCAGGTGGACGCCGCCGAGCGAGCAGATCACCAGCCCTGCTGCGCGAGCGCCACAACCTGGCGTCCGATGCGCGCCGACGACTTTCGGGTCACGAGCCAGCAGGCCATCCTGGACATCGCCGGTCAGATCACCGGCATCCTGACCCTGTTCCTGGGGGCCATCGCCGGCATCAGCCTGCTGGTGGGCGGCATCGGCATCATGAACATCATGCTCGTCTCGGTCACCGAGCGCACCCGCGAAGTCGGCATCCGCAAGGCGGTGGGCGCCACCCGGCGCGACATCCTGCTCCAGTTCCTGCTCGAAGCCATCGTCCTCAGCTTTGTCGGCGGGCGTGCTCGGCATCCTCCTCGGCAGCGCCGGGGCGAGCGCTCATCTCCAACCTCTCCGATCGAGCTGACCACCCAGGTGACGCCCGAGCGTCGTAGCTGCTGGCCGCCGGCGTGGCCAGCGCCATCGGCCTGATGTTTGGCACCTACCCGGCCCTGCGCGCGGCCAGGCTGCAACCCGATCGAGGCGCTGCGGTATGAATAGGGCGACCACGGGAGGGCGCTCCTACCGGCCAGGTCCTTTGCCGATTCAGGGATTTACGGTATACTAGCGCCATGGATCAATCGTCGGCTATGCGGGACGCGCTGCGCATCTTTCGCCTGGTGCTGGCCGTCAAGCTGGCCTTCTTGGCGCTGAGCTTCCTGACGATCCTGGGCCTTGGCGGGTCCGGCCCGGCTGGGGCTGTTGCTGCGCGCCGGCCCGACGCTGCTGCTGGCGCTGCTGGTGCTGCCCCCCTGGCTGGAACGGGCGCTGGGGCGCCGTTTCCTGGCCGTGGGACTGGGCCTGGACGTGCTGTTCGAGAGCCTGGAATCTGCCTCGGCGTTCTTCGACCTGCAAGGGTTCTGGATGTCGCACCTGAACCTGTCCGGCCCGCTGGCCGAGCACCTGCTGAAGAGCCGGTGGTCGAGCCTTTCTTCTTCCTGCTCATCCCTCTGGTCTTGCTGGCGTGGGGCTATGGACGGCGAGGGGCGCTGTGGGGCAGCACCTGGGCCGCGGTCCTGCACCTGGGCATCGGCTCGTGGGGCTTGCAGCAGGATATCCTCACCAGGAGCTTTTTCCTGGGGCTATTCCTGCGCATCGTCCTGCTGTATGCCGTGCCGCTGATGGTCAGCATCCTGGCAGAGCGCGAGCGGCGGCAGCACGCCGAGCTGGAGGCCGCCTACGCAACGCCTGCGCCGCCACGCCGCCACGGTGGAGCAGTTGGCGGTCAGCCGCGAGCGGAACCGGCTGGCCCGCGACCTGCACGACACGCTGGCCCACTCGCTGGCGGCGATCGCGGTCCAACTGGAGGCGCTGCGCACCCTGCTGGCCCACGACGCCGGGGCGGCGGAAGGAACGGTGGACGACCTGCTGCACCTGGCCCGGAGCGGCCTCGACGACTCGCGACAAGCGATCCAGGCGCTGCGCACCGATCGCCTGGAGACGTTGGGCCTGGTCGGCGCGGTGCGAGACATGCTCCAGCCGTTCCAGGCGCGGACCGGCATCCAGGCCGACCTGAGCGTGGCCGGCCAGGAGCCGGACCTGACCGGCGAAGAGGCCCAGGCCCTGTTCCGCATCGCCGAGGAGGCGCTGACCAACGTGGAGCTTCACGCCGCCGCCCAGAAGGTGGCCGTTCGACTGGCCTTTGGCGGCGACCGGATCGACCTGGAGATCCGGGACGACGGCGTCGGCTTTGACCCCGCCGCCGTCGATCCCGACCGCTACGGGCTGACCGGGATGCAGGAACGGGCGGCGATGATCGGGGCGACGCTGGAGGTGAACAGCAGGCCGGCCGGCGGGACCCAGGTGTGGTGCACCCTGCCGAGGTGATGGGTATGGATCCGATCCGCGTTCTGCTCGTCGACGACCAGGAGATCGTCCGCCAGGGTCTGGCGACGATCCTGAAATATGCGCCGGGCATTCGAAGTGATCGGCGAGGCGGGCGACGGCGTGGAGGCGGTGGCCCAGGCACAGGCGCTGCGGCCCGACGTGATCCTGATGGACCTGAAGATGCCCCACCTGGGCGGCATCCCGGCCACGCGGCGCATCCGTGCGGCGCTGCCCGAGACGCGGGTGATCATCCTGACCACCTATGACGCCGACGACCTGGTTTTCGAGGGGATCAAGGCCGGGGCGCAGGGCTACCTGCTGAAAGACGCCGCCGGCGAGACGCTGGCCGAAGCTATCCGGGGTGTGGTGCGGGGCGAGTCGCAGCTGGACCCCAGCGTGGCGCGCAAGGTGCTGGACGAGTTCCAGCGGTTGGCGGCCAGCCAGGCCCCAGCCCAGCCCGCGTCGGCAGCGGCCGGGGATGGCCTCGACCGGGAATTGGAGGTGGAGCCGCTCACCCCCCGCGAGGAGGAGGTGATGCGCCTGCTGGTGGAAGGGCTGTCGAACAAGGAGATCGGGGCGCGGCTGCACCTGACCGAGGGGACGGTCAAGAACTATGTGAGCGCCATCATCGCCAAGCTGCAGGCCAACGACCGGACCCACGCGGTGGTCACGGCGCTGCGGCGGGGGTTGGTGGAGCTGTAGCACCGGCCACAACGGCGGGAAGCGCCGCCGTCTGTGCCCGCCGCAGCAACTGAGCATTGATGGCCACAATGATCGTGCCCGGCGCCATGCCCACGGGACTGGGCGTCATGGATCATGGGGCGTACTTTGGACGCGCCAGCCTGTGTATGGTCATGAGCCATGTGGAGGCCCGCATCGGCGACCTTCTGCACCTCACCTGTCGCAGAAGGGTGAGCAACGTGCGGGTCCAACTGGCTCATGTGGCCGGCATGGTGATGGCTTCCACTGCTATCGGAAACCGAAGAATCGTTCTCTGCCATGCTGTATTACCTCCACTACGTATAAACAGACCCTAAGGGTTTCAGAAAACCCTTAGGGTCTTGGGTAGATCGCGGGCTAGCTCTCTGTCCCGATCATCTGCACAAAGTTGCCGTGCCAGCTATGGTACCAGACGTCACCGGTGCTGCCGTGGACACTCAGCATGCCGTCGATCTTGCCGTCCTTTTCAAAGTGCAGCGTAGTAGCCGTAGAAGGGATCGGCCTCGCCGGCCGTCCGGCCCGGCAGGTTGGCATCAAGCCAGCGCTGGGCTGTCTCCTCGGCTTCCGCGGTCGACAGGGTCATCTCGGTAGTGGCCACACCTGCCATCATGCTGCGCCGACCCATCATACCGCCCTGGCCCATCATGCCGTATTTGGCATTCCACATCATGTTCGGTCCTGGCTCCGGCCCCACCGCACCGGTGCCCTTGTCGACCAGCAGCTCCATAGCGCCGATGCCGGTGTCCTTCTCCGAGACGATGGCATAGTAGTTGCGCTCGAACTCCATCACCTCTTTGACTACCAGGCCGGTATAGCCCTGGCCCTGTACGTAGCGCTCAATGGCCGCTGTCGCCTCGTCCAGCGAGGCGACCTTGTCCTGGCCGGGGGTTGTGTACCCACCACCACAGGGCATCCCTTGCTGGA
>CAVVMX010000012.1:0-171206 GCA_963749455.1 uncultured Chloroflexia bacterium
CTGACCGTGACCAACGCCGGGCCGAACGCCGCCGAGGGTGTGATCGTCCAGGACCTACTGGCCTATGCCGAGCAGATCGACAACCTGACCCTGCCCGACGGCTGGTCGTGCGACGGCGGCATCACCTGCGTGCGCGCCGCCCCCATGCCCGCCGGCGCCGTCGAGACGCTGGCGTTCGACCTGTTCATCGCGCCCGACCGCCTGCCTGGCAGCTACAGCAACACGGCCTATGTCGTCGCCGACAGCCCCGATCCCGACGCCGCGGACAACCTGGCCGCCTACAGCTACCAGGTGAACACCGAGGCGACCCTGGCGATCGCCAAGGTGGGCCTGCCCGACCCGGTGATCGCCGGCGAGGTGCTGCTCTATCAACTGACCGTGACCAACACCGGGCCGTCGGTGGCCTACGACGTGGTCGTCAGCGACACGCTGCCGGCGGGCACGGCGTTTGCCGGGGCCAGCCCCGGCTGCGCCGAGGCGGACGGGCGTCGTCACCTGCCAGATGGGCGACCTGCGGCCGAACGCGCCGCGCTCGGCCTGGATCGCCGTGCGCGTGGACGCCAACCTGCCGGCCGGCACGACGCTGCTCAACCAGGCGTGCGCGGTCGATACCGCCAACACGTTCGACAACACCCCCGTGTGCACGGCCGACCAGACGCTGGTGGAGCAGTCGGCGCTCAACGCCACCGACCTGGCGCTGACCAAGGCGGTGATCGCCACCAATCCGGTGGGCCCGACCTACGGCGGCTTGCCCGGGTCGATGGCGCCGCCGTGGCCGGCGGGGAGGTGGTGTACCAGATCGTGGTCACCAACACCGGCCCAACGACGGCCACCGGCGTGGTCGTCTTCGACCAACTGCCCTACGGCTTGAGCACTTCCGAAGCCGAGTTCGACGGCCAGCTACTATCCGGCCGGGCCGTTCGCCTGCGCCGGCGAGAGCTGCGCGCTGGGCGACATCCCGCCCGACGGGGTGGTGCACGATCACGCTGCTATGTGTCGATCGCGCCCGACGCGCCGCTCTCGGCCTCCGAAGAAGACCTGTTCTGGAATACGGCGGTGGTCCAGGCGGCCAACCCCGATCCGAACCCAGACGAACAACTGGGACGCAGACCGCCGTGACGGTCGAGGCGGTGTCGAGCCTGACCGTCGACGAAGGAGACACCCTGGCCGATGAGGCCGTGGCCGGCGAGGACGCCGTCCAGTTCAGCATCCTGCGTCCACAACGACGGCCCGTCAGATGCCTAGGATGTGTCTGTCAGCGACTCGCCCGACGAGGGCCTGGAGCTGCTCGGGATTCGATCCCGAGCCCGGCGGCGCCGATGAGCTGCGGCGCGGGTGCTGCGACCCACTCCCCGTCCTGCCGGCCGGCCAGACCGTCGGGATGCCTGATGCGCCGGTCCAGCGGCCCGCCTTGACCCCGGCCGACGTCTACACCAACACGGCGTGCATCGATGCTCCTACAGGCGCCTGCGACACCGCCACGGTCATACCGAGGTCGCCGCTGTGCGCCGACCTGGCCCTCGTCAAGACGGCCCACGGCCACAGCCAACGCCGGCGAGCGATCACCTACACCCTGGCCGTCCACAACGCCTGGCCCGTCCGACGCGGCGGGCGTGACCATCGTCGATACTCTGCCGACCGGCGTCACCTTGGCCTGGGCCGGTCCGGGCTGCATCCGGCGCGGCGGCACCGTCACCTGCACGTGGGCGCCCTCGCTGCCGGCGACCAGGCGACGGCGACACTCATCGTGACCGTCGATGGCGCCGTGGAGCCGGGCACCAGCCTGGAGAACGTCGCGCACCGTCACGGCCATTACCGCCGAGGCGAACCCATCGGACAACACCGACACCGCCGACACAAGCATTACCGGTCTGGCCAACCTGTCGCTCGACAAGGAGGGCCCCGCCACGGTCGTCGCCGGCGACCTCATCACCTACACCCTCGTCGTGTCCAATACCGGCCCGTCGACCGCCCAATCGGCAGTCGTCGCCGACGCCCTGCCCGAGGGCGTGACCCTGCTCACGGCATCGTTTGTGCGTGGCGGGGGCGCGCCCGCCGCATGCGGCGGAGCCACCTGCCAGCTGGGCGACGTGGCCGCCGGCGAGACGGTCACCGTCACCGTCGTCGGGCCGCGTCGATGCGGGCCTGGACCAGGGCACGCTGCTGACCAACAACGCCACCGTCACGAGCGATACGCCAGAAGGCGACGCCCAGCGACAACGCCGACCAGGCGACGACCCTGGTGGGTACTGAAGCCGACCTGGCCGTGGACAAGGTAGACCTGGCCGACCCGGTGGAGCCGCTGGAAGGCTATCTCTACCAGGTGAACGTGTATAACTATGGCGCCTCCGACGCCCGCGATGTCGTGGTGGTCGATACCCTGGGCGCGGGCGTCACCTTCTCTACCGCCAGCCCTGGCTGCATCGGCCAGCCCGGCGGGCAGGTGGTCACCTGCACACTCGACCTGCTGGAGGCGGGCGAATCGACCTTCTTCCTGCTGGCTGTCACAGCCGGCGACGTGCCCAGCGGCACGCTGCTGCTCAACAACGTAGCGGTGTCGAGCGCTACGCCCGACCCGCTGGCGGCCAACAACGCCGACCAGGAGACGACGACGGTGCGCCAGGAGTTTGGCCCCAGCGCCGACCTGGCCGTCGTCAAGACGGCCACCCCGGCCCAGGTGCCGGCCGGCGAGCTGGTGACCTATGTCCTGACCGTCACCAACGCAGGCCCGCTGGCGGCCACCGGCGTCCAGGTGCTGGAGCTGATCCCGGCCGATACCGAACTGGTGTCGATCGTGGCCGACAACCCCGACTTCTGGTACGAGTTCTGCACCTTGTCCGGAGTATGCTACCTGGGCACAGTGTATCCCAACAGCACGGTCGCCACCGTGACGGCGGTGCTGCGGGTGGATCCAGACTGCCAGGCAACGAGCGTCACCAACATCGCCAGTGTGTCTGGTGACCAACCAGATTACTATCCTGACAACAACTTTGACTCGGCGGTGGTAGAGGTGATACCGCTGACCTGGGCCGACCTGGCGCTGGACAAGGGCGCCACGCCCACGGCCAACGCCGGCGGCCTTATCAGCTACACTCTGGCGGTCTGGAACCTCGGCCCCCAGCCGGCAGCCAGCATCCTCGTCACCGATACGCTGCCCCCAGATGTAACCCTGGCCTGGGCCGATGCGGCCTGCACCACGCCCGCCGCAGGGACTGTCGTGTGCGCCGAGCCGCTCCTGGACGCCGGCCAGGTGGTGACCTTTACCCTGGCCGTGACGGTTGACGCCGGCGTCGAGCCGGGCACCAGCCTTGAGAACGCGGCCGTCGCCGGCTCCCTGGTCACCGATCCCGACCCGTCCAACAACGCCGATACCGCCGACACAAGCGTCCTCGGCTGGACCGACCTGGTGCTGGACAAAACAGGGCCGGAGTGGGTCTTGCGCAACGGCGTAGTAACCTACACCGTCGTCGTCACCAACAGCGGTCCCTCCATGGCCCAGTCCGTGGACGTCAAGGACGATCTGCCGGAGGGCATCGACTTGATATCGGCCACCGTCCAACGCACGGGCGGGGACCCGACGCTGTGCGGCGGCCTGGTCTGCCAGGTGGGCGACATGGCCGTGGGCGAAGTGGTGATCGTGACCGTCGTCGGCCGGGTGCACGGCGATCTGCCGGGCCAGATGGTGCTGACCAACTCGGCCGCCGTGTTCTCCGACACTCCGGAAGACGACCTACTGAACAACGTCGACGATCACGCCTGCTGGGTGCGCCACTACAGCATCTACCTGCCGCTGATCACCTGGGACCTCCACTACCAGCCGTCGCTGCCCGACCTGGTAGGGACGATCTCACTGACGCCAGACAAGTCAGAGTACCAGCCCGACGAGCCAGTGCTCATCTCCGTCGAGATCACCAACCAGGGCCCGGTGGCCACCGGCGGGTTCTGGGTGGACTTTTACCTGAACCCCATCCCGGTGCCCGCCGGCCCGAACCTGCCATGGAACGAGGCCTGCGGCCTCTACCCATGCTATGGCCTTACCTGGGCCGTTTCGGCCGGGCTGCAGCCGGGCCAAAGCATCGTCCTTACCTCGACGCCCGACAGCTTTGACGTGCCGAGATCGCTGTGGACGGGCTATTTCGCCCCCGGCACCACCGACCTCTACCTGTACGTCGACAGCTGGAATCCCGGCTCGCCCGCGGGCGCCGTGCTTGAGCTGAACGAGACGAACAACCGCGCCGAGCGGCACGGCCTGCTCGTGCCCGGCGCCCTGGGCATGGCGCCCGGCCCATCGGCGGCGCCCGCGTTCCCGCCGCGCTAACAAGCGCGTGCCCGCCAGCGGTCAGCAATCGGCCGACAGCTGACGGCTGGCGGGCGCGAAATGTCATCCACCACGCCTAGTGGCCAGGGTGGCGACAATAGCTGCCCCCAAGGTCCCGTGGGAGGGGTCTGTCGTCACAGACAGGTTCATAGACTTGACTGGCTGGCATGTGAATGTGATCTTGGGCACAGTGTTTGTTGATCGTGACCAGTTTGCGAGCTCGGCCGTTTCCACCTGGGGCTTGTGGTATGCCGGTAAGCATTTTGCAGAGATCAAGCGTGTCGTACAGGAGTGGTGTAGACACAATCGCGAGTCGTAGAAAGCTGCAGCCCATAGCTCACCTTGGACGGAACTGTCACGGACTCTCCGCCGCGGGCTCTCCGGCCAGTTGACAGCTCAACAAGCCCGACGTATACTGACCCTGCCTGTCATGACACGTGCACGATGGGTTCGTGAAGGAGCCACCTTGTCCAGGCCACAGCCAAGTCGCCCTCAGTGGAACTTTTCCTGAATCACGCCCGTCTACAGTGTGAGTCCGAAAGGACACCTGTCTGGATGCAGATTGCGCCAGGCAGATAGGCATTAAGAGAGGAGTTCGAAGTGAAAAACAAACTGATGAACCTGGTATTCCTGCTTGTGGCGAGCGCGTTGGTGCTCAGTGCCTGCACACCGGCCACCGGCACAACCAGTCCGCTGCCCACGCCTCAGCCCAGCGGGCCGCCGGATGCGGCCGGTGCCCGCGATGCTGTGCTGGCTTACCTGAGTGAGCACTATGCCGGCCAGGCCCCGGCAGCAGATCTGGCCTGGGCGGGAAAACGCACTACGCTCGAGGGGCTGGTGGGCGGCGAGAAGTACGAGTACACCGCCCGCGACTGGGTCATCACCGTCTCTTATCCCGTCGTAGCTCCCGGGAACGTCGTCTATACCATCGCGGCGGCCAACCGGACGACCGGCTTTTACTGGGAGGGGGAGGTGGACACAACTGGGAAGGTGAAAGAAACGACGTCACCGGGGACGCCGGCTCCAGGCGCGGGTGAGGCGGACGTCTCGGCGCTGGTGAACGGAAACACCACCTTCGCCTTTGACCTGTACCGGCAGCTGAAAGGGCAGGAAGGAAACCTGTTCTTTTCTCCGTACAGCATCTCACAGGCGCTGGCCATGACCTACGCCGGCGCCCGCGGCGAGACCGAGCTGCAGATGACCAAGGCTCTCCACTTTAGCCTGCCCCAGACCGTGCTCCATCCGGCGTTCAACAGCCTCGACCAGGAGCTGGCCCAGCGCGGAGAGGGCGCCCAGGGCCAGGATGCGAAAGGCTTCCGGCTGAACGTGGTCAACGCCCTGTGGGGGCAGAAGGACTATCAATTCCTGCCCGACTTTCTGGACTCTCCTGTCGGAGAACTATGGCGCCGGGATGCAGCTCGTCGACTATGTGAACGCGGTGGAGCAGGCGCGCACCACTATCAATGACTGGGTCAGCCAGCAGACCGAGGGCAAGATCAAGGACCTGATCCCGGCCGGCGTGCTCGACAGCATGACCCGGCTGGTCCTGACCAACGCCATCTACTTCAATGCCGCCTGGGCGACACCCTTTGACGAGAATATGACCCAGGACGGCGCGTTCACCCTGTTGGACGGCAGCCAGGTGCAGGTGCCGATGATGAAGCAGACCGGGTCGCTGGGCTACGCCGAGGGCGAGGGCTACCAGGCCGTAGAGCTGCCCTACGATGGCCGCGAGCTGTCGATGGTCATCCTGCTCCCGGCTAGGGGCGAGTTCGCGGCGTTCGAGGACTCGCTCGATGCCGCGCAGGCCGAGGCCGTTCTGAAGGAGCTGGCTCCAGGGCAGGTGGTTCTGACGATGCCCCGCTTCAAGTTCGACTCGCAGTTCAGCCTGAAGGATGCGCTATCAGAGATGGGCATGCCGTTGGCCTTTACCTCCGATGCCGACTTTTCAGGAATGACCGGCAACAGCGACTTGTCTATCAGCGCCGTCCTGCACAAGGCGTTCGTCTCGGTGGATGAGGCCGGCACCGAAGCAGCGGCGGCCACGATGGTGGGCATGAGCCTGACCTCGGCGCCGGCGAGCACGGTGGAAGTCACGGTCGACCGGCCGTTCCTGTTCCTCATCCGCGACGTCAAGACCGGCACGCTCCTGTTCCTGGGGCGGGTGGTCGATCCCGTTCAATAACCGCTGCAACGCCTGAGATGGTTTTTTGCGCTACCACGGTTTTGTGGTACAATGGCTGTGGACGTGACAGGGCCGGTGTGGGGGCCTGCATGCCCGGGCGCACTCGCGAGCCAATGCTCCCTCCGATCTGGATTTGCATTGTACCGCCGAGGAAAAAAGTTCATCGATGAAGCGCGATCCAGCTCAGGTCGTAGGTGAATATGTGGCCCTTGTCGACAAGGGAGACCAAGCGGCTCTTGTCGACCTGGTGGCGCGCCACCCTGAAGAGCTGGGCTCGCTGAGCCTTCTTACGACCAGGTCCATCCGGCCGGAACTCTCAACAGACAGGCGCCCGGCCGTCCTGCCAGCAGTTGCCCTGTTCGTCGTGGCCTTTTTCGCGCTGCTTTTTGTCATCGGTAACCTCTTGCCATTCCGGTTTGATGGGGGTGTGTCTCGCACGGCCACTCTAGCCCTGTCAGACGGCCAGGTGGAGATGCTCGCCGCCGGCACGCCGGATGGGGCGACCTGGCGACCAGCCAAGGCCGGAGCATCGATCAAGGTCGGAGACCATATCCGCACCGGAGCCAATGCCATCGCTCAACTGACCTTCCCCGACGGGAGCATGACCGGCATGGAGGCCGAGACAGAGATTACCGTCGCCAAGATGGATCCCCGGCAACATGGCCAAGCCCAAACGGTCTTTCTCCAACAGCAGTCAGGTCGAACCTACAATCGCATCCGGCCATCAACCGACCAGTCCAATCATTTCGAGATCGAAACCCCGACGGCGCTCACCGCCGTGCGCGGCACCGAGTTCGTCGTGGATGTAGAGTCCAACGGCGCCACCTATGTTGTCGTCATGGAGGGGGTGGTGGATGTGACGGCCCAAGAGGTCATGGTAGAGGTGCAGGCCAGGCAGGAGACCACCGTTCAGCCGGCACAATCACCCGCGGTCGCACAGCCTGCTACAACATCATTCCCGATATTCGCCTTTACTCCTGAATCGCCTGCCGCGACCCAGACACCACAAGCACCCGGCCAGCCCGAAACACCCCAATCGCCCGACGCGCCCAAGCCGACCCACACGCCCAAGCCAACCGATACGGCCAAGCTGACTAACACGCCCAAGCCGACCCACACGCCCAAGCCAACCGATACGGCCAAGCTGACCAACACGCCCAAGCCAACCCACACGCCCAAGCCAACCGATACGCCCAAGCCAACCCACACGCCCAAGCCAACCCACACGCCCAAGCCAACCGATACGCCACAGCCGACCGATACGCCACAGCCGACCAATACGCCCAAGCCCACTGAGGAGCCCAAGCCAACCAAGACCCCCAAGCCCACTGAGGAGCCCAAGCCAACCAAGACTCCCAAGCCGTAGAGAAGAGGGGGTGGGCTCACTCAAGTCCGGCGGGCAGTGGCTGCTCCAGCCGAGGAGAGCGCTGGACTTGTCACTGCCAAAGCCGCGGGCTTAGCCCACCTGTGCAGTCTCAAACTGGCTGTTGTACAGCTCGGCGTAGAAGCCGCCGCGCGCCAGCAGCTCCTCGTGCTTGCCCTGTTCGACGATGTCGCCTTCGTTCATCACCAGGATCAGATCGGCGTTGCGGATGGTGGACAGGCGGTGAGCGATGATAAAACTGGTGCGGTCCTTCATCAGGTTGATACATGGCTTCCTGGATCAGAACCTCGGTACGCGTATCGACCGAGCTGGTAGCTTCGTCCAGGATCAGCATCGCCGGATCGATCAGGATGGCGCGGGCGATGGTCAAGAGCTGCTTCTGGCCCTGGGAGATATTGGTCGCCTCTTCGTTGAGCACCAGGTGATAGCCCTCGGGCAGGGTGCGCACGAAATGATCGACGCGGGCGGCCCTGGCTGCGGCCATGACCGCCTCGTCGCTGGCGCCGGGCGATCCATAGCGGATGTTCTCCATGATCGTGTCGTTGTACAGCCAGGTGTCTTGCAGCACCATGCCAAACATGCAGCGCAGGTCCTCGCGCCTGAAATCCTTGATGTTGTGGCCGTCGATCAGGATGGCGCCCCCGTCCACGTCGTAGAAACGCATCAGCAGCTTGACCATGGTGGTCTTGCCGGCGCCGGTCGGGCCGACGATGGCGATCCTTTGCCCCGGTTTCACATCGGCGGAGAAAGTCGCGGATGACGACCTTGTCGGGGCTGTAGCCAAAGCGCACATGCTGAAAGACGACATGCCCCTCGATCTTTTCCGGCTGGACAGGCGTCTGCGACGTCGGGGATCTCCTCCTCCTCGGCCAGGAACTCAAAGACGCGCTCGGCTGCCGCCGCGGTCTGCTGCAGGATGTTGGAGATGTTGGCAATCTGGGTGATCGGCTGGGTGAACGAGCGCACGTACTGGATAAAGGCCTGGATGTCGCCGACCGTGATGGCCTTTTGGGCCGCCAGGTAGCCGCCCAGGATGCAGATCGCCACATAGCCGAGGTTGCCGATAAAACCCATGATCGGGAACATCAAGCCAGACAGGAACTGGGATTTCCAGGCCGAGTCATAGAGGGTGTCGTTGAGCCCGTCAAAGCGCTCGACACTCTCGGCTTCGCCGTTAAAGGCCTTCATCACCACGTGCCCGCCGAACATCTCCTCGACGTGGCCGTTGACGTGGCCCAGGTAGTCCTGCTGTTGCTTAAAGTACTTCTGCGACTGGCCTATCACCAGCGGCAATGACCCCCATCGACAGCGGCACGATCAACAGCGCCGCCAGGGTCATCTGCCAGCTAATGGTCAGCATCATGACCAGCACGCCGATCACCGTCACCACCGAGGTGATGATCTGCGACAGGCTCTGGCTGAGGGTCTGGTTGACCGTATCGACGTCGTTGGTGAGGCGCGACAGCACTTCGCCCTGGCTGGTGCTGTCAAAGTACTTGAACGGCATGCGGTTGATCTTGTCGGCGATATCCTTGCGGAATCGATAGGTGATATCCGTGGATATGTTCGACATGATCCAGCCCTGGATGAAGCCAAACAGGGAAGAGCCGAGATACAGCGCCAGGGTGATCAGGAGGATCCGGCCGATGTAGCCAAAGTCGATCCCGGCGCCGGTTCCGGCAATCTGGCCCATGACGCCCTCGAAAAGCTTGGTGGTTGCCTTGCCCAGGATCTTGGGGCCGACAATGCTAAAGACGGTGGAGGCCACCGCAAAGAGCATCACGACCACGATCGGGAGCCTGTAAGAGCCCAGGTACTGGATCAGCTTGCGCATGGTGCCCTTGAAATCGCGGGCCTTTTCGCCCCTCATCATGGCCATGGGGCCGCCGTGTCCCATCGGGCCGCCTCCCCCGGGGCCGCGCCTCCTGGGGCCGCCGGCAGGTGTGCGATTCGACGAGTGTGGTGCTGGTTCTGAGCGCTCATGCCAGCTCCTCCTTGCTCAGCTGCGAATAGGCGATTTCCCGATAGGGTTCGCAGCTCTCCATCAGCTCATGATGTTTGCCTTGGCCGACCACCCGCCCTTCCTCGAGCACGATGATCTGATCGGCACTCTTGACCGTCGCCACGCGCTGGGTGACGATCAGCACGGTAGCGTCTCCGGTCTTCTGTTTGAGCGCCTGGCGCAGGGCCGAATCGGTCTTGAAATCCAGGGCCGAAAAGCTATCGTCAAAGATGTAGATGGGCGGCTTTTTGACCAGCGCGCGCGCAATCGCCAACCGCTGCTTCTGCCCTCCCGACACATTCGAGCCGCCCTGGGCGATCTCGGCCGAGAAACCCTCCGGCTTGGTCCAGGATGAACTCGCTGGCCTGGGCGATGTCGGCCGCTTCTTGCAGCGTTTCAGGGCTGGCGTCCTGATCGGCATACAGCAGGTTGCTTTCGATGGTGCCTGAGAACAGCATGCCCTTCTGCGGAATGTAGCCGATCTTGTCGCGCAGGTCGCTTTGCCTGACCTGGCGAATGTCGATCCCGTCCACGCAGATGGCGCCGCTCGGTCACATCGAAAAAGCGCGGGATCAGGTTGACGACGGTCGATTTGCCCGAGCCCGTAGAGCCGATAAAGGCTGTGGTTTCTCCGGGCCTGGCCGTAAAGCTGATGTCGTGGAGCACATCGTCCAGCGCGTCGGGATAGCGGAAAGAGACATCGCTGGAACTCGATCTCGCCGCTGAACGGCTCCTTGAACTGCTGCGGCTCCTCGGGATCGGTGATGGCAAGCTCGGTTTCGAGCACGTCCGCAATCCGGTCGCCGGATACCGCCGCCCTGGGCAAAAAGATGAACATCATCGACATCATCAAGAAGGCAAAGACGATCTGCATGGCGTATTGCATAAACGCCATCATATCGCCCACCTGCATGGTCGACTCGGCGACCTGGTGGGCGCCCACCCAGATGATGCAGCAGCGACAGGCCGTTCATGATCAACATCATCACCGGCATCATGGTCACCATCACCCGGGCGACAAACAGGCTGGTGCTGGTCAAGTCGCGATTGGCCTTGTCAAAACGCTCTGCCTCATCACCCTGCTTGTTAAAGGCCCGGATCACCATCATGCCCGACAGGTTTTCGCGCATCACCAGGTTGAGCCGGTCGATCAGGCTCTGCATGATCTTGAACTTGGGCAGGGATATGGAAAAGACGACCAGGATCAGGCCGAGCAGCGCTACCACGGCCACGGCAATGATCCACCACATGTTGGCGCTCTTGCCGATAGCCCGGATGACGCCGCCGACACCGATGATGGGCGCGTAGAAAACCATGCGCATGATCATAAAGATCACCATCTGCACCTGGGTGACGTCGTTGGTCGAGCGGGTGATCAGCGAAGCGGTCGAGAACTTGTCAAACTCGGCGCTCGAAAAGCTCTCCACCTTGGCAAAAGCAGCCCGGCGGATGTCGCGCGCCGCCCCGGCAGCCGTTTTCGCCGCCAGGTAGCCAACGGCGATCGTACAGGCTCCGCCAAGCAGCGAGATCAGCAGCATCAGGCCGCCGATGCGCAGAATGTAGTCCCTTTGCAGCCTGGTCGTGTCCATGCCGAGCGCCTCGATATTCGGCCTTGACCGCGCCGACTGCCATTTGGGTGACCATGCTGTCGCCCAGGGCGGCAAATCGCTGCGTCGATCGCCGCTGCGGATCTGGGCGAGCTGCTCGGCGGGCATTGTTGCCAACAGGGCAAACAGATCCACGCCGGCAGGGATCTTGGACAGGTCCAAGCCAAGCCCCTGGCCCATCGCCGCTGCCTTCGCCGGATTGGCCATCATCTGCTCGATGCCCGAAACAACCACCCAGGCCTTGCCCATGATCGAGTTCAGCGAATCCATCTTGGCCTGATCCACCTCCTGCAGCACATAGATCGGCGCCTCGGCCAGGCCAGGGTACTTGCTCGACGTACTGCTCTGCCTCGGGAGATCCCGGCTGGACCAGGCGATAGCTATCCAGCACCAGACGCCTTGTCTTCCGCAGCTCACAAAGGTCAACAGCTTGTCCATCTGGCTCTGGCGGATCGCCACGGGAACGGCATTCTCCACGCCGCCCTGCTGGATGCCGTTGTTGACGATCCTGGACAGATAGTCGGGCAGCGCCAGATCGGCATTGGCCTGCACAAACAGCAGGACGATGGTGATCAGGATCAGCAGGAGATAAGGTTTCAGGTATTTGCGTAATCGTAGCATGTAGGGATGCTCCTCCTAGAGTGGACTAACGGTCTGGCTCGACAGGCTGTCTGAGGTGCTTGGCCTTGTCGATCAGGAGTATTCAACGCGGCGATGATCGTCTTCTTTTTCCGAGTCAGATAGGGTCTCCGCCAGCTCAGACAGCCAGCTCTGCCGGGCGCGGATGCTCTCCTGAAGAACCTGGCGGCCCTTGTCGGTCAAGACAATCTGCTTGACGCGCCGGTCGCTCGGATCTTCCAGAGCGCTGGATTAGGCCCTGGTGCACCAGGCGCTCCAGCATTTGGCTGGCAGCAGAGCTGGTCACGCCCAGCTTATCGCCCAGGTCGGTGACGCCACAGCTCCCTCTATGATGGATCTGGAACATGGCGCCCAACTGCGGCATGGACAGCCCGCTCTCTCTGACATAGCCCATAAAGTCGTGCATCGAGCGGTGCATAAAGACTTCAATCCATTTTTCCAGCGTATCGACAAGTGGATCGGTCTGCTGCATACTTTACCTCTCTAACAATTTAAGCGGGCTGGATAATACAGCCGTCCTTGAGCGTTTGTCAAATCGGTGACTCCCCACTGGTAACGCTTGTATGGGGGATGACCTTTTGCGAGGTTTTACAGGGGACCAGGTACCACAGGCACTGGTAGGTCAGGCTGCCGGGCAGGCACGCAAATGAGGGCCAACAAGGACATGAGAGGCCAAATCCTGGGCAGGATTTGGCCTCTCGAACTCCTCAGCTCTTCACCGTGATGCCGATGTAGTGGATCTCGACCGAGTCGTCGGCCTTGACAACCCGCAGGCAGTAGGTGGCCGTCTGCGACGGGCAAACCTGTTGCCCGCCTTCACCGGCCACGCCGTGGTTCTGCCAGCCTTCACCCTCCATGTAAAAGTAGACCGCCTTGACGCCCTCGACGTGCCAGCTCAAGTTCACGCACTCGCCGGGCCGGATGACGGCCCTGTCGGCCGAGAAGGTCGGCAGTCCCGCCCCGGCATTCACCTGGATCGGGATCTTGTGCACGGCGACCGAGTCGTCGCGCTTCACAATGCGCAGGCAATAAGTGGTTGTCTGCGTCGGGCAGACCTGCTGCTCGCCTTCGCCTACCACGCCGTGGTCCTGCCAGCGTTCGCCCTCGGCGAAAAAGTAGATGGCCTTGATCCCGTCCACTCGCCAGCGGAAGGTGACGCACTCGCCGGGACGGATCTCGACCCTGTCTACCGAGAACATCTCGCCGGGCTGGGTCGTCGCTTGAGCTTGAGCCTGGACCTGGATCGTCCTCTTGCGCACCTCTACCGTGTCATCGGGCTTGTGCACCCGCAGGCAGTAGGTGGTCGTCTGGGAGGGGCTGACCTGCTGCTCCCCATCCCCCACCACGCCGTGCTCTCGCCAGCGCTCTCCCTCGATGAAAAAGTAGACCGCCTGGACATTCTCCACATGCCAGCGCAGGGTCGCGCTCTCGCCGGGTTGGATCACTTCTCGATCTGCCCGGAAACGGATAATGGGTTCGGCCATGATATCCTCCTTTAGGTCGGTATGGCTGCTGTGCCGGTAACCCTGGGAAGGATCGTTGGTACCGGCATCAGCTTCTATCTTACCATAGATCCTGGCCGGCTGCAACCGGCGCTGTGGTCGGGGGTGGTGTCAACCTTCACCCACCAGCTTCTGGCACAGCCGGACGCCTTCCATGGCATCGGTCGACCAGTGGTCGGCGCCCACAAAGTGGCAGACCTGTTCGTCCACCTGGCCGCCGAGTATGACCGGAATCTGGACGCCATCCTCGGCCATCATGGCGCGCAGAGCGCCGACAGTGTCACGCATGCTCGCATAGGCGGCGGTGATCAGCCCCGACAGGCCGATGACATTGGGCTTGAAGGCGCGCGCTTCTTGCACAAACCTTTCCGGCGGCACATCGACGCCCAGGTCCAGGATCGCAAAGCCGTAGGTGCGCAGCAGCATCAGCAGCAGGTTCTTGCCCAGGTCGTGGATGTCACCCTGGACGGTGCCGACCAGCACCCGGCCCGCGCTCTTGCCGACGAACTTGACCTCCACGGCCGGCATGACGATCTCCACGGTCTGGCCCAGGATTTCGCCGGCCATGATCAGCGCAGACAGGAAGTAGCGCCGCTGTGCATACCGCTCGCCGACCTCGCGCATTCCTGCCTGGCAATCCTCGATAATCCGCAGTGGATCGTCGCCGCGCTCCATGCGCAGGCGTACGATCTCCAACGCCTTGTTTTCTTGCAGATCAGCCAGTGCCTCGGCAAGGCCCATCGTCGTGTCGCACGGTTGCTGGGGTTGACTCATACCTGCTCCCATCTCGTTTTCGTTCAATGCTTCCCACTATGCTTTAGTCGCTGACTGGACGCCTACCGTTGCATCGAACCTCAGGCGACTCCCCGGGATGATAAACCAGCCCCAGCTTATGGGCTGCTCCTCAAAATCAAAAAAGGTGTGCTCAATGCGAAACGCAGGACTGCCCACCACCGCATTCAGCAGCCGCGACTCTTCCTCAGTGAGCACAGTCGCCTCGATCCTCAGATCGCCGCGCTTGAGGACTGTCTCACCTTTGCCGTCGAACAGGCCCTGTAGGCTGGTGATGCCCATCTCCGCCTCGACGACCGGCCGCGACGGGTCAAAGATCAGGTACTCGCGGTGGTAGGCCACCGGCTCGCCATCGCGCAGCAGGAGGCGGCGGATGGAAATGACCTTACTGTCAACGGGGACCCCCAGTTTCCGGCTGATGCGCTGCGTGGCGGGCACCGTCTTGACCGACAGGAAGCGGACCGAGGTCCGCTCGCGGTCAAATAGCTCTTCCAGGGCGTGCAGCCCAAAGGTCGCCGTGCCCAGCACCAGCGGCTTGACAAATGTGCCTCGGCCGCGCGCGGCCGTCACCAGGCCCTCATCGAGGAGAATGGTCAGGGCGCGGCGGGCGGTCATCGGACTGACCTCATACCGCTCGCAGAGCTGCGCTTCCGAAGGGACTCGGTCTCCTGCGCGGAGGATGCCCGAGGCAATCTGCTGGCGCAGGATGTTGGCCAGTTGGTAGTAAGGCGGCTCAAACAGCTCGCGGTCGATGCGCTGCTCGTCTGGCTCCTGCTTCAAGGTTGTCCTTGGTTCCATCTTCGCCATATTGACCCACACTCGTGCTGCTTTGTCATGCACCACTGTATCACAGCTTTCGAGATTTGACAAATTCCCTAGGGTATTATAGAATCAACTCTGTCCGGATGTGACAAGTTCCCTAGGGTATTATATAATCAGGACTGCTGGAGACCAAAGAACAATCATGAGCCGGAGAATCTGCTAATGCCCGCTTCTCGTCACGTTCTGGCCTGCGCCACCGTCATGGAGGAGATGCTTCCCCTCTTGCCGGCGGGCGTTACCTACCAGGTTCTCGACTTTGGCCTCCACATCAACCCCACTAACCTGAAACGCGCGCTCCAGGACGCGATCGACGCGGCCGCAGGCACAGCGAGCGCAGCGAGCACGATCATCCTCGGCTATGGCCTGTGCAGCATGGCCGTCATCGGTCTGAAAGCCAACGGCTGCACCCTGGTCGTCCCGCGCGTGGACGACTGCATCGCCATCTTTCTGGGCTCCGGCCGCGCCTACAAACAGCAATCGCGCGCCGAGCCCGGCACCTACTACTTGACCAAAGGTTGGCTCGAGGTCGGAGACACGCCGTTCGACGACTATGACCGGTTGGCGGACAAATATGGCCCGGAGAAGGCCGAATGGGTCATCCGCGAGATGATCAAGCACTACACCCGGCTGGCCCTGATCGACACCGGGCGCGACGGCCTCGAGCGCTATCGAGAGTATTCCCGCAACCTGGCCGAGCGCTGGAGCCTGCGCTTCGAGGAGATACCCGGGCTCCAACGCGCTGGTGCGCCAGATGCTTTTTGGCCCCTGGGACGACGATTTTGTGGTCGTCCCACCCGGCGAGACGATCCGCTACGAGCACTTTTTCCCGGCGGACCCGCCGCCCACACCACGATAAAGTAAGGAGAGGACAGGATGAAGGTCATCGGTGAAAAGATCAACGGCACCCGCAAGAAGGTCAAGGAGGCAGTGCTAGGCCGCGATGCGGCGTTCATCCAGAAGCTGGCCAGCGACCAGGCGGGCGCAGGCGCGACCTGGATCGACGTCAACGCCGGCACCCCCGTGGAGCGCGAGCCGGAGGACCTGATCTGGCTGGTGCAGACGGTGCAGGCGGCGGTCGACAAGCCGCTGTGCCTGGACAGCGCCAACCCGCTCGCCCTGGCGGCGGCGCTGCCTGAGGTAAAGCAGGCGCCGCTCATCAACTCGATCAGCGGCGAGCAGGGACGGCTGGAGGGCGTGCTGCCTCTGGCCGCTCAGGCGCAGGGCGGCGTGATCGCCCTGGCCATGGACGACAAGGGCATCCCGGCGACGAGTGAGGGCCGGCTGGAGATCGTGTGCAGGCTGCTCGGGCTGACACGCGAGGCGGGTATCCCCGACGAGCAGGTGTACGTCGACCCGCTGGTGATGACCATCGGCGCGAGCGGCGACGCCGGGCGGATTGCGCTGGCCACGGTGCGGGCGGTCAGGGCCGAGTTTCCCAAGGTTCACTTTACCTCGGGCCTCAGCAATGTGTCGTACGGGCTGCCGGTCCGGTCGCTGATCAACCGGGCGTTCCTGACGGTGATGCTGGAGGCCGGGCTGGACATCGCCATCCTCGACCCGCTGGACCGCGAGCTGCGGCGGGCGATCCTGGCCGCCGAGGCGGTGCTGGGCCTCGATCGCTACTGTTTGAACTACACCCGAGCCTTCCGCGCCGGGCTGTTGGAATAATCCAAGAATCACACAGGAGGATTCTAGATGTCGGAACAAGCTGGTCAACTACATTGCTGAAATGCAGGAGGAAGAGGCGCTGGCGCTCACCAAGGAGCTGCTGGACGCCGGGACGCCGCCCACCCAGATCCTGGACGACTGCCGGGCGGCCATGACCATCGTCGGCAAGCGGTTCGAGGAAGGGCAGTACTTTATCCCCGAGCTGATCCTGGCCGGCGAGATGCTCAAGTCGATCTCGGCCGAGGTCAAGCCGCGGATGGCGGGCAGCCACGATGTCAACAAGGGCGCCAGGGTCATCGTCGGCACGGTCAAGGGCGACATCCACGACATCGGCAAGGACATCGTCGTCTTTATGCTCGACGTCAACGGCTTTGAGGTCATCGACCTGGGCATCGACGTGCCGGTCGAGACCTTTGTGGACAAGATCGCGCGAGTTCAAGCCGCAGGTAGTGGCGCTGAGCGGCTTCCTGACGCTGGCCTACGACTCGATGAAAGAGACGGTGGCGGCCATCAAGGCAGCCGGCCTGCGCGACAGCGTCAAGATCATGATCGGCGGCGGCACGGTGGACGACACAGGTGCGGCAGTACGCCGGCGCGGACGCCTTTGGGCTGGATGCCATGGCCGCGGTGACGCTGGCCAAGGGCTGGACAGGAGCGAACTAACATGGCACATCAATCCTACTCGATGCAGGCAAGAGCAACGAAGCAGCTGATGGCGGAGCGCGCCAAGCGCCTGCAGGATGCACTGGAGCTGAGGCAGCCGGACCGCATCCCGCTCAACATGGCCGGCAGGCTACCTGCTGGCCGACTATGGCGGCATCACCCACCAGGAGCTGCAGGACAACGCGGCCAAGGCCCAGGAACTCCTGGAGAAGTTCGCGCTGCGAGTTCGAGCCGGATACCCTCCTCGGCCTGTTCAACAGCCCCGCGGCCCAGCCTGGCGCTGGGCGACCGCATGACCAAGTGGCCGGGCTACGGCCTGCCGGCCAACGGCTCCTTCCAGTTCGACGAGCACGAGTTCATGAAGGCCGAGGACTACGACGCCTTCCTGCGCGACCCGTCCGACTGGGCGATCCGCACCTACCTGCCGCGCGCCTTCAAGGAGCTGGAGGGCCTGCAATACCTGCCGCCGCTGGGCATGTTCGCCTTCGGCCACTACAACCTGGGCAACCTGCCCATGCTGGCTACCCCGCCCGTGGCCGCGGCCGTCGCAGGCGCTGAGCAAGGCCATCCAGGCCGCCGCAGCAGGACGGCGCCAACATGGGCGAGTCGGTCGGGCGCATGGCCGCGCTGGGCTTCCCGCCCACCTCCCTGGCCGGCTCGCTCACCGAGGCGCCGTTCGATTTCATGTCCGACACGCTGCGCGGCATGCGCGGCATCATGCTCGACATGCTCCGCCGCCCCGACAAGCTGCTGGCCGCCGAGCGCGTCGGTGCTCGACTTCCAGCTCGAGTTCGCCATCAGCTTTGCCAAGGCTACCGGACTGAAGGGCGCTTTCATCCCGCTGCACCGCGGCTCCGACGGCTTCATGTCGCTCCCCCAGTTCGAGAAGTTCTACTGGCCGCAGCTCAAGGAACATGATGGTCACCCTGGTGGACAACGGCATCATGCCCATCGTCTTCTACGAGGGCGTCTGGGACCAGCGGCTCAAGTACCTGACCGAGCTGCCCAAGGGCAAGACGGTCGGCTGGTTCCAGGAGCAGCGACATCTTCAAGGTCAAAGAGGTCGTCGGCGACACCATGTGCATCATGGGCGGCATGAAGAACTCGCTGCTGCAGAGCGGCACGCGTCGAGCAGGTGCGCGCCTTCACCAAGCAGGTGTGCGAGGTCGTCGGCAAGGGCGGCGGCTTTATCATGTGCACCGGCGTCGGCGAGATGGAAGGCAGCAACCTCGAGCTCGTCCGCGCCTGGGTGGATGCCACCCGCGAGTTCGGCGTCTACTAGATAGGTTCTTCGGAACGGTGTGCAAGACCTGACAGGTCTCAGCAGACCTGTGCAGGTTGCTCTCCTTCGCGCAGCTCTGAAGCTACCTGGCGCGAAGGAACGTACCAAATGACGACACGCCCCAAGCCTAGCACCCACGGCCACGGCCGGCGGCAGCGCGGCCGCATGGCTGATCCTGGCCGTGCTGCTGCTCTTTAGCATCGCCGCGCCGCTCAACCAGTTCAAGGTGCCGCCCATCATGCCCGTGCTCATGGACGCGCTGGGGCTGTCGGTCAGCGGCGCGGGCTTGCTGATGTCGGTCTTTGCCGTCACCGGCCTGATCCTGGCCCTGCCCGCGGGCCTCATCTTCCAGAAGGCCGGCGCCCGCGTGACCGGCATCCTGGCCGGCGGCTCGATCCTGCTCGGCGCGGCGCTGGGCGCGCTCAGCCACGAGCACCGGCGGGCTGCTGGCCAGCCGCGTCATCGAAGGCATCGGCACCAGCTTTATGGCGGTGCTGGCGCCGGCGATCATCGCCCAGTGGTTCGTCGCCCAGCAGCGCGGCACGGCGATGGGCATCTGGGCCACCTGGGTGCCCGTCGGCACCGCCGCCATGCTGCTCATCGCCCCGCCCTGGCGCAGGCGGCCGGCTGGCGCTGCGGTGTGGTGGCTCGGCGCCGGCTATGCCCTCGTCGTGACGATCCTGTACCTGGTCTTCGTCAGGCCGGCCCCGGCCACGGCGGCCGGGACGGCGGAGCCCAGTGCGGCCGTGCCGGGCCGCGGCGTCACTTCGGCCCAGGTGCTGCGCAACCGCAACATCTGGCTGCTGGCCGCGGCGTTTGCCGCCTTTAATGCGGCGGCCGTCGGCCTCGGCACCTACATGCCGACCTTCCTGAGCTCGCAGCGCGGCCTGTCGCTGGCCCAGGCAGCGCTGGTATCGAGCATCACCACGCTCGTCACCATCTTTTCGGCGCCGGCGGGCGGCGTCCTGTCCGACCGGATCGGCTCGCGCAAGAAGCCGTATCTGGTCGGCCTGGCGGCCGCGATCGTCCTGCTGCCGTTGGTGGGCGCGCTGAGCGTGACCTGGCTGATCGTCCTGGTCGTCGTCAGCGGCCTCGTGCTGGGCATGATCCCGACCAACATCTTTGCCGCGGCCGTGGAAGCCGCGGGCGACGAGCGGCAGGGTGGCGTGGCCATGGCCGTGATCATGGTCGGCCAGAACGCGGGCATGCTGCTGGGACCGGTCGTCTTTGGCGCGCTGGCCGATGGGCCCGGCTGGCCGGCCGCCTTTGCCAGCCTGGCCGTGATGGCGGCCCTCGGCCTGCTGGCCGGCTGGCTGGCCAAGGTGCGCTGAGGGAGACTGCCTTGTCCTACATCATCGACTTTGAGCCGGTCGGCCGGCGAGGGCCCTGCCCCGAGGGCAGCACGCTGCTCGACGCGGCCCGAGCCCTGGGCGTGGACCTGGCGAACATCTGCGGCGGGAACGGCTCCTGCGCCCGCTGCAAGGTGCAGATCGTGGCCGGCAAGCTGACGCCCATCGGCCCGACGCGAAGCGGGCAAGCTGTCGGCCGCCGAGCTGGCCCAGGGCTACCGCCTGGCCTGCCTGGCCGAGCCGCTGAGCGACTGCCGCGTGCACGTGCCGCCCGAATCGCTCACCGCGCTGCAGCGCACCCAGGTGGAAGGCCTGGAGGTGCCGGCCGAGGTCGATCCGTCGGTGTCGAACTGCGTGGTGCAGATGGCCCGGCCCACGCTGGACGACCTGCGCGGCGACGACGAGCGCCTGTGCGAGGCGCTGGCCGCCGAGCACGGCATCGCCGCAGCCATCCCCGATCTGGAGGTGGCGCGCCTGGCCAGCACCGAGCTGCGCCGCCTGGGCTGGCAGGCCCGCGTCACGCTGCGCGGCAGCGAGGTGATCCACGTCGCCGCGGTCGACGCGCCCTGGCTGGGGCTGGCGGTGGACATTGGCACGACCAAGATCGCCGCCTACGTCGTCGACCTGGCATCGGGCCAGACCCTGGCCGCGCGCGGCGTGATGAACCCGCAGATCGCCTACGGGGAAGACGTCATCGCCCGGCTGGTCTACGCCGGCAAGGGGCCAGACGAGGCCGCCCGCCTGCAGGCACTGCTGGCCGACGGGCTGAGCCAGCTTGCCGCCGACGCTTGCGCCGAGATCGGCGCCCAGGCCAGCCGACATCGTCGACGCCGTCGTCGTCGGCAACACGGCCATCCACCATCTGTTCCTGCGGCTGCCGGTGCAGCAGCTGGCGCTGGCGCCCTACGTGCCCGCGGTGCGCGGCGCGGTGGACGTAAGGCGCGCGACATCGGCGTCAGGCTCGCGCCGGGCGCCCGCGTTCACCTGCTCCCCAACATCGCCGGCTATGTGGGCGCGGACCACGTGGCCATGCTGCTGGCCACCGGCGTTGCCGACCTGCGACCGACACGGTCCTGGCCATCGACATCGGCACCAACACCGAGATGTGCCTGGCCCACCGCGGGCAGATGACCAGCCTGTCGTGCGCCTCCGGACCGGCATTCGAGGGCGCTCACATCAAGTTCGGCATGCGCGCCGCGCCGGGCGCCATCGAGCGGGTGCGGATTGTCGACGGCCGGCCCGAGTACCAGACGATCGGCGATGAGCCGCCCGTGGGGCTGTGCGGCTCGGGCCTGCTGGACGCCGTCGCCCACCTGCGCCGCGCGGGGTTGCTGGATGGCAAGGGCCGGCTGGCCGGCCCTGGGGTCCGGGAGGCGGAAGGCGATGTCGAGTTTGTCATCGCCGACGAAGCCGAAGCGGGCAACAGGCCGGGCCATCACCGTGACCCAGCACGACATCCGCGAGCTGCAGCTGGCCAAGGGCGCGATCCGCTGCGGCATCGAGACGCTGCTGCAGGACGCCGGCATCACCGCCGCCGACCTGGACCAGGTGATCATCGCCGGCGCCTTTGGCACCTACATCGACGTCGAGAGCGCGATGGCCATCGGCCTGCTGCCCGAGCTGCCGCTGGACCGCGTCTCGCAGGTGGGCAATGCCGCCGGCACGGGCGCGCGGCTGGCGCTGATCTCGCAGGCACACCGCCAGCAGGCCCAGGACCTGGCGCAGCGAGTGCGCTATCTCGAGCTGGCTCGGTCCTCGCGCTTTATGCGCAACTTTGCCGAGGCGATGTACCTGTGAGAAGACAACCTCCCCGTATCTCCTGACCTCACCGCCAGCCATGATAGGGCGACGTGGCGCCGGTCACCTGCCCGAGATGCCTGATACTGACGATTCCTCCTAGTTGGCAGCGGGGCCATCATGGGTCATCCAAAGATCTGCGAGGGGATCTCCCCGCCTGCTCGCCAAACACCAAATCGGCCCTACCGCTTGTGCCCCTCTGCCCCCTGTAGTACAATAGCCCCACCCAACTCGAGGAGGTGTGCCGTAAGCCACAGGGCCGGATGTTCTCCCGGCCCATTTGCCACAGGCCGCCGTTTGTGCTAGAATACCGGCACGGCCTGGCCGACAAAGAACGCCTAACAAAACTGTCATGCTGACCGCTGTTCAGTGCGGCGTAGTCTGCCGCAGCGAAGCGAAGCATCTCTTCTCGGCAAAGACAGAACATCCGCTGCCGCTGCCTAGCCCGTCGGCCAGGAGGGGCAGAGTGACAGGTTCCAGGGTATTGCTAGGCTCTCTATGTCAGGCGGTCTTGCTCCGGGGGGTAACGGCCGGCAGGAGGAAGCAAATGGTCCTGTACGATCTAAGAATTGAGCTGGAGGAGTTGCACGACGGTGGTGACTATTGCTACATGGCCACCAGTCCCGATCTGCCCGGGCTGATCGTCGTTGGGGACACAGCCGAGGAAGTGCTGGCCTTGGCGCCGCAGGTGGCCTCCGCGTTGATCGCCTCGCTCAAGGCAGCCGGCGATACGCTGCCTGAAACCGTGCGCGCCATCACGTCTCTTCCTCATGCTTCCCACGTGACGGTCACGGCATGAAGTATGCCGAGCTGACCCGGAAACTGCGCAGATTGGGCTGCCACTTTACCCGATACGGGGCTGGCAGCCACGAGATTTGGCGAAACCCGGTCATCGGGAAACAGACCTCCATTCCGTATCACCACACCAAGGATATCGGCCCCAAGCTACTGTCCCACATCCTTCGGCAACTGGGCATCGATCGCCACGAGTTCGACGAGGCGTAACGCGGGCCTCAGAGTTGGCGCACATCAGGGGCGCAGCACATAGCCAGAGGCCAGTCGCATCACACGGCTCGGCAGTCCGCAATCGACAAGGAGACCCTCATGTTTGAATCCTGGAAGCTCACCGATTTCGCGCCGCGCGAGGGTGTCGCCCTCGGCGCCTATGCCGATCAGCACGCCGCCGTTGGCTGGATCGACGCACCCGTGCCCGGCGATCTCCACCAGGCGCTGGTCGCCGCCGGGCGGATCTCCTGACCCTTTCTACGATCGCAACGAGCTGGACTGCGCCTGGATCGAGGAGCGGGAATGGTGGTATCGCACCCGATTCACCGTTGAGCACGGCCCGCCGCAGCCTGACGAGCGGCTGCTGCTCGTCTTTCACGGGCTGGATACCTTTGCCACCATCTGGCTCAACGGCGGGCTGCTGGGCAGACACGAGCAACATGTTCCGCGAGGCCGTCTTCGACGTCACCCGGTTGGTGCGCACCGACCGGCCCAACACGTTGGCGATCTGTTTCGAGCCGCCGCTGGCGCACGTCAAGGACAAGACCGGCGCCATCCTGGTCGCCCGTGGCCAGGACCCCAAGCGCAACCTGATGCGCAAGGCCCAGTTCGGCTTTGGCTGGGATTGGGGCCCGCGCCTGCCGACAGTTGGCATCTGGCGCCCGGTCGAGCTGCGCCGCCAGCGCCAGGCCGCGCTCCAGGGGGTCCACTTCGCCACCGTCGATATCGACCCGGCAGGCGAGCAGGCGCTCGTGTCGGTCAAGGTGGAGGTCGATCGCTTTTCGGGCGACCGGCCGGTGGAGGTTGCCGTTGCGCTTATCCCACCGGACGGCGGCGATCCGGTAGCCGGGCAAACGCTCACCCTGGCGGACTCGGGATCCCGGCTCGACCGCCGAGGCCTCCCTGGTCGTGCCCCAACCCCGCCTGTGGTGGACTCACGACCTGGGCGAGCCGGCCCTCTATACCCTCCAGGTCATGCTCCTCGAGGATGGCAGCGAGCTGGACCGCATGCAGGCTCCCGGTCGGCATTCGCACCCTCAAGCTGGACCAATCGCCCGATCCGGACGAGCCGGGCACGCGCTTTTTCCGCTTTGTCCTGAACGGCGTCCCGATCTTTGCCCGCGGCGCGAACTGGATCCCGGCCAGCTCCTTCGTGGGGGCGCTGACTGCGGATCGGTACGAGCAGCTGCTCACCACGGCCCGCGACGCCAACATGAACATGCTGCGCATCTGGGGAGGCGGGATCTATGAGCACGACGCGTTCTACGAGCTGTGCGACCGGCTGGGGATCCTGATCTGGCAGGATTTCATGTTCGCCTGCGCCCCCTACCCCGAAGACGATCCGGCCTTTGTCGACGAGGTGCGGGCCGAGGCTCGACTACCAGGTCCGGCGGCTGCGCAACCACCCCTCCTGGCGCTGTGGTGCGGCAACAACGAAAACCAGTGGCTGCATCGATGCGAGCGCCACGGCACGAGCGCCAGACCCCTGTTCCCGGCACCCTCTACTACGACGAGATCCTGCCCCAGGCGGTGCAGGCCCTGGACGGTTTTACCCCCTACTGGCCGGGCAGCCCCTACGGCGGCCCGAGCCCAACAGCCAGGCCGATGGCGATGTCCATGATTGGCACGTCTGGCATGGCCATCCGGTCGACGGCGCGGCCGGCGCCGACCTGGCAAGGCTCCTGTCATCCGGGCCGGACGCCCGAGGACGTCTCTTTACGCCACTACGCCGAGGATATGGGGCGCTTTATCAGCGAGTTCGGCATGCACGCCTCACCGGTGTACGAGACGCTGCGCCGCTGCATACCCCCCCGACCAGCTCTATCACCACAGCCGCTCCATCGATCATCACAACAAAGACAATCCCAAGACCAAGGGCGACAACCTGATGCTGACCGTCACCGGACTGCCCAGGGGCCTGGAGGAGTATATCGACTTTTCCATGATCGCCCAGGCCGAAGGGCTCAAGTTTGGCATCGAGCATTTCCGCCGCCGCAAGCCGCACTGCTCGGGGACCCTCTTCTGGCAGCTCAACGACTGCTGGCCCGTGCTGAGCTGGAGCGTGCTTGACTACTATGGCTTTGGCAAGGCCGGATACTATTACGCCCGGCGGGCCTATGCGCCGGTGATCGCTTCGTTCAAGGTCGGTGGCCGGCGGCCCGGTCGAGCTGTGGATCACCAACGATACCCTGGAAGAGATGAGCGATACGGTGGTGATCCAGCTGGGCACCTTCGCCGCCGGGGCGATCTGGACTGAGCGGCACCAGGTGCAGGTGCCTGCCAACAGCAGTCAGGTGGTGTGGCAGGGTGAGGCGCCGCACATCATCGCCCGGCCGGATCACTACCTGTTGGTGCGCTCCCCGTTCGGGCGCTTTCCACCGAATCGCCACTTTTTCGCGGCCATAAAGGATCTGCTGCGGCCCGCTGTCGAGCCCGAGATCAGCATCTCTGCCAACGGAGAGCACGAGCTGTCGGTCCAGGTCTTCGCGCCGAGGTACCTCTACTACTTTCACGTCATCGTGCCCCACGAGCACACCCACTTTAGCGACAACTATTTCGATCTGGCAGCGGGCGAGGGCCGCACCGTCGTGATGACCAACCCCAAGATACATCTCACTCCTGACATGGTATCCTATCGCTTGGCGCTAAGCCGTCGTGCTGCCCGTCCTGCGAGTACCGCTTCCTTTGCGGTGGCTGGCGGGCCAGGGACGGCTGCGAAGCGAGGAATCTATCCGCCGGCTAGTTGCTGATCGGCCAGAGACCCTTCGCTCGTTCAGGGTGACAGCCACCGGCTATGATTCGATCTGCAACTTGCGCCAGTCGCCAACGTATGGTAAGCTAGTGATGTCACAAGGAGGAGAAAATGTGCTGTCTGATTTCAATCGCGTCAATGCTGGGTCCGCGCCTGGCGATCCTGGTCTGGTACCTGTTCCGGCCCGAGCGCTGGCAGGCGACCTTTGACACCTGGATCTGGCCGCTGCTGGGCAGCCTCTTCCTGCCGTGGACGACGCTGGCCTACGTGCTGGTCGCGCGCAACGGCATTCACGGGCCTGGAGGTGGTGCTGATCGTGCTGGCCGTGCTGATCGATCTGGGCTCGCACGGCGGCGGCTACAAGAGCCAGAAGCGCCGCAAAAAAGACTAGCTGCCCGCAGGCCGTCGTTCAGTACGGCACAGAGCGCCGCAGGGGCGGCCGATGGACGAGTATCGCGAGTTCATCCAGCTTTTCGTCGAGCTGTGGCACGCGGGCCTGCGCGACCCGGCCCGCACCCAGGCCCAGACCCTGGAGCGGCTGGTCGAGGGCTATGCCCACACGGTCTATGGCCGGCAGTTCGGCGCTGCCGGCCTGCTGCGACCTGGCCGACGATCCACCCCGCTTGTTCGAGGCGTACCGCCGCGCCTTCCCCGTCGTCACCTACGACGCGATCAAGCCCTGGATCGACCGGGTTATCGCCGGCGAGGTCGAGGCGCTGCTGCCCGAGCCGCCCATCGCCTGGGCCATGACCCGGGGCACCTCGCGGGGCGTCTCCAAGCGCATTCCGATCACCGAGTCGGACCTGGGCATCCGCGTGGCGGCGGCGCGCGGCCTGCTCAATCACCTGCTGCGCACCAACCAGCTCGACGCCATCGACGGCTACTGCCTCAACCTCAACTACCCCTCTGTCGTGGGCACCATGGAGGTGGCCGGGCAGGAGACCCCCTACGGCTTTAGCTCCGGCATCTATGTCCGGCACGCTGCGGCGGCCACCCCGGTCAACATCCTGCCGGCCCAGGAGGAGATCGACGACCTGGGAGGGGGCACCACCCCCGGCGCCTGGCGGCGCCGCTTCGAGATGATCTACCAGCGCACCAAGGACGCGCCGGTCACCATGTGCGCCGGGGTATGCCCGTCGATCATCCAGTTTGGACATTATCTCCACTCGCCACCACAAGAGTGCCGCCAAGGAGCTGTGGCGGATGCGCGTCATCGCCGCCACCAGCGTCCCCGGCATCCAGACCAAGTACGCGCCGGCCCTGCGCGCTCTGTACGGCCCGATCGACGTGGTCGAGATGTACATCGCCACCGAGGGCACCTTTGCCCAACAGCGAGACGACCGCCGCCTGCTGGTGCCCAATCTCGACCTGTACTACTTGGAGGTGCTGGTCAAGGGTGGGCAGGTCAAGATGCTGCACGAGATGCAGCCCGGCGAGGTGGGCAGCCTGATCGTCTCGACGCCGGTGCTGCCCCGCTACCGGATCGGCGACCTGGTGCGCGCCTTCGACCCGCCCTATTTCCGCTGCATCGGCCGCGAAGGCCCCTGGACCCGGCTGGGCTACTGGCTGGACGGCGTCCGCTACCTGGATTTCGGCCGCGCCTGATCCTCGCTGCCCGCTAGAAGCCTGGGCACCAGGCTGCGGACCATCTGCTTGAGGACATAGCCCACCATCTCCCGCCACCAGTAGCCGCCGCCAGTCGTTGCGCGAGAAGAGGTTTCGCGCCAGCCTGACCGGGTTCAGGTAGACGCGGCTAAAGGCCCAGCCGGTATAGTTGTAGATCTGCTGGCGGGTCATGTACTTGGTGGGCAGCAGGGCGTGGGCCATGTCGTGCCGCGCATAGTCGGCAGGGAGCTTGATCTGGCCCTGGGCCACCGCCTCGCGGTAGGTCGGCGTGCCGGGGAAAAGGGTGTAGAACACAAACACCGGAAAGTCGATGTCCAGCTCGTTGACCAGGCGCACCTTCTGCGCAAAGGTGCGCGGGCTGTCGTCGGGCAGCCCGACCATCAGCATCCCCTGGCACACAATGTCGTGCTGGCGCAGCAGCCGCACCGCCTCTTTGACCGTCTCGGTGCTCAGTTGCTTGTTCAGCCCGTCCCGCTGCTCGTCGTTGGCCGCCTCGATCCCGATCTGGACCATGCGGTTGCCCGCCCGCCGCATCAGCGGCAGCAGGTCCTGGTGCTTGACCAGCATGTCGGCCCGGCCCTGGTAGATACCAGGACATCTCGATCCCCCGCTCGCAGGATCCCCTCGCAGATGGCCGCCACGTGATCGTGGTCCACGTTGAAACAGTCGTCGCCAAACCAGATGTTGCGCTGCCCGTAGCGGTTGACCAGCAGGTCGAGCTGCTCGACGACGACCTCCGGGTCGTAGGGACGCCAGCGCCCGCCCCAAAAGGGCCACTCGGAGCAAAAGGTGCACTTGAAGGGGCAGCCCCGGCTGGTGATGATGGTGGCAAAGGTGCCGCCGAACCCCCGCCAGTGGTAGCGGTCCATCGGCAGCAGGTGAAAGGCGGGCAGCGGCAGCCGCTTCACGTCCACCAGCGGCGGAGGCGGGTTCTCGACGATCTGGCCGTCGCGGCGAAAGCTGATGCCCGGCACACCCTCCAGCCCAGCCCCGTCGGCCACCGCCCGCGCCAGGTCGACGATGATCTGATCCCCTTCGCCGCGGGCCACCACGTCCACCCCGGGCATCGTCGCCAGCGTCTCCTCGACCGTAAAGGTCACGTGCGGGCCGCCCAGGGCGATCACCGCCTGGGGGGCCGCCTGGCGGGCGACGCTCGACGGCGCGGCTCACCTCGGGCACATAGGGGGTATAGACCGTGATGCCGATCAGGTCGGGGGCGGCCTCGGCAATCGCCGCCGGCAGCTTCTTCCAGCCGATCCCCAGCGCGTTGGCGTCGAGGATCTCGACCGGGATGCTCGGCCTGCTCCAGGCAGCCGGCCAGTTGGGCCAGGCCCAGCGGCGGGATAACCACGTCGCCCATCATCTCCCACGGCACCTTGGGCGGCTCAAGCAACAGGACGCGCATCCACTCCTCCCTCACCCAGGCAGAAACGGCAGGCGCTGCCCGCAAGCGGGAAACGCCTGCCCGAGTCCGGAATATGTCGATGTCACTTTTTGCGGAAAATGCCGCCCAGCAGGATGATCAGGCCGATGCCGATCAGGATGATCGCCCCGATCGCCACATCCGGCACAAACTGGCTCAGCCCGATGCCGAGCAGGATCACCCCAAAGATCACGCTGCCGATCAACGGCCGCCGGTAGGCCGGCACGACCAGGCGCAGGAGCACCCCCAGCAGCACGATCACCCCGGCGCCGATAAAGCCAACGGCCCACGCCTCGCCGGACTCCACGATCTTGTTCGAGCCACCCGAGGTTGACCGCCAGCCACACCAGCCCGACCCAGATGAGGATGAAAGCCCAGACTGCAGCGTCGACCGGATCGCGGCGCCACTTCTCGTCCCAGCTCTCGTTCCGGTTCTTCTCCTCCTTCTCGTCCTTCTCGTCCCTGTACTTGCGCGGTTGCTCAGACATCTCCTCCTCCTGCTCCTTGTGAGTGCCAGAACCCTCCGGCCCGGACTCCATTCTATCATATTCCGCCGCAGCCGTCAATAGTCTCCGAACACGGCTGTAGGGCGAGCGCATTTGGGCTTTGTAGGGGCCAGGCATCCCGCATTGTGACTTGAGCAGCCCGGTTCTGCCCCCTGTGCCGCAGGTACCTGGCGGCCGAGCAGTGCCAGATTCAGACCCGAAACCGGCTTCCCGAGCGAAGCGAGTCCCGGAGCGTCGGCGGAGTGGACGGGATGCCCGGCCCTGTCGCCAGCGGTCAAATGCGTTCACCCTAAACACGACTGCAGGGTAGCGGCTACAGATCCGCCTCGCTTGCCTATGGCCCGGCCTGGTCCTGGACCGACCGCGCTACCAGCTCCTCCAGCACGCCGCTATCGACGTCATCCAGCTTGTTGATGTACAGGCAGCCTTTGCCGGTCTTGTGTTTGCCCAGCCTCTTCAGCAGGTCCCCGTACCGGTCAAACCCCTGAGTGAGATACAGGGTCAGGTTCTGTTTCCGCGGCGAGAATCCCGTGAGAAACCAGTCCCCTTCCCGCCCGCTCTCATACCTGTAGTGCCGGACGCCAAAGCCCACGATCGAGCTGCCCCACATCTTGGGCTGCTCGCTGGTCACCCTTGCCATCATCTCCACAATGGCCAGGCTGTCCCCTCGTCTGCGCTCGTCGGGAACTGCCTGAAGAAAATCCTCAACACTTTGATCGGTCGGTTTCGTCTTCAGCTCCGCCATCGTCATCAGTCCTTTCTATTCTGTTCCTTGTCGTCACTTCCCATCGTGCACCCATACCTCCCGCCGCAGAAACGCAGGTGCTGGCGTTTCTTGTCTGTCTATCTACAAAAAGGATTATATCATTCTCGGGAAAAAGGCGCAAGATCACTACCTTGGTCATCGTGGATGCTGGGTATTTTGACCCCTCCCGGCGGCCAGATCCGTCTGCCTTACCGTGCCCCAGGTGATTTGACACCGCCGTCTATGCATGCTATGATCGGCCCTGCCGGCCAAGCCACCATCACAGACACCTACAAACCGGTCAGCAGGCGCTGTTTGGTTGCGTGTGGGAGGTCTGATAATGAGCCCGACGATCACCGCGCTGGAGGCCCAGGTCCAGAGCATCCTGGTCATGGATGTCCGCACTTCCTGGCCCATGCTGGCGCACATGAGCGTCAGCGACTATGTGGTGTCGGAGGCCAGTGGCGGCGGGCTGCAGGCCGCTCTGGCCAACCTGCTGCGCCGGCACCGGCTTCAGATGGTCTACTATGCTGCCGCCCCCGACGGCAACGGCATCACCCCTGCCTATCATGTCTATCGCCCTGCCGCCGAGCACGGCAAGGGTGGCGGGGTGAAAACGATCGAGTACTGGTATGGCTGCCTGGTCACCATGCTCCAGGCATACGACCAGGAACAGGCAGCCGCACCCAAGGCACAGCTGGAGGACAAGGCGGCCAAGGCGGCCGCCGCCCTATCCCACTTTTGCGCCGACCTGTCCAGTCCGGTGCACACCGTGTCGGACGACAGCGTGCACTCGGGCTATGAGACCTGGCTCAAGACCATCTTTACCAGGCGAAACAGCGATCCGGACGGCTACGGCCGGCTGTACGAGGAGCTAAAGCAGCAAACGCACCAGGCGGTGACGACCGCCCGCACACCTGCTGGCCGACGTGGCCACGGCGGCGGTCGATGATCTGGTGGCGGCGTCCAATGCGGACTATGCTCGGCTGCGTGAGCTGTGGCTGGCCAAGAAGGCCGGCCACCAGACCTTCTCCGCATGGGACGCAGAGCTGATCGCCCTGAGTGCAAAGCGTTTCGCCGCCGGCGCCAACTTTACCGCCGACGTGTGGTACACGGCCTTTGAGAAGAAAGGCAGCCCGCTGCCTCCGTTCGATCCGTATCTGTACAGCCTGTGTCCTGATTACACGACCTGCCTCAAGCGGCTTGACGCTCGAGTCAACGACATCATGGCGCAGGCGCCCACCCAGTGAAGGAGATGGACAGATGTTGCTAGACGATCTGAACCCAGAGTTGGTCAGCAAGCTCGGGCCACGCCTGATGAAAAGGATCTATCAGCTTGAGAGCGAGACAGGCGGCCGGGACCAGTGGCTGGAAAAGAAGCTGGCCGAGGCTCACAGCGCGGCGGTGCACCATCCTGCAGGACGCCCAGGCCCAATACGCTCTTGGCAACCTGCTGATCCAGACCGGCAGACCGGCCGACGCGGAACAGGCCTACGCCCAGGCGATCGGCCTCGAGGGGCGCTATGTGGACGCGCGCTATGCGTTGGCCCGCCTGTACAACGACCAGGGGCGGTACGATGAGGCGCTCACCGCGCTGGATGAGATCCTGAAGATGGATCGCTACTACTGCGATGCTTACTTGGAGAAGGGCTATGCACTGGCGCAGCTGGGCGATCCTTATGCAGCCGAGGAAGCGCAGGCCCAGGGGCTCAAGCTGCGCGATGGCCCCGCCTTGAGCAGCGATTCCTGGAGCCAGAGCGTTCCGCCTCCCGCCTCAAGCCCGCTGCAAACCCGCGGCCGCGCACCTGCCCCGGCTCCAGATGCCGTCGAGCTCATGCAGGTCAGTGTGGAGTTTGTGGACGAGCCGGGTTACGATCAGCCGATGTCCCAAATGGAAAAAGCGGCGACCTACCAGCAGGCGGCCCGGCAGAGCCAGGACAACTTTATTCGTCTGCTGGTCAAGCTGGGGATTGGGCAGTTCGAGTCCCGTTGGTTCGTCAACCTGGTGTCTCTGAACGTCAGCTATGCGCAGCTCGTCGAGCTGCTGCGCGCCCTGAGCGCAGCCTGGGACACCCTCTATCGCCAGACCATCTCCCGCATCGAGGTCACCCGCAAGGTGGAGGCCTTGCTCCAGGGGGCCACGCTCAGCCAGAATCAGGTGAGGGCGCTCAGCAATCTCAGCCCTGTGACGGTAGAGGCCCAGCCGCGCTCGTCGGCCTCTATTGTGGGAGCAGACCGGGTGTGGAGCCAAGGATTGACCGGAGCCGGCCGCAAGGTCGCCATCATCGATACCGGCGTGTGCGACGGGCACCCCGACCTGGCAGGCAAGCTTACGGCGCCCCCGGCGGCACAATCCCGCCTGCCCTACGTCTATGGCGAGGCCATACAGGGCGGCAACTATTTCTACGAGGTGGCCATCCGGCCCGGCCTGACGAACGTGGTGGTAGAGCTGGTGACCGGCCTGGAGTTCGGCCACGAGCAGTTGCAGGCTGGCCTGCGTGTCGGCCAAGCTCGACCTGTACATCTACGAGCCAGACAGCACCCGGCGCCTCCCCATTCCCGAAAAGCTGGAAGAGGAGGATGGCGTCTTTTTCCGCAAGTCCTACCAGTTCCAGCCCAGGGCAGAGGGAGGGAGATACCGGGTGCACATTCACGGGTCGAACGTCGACCCCGGCCACACTCCCTGGCGCGGGGCATTGTTCAAGCTGTCGGCCAAGGACATGACCAACTATCCCGGCGAGATCCTGTACTTTGTGGGCCCCCAAGATGACCATGCCCACGGCACACACGTGGCCGGCGTGGTGGCCGGCACGGGCGTCTCGTCCAACGGCACCTATAGGGGTGTAGCGCCGGGGGCATGGCTCGTTTCTGCCAAGGTGCTCAACTACGAGGGTGCAGCCGACGAGGTGGAGCTGATGCAGGCGATCGAGTGGGCGGTGACCCAGGGAGTCGACGTCATCAACATCAGCTTTGGCAGCTTTGACGAGTTTTGCGCCGGAGACTGTGTGATCTGCAAGGCCGCCAACAGGGCGGTCCAGGAGTATCGCATGGTGGTCGTTGCCGCGGCAGGCAACGAAGGAGAGGTGGGTGCAGGGCGCATCACCTGTCCCGGCAAGGCCGAGCACGTTATCACTGTGGGTTCCTGTGACGCCAGCGGGAAAAGGGTATCGGACTTTAGCAGCCGCGGGCCTGTGCCAGGCGGGAGGAACAAGCCCGACCTGCTGGCGCCCGGCGAGGGGATCATCTCCTGCCTGTCCAACCGGCACTTTGTGTCTGTGCGCAGTGTGGGGGGTAACTATGAGTTCAGACCTCTCACGCCCCTGTCCACCAACAGCTCTTACATCGGCCTTTCGGGCACGAGCATGGCCGCCCCCCACGTCGCAGGTGCGGCCGCGCTGCTGCTGCAAGCCGATCCGACCCTTACCCCGGAGCGGATCAAGGAGATCCTGCTCAAGACGGCGACCCCGCTACCGGGCGCTGATCTGGCGACCCAGGGGGCCGGGCTGCTGAACCTGGTGGCGGCGCTCAAGGCTGTGCCCCAGGTCGTCGTCGACACGGTCAGCAGCGATCAGGCCGGTTACTCCGGTTCTCCGGCGCAGGTGGCGCTGCGGGTGAAGGTGCGCAACAACCGCACCGACAAAGATTTCGACCAACTGTCAGTGTCGCTGATCGTCCAGGATGCAGACGGGAACCTGGCGCTTACCTCCACCAAGACGGGTGTAGAATTGGCAGCGGCAGAGGAGAAAACACTCCTATTCGAGTGGGACAACCCCCAGTTCCAGCAGCCTGGGCAGTACTTTGCCGTGGCCGGCGTGGCCGAAGAGTTCCACGATTTTCCGGCAGTGCCGGCCGGCAACGTGCTGGTGCGACGGCACGTGGATCACCATTTCACCGGGACGGTGGCGGTGTTCCACTGGGAGTAGTCTGCGTATCAGCGGTCTGTGGTGCCGCACGGTCTTGCATCAGACGGCACATGCCTGACCGACTGCCTCCCTGGATGCTGCTCATCTGGGCACGGGCTCTCCTGCCCGCGCGGTATAGTTGGCTCCGCCGCTGCCTCGTGGTATAATTGGCTCCTTTGCCGTGCCGTCCAAGGCTGGGGTGCGCGCCGGACGGGCACGGCGGCATGGAGGTTCTTCCTTGGCTTTCCTTGACCTGAAGAAGCATGTCACAGTCGGCCGCCTGGCCGGCCTGTGGCGCATGATGGCCGGCTTTCGCGGGATCTACCTGCTGGCCACCGTCAGCCTGGGCGTGGCGGCGCTGGCCCGTACCGGCAACTTTCTGCTGCTGCGGGCCTTCGTCGACCAGGTCCTGGGCCACCCCGACCTGTCCTACCTGCTGCCGCTCATCGCCCTCGGCTTTCGTCGGCCTGGCCGTGGTGCAGGGCGGCTTCACCTTCCTCAGCGGGCGGCTGGCTGCCCGCACCGCCGAGGGGATCGTCCTGCGCCTGCGCAACCAGCTCTTCGACCACATCCAGCGCCTGTCCTTCACCTACCACGACCACACCCCCACCGGCGAGCTGATCCAGCGCTCCACCTCCGACGTCGACGCCGTGCGCCGCTTCTTCGCCGACCAGGCCATCGAGGCCGGCCGCATCGTGCTGCTGTTCGCCGTCAACTTGACCGCCATCCTGGCTGCTCAACGTCAGGCTGGGGCTGCTGTCGATCGTGGCCGTGCCGCTGGTGGTGGTCACCTCGGTCCTCTTCTTCCGGCGCTTGACCAAGGTCTACGAGGCCTACCAGGAGCAGGATGCAGTCCTGTCCACCACGCTGCAGGAGAACCTGACCGGCGTGCGGGTGGTCAAGGCCTTTGCCCGCCAGGCCTACGAACGGACGAAATTCGAGGGCGACAACTGGGAAAAGTTCGTCCGCGGCCGCCGGCTGACGCGCATGCACTCGCTCTTCTGGCCGGTCTCGGACATCATCTGCGGCTCCCAGCTGCTCGGCGGCCTCACCGCCGCGGCGCTGATGGCCATCGACGGCACGATCAGCGTCGGCACCTACCTGGCCTACGCCGGGCTGGTGGTCTGGCTCATCTGGCCGATGCGCAACCTGGGCCGCCTCATCGTCCAGATGTCCAGCGGGCTGGTCTCCTACGGGCGCGTGACCAAGGTGCTCTCCGAGGAGCGCGAGGCGCTGGACGAAGGCGCAGTCCACCCGGACGGCAGCGTGCGCGGCGAGATCGTCTTCCGCGACGTCTGCTTCGACTACGGCGCCGACGCTCCGGTCCTGAAGGACATCACCTTCGACTGCCGGCCCGGCCAGGCGGTGGCCCTGCTCGGCCCCACCGGCTCGGGCAAGACCTCGCTGGTCAACCTGCTGCCGCGCTTCTACGACTATACCGGCGGCAGCCTGACCCTGGACGGCGTGGAGCTGAAGCGAGTACCCGCGCCACTACCTGCGGCAGCAGATCGGCATCGTCGAGCAGGAGCCGTTCCTCTTCTCCCGCACCATCCGCGAGAACATCACCTACGGCGTCGGGCGCGAGGTGGCCGCCGACGAGGTCGAGGCGGCCGCCCGGGCGGCGGCCATCCACGACACGGTCATCGCCTTCCCGCAGGGCTACGACACGCTGGTCGGCGAAAAGGGGGTCACCCTCTCCGGCGGGCAGAAGCAGCGCGTGGCCATCGCCCGCACCCTGCTGAAGGACCCGCGCATCCTGATCCTGGACGATTCCACCTCGTCGGTCGACACCGAGACCGAGGCCGAGATCCGCGCCGCGCTTGCAGAACCTGATGCACGGCCGCACCACCTTCATCATCGCCCACCGCATCCAGAGCCTGCGCGACGCCGACCTGATCCTGGTGCTCGACCACGGCCAGCATCGTGCAGCGGGGCACGCACGACGAGCTGATGGCCCAGGAAGGGATCTACCGCCGCATCCACGACATGCAGGCCCGCATCGAGGCCGAGCTCGAGCAGGAGGTTGCCCAGACTGTGGAGGCCTGGGAGACGCCGAGGCCCGGGAGGAGGTGGCCGGTGTCTAGCGCGTTCGAGTTCGAAGAGGAAGAGTTCAGCACCCAGTTCAACGGCCGGACCGTGCTGCGCATCCTGCGCCTGGCCGACCGCCACTGGCGCTGGCTGGTCGGCTTCCTGGTCGCCATCGCTCCTCGTCTCGACCCTCGACTCCTACTTCACCTTCCTGAGCAAGCGCATCGTCGACGACGGCATCGTCGCCGGCGACCGGGCGGCGCTGATGCGCCTGGTCAGTCCGCTACGGCGCGCTGATCCTGGTCCAGGCCGGCCTGGTGCTTCGCCTTCATCTACCTGTCCGGCATCCTGGGCGAGCGCATCCACTACGACCTGCGCAAGACGCTGTTCAACCACCTGCAGGACCTGTCCTTCTCCTACTTTGACCGCACGCCGGTGGGCTGGATCATGGCCCGCGTCACCTCCGACACCGACCGCATCGCCGAGCTGGTGACCTGGGGGCTGCTGGACGTCACCTGGGGCGTGATGAACACCGTCACGGCCATGTTCTTCATGCTGTCGATCAACGGCCGGCTGGCCCTGATCGTGCTGGCCATCATCCCGGTCCTGCTGGTGGTGGCCGTGCAGTTCCGCAAGCGGATCCTGGTCCAGTTCCGCCAGGTGCGCAAGGCCAACTCCAAGATCACCGGCGCCTACAACGAGAACATCACCGGCGTGCGCGTGGTCAAGGCGCTGTGCCGCGAGGAGGAGAACCTGCGCGAGTTCGGCGAGCTGACCGGCGACGATGTACCGCGCCTCCTTCCGCGCCGCCTGGCTCTCGGCCCTCTTCCTGCCGGCGGTGCAGATCATCAGCCGCCTTTGCCGTGGGCGGCATCGTCTGGTACGGCGGGCTCCAGGCCCAGGCTGGCGGCATGACCATCGGCGGCATCCAGGCCTTCGTCTCCTACGTCACCTTCATGATGTGGCCGATCCAGGACCTGGCCCGCGTCTACGCCGAGATGCAGCACGCCATCGCCTCGGCCGAGCGCGTCTTTTCCCTGGTCGACGCCGTGCCCGAGGTCACCGACCAGCCGGGCGCGATCGACCCCGGCACCATCCGCGGCGAGATCGAGTTCGACGACGTCGATTTCTGGTACGAGGCCGACAAGCCGGTGCTGACCGGCTTCTCCCTCAAGGTGCGCCCCGGCGAGACGATCGCCCTGGTCGGCCCGACCGGCGGCGGCAAGAGCACCATCGTCAACCTGCTGTGCCGCTTCTACGAGCCCAAGAAGGGCACGATCCGCATCGGCGGGCGCGACTACCGCGAGCTGTCGCTGCACGCCATCCAGTCGCGCATCGGCGTCGTCCTGCAGACGCCGCACCTCTTCTCCGGCACCATCCGCGAGAACATCCGCTACGGCCGGCTGGACGCCACCGACGAGGAGATCGAGGAGGCCGCCCGGCTGGCCGGCGCCCACGACTTTATCGTCGGCCTGGAAAAGGGCTACGACCAGGAGGTGGGCGAGGGCGGCAACCTGCTGTCGGTCGGCCAGAAGCAGCTCATCAGCCTGGCGCGCGCCGTGCTGGCCCGGCCCGAGATCTTCATCATGGACGAGGCCACCAGCTCGGTGGACACGCTGACCGAGGCCCTGATCCAGCGCGGCATGGAGACGCTGATGCAGGGCCGCACCAGCTTTGTCATCGCCCACCGCCTGTCGACCATCAAGCGGGCCGACCGCATCCTGGTCATCGAGCAGGGGCGCATCGCCGAGATGGGCACCCACGCCGAGCTGATCCGCGCCCGGGGCCACTACTACCGCCTCTACACCCAGCAGTTCCGCCAGCAGCGGCAGCAGGAGTTCGACCCACTGTGGGGCACCCTCTAGGCTATTGCTCCTTGACCACCAGCGGCAGGTAGAGGTGTAACTTGAGGACAGGGTACCACCGGCCCCAATAGCCTGGGATCAGCACATAGGTGTCGCTCTCGCGGCGGATCAGGTTGGTAGACTGACCCAGGGTGCTGTTCATGATTAATCCGGCCGAGGTCTTGACGCCGCCGCCGCTGCCAAAAACGCTCTTGGCGATCCGATAGCTCTCAGAAGCCGGCGGGATGCGCTGCGCTTCGATCGGCGTGCGGTCCAGCGGCGGGCCGGCAGCCGCCGGCTCGGTGACTTGAGCAAGCTCAGGGGTGCCGGCTGGCTGGATCACGCCCTGGCCTGAGGCCGATGAGTAGGGAGCCGCCGACGGGCCGCGAAACGACTCCTGAGAGAACGCGACTTTCGCCTTGGCGCAGCCACAACAGGCTCCCCCACCCACCCGCACGACGATGCCGTCGCTCACGTTGCAGTCGATATTCAGGGTGACCCCGCCCCAGGCTTCATCGTGGCCCCCGGCGTACTGCCGTATGCGCTGGTGGCCAGGCCATAGAGTGTTTTCCAGACAGATCAGGTTCCAAGCGCTGGCATCCGGATTGTAGTAGGTGTATTTCCACCAGGCCGGCCAGATGGCATCCGGGACGTTGTCGATGGTCCAGTAATCGCTCATGTACCCACTGCACGGTGAGGTGTAGACACCGGCCAGGCTGCCTCGCTCGCGCAGGCGGCCCGACCAGCCAGAAATGAAGGCCTGGGCCGCTGCTCGGCAGGTCGGATCGTTGCCATAGGCTTCCAGGTCAAAGTAGACGATTGTTCCCGAGCCATCAGGCAGAGCCAGTCCCAGATTGATGGCGACCGCCACGGCAGAATCGGCCTCGGCGATACCCTGAGCGCGGGCAACGTCCGGGTCGTTGCTGATGCGGTGGTCCTCACAGCGATTGGGAGCCCAGCAGGCAGACTGCGGACCTACCCAGGTAGGGATGAAGCGCCAGCCCTGCTGGCTGGCCTGCGTCACAAACTCGGCCGTCAGGCCCGAGTTGGCGCAGGCGCGACATGAGCCGCCGATGTACAGGTTCACTGCGCCATACGGGCTGCTGGCCTTCCAGGTCTGGAGCTGGGCCAGGGTGGCGATCTCACACTTGTCAAAGCCATGGCCCACCCACCATCGGGTCTGGCCGGCCAGATCCGCGCCGGGCAACACCGAGGGCTCGGTGGCGTCGCCACCGGCGCCACCCGCCGTCGCCTGCGACGAATCCGCCTCGGGGAGAGCCAGAGCGATCCAGCTCTTGCCTGCATTCTCGGTCCGCAGCAGCGAGACCGACTGCCGGCAGCCGGCACTGCCAGACGGGGCTTGAGACCCATCCTCCTGTTGGGCAGGGTCTTTGCACGTGCCCGACAGCGACCTGGCCCAGCCCACATCGGTCGTCGCCATGTCCAGCTCCACAATTCCTGCAGCCGCGGGGTCATCCCTGGCGGTCACATCGACCTGGCCGCTGTCTGAGATACGCAGCAGCTGTGGGCTGCCGGAGACGGCTGCCAGCCAGGTGTGGGCGTCGACGGCGCTCAGTGCGACGGCCTGCCCGGGTGTGGCCGCAGGCTCGAGTGGGACGCTGGCGGTCAACTCCCAGGACCGGCCGCCGTCCGGCGTCGCGTACAGCTCGAAATGCGCCGAGCCGGCGCTCAGGCTTATGACCGGCAGTGTTCCTGTCTGAGGATCGTCGAAGCGGGGCAGATAGGTCAGCTTCTGCGCCTCGGCATCCACCGGTAACTCGATTGCCGCGGGCGGCAAGTCTATCGCCTGTGGCTGCCAGCTCTGCCCACCGTCGAGGGTATAGTACAGCTCGTCGCCGGCAGCGCCCCCGGCCGTCCAGCCTGCCTCCCGCGTTACGAAATAGACCGGCTCGCCGATCGGAACCGGCTGGCGCGCCCAGGTGTCCCCTCCGTCGCTGGTCCTGAACAGACTGCCCAGGCAAAAGTTGCTGCTGGTGACCTGCCTGACCACCAGCCATCCCGTCTCGGCGTCAAGGAAGAACAGATAGGCCGCGCCCGGAAGCGACTCCGGGGAGCCCGGCTCAAAGAGGGAGAGCCGGTCGGTGTGCCACGTCCGTCCCCCGTCAGAGGTCCGCGCCAGGGCATATTCCACACCGCCATCCGGCTCATCCTGGGTGAGGATCATCCAGCCCTGCTGGGAGTCGAGAAACGTGACCGCCTGGATCGTCGATTGATCCAGCTCCGCGGGCGTGATCTCTGTCCAGCTCTGTCCGGCGGTGGACGTCCAGTACAGCCGCTGACCAGTGAGCAGCCAACCTTCATCTGGGGAGATCAGATCAAAGGCCTGCACCTGCGGCGCTTCCGATCTGGTGCCACGACCGCTGTCCTGCGCCGCGCTCATGAGCCCGCGCGGCAGCATCATCAGCACCAGCAAAGCCAACGCGCCGGCTCTGCCATGTCTGCTCTTGGCTTTAGCAGGTTCGGCCACGGTGCCTCCGCAGTGACATCGGGTTCGGTATGCCCCCGATCTGCATCGCAGCCCTAGGGCGTGAACAGCAGGAAGCGCAGGATGTCAAAGTAGCTGTCGGCCTCGAACCGGACGGTGTACGGGTCTATCTGCTTGGCCCCGGGGTAAAAGCCCAGAGGATAGGCCTTGGTGTGGTCGTGGTAGCAGGCCTCGATCGCAAAGTGGGGCGGCAGCGGGTTCTGTAGCCGGGACAAATCGCTGCTCAGCGCCTTGGCCACCCCGTCGCGGATCCTGGCCGTCGCCAGGCTGGGATGGATATTCACCGTCGAGCCGCCGATCCCCTCCTTCACCGCTACGGTCGTGATCAGGGGGTTGAACTGCGCCACCTCATCGCACAAGCCCTTATCTCCCGACACCAGCACCACCGGCACGTGGACATAGGCCGCGGCATAGGTGTGGATCAGGAACTCGGACGCGTAGCGGCCGTTCAGCAGGATGTGGGCAAAGCTGCCGGTCATGGTGTGGGCCAACGGGCTGGTGCCGCCGGCGGCCCGGGAGTGGTAACCGATCATCATCGCCGCCTGGAACGTCTCGTCGAGCTCCTGGACCATCGCAAACGGGTGCGAGCTCCAGCCGCGGATCAGGCGCACTTCCTGCGGCAGCTTGGCGGCGATGATGTTCCTGGCGCTGTCGTGGGCATCCTTGACCCAGATCTCGGTTGCCCCTGCCTGGAGGGCCCCTTCGCACGCGGCCACGACCTCAGCCGTCATCTGCTCGCGAAAGGCGGCATAATCCGCTTTGGGCAGGTCGGTTTCGTCCCAATGGGTGGCCCCAGTCACGCCTTCGATATCGGCGCTGATATAGATCTTCATGATGCGCTCCTTGTGCGGTACAGTGTTTTCTAGCGAGATTATACACCCAATGGGCCAACGTTAAAAATTCTCGATGGTCGCATTTACCCTATTGACAAACTGAACGAAACTGATGTATAATTAACGCGTGTTTCTAACAGGAGTTAGTAACACGAGTCAGTCAGGAGGTCGCTTTGGCCCGCAAGCAGGCCACCAGCCATGACGTCGCCAAGCTCGCCGGAGTATCGCGAACGACCGTGTCGTTCGTCCTTAACGACGTGCCGGGCGTCAAGATCACCGAAGAAACGCGACAACGCGTTCTGGAGGCTGCCCGCGACCTCGACTACTACCCCACCGCCGCCGCCCGCTCCCTGGCCAGCGGCAGGACGCAGCGGATCGGCCTGATCCTGGGCGAGGCGCAGGACCGGCTTGCCGCCGATGCCTTCCTGCCCGTCTTTCTCCAGGGAGTCACGGCCTCGGTCCACCGCCGGGGCTATCTGCTCATGCTCCAGCTCCCCGAGGACGTGCCCAGCCGCGAAGCCTACCTGCGCCTGATCCGCGAGCATCAGGTGGACGGACTGATCCTGTCCGGCCCGCGATCGGACGATCCTCTCCTGGACGAGCTGGCCGAGGAGCAGTTCCCCTTGATCCTGCACGGCCGGGTGAACGGCAGCGCCTTTCCCTACGTCGACGTCGATAACCAGGCCGGGGCCTACCAGGCGGTGACCCACCTCATCAGGCTGGGACATCGCCGCATCGGCTTTATCTCCAACGCCCCGCTGTCCTATTCGGGCGCCGAGGACCGGTATGCCGGCTATCGACAAGCGCTGGCCGAGCATGGCATTCCGTTGGACGAGAGCCTGGTGCGCTGGGGGGCCTTCTTGCCCGGAACGGGGCAGGCGGCCATGAAAGAGCTGCTGAGCCTGCCCGAGCGGCCGACGGCCGTGTTTGGCGCCAGCGACGTGGTCGCCATCGGCGCGATGAGCGCCATCCAGAGCGCCGGCCTGAGCATTCCGGGTGACGTGGCAGTCGTCGGCTTTGACGACATCTTTCTGGCCGCCCACACCCATCCCCAGTTGACGACGGTCCGGGTGCCGGCCTATCGCCTGGGATGGACGGCTGCCGAGATCCTGATTGGCCTCATCGAAGGCGATAAAGAGGATGTCGTCGGTCGCATTGGAGACGGAGCTGGTGGTTCGGGCATCGTGTGGGGCCAATGGCGCCCCAAGAGACTGAAGCCGCCGGCCTTTTGTGAGGGCTGAGTCGCAACTGCACTCGGCCAATGGCAGGAGCATCTGCCCACGGGGTGAGCTCGTTACCTGCAAGAGATAGAAAGGGGGTGATGATCGAAAACAGATTAGCAGCTGCAAGGCAGGCTGCCGCTCTGAGGGCAGCCAGGTAAGAGCAGGGTATTCCGCCAAGTCAACCAATCTCAAGAAAGATATGTAGGAGGAGCAGACAAATGAAACGCACAGGATTTTCGATTTTGGCCCTGCTGTTGGTGGCGAGCATGATCCTGACCGCCTGTGGCGCAACGCGCCGAGCCGACCGCAGCAGCGCCCAAGCCGACCGCGACAACTGAAGCCGACCCAGCCGACCGCACCGGCGCCCGCAGTGGGCTTTGCCGGTGATGCCGGGCGGCGAGCTGGAAAAGGCCGCTCGCCGGCGCGTACACCGGCAAGACGGTCACCGTCGACGGCCCCTTCACCAACCCCGACGACGTCCGCTTTGCCGAGTCGATGAAGGCCTTCCAGGATGCCACCGGCATCACCGTCAAGTACATCGGCGACAAAGAGTTCGAGGCCCGCATCTCCATCGCCGTAGACGCCGGCAACCCACCCGACATCGCCGACTTTCCGCAGCCCGGCAAGGCCGAAACCTACGCCCGCCAGGGACACATCGTCGACCCCACCACCTGGATCTCCGAAGACTGGCTCAAGCAGCAGTACAACCAGAGCTGGCTCGACATGGGCATGGTCAACGGCAAAGACGGCAAGATGACCGCCGGCGTCTGGCACCGCTTCAACGGCAAGAGCCTCGTCTGGTACCCCAAGGACGACTTTGACGCCGCCGGCTACACCATCCCCACCACCTGGGAAGAGCTGCTGGCCCTGACCCAGCAGATCGCCGACGACGGCGACACCCCCTGGTGCATCGGCATCGAGTCGCAGGCCGCCACCGGCTGGCCCGCCACCGACTGGACCGAGGAGATGATGCTCCGCACCACCTCCCTCGAAAACTATGACAAGTGGGTCTTGGGCGAGCTCAAGTTCGACTCCCCCGAGGTCAAGAAAGCCATCGAGACCTGGAGCGAGATCTGGTTCAACGACAAGTTCGTCTATGGCGGCACCAACGGCATCGTCTCCACCTACTTCGGCGACGCCCCGGCCCCCATGTTCGAAAACCCGCCCAAGTGCTGGCTCCACAAGCAGGGCAACTTTATCACCGGCTTCTTCCCCGAAACCGCCAAGGCCGGCGTCGACTATTCCTTCTTCTACCTGCCCGGCCTCGACCCGCAGTACGGCAAGCCCTTCCTCGTCGCCGGTGACATCATGACCATGTTCAACGACCGCCCCGAAGTCCGGGCCCTCATGGAGTACTTTACCACGCCGCAGTCCGCCTCCGGCTGGCTGCAGAACGGCGGCGCACTGGCCGCCCACCAGACCGCTACGCCTGAGATGTACGGCGTGGACCTCGAGCGCGGCATCGCCGCCCTGGTCTCCCAGGCCACCAGCTTCCGCTTCGACGGCTCGGACCTCATGCCGGGCGAGGTCGGCGCCGGCTCCTTCTGGACCGGCATGACCGACTATGTCAGCGGCGCAGCCGACCTGGACACCGTCCTCAAGGAAATCGACGCCACCTGGCCCAAGGGCACCACACCGGTGACAGAGCCCGCAGCGGCGCCTTTGCCGGTGATGCCGGGCGGTGAGCTGGAAAAGGCCGCTCGCCGGCGCGTACACCGGCAAGACGGTCACCGTCGACGGCCCCTTCACCAACCCCGACGACGTCCGCTTTGCCGAGTCGATGAAGGCCTTCGAGGATGCCACCGGCATCACCGTCAAGTACATCGGCGACAAAGAGTTCGAGGCCCGCATCTCCATCGCCGTGGACGCCGGCAACGCACCCGACATCGCCGACTTTCCGCAGCCCGGCAAGGCCGAAACCTACGCCCGCCAGGGACACATCGTCGACCCCACCACCTGGATCTCCGAAGACTGGCTCAAGCAGCAGTACAACCAGAGCTGGCTCGACATGGGCATGGTCAACGGCACAGACGGCAACGATGACCGCCGGCGTCTGGCACCGCTTCAACGGCAAGAGCCTCGTCTGGTACCCCAAGGACGACTTTGACGCCGCCGGCTACACCATCCCCACCACCTGGGAAGAGCTGCTGGCCCTGACCCAGCAGATCGCCGACGACGGCGACACCCCCTGGTGCATCGGCATCGAGTCGCAGGCCGCCACCGGCTGGCCCGCCACCGACTGGACCGAGGAGATGATGCTCCGCACCACCTCCCTCGAAAACTATGACAAGTGGGTCATGGGCGAGCTCAAGTTCGACTCCCCCGAGGTCAAGAAAGCCATCGAGACCTGGAGCGAGATCTGGTTCAACGACAAGTTCGTCTATGGCGGCACCAAGGGCATCGTCTCCACCTACTTCGGCGACGCCCCGGCCCCCATGTTCGAACACCCCGCCCAAGTGCTGGCTCCACAAGCAGGGCAACTTTATCACCGGCTTCTTCCCCGAAACCGCCAAGGCCGGCGTCGACTATTCCTTCTTCTACCTGCCCGGCCGTCGACCCGCAGTACGGCAAGCCCTTCCTGGTCGCCGGTGACATCATGACCATGTTCAACGACCGCCCCGAAGTCCGGGCCCTCATGGAGTACTTTACCACACCGCAGTCCGCCTCCGGCTGGCTGCAGAACGGCGGCGCACTGGCCGCCCACCTGACCGCCACGCCCGAGATGTACGGCGTGGACCTCGAGCGCGGCATCGCCGCCCTGGTCTCCCAGGCCACCAGCTTCCGCTTCGACGGCTCGGACCTGATGCCGGGCGAGGTCGGCGCCGGCTCCTTCTGGACCGGCATGACCGACTATGTCAGCGGCGCGGCCGACCTGGACACCGTCCTCAAGGAAATCGACGCCACCTGGCCCAAGTAGTATCGACCTGAAGCAATGACTGCCAGCCCTGTGCGGGCTGGCAGTCATTCCACCAAAGGAGTTGGACCATGGAACAAACTGGTGCAATCGAAAAAAAGAAAGCAGGACGGGTTGCCGAAGCCGTAAGCTGGCTGGGACGTCTGTTCCTGGCCGTCATCATCCCCGTGATCGCCTTTGTGGTGATCTATGAGGGGTTTATCTTCCTGCGCGACAGCCAGGCGCCCAGATGGGTGACGGCCTTGGTGGCCATCGTGTGGGGTGTCGGCGGGGTAGCGCTGCTGTACTGGGTGTTCAACGGCATCGTCGAAAGACTGCCGGACGCGTGGACACAGCGGCTTCAGCCCTTTGTGTTCGTCGGTCCGGCCATGGCCATTCTCATCTGGTACCTGGCCCTGCCGGCGGTGCGCACCTTCTACCTGAGCCTTTTTGACCGCGATGGCGTGCCGAAAGGCGTCGGCTTTTTCGAGTCCTTTGCCAGCGACGCCTTCGTCGGCCTCCAGAACTATGTGGCCATGTTCAGCGAGCGCCTGCTGACCGAAGCCCTGCGCAACAACCTGATGTGGATCGTCTTTGGCAGCACCCTCTCCGTGCTGGTCGGGCTGCTGGTGGCGACGCTGGCCGACCGGAGCAAGTTCGAGCGCGTCGCCAAATCGCTGATCTTTCTGCCCATGGCCATCTCCTTTGTGGGCGCCAGCGTCATCTGGAACTTTATGTACGAGATCCGGCCGGCCGACGAGGCTCAGATCGGCCTGCTGAACGCCATCATCGTCGGCCTTGGGCGGCACCCCCTTTGCCTGGGACAAGTGCGGTGGACGATTGCGCCCTGGAACAACCTGTTCCTGATCCTCATCGTCATCTGGCTGCAGGCGGGATTCGCCATGGTGCTCTTCTCGGCGGCCCTGAAAGGGCATCCCAGAGGAGATCCAGGAAGCGGCCCGGGTGGACGGCGCCACCGAGATACAGGTCTTCTTCAGGATCATGATCCCCTACATCATGGGCACGATCATCACGGTCGTGGACGACCGTCGTCATCTTTACCCTGAAGATCTTTGACGTCGTGTGGGTCATGACCGGCGGGCAGTACGGCACCCACGTGATCGCCACCCAGTTCTACCGCCAGTCGTTCACCGCCCGCAACTCGGGCTATGGCTCGGCCATCGCCATCATCCTGCTCATCACCGTCATCCCGGTGATGATCTACAACCTGCGGCAGTTCAGGGAACAGGAGGCCTTCTAACATGAAAAAGCGAAACTGGCTTGGCCCTGTGCTGGTCAATGGCACACTGCTGCTCGTGGTGATCATCTGGAGCATCCCCACGATCGGGCTGTTGGTCTCCTCCTTCCGCACCCGTTTTGACATCCAGACTACGGGCTGGTGGAATGTCTTTCCCCACCGAGAATGGGAGATGGTGTCCACGGTCGATCCGAAGGCACTCGGCCTCGATCCTAACGGCGTGATGAGCGTAGAAGGCGTGCAGGCGACCTTCGAGGAGCTGCGCGCAGGTGTCCAGTCGCCGGATGGAGCAACACGCGTCACCTGGGTTGGCAACAAGCGCCTGGGCACGCATCGAAGTGCAAAAGCGCGTGTGGACCATCACCTGGAATTTCACGCTCGACAACTACAAGCAGGTCCTCCTGGGCAGCGGTGTCGTAGCCAAGAATCCAGATGGCACGACAGAGACTGCTGCCCGGCCAGGACATGTCGCAGGCCTTCCTGAACAGCCTGGCCGTGTCGATCCCTTCGACGATCATCCCCATCCTGATCGCGGCCTTTGCGGCCTATGCCTTTGCCTGGATGAAGTTTCCCGGGCCGGCAAGTGCATGTTCATCCTGGTGGTCGGTCTGCTGGTCGTCCCGCTGCAGATCGCCCTGGTGCCCATCCTGCGGGACTACAATGGCCTTGAAGCTGAACGGCACATTCCTGGCCGTCTGGCTGGCCCACACCGGTTTTGGCCTGGCCCTGGCCACCTATCTGCTGTTCAACTACATCCGCACCCTGCCCCGGGAAACGCTCGAGTCGGCGTTTATCGACGGCGCCTCACACTTTACCATCTTTGTCAAGCTGATCCTGCCGCTGTCGGTGCCGGCCCTGGCTTCCTTTGCCATCTTTCAGTTCCTGTGGGTGTGGAACGACTACCTGGTGGCCCTGACCTTCCTCGGCGTCGATCCCACCTACAAGGTACTCACCCAGCGGCTGGCCGACCTGACCGGCACCTTCGGCAACCAATGGCAGCTGCTGACCGCCGGAGCGTTTGTCACCATGCTCCTGCCGATGGTCGTCTTCTTTGCGCTGCAGCGCTACTTTGTGCGCGGGCTGATGGCCGGCTCGGTCAAGGGCTAACGCCAGACATCAGTGCCAGACATCGGAAGTCTCCGCTCACAAGCGAGACTTCCGATGTCTGGGAATATCTCTTCTGCCAATGCCTGAACAGAAGCAGAAGCATCCTCGCCTTCGATTGGGCTTTCTTCTTCTATTGGCTGATGGCCACCACGTCGGGCTGGCTGCTCGGCTGGCTGCTGCTGCCGACCATCGCCCTGGTGACGGCCGGGGTAGGCGCAGGGATCATGCAGTGCCTGGTCCTGACCCGCCGCATCCCCCACGCCTGGCGCTGGATCGTGGCCACGACAGTTGGCTGGCTGGTGGGGCTGGGGATCGCCCTCTTTACGGTGCCACCTGGGCTTGGGCTGCTGACCGGAGCCGTGATCGGAGCGACGACGGGGATGGCCCAGTGGGGCCTCCTCCGGTTCCACGTCCGCTGGGCAGGCTGGTGGATCGTGGTCAGCGTCCTTGCCTGGTCGACCGCGCTGAGCCTGGCGCCTGCCTCCGGGGTGGTGGCGCTGCCGCCCATCGTGTTGTCGGGGGTGATGGCTGCGGTGCCGACCGGCTTTACCCTGGAATTGCTGCTGCGGAATCCGAAAGGGAGGTAAAGGACCCGTGGAGCGTAAAGCCCGCAAAACGCTGGAGCGGCTGAGACCGCGTTTTGAGCCTCTGCTGGAACAGGTCGAGCCGGAAGCCCGCGATCTCTTCTGGCAGCGCATGCACGCTCATTTCCCCGAAGCCTTTGCCCTGCTGCTGGAGCTGTACGGCACCTACTACTCCTTCTTCTATCACCTGGAGGTGATCCTCAAGACGGTCACCCGGGCCTATGTCGAGCGGCCGCCGGACCTCAAGGCTCTGGATCTACAGCGCGAGGCCGATCGGCTGCTGGTTCCAGTCGGAGCAGATGGTGGGCGGAGTCTGTTATGTCGATCTGTTTGCCGGCAACCTGGCGGGCGTGCGAGACAAGATCCCCTACTTCAAGGAGCTGGGACTGACCTACCTGCACCTGATGCCGCTCTACCAGGTGCCGGAGATCAACGACGGCGGCTATGCGGTGAGCAGCTACCGCGAGGTGAACCCCGCCCTGGGGACCATGGACGAGCTGAAGGGCTTGGCCAAGGCGCTGCGGGAGAACGGCATCAGCCTGACGCTCGATTTCGTGTTCAACCACACCAGCGACGAGCACGAGTGGGCCCAGAAGGCGCTGGCCGGCGACGAGGACTATCAGGACTTCTTTTTCATGTTCCCCGACCGCACCCTGCCCGACCAGTACGAGCGCCACCTGCGGGAGATCTTTCCCGAGCAGGCGCCGGGGAGCTTTACCTACCGCCGCGAGCTCGACCGCTGGGTATGGACGACCTTTAACCCGTTCCAGTGGGACCTGAACTACTCAAACCCGGCCGTATTCGACGGCATGTTGAGCGATATCCTGTTCCTGGCGAACGCCGGCGTCGAGTTCCTGCGCCTGGATGCGGTGCCCTTTCGTCTGGAAGCAGATGGGGACGAGCTGTGAGAACCTGCCGCAGGTGCACACCATCATCCAGGCCTTCAATGCCCTGGCCAAGATCGCGGCTCCGGCCCTGGAGTTCAAGTCGGAGGCGATCGTGCATCCAGACGACGTCGCCAGCTACTTTGGGCAGGGAGACAGGGCCGGGCACGAGTGTGACCTGTCCTACAACCCGACGCTGATGGCGCTGCTGTGGGAAACGCTGGCCACCCGCGAGGTCAAGCTGCTCAAGTACGCCATGCAGCGGCGCTTTCGCATCCCGGACGATGTGCGCCTGGGTCAATTATGTGCGGGTGCACGACGATATCGGCTGGAGCTTTGCCGACGAGGATGCCCAGGCGTTGTGGATCAACCCCTTTGAGCACCGCCAGTTCTTGAACCGGTTCTACACCGGCCAGTTCGAAGGCAGCTTTGCCACCGGCCTGCTGTTCAACTACAACCCGGTGACCAAAGATGCGCGGATCAACGGCACCTGCGCCTCGCTGGCCGGCCTGGAGAGCGCCCTGAAGGCCCAAGACGAAAAGCAGATCGAGCTGGCCATCCGCCGCATCCTGCTGCTGCACAGCATCATCCTCAGCATCGGCGGCATTCCCCTGCTCTACCTCGGCGACGAGCTGGGAACGCTGAACGACTATTCCTACCGGCAGGACAGCAGTCAAGCTCGACGACAGCCGCTGGGTCCACCGCCCCGCCTTTGATTGGGAGCGAGCAGCCCGGCGGCACGACCCGGACAGCATCGAAGGCCGGGTATTCCGGCCCCTGGTGCGGCTGATCCAGATCCGGAAGAGCCACCCGGTGTTTGGCGGGGGCAAAGCGCAGGTGATCGACACCGACAGCCCCAGCGTCTTTGGCTTTATCCACTGGCATCTGCTCGACGGGCTGCTCGTCCTGGCCAACTTCTCGGAACAGCCGCAGCAGGTGGACATGGTCCGCTTTCGCACCTACGGACTCAGGTCGGCCATGACCGACCTCGTGAGTGAGGAGGAGGTCAACCTGGGGCGCAGCTATACGCTGCAACCGTACCAGTTCCTGTGGCTGGTGCAAAGTGACCGATCAACGCGACGACAACGGAGTGACGCTGTGATCTCGAACAACCCACTGTGGTACAAGGACGCCGTCTTCTACGAGGTCTTTGTGCCGCGCCTTTGCCGACGGCAACGGCGACGGCATCGGCGACCTGCCGGGCCTGACGGCCAAGCTCGACTACCTGCGCGACCTGGGGGTGGACTGCCTGTGGCTGCTGCCGATCTACCCGTCGCCGCTGCGCGACCACGGCTATGACGTAGCCGACTATACCGCGCATCCACAGCGACTATGGCTCGGTGGAGGACCTGCGCCGCGCTGGTGGATCAGGCTCACGCGGCGGGGCATGCGCGTCATCATGGACCTGGTCCCCAACCACACCTCCGACCAGCATCCCTGGTTCCAGGCCTCGCGCGATCCGTCCCACCCCCAGCACGACATCTACCGCGACTGGTACGTGTGGAGCCCCACCGACCAGCGCTACCGCGACGCGCGCATCATCTTCCTGGACACGGAAAAGTCCAACTGGACCTGGGATCCGCTGCGCAAGGCCTACTACTGGCATCGTTTCTTCTACCACCAGCCCGACCTGAACTACGACAACCCCGCCGTCCAGCAGGCGATGCTCGACGTGGTCCGCTTCTGGCTGGACCATGGCATCGACGGCCTGCGCGTCGACGCCGTCCCCTACCTGTACGAGCGGGAGGGGACCAACTGCGAGAACCTGCCAGAGACCCACGCCTACCTGAAGCGGCTGCGCGCCTTTGTGGACGACTACGCCCCCGGCAAGCTGCTCCTGTCGGAGGCCAACCAGTGGCCGGAGGATGTGCGCCCCTACCTGGGCGACGGCGACGAGTTCCACATGAACTTTCACTTTCCGCTCATGCCGCGCATCTACCTGGCCCTGGCCCAGGCCGACCGGACGCCGATCGTGGAGATTATCAAGACCCGTACGCCGCCCATCCCCGAGTCGTGCCAGTGGGGCACCTTCCTGCGCTGCCACGACGAGCTGACCCTGGAAATGGTCACCGCCGAGGAGCGGCAGTTCCTGTGGGACTATCTACGCCCCCGAGCCGCGCATGAGGCTCAACCTGGGCATCCGGCGCAGGCTGGCCCCGCTGCTCGGCAACGACCGGGCACGGATCGAGCTGGCCAACTCGCTGCTTTTCACCCTGCCCGGCTCGCCCGTCATCTACTATGGCGACGAGATCGGCATGGGCGACAATATCTGGCTGGAGGACCGGGATGGGGTGCGCACGCCGATGCAGTGGTCTGCCGCGCCCAATGCCGGCTTTTCCGGCGCCGATCCAGGCGCCCTGTACTGCCCGGTCCTGGACGACGAGACCTATGGCTACCGGCGGCTAAACGCCGAGGCCCAGCGCGGCGACCCGGCCTCGCTCCTGAACAAGATGCGCGACATGATCCGCATCCGCCACGCCCATCCTGCCTTTGGCCGCGGGGGGATCCAGTTCCTGGAACCGGCCAACCGGGCCGTCCTGGCCTACGTCCGCGCCGGCGGCAACGAAGCCATCCTGTGCGTGAACAACCTGTCGTCCGAACGGCAGACGGTCGAGCTCGACCTGGCCGCCTGGGCCGGGGCTCAAGCGATCGACCTGTTCACCGGGCAGGGATGTGGCCTACTGAAAGCCGATCCCCGCAGGCTCGAGCTGCGCAGATACGAATGCTGCTGGCTGCAACTGCAGTAAGGGCGCGGAGCCGTCGCCTGTAGGGCGGTCAGGCCGCCGAGCCGCCATCTCCGAAGCCGTGCAGCGCGCCGGGGGTGTTGAGCTGTCCCCCTGCCATCCACCCCCTGCCCCCCTCACGGACCCGCCGGGCACGTTTCCTGGTGCAGTATTGCTGGCATTCCCACGCTGACAGGGTCCGCCCAACCCGCCGCTGCGCCTGGCCAGCATGGCCTCGATTTCGCCGTGCCCTGCCCACAGCCGGGCCGTCCCGTCCCAGCTGGCAGTCACGATGCGCGACCCGTCGGGGCCGAACACCGCCGTGTTCACTTCGGCCGTATGGCCCTCCAGGGCCGCAATGAAAGTTCCATCGGCGCGCCATAGCCGGGCAGTACCGTCGTAACTGGCCGTCGCCAGGAATGCCCCATCGGCGCTATAGCGGACCGAAGTGACCGGTCCGGCGTGCCGTCGAGGTTCCACAGGCGCACCGTGCCGTCGAATTCGGCGGTGGCAACCTGCCGACCGTCCGGGCTAAAGCTGGCCGACCAGACCGGCCCATCGTGACCCGCCAGCGCCCGGACAAAGGCGCCGGCTTCGGCGGTGGCGCGGGTGTCGGCTTCAGCCAGGGCCAGGCGGGCATTCCGGCCCGCCTGCTGGCCGAACACCAAGGCCACGACGGCCAGCACACCGGCGACGAGAAGCGCCCCTGCCAGCAAGAGCGCTCGCTGGCGCAGGCGCTTGGCGGCGCGGGCCAGATTGCGGCGCGCTGTCCCTCGGCCTCGGCCAGTTTTCGCGCCACTCCTGGGGAAAACAGCGCTCGCCACCCAGGTCGTAGAGGGCCTGGCCAAACGCGTCACGGAGCGCCGACTGCAGGTCGTGGTTGATCTCCCCTTCTCACAGTGCGAGCCTCCTTCATCGCCCCCCCCTAGTACCGCCCATACAACGGCCCGAAATTGGCGCACGCGCGAAAATCGGCCCCTTGCGACTCCATCGCCCCAAAGGCGGTCCAGGCGCTGGGCCGGAAAATCCTGTCTTCCGCCACATTGTGCATGCCCACCGGGATGCGCACCATCGATGCCAGTGTGATCAGATCGGCGCCAATGTGGCCATAGCTCAGTGCGCCATGGTTCGCCCCCCAGTTGTTCATCACCGAGTACACGTCGCGGAATGGTCCGCTGCCGGTGAGGATGGGCACAAACCAGTGCGTCGGCCAGGTGGGGTTGGTGCGCTCGTTCAGCGCCTGATGTACCTCCTCCGGCAGGTCCACCGTATACCCTTCGGCCACCTGTAGGGCCGGCCCCAGCCCCTTGACGATGTTCAGCCGCGACATCGTCATCGGCATGCCACCGCGGGTCAGGAACGTCGAGGAGTAGCCGCCCCCGCGGAAATACTCCAATATGGCCGGGCTCCAGGTAGTGGCCTCCAGGCACCATTCGACCTCGGCCGGCGTGATCTCCCAGAACGGTTTCATAGCCGGCCGGCCACCGATCGTCTGTTGGCCGGTGGCATCCAGGCTCGCCGCGCCCGAATTGATCAGATGGATGATCCCGTCTCCGGCTGGGCCGCTCAGCTTGTAGCCGGTCACCCGCCTGACCGCCTCCGGGCTCCAGTAGGAGCGCACGTCGGCAAAAACCTGGGCCGTGCCGGTCAGCAGGTGGCCAAACAGCATGCACGCCCCGTTGAGCGAGTCGTTCTCGGTGGCGACGATGTACGGCTCGCGGATGCCGTTCCAGTCGAACGAGCTGTTCAGGATCGCCTCCAGGAAATCGCCGTTGGGCAGGTGGTCAGTCCACTGCCGCTGGCCCTGAAAGCCGGACGCGATCGCATTGTGGCCCATCGCCTCCTCGCCAAACCCCATCTCCGCCAGCCGGCGATTGCCCGTCATCAGGTCACGGGCGATCAGGGTCATCTTGACCACGAATGCCCAGTCGAGGTCTTTGAGCGCCCGGCTCCGCTGCCTTTCGGCTGCGTTATAGTCCTGGCCTTCCCGGCAGTGCTCCTTCACCCACTGCATGGCCCGGGCGTGCTCTTCCTTGTCATAGATCCCTTCATCCACCCGGCGGACAAACTCACTCATGTCCACCGTTTCGACGCGCATGCCCAGGTAACTCTCAAAGAGCGACTGGTCCACGATCGACCCGGCAATGCCCATCGACACCCCGCCCATCGACAGGTAGGACTTGCCGCGCATGGTAGCCACCGCCAGCCCGGCCCGGGCAAAGCCCAGCAGCTTCTCCTGCACGTCAGCAGGGATCGACCTATCGCCCGCGTCCTGGACGTCCCGGCCGTAGATGCCAAACGCCGGCAGCCCCTTCTGATTGTGGCCGGCCAGCACCGCGGCCAGGTATACCGCCCCCGGCCGCTCGGTCCCGTTAAAGCCCCACACCGCCTTGGGCATCAGCGGGTCCATGTCCATCGTCTCCGAGCCATAGCACCAACAGGGCGTCACGGTGAGCGACACGCCCACCCCTTCCCGGCCAAACTTAATCGCGGCCTCGGCGGCTTCCGCCACCCCGCCGATGCAGCTATCGGCGATGACGCATTCCACCGGCAGGCCGTTGGCGTGGCGCAGGTTGGCCGACAGGAACTCCGCCGCCGAGCGGGCCATGGCCATCGTCTGCTCTTCCAGCGACTCTCGCACGCCTCCCCACCGGCCGTCGATGGCCGGTCGGATGCCGATCCTGGGCATGTCGCCGATCAGCCGCTTCGTGGGGGAATTCACCGGCCCGGTCAAACTCGGCTCTTTTGACATCAGCACCTCCTGAGGAGATAGGTTTTCGGTCAGGACATCGCTCGCCCGTTGGTCATTATAGCTTAACAACGGTGGAGCGGCAAGCAGCGTGGCACTGCTACTTGACAGGACCTCGCCAAACACTATAATCACGGTGAGGGAATACCCTCTTTCATCAACCCGGCGATCAATCCCCCGGCTGTGGGGAAAAGGCAGGAGGCTCTCAACGAGGAGGAGCATATGGCAAACAAGCACCTGGCGACAAAACGACTCTGCATCTGCGTAGTGGCACTTGTGCTCTTGTCGGGGCCGGCTATGGGGATCATGCCACCGGCCCCGGCGCTGGCGGCGCCGTTGCCTCAGCAGACTGCCACTGCATGCGACCTGGTCCCGCCGGGAGGGAGGATCCAGAGTAGTGACCCCGCCTGCATCGGAGATCTCTGCGGTGGAGGCGGGAACCCCAACTTTTGCCTGGTCCACTATGGCGGCACAGAGTCAGACCCGGCCGTCGTGCTGCGCGTCAGCATTTTTCCCAACCCCGAGGAGGCGCGTTTCTACGCCGAATCGGGCGCGTGCACCGGCCCCGGGATCCAGAAGATCGACCTGGGCGAATACGGCTGCCTGAGGCAGCTTGCCAATGCGGACTATAACGAGAGGACTTCGAGCCGCGGCTGCTACGGTATCCAGTCGATAGCGCAGCCCCTGTCGCAGTCCATCCAGGCCTTGGCGTATCACAAGGAGATCGACGACAAGCTGAAGACAATGCCCGCCTGCCCGGGCGGAGCCGCCCCCGCCGTGCAGCCCGCCAGCACCGGCCCCTTTTCCGCGGTCGGCGGCTGCACCTACAACGAGCCCACCTACTCCAGCGGCGAGTTGGCCTGCGCCGCGAACACGACCAACACGCCGGTCGGCGGCAAGATCGCCTACAAGTGGGCCATCGACGGCAATGTGCAGTCCGAGACAGGCTCGACCCTGCGCCGCGCCCCATCTGCCTTCAAGCCTGCGGCCTCGTAAAACCTCATCGCCACTTGATTCCACCTCAGAACCCACAAAACGATCTCTTCAAACCAATCTTCTTGCAAGCACTCGGCTGCTTCGCCTACCAGGGCTGCCCCATACCCTTGCCGCCATCTATCAGGATGAACATAGATCGCATAGATTTCTCAACCTTCTCCCGATCGATATGCTCATCTCTACTGCTTCCGCAGGCCGCGAAACCCACTGTCTGACCTTCTTGCTCGGCGACAAAGATAGTCCCGCAGGGCTCGGCGATGCGTTCCCGCCAGCGTTTCTCCAAATCATCTATCGACAGACGATCCAGCGCATCGTCGGGTAGCAGTCCGCGATAGGCAACCCTCCACGCTGCGACATGGACTGCTGCTATACCTCTCGCATCCGACAATTTGGCTCTGCGAATTGACATCCACTCTCTGACTCAAGGGCAATATGCCGGAGTCTTAATTGGGCAACCCGGATTGCAGTGCAAGTACAATGACGTCCACATTATGCACCTGGAATCTGCTCTTGTCAAACCGATGAACCAGCGCCTGAAAAAGCGCCGTCACCGGGCCGGCTTTGCCGCATAATGACCCTCGACGTGTGGTCAGCACCTCCTGAGGCGATAGGTCTTCGGCCAGCATATCGCTCGCCCGGTGGTCATTATAGCGCAACAGTGGGGGAGCGGCAAGCAATGCGGCGCGGCAGGCGCATCTGCGTCGATCCGCGCGGCCCAGGTCTCGAGGCTCAACCGGGCGCCCGGCTACCACCCCTCACCCTCTGCCATTGTGGTCTGGCTTGCATTAAAAGGCCTCAAAGCGTGGTAAGATAGCTCAGCCAGGTGAGCCGGCAGGAACGGGCTTACCACATCATTCTGGAATCGGGAAGGACCTATGTCTGACAAAACAGTCAAGAGCGAAAAGGAATGGCAGGAACAACTTACGCCTGAGCAGTATCGGATCATGCGCCAAAAGGGCACCGAACGGCCATTCACCGGCGAATACTACTATTTCAAGGGCCATGGCACGTTCAAGTGCGCGGGTTGTGGCAATGACCTGTTCAGCTCCGACGCCAAGTACGAGTCGGGGTCGGGCTGGCCGAGCTTCTGGGCGCCCATCTCGGAGGAAAATGTCGAGACTGAGAGCGATGGCAGCCACGGCATGGTCAGGACCGAAGTCCTGTGCAGCAAGTGTCGTGGCCATCTGGGGCACCTGTTCGAGGACGGCCCCCAGCCGACGGGCCTGCGCTATTGTATCAACTCGGCCGCCCTCCGTCTCGCGGATGAGGAGGAGGGGAAGTAAGCCCTCATGGCCAATCTATTCAAACCCGCCATGGCTATCCTGGGATTGCTGCTGGTAATGCTGCTTGGGGCCGGGCTGGCGGGCTGGGCCGGGCTGTTTTCCGGTTCAGCCCGGCAGTCAAACCCTCCGGCTACTACCACGCCCGCTCCGGCATCCCGGCCGGCCACCCCATCACCGGATGCGGCCGCACCGGCCAAGACCGAAACGGCGACCTTTGCCTTGGGCTGATTCTGGGGACCTGACTCCCAGTTCGGGAGCCTTCCTGGCGTCGATCCGCACCCGCGTGGGCTACGCGGGTGGAAGCAAGGCCAACCCTACCTATCACGATCTGGGCGATCACAGCGAGACGATCCAGATCGACTACGACCCGGCCCAGATCTCCTACCAGGAACTGCTGGAACTCTTTTGGAGCAGCCACAGCCCCACTGCCCGGCCCTGGTCGAGGCAGTATGCCTCTATCATCTTCTACCACAACCAGGAGCAGAAACGGCTGGCCGAAGCGAGCCGGGACCGCGAAGCCGCCAGCCGCGGAAGCCCGATCTATACCGACATCGTGCCCTTTGCCAAGTTCTACCTGGCCGAGACCTACCACCAGAAGTATCGGCTCCAGCAGGTTCCGGCCCTGCTGAGCGAGTTTCGCGCCATCTATCCGCAGGACGACGAGTTCATCAACTCGACGGCCGCCGCGCGCGTCAACGGCTACCTTGGGGGATATGGCACCCTCGCCGCACTCCAGGCCTGCATACAGGACCTGGGCCTGTCCCCGGCAAGTCAGCAGAGGCTGCTGGATCTGGTGTCCGCCAGCGGGCGATAACCGAGACACAGCCTTTGGGCGATCGTCATTTGACAAATGCGCAGGAATGTGATATAGATTACAGAACAAGCAAGGCTCGTACCCCGACACCTGAGGCCTACACCTGTTAAGTGTAACACGCCCCAGGAACTTGTACGAGCCTTTCTGTGGGACTGGCCCGGTTCGTACCCTGACTGCAGAAGCGTACAAACGGCTACGTAAGCTGGGGATGCCAACCCCGGGAGGGTGAAAACCCTGGATCTTCGCTTCTGGAACTTGTATGAACCGGATTGACAAGTGGGAAGGCAGATGCAACCGCGAAAACAGGTAGCTGTAAGCAGTAGAATAGCGCGAGCCGATCGCGACGCTTGCCGCACGCTGCGGTATTGGCCGTCGCGCCCCGGCCTGTGGTCTGCTCCCGCTCTGAGGTGGAACAGGGGCTGACCCCAGGTTCCTCACTAGATTTAGCGCAGGGGCGTGACAGCCAGGCAGGGCCGGCTCACGCCCCTGTTTTGTGTTTTGGAAAGGAGGGACAACATACCATGACCGAGCTGATTTCGCGTCAGGACCGCCGGGTCCACGTCCGCTTCGAAGGCCGGAGCTGGGACATCGCTCTTGCCCTGCTCGACATCGGCGACCTGAGCGCCGATGACGAGGTGCGCGCTGCTCTGGCCCGCTACCTGGACGTACCGGCGACCAAGCTCGCGCCCTATGTGGTCGAGCGCCATGCCAACGGGAACATCACCCTGCGGCCAGAGGCGGTTTTCGGCTAACTATCTAGACCTTGAATCAGCCTGCGCCCAAACAAGGGAAGCTTACAAACTGGACCCTTCTTCGGAAGGGCTGAGGTCCGACACCTCGCCACCCGGGGATGGCAAAATCCCCAGCCAAACGCTGCCCAAACTTGTGCGGGCTGATCCAAGGTCGTTCACAGGAGGGGTTACGATGACAACCGAACAGGACCTGCGGCTGAAGCTGTTCAACACCCTGCTGACCACGCCGCACCGCGACCTGGCCAGCATCTACCCGGTCCACCAGGAGATCCTGAAGGCGGATCCGCGCTTCTACGTCCAACTGGCGGCCTGGTACTTTGCCGAAGGCGAGGTGCGCGACCACAAGGAGGTGTTCGTGACCAGCCTGGCGCTGAGCGACTTTCCCGGCCACCGCGACGTGGGCCTGGCGCTGCTGCGCCAGCTGCCGCCCTACGAGGTGGGCCGTGTCGTCGACTTTGTCAAGGGCCACGAGCTGCGCCGGCGCGTCAAGAGCGGTCGACGTCGTGGAGATGGTAACCGAAAAGCAGGGTCTGTTCCGCAACGTGCCGCGGTCGATGAAGACCGAGGTCACCCGCTACCTGCGCGAGCGCGAGGCAGACGCCGACTGGTTCGACAGCTCGGTGCTCCAGGCCAGGCAGGCCGATGAAGAGGCTGTACGCCGGCCTGCACATCGTGCCGTCGGCGCGGGCACAGGCCATCCTGTTCGACGACAATCCGCCGCCCGACTCGCGGCTGTTTGCCCTGAAGCAGATCGCCCGGGCGCAAACTCCGGCCGAGCAGGCGCGGGCCATCGTCGAGCATCGCATTCCCTACCGGGTGGCCGTGTCGGCCATCAAGCAGATGACGCCCACGGTGCTGGTGGCGCTGATCGACCGCATGAGCCCTCAGGAGCTGATCAACAACCTGGGCTCGCTGCGGCGGCACGGCGCCCTGGACAACCCGGAAGTCAAGGCGCTGATCGAGGCCAAGCTGGAAAAGGCCAAGACGGCCGAGCGGGTGTCGGCCTTCAAGGCCAAGAAGGCGATCGAGGCCGCCGGCGTAGGGCAGGACGTGGCGCGCAAGCTGGAGGCGGTCACCGAGGCCCAGGTGCGGGCCAAGGGCGCCATCAAGCGCTCGACGGCTCTGCTGATCGACAAGAGCGGCTCGATGGAGCAGGCGATCGAGATGGGCAAGCAGATCGCGGCCATGATCGCCGGCGTGTGCCAGGCGCCGCTGTTCGTCTACGCCTTTGACTACGCTGGCCTACCCGATCGGGGTGCCTCGGCGGGACGGCGCGGCCATCGGCTTCCTGGCGTCGCTGCGGCGGCGGGAGGGCCGCGAATCGCAGCCCGATCAGGGCCAGCCGATCGCTCGTCGACTGGGAGAGGGCGTTCGCCGGCATCAAGGCCGCGGGCCAGACCTCGTGCGGCGTGGCGGTGGAGATGATGCGCCGCCAGAGGCAGGTGGTGGAGCAGATCGTCATGGTCACCGACGAGGGGGAGAACACAGAGCCGCGTTTTGTCCAGGCGCTGGCGCGCTACCAGGCGGAGCTCAAGGCCGACGCCACACGTCGTGTTTGTCAAGACGCAGCGTGCAGTCTCTGTGCTAGAGATGGAATGCCAGCAGGCGCGGATCGACTATGACGTCTACCAGTTCACGGGCGACTACTATGCCCTGCCCAACCTGCTGCCGCTGCTGAGCCGGCCGACCAAGCTGGATCTCCTGCTGGAGATCATGGCCTACCCGCTGCCGGTGCGCAAGACCGCGTGAGACAAAACCCTAAGGGTCTTCACCGACCCTTAGGGTTTCTACCAAACTATGAGCGTAAGCCACCTATTGGACAAGATGGAGGCGGCCGAGGAAGCTTTCCTCAAGGCCGAGTTCCTGGCTCCGGTGTTGGCCGGGGGCAGCGTTCGCGTGCGGATCGCGGGCTTGATCTGCACCCTGCGGGTGGTAGGCGATCCGCCGAGCCCGGTTGGGCAATCCTCAAACCTTTGGCCCTGGATCGGGCTCAGGTGGTCGCCCGGCCGAGCCCAATCCAGATCAGGGATTACCTGGAGCTGTTCCCGGCGGTGCGGCTGATCCTGGCGAGGCATGCCGAAGGCTGCTGGCTGGCCATGCCGGCCAGGGCGGGAGACAGCCGTTTCCGCATCGATGGCCCCGTGCCTCTCTATCTGGTAGCCGGGGCGGAGGCGTTCCAGCAGGTGATCGCTCGCTTTGACGGGCAGACCTTCTGGTTCCAGGAAGTGGACCGCCGCCGCAATCCGGCGGTGGCTGCCTACCTGCGAGAAGCGCTGGCAGCCGAGACGCCGCCCGCAGGCCTGCGCAGGCCCACCCTGACGGCCGAAGAGCGGGACGCCTACGGCTGGGTCTACGGGGCCATCGAGGCCGCCCAGCGCGACAGGCTAGAGGGGCGTCTGCGCGAGGCCCTGGCCCACGCCGGGGCACGAGATGGCCTCCTACGTCGAGCGCGAGGACTCGTACACGGTGACCTATACGGTTGATGGCCGGCTGCACCGCTCCACGGTGCGGCGCGACGACCTGACCGTGCTGGCAGCCGGAATCTGCCTCGCCGGTCAGGACCGGCGTTTCGACCTGGCCAGCCTGGTCGGCGTGCTGCGCGAGGGTGCACAGGGCCGGCGGCTGGTACGCGTCGATTAGCAGGCGCGGAGCCGGACATGCTCGAGCGAAGCGGGGTGCTGACGGGCCGCTGCCAGGCTGGCGCCTGGCGTCTCAGGCTGCGGCGGCCAACGTCGGGCGGGCCTGCATGGGTCGAGCTCGACTGGACCTGGGCCCTACAGCGGGAAGAGGCCTGTGGCGATGTGGTGGGGTTCTACCACACCCACCCGGGCATGTCGGCGGCACCCAGCTCTCGCGATCTTGGCACCATGCGCGCCTGGGTGAGCTGCTTCGGGAAACCCCTGCTGTGTGTCATCGAGGCCGATAGGTCCTTGGCAGCCTACCTCTTTGAATCCGACGAGGACGATGGTCGGCCCCTGCCCTGGGTGGAAAAGCATGGGCAGTGGCTGGCCGCCAGTATGCAGGTTAAGGAGCCGGTGGATGAGCGAGCTGTTCTACCATGAAACCCTATATCGCGGCGCCGGTGCGCTGGAACGCCTGGCCCAACCCCACCTGACGGTATGTGGCGCCGGGGCGGTGGGCTCCCACCTGGTCGACAATCTTGCCCGCCAGGGGCTGCGCCGGCTGACCGTCATCGACTCGGACCGCGTCGAAGCGCGCAACGTCGGCACCCAGATCTATGCTCAGAGCGACGCCGGAGCGTTCAAGGTCGAGCTGCTCCAGGCCGAGGTGTTCCGGGCGGTAGGCGTTGAGATCGTGGCCGTGCGCAAGCGCCTGTCGGCGCAAAACGTGCGCCGGCTCCTGGACGGAGCAGACCTGGTAGTCGACGGCTTTGACAACCACGAGTCGCGGCTTGTGGTGGCCGAGCACTGCCGGACGGCGCGCATCTCCTGCCTGCACGTTGGGCTCAGCGCCGACTATGCCGAGGTGCTCTGGAATGACGGCTATCGCGTGCCCGGCGACTCGCTGCAACCGGGCGCCAATGCCTGTGACTATCCCCTGGCCCGCAACCTGATCCAGTTTGCCGTCGCCCTGGCCAGTGAAGCCGTGCTGCGCTTCCTGCTGGAAGGCCAGCAGCGCAGCTACTCTTTTACCCTCCGCGATCTACAGATCAACGTGGAATAGGTTAACAGCGCCTGGAAGAAGGCCGTCGCTGCTGCGTTAGCGATCATGACCCGGCCCAGCAGCGGCGGCGTGTGCGAGCGCCGAGGGTGTCCGGCATCCGACAATTGCCGGGGCTTCGTGGATCAGCTCGTCGTTCTCAAGGGCCGCTACCATGAATAGGGCAAAGTCCACGCGGCGCGTGATGTTGCTCTCGAGGATGGGGTCGCCCACGTGCCTGCTCCACACCGGCAGGCCCTGGCTCTCGCCCTCTTCGAGGTCGCTCCCACGCACAACCGTCCACCGGGTGTCGCTGGCAAACACCCGCCGGCACGCTTCCACCTGGTCGTCGATGTCCACGGCGCGAGTCAGCCGCCCGAGCCAGCCGGCGACCTTCTCCGAGCGCTTGGAAGCTCCGCGAGTAGACGTCCTGGCCGTCCCGCGTAATGTGCCAGCCGCAGGAGAATATGAGGCGTGCGCCCGGACGCGCATAGTCGAGCACCGCCTGGGCCGTTCCCGACGAGTACTGGTGAACCCCCCAAGGGACCAGCACGGTGAGCACCCCGTCACACCCTGCGACAGCCTTCTTGATGACCTCGCGGTCGTTCGTTGCGCCGGGAATGACGGTGATGCGCCCTTTGAACGCGTCGAGCTTGCCTACGCTGCGCTCCCGACAGACGCCAACCACCTCGTAGCCCCGGTCAAGCGCGTGCTGCACCATGTACTTGCCGAGCTTCCCAGAGGCCCCGACGATGCAAACTTTCACCTCGCACCTCCCGTCCTGTGTGTCGCGTGATGGCGACTCCCGGGTAAGTATGTCATGTCGCACATGGCCTGTCAAAGGGAACGCGCATGGGCCGGGGACCATTAGCCTGATCCTGGGCGAAGGTGGAAGAGGCGTCAAGCGTCCGCGCGGCCCTCTTCGGCGCGCAGCGCCTCGGCGGCCATGTCGCGCACGCTCCTCGTCGGGATCGGCAGCAGAGCGCCTTCAGGGCGGGCACCGCAGCGGCGATGCTGCCGACATACTTGGCGATGCGATAGAGGGCCCAGGCGGCCATCTTGCGCACGTCGGCCTCGGCGTCGGAGAGGCAGGCGGCAAGGTCTGGGACGGCGCCGGCGACGTCGGCGCCGTTGGTGGCGGCATAGCCCAGGGCGATGGCCGCGTCGCTGCGCAGGCTCGCCGTGGGGTCGACCAGCAGCTCCAGGAGGGTTGGCACAAGGGCAGGATGTCGTACTTGGCGCGGGCCGAGGCCACCACCACCGAGATCACTCCGCCCTTGACCGCCTCATCGCCGGCCTGGCACAGAGCGCCGACGGCGTCCCAGTCGCCACGAGCGGACGAGCTGCGTGCACAGCGCCGCCGCCGCCGTCTGCCGCACCTGGCCGTCTGGGTCGCCCACCAGCTCACGGAGCTGCGGCAGCGCCGCCGAGATGTCCAGGCCCCGGTAGCCGGCCGTCTCGACGCGGTCCAGCGCGGAGGCGCGCACGGCAGCGTCGGCGGAGGAGAGCTGGCCCACCAGCTCCGGCAGGTCCTGCCTCAGCCGCTCGGTGCCCAGGAGATCGAGGAACGCCTGCCAGGCCTGCACGCCTTCGGGGAGGACCATGCCTTCCTCGGCGTTCTCCTCCAGGATGTTGACCTTGAGCTGGAGGCTCGACAGCAGGTCGTCGGTGATCCGGGCGCCCTTTTCGACCAAGAGCTGCGCGACCTCGCCATGACCGCCGAAGGCAGCGTTCATCAGGGGGGTCTTGTCGGCTCCTCCCCGGTTTTCGATGCCGGCCCCGGCCTCGAGGAGCCGCCGCACCACCTCCAGGTGGCCCGACTCGGCGGCCTGGTTGAGGGCGGTGTCGCCATACTCGTCGCGGGCGTCCACGGCGGCGCCCTGGCTGCAGCGCCGCTTCCACCGCGGCCAGGTCGCCCTTGCTCGCGGCGGCGAGGAGCTGCCGGTTCGCATCGCCGGCCGCGGGCGGCTTCTTCGTTTGGGACGCCGGCTTGCGCCTTGCCCTGGCGGGCTTGGGCGGCGGTCCTTGCCGCTCGAGCCCGACCACCTGGTCGAGCACGGCCGAGTCGAGCCGGATGTTGCGGGTGATGGCGCCGGTCAGGTCGGCGCCGGTCAGGTCGACGTACTCCAGGTCGGCGCCGGTGAGGTCGGCGTCGCGCAGGTCGCAGCGGCACAGGTCGCAGCGGGACAGGTCGGCCTCCATGAGCTGGGCGCCCCGGAAGCTCGACCCGGTAAAGTCCGAGTCGACGAGCAGGCTGCCGACCAGGACCGCGCCGCTCAGGTCCTGCCCGGCGCACGACACGCCGCACAGATTGGCGTAGGGCAGCGAGCACGCCGACGAGATCGAGACCGTCGAGGCGCTGGTGCGACAGATCGGCCTGTTTCCCCTCCTGTCCGCCCGGCGGTTGGTCGGTGTAGATGCCCAACACCAGGCCAATCGCGGAATCGCGAGGAGGTGCCGACGGTCGCCCAGTGGCCGCCTCCCCCGCCGCTGTGGATGAACTGGTGGTGGGCGGCCAGGATCTGGGCGAAGGCGCCGGGTGCGATCGGCTCGCTGGCCATCAGGATCTTCATCATGGGGTATCGCAGCGGCTGCGTGACTGCGGGCTTTTCGGAGGTGTCAGACTGTGTCATCTTGGCTCTCTCCTCTCAGTGGGGCCGTCCCGGCCGGCAGATAGCCTTCGTAGCCGTCGCCTGCCGGGAAGCTACATCGAGCTTCCTGGAAGGTGGAAACGTCCATCTCGCCGGGCTAGCATCAACGAGCTGTCAGGCGGGCCGCCAATACGCTCTCCCTGCCTGAAAGCACAGGCAGGCCGTCCGTGGCACCTGGGCAACCACCAGGATCGCCGCAAGCACGTCCCCCCCCGAGCCCAGCGCATTCACCACTATCAAGATCTGCAGTCCCACCGCCACATCGGGACTCGTCTGCACCTGCAACATCACCAGCACACACGCCGGCAGGACCGACAGGACGATCAGCGGCGCCAGCCGCATCACCAGCCACCGCCGCCGCGACATGCAGCCCTCATAATAGACGCCGAAACGAAGCTTGGCCGGCCAGGCGACAACCACGCTGCGACTCGACCGCCCCCACCCGGGCTGCCCCAACAGGTGCAGCGACTCGTGCAGGGGGATGAATAGCGCCAGCACGACCACCATCACAACCCAGGGAAAGGCGGCCTCGCTTGCCGTGGCCATCCCTCCCCCGTTCCCCATCGCAAATGACCAGATGCTCAGCCCGACCCACAGCCCAACAAGCAGGGCCAGTCCCACCAGGGCTGCCAGCCAGTACCCTATCCCGGCCGCAGGGGAACGGATCGCGCTCCAGCCAAGTGTCTCCGGGGACGGCCCCTCCACGTGCGGAATATCTCCCAATTGCAGTCGCACCTCATCCCTCCTGCTATTACCCGCTCCCTGCCACCGCAGGCTGCTGCAAGGTCACTGCGCCTCTCCTCGACCGGAAGAAGCCCGGATCTGGTCCATGGCGAACTCGTAGAAGGGTGCGATCCGTGGCGCAAGGAAAGCCTGATCCTCGCCGGGGTGCCCCCGATCGTAGGAAGCCAGTGCCCCGTCGATCAGAGGGCTCCACTGGGGAAAGGCGGCCTTGGCCCACCCCGCCGAGAAGCGCTTCGAGACCACGACATCGCCGGTCCGAAAGCTGTAGATTAGCCGGCACAGGTTAAGGATGCAATAGTCCGGATATTCGGTCAGATGCTTGGCGACAAAGTCGTGCTCCTGCCACAGCGCGTCCTCAAGTTCGGCCCACGAGACCGCCGGATAGATCTCGGTGGGGTCCGGGCCGCACAGGCGGATGTACCGCCCGGCGCGGATGTGGGCGCAGTGCAGCGCCCAGGAGTGGTCGATGACGCCGGGCAGGAACTGGTGCACCGGCGGCGTCGTCCGTCGTGCGTCGTCCAGCAGCAGGTAGTAGCCGTCCATGTCGGCGCCCGCGGGCGGATAGTCGCGGGCGAGCCCGCCATGCAGCACCTTGAGCCCCGCCTCTTCGGCGCCGGACAGGGGCTTTCGGACAATAACGTGATAGTCGACGTCGCCGCTGGCGTCGGCCTCGGGAAAGGTGATCGCGCCATAGAGATAGACGGCGCACAGATTGTCGCCGAGCACGGCGTCGAGGCCGTGGACAAAGGCCGCGCACAGCGGCTCTAGGTGGGCTGGAAGCGGCATGGGTCTCCTCTCACGGTACGGTATGGTTCCACGACCTTCGCCACTGTCAGAAGTCTCGGCGCAGCACGCCCAAGAGGTTGACTTGTGCCCGATCTCGGCTATCATACTTGGTGCTGATGGGCAACCTGCTTGCGGTGCAGGTCCGGCGACGCCTGTATTATGCACCTGGAGTCTATTCCTGTCAACGAGTCAGGCTAACCCGGCCGAAGCCTCGGCCGGCAAGGCCGGGGAAGCCTTGAGCCGCGACGCTGTGGCGAGGCGCAGTCTGCTGCACCAATCACATCATGGATCGGCTGTAAGGTCAGTCGACCCCGTTGGTGACCTGGGGCTCTTCACTTCTCCGCCGGCGGAACCACCGCCGGTCTGGTGTCAGTCGCAGCCAGGGTCTGAGCCTCGTCCAGTCCATACCCGCTCTCGATCAGCTCCACCAGCCGGTGTGTAAAGCGGGCCGCCGGAGCCCCGTCGATGATCTCGTGGTCGAACATCACCGTCAGGTTGAGGATCTCGCGCGGCTCGATCCGGCCTTCCACAACGGCCTGGCTTCCAGGCAATACTGCCCACAACCAGGCCGAGCACCTGGGTTAGGGGGAAAACCCCCCAGCCGCTGTGGCCCTCGCCAAACATACCTACCGCAGTGATGCCAACCGTGCCTCCCATGGACGTAACAATCGTCGGGTCGCGGCGCACGGCCATTCGGATGCAAAGCTTGGACCAACTGGGACAGCGGCCACGGAAGGAGCATGGCAGAACGGAACCAGGACGGCATCCCTCTGCTCGGCGGCACCGGTTTGGACTGCACCGAGCGGATCTCCTGATGGATCTCCAGGTATGTCTTGCGGTTGGCGCCCCGGATGACATGACCCATCAGAGCCCTCTTGTCTCCTATCTTCCCTTCGATCATCAGCCCAACGTCCACGTCGTCAAACAGGACAAGCTGTTTGCGACCTTTCAGGTAGGCTTGCACGGACTTGTCTTCATCCACTGCGCGGGCCAGGCACAGGGTAAGGAAACCGGTGAAGGAAAGTGTCTCACCGGTGCGCGCCTTGTGCTCCGCGATGAACTGCCGGACGACTGTAACGTCCACTTCCAGCAGACCGTACATGCTCTGCTTCGACTCGGACAGGTCGAGCATGTTGATCATCAAACGGCGCGCCGGTGAGAGATCGACGATATGATAAGGTGCGGATTGGTCACTCATGGTATGGTATCCTCCACAAACAGAAGGCGGTTTTGTCTACTCCCCGCCACTGCGCACCCACTCGAGGGCGAGCTTGAGCACGTTCAGCAGCGGCTCTATGGTCAGAACGTCCGGCCCATCCCGACCTCTGGTGATAGAAGGCCACGAATTGCTGCGGAAACTTGAAGGGAAGCAGCGTCGTGGCCTTGAGGCCGGCCCGGCTGAAGGAGGCCGCGTCGGTTCGCTGTTCCCAAGGAAGCGGACGTCACCTTGTACGGGACGCCGGCGCGCTCTGCCGCTGCGACCACGCTTTTCACCATCTCGGGGGAATGCTTCACAGTGCCGTTCAGGTCGGAGGGGAGGATGCCGATTTCCGGGTGGGCGACCATCTCGAAATTGAGCACCCGTGCGTCCAGGCGCTTCAGCTCGTCCAGGTGGCGCTCTACGTAACGCCGCGAGCCGCGCAGTCCGGCTTCCTCGCTGCCGAAGGATACGAACCGGATTTCCGTGTCGTCTGGAATGTATGAGGGGTTTTTCACCAGGAACCTGCACATTGCTACCGTAAGCGCGCTGGCCTGAGAGGTTATCCACCGCGCCCGGTACGACCCCTCCGTTTTTCCTTCCCCCGCTAAAGAACAGGGCAGAGATAATGCAGGGTACGATGGGATAGACCAGCAGGGCCCATCCCAGCGTTCCGACGTGGACGATACCCGCGTTGCCTGTGATCAAGCCCGCCAGCTGAATGATGCTCATTGCCAGCATGACGATGAATCCGATGAGTAGGGTCGCTGCGGCGACAAAGAATCCATAACCCAGCAAACGAAGCCACGTGTGTTCCAGAGCACTGTCATGGTGGCCACTCAGAATGAGCAGCCGCTTCACCTTTTCGGTTCCGGGCCTGCGCAGCATGCCGATCACGTTGACGGACTGCTTCTTGATGAAAAACGGATCGACGAACTCTAGGGCATAGATGAACTCGAGGACAAACGACAACAGCGGCAAGACGGAGAGCGCCAGGGCAGCAACGGCAGTCAGCCAGGGTGAGACTCCTGAGATGCGCCCCATGGACATATTCAGCAGAGCGGCAATAAGCATAAAGAGCGCGCAAATGGGCAGGCCGCCCACGAAGGCCCCGGGCGCAACGGTAAATTCCTCGACGACAACATTTCCGGCGCCCAGGTGCGATTCCAGCTCCTTCTTTATGATGTCGGCTCGTTCCCGTTCCTGGGGGGTTCCTGGCAGGCCGGGCCCCACCTCGGTGCAGATCGTCTTGACGATATCATAGGCGTAGTGGGCATCATTGCTTGTAATCATCTCTGGCATAGTACGGTCCTCCTGTTTGGAGTGAGTACTCACTCCTCTTTCCGTGGTACTATACTCGTTACTAATCCGGGTCAGAACGACCGGTGACCTCTGAGGAGGCCCTTCTCAGCACCTGGAGCACCAACCCGGTGCGCAAAAAGCCCCACACCAGCGCCAGGCTGCCGCAGATCGTGGCGATCCTGGAATAGTCGGACATGTAGAGCATGAGATAGCCGCGCCTCTTGCCCAGCATCGGTCTCAGGGTAAGGGCGACCAACAGATTCGGGATCAGTGGGAGCAGGATATGGAGCCCTTACTCAGGCCCGCCGCTCGGGCGGCTCATCGGATCTCGACGCCAGCGGCGCAACTGCCGCAGCGTGGCGGCGACGCCGGCGATCTGGAGGAGCGGGATGAGCAGCTGGCCGCGCAGCGCCAAAGGGACCATGCGAGTAAACGCTAGCGGAGCGGGCTGCTCGCCGGCGAGCAGAGCGGCCACGCCGTTCCCCAGATCCGCCAGGACGGGGTTCATCCAATGATGGCAGGCGTTGAAGAGGAGGACCACGCCTTGCTTTTGCTCTGGCAGCAGCGCCATGTGAGAGGCAAAGTCGGGGAGGGTGCCGCCGTGAAAGACGAGCTTTGTCCCGCCGATCTTGTCGACGAACCATCCCATGCCATATTTGCCCAACGTCATGCCCATGGCCTTGACGTCCCCCACGCCGCGGTGCAGCTCGTCGATGCCGGCGGCCGAGAGGATTTGCGCGCTGCCGTAGCGGCCTCCGTTCAGAAGAGCGATCATGTAGCGGGCCAGATCTTCAGAGCAGGAGATGAGCCCACCGCCGGCAAGCGCACCGTGCGGGAAAGGCATGTTGGGCACGGCAAAGGGGACCATGAACCGGTATTGGTGGCCCACCGCCAGGCCGTTCTGCTTTGCCGTGGCCGGTGAAGTATGGCTGTGGCGCATAGCCAGTGCGGTGAAGATATGGTCTTGGATATAGCCCGCGTACGATTCGCCGCTGGCGGCCTCGATGATCAGCCCGAGCAGGCTGTAATTCGAGTTGCAGTATTCCCACGCCGAGCCGACCGGGCGGGTGAGCGCGAGCGTGGACAGCGCCCGCGCCTGGCGCTCGGCGGCGCCCGGGCGGGTGTCGAAATCGGCCAGGACGATCTCCCCGGATGAATTGGGCAGGCCGCCGGTCTGGTTCAACAGGTGGCGCACGGTCACTTGGGCAGAGGCCTCGGGGTCCGCGACGCGGAACCAGGGCAGGTAGCGCTGGACGGGGGCGTCCAGATCGATCTTGCCGGCCTCGACGAGCTGCATCACAGCCAGCGCCGTGAACGATTTGGTGAGCGAGCCGATGAAAAAGGGTGTCTGCGGGGTCGGCGCTTCGCCGCCGGGGCGGGCCCGGCCAAAGCCGCGCAGGTGCACGATCTTGTCGCCTTTGACGATAGCCAGAGATACACCGGGCATGTTCAGACGGCGCATCTGCGTCTCGACGTAGGCGTCGATGGCGTCATAAGCAGCGCTGTTGGCGACCGGTTTTGCCCGAGCGGGCCCGGCGAATGCTCGACGGATCAGCGCCAGCACAGCGCCAAAGAGCAATGCTGGGAAAAGTAATCTCCTGAGACTCATGGTTGTAAATCTCCAGGTCAGGGTTTCTTGAATGGAACCAGCCGATCAACCCTGGTCATATAATCTTTGTAGTCCTTGCCGAAAGCCTTGGTGAGCTCTTTCTCTTCTGTGCCGATGAAAATCATAACACCGGCATACAAAAAGACCGAAACAACAAGATAGACCCAGGTTAACGTTATGAGCGCGACGGCGGGAAGGATGAAGAAGGTCACGCTGGAGTAGATGGGATTGCGGACAACGCCGTATGCGCCGGTGGTTACCAGCTTGCCTTTGGAAAAGCCCGTCAGCAATTGGATAACGGCAGCTCCCCAAAGGAGTAGCCCAGGAAGGAGCAGCAGATATCCCACGGGCTTGAGAAAACTGATACTCTTGGGCAATGCTGCGATCTGGGGTAGATAGGCATGGACCAATATGGCTGCGATCAGAGACGGCAGCGTAAAAAGGATGATTTTCCCGCCCTGCCCGATGATGTTCATCCCGTTTTGCCTTTTCAAGATGTTTATCATGATGCGCCTCCTTTATGTTGGAATGCCATTCGTGCTGCGCCTGGAGCAGCGCATTCTCTATGCATTGGAGATAAGCCTTCGAGGTGAGGGTTGCGCCGCTGATGGTGTCCACCTGGAGTGACTGCGCCGCGACGACCCGATCGTATAGCATCTTGTAATCAAGGCTTCCGCCCGGATCTTTGCTGCCGGCGAGCTGAATGCCGGTCACTTGGCCGTTCTTCACGGTGACATCACATTCGTTGGCCCGCCACCCGTACATGCCGCCCTCTCGACAAAGGTTCCGTGAAGCGGCAGCGGATCGATAAGGCGCGCCAGCTCTTCCGTGATCCCCCGCTGCGCCATGAGCCGCAGCACCTGCCCGGATGGCGGGTCTCCCGGCTCCCCCTCCAGCCGGTAGGCCACTCCCATTTTGAGACCCATGACCTCCAGGGTCTTGTCCAGGGCAGTGCTCATCCTCTGATTGAGCCCAAGGGACCGGCTGACCACGGCGGCGATCGCGTTGAGCGCGGCCAGCTCGCCGGTGCGCTCCTCCACCCGCCGTTCCAGGGTATCGTATGCTTCCTGGAGGGCCTGCTGAGACTGTTTCCGTTCGGTGACGTCCTCGACCATGGCGATGGTGAAAGGAGGCTCGCTGTCAGACACCCTGGCCGCAGACACGGTGAGACGACCCCACATCCGGCGGCCGCCCTTACAGATGTATCGCTTCTCGATCTGGTAGGAATCCCGCTGACCCGATAACAATTCGTGGTAAAGCTCCCAGTCGAGGGCTGCATCTTCCGTCTCGGCATAGTCAAAGAGGGACGTGCTGAGGAATTCTTGTTCCGTGTAGCCAAGCATCCGCTGCCAGGCGGGGTTCACATACATAGCCTTAAGGCCCACGGCGATGGCCATGCCCAAGGGGGCACTCTCGAATACGGTCCTGAAGTGCGCCTCGCTTCTCCTGAGCGCCTTGTCTGCCCGATCGTGCTGGATGGCCACGCCCACCAGGTGAGCGCCCAACTCGATGGCCCGCAGCTCGGCCTCGGTCGGCGCACGCGGCCGGCGGTAATACATGGCAAAGGTGCCCACCACCCGGCCATCGGGGGAGAACACCGGCTCTGACCAGCAGGCCCGCAGGTCGTATGTCAGCGCCAGGTCGCGCAGGCCCTCCCAGCGTGGATCGGTGGCCGTGTCTTCCACGATCACCCGCTCGCGCCGGTAGCAGGCAGTGCCGCACGAGCCGACCATCGGCCCGATCTCCAGCCCTTCGATCGACTGGACATAGTCTTGTGGCAGGCTCACCGACGCGCCGATGTGCAGGTGCTTGCCGTCGTCGTCCAGGAGCAGGATGAGCCCCAACATCCCCGGCCATTGATCCTCGATGAGGCGAACCAACGTGTGCAGCGTCTCGGAAAAGTCGCCGCCGGTCGCCAGCAGCTCCAGGAACTGGCGCTGGCCGGCCTGGATAGCCTGCGCCCGCTTGTGCTCGAGGGCGTTGACGATGATCCCGGCCACGGTCTTGAGCAGGGCAATGGTGTCTTCGCCCCAGCTCCTCTCGCTGCGCACCGAATCGAACCCAAGAAAGCCAACGAGCATTCCACGGTAGGTCAGGGGCACGAGGATAATCGACTGGATGCCTTCTCGCTCACATTCCGCGCGCTCCAAGCTCGCTTCCGGCGGCAGATCGGCCACGCGGGGAACAGGACACCACTTCGAGCTGCTCCAGCCGGCCCACAAACCATGGGAAGGCTGCCCGGGAAAGGCCCGTAAGGGAGGCAATGTACGATTGGATCCCCTCAGCGCACCACTCGTGTGTGTTGTCCAGGATCGTCCCGTCGCCCGAGAACTGGAACACATAGCTGCGATCCACTCCGGCGACCTCGCCAATGGCCTGCATGGCGTGCTCGATGCCGGTATCGATCTCGGCAGGACCAAGGTTGACAAACTCGGTCGAGATGCGGGCAACAAGCCCCTCGGATGCCAAGCGCCGCTGTAGATGCAGCGCAGTGTCCCTTTGGGCCTCGGCTTGCCTGCGCTCGGTGATGTCGATGCCGGTGCCGATCACATGTTCCACCGCGCCGTCCACGCCCAGGATGGCCGTGTTGGACCAGGCGATCAGCCGCCGCTCCCCGGTCTTGGTCAACCAGATGTTTTCGAATTCGTTCGGGAATTGGCCTGCGCGGAGCTGCTCAAAGACGGCCCTGACCGGCTCTACCTCGTCCGCAATGAGGAAAATGTCCCAGAACCGTTTGCCCCTCACCTCGTCGAACGAGTAGCCGGTGGCTCGCTCGCAGGCCTGGTTAAAGAGGCCGATCTGCCCGTGTGGGTCGAGCACCACCACCAGGGCGCCGGCGGTGTCCAGCACCGCCGAGAGCAAGTCGCGCTCCTGGCGGATAGCCTCTTCGGCGCCGCCCGGCAACAGACCGCCGGCGTACGTCGCACCATCCATAGACATGGCACTCTTCCTCCCCTCCATGCACCGGCGGGCGCCGGTACAGACGAAGGATCATGCGAGGCCCCTCGCACGATCTCCGACCTCTGAATTTTAGGGGTGAATAGTGCAAATGTCAAACGCGGATCAAAGCCGGGTAGTCACCTGGAACACCGTATTGCCGATCTGCACCCGGTCGCCCGGCTTGTGCCGGTTGCTCGAGGATGACATGCTCGCGGCCGTGCTGGCTCAGGTGGTAGCTGGTGGCTAGCCCGGCCTGGCCCCCTCCGTCAATGACCGTTTCAATATCCTGCCTCATGAATAGGCTCCGAATTGCGAGTGCTGGTCAAGATGGGAGTCTGTCGCACAAGTGCTGAGCGAGGGGTGCAGCCGGACTCAGAGCTTGAGCCAGCGATCTGCGAACTCCCCTGCCGTCCGGAACTGCCCTCCCGGGACCGAAATCTGCCAGGTGATCTGGTAAGGGTCGCGGAATTCAAGGCTATCCGGTGCGCCTTCGCTGACTGGCGTCTCCTTAGGCACTCGCGCTCGAACCCTCGCAATCTCCTCTGCGGGCATAGCGAGACCGATCACATAGACCTGCCCCGGAGGCGCTAGGCCCCTGAACAAGGCCAAGACGAACTCACCCTTTCGAAGAGCTACCATGTCCAGCGCAATGCCCGCCGCCAGTGCTTCGTCCCAGCCCTTGCCGAAAGGAAGCGTATACCACTCGCCGTCCGCAGGCTCAGCCTCGCGTCCGATCAGCTCCATGCCGAACACCGACTGATAATAGGCCTCAGCCGTCCGCAGATCGGGAACAACCAGGGCAACATGTCTCAAAGAACTGCTCATCCTTGCCTCCAAGAGAAGATGCCGGGCGCAGTCCCTCACTGCACTACCCTATCCTTGCATTAGGATACGACCCAGCCAGATACTCCAGGCGGGATAGAGGAGCATCCATCCCAGGGCACCGACGTAGCCGACGTTGACGTACCACGGCGCCGAGGCCTGGGTATCGACGCCGCGCAGGATCCCGGGGACACTGATCAGCCCCACCGCCATGATCAGGCCCGCCACGAGCCCAACAACGGCCAGGCCGTGCGGCCAGGAATGGTTGAGCAGGGCCGTGTAGGCCAGTGCTGCCAGCCAGAGGCCGATCAGGGCGTTCCCTGCGGTCATGTACAGCCCAGACAGGAACCAGCCTTTGATGCCCGAGATGACGAGCACTGAGCCCGTCAGAACGACGAGTGCACCGGCCAAAGCGAAGGCGAGTGCAAAGCCGCTCAGCTGCGGGGACTCCACGCGATGTGCGGAATAGAGCACACAGGCCAAGATGCCGGTCAGGATGGCTGCCAGGCCAATGAACACGTCGTTGAGGGTACCAAACGGCTGGCCCACGCTGAAAAACAGGATGATGAACAACAATCCCGCCAGGCCGGCAGCTCCCGTTGCTACGGCCAACCAACCCGCTGTCGATGTAGAAAAGCTGCTTGCTGTCATAACTTCCTCCGGGATAGATTCTGTAGAATGCCGGGCATAGAGAGCTTTCGACGCACCCCAGCCACAGGCTCGAACGCGCTTCCTGCCTCACCTCAACAGCCTGCTGGCACCAAGCCGACTCTCTTGCACTGGCGTCTCCTCACCAATTCGAGAACGCCAGAGAGCATCATCAGGAGCGCAAGGACAACGCCTCCCGCCACGATGGTTGCTTTCAGCAGGCTGAACGTCTTTGGGTTAAAGATCTCGAGGACGATCGGTTCCAAGGCGCCGAAGACACTGACGAGCAGCCCGATCACAATCAGGCCGACAATACTTGCAGCTCCCCAGCGGTCGCGCCGGGGCGCGAGCGCAGTGAGGATCGCCTGCGCGATCAGCCAATAAAGTGGCGGCGACATGGCAGTGCCGCTTCCAACTTGAAAAGCCTGCCAGACGGGTAGGCTATTGCTTGTCCCCCAAGCCTCAGGCGGGCGGTTTTCGACAATGGCGACGACCGCCCCTATCGAGACTATTGCGATGTATAGGCCAGAGCTGGTCATGAGCCACTTGAGGGCTCTTGGGGTGTTGTTCATCTTGTCACTCCTTTTTCGGTTCGATAAAGTTATGCAGCCCTAGTCCTTACACCGCCGATCCCGACCTGAGTGTCTCCTTTCGTGGCGCCCTTATCGTGCGCCCTCATATCGTCCAGTATACACCTGCTATCGCCAATTGTCAAATTAAGATTATATAAATTATGGAGTTTCAGACCGGGCTGGTCTTACACAAAGGCCGTAGCTCATGCTGGCATCAGGTGCAGGGTGAGGTACTTGTCCCAACCAGGCTCTTGTGATATAGTGTGAGACACAGCTTGATAAGCCGAAGGGCTGCAAAATCCAGTTCATGGAGGGAATGGCCATGTATATGTGGATCAGGCTCGTACACATCTTGGGTGCATTTGCCTTCGTGGCGTTTCATGGGGCATCGGTCGGCATGGCACTTAAGCTGCCACAGGAGAAGAGCCTCGAGCGGATTCGTGCACTGCTGGACCTGTCGCAAGGCTTTTTCGGCCTGGGCTATGCGGCCCTCGGCATCCTATTCCTGGCGGGCGTCGCGGGCGGGTTCGTGGGCCACTATTGGAGCCGAGGCTGGATCTGGCTTTCGCTCGGGCTCCTGTTGGCGATGGCCGCGTACATGAGTCTGTTTGTGACAACCTTCTATCACCGTGTCCGCAAGGCGGTGGGGCTGCCGTACGATGCAAAGTGGAAGCCGCAGCCGGCTGCCGAGCCGGCGAGCGCGGCAGACGTCGCGGCGCTGCTGGGGCAAGGACGCCCGGCCCTACTGGCGCTGGTTGGGGGGATAGGGCTGGCCGCGGTGGTGGGCCTGATGGCCTTCAAGCCGTTCTAGCGCCGCTCGCGCCAGGCAGCCACCAGTCTTCAGGGCAGCCTTCAAGCTAGGGCAACAACGCCGCCCTGATGATCTCATCCGCGGCCATGCAGTCCTCGTCGCCGTTGGTCAGCACGATCGTCGTGTACCCCAGGTCGAGATAGATGTTCATCAGGCTGCAGATCCCCGGCGCCCCACCGCCATGCCCAACTGCCCGCTGGTCACCCACCATCCGGTTCATGATCCCGTACCCGTACTGGGCGTGCTCGCCCATCCGAACCTTGGCCGCCAACATCAGCTCCGTCGACGCCGGGCTGAGGAGCCGGTGATCCAGCAGCGCATTCCCGAATCGCAGCAGATCCTCGACAGTCGAAAAGCCTCCCCCGGCCGAGCCGCCCCTCATCGGCATGCAAAACGTGTTGTTCTGGATCTCGTCCAACTCGTTGTACTCGGCATCGAACCGGGTATAGCCCCACGCCAGGTTCGGCACACCGGCATCCAGCTCGTAGGCCCCCGTGTTCGTCATCCCGCTGGGCTCGAAGATGTTCAGCCGGACATAGTCGTAATAGCTCTGCCCGGTAACCTCCTCGATGATCAGGCCCAGGACAATGAATCCCGAATTGCTGTAGCGGAACTGCTCGCCCGGCTCAAATTCCAGGGGAGCATCCACGAAAAGGGGCAAATAATCCCCCACACTTCTGATCTGATCGTGAAGCTCCAGGTAGCGGTCACTTTCGAAATAGTCACCCAGGCCCGAGGTGTGCGTCAGCAGATGGTGGATCGTCACCGCCTTGGCCACCTCCTGGTTGGGATAGCCGGGCAGGTGATCGGCGATCGTGTCGTCCAGGGCCAGTTTCCCCTGCTCAACCAGCTGCATGATGGCGACCGCGGTGAACATCTTGTCCATCGACCCCAGGTTGAACTTGGTGTCCACCTGGTTGGGCAGATCCAGGGCACGGTCGGCGAGTCCATAGGCCTGTTTCAGGATGGGCTCCCCATCCTGGGCAACGAGCACTGCGCCCGAAAACCGGCCCTGCGCAGCCAGCGCCTCTATGCCGGCTCCGATCTCGCCTGCCACTGTCGAACGGTCGGGCGCCGAGGAAGGCTCGCCGATGGCTCCCCGGCTGTCTGTTTTCACCAACAGGACCTTGAACACAGGCTCCTGGAACGTTGCTCCGAGGATGACGAATCCCCCATCCGGAGTGCTGGAGGACGCGGGAAAACATCGTGTGCGAGACCGGCCAGGTCTGCTGCCACAGGAGCCGGCCGTTCTCATCGATCTTGACAAGAGCCAGATCCGCCTGCCAGGTAGTGCGATCTCTGCTCTGCTCTCCCACGGTGACATAGCCGCCATCGCTTGTCCGCGCCAGCTCGACACCATAGTCGATCAGCCCCGGGTCGCCAAAGCTGTTGCGCCAGATCTCGTTGCCCTGGGGATCGACCTTGATGAATAGGAAATCCTCCTTTGCGACTTCCTTCCCGTCCAGCGGCGCGTAGGAAGCCGCGATGAGATAGTTGCCGTCCGAGGCCCTGACAAGAGCGGTTGGAGTGCTGCTGCCCTCTTCCCAGGTGCGCGACCAGACGATGGTTCCCTCGCCATCCAGTCTCAGCAGTTGGATGTCGTTATCTGGGTCCGGGAAATGGGTAATGGTCGCTAGTGCAAGCAGCCCGCCGTCCGGCGTCACTGCCCCTGACGTAGCGAGCACGTTGTCCGCACTGTCGTAGGCGCGCGACCAGAGCTCGTTGCCGTCGCCGTCGACCTTGAGCAGGTAGAGGTTGCTGCGGCCGGCAAAGCCGCCATAGCCCGCCGCCCCGGGATCGGCGACAAAATCGTTGGGGTCCACGATATTGCCCCCGAGGATGTGACTGCCGTCCGGCAACTGCCCGACTGCTCCGACCATCTCATCCAGTGGGCCGCCGTAGGTCTTGGACCACAGCTCCTTGCCATCCCGATCCACCTTGAGCAGGTAGACGTCCATCCCCTGGGCGCCGAAGGATGTCGTCGTGCCCGCGATCAACAGGTTGCCGTCGCCGGTCTCGGAGATCGATTGGCCTGTATCATACCCCTCTCCGCCGTAGGTCTTTTCCCACAGGATTTCTCCTGCTGCGTCCGTCCTCAGCAGGTATAGATCCCCCAACTGCTCAGGCTCGAATTGGAGGTTCGTGGTGCCTACGACGAAAAACCCGCCGTCATCGGCCATGAGAAGACTACCGGATACCGTGTTTCGATTTCCGCCATAGGTTTTCCACCAGGTATTGCCGCCGGCGCCCGGCTCAGGCGACGGACCGGGCTCTGGCAGGGCGGTCGCCGGAACGGGGGTGGACGTGGGCGCTTGTGTCGCCTTGGGTGTCGGAGGCACAGGCGTGGCCGTAGGCGCCGGGAGCAGGTTGTCGGTTGGGAAAGGGGTTGCCGTCGGAAGGCCGGATGTTGCCGTGGGCGGCGGTGGAGTGGTGGTGGCCGACTGACAGCCTGCGGCCAGCAGGATGAACAGGGCAAGCACGGGAACGATTCTGAAAGCCTTCATAGATGCGACCCTCCTTCAGTCTCGATCCAAGTAACTCACCGTGGCTGCCGGACGTTCAGAGCGGATACCTGATTCCGCTCCATGTTCATGATGGTGGGAATGAAACTGGCGGCTATATAAGCGAGGTTGCCAGCAGCGGCTTCTTTGGATGTACAGCGCCGGTAACCGGCGTGTTGCTCGGTCATTTCGCGGCGGGCCCGCAGCCGGGCAAGAGGCCACGGCGGGCCGGCCACACGATCGTGCCGCCATTATACCACGTCGGCCCCCCACCGGCAGCCCATCACATCGGGGCGCTGCCGCCGCATCCCGGGGAGCGCCTCGATGGGTCACTCACCCGGGATGCGGCCAAGACGAGTCCCGGTCTACTGATTCTTGAGGATCAGCGGCAGGTAGATGGTGGCCTCTATCTGGTCCTGGAAAACGCTAGCGACCCAGTTGCCATCGGGCCCCGAGTATGCGACGCCCACCTCCTGACCGGGCAGGATGTCCCACTCGGTGGCCGGATCCCAGGCGCAGTGGTACACGTCCACCCCATCCGGCATCACGGTGGTCCACTTGATGATCTCATCGCCGGGTTTCCCCCAGGAGTGGCACTCCACGTCCAGGACCTGGCTGAACCAGGGCGTATAGATCGTCCCGGAGACCGAGTCGTCGGCCGAGCTTACCTGGCCGCTGATGACGCCAATCTGGACTTCAGATGCCATGCCGTCGTCCGCCTGGCCATAGACCCAGTCATAGGGCAGTATCCAGGGCTGGCCAGGGGGCAACCAGTCGTCCGGTTCGGTCATGAAGCCGGCTCCCCACGGTTGGACGGCCGTGGTGACCACGGCGGTGGCTTTGACCGAGACGCCGTCGGTGACGGTCAGCCAGATAGTATGCCCGGCCTCATAGAAGCCGTGGATGCCCCGGTCGGGCAGGACGATGCGCAGGCCAAGAGACTGGACGACAAAGACGTTGATCACCGCGTCGCCATCGGGTTCATGGTAGCGCACCGAAGCGCCGTGCCCAGGCAACAGGTCCCAGCCCACGTCGTCATAGTCACACAGGTAGCCGCCGCCGTCCGGTTCGACCGTCGTTTCGATCCCATCCGGACTGCTGGGCACGTACCAGACCTCGCAGCGCACGCGAAGCGTTTGGGTGAACCAGCCCGCTGTGATGGTTCCGGACACTGTGTTCTCTGCCAGATCCAGGGCGCCGGTGATGTCGCCGACGTGGATGGTGTTGGTGTAGCCGTCGTCGGACCGGAAGTGAACCCAGTCGCCGCTCGCCAGGTCGGGCCTGTCGGGCGACCAGCTCTCAGGCTGGGTCTCAAAGCCGTCACTGCCCCAGCCGGCCCCGGGAGTGGCAGAGACCTCGGCGGTGGCCTTGAGCGCACCGCCTGCGTCGGTCACGGTGATCCACAAGGTGTGCCCGGCGGGATAGTTGCCCCCCACCCAATCGTCGGCATAGTTGACGCGCATCCAGGGCGTGCTAAAGACGTTGATCACCGCGTCGCCGTCAGGCTCATAGTAGCGGACTGCTACGTCCTGTCCCGGCGCCAGGTCCCAACCCACGTCGTCAAAGTCACAGGCGTAGCTGCCGCCATCGGGATCGGCCTCGGTCTCGATGCCGGGCGGGCCGTTCTCGACCCACACCTCGCATCGGACGCGCAGCGGCTGGCTGAACCACGGAGCAGAGATGCTGCCGGCGACGGTGTTTTCCTCCACGTCCAGCGCGCCGTCGATCGTGCCCACAGGGTCCACCTGGGACTCGAACCCGGCGGCGGCGACGACTATCACATCGCCCGGCTGGATGTTCGGCGGGTTGGGAACCCAGGCCTGCGGCGCCCAGTGCGTGTAAAAGTCGCCGTTGCTGTCGGCTTGACCTGCCTGCACGGCCTTGCCGGTGACGGTCACGACGACGGAGGCGGACGGCTGGGTGGCGGCATAGACCCAATCGTGGCCATAGTTGACGTCGAGCCGCAGGGTGCGGAACTCGGTGCCCAGGTGGTTGCCGTTGGGATCGCCATACCAGACGTTGACCGTGTCGCCCACCCGGAGGTCGAACTGCCCGGCCAGGTCGGCCGAGTAGGAGCCGTCGGCCTCGATGTCGATGTCCAGGTTAAAGCCCTCCCGGCTGGCCTCACTCCAGACCTCGACGTACCCGCCGGCGGGGAAGACGCCCCCGGACATGTGGCCCGAGACGGTGTCGGCGGCAACGCCAATGTCGCCGGTGATGGAGATGGGCACCAGCACGGCGTTTAGGCCGGCGTCCGAGGTGACGGTGATCCGATCGCCCGGCAGCAGGTCACAGCCGCACCCCACACCGTCCATCCAGCCATCGGGCTTGGCCGTGCCCGAGGCGCCGCCCTTGACCACCCCGAACTCGTCGGTCACGGTGTACCATACCGTCACCCCCGGCCCAAACCAGCCGTCTACGGCGTTCCAGGTGGTGTTGGCCCGGGCATGGGGCGCTTGAAAGGGATAGGTCACCGCATCGCCGTCAGGCTCGACGTAGGTCACGGCTACCGTCTGGCCGGGCAGCAGGTCCCAGCCTACGCCGGCCAAGTCGCAGATATAGCTGCCGCCGTCGGGCTCGGCCGAGGTTTCGACAGCCGGCGGGCCGTTTTCTACCCACACCTCACAGAACACCGGGAGGGTCTGGGTGAACCACCCGGCGTGGATTGCACCGGCCACGGTGTCGGCCTGGAGATCGACCACGCCGTCGATGACGCCCACCGGATCGACCAGGGCCGCATAGCCCGCAGCCGAGGCGCTGACGGTATCGCCGGGCACGATGTCGGGCTGCTGCGGATCCCAGTCGCCCTCGTGCTCCCAGGAGTAGTACCAGCCCCCCGGGTCGGTGACGCCGGTGATGGTGGCCTTGACGCCCCCTGCATCGCCGACCGTGATGGTGATGGGGGTGGAGCCCAGGGTGAGGGCGCGGACATTGTTGTGGCCATAGTTGGCATTGACGATGACGCCCGTCTCACCGCGCACCAGGACGGGATTGCTGACCGGCTGGGTCCAGGTGATGCCGTTGGTGGATTCCAGGTAGCCGATGCCGCGGGTGGCGCCGGCGCCGCTGGTGGTCCACAGCTTGTAGGTGCTGCCTTCGAGAAGCACCGTGGCCAGGCTCAGACCCGCGCCGTCCCAGCCCTCGCTCAGGACCGGGTTGCCGGCGTACTTGGTCCAGGCGACGCCATCCGGCGAGGTGGCCCGGCCGAGCTTGCCGCCGCTAAAGTACCACATTTCGTAACCGGAGATGTTCTTGATGACGCGCGGCCAGCCGAGACCCGATTCGTCCCACTGGCCGGGGGCCTGCTCGAGGACCGGATTGCCGGCATATTTGGTCCAGGCGATGCCGTCGGGCGAGGTGGCATAGCCGATGCCGCACTCGGAGTAGTCGGCGGTGCAGCCGTGGTACCACATCTTGTAGGTGGGGCCGTCCTTGATGACGGACGGACCGTCGGATTCGATTTCGTCCCAACTGCCGGGTGCGCCGGCTTCGAGGACCGGGTTGCCGGGGTAGATATGCCAGTCGAGCCCGTTGGTGGAGGTGGCATAGCCGGTTTGCCAGGCGCCGCTGGAAGGGCCCCCGGAGTACCACATCTTGTACAGGCCGCCTTCCTCCAGCATGGCCACCTGGCCCCGGTAGGCGCTGTCCCATTCCCCGGGTCCGCCTGGCCCCAGGACCGGGTTGCCGGCGTATTTCGCCCAGGCCAGCCCGTCTGAGGATGCGGCGTAGCCCAGGGCAGATCCAAACCCATAGAAGCTGAGACCTCGGCCCTGGTACCACATGTGGTACTGACCTGCGGCCGAGATGACCGCCGGTCCGCCGATGCTCAGCCCGTCCCAATCCCTCCCTGATTGGGGGACAAGGGGCGCTGCCATGGCCGGAGGATTGTGATCCCCCAAGGCCCACAGCAGAGCCAATGTCAGACTCAACCCCAAGACCAACGTTATGAACAGACCCTTCTCTTTCACTAGAGTTCTCCCTTCTGGTTCATCCGCCTTGTGACCAGTATAGCACTAACAAGAGCCGGCGTCAACAGGCCAAACTGCCGCCATCGAAGATACAGGTGTTCGTATGAGAGCCAAGCGGCTCTTCCTCGCCAGCACACGGCGGCAAGTTGACTTGGCGGAGCACAAGTACTATAATGCGACGGTTTCTCAGTTGAGCCGGTTCCTCAGCGGCATCTGCCTGCAAGTGGATCCACTCCTCTCCGAGCTGTCTCACGCCAGCCAGGCCTCAGGGACGGGGGGACGTGAGCAGAAACCAGCCTTCTGAAGTTCATATGAATTGGCCTGCCGGGCGCCCTACCCATGGGGGCAGCACGCCGGCAGAGTTCGAGACACAACGGCTTGTCCCGGTTGAGCCGTGAAGAAATGGTTTCGCATGGGACACATTTTTGGTACCCAAAAAGGGGGCGCAGTACAGATGCTCGTGGAACGAACCGATCTGCGCAACATTGCCATCGTTGCGCACGTGGATCATGGCAAAACGACGCTTGTGGACGGCCTGCTCAAGCAGGCACACGTCTTTCGCAGCAACCAGCAGGTAGCCGAGCGCATCCTGGATTCTAACGATCTGGAACGGGAGCGCGGCATTACTATCCTGGCGAAAAACACGGCCATCAGCATCTATGATGAAGAGACGGACCAGCAGGTCAAGATCAATATCGTGGACACTCCGGGGCATGCCGATTTCGGCGGCGAGGTGGAGCGAGTTCTGAATATGGTGGACGGGGTATTGCTGTTGGTGGACGCAGCCGAAGGCCCCATGCCCCAAACCCGCTTTGTACTCAAGAAGGCCCTGGAGCTTGGCCATCGCGCCATAGTGGTGATCAACAAGGTGGACCGCAAAAACGCCGATCTCGATCGGGCCCTCAACCAGACGTTTGACCTGTTCGTCGAGCTGGGGGCCACCGACGCACAGGCTAACTTTACGGTGGTATACGCAATGGCTACCACCGGCCAGGCGGGCAGGACACCCGACCTCGAGCCAGACCTGAAGCCACTCATCAACGCCATCCTGCGCGAAATCCCCTGCCCAGTCGTGGAGGTAGACGCTCCCTTACAGGTCCTGGTGACCACGCTGGATCATGATAGTTATCGTGGCCTCATTGCCATTGGCCGGGTTTTTGCCGGCCGCATCGTTGCCGGCCAGCCCATTGCCCGTCTCACGCTGGATGGCAAGCAGCTTCCTGAAACCGCCCAGTATCTCTACGTGCACGAGGGACTGAAACGGGTTGAGGTCCCGGCCGCCGAGGCAGGCGAGATTGTGGCAATCGCCGGATTGGATCAGATCGCCATTGGCGAAACGCTCGCCGACCCGGACCACCCGGTTGCCTTGCCGGTCATTCAAGTGGGCGAGCCGACGGTGCGGATGAGCTTTGGCGTGAATTCGTCGCCTCTGGCGGGGCGGGAAAGCCGTTGGAGCACCTCACGCAAGCTCCGCGAGCGTCTTTTTGACGAGGTCCGGCACAACGTCTCTCTGCGGGTGGAAGAAACGGATCAGGCGGATACGTTTATTGTTTCTGGCCGAGGTGAGCTGCACCTGGCTATTCTGATCGAGACCATGCGCCGCGAGGGCTATGAGTTTCAGGTTTCCAGTCCCAAAGTGATCCTGCATCAAGACGCAGACGGCCAGATCCTGGAACCCTACGAGGAGCTCCATGTCCACGTACCCCCCGACACGCTGGGGCCGGTCGTGGAAATGCTTGGCAAGCGGCGAGGTGAGATGATCAACATGCTGGATGCCTCCGACGGCAGCGTCCTGGTAAGCTATCACGTGCCTACGCGAGGCTTGTTGGGCTTTCGCTACCAATTCCTGACGGTCACCCGCGGCATGGGCACCATGGATACGCTCTTTTACCAGTATGGTCCCCTGGCTGGGCCGATCAGCTCTCGGTCGCGTGGCTCATTGGTTGCCTGGGAAGCCGGCGTTACCAGCACCTTTGGCTTGAAAAATGCAGAGGAGCGGGGCAGCCTGTTCCTCGGACGGGGCGTAGAGGTGTACGAGGGAATGGTGGTCGGCGAACACCAGCGGCCGGGCGATCTGGACATAAACGTGTGCAAGACCAAGCATCTCACCAACATGCGCAACTCGATCCAGGATATCGAGATCCGGCTCGTCACGCCCGAAGAAATGAGCCTGGATCGCTGCATTGAGTATCTGAGTGACGATGAGCTGTTGGAAGTGACTCCGGAGAGTCTGCGCATGCGCAAGCGCATTCTGAACAAGCGCGAACGAAGCCGGCAGGCCAAACGCGACAGAGAGGCAGCTTGATTGGGCAGGGCTGAGGGCGAGACGACAGTGTCGCCCTGACCCACGCCCTGCACAGGACCGGCTTCGGTCTTGGTGCTTACGCCGGCACACGCTCCGCAGAGGGTTCGGCGGCCGGTGTCACGGCGGCCGCAGACATCACTTGCGCGTCACGTGCCTCGTTCTCCGCTCTTGGCGGACCACCGCAAATTCCGCGTGGAGGGTTGCCAACGAGTCGGCGCCGACCCATACGTCAAAGGCCTCCGCGTCCTGGATCCACTTGCCGGCGTTCGTGCTCCAGTGGCCGAGCTCGGCCGGGCCGAGAAGGAAGGTGACCGTCTTTGTCTCACCGGGCTTGAGCGTGAGACGCTCAAAGCCCTTCAGCTCGCGCATTGGACGCGAGTCGCTGCCGGCCTTCTGATGGATGTAGAGCTGCACGACCTCGTCACCCACAACCGAGCCCGTGTTCGTCACGTCGGCTGTCACGGCCACCGAGCGCCCTACCTTCACCTGCGGCGCCGCGACCTTCAGGTTCGTAATCGAGAAGGTCGTGTAGCTGAGGCCAAAGCCGAAGGGATAGAGCGGCGTCGGAAGTCCGTCCCAGTAGCGCGGGTTGTACATCATGCTGCCCTCGGGCGAGTGCGTGAGGTTGCGTGCATAGTAGAGCGGCGCGTGGCTGCCCTTGCGCGGGAAGGCGACGGGCAGCTTGCCGCCCGGGTTGACATCGCCAAACAGGATGTCGGCAACGGCGTGGCCGCCCTCACTGCCGGGCTCCCATGCCTCGAGGATCGCCGGTACGTTCTCCGCCGCCCAACCGATGCTCAACGGACGGCCGTTCAAGAGAACGAGGACCACAGGCTTGCCGAGGGCCACGACAGCCTTGAGCAGCTCTTCCTGACGCCCCGGCAAATCGAGCGATGCGCGCGAAGCGGCCTCGCCGGCCATGTCGGCGTTCTCACCAAGGACCATCACGACGACGTCCGCGCTGCGTGCCGTGGCCACGGCCGTCTGGAAGGCGGCCTCGGCCTGCTCGGGCGTCTGCGGGGCCTTCTTGGTTTCGGGGCTGAAGCTATCGAACCATGATGCGATGTCACGCCGGATCTCGGGGCCGGCGGCGTACTCGACCCTCGCTCCCGGCAGCTTGGCGCGGATGCCTTCGAGGACTGTGACGGCAGCCGGTGTGTGACCAAAGACCAACCACGAACCCTCCGTGGCCTCCATCGAGTCGGCCAGGGGGCCGATCACCGCCACGTTCTTCAGGCTCTTGGCGAGCGGCAGGAGCTTCCCTTCGTTCCGCAGCAACACCATCGACCGCTGAGCGGCGAGCCGCGCTTCCTTGCGGTGCTCGGGCAGTGCAACAACCTGCGCCAGCTTGGACTCATCGGTGTAAGGCTGCTCGAAGAGCCCCATACGAACCTTGATCGCAAGAATGCGCCGCACGGCCGCGTCGATATCGTCCAGCTTCAGTGTGCCATCTTGGACGAGCCCGGCGAGGTGCTGCGGGTAGGTGTTGCTGGCCATGTCCATGTCGAGGCCCGCACTCAGCGCGCGTAAGGCCGCGTCGCGCCCGTCGCGCGCAAAGCCCTGGGTGACGAGGCTCGCGACGGCAAACGCGTCGCTAACGACAAAGCCCTTGAACCCCCACTCGCCCCGCAGGACGTCGCTCAGCAGGAAGCGGTTCCCGCTCGCGGGGACATCATTGAGGTCCATGTAGGCGCTCATGAACGTCCCGACGCCGGCCTTCACTGCGGCCGCGAAGGGCGGGAAGTAGACGTTGCGCAGCAGGCTCTCGGGCAGGTAGACCGGATCGTAGTCACGCCCGCCGTCCGCCGCGCCATAGCCCGCAAAGTGTTTGGCGCAGGCCACGACATGGTCGGGCGCGCCGAGAGACGGCCCCTGGAAGCCGCGGACCTGGGCGGCCGCCATGGCTGCGCCAAGGAAGGGGTCTTCGCCGGCGCCCTCGACAATGCGGCCCCAGCGGGCGTCACGAGCGATGTCGAGCATTGGGCCGAAAGTCCAGTGCAGACCTGCGGCGCGGGCCTCCCTGGCCGCCACGGTCTGCGCCCGTTCGGCGACCGACGGGTCCCACGACGAGGCCATGGCCAGCGGCACAGGGAAGATCGTGCGGTAGCCGTGGATCACGTCGAGGGCGAAGAGGAGCGGGATCTTGGACGGGCTCTCTTCGACGGCGATCTTTTGGAGTGCGTTGAACTGCTGCGTGTCATTGAGCCACAGGACCGAGCCGGCCCCACCCTTCCGGATGACCTCCGCGGGATCCGGCCCCGGCAGAAACGTTGCGCCCCCAATCTGGGTAAGCTGCCCGATCTTTTCCTCGAGGCTCATCCGCCCCATGAGGGCCTCGACACGCGCCGTGACCTCGGCTTCCGATGAGATAGCCCCTGCGTTCGTCTTGACGCTCATAGCACCTCCTCCTCGTGACGCCGTGCTCCGTTCCCGAGCGCGGGCCTGCCCCACGCGAGCCGGCCGTTCCTCCGCCGGGCCGACGTCAACAACACCTGCGATCATACTGACATTCCGTGCCGCTGTCAATATCGTGCCACAGCACGGATCGTAGCGGTATGATTCGGGCTCAGGTACATGTTTGACGGTGCAAAGAGGGGGAGACCTGTCATCAGGCGCTGCCCTGTTCCTTTCACACGGCGTGCATCGCGAGGGCACTCCCGCAGCTACCGCGCAGCCGTACTACTCCCTGCTGGCCGCTGCACAATTGAGAATGCCCAGAGCCGTTCGCTTGACGCGAACGGCTTGTTGGCGTCGCACCCTGGTAGTCAGGCCGTTCGCGCCAGCCTGGCCGGTGCTCTGGCTGGCGCCGAATCGCAGGGCGTTTGCTTCTGGCCTCTCATCTGAGCTGCCAGATTGCCGTTACCAATATGCGGTGCCCGAAATATAGTACTCGAGCTGCTCGATCAGGAACCCCTGTTCAGAGATGATGCTCTTGACCGCGTCCCCGATCGAATAACGCCGATCACCTGGTCGCCTTCCAGGACGGGCAGATGACGCACCCGCTTGTCGGTCATCAGTGCCATGCACTCTTTGGCGGTCTGTTCGGGGCGGACATAGATCACCCTGTCGGTCATGATCTCCCGGATCAAGGTGTCCTTGGACGATTTGCCGTGGAGGATGACCTTTCTGGCATAGTCCCTCTCTGATAGGATGCCCACCAAGTGGTTGGCGTCCATGACGAGCACGGCCCCAACATTCTTGTCGGCCATCAGTTTGAGCGCGTCGTACACCGTAGCATCGGGTGCGATTGACCAGACCCCTGGTCCTTTGTCTCGCAGGATTTCCTTGACTGTACTCACGGCTGAATTCCTCCTAGGTGCTCAATTTCCTCCTGAGAAGAAGATTCTGACCAACGCCAGAGACCCTATTGCCGTCAGGAGCAGACCGATGCTCCTGTACAACTTGCGCTGCTTGTTTGTGACCGCCGGGTGGGTGGTTAGGACGATCAGGCCCAAGCCCGCCAGTCCGATACCGCATATACACGCTTCGTTATCGAGCACGATCTGCCATATCGTGTCCACCATCTCGCAGAGCCTCCTACTCCCCCGCTGCCGCCCTACACCGTCCCTCGGGGGCCTAGCGCAAGGCGGTCTCCTGCAACAAAGCCGCCCGCTTGACGCGAACGGCTCGTTGGTATCGCACTCTGATCGTCAGGCCGTTCGCATCGGCCTGGACTTCGTTCTGGATGGTGCCACATCGCAGGGCATCGCTATTATAGTCTAGATCGCCGGAAAAGTCCAGCGCTTCCGTCCGCGGCTTTTGGGCCCGCTCAGCGCAGTCCCTAAGGGTTTCGGAGAACCCTTAGGGGCTGGCGCTGGCGGGACGGGGGATTGGTGCTTGCATCGGGCTCGGTTTGCGGGTATAATGGCCGCAGCACCAACTACTCTGGAGGGGATGATGGCGACAGACGTGTATACAAAGCTGGCACGGCACCTGGACGACCTGCCGGCCGGCTTTCCGGCCACCACGACCGGTGTCGAGCTGCGCATTCTTCGCCGGTTATTCACCCCTGAGGAGGCGGAGCTGGCGCTCAAGCTGAGCCTGCTTGAGGAGGAGCCACGGGTGATCGCCCGGCGGGCCGGGCTGCCGGTGGAGGAGTGCGCCCGGCGGCTGGAGGAGATGGCCGGGAAGGGGCTCATTTACAGGACTCAGGCCGAAGGCAAGCCGGCGCGCTACATGGCAATCCAGTTCGCTATCGGCATCTGGGAGTTCCAGGTCAACCGCCTAGACGCCGGGCTCGTGCACGACTTTGACGAATACCTGCCTGACTTTGCTCCTTTTGAGGTGTGGAAAAAGGCGCCCCAACTGCGGACCATCCCGGTGGGGGAAAGCGTGAACGCCGAGCTGACGGTGCTGCCCTACGAGCGGGCCGAGGAGATAGTGCGCCGGCACCAGCCGGCTGGCGGTGGCCCCCTGCATCTGCCGCCGCGAGCTGCGGATGACAGGCCATGGCTGCGACAAGCCACTGGAGACCTGCCTGGTCTTTGGCGGGGCCGCTGATTATTACCTGCACAACGGGCTGGCCCGGGCCATCAGCCAGGAGGAAGCCCTGGATATCCTGACACTGGCCGACGAGGCCGGGCTGGTACTGCAGCCGGGCAACTCCAAAGGGGCGTCGAACATCTGCACCTGCTGCGGCTGCTGCTGCGGCGTGCTAAGGACATTGAAACGCCACCCGGCGCCGGCCAGCCTGGTCGCCTCCCCCTTTGTGGCCGCCGCCGAGCCGGCCACCTGCCGGGGCTGTGGTATCTGCCTGGACCGCTGCCAGATGGAGGCGCTGCGGCTGGAGGATGACAGGGTGCTCCTCGATGCAGACCGCTGCATCGGCTGCGGGCTGTGCGTCAGCACCTGCCCGACGGGGGCGCTGCGGCTGACACGCAAGCCGGAGTCGGCCCAGCCCTACGTGCCGAAAGGCGGCGTCGAGTCGGCGATCCGGATGGGGCGGTCGCGGGGCAAGATGACGGTTGCCGACATGGTCGGGATGGTGGTCAGGTCGGGGGTGGACCGGCTGCTGGCGCCCAGGTAGGGTTGGGGGGAGATCCTTCGCTGCGCTGTGGCATACTGCGCCGCACTATACGGCGGTCAGGATGACAGACGGTGATCCGGAGCTGATGGAGCGGATCGGCCGGGTGACTGCTGCGGAGATGATCGGCACCGGCATCTATTGGAACTATGGGCCGGTGGTGGCCGTACCGCAGGACATCCGCTGGGGGCGCACCTACGAGGGCTATAGCGAGAACACGGAGCTGGTCTCGACCCTGGCGACCGCTTACCTACGCGGACTGCAGGGCGACGATCTGGCCGCCCCCGACAGCGTCCTGGCCACGCCCAAGCACTTTGTAGGCGACGGCGGGACGGCCTGGGGCAGCTCGACGGCCAGCGGGTACGAGATCGACGGGGGCGTGACGGAGGTGGATGAGGCCACGCTGCGCGCCGTCCACCTGCCGCCCTATGCCGCCGCCATCAAGGCCGGAGCCAAGAGCATCATGATCTCCTACTCGCACCTGGGGCGGCCTCAAGATGCACGCCCAGAAGTACCTGATCACCGGCGTGCTAAAGGGGGAACTCGGGTTTGACGGGTTCGTCGTGTCAGACTGGCAGGCCATCGACAGGGATCTCGGGCGACTACTACGCCGACGTGGTCGCCGCCATCAACGCCGGGATCGACATGAGCATGGTGCCCTACGATTACACCCGGTTCATCGACACGCTGACCAAGGCGGTGGAGGCCGGGGATGTGCCGATGGAGCGGATCGACGACGCCGTAGGGAGGATCCTGACGGTCAAGTACGAGATGGGCCTGTTTGACCATCCCTTCTCCGACAAGGCGCTGCTGAGCCCAGATAGGATCGGACGAGCACCGGGCGGTGGCCCGCGAAGCGGTGGCCAAATCGGCGGTGCTGCTCAAGAACGACAACAGCGCGCTGCCGCTGTCGAAGGAGACGCCGCGGATCTATGTGGCCGGGGTGGGCGCCGACGACATCGGCATGCAGTGCGGCGGCTGGACGATCGAGTGGCAGGGCGAGCATGGGCGACATCACGCCGGGGACGACGATCCTGGAGGCGATCCAGAGCACGGTGTCAGCGGGCACGGTGGTGGAGTACTAGGGCAAAGAATAGAGAAGAATAAAAGGAGAATCGATCAATGGCTTTCAACCTGCGCAACCGTAGCTTTCTCAAGGAGCTGGATTTCACACCGGAGGAGATCAAGTTCTTGCTCAAGCTCTCCGCCGAGCTGAAGGCGGCCAAGTATGGCGGCTACGAGCAGCCGCGCCTGACCGGCAAGAACATCGCCCTGATCTTTGAAAAGACCTCCACCCGCACCCGCTGCGCCTTCGAGGTGGCCGCCTACGACCAGGGCGCCCACGTCACCTACCTGGGGCCGGAGGGCTCGCAGATCGGCCACAAGGAGTCGATGAAGGACACCGCCCGGGTGCTGGGCCGGATGTACGACGGCATCGAGTACCGCGGCTTTGCCCAGCAGACGGTCGAGATCCTGGCCCAATACTCGGGCGTGCCGGTGTGGAACGGCCTGACCGACCAGTTCCATCCCACCCAGACGCTGGCCGACGTCCTGACCATGATCGAGCACAGCGACAAGCCGCTCGGCCAGATCGCCTACTGCTACCTGGGCGATGCCCGCAACAACATGGGCAACTCGCTGATGGTCATGGGCTGCAAGCTGGGCATGGACGTCCGGCTGTGCGCCCCCAGGAGCCTGTGGCCGGCGGACGAGCTGGTCGAGACCTGCCGGGGGATCGCCGCTCAAACCAGCGCCCGCCTGACCCTGACCGAAAATGTGGACGAGGGGGTCGAGGGGGTGGATTTCCTGTACACCGACGTGTGGGTGTCGATGGGCGAGGCGAAGCAGGTGTGGGATGAGCGGATCAAGCTGCTAAAGCCGTACCAGGTCAACATGGATCTGGTGGCCAGGACCGGCAACCCCGAGGTCAAGTTCATGCACTGCCTGCCGTCGTTCCACAACCGCGAGACCAAGATCGGCGAAGAGATCTACCAGAAGAGCGGCATGGACGGGCTGGAGGCGACCGACGACGTCTTTGAATCGGAGCACTCGATCGTCTTTGACCAGGCCGAGAACCGGATGCACACCATCAAGGCGGTGATGGTCGCCACCCTGGGAGCATAGACTTGCCGGCCGATCCCTTTTCCACGCTGATGCTCATCCTGCTGACCGCAGCCGATACGGTGGCTCGGCTGTGGCCCTACGTGCTGGGCGGCATCGCTGCCGCGGCGGCGCTGTCGTGGGCCGTCCAGCGCCGGCAGGTCATCCTGCCGCTCGGACTGCCCCGGCCGCTGGCTGCCTCTCTGGCGGTGGTCGCCGGCGCTGCGTCGCCCCTGCCGACGGCGGGGGTGGCGCCGGTGGTGGTGGAGATGCGTGGGCGGGGCCTGCCACCGGGGCCGGGCCTGGCCTTTGTGCTGTCGTCGGTGCTGATGAACCCCCAGCTCTTCGTGCTGACCCTGGGCGCGTTGGGTCCGCGCTTTGCGCTGGTCCAACTGGCGGCGGTGCTGGCGGTGAGCGCCGTGCTGGGGCTGGTGTTTGATGCCGGGCGGCCTGTGGAGTGGGGCGCGGAAGAGGGCGCGGAGACCGCGCCCCAACAGATTCCGATGCCGATCGCCCACCTGGCCGGGCACGTGCTCTTCTATTTCCTGATCGGGGTGCTGGCCGGGGCGGCGCTGCAGGTGCTCTTGCCGCAGCTCGGCATCCTGGACTGGCTGGCCGAGCGCGGCTGGCTGTCGACGCCCCTTCTGGGCTGGCTGGGCGCGCCGCTATACACCTGCGGCGGGAGCGCCGTGCCGTTGGCCCGCAGTCTTGGTCAGGCCGGCTTTAGCCAGGGGACGCTACTGGCCTTTCTGCTGGTCGGACCGGCCCTGCGCGGGACGTCGCTGGCCAGTCTGGGCTGCCTGCTCCCCAGACGGGCGCTGATCGCCTGCCTGGTGGGCCTGGCACTGGCTGCCGGTCTGGCGGGCTATGGCCTTGACTGGCTGGCAAAGGGGCTGCTATGAGCCACAAGCGCTGGCGTTGGGCGTGCATCACCGGACTGCTGGCCCTACTGCTGGCGGTGCGGGTGGCGCACAGCCTGGCCGTGCCGTCGTATGCGCCCGAGGGGATGGCCCAGGTGGCGATCGTGCGGATCGAGGGGGACCTTCAGGCGGCGGTCCGGCAGGCGGTGGCCAAGGCCGGTGGGCTGGAGAAGGTGATCGAGCCGGGCGACACGGTGGTGGTCAAGGTCAACATGGTGATGGACGCGACGGCGGGCAGCGGCATGGTCACCGACCCGAAGGTGGCCCGGGCGGTGGTCCGGCTGGCCCGCGAGGCGGGGGCAGCCCAGGTGATCATCGCCGAGGGCACGGCCCAGTATGGCGAAGGGGACGCCAACCGCGACCGTGCCTGCACCCAGTCGGCCTTTCGCAACGCCGGCTATGACACCGACGGCAATATGGTCGACGATGCCACCGGCGCGCCGCTGGTGGACCTCAACGACAGCGGTGGCACCGATGCGCACGACCCGGCCAAGGTCAGGCAGGTCACGGTGCCGATGGGGCTGATCCGCCAGGAGTACTGGCTGCCCAACGTCGTGCTCGACGCCGACGTGCTGATCAGCGTGCCGGTGTTCAAGAACCATTACAATGCCGGGGTGACGCTAGGGATGAAGAACCTGGTCGGGCTGCTGCCCAACGACATCTACCATGGACCGGGCAACATCTATGGCAAGCAGAGCCTGGATCACAGCGCGGTCAACCTGGACCGGCACATCGTGGATCTGAACCTGGCCCGCCGGCCCGATTTCGTGGTGGTCGACGGCCAACGGGGGATGATCGACGGCCCGGTTGGCTCGCAGATCATCGAGCCGCCGATGGGGTTGATCCTGGCCGGACGCGATGTGGTGGCCCTGGACACGGTCGGGGCGCTGGTAATGGGCTACGACCCGCGCGCCATTCCCTACCTCCAGTTGGGCGCACAAAGCGGGGTGGGGATCACCGACATCGGCCATATCCAGGTGGTGGGCGTGCCGGTGGCGCAGGCCCGGCGCGATTTCCCGGCGCCCTATCCCGATTCGCCTGCCGCCCGTGCCGACGCTCAGTCGCCGTCGGTGGTCCTCAGCGCGCCCGGTGGCCAGCCCTGGTATGGCACGGTGACGATCGGGGTAGAGGCCGGCGACAACGACGCCGTGGCACGGCTGGAGCTGTACGTGGATGACAAACTGGTGGGCCAGGCGCTGGGCGGGGCCTACGAGTTCAAGCTGGAGACAGGCAAGTATGCGCCGGGGACCCACGCCCTGCGGGCGATGGTCTATGACCGCAGCCTCAACCAGGCCAAGGCCGTCCAGGAGGTCCAATTCGCTGCGCCGACCGACACGGCCCCCCCACCGACTGCCACCTGGACCGCCGTCCCGGCTTCTGCAACGCCGGTGCCTCCTTCGGACACGCCGGTGACGCCGGCCGCACCACCGGTGCTCCCTACGGTCGCAACGCCGGTCCCATCAGTGACGCCAACTCCGCCTCCGCCGACGCTGGCGGCCGTGGTCGTTCCTGCCACGGTGGCGGCCTCAACGGCCGGCGAGCCGGCCGAACAGGCCGCGGAAAAAGGGTCAGCGATTCCAGACTGGCTTGTCTATGTCGTGGGCGCCATCCTGGGCTGCCTGATCGTGGCGTTTGCCGGGCTGGCGGCGGTGATGGTGAAGGGACGGCAAAAGGCCCGCACAGGGCAGTAGGTCAAAGGTAAGCAATCCTGCCGCCGGGGGACGGCAGACACAGGATAGGGGCGCCGTCAGGGCAGCGCCCTATAGACGATAAGTTATGTGTGGCCTGCCGTGGGGCCGTGGTTGAGCTTCTGGCAGGCCACACCCGGTTTGGCTTAGTAGTTGACGCCGCGCGGCAGCTTTTTGGCCTGTTCGATCCAGTCGGCGACCTGCTTCTCGGTGGGCAGGCGGCGGACCAGCTCTTTCTCGGCGTTGACCTCCATCATCTTCTGATACAGGTTCGCAGCGACCCGGTGCCCCAGCTCGACGACCGTGTCAACCCCTGCCTCTTCGAGCAGGTCAGAGTACTCCGAGGCCACACCCTTGATCCGGTACAGGTCGACGTGATTGACCCACTCCAGGATCAGGCCATGGCTGATGCCCGTCTGTTCTTCCAGCGCCTTGCGGCCCTGAGGAGAAGCGCCTTTTTCCAGCAGTATATCGGTCGTCTTGACGCCGGCTGCCTGCAGCTTTTCGGCATAGACCGGACCAATGCCTTCCACATCCTTGATTCTTGCCATTGATGGATCTCCTTTCGTGAAGATGGTCTCCACTGCACGTCAGTTTGCAGTTAGGTACTTTATACCACAGATTTGCCAAAAACGCACAATCACCAACGGCCAAGTGCAAGGGGTGCACCCGGCCTTTGCAGGGTGACCGTCCCCGGCTGCCTTTTCTTCCAGATCATTTTTAATATGATATTTATAAATAGAATGCGCCATTCTCTCCAAAGTGTGCTATAATAGCAGGGTTGATACCACTCGGGCACACAGCCTGGAGTGGGAATGGGTAGAGAGGACAGGACGCAAGGAGGTCATGACACGATGAATAGCGACAATCTAGTCGGGCAGGTTTTGGGCGAGCGCTACCGGATCGACGAGATGGTGGGTCAGGGTGGCGTGTCGGTCGTGTACAAGGCCTACGACACTGGCTCAAGGCAGGTCGTGGCCGTCAAGGTGATCCTCAGTGATCTGGTCGCAGATGACAGGTTCCCGATGAGGTTCGAGGAAGAGGCGCCGGTGGTGGCGCGGCTGCGCCACCCGAACATCGTGCGGGTCCTGGACTATGGGCACGACGGCGACCTGTATTACATGGTTCAGGAGTTCGTGCCGGGCGAGACGCTGCAAGAGCGGCTGCGCCGCCTCAAGTCGGCAGGGAAACAGTCTGAGCGTGGTCGAAGCCATCGGCTATGCAGTCCAGATCGTCGAGGCGGCCGGGTATACCCACGGGCAGGGCATGCTTCACCGCGACATCAGGCCGGCTAACGTCAGGCTGAATGTGCACGACCAAGCCATCCTCATGGATACCGGCATGGTCAAGATCAGCGGCGGGGAGCGGCACACCGCCAACAGCGCCGTGGTCGACACGGCAACCTACATGTCGCCGGAGGTGATCCGGGGAGAGACACCCGACCCGCGCTCGGACATCTACTCGCTGGGGGTGACGCTGTACGAGATGGTGGGCGGGCACCCGCCCTTCGAGGCTCGCTCGGCCATGACGCTGCTGATGATGCACATCAAGGACCCCGTGCCCGATCTGCGCGAGGTGCGGTCCGACGCGCCGCCCGTGCTGTGGACGGTCGTGTCACGAGCGCTGGCCAAGGATCGGGACGAGCGCTATGGCTCGATGGCCGACCTGGGCCTGGCCCTGGAGCAGATCGGCAAGCCGGCGCAGGCCGGCGTAGTATCAGGCCTACAGGCGACCGATCTCGACCTGGCGGAGATAGTGGCTGAGCCGGCCCGGCTCGCCACCGCGCTCGAAGCGCCGGACGACGGCGCAGCCGCCCGGCCGGCGACTTTTGCGCCCAGGCCGCAGCCCAGCCCACAGGCACCAGCGGTCTCCGTCGCGACCAGGCTGGAGGCCGGCCCGCAGGCATGGCCGGCGGCAGCGACCAGGCAGGAAGCCGGCCCGCAGCCGGCACCGGCAGCGACTCCGGCGTGGCACGAGACCGGCCCAACGCCGGCACGGCAGACCGCAGCGCGCGCTGCGGGTCTGGCGTCCAAAAAACAGGAGAGGGTAGGCAGTCTGAGCCCGACGCCCGCCGCCGAGCGCTCCCGGCCCGGGATCCTGCGCAAGTGGTGGGTGTGGGCCGGCGCTGCCATCCTGCTGGCAGCCCTGGGCGTCGGCCTGGCTTTGGCCCTGGCCGGAGGATCAGGTGACGAGACTGGCTCGCCCGGGAACGTGGTGGCCCGGCCAGCAGCCGGCCAAGAAAGCGCCGCGCCGGCGCTCATCACGCCGACGGAGACAGTACCGGTGGCGACTGTGCCGACGCCGGAGCAGAGCACGCCCATGCCGGTCGAGGGCAGCGGGTCCGCTTCCCACGAAGCAATGCCGCCGGCAGCCGGCCCGATATCGGTGTCGATCACCGGCGTTACGCTCGACCCCGAAGGACGTTATGTCGCCGACTTTCAGACCCTTGGCCTGGCAGAGGTGTTGACGACGACCCACCTGCACTTTTTCTTTAACACCGTGCCGTTTGAAAAGGCAGGCGCACCGTTCGAAAAGCAGTGGATCGCCTATTTTGGGCTGTCGCCTTTCACCGGTTACACGGCGGCCGACCGGCCGTCGAATGCCAGCCAGCTGTGCGTCCAGGCGGTCAACCCCAACTACACGCCCATCCTGGGCACAGGGAGCTGCGCACCGCTGCCCGACGTGGTGCTGGCTACCTCACCGGAACCGATGGCGTGCTTGTTTGGCCCCGGGACAGACTATCCGGCCGTGGGGCAGCTCCAGGCAGGCCAAGCAGGCGTTGGTCATGGGCCTGTCGCTCGACGAGCTGTGGTGGAACGTTGCCAATCCCGACAACCTGGACCAGGCCTGCTGGCTGCACACGGTGGACACCCAGGTGAGCGGTGACATCAGCAAATTGCCGCTGGTCGAAGGACCACCGCCCGGCGCCGAGCCGCCGAAGGGGCTCAGCGTCGAGATCACCGGCGTCGCCGTCAGTGCGGACAACCGCTACGTCACCGACTTTATCGCGGAGGGGTTCACTCCCGCCTACCCCGGCACCCACATCCACTTTTACTTTGACACCTTCACGCCAGAGCAGGTAGGCATCGGCGGTGAGGCCAACCGGCGCGCCTACGGCGGCGCTTCACCGTTCGCCGGCTACTCTGCTGATGAGCGGCCGGACGGTGCGACCCAGTTGTGCGCCGTCGTCGCCAATCCCGATCACTCGGTCGTGGTCGACAGCGGCAACTGCTTCCCACTGCCGAACCTGCCCACCATCGAGATCACGGGCATCACCCTCGACGCAGAGCAGCAGTATGTCGTCGACTTTGCAGGCCAAGGACTTTGTCCCGGCATATCCCGGCGGCACCCACATCCACTTCTACTTTAACATCTTTACCGCCGACCAGGTGGGCATCGGCGGCGAGGCGAACCGCCGGTCCTACGGCGAGTACACCCCGTTCACCGGCTATGCCGCGGCCGACCGGCCGGAGGGCGCCACGCAGTTGTGCGCCGTGGTGGCCAACCCGACCACACGGTCATCCTCAACAGCGGCAGCTGCTATCACGCTGCCCGGCCTGCCCACGCGTCGAGATCACCGGGATCACCCTGGACGCCGAGGGCCGCTATGTCGACCGAATTCGTCGCCACACGGCTTTACACCGCAGTATCCCGGCGGCACCCACATCCACTTCTACTTTAACACCTTCACCGCCGACCAGGTGGGCATCGGCGGCGAGGCGAACCGCCGATCCTATGGGAGTGTGCCACCGTTCACCGGCTACGCCGCAGCCGACCGGCCGCAGGGCGCCACGCAGCTGTGCGCCGTCGTGGCCAACCCGGACCACACGGTCATCCCCAACAGCGGCAACTGCTTTCACCTGCCCGACGTGCTGGACGTCGAGATCACCGGCATCACGGTGGACAGCCATAACCGCTACGTCGTCGAATACGTGACCTATGGGTTTACGTCGCACTGGCCCGGCATCGCACGTCCACTTCTTTTTCGACACGGTCAAGCCGGAGGATCTGGGCAAGAAGGGCGGCTCGACCAACTTCTCGCACGGTGGCAGCTCGCCCTATTCCGGCTATTCCACGGCCGACCGGCCGCAGGGGGCCACTCAGCTATGCGCCATCGTCGCCCTGCCAGACAACACGGTGGTCCACGACAGCCACCACTGCTTCGCGCTGCCCATAGCGTTCAGCACGGACGGAAGGAGGAAGTAAATGACCAGTCATTCTAGTGCCAAGCTCGTGTTACAGGATGGCTCGCCGGCAGGGAAGGAGCTGGAGCTCACCTTGCCCGAGATGGTCATTGGCCGCGACGCGAGCGCCGACCTGGTGATCGACTCGCCGGCGGTGTCGCGCCGCCACGCGCTCGTAGCACCAGGACAATGGGCACGTCCAGGTCGAGGACCTGGGCAGCAGCAACGGCACGTTCGTGAACGGGGTGCGCCTCACCGCTCCGCAGACCCTGCAGCTCCGGCGATCTGGTGCAGCTCGGCCGGGCGGTGAGCCTGACCTTTGTGGCGCCGGTCGGGCGACCAGCCGGCCGCGGCGCCGCAGTCGGAGACCCGCGAGGAGGCAGGACCTGCCGCCCAGGGACTGACGGTGCTGGCCGACGTCCAGGCTCTGCCGCCGGCGGCCGCGGGCGTGCCGCCGCGGCTGGTGGTGACGGTGGCCGGATCGGAGCCCCAGACGGTGGACCTGACACTGGCGCAGGTGCGGCTGGGCCGCGCCGCCGACAATGACGTGGTGATCGATTCGCCCATCGTGTCAGGCCACCACGCCGTGCTGGAGCGGGGCGAGGATGGCTACCGGCTGAGGGTGGAGACCGACGCGAAGAACCCGGTGCTGTACCAGGGTGCGCCGGTGCAGGGCGAGCAGGCGCTGCACGACGGAGATGTGCTGCGCATTGGCAGCCTCGATCCCGGCGTGATGGTCACCCTGTTCTACCAGTGGCCGGCCGAGGCGGCGCTCGGCGCGTCGCACCCGGCGCATCACCTTTGGGGAGCGCAGCCAGCTCCAGATCGGGCGCGACCCGTCCAACGATGTGGTGCTGGAGGCGCCGACGGTGTCGCGCTACCACGCCGTCGTCGAGCGGGTGGGCCAGCGCTACCGGGTGCGCGACCAGCGCAGCGCCAACGGCACCTTTGTCAACGATCAGCGCATCGACGGCGAGGTGTGGCTGGCAGCGGGCGACTCGCTGCGCATCGGTCCCTACCGCTTTGAGCTGGGTCAGGACCAGTTGGCCCAGTTCGACGAGAGCGGCGGGCTGCAGGTGGAGGTGCTCGGGCTGAACAAGTGGGTGCGCAAGGACCTGAACCTGCTCAAGGATATCTCGCTGCTGTTCCGGCCGCGAGAGTTGGTGGTGGTCGTCGGGCAAAGCGGCGGCGGCAAGTCGACCCTGGTCGACGCCATCGCCGGCTACCGGCCGGCCAGCCATGGCCAGGTGCTGGTCAACGGCGTCGACATCTACAAGCACTTTGACGCGGTGCGCAGCCAGATCGGCTTTGTGCCGCAGAAGGACATCATCCACACCGAGCTGACGGTGTACCAGGCGCTCGACTATGCCGCCCGGCTGCGCATGCCGGCCGACACCAGCCCTGAGGAGCGCCACCAGCGGGTGACCGAGGTGCTGCAAGACCTGGACCTGGTGCACCGCAAGGATGTGCAGATCAGCGGCCTGAGCGGCGGCCAGCAAAAGCGGGTGTCGATCGGCGTCGAGCTGCTGACCCGCCCCGGGCTCTTTTTCCTGGATGAGCCCACTTCGGGCTCGATCCCGGCACCGAGACCGCGCTGATGCACCTGCATGCGCCGCCTGGCCGACCAGGGACGGACGATCGTGCTGATCACCCACGCCACCAAGAACGTGATGCTGGCCGACAAGGTGGTCTTTGTGGCGCGCGGCGGCTACCTGGCCTGGTTCGGCCCGCCCGACGAGGCGCTGCGCTTCTTTGACCAGGTACGCTCCGAGCGCGAGCGGCGCACGCGGCCGATGGAGTTTGACGAAATCTATGCAGTGCTCGACGACACCAGCAAGGGCAAGGCCGAGGACTGGGCGCAGCGCTATCAGGCCAGCACGGCATACCGGGACTATATCGTCGAGCCGCTGCAAGGCGCTGGGCAGGAGCGTACGGCAGGCGCGGCGCCGGCGCCGTGGCCGCGGCCGCGCCGGCGGTCAAGCCGGCCCGGCAGGAGCAGCTCGCGCCGCGTATCGGCGGCGCGGCAGTTTGCCATCCTGTCGTCGCGCAACATCAAGATCCTGTCGCGCGACCGCATTGGGCTGTTCCTGATGCTCGCCTCGGCGCCGCTGGTCGGCCTGCTGGACGTGGTGCTGAGTCGATCATGCTGGGCCGCGACCTGTTCTCCTACCAGGACGGCAACATGGCCAACGCCGTCACCACCCTGTTCAACCCGGTCATCTTTGCCATCATGATCGGCGCGCTGGCCATGGTGCGCGAGTTCGTCAAGGAGGCGGATGTATTCAAGCGCGAGCGGCTGGTGAACCTCAAGGTCCTGCCCTACGTGCTGTCCAAGATGTGGGTAGCCGTGCTGCTGGCGCTCTACCAGGCGCTGGTCTACACCGCCATCCACTACCTGGCGTTCAAGATGCCGGGCGGGGTGACCGAGTTCCTGCTGATGTACGTGACGCTGACGCTGGCCACGCTGGCCGGCATGATGATGGGCCTGCTGGCCTCGGCGGTTTCGCCCAATGCCAACTCGGCCCCGCTGCTGGTGATCCTGCTGATCATGCCGCAGATCGTGCTGGGCGGGGCGCTGATTCGCGGTGCCCCCGGACGGTGAGCGCGCCCACGTCGGCGCGGCTGGGGGTTCGAGGCGCTGGTCGCCATCTCTGGCGCCGGCTCGGACGTGGCCGCCGATGCCTGCTGGCAGTTGCCGGAAGAAGAGAGGAATGCGCTCACCCTGGACGCAGAAAGAGGCGCTGGGCTGCAGCTGCATGGGGCTGGCGGCGCTGGACCAGGCGTCGTGCGACTTTCCGGGCATTGGCCAGTTCGACGATCCGGCGCTGCACGAGCCCGCGCCGGCCGATCCTACCCAGTGGCAGATCGCGCGCACGACGGCGGTGAGCAAGGCCGAGTCGCTGATCGGCCGCTTCAACGACGACTTTGGTTGGGCCTTCGTGGACAAGGAGTCGCCGTCAGCTTACCGGTCGAAGCTGCTCACAGCCTGGGGCGCTCAGATCCGGGATCATCGTCATCCTGTTCGGGCTGATCCTGGTGGCCATGGCCCGGAAACGGCAGAAGTAAAGGCCGCATGACAGGGAGAAGGATGGGAGAGAGAATATGCCACGCAATAGTCTGGTCGGCCAGGTCCTTGGCGGGCGCTATCGGGTCGACGAGATGGTGGGGCAGGGCGGGATGTCGGCGGTGTACAAGGCCTACGACCCGAACCTGAAGCGGGTGGTGGCGATCAAGACGATCCACGCCCACCTGGCCGCCGATCCGCGCTTTCTGGTGCGCTTTGAAGAGGAAGCGACAGCCGTCGCCCAGCTCCGGCACCCGAACATCGTCCAGGTCTTTGACTATAACCACGACGACGACCTGTACTACATGGTGCAGGAGTTCGTGGCCGGCGAGACGCTGCAGGAGCGGCTGCGGCGCCTGAACAAGGCCGGCAAGCGGATGCCGCTGACGGAGGCGATCGAGATTACCATGCAGACAGCGACGCGGCCGAGCTATGCGCACCGGCGGGGCATGATCCACCGCGACATCAAGCCGGCCAACATCATGCTCGACCTGCACGGCCAGGCGATCCTGATGGATTTCGGCATCGTCAAGATCACCGGCGGCGAGAGCCACACCGCCACCGGCGCGGTGGTGGGGACGGCGCTGTACATGCCGCCGGAGGTGATCCAGGGCGAGGCGCCCGATGCCCGCTCCGACCTCTATTCGCTGGGCGTGACGCTGTATGAGATGGTCAGCGGGCGGCCGCCGTTCGAGGCCGATTCGACCATGACCCTGATGATGATGCACGTGAACAATGCGCCGCCCGATCTGCGCGGCCTGCGGCCGGGAGTGCCCGAGGCGCTGATCGCCGTCATCGAGAAAGACGCTGGCCAAGGACCGCGACGACCGCTACGGCTCGATGGCCCACTTGGCGGCGGCGCTGAGGCAGGGCATGGCCAGGTCTGGAGGCGGCCGCGGCGCCAGGAGCGACAGCGCTCGAGGAGCCGAAGGCGCCGCGGCGCGCCGCCCGTCGGCCCGCTGCACCGCCGGCTGCCGGCGAGCGGTCCGGCAGACGGCGCTGTCAGCGGCGGGCAGTGGCCCGCCGGGCCGGCGAACGCCGGACACGCCAGGGCTGCGCCGGCGCGGCCGGTGCCGGAGCCAGCCGGTGGAGCGGCGGCCGAGCCGAGGCGCGCCAATGGGCGAATGGCAGACCGGCGCCGATGGCCAGCCGGCAGGCGCCGTAGCAGAGCGGCCTGGCGCCTGCGCACCGCGCCCAAAAGTGAGCCCGGCGCTGTGGGCCGGCGGCGCTGTGTTGCTGCTGGCCATCATCGCCGGCGTGCTGTTTGCCCTGCTGCGCTCGCCCGGCCGGATGGGGCCGGGCCGACGCCGACGGGGTCGCGCGCGGGGCATCTCGCCCACCGCCGTCGGGGTCAGGCCATGTCGCCCACCGCCACCAGCCCGGCCGGGGCGCCCCTGGCGCGCATCACCGGCATCACGCTGGACGACCAGCAGCGCTACGTGGTGACGTACGAGACGTCGGGCCTGACGGCGCAGCCGTCCGGCAGTCACCTGCACTTCTTCTTCGACACCGTGCCGCCCGGGCAGGCGGGCACGCCGGGCAGCGGCCTGTGGACCGAGTACGAAGGCTCCAGCCCGTTTGCCCAGATCAAGCAGAGCGACCGGCCGGAGAACGCCGGCCAGCTGTGCGTGCTGGTGGCGAATCCCGACCACAGCGTGCAGCCCAACAGCGGCACGTGCAGTGCTCCTGCCCGACGTGGTGACGGCCGCTGGCACTGGAGGACACCGCCTGCCTGTCAGGGCCGGCGACGACCTTCCCACCGGTCGCCCAGCTGAAAGCGGGCCAGGCGGCAGCTGGTGCGAGGTCTGTCGCCCGACGAAGCGTGGTGGAACGTGGCCAACCCGCAGAACCTGGACGACAGCTGCTGGCTGCCGGTACAGGCAACGCAGGTGAGCGGCGACATCAGCCAGGTGCCGGTGGTCGAGGGGCCGGCCGCTGCCCACCGGCGCAGCGCCGGACAATCTGTCGGTCGAGATCGTGCACATCGGCCTGGACGACCAGGGCCGCTACGTGGTCGAGTTCGAGGACCGCCGGCTTTACGGCGCAGCTGCCGGGCACGCACATCCACTTCTTTTTCGATACCGTGCCGCCCGAGCAGGTGGGCATGTCGGGCGACGGGTCTGCGGCTGATGTACGGCGGTCCGTCGCCGTTCACCGGCTATGCTGGCCACCGACCGGCCGGCCGAGGCGGGGCGAATGTGCGCCCTGGTGGCCAATCCCGATCACTCGGTGGTGCTGGACAGCGGCAACTGTGTGATGCTGCCCGACGCACCATAGCCCTGGCGCAGGTGAAGGAAGTGGGAAGCTGCAGGACAGGGAAAGGGAAGGTATCAACATGCAGGACAGTTATGGCAAGCTCATCGTGACCCAGCCGGGGATGCCAGAGCGGGAATTCGACCTGGGCAAAGCCAGCGTGACCCTGGGCCGGGCGACGACCAACGACGTCATCCTGGATGAGGGGCGGGTGTCGCGCAGCCATGCCCGCCTGGAGTGCAGCCCATCGGGCTGCCAGATCGTGGACCTGGGCTCGTCGAACGGCACGCGCGTCAACGGCGTCCGGGTGGACCGCGCCGCGCTCGCAGGCTGGCGACGTGGTCAGCATCGGCAGCGCCCAGTTGCGCTACGCAGCCGCCGCAGTTCTCGAGGACGCCGGCCTGACCGTGATCGACTCGGAAGCAGACCTGGAGCAGTGCATCGAGTGCGAGAGCTTGCCGATGTCGGTCGGCGAAACTGGCGTAGCGCGGTTGGTGGTGTTCACCCCCGAAAGGACCTGGGAGGTGCCGCTCGACGATGTCGATCTGGTGACGCATCGGCCGCACCGACGAGAACCAGGTAGCGCTGGAACGGACCAAGGTGTCACGCCGGCACGCCGAAGTGGTGCGCAAGGGCGATTCGTTTGTGCTGCGCGACCTGGGCAGCACCAACGGCACCTGGCTGCAGGGCGAGCGGGTTGGCGAGGCGATCCTCCAGGACGGCGATGCCTTTCGGATCGGCGATGCCCAGGTCGTATTCAAGGCAGCGTTCGGCATGGAGGCACTGACCGTGCTGGGCGACTCTCTGAGGCAAGGGCCCGAGCGCCGGCCGGTGGTGTTTGTGCCGGGCATGATGGGCTCGGAGCTGTGGCTGGGCAGCGAGCGGGTGTGGCCCAACGTCAAGATGATGCTCAAGCAGCCCGGACGCCTTTCGCTACTCTCCGGAGACGCAGATGGAAGCGCGCGGCATCGTCAACGAGATGGTGATCGTGCCCAACCTGATCAAACAGGACCAGTACAATCGCCTGGGGGACTATTTCGTGGAGGAGCTGGGCTACGAGCGCGACCGGGACTTTTTCGAGTTCGCCTACGATTGGCGGCAAGACGTGCGCATCTCGGCGCGGCAGCTTGGCCAGATGATCGAGTCGCTGCCCACGTCGCGGCCGGTGATGCTCATCGGCCACAGCCTGGGCACTCTGGTGAGCCGCTACTATGTGGAACGGTTGGGAGGCAGCCCGGCATGTCGAACGGCTGGTGTTGATGGGCGGGCCGCACTACGGGACAGTGAAGGCATTGACCAGCCTGCTCGTCGGTCCCAAGATGCTGCCCTTTGGACTGATGGGCGAGAAGATGCGCCAGGTCCTCGCGACGTTTCCCTCCAGCTACCAGATCCTCCCGACCTACCCAACCGGCGTCGATCAGAACGGGCAGGCCATCGACTTTCTGGAGGAGGAGGGCTGGGTGGCGGAGGAGCAACGGCCGCTGCTGCGCGTGGCGCGCGAGTTCCGCAAGGAGCTTGGCATGCACACCAGCGTGCCGACCCTGTCGGTTTTCGGCTATGGCATCAAGACGATCGCCAGCGTGAGCGTGCACCGCGAAAACGGGGTATGTAGCCGCATCACCTACAGCACCGAGCCCAAGGGCGACAATGGGATACTGGAACAGAGCGCGGTGCTGCCCGGCACCGAGATCCATCCCGTGCAGCAGTACCATGGCAGCCTGTTCGTGGACAACGACGTCAAGATGCGGCTGAAGCTGGAGCTGGCCAGGCCCGATGCGAGATAGCAGAGGAGCAGAGCTTGCCAGATTGAGCAAACTGTGCGAGAATGGCGCTACCCTGCCCGAGTGAGCGTGGACACCATGGCGAGTGATGATCGAGTTCAGTTTCTGATTGGCGAGCGGCTCTACCTGCGGCCGCTGGAGAAGGAGGACCTGGCCCACATCCGGCGGTGGGCCAACGACCCCGAGATCCGGCAGTTGACCGGCGAGGTCACGCCCATGAGCCAGGCCGGCGCGGACGAGTTCCTGGAAAGGGTTCGCACCGACAAGGAGCGGGTGTGGTTCGTCGTCGTACTGAAGGAGGGCGACCGGCTCATCGGCGAGGCCGGCCTGCTGCGCATCTTCTGGCCGTGGCGGACGACCGACCTGAGCATCATCATCGGCGACAAGGAGGCGTGGGGCCAGGGCTACGGCAGCGAGGCGATCCGCCTGCTGCTCGACTATGCCTTCGGCTACCTGAACATGCACCGCGTGTCGATCGGCGTCGTCGGCTTTAACCGGCGGGCCCTCCGCTTCTACGAGAAGGTCGGCTTTAAGCAGGAGGGCATCCAGCGCGACGGCTACTACCACGATCACGCCTATCACGATTTTGTGATGATGAGCATCCTGGAGGACGAATTCCGCGCCGTGCAGCAAGGAGAGGGAACGGGGATCATGACCGACAAGGCGTTTCAGGACTATTATCCCGACAACGTCGCCCACTGCTACGGCTGCGGCCGGCTGAACGAGCAGGGGCTGCAGATCAAGAGCTACTGGGACGGCGACGAGGCGGTGTGCACCTTCACCCCCCGGCCGTACCACATCGCCATCCCCGGCTATGTTTACGGCGGGCTGATCGCGTCGCTGATCGACTGCCACTCCACCGGCACGGCGGCGGCCGCCGCCTACCGCGCCGCGGGGCGGGCGATGGACAGCGAGCCGCCTTTTCGCTTTGTGACCGCCTCACTCCACGTGGACTATTTGCGGCCCACCCCGCTCGAGGGGCCGCTGACCGTGCGGGCCCAGGTCAAGGAGATCAAGGGCCGCAAGGTTGTCGTCACGGCCCAGTTGTACGCCGGCGACGAGCTGTGCGCCCGGGGCGAGGTCGTCGCCGTCCAGATGCCGGAGAACCTCCTGCGCTAGGGCTGTCAGCCGCACTCACACTCGCCGTTGTCGCAGTCGCCGTCGTTGCAGTCGCAGGCGACGGCCACCACCTCGATCTCCATCCGCGCGCCCATCGGCAGCGCCGCCACCTGCACCGCCGAGCGGGCCGGCGGCTCCTCGGGAAAGTACTCGGCATAGATGGCGTTCATCAGCGGCCATTCGCCGATGTCCTGCAAAAAGACGGTCGTCTTGACCACGTGCTTCAGGCACGACCCGGCCGCCTCGACGATCGCCTTGACGTTTTCCAGCGCCTGGCGGGTCTGGGCTTCGATGTCGGGGCCGGCGAATTTCCGGGTCTCGGGCACCAGCCCCAACTGCCCGGCGCTGTAGATCAGGTCGCCCACCCGCACCGCCTGCGAGTAGGGTCCCACCGCCGCGGGCGCCTTGTCGGTGGCGATAATCTGCTTGCTCATGATTCCCCCTTTTCAGCTGCATTTCGAGACTGTCAGGTCTACCCTGGTCAGTCACCGGGCGCAGGTCTGGCTCCGGCCGCCGTCGATCGAGCAGGAGATGCCGGTGATCCACCCCGCTCGGGGCGAGGCCAGAAAGTAGATCAGCTCGGCCACCTCTTCGGGCTGGCCCACCCGGCCCAGCGGATGGGTCGTCTTGCTGTGCTCCAGGAACCTGTCGTACGCCTCCTCGGCCATGCCGCCGGCGCGGTGCAGGTTGGTGACGACCACGCCGGGGTTGACGGCGTTGACCCGCACCCCCTTGCTCGCCACCTCCAGCGCGACGCAGTGGGTGAGCTGGTCGACCGCCGCCTTGCTGGCGCAGTAGGCCAGGATGCCGGGAAAGGCGCGGATGCCGGTCACGCTCGACACGTTGACGATGGCTCCCCGGCGCTCGATCAGGTACGGCAGCGCACACTGGATCAGGTAAAAGGGCGCCCGGGCGTTCAGGTTCATCATATAGTCCCAGTCCTGGAGGCGGGTGGTCTCGATCGTGCCGCTGGTGAGGATGCCGGCTGCATTGACCAGCACGTCGATCCCGCCAAAGGCCTCGACCGTCTCGCGCACCACCCGCTCGATCTCTGCCTCGTCGGGTCACGTCGGCGGCGATGGCCATGGCCTGCCCGCCCTCGGCGCTCGATAGCCTGGGCCACCTCTGCCAGCTCGGCGGCCCGCCGGGCCACGATCGCCACCTGGGCACCTTCGGCGGCAAACCTCAGCGCGGTGGCCCGGCCGATGCCGCTGGTCGCGCCGGTGATCAGCGCGACCTTGCCCTCCATCTCTGCCATCGATCTACTTCCCTCTCTTTGTCCCGGCAAACAGGGCATAGTAATGGATCAACGTCTCGATCCCCTTGTAAAAGCAGGTCAGGTTGAGCTTTTCGTTGGGCGCGTGGTTGTTGTCGTCCTGCAGGCCAAAGCCGATCATGACGATCGGCACGCCGAGCAGGTCCTGGAAATCGCGGACGATCGGCACGGTGCCGCCGCCGCGCTGGAAAGCCGGCGAAAAACCCATGCCAAGCCGGTAGGCCTCGGCTGCTGCCTGGATCGCCGGCCCGTGCAGATCCACGATCACCGGGCGGGCAGTTCCCAGCGTGCGCACCTCTAGCTCGACCGTGGGTGGGGCGATCGACCGCAGGTACGACTCGAACAGGCCGGCGATCTCCTCTGGATCCTGGTCTGGTACCAGGCGCATGCTGACTTTGGCCCCGGCTCGGGCGGGGATCACCGTCTTTTTGCCCGCCGCGGTAAAGCCGCCCGTGCATGCCGTGGATGTCCAGGGTAGGCCGGGCGCAGCCGCGCTCCGTCGCCGTGTACCCCTTCTCCCCGGCCAGCGCCGGCACGCCGGCCAGGCGCCGCATCTGCTCGTCGGTGAGCGGCAGGCGGGCCAGCAGCGCCCGCTCCTCGTCGCTGAGCGACCGCACCCGGTTGTAAAAGCCGGGGATCAGCACGCGGCGGCTGGCCGGATCCATCAACTGGCCAGCAGGCGAACCAGCACGTTGAACGGGTTGTCCACCACCCCGCCAAAGGTGCCAGAGTGCAGGTCCTGGGCCGGGCCGCGCACCTCCACCTCCATGTAGGTCAAGCCCCGCAGACCGTAGCTGATCAGCGGCACCTGCGGGCTGAGCATGGCCTGGTCGCAGATCAGGACGGCGTCGGCGGCCAGCATCTGGCGGTGGCGCTCGACAAAGGGGGCCAGACTGGGGCTGGTGATCTCCTCTTCGCCCTCGAACAGCAGCTTGAGGTTGATCGGCAACCGGCCGCTGCCCTGGAGATAGGCTTCTGCGGCCGCGACAATGGCAAAGACCTGGCCCTTGTCGTCTGACGAGCCACGGGCGAACAGATCGTCGCCCCGAACCGCCGGCTCAAAGGGCGGCGTATGCCACTCGGCCAGCGGATCGACCGGCTGGACGTCATAGTGGCCGTAGGCCAGCAGCGTTGGCGCCTCGGCTCCGGCCCCCAGCCACTCGGCATAGACCAGCGGGTGACCGCCGGTGGGCATCACCTCGGCGCGGCTCATGCCGATCCCCTTGAGATAATCGGCCAGCCACGTGGCCGCCCGCTCCATATCGGGCTCGTGCTCCGCCAGTGTGCTGATGCTCGGGATGCGAAGCAGATCGATCAGCGACTGCAGATGCTGTTGGCGATGGTCCCGGGCATAGTTCAACGCAGCATCTGTCACAGGTTATTCCTCTCGTCAGGCCTCACCTACTTGCGGCCGTTGTCGACAGCATACCACAGGATAAGGGCGGCGTCAACAAGCCCAGGTCCGAACGCGCTCTGCAGATTCTCCGAGCGTACGGTTTGCCCGCCAGACAGACCTGGGCTATACTTGGCTGAGAGCTGCCAGTTGTCAGTGACTCAATGCTTGAGAAGGAATAGGATGACATTACGACCTGATAATCCGCAACGGCACAATCTACGATGGATCGGGTGCGGCGCCCTACACCGGCGACCTGGCCGTGGAGGGCGATACCATTGTCGCCGCCGGGCGGTTGGGTCGGGTGCGGGGCCGGATCGAGATCGACGCCCGCGGGCTGGCCGTCAGCCCCGGTTTCATCAACATGCTGAGCTGGGCCGGCGTGTCGCTCATCGAGGACGGCCGGTCGCAGGGCGACATCCGCCAGGGCGTGACGCTCGAGGTGATGGGCGAAGGCTGGTCGATGGGGCCGCTCAACGAGGCGATGAAGCAGGAGATGATCGAGCGCCAGGGCGACATCCGCTACGACGTCACCTGGACAACGCTGGGCGAGTACCTGGATCACCTGGCCGCCCGCGGCGTCTCGACCAACGTCGCCTCCTTCGTCGGCGCGACGACCGTCCGCATCCACGCCCTGGGCTATGCCGACCGCCCGGCCACGCCGGCCGAATTGGGCCAGATGCGCGCCCTGGTCCGCCAGGCGATGGAGGAGGGCGCAGTCGGCGTCGCTTCGGCGCTGATCTACGCCCCGGCCTGTTACGCCCCACCCGAAGAGCTGGTCGCCCTGGCTGCCTGCGCCGCCGAATACGGCGGCCTGTACATCTCTCACATCCGCAACGAGGGCGACCGCATCCTCGACGCTCTGGACGAGCTGATCGGCGTCGCCGACCAGGCCCGCATCCGCGGCCGAGATCTACCACCTGAAGGTGTCCGGCCGCGACAACTGGGACAAGCTCGACGCAGTCGTGGCCAAGATCGAGGCCGCCCGCGCCGCGGGCCACCGCATCACCGCCGACATGTACACCTATCCCGCCTCGTCGACCGGCCTGGATGCGGCCATGCCGCCCTGGGTGCAGGAGGGCGGCCACCGGGCCTGGATCGAGCGGCTCAAGGACCCGGCCATCCGCGAGCGGGTGGTGCGCGAGATCGCGGCGCCCAGCGGCGAGTGGGAGAGCACGCTGCCAGGCCGCCGGCTCGGCCGACAACGTGCTGCTGGTCGGCTTCAAGAGCGAGGCGCTCAAGCCGCTCACCGGCAAGACGCTGGCCGAGGTGGCGGCGCTGCGCGGCAAGTCGCCCGAAGAGACGATCGTCGACCTGGTGATCGAGGACGACAGCGACGTAGGCTGCGTCTATTTCACCATGTCGGAGGACAACGTCCGGCGGCAGATCGCCCTGCCGTGGGTCAGCTTTGGCTCCGATGCCCAATCGATGTCGGCCGAGGGCGTGTTCCTGAACTCGAGCACCCACCCGCGCGCCTACGGCAACTTTGCCCGGCTGCTGGGCAAGTACGTCCGCGACGAGAAGGTCATCCCGCTCGAGGAGGCGATCCGGCGCCTGACGTCGCTGCCCGCCGCCAACCTGAGGCTCGAGCGCCGGGGCATGCTGGCTCCCGGCTATTTCGCCGACGTCGTCGTGTTCGATCCGGCAGCGATCCAGGACCACGCCACCTTTGACCAGCCGCACCAGTACGCGACCGGCGTCGTTCACGTGTTCGTGAACGGCGTCCAGGTGCTGCGCGACGGCGAGCACACCGGCGCCCGGCCCGGCCGCGTGGTGCGCGGGCCGGGCTGGAAGACGTCAGTTTGAGCGAAGCGAAGAACTCTCTCTGGCCTGGGAGAGGCCCTTCGCTGCGCTGCGGCATACTGCGCCGCACTGTACGGCGGTCAGGGTGACAGCGGAGAAGGGAGAAGAGAATGACCGACTGGGAGGTCTGGAAGAGAAGATACAAAGGCAGATGCAGGCCGGCCACGTGCCCGGCCTGGCGCTGGCCGCCGTGCAGGACGGCGAGATCGTCTATGCCCGGGGGTTTGGCGTCGCCAGCGTCGAGACCGGCCAACCGGTGACGCCCGACACACTGTTTCGCATCGGCTCGATCACCAAGTCGATGACCGCCACGGCGGTCATGCGCCTGGTCGAGGCCGGCAAGCTGGACCTGGACCGGCCGGTGCGGGAGTACGTGCCGCGGCTCACCTTCAGCGACCCGAGAGCGCCGCCGAGCGGATCACCCTCCGCCGGCTGCTCAGCCATTCGGCCGGGCTGCCGACCGACTATGCGCCCTACGGCCGGCGCGATCCGGAGGCGCTGGAGGCCTATATCCGCGAGCGGATCGCCGGCTACCCGTTCATCGCCCCGCCCGGCAAGCTGTACGCCTACAGCAACCCCGGCGTCGCGGCTGGCCGGCTAGTGGCCCAGATCGCCGGCGGCCGGTATTACACGCAGCTGATGCAGGAGCTGGTTTTCGACCCGCTCGACATGAGGCGCACCACCTTCGACCCGACGGTGGCCATGACCTACCCGCTGGCCCAGTCGCACGAGCTGGCCGGCGACGGGACTGTACGGGTGCAGCATCGCTTCGCCGACAACGCAGGCAGCTATCCGTCGGGGATGGCCATCTCGACGTCGCTTGACCTGCTCAACTTTGCCCAGATGCTGATGAACGGCGGGCGCTGGGGGCAGCGGCGGATCCTGTCCCCCCAATCGGTGGCCGAGATGCAGGCGGTGCAGACGGACCGCTACACGGCAACGGACGGCGGCTATGGCTTTGGCCTGGCGGTGGACACCTACAAGGGGCTGCGCCGCGTGTCGCACAACGGCTCGATCAGCAGCTTTGGCAGCCGGCTGGCGATGATCCCTAAGGAGGGCGTCGCCGTGGCGATCCTGCTCAACCGCGCCCAGGGCTTCTGGACAGTCATGGAGCAGATCGTCGACGACGTGGTGGACCGGCTGCTCGGCCTTCCCGCCGGTCCAGAGCCGGAACCGGCGGCGGTTGAGCCCGATCGCGCGACGTGGCCCCTGTACACCGGCACCTATCTCGGGGATTGGACGGGCCTGGCGACCGTCCAAGCCGGAGATGACCGGCTCACCCTCGATTGGAACGGAGCCAAGCATCCCCCTGAGCGCCTACAGTGACCGGGTGTACTTGGGGCGCAAGGCGGGCGAGGAAGGGATCATCTCGGTCGGTTTTGTCCCCGAGGGCGGTCAACCGGTGCGCTACCTGATGATCGACAGCTCGCCCGGTGAACGGTATGAGCCCGACCGGGCGTTCCGGCCCGATCCGGCCGCCTGGGAGGCGTACGCAGGCCGCTATACCGGCGTGGAAGGGCTGACGGTGCGCCTGGAGGGTGGCCGGCTGCTGGTCTATTCCGACGATGAAGGCGCTGAGGTGCCGTGCGTGCCGCTGAGCAACACCCTCTTTGCCTGCGACGTGGGGCTGATCGAGTTCCAGGTGGCCGCCGACGGCAGCGTGCCGTCGCTCAAGTTCGGCAGGGTGTACACGCTCTGCCGAGAGTGAGCGGCGCGGCATACAGAGGAAACGGGCTCAATGGACTACAAGCCTGCCCGGCCTGAGGGCCACCCGGTCGCGAGCGATCCCTATTTCACGCTGATGGCCGACGCCGAAGGCGTGGGCTATGTCCACTGTGGCGACGGCGTGCTGGTGGCGCCCCTCACCGCCGGCGGCCACGTGCTGCTGGCGGTCGAGTATTCGCCGGCCTTTGGCCGAGAGATCCTGACCCTGGTCGGCGGCTCGGTGGATCAAGGCGAGTCGCTGGAGGAGGCGGCCAACCGCGAGCTGCAGGAGGAGCTGGGCTGGCGCGCCGAGCGTCTCGAGCTCCTGGCCGAGCTTCACCCCTTCAAGTACCTCGACTCGCGCCAGTTCCTGTTCCTGGCCCAGGGGTTGGTTCCCGGCCGCCTGCCGGGCGACGAGCGCCATCCGGTGCGGGTGCGGAGCGTCCCCTTGGACGGCTGGATGGAGCTCTGCGTGCGCGGCGAGCTTCAAGATGCCCTCGCCATCGCCGCACTCAGCCTGGCACAACGCCATCGGCCAGTCCTGGGCGGATCGCTGCCCAAAGGCCAGGCCCCCTGATTTGACATTTTCCGACAAATATGGCATAGTCTTTGTCGCAAACAGACATTAGGCGAGGGCTGCATGTCTGAATTGGACAAGGTCGATCGGGCCATCATCAGGCTCCTGATGAAAGACGGACGGATGTCCAGCGCCGAGATCGCGCGCCGCGTCGGGCGCATCTCGGAGCGGTCCGTCCGTTATCGTTTGGATCGACTTCTCAATGACGGCGTGATCCAGGTCAGCGCCATCACCCACCCCCGCAAGGTCGGCTATGAAGTCATGGCCGACGTGTGGATCGAGATCGAGCCGGGGCGCGTCCTGGACGTGGCCCGCAAGATGGCCGGGTTCCAACAGGTCAGCTACGTGGGCTGTTCCACCGGCGAAAAGGACCTCAGCATCCAGGTGTACGCCCGCGACAATGCCGACCTGTACCGCTTTGTGACCGAGATCATCGGCAATATCCCCGGCGTCCGCAAGACCAACACCGTCCTGGTTCCCCTCGTGCTCAAAGACGTCTACGACTGGCACATCCCCGAGCCGGCATCCGGCGGCGGAAAGGAGGACCAAGAATAGGAGGACCAGACCTGCGGCGATAGCGTGAAACAGATACCCTGATAGGAGGAGGAAGACATGTCTGAAGAAAAGGTATTTGCCCGGCGGGCCAGCGGCCTGGTACGCGGCCTGTCCCTGACCGACGCCTTTGGCGTCGGCTTTATGAACCAGGGCCTGACCCCCAGCATGTGGGTCATGATCAGCCTGGGCCTGTCGGTCTACACCGGCGGCAACCTGATCATCGCCACTATCCTGTCGGCTCTCTTGTGCGGCATCGGCTTTTCCCTGGTGTGGGGTATTCTGGGCGGCAGCATGCCCCGCAGCGGCGGCGAGTATATCTACAACTCGCGCATCATCAGCCCATTGATCGGCATCGCCGAGAGCTTTGGCAACGCCTTTGTCTGGATCATGTGGATCTATGTCCTGGCGCCCTGGACGGTGGACCCCGGCCTGGTGATGCTGTTCCAGTTCCTGGGCATGCCCGAAGTGGCCGACTGGCTGACCCAACCAGTCGGCCTTGTTCCTGATCGCCACCCTGGTCAACCTCGCCGGCCTGCTGTTCCTGGTCTTTGGCATCAAGGTCTTTGCCAAGGCGCAGAAGGTGATCATGGTCCTGGGCATCTCTCGGCTGCGTTGGTCATCCTGCTGGTGCTTCACCTTCACCTCGCGCGACGGCTTTGTCCAGGCCTGGAACAACCTGGCGGCTCAGTATGGCTCGCTCGACTACAACGGCTTCCTGGCCGCGGCCAAGGGGGCGATGGAAGAGGCGGGCAAGGTGCTGCCCACCACCTGGAACTGGTTCGACACGCTGGGCGTGATGGTGGCCGGCTCGTGGCTGTTCGCCTACAGCTACTGCATCACCTTCATCGCCGGCGAGGTCAAGCGCCCCGATAAGACCATCATCCTGGGCAACCTGTTCGCCGTCCTGGTCCCGGCCGTTTTCATGCTGTGGCTGGCGATCGTCCTGTACCGGACGGTCGGCTTCCAGTTCCTCAGCGCCACCGCCTGGGTGGACGAGACACTGGGCGGCGAGCTGGCCGGATACACGCTGCCCTGGTCGCCCCATTTCGTCGGTCTGGCCGCGGTGATCACCCAGAACCCGATCCTGGTGATCCTGATGGCCGGCTCGTTCATCCTGTTCAACCTGTGGTGGGTGGCGCTGTCCTACCTGGCCTTCCCGCGCATCCTGTTCGCCTGGGGCATGGACCGCATGGGACCCAGGTGGTTCACCGACATCAACCCACGCTGGGCCACGCCGGTCAAGAACCACATCCTGTGTTTTATCCTGGGTGAGATCGGCATCCTGCCTCTATGTGCTCTGGCAGGAACAGATGAGCGGGTCTGTCGGTCACCGGCCTGGAGATCGTCTCGGTCTTTGGCGTGACCGCCATCGCGGCCATCATCTTCCCCTTTGTCAAGAAGGTCAAGCATATCTGGGAGGCGTCGCCCTACAACAAGTGGCGCGTCCTGGGCATCCCGGCGGTCACCATCGGCGGCATCGTCAACCTGATCTACCTGGCCATCCTGTTCTACTTCTTTATCGTCATGCCCGACCTGGAGGGCCTGGCCATCGGCTCCCTGATCTTCTACCTGGTCATCTGGGGGCTGGGCATCGTCTGGTACTTCTTCTGGAAGTGGCGCAACAAGGAGGTCGGCATCGACGTCGGCATGGCCTACGACGAGCTGCCGCCCGAATAATCAACTCGTAGTCGAGACCGCTAGGGACGCAGGACCCTCAGGGTTCCTGCTCCCTAAGGCCCGCTGGCGACATCGCTGATGGGAAGGCGCTATGAAGATATTCTTCGTGACCGACATCCACGGCTCGAACGTCTGCTACCGCAAGTTCCTCAACGCCCTGCGCATCTACGACGTGGACGTCGGCATCCTGCTGGGCGATCTGACCGGCAAGGTGCTGGTGCCGCTGGTCGAAAAGGCCGGCGGCGGCTGGGAGACGACCTTCATGGGCCACCCGGTCGAGGTCCAACACCCAGGAGGAGCTGGACAAGCTCAAAAAGACGATCGAGATGGTCGGCTACTACTGGGTCCACCAGACGCCCGACGAGTTCCGCGAGCTACAAGGCCGACCCGGTCAAGCTGGACGCGCTGTTCAACCAGTTGATGATGGACCGCCTCAAGGAGTGGATCGCCCTGGCCGACGAGCGGCTGGCCGGGAGCAAGTACAAGGTGTACATGGCGCCGGGCAACGACGACCACTTCGAGGTGGACGCCGTGATCAACGACTCGGCGGCGATCGTCAACGCCAACGACCGGATGGTGATGGTCGGCGACCACGAGATGGTCACCTTTGCCTGGACCAACCCCACGCCGTGGGACACGCCCCGCGAGAAACCGGACGAGGAGCTGGAGCCGATGCTCGAGGCGCTCGTCGCCCAGGTCAAGAACAAGTCCCAGGCGATCTTTAACTTTCACGCGCCGCCCTACGGCTATGCCCTCGACCTGGCGCCCGAGCTGACCGCCGACCTGATCCAGGCCGCCGACCGCCGGATCCACGTCGGCAGCCGGGCCGTGGCCAAGATGATCGACAAGTACCAGCCGCTGCTGGGGCTGCACGGTCACATCCACGAATCGCGCGGCGTGCAAAAGATCAAAAAGACGACGATCATCAACCCCGGCAGCGAGTACTCGGAAGGTGTGCTCAAAGGGGTCGTGCTGATCCTGAACAAAGGCAAGCTTCAAGGACTATGTCTTTACGTCGGGCTAGAAAGGCAATCAATGACCGCTGACAGGAAGTTCAGGCTGCCCAAGGACATTCCCCTCGACGAATACCCCAAGCCGGAGGCGTTTCTGACAGAAGGCCCGCCGGCTGATCGACGAGGCGCAGAAACAGGGGATGATCCTGCGGGTGATGGGGCCGATCGCCCTCCATTACTACTTTCCGGATTATGTAGACCTGTACGGGCGCATGGAGCGGTTGGGCGAGCGGGTCTTTACCGACATCGACTATGCTGCCTATGGCAAGCACCGCGGCAAGCTGGTGCCTTTTTTCCAGGCGCAGGGCTACGACTATAACAAGCGGCTGATGATGCTCTTTGGCCAGACCCGCCACATCTACTTTCAGCGACCGCATGCCGATGATCGACATCTTTTTCGACAAGCTGGACATGAACCACTGCGTCGACTACAAGAACCGGCTGGAGATCCACCCCTACTGCGTGTCGCTGACCGACCTGCTGCTGCAAAAGCTGCAGATCGTCCAGATCAACGACAAGGACCTGAAAGACGCCATGCTGCTGCTCCTGGCTGCGCCGCTGGGCGAGCACCGATCAGGGGGCGATCAACGGCCGCTACCTCGCCCGGCTGTTTGCCGACGACTGGGGCTTTTACTACACCGCCACGACCAACCTGGCCAAAGTCAAGACGGCCATGGCGAAGGTGGCGGCGCTCGACGCCGGCCAGCAGGCAACCATCGGCCAGAAGGCCGACAGCCTCCTGCAACAGATCGAGGCCGAGCCCAAGTCGGGCAAGTGGAAAAAGCGCGCCCAGACCGGCATCAAGAAACCGTGGTATAACGAAGTATCCGACTGGGCCTAACACCCTATTCCGCAAATCAGTGAGGAGTCAGTCTACATGAACGTCAACATGGAGAAATCTCGCGCCCTGTGGCAGCGGGCGGCCAAGGTGATGCCCCTGGGCGTCAACTCGAACTTTCGCTACTGGGGCGACGACCAGACCCCCTACGTCCAGCGGGCCGAGGGCGCCTACCTGTGGGACGTGGACGGCAACCGCTACATCGACTACCGGCTGGCCTTTGGGCCGATCATCCTCGGCCATGCCCATCCCCAGGTCAACGCCGCGGTGCGCGACGCCATCGACGACGGCTCGCTGTACGCCATGACCAGCGAGCGGGAGGTGCGCGTCGCCGAAAGGATCGTGGCCATGTGCCCCGGCGTGGAGCTGGTCCGGCTGTCGAACACCGGCACCGAGGTGACGATGCATGCCCTGCGCGTCGCCCGGGCCTACACCGGCCGGGAAAAGGTGATCAAATTCGAGGGCCAGTACCACGGCTTTCACGATTACCTGCTCTTTTCGACCTACAGCGAGGCCAGCACCTACGGCAGCCGGCGCAGCCCGATCCCGGTGCCGTCCACTTCGGGCATCCCGCGGGCGCTCCACGACCTGGTGATCACCGTGCCCTGGAACGACTTTGAGATGCTGGAAGAGACGCTGCGCCGGGCCTGGTTCGACACAGCGGCGATCATCGTCGAGCCGCTGCTGGGCAACTGCGCCGGCATCGAGCCGGCGCCCGGCTGGCTGGAGTTCATCCGCGACAAGTGCACCGAATATGGCATCGTCTTTATCCTGGACGAGGTCAAGACCGGCTTTCGCCTGGCGCGGGGCGGAGCGCAAGAGTTTTACGGCGTCGTCCCCGACCTGGCCACCTACGCCAAGGCGATCGGCAACGGCTACCCGATCGCCGCCTTCGGCGGCAAGCGCGAGATCATGGACGTGATCGGCCACGGCGTGGCCCAGGGCGGCACCTTCAGCGGCAACGCCGTCGGCGTGGCCGCCGCCGACGTGACGCTCGACCTGCTCCAGAACGAGCCGATCCTGGAGACGATCGCCGCGCGCGGGCGCAAGCTCCAGGCCGGCCTGAAGCAGATCTTTGACGGCGCCGGCATCCCGGCCAACATCCACGGCCACCCGGCCATGTTCGGCTTTAGCGTCGGCATCGACATGCCCAAGAACCAGCGCGAGTGGGCCCAGCAGCGAGCGCGACTACTACCTGCGGCTGATGGAGGCCGCCTACGAGCGGGGCGTCATGCCCGACTATGACCCGCGCGAGCCGTGGTTCCTGTGCTACGCCCACACCGACGCCGACATCGACGAGACGCTGAACGTCATGGCCGACGCGGTCAAGGCAGTGAAGCGATAACAAACCATTGGAGGTGATTATGCCACACAAGCAAACCATGACCGCCGCAGAGATCATCCGCCTGAACAGGGAGTACACCCTCTTCTCCTGGTCGGCGCAGGCGGCGGTCGACCCAATCCCGGCCGTGCGGGCCGAGGGCGTCTATTTCTGGGACGCCGACGGCAAGCGCTACCTCGACTTTTCCTCGCAGCTGGTGAACGTCAACATCGGCCACCAGAACCCGAAGGTGGTGAAGGCGATCCAGGACCAGGCAGCCAAGCTGTGCTTCATCCAGCCGGCGCTGGCCACCGAGCCGCGCGGCGTGCTGGGCCAGATGCTGGCCGAGCGTCACCCCCGGCAACCTCAAGAAGACGCTTTTTCTGCCTGGGCGGCGCCGAGGCCAACGAGAATGCGATCAAGATCGCGCGCTGGTACACCGGCCGGCGCAAGATCCTGGCCCGCTACAGGTCGTACCACGGCGCCACCCACGGGGCGGTGGCCCTCACCGGCGACTATCGCCGCTGGGCGGTCGAGCCGACCATGCCCGGCGTGGTGCACGTCTTTGACCCCTACTGCTACCGCTGCACCTTTGGCTGGACGCGCGACACCTGCCACCGCGAGTGCATCACCCACATCGAAGAGGTGATCCGCTGCCGAGGGGCCAGACAGTATCGCCGCCATCTTCCTGGAGGGGATCACCGGCACGAACGGCATCCTGATCCCGCCCGACGACTACTGGCCGCGCATCCGCCAGATGTGCGACAAGTACGGCATCCTGCTCGTCGACGACGAGGTGATGAGCGGCTTTGGCCGGACCGGCAAGTGGTTCGCCGTCGATCACTGGGGCGTCGCGCCCGACATCATGACCATGGCCAAGGGGCTGACCAGCGGCTATGTGCCGCTGGCGGCGGTGGTGGTGTCCGAGCCGATCGCCCGCTTTTTCGAGGACAGGTTTCTGGCCGGCGGGCTGACCTACGGCAGCCACCCGCTGGGCTGCGCCGCCGGCGTGGCCACGTTGCAGGTCTACGAGGAGGAGGGGCTGATCGAGAACTCGGCCCGCCTGGGGCCGTTCCTGGGCCAGCGCCTGGAGGAGATGAAGGTCCGCCACCCATCGGTCGGCGACGTGCGCTACATCGGCCTCTTCTCGGCCATCGAGCTGGTCAAGGATCGGGCGACCAAGGAGCCACTGCCCTCGGCGCAACTGAACAAGTTCCTGCGCGAGACAGGGGCTGTTCACCTTCCTGCCGATCGAACCTGATCTTTGTCACGCCGCCGCTGTGCATCACCCAGGCGCAGCTCGACGAGGGCCTGGCCCTCATCGACCAGGCGCTCGAGATCGCCGACCAATCCTACACGGGGAAGTGAGGGAACTATGACCGATCGAGCATACGACGACGCCATCGCCTACTCTCGCCGCTGGCTGGAGATCATCCACCAGGAAACGCTGACCACCGCCGAAGCGCAGGCGATCATCGCCGAGACGCGCGACAACTTTGCGGACCACTTTAACGCCGGCTTTCTCGAATACCGCAAGTCGGTGACCGAGGCCGGCGACTGGACGGCCGTGGAGTGGACCGGCCGGGGGGCCACCTTCTACGACGTGCTGGGCCGGGAGTATATCGACTGCCTGGGCGGCTACGGCCTGCTGAGCCTGGGCTGGTCGCACCCCAAGGTGGTCGACGCCGTCCGGGCGCAGCTGGGCCGCACCCCGATGCCCAGCCAGGAGCTGCTGGACCCGCTGCGCGGCGTCCTGGCCCGCCTGCTGGCCGAGATCACCCCCGGCGACATCGAGTACTGCTTCTTTGTCGCCAGCGGCACCGAGACGATCGAAGGAGCCATGAAGCTGGCCAAGATGGCCACGGGCCAGCCCGGCTTTATCGCCGCGCTGGGCGGCTTTCACGGCAAGACCACCGGCAGCCTGAGCCTGATGGGCAAGTCGCTCTTTCGCGAGCCGGCTCTGCCGCTCTACCCCTACGTCCACCACGTGCCCTATGGCGACGCCGATGCCGTCGAGCGGCAGCTTGCCGCCTGCCGGGCGGTGGGCGAGGGGATCGCCGCTGTGGTCATGGAGCCGATCCAGGGTGAAGCAGGAGCCATCGTCCCACCCGACGATTTCTGGCCCAGGCTGCGGCAGATCTGCGACGCCTACGAGGTGCTGCTCATCGCCGACGAAGTGCAGACCGGCCTGGGGCGGACCGGCGCGCTGTGGGGCGTCGACCACTGGGGCGTGGCGCCCGACATCATGTGCCTGGCCAAGTCGCTGGGTGGCGGCGTCATGCCGATCGGCGCCTTCTGCGGCACCGCCAAGGTGTGGCAGATCATGATGGACCCCAACCCGTTCATCCATACCACCACCACCGGCGGCGGCCCGCTGGCCTGCGCCGCGGCCATCGCCGCCATCAACGTCGTCCTCGAGGAGCGGCTGTGGGAGCAGGCTGCCGAGAAGGGAGCCTACTTCAAGGGTGAGCTGGAGAAGCTGGCCGCCAAGTACCCCGCCATCTACGACCGGATCACCGGCAAGGGGCTGCTGATCGGCCAGCACTTCCACAACGACAAGGTCGGCTACAGGGTGGCCGCCGGCCTCTTCCGCCGCGGCGTGCTGGTCGCCGGCACCCTGAACAACGCCCGGGTCATCCGCATCGAGCCGCCCCTGATCATCACCCGGCAGCAGATCGACACGGTGTTGGACCGGCTGGCCGACACGCTGGCCGAAGTGATCAAGACAATCTAATAACGCAATCAGAGAAAGGAGAACAACAGTCGTGAGCAAGAAAGAAACCGCCGACGAAAAGGTCATTCGCACGGAAGCAAGAAAGCTCAAACGTGAGCTGACACTGCTGCCTGTGTTCGGCCTGATCTACTTTACGGTCAGTGGCGGCTCTTTCGGCATCGAAGGGCTGGTCGGCTACTCGGGCCCAGGGCTGGCCCTGCTGCTGATCTGCCTCACTCCCCTCATCTTCAGCCTGCCCAACGTGCTGATGGTGCGCGAGCTGTCGACCATGATGCCGGTCGAGGGCAGCTACTACCACTGGGTGAAAAAGGCCTTTGGCCCGTTCGCCGGGTTCATGGCCGGCTGGAACAACTGGGCGATGACCTGGATGGACGCCGCAATCTATCCGGTGCTGGCCGCCTACTACCTGGGCTTCTTCTTCCCCGCCCTGCGGGAAGGGGCCACCATCGGCGGGATTGAAGTCTCGGCCGGGTTCCTGCAGTGGCTGATCGCCGCGGTCATCATCTGGGCGATCAGCGCCCTGCAGATCCGCGGGGCGCGCCTGTCCGGGCTGTTCACCGACTGGCTGGGGATCCTGATGATCATCCCGCTGATCATCATGACCATCCTGGGTCTGGTTGCATGGGCCCGCAGCGGCCAGACGATCTCGCTGCCGTTCATGCCCGAGGGTGAGAACCTGTTCGGGGCATTGAGCACCGGCCTGTTCATCGTCATGTGGAACTATATGGGCTGGGAGCTGCCCGCCGTGGCCGGGGATGAGATCAAGAACCCCAGCAAGACCTACCCCAGGGCCATGGCCCTGGTCCTGGTGGCGGCCATCGCCACCTACGCCCTGCCGGTTGTGGCCGGGCTGTACGGCGGCGGCGGCGACGACGGCAGGTGGCAGATCTGGGGCGTTGAGGCTTCCGACGAAGAGGTGGGGCTGGTCGGCGACCTGGCCGGCGAAGAGGCCGATGAGGCTACCATGCAGGCGGCCACCGATCAGATGGCGGCCTGGGGGGTTGAGCCGACCGTCTCGTATGGCTGGGAGTTCCCCGAGATCGGCCACGCGCATCGGCGCAAAAGCTCGGAGGGGTTAACCTGGGCAAGCTGATGGGTGCGCTGTTAAGCATCGCCGCCGTCCTGAGCATGATCGGCCTGTTCGTGGGCAACAGCCTGGGCGGCAGCCGCATCCCCTTTGCCCTGGCCGAGGACGGCATGTTCCCCCGTTGGCTGGTCAAGGTCCACGACAAGTACGGCACTCCCTGGGTGTCTATCCTGTTCGTCGGCGTGCTCTTTACCCTGTTCGCGACGAACGCCTTTGCCTTCCTGGTGGTGGCCGACGTCTTTTTGCAGTGCCTGGTCATCCTGGCCGAGTTCGCCGCCCTGTGGAAGCTGCGCTTCTCCCACCCGGACGTGCCGCGCGACAAGGTGCCGGGAGGCTACCTGGGCCTGGTGCTGGTCACCCTCGGCCCGACGGCCATCATCCTGGTGGCCATCGTCAGCCAGTATCGTCGAAGAGGGCTGGGCCTCGCTCGGCTGGGCGCTGGCCTTCATGGCCCTGGGCGTGTTGTTGTACTTCCCGTTCCGGCGCTTCCTAAAGCCGGGCGTGCCCGACGTAGACCCCTTCGTCGAAGCCGGGGAATCACACTAGAGGAGGCTCAAAATGAAGGTTTTGCTCGTAGGTGTGGGCGGCGTCGGCGAGACGATCGCCATCATGGCTCAGCGCCTGCCCTGGATCGAACAGATCGTTCTGTCCGACTATAACACCGAACGGATCAAGGAGGTCGCCGGAAAGCTGCAGCGACCAGGCCAAGTATCCGCAGGAGTGGATCGACGCCAGCGACAAGCAGCAGATCATCGACCTGGCCCGCAAGTACAAGGTGGACCTGATCCACAACGCCGTTGAGCCGATGTTCAACGAGCAGATCTTTGACGCGGCGTTTGAGTACGGCTGCAACTACATGGACATGGCCATGACCCTGTCGGAGCCGCATCCCACCGACCCGTTCCACCAGCCGGGCGTCAAGCTGGGCGACTATCAGTTCGAGCGCGCGGAAAAGTGGGAAAAGAAGGGCCTGCTGGCCTTTCTCGGCATGGGCGTAGAGCCGGGGCTGGCCGACGTCTTTGCCCGCTACGCCGCCGACCACCTCTTCGACGAGATCGACGAGATCGGCGTGCGCGACGGCGCCAACCTCGAGGTGCGCGGCTACGAGTTCGCTCCCAACTTTTCGATCTGGACGACGATCGAGGAGTGCCTCAACCCGCCCATCATCTGGGAAAAGGAGCGCGGCTGGTACACTACCGAGCCCTTCTCCGAGCCGGAGGTTTTCAACTTCCCGGAGGGGATCGGCCCGCTCGAATGCGTGAACGTCGAGCACGAGGAGGTGCTGCTGGTCCCGCGCTGGATCAAGTGCAAGCGGGTCACCTTCAAGTATGGCCTGGGCGACCACTTTATCCGCGTGCTCAAGACGATCAAGATGCTGGGACTGGACAACAAGGAGCCGATCGAGGTCAAGGGCGTGGAGGTTGCGCCGCGCGACGTGGTGGCCGCCTGCCTGCCCGACCCGGCCCACCTGGGCGACATCATGTTCGGCAAGACGTGCGCCGGCACGTGGGTCAAAGGCACCAAGGACGGCAAGCCGCGCCAGGTCTACCTCTACCAGGTGGCCGACAACGAAGCCTGCATGCGCGAGTGGGGCGTGCAGGCGGTGGTGGCGCAGACCGGGTTCAACCCGCTCATCGCCTGGGATCTGCTACAGAGCGGCGTCTGGCAGGGCAAAGGGGTGCTGGGACCGGAGGCCTTCCCCGCCAAGCCGTTCATGGACAAGATGGCGGACTATGGCTTCCCCTATGGTATAATGGAAATGTGAAAGGCACGGTGTAGGGCCGGCAGACGGTATGCCGGCCCTGCACCCCCCTGAAGGAGGTAGCGATGTCAAACGGATATGCAGGCAGAATCCTTCATGTCGACCTGACCCATGGCAAGCTGGAGGTGGAAACGCCGCCGGAGAGCTTTTACCGCAAGTACCTGGGCGGGTCGGCGATGGGCATGCACTACATCCTGGACCGGGTCAAGCCCGGCACCGACCCGCTGGGGCCGGACAACGTCCTGACCCTGATGGTCAGCGTTCTCACCGGCGCGCCGATCTCGGGCCAGAGCCGGATGTGCGCCAACGCTCTGTCGCCGCTGACCGACGGCATCGGCGACAGCCAGTGCGGCGGCTTCTTTCCGGCCGAGATGAAATTCGCCGGCTTTGACGGCATCGTCGTCACCGGCCGCGCCGCCGAGCCGGTCTACCTGTGGCTGCACGACGGCCAGGCCGAGCTGCGCCCGGCCGGCCACCTGTGGGGCAAGTTCACCGCCGACGCCATCGACCTGATCCACGCCGAGCTGGGCGACGACAAGGTCGAGGTGGCCCAGATCGGCCCGGCCGGCGAAAAGCAGGTCCGCACCGCGGCGATCATCAACATGGCCAACCGGGCCAACGGCCGCACCGGCATGGGCGCGGTGATGGGCGCCAAGAACCTGAAGGCGGTCGCCGTGCGCGGCAAGAGCAAGCGCCTGCCCATGGCCGACGCCAAGCGGGTGAACAAGCTGGCCAAGTGGGGCGCCGACAACGTCGAGATCAGCGGCGACATGAGCGGCCTGCGCGCCCACGGCACCGACGGCGTGCTGGGCTTTCAACACGCCATCGGCTCGCTGCCCACCTACAACTGGAACGCCGGCCAGTTCGAGTTCTACGAAGAGATCATGGGCGAGACGATGACCGACACGATCCTCAAGGAGCGCGACACCTGCTTCGGCTGCGCCGTGCACTGCAAGCGGGTGGTCGAGACCGAGTGGAACGGCCACGCCGTCCTGCCGCGCTATGGCGGTCCCGAGTACGAGACGTGCGGCACGCTCGGCTCCTACTGCGGCATCCGCGACCTGAAGGCGATCGCCTACGGCAACCAGTTGTGCAACGCCTACGGCCTGGACACGATCGGCACCGGCGCGACGATCGCCTGGGCCATGGAGTGCTTTGAGAACGGCCTGCTTGACCGAGGAGGAGATCGGCTTCCCGGCCCGCTTTGGCGACGCCGCCGCCATGGTCCGCCTGGTGGAGATGATCGGCAACCGCGAGGGGTTTGGCGACCTGCTGGCCAACGGCTCGCGCCGCGCCGCCGAGCTGTTGGGCAAAGGCGCCGAGTACCTGGTCACCTGCAAGGGCAACGAGGCCCCGGCCCACATGCCCCAGGCCAAGCGCTCGCTGGGGCTGATCTACGCCGTCAACCCCTTTGGCGCCGACCACCAGTCATCCGAGCACGACCCGATGATCGAGGACGGCGCTGCCGACCTGTACATGCAGCGCCTTGGGCTGCTGGGCTTTGACCACACTCTGGCCCCGTACTCCTGGGGCCCGACAAGGTGCGCTTTGCCCTCAAGGGCCAGCAGTTCTACTCCTTCCTCGACTCGGCCGCGCTGTGCCAGTTCGTGTGGGGTCCGGCCTGGTGCCTGTACGGCCCGCAGGAGGCGGTGGACCTCATCCAGGCGGTCACCGGCTGGAATGACTTTACCCTCGACGAGCTGATGGCTGTCGGCGAGCGGCGACTGACCATGATGCGGCTGTTCAATGCCCGGCTGGGCCTCGACCGCCGCCACGACCAGCTCCCGGCCAAGTTCTTCAAGCCGCTGACCGGCGCCGGCCCGACCGCCGGCGTGGCCCTGTCGCACGACGAGATCGAGGGGGCCAAGGACGAGTACTATCGCCTGGCCGGCTGGGACGCCGCCACCGGCAACCCTACCCCCGATACCCTGTCCCGCCTCGGCATCGCGTTCGGTTTCTAGCATTTAGCAACAGACCTGACAGGTTTTTGCGAAGCATCCCGGTGCGAAGCGGAGCGGACGAAAACCTGTCAGGTCTGTGTCTCCCTCCATTCGATATATGTTCGCTTCCGTGATGCCTGGCAGGAATTGACTTGACCAAGGTATAGTGCTAGGATCCTTTCTAAACCATGAAATCTCAGCCTGGCCCACAGGAGGACCCATGCAAAAGTTCGAGTTCTGCGAGATCTGCTATTCCGACTACATTTGGCTTATGTCCACTTATACGCCAGGCGGCCGTGTCGACAAACGCCTGGACCGCGATCCGAGAGAGCGAGCGATTGCCGAGCTCGGCCTGGCCGGCTGGCAGATGGTCACTGTGCTCCCGGCGTCGACAGGCCATATCAGCCGTTACTTCTTCCAGCGGCCCATGCCGTGACCTCCATCTACACACCTGCACCACACTTTGTCGGATTTGTCTATCTGTGCGCTCCGTGGCCTGCGCACAGTCCTGGCTCTTCCCTACGGCCTTCTCGCCCCCCGGTACAGCCCGGTCCAGTGCGCCTCGTCCAGCCGCGAGATCTGCACCACGGGGTGCAGGTGGGTCGTGCAGTGGATGAACCGCCCGCGGCCGATGTACATCCCGGTATGCGTGATCCGCTCCCCACCGAAAAAGAGCAGGTCCCCGGCCGCCAGATCGCCCTTGTCCACCGGCGCCAGCCCGGGCTGGGTGTACTGCATGTCGGCGTCGCGCAGCAGGCCGACCCCGTTCAGCCGGTAGACGAGCTGGGTAAAGCCGGAGCAGTCGATGCCCAGCGGCGTGCCCCCGCCCCACAGGTACGGCACGCCCAGGAAGCGCCTGGCCGTGGCGATCACCGCCGCCACGCTGCGCCGCGGCTGGGGCGCCTCAGCCCGCAGTAGACGCACGTCGCCCTTCTGGGCCCAGCCCAACGACCAGTCGGGCAGGACCACCCGGACCCAGTCCTCGTGCTCCCCGACCACCTCCAGGCGCGCGCCGATGGTGGCCCGCTCCATCGGCGCGCGGCTGGTCACGCTCCGCTCGTGGTAGATCAAGGCGAACAGGTTGGCCACCTGGGCCACCCGGCCGATCGAGGCGTACGGGGCCTCGCCACTGGCGTACAGGCGAACGTGGGCCGCCTCGATCCAGCCCTGATACTGGTCGGGCATCCGGACGTAACACCAGCCCGACCGGTCCTCCAGGACAGACAGCGTCGTGCCCAGCATCGCCTGGGTCACCACGTCCACAGCCTGGTCGGGCCTGCGGTACAGGTTGGCAACGGTATCGATCACGACTCCACTGACTTGCATAATAGTCTCCATCACGTTACAGACTCCAGGGCGGACATTCGCAGATAGATTCATCAGGCTTTATCTGCGTCAGTCCGCGTCCCCATCCCCTCCCGTCGTGGCCAGCTCGAGCTGCCGGCGGTAGAGCTGGCTGTACAGCCCGCCCCGCTCCAGCAGCTCCTGGTGGTCGCCCACCTCGCCGATGCGGCCCTCCTCCAGGGCGATGATCTTGTCGGCGTTGCGGATCGTGCTCAGCCGGTGGGCGATCACCAGCGCCGTGCGGCCCTTCAGCACCGCCTCCAGCGCCTGCTGGATCAGGTACTCGGCCTCGGCGTCCACCGACGAGGTGGCCTCGTCCAGGATCAGGATGCGCGGGTCGGCCAGGATGGCCCGCGCCAGGGCCAGCCGCTGCTTCTGCCCGCCGCTCAGCTTGACCCCACGCTCGCCGATCTCGGTGTCGTAGCCCTGGGGCAGCGCCTCGATGAACTCGTGGGCATAGGCCGCCTTGGCCGCGGCGACCATCTCTTCGTCGCGTGGCGTCGGGCTTGCCGTAGAGCAGGTTGTCGCGCACCGTCGAGTTGAACAGGAAGGTGTCCTGCAGCACCACCGCCACCTGCCGGCGCAGCGAGGCCAGCCTGCACCTGCCGCAGATCGTGGCCGTCGACCGCGATCCGGCCGTGGATCGGGTCGTAGAAGCGGCACAGCAGGTTGGCGACGCTCGTCTTGCCCGCGCCGCTGGGACCGACCAGCGCCACCACCTCGCCGGGCGCCATGTGGAACTCGACGTCGTGCAGCACCTCGTCGCCGGTGCCATAGTCGAAATGCACATCGTCAAACTCCACCTCACCCCGGATGGGCGGCAGCTCGACCGCATCGGGCGCGTCCTGGATCTCGGGCGCCGTGTCGAGCAGCTCAAAGATCCGCTCGCCGGCGGCGATCGCCTGCTGAAAGATGTTGTCCACCTCGGTCAGGCGGTTGATCGGCTCGTAGAAGGAGGCGATGTAGGCCAGGAAGGCGACCAGCGTGCCCAGCGACAGGCTGCCCTTGACCACCATCACCGACCCGGCGCCCAGCACGATCACCGTGCCCAGCGAGGCGAGGAAGGACATGGCCGGGAAGAAGGTCGACCAGTACATGACGCCCTTGACCCGCGCCCGGTAATAGCTCCTCGCTCTCGTTCGCGAACCGCTGCAGCGCCCGCTCCTCCTGGCCAAAGGCCTGGATGACCCGCATGCCGGCCAGGTTGTCCTGGAGCTGGGCGTTGATGTCGCCCAGCCGGTCCCGCACCCGGCGGTAGATGGGGCGGACGCGCGTGTTAAAGGCGCGCAGGCCCACCACCAGCAGCGGCACCGGGATGATCACCAGCAGGGCCAGCTGCCAGTTCAGCACGAACAGGACGGCGATCGCGCCCACCAGCCGCAGCAGGTCCACCGCCGTCAGCGCCGTCCCGTGCGTCACAAACTGCTCCAGCGCGTTCACGTCGTTGGTCACCCGCGACATCAGCTCGCCGGTGGAGGTGCGCTCAAAGAAGGACAGCGACAGCCGCTGCAGGTAGGCGTACAGGCGCACCCGCATGTCAAGGATGAACCGCTCGCCCAGGGAGTGGCGCACATAGTTGTCGGCCACGCGGATCAGTTGCGATCAGCGCATACACCCCCACCAGCAGCCCGATCAGCAGCCCCAGCCGGCTCAGGTCGCGGGTACCGATCACCTCGTCCACGATCTCCCTCTGGAACAGCGGCGGCACCAGCTCCATGCCGGCCCGCCCCACCAGGAGCACGGCGTTCAGCGCCAGGATCTTCCAGTAGGGCGTGACATACCCGAACAACCGCTTCAGAACTTGCATAACAGACTATCTCCTCACCAACAGCACGCCGGCCAGGATCAGCCCCAGGCTGACCAGCAGCGTCAGGCTCACAGGTTCGTTCAGCACCAGCGCCCCCAGGATCAGCCCAAAGACCGGTATGATGTAGGTCACGGTGCTGATAAAGGCCGCGCTGGTCCGCTCGATCAGCTTGAAATAGATGACGTAGGCGATCACCGTCCCCAGGATCGTCAGTCCCAGCCAGCTCCCCAGCGCCGGCAGCGACGGCACTGCTCTCGAGCGGCCCGTCGACCAGCAGGCTGAGCGGCAGGGTCCACACCGCGCCCATCGTCAGCTGCCCCGTCGTGGACACCAGCGCCGGCTGGCCCCGCAGCCGGCTGCGGGCAACGAGCGCCGCTCCGGCATAGCTGACCGACGAAGCCACCATCGCCAATTGGCCCAACAGGTTGGCGTGCGCCCCCTGCCGCAGGTCGGGCAGCATCAGCAGGCCAACCCCCGCAAAGCCGAGGACGACCCCCGCCACCCGGCCCGCAGTCAGGCGCTCGTCGCGCATCAGGAAATGACCCATCAGCACGGTGAACAGGGGCATGGTCGCCTGTAGCAGCGACGCCAGCCCGCTGGAGATGTGCTGCTCGCTCCAGAAGATGAGCGAGTAGGGCACCGCCCCGTTTAGCAGGCCCATCACCGCAAAGGCCGCCCACAGCCGCCGGCTGCGCGGCATCGCCTGCCGCGCCGCCGCAAGGACAACCCACATGATTGCGGCGGCAAGCACCAGCCGTCCGGCCACCAGCGTCAGCGGCGGCACCTGGGCCACCGCGACCTTGATGAACAGGTAGCTCGAGCCCCACAGCCCGCCCAATATCAACAGCCATACCAGGTTCATGGTCGCCTATCCCCACAAGTTGTCATGCTGAGGCCCTTCCAATGGGCCGAAGCATCTCGGTTAGCCCTGAGGGCAGACATCGGAAGCCTGGACTCACTTTCCGTCCGACCGGCGCTTCATCGCCAGCGCCGACGGAGCCAGCGACAGCCCGCCGAGCGCCGTGCACTTGACCTCGCGGGGCAGCATCCGGCCCACGGCATACACCGCGTCCACCGTCTCGTCCAGCGGAATGGGATTGGCATAGCCGCCCAGGATCAGGTCGGCGCAGATAAAGGCGCTGGCCGCGGCGACCGCGTTGCGGGTGTGGCAGGGGATCTCGACGATCCCCTGCACCGGGTCGCAGGTGGAGCCCATCGTGTTCTGCAGCGCGATCGCCGCGGCGTCGGCGGCCTGTCGGGCGCTGCCGCCGGCGGCTTCGACGACGGCCGCAGCGGCCATGGCCCCCGATGCCCCGATCTCTACCTGGCAGCCGCACACCTCGGCGGCAAAGGTCGCCCGCGCCGCCACCACCAGCCCCACACCCGCGGCGGCAAACAGGGCCAGCGCAACCTGCTCCAGATCCAGGCCCCGCTCTTCGGCCAGCGTCACCGCCACGCCGGGGATCACCCCCGCCGAGCCGGCGGTCGGCGCGGCGCAGACCACACCCATGGCCCCATTCACGTGCATCACCGCCATGGCTCGCGCCGCAGCCCTGGTCAGCATGCCGCCGGCTGCCAGCCGGCCGTCAGCCTCGGCCCGGTACACCCGGCCGGCGCTCGGCGTCAGAAGCTGCATCGGGAGCTGCTCCTCCGCCAGGCCGCGCTGCACGGCAGCGCGCATCACCTCGAAACGGCGGACCATCTCGGCCACGACCTCACCTTCGGGCAGGCCCAGCAGCGCCGCCTCGTAGGCCAGCGCCGCCCGTCCCAGCGACCGGCCACGCGCTTCAGCCCAGTCGACCATCCCGGCGGCACTGTCAAAGAGCGGCCGGCCGTGCTGGGGAAAAAAGACCGGCGGAGCGGTCCACAGACGCTGCACCCCCGGTAGCGCCTGCAACTCTGCGTGCGCGGTGGCGTCCAGCGGAGCAAGCCGATGCACACGCACGAGCGCCCGTCCCGGCATACCTGCCGCCGGGACCCGCCCCTCCCTCTCCCGGTGGGCCACGCTCGCCGCCTGCCCATCACGCTCCAACAGCTCACGCACCGCCGGCTCAGCCTCCGGCTCTACCTCGGCGATCACCTCGTAGGCATCGCCGGTCAGACGCACCGGCCAGCCTTCCAGCTCGGTAAAGACGAACATTCCGCCGCCAATGGACTGGGCCGTCGCCCGCAGCGATCGCCCTCCCTGCGACGTCAGCCGCATCGCCAGCGTGTTTGGGTGGTCGGCGCCCGGCAGGGGCTCGACGACAAACCGGATGTCAAGACCTTGCGCAGCCGCCCACTCGAGCGCTTGAGGGAACCGCTCGTCCTCCATCTGCCAGCCCATCAGTCCGGCCGCAAAGCCCAGGTCACTGCCCTGCTGGTGATACACCTCGGCGAACGAGCCGCTGGGGTCAAAGATCAAGGTCGCTGCCGCCGGCTCGTCGCCCAGCAAGGCACGGGCCAGCGTCCCGATCTGGACGGGCGCGGCCGTGTGCGAGCTTGACGGCCCGCGCATCACCGGACCGATCACGTCGTTGAAGAGGCTGATGGCTGTCATGGCTTTTCCCTGGCTGGCAAATCGCGCCGAGCTTGACATTCGCCCGTTTTCTGCTAGAATGACACGGCACGCCAGTATACACCAAGATCGGCGTTAGGGCAATACGGCGACCTGACAGGTCTCGGAAGACCTTTCAGGTCTATCAAGTAGGGGAGAACCCGACCGATGAAGAGCACACCAGACCGCATCCCGGTCCTGCAGGCCGGGAGCTTGACGCCCAAGGAGCGAATGGTCCGAGCCCTGACCGGCCAAAAGCCGGATTGCCTGCCGGCCGCCCCTGCTTACCTCAGCCTCTTCCTGGCCGATTTCGAGCGCGCCTTTTATGTCGAGCAGTACCGTCAGCGTTTGCGCGGCCGCAGCCGTTACTCGGTCGACCACGACGAGGACACCTTGTTTCGCGCCCAGGCGATCTACCAGTCCTACGGCATCTTCAAGGAACGGCCCGACTGGATCGAGGTCTACGGCGGCGCTGGCCGCGACTGGGCCGAGCAGACCGATGTCGTGGAAGAGGACGGCGTCCTCTTCTTCGAGGACTGGTCTACCGGCCAGCGCACGCCCGTGCGGGGCGAGAAATCCTCCCTCACCGACCTGTGGGATGGCTCGGCGCAGATCCGCAACAAGAGCGACATCGACGATCAGATGCCGGTCCTGACCACGAGCGAGCTGCTGGCAAGCGGGGAGTTCGACCTGATGCGCCAGGTCGTCGCCGACTATGGCGACCGCTATTTTATCACCACCATCCTCGACACGCCCTTCTCCGACGCCTACGACCTGCTCGGCTTCCAGGGGCTGATGGTCATCCAGCACGACCAGCCGGATCTGTTCCATTATCTACTTGAGCGCAAGCTGGCCCAATCCCAGGAGGTGATGGCTGCCTGCGCCGCGTGCGGCATCCACGGCGTCTATGCCGAAGAGGTGTTCACCGGGGCCGACCTGATCTCACCGCGCAGCTATGACCAGTTCGTCTACCGCTACAACCTCCCCTATTTTCGCCACATGCGCTCGCTGGGCCTGCTGCCGATCCACTATGTGTGTGGCAACTCGATCCCCCGCCTGGAGCGCATGGTCGAATACGACGTCGCCGCCGTAGCGGTGGAAGAGAGCAAGAAGGGCTTCCAGATCGAGATCGAGGAGGTGGTTGACCGCGTGGCCGGCCGCGCCGCCGTTCTGGGCAACATCGACGCAGTGCGGTTCGGCCTGCACGCCACGGCCGACGAGATGGCCGCCGAGGTCCGGCGTCAGGCCGCCATCGGCGCCCGCGCCAAGGGGTTCATAGTCAGCACCGGCAGCCCCTTCCCCCTCGACACCAACCCGCGCCTGATCGACACGATGGTCGAGACAGCGCACTCAACAGCCGGCTCCCTCTCCTCCTTGGAATGAGGGAAGGATTATCTTGCAAGGAGGCAGTAGTGGGCAGCGACGTTGATATCATCACGGTTGACGCCTCGAACGTCGACAGGTACGGCTTTTTCTGCTACAAGAGCAAGCCCAAGACGGCGGGCTACCGGCAGAAGCGGCAGTGGCTCGAAGAGCGCTTTGCCGAGGGGCTGCGGATCAAGATCGTGCGCGAAGGAACCAAGTCGGCCGGGTTTGTCGAGTATGTGCCCGGCGAGTTCGCCTGGCGGGCGGTCCATGCGCCAAACTACCTGGTCGTCCACTGCATGTGGGTAGTGGGCCGGGGCAAGGGAAAGGGCTACGGCTCACGCCTGTTGAGCGAAGTGATCGCCGATGCCCAGGCGATGGGCAAGGACGGCGTGGCGATGGTGACCAGTCGCCGCCCGTGGCTGGCCGGCAGTGCCCTCTTTCTTAAGCACGGCTTTGAGCGGGCGGACGAAGCCCCGCCGGCGTTCGAGCTGCTGGTCAGTCGGTTCGGCGATGCGCCGCGGCCCGCCTTTCCCAACAACTGGGAGCGCCGCATCGGCCAATACGGGAGCGGCCTGACGGTGGTGCGCTCTGGGCAGTGCCCCTACCTCGACGACGCCACGGAAGCAGCCCTGGCGGCGGCCCGTGAGGTGGGCGTAGCAGGGAGGGTTGTTGAGCTGACTACCGCCCGCGATGTGCAGGCATCCGCACCGTCGGCGTATGGCGTCTACGGCGTCGTGCACGACGGCAGGCTGCTGACCTATCTGACGTGTGGCAAGAAGGGGATTATTGAGCTGTTACAGCAGTCGTTCAGTGAAATCGCGTGCTGATTCGGCAATCTTGTTGGACGCAGATTAACGCAGATTCACGTACATCATCTGCGTAATCTGCGTTCATCTGCGTCCCATCATTCTTTTTTCAGGAGATGACCTGGCATGCAAGATTACCGCCTTCTAACCGACACCCAGCTCGACGAGATCCACCTGGCGTCGCTCGAGGTCCTGCGCCGCACCGGCGTGCGCGTCTACGACGCCGAAGCGTTGGCCCTCCTCCAGGATGCCGGCTGCGTCGTCAGCGACGAGACACTCGTCCGCTTTCCCCCTGCCGTCGTCGAGGACGCCCTACAGGCCGCCCCGTCGCGCGTTGTGCTGTGCGACCGGACCGGCGAGCCGCGCGTCTTCCTCGAGGGCCGGCGCACCTACTTTGGCACCGGCTCCGACCTGCCCAACACCCTCGACCTGGAGACCGGCGAGCGGCGGCCTTCGCTCCTGTCGGACGTGGCGGCCGCCGCCCGGCTGGTCGATTGCCTGCCCAACCTCGACTTTGCCATGTCGATGGCCCTGCCGTCCGACGTGCCACCTCGGACCTCCGACCGGCACTCCTTCCTGGCCATGATCGAGAACACGGTCAAGCCCGTCGTCATCACCGCCTGGGATGAGCGGGGACTGGCCGACATCATCCGCATGGCCGAGATCGTGGCCGGCGGCGCCGACGAGCTCCGGCTCAAGCCGTTCCTGTTTGCTTACCTCGAGCCCACGTCGCCGCTCCGCCACTCTGACACCGCGCTGCGCAAGATGCTGTTGATGGCCGACCGCGGGCTGCCGTTCGTCTATGCGCCGGGGCCGATCGAAGGCGCATCGGCGCCGGTCACCTCCGCCGCCAGTCTGGTCATGGCCAACGCCGAGGTGCTGAGCGGCCTGGCCATCGCCCAGCTCCGCCGCCGGGGGACCCCCTTTGTGTGGGGCTCGGGCAGCGGTCCGCTGGACATGAAAACTGTGGTCGGCACCTACGCCTCGCCCGAGTTCATGCTCCACTGCATGGCCATGGCCGAGCTGGCCCACCACTACTACCACCTGCCGGTGTGGAGCTTTGCCGGCTGCTCCGACTCCAAGCTGCCCGACATCCAGGCCGGCATCGAGAGCGCCTTGTGGATCCTGTGGACCGCACTCAGCGGCGCCAACCTCGTCCACGACGTCGGCTATCTCGAGTCGGGACTCACCTGCTCGCTGGAGATGATCGTCCTGGGCGACGAGCTAATCGGCCTGGTACGGCGGCTGATGGCCGGCATGTCGATCACACCCGAGACGCTGGCCCTGGATGTCATCCACGAGGTGGGCCCGGGCGGCAACTATTTCCTGGCGCCCCACACCACCCGCAACTACAAGAAGGTGTGGTATCCCCGCCTCCTGGACCGGCGCGCCTACCAGGGCTGGCTCGACGCCGGCCAGCCGTCCGCCCTCGACAACGCCCGCCACCTGGCCCGCCAGGCAGTGGCCACCCATCAGCCCGCGCCGCTGCCCAAAGCCGTGTCCGAAACACTGCACGCCCTCGTCGCCGAAGCCGACGAGCGGGCCAGACTTGAGAGCTGAATTATGTCATTCTGAGCGGAGCGAAGAATCTCAAGTGGAACGACCTGAGTGCCGGGCGGTTTGAGGGCACCTCACCTCCAGGCATTGCCCAAAGAGGCCCTTCGCTCCGCTCAGGGCGACAGCAAACGGAGGTATCATGCCCGATCCTGAAGTGACCCTGATCATCCGCGCCGGAATGCTGATCGACGGCCTGGGCGGGCCGCCTGTGTCACCCGGCGTAGTGGCCGTCGCCGGCAATCGCATCGCCTTTGCCGGCCCGGCTCACGAGGCGCCGCCGGCGCTGGGGGCGCAGACTATCGACCTGCCCGGCGCCTGCCTGCTGCCGGGCCTGATCGACGCGCACGTCCACCCCACCTACTACTGGGAAGAGCCCGACAACGCCACCTACAGCTACGAGCCGGAGAGCGCGCTCGTCTATTCGGAGGTGAGCATCGCCCTGCTGGCCGCGGCCAACCTGCGCCAGGCCCTGCTGGCCGGCGTGACCACCGCCCGCGATGCCGGGTCGGTCAACCGGATCATCTTTGACGTCAAGCGGGCCCTGGACAAAGGCCTGATCCCCGGACCCAAGCTGTACGCCGCCGGGCGGCTGATCGTCCCCACCGGCGGCCACGTCCACTACCTGCCCGGCCTGGCCAATCAGGCCGACGGGCCAGACGGCTTTCGCCGCGCCGTCCGCGAAGAGCTGCGTGCGGGCGCCGACTATATCAAGCTGGCCAACAACAGCGCCGACCTGACGCAGGAGGAGCTGAACGCCGCCGTCGATGAGGCCCACCGGCGGGGCAAGAAGGTCGCCTGCCACACCTCCAGGCCCCCCTCGCAGCGAATGGCCATCGACGCCGGCGTCGACACCTTCGAGCACGGCACGCCCACCCCCGAAGAGATCGACCTCGCCGCCGAAAAGGGGATCGCCTGGACGCCGACGATCAACATCACCCTCGCCTACCTGAGCCTGTACAAGCGGCGGCTCAACGAGCCGGGAGCCGGCGCCAAGGCACGAGCCAGGTGGCAAAGAGAGTACGACGAGACGGTCCAATACCTGGACAGGAAGCGGGCCTCGATCGCCTGCGCGCTCAAGGCGGGGATGAAGCTGGCCGCCGGCACCGATAGCTGGATGGGCGGCATCCGCTTTGGGGCCATCGCCGACGAAATCCGCTGGCCTGGTCGACTATGGCTGCACTCCGCTCCAGGCCCTCCAGGCAGCCACCCTGTGGCCGGCCCAGGCGATGGGCTGGGAGGAGATCGGCGTCCTGGCGGCGGGCAAGCTGGCCGACGTCATCGCCGTAGCCGGCGACCCCCTGGCCGACATCCGGGCAGTCGATCGCGTGGCGCTGGTCGTGCGCGACGGTCAGGTCGTGACCACGGCATAGAGGCCTTGTACTCTGGCTGGAGGGCTCATTGACCCAACAGACCAACGATAGATCTGCGTCATCTGCGTCATCTGCGTCATCTGTGTCCCCATCCCGCCACCTGGCCCGGCTGATAGATGGCCACCTGGCCCGCTACCCGGCCATGGAGCCGGCCGACGTCTACAAGCTGCTGTACCAGGGCATGCTGGGCCCTGAGCACCTCATCGCCTCGCCCGAGGCGTTCGCCGGCCGGCTGTGGGCCGAATATGGCGTGCTGGAGCCCGGCCAATCCGAGCCGCTGTGGGAGCCGGTCCGGCCGGACGGAGCGCTGGGGCGGGTCAACCTGCGGCCGTTCCAGGCCAAGGGGGGTGACGTCGAGCGGCTGATCGCCGCCTGCCTCGAAGCGGCCGGACGCATCTGGGGCAGCCCGGCCGAGCTGCAGGCTGCGTGGGCGACCTTTGTCGACCTGTGCCGGGCTGGACGGTGGCCGGCCTTTCCCCTGACCACCGTGCTGGCTCTCTCCGAGCGGTTGGCAGCCGAGGGTTTCCCGCCGATCCACCATTCGGCGGCCTACCGTCAAGCCTACTCGCCTGCGTACCGGTTGGCGGCACGCAAGCCGCAGCTCGAATAGCCCAGCGCCTGCACAACCGACAGGTGCGACACCGAGTGTCGCACCTGCTGGCCTGCACTGCTGCAAGGCGTAGCTGAACTGAAGCATCGAAGGTCCGGTTACTACTTTCTGGAAATAGGGCAGCGTCTGCGAGATTGCCGCCGCGGCGGCCTCTGCGACCGACGCCTGCCCGTAGAAGGCGCGCTCGATCTCGCGGCTGGCCGTCTCCTCGATGGTCGGCCACTTGGGCAGGAGCGGCACCCGCCGCAGCAGCGGGATCGCGTCCAGGAAGACGCGGCTGCTGGCCGGCCGCTGCTGGGGGTCGAGGAAAGCCGGCGACTCGGCCACCTGGCGCAGCGACGGCACGGTGCGCCCCGTGCCGGCCATCAGCGTCTGCCCTTCGACGGAGTTGGCAAACTCGATCAGCGTCCAGGCCGACTCCTTGTCCTGGGCCTTGGCCGCCAGGCAGTAGGCGTCGCTGTGCAGGATCCCGGCGGCCTGCACGCCCTGCGGGCAGCGGCGCCACGTCCCAGTCCAGGCCGGCGACCGTGCGGTAGGTCGGCACACCGCGGCGGCTGTTGAGGAACATCGCCAGCCGGCCGTTCATGAACCGGCTCTCACTCTCCTCGGCCTGTTCGGCGGTGGCGTCGGGCACCACATGCTCGCTGCACCTGGAGATCGACGAACCACTGGAAGGCCGACAGGGCCTGCCGGGCTGTCGAGGGCCAGCCGGGTGGGTTGGTCCGGGTCGTCGACCAGCTCCCCGCCGTTCTGCCAGATAAAGGGCGCCAGCCGCATCAGCTCCGGCGACACACCGGCGCCGTACTGGTCGGTCTGCCCATCGCCGTCCAGGTCGCGCGTCAGAGCCCGGGCGGTCTGGAGGAAATCGTTCCAGGTCCAGCCCGCGGCGGGATAGGCCACGCCGGCTGCATCGAACAGGCCGCGGTTGTAATAGACCACCAGGCTGGAGATGTTCTGCGGCACACACCAGGTCTTGCCGTCCCATTGAAACGCCTCGAGCGCCTCGGGGTAGAGGTCGGCGGCGTGCAGCGCCTGGCTCTTGTCCAGGTAGGGACCCAGCGGCTCCAGCCCACCCTGGGCGGCGAACTGCAGCACGCGCCGGTAGTTCAGCAGCATCACGTCCGGCTCGGCCCCGGCCGAAAAGGCGGTCACCAACTGCTTCTGATAGTCGCCCTGGCTGGCCACGTGGCGCAGCTCGACCTGGATGTCCGGGTGCTTGGCCTTAAAGGCCTCCACCAGCTGCTGGTAGGCAGCCAGCTCCGCCGGGTCGCCAAAGACCATGAACGACACCTTCTTTTCGGTCGCTGCGCTCGGCATCCGCCAGAAGCAGGCACACACCAGCCAGGAGCAATGACCCAGACCTTGCACATCCGCCATGGCACTCACAATCTTGCTCACAGCTCAGCTCTAGTCTGACATCACGCTCACCTCTGCCCAAAGAGTCAGACCGCGCAGAAACAGCCGCTGTATCACCAGGAACAGCACCACCACCGGCGCAATCATCAGCACCGACCCGGCCATCAGCAGCGGCAGGTTGGTGGCGTCCATCTGCCGCAGCAATTGCAGCCCGATCGGCAGCGTGTACAGCTCGGGCCGAAAGATGTACAGCACCGGCGTCGTGAAATCGCCCCAGTAGAGGGCAAAAGCCAGCACCGCCACCGCTGCCGTCGTCGGCCGGACCAGCGGCCGGGCGATCTGCCACCACACCGTCCAGGCCTCGGCCCCGTCCAGCCGGGCCGATTCGTACAGCTCGGGCGGAATGCGCCAGCAGGCCCAGTAGAAGAGCAGGACGAACAGCGGGCTGCCGCCGGCCACCGCCGGCACGATCAGCGCCGCCAGGCTGTCGACCAGCCCCAGCCAGTTCAGGACGTGAAAGCGAAAGGTCCACACCGCCATGCCGGGGATCAGCATCAGCGCCACACTGGCCGTCACCAGGCGCCGCCGCCACGCAGCGCCCAGCTGCGACAGGGCAAAGCCGGCCAGCGCCGCCGTGAGCAGCGTGACCGGCACGGCGATGGCCACCACGATGAGCGAGTTCAGGACGTAGCGCCCCATCGGCACGATGCGAAAGAGCTCGGCATAGTTGTCCCAGTGCGCCGCCTGCGGCCACCACTCGATCGTGCGCGCCGGAGGCAGGCCCGGCTGGCGCAGCGAGGCCACCACCACCCAGTAAAAGGGCAGGAGAAAGACGGCGGCGCAGACCAGACCCCGCCAGGTGGAATAGGCGACGGCCGCAGGCCTAACCTTCATCCGACTCGACATGGCCGCGCAGCCCTTCGATCAGGTTGCGGACCCCCCAGATGAGCAGCAGGATCCACACATAGACCACCACCAGGACGGCCGAGGCGAGCCCCCAGTCGGCGAAATCGAACGAAATCTCGTAGATCAGCAACGGCAGGAAGGTGGTGGCATAGTATGGCCCACCGTAGGTCAGGACGAACGAGGGCGTGAAGGTGTTCTGCACTGCCACCACCAGGTCGCGGCACAGCCAGCAGCAGCAGCCAGGGGACGATCAGCGGCAGGGTGATCCACCGGAAACCCTGCCAGCGGTTGGCGCCGTCCACCTCGGCCGCCTCGTACAGCGCCGCCGGGACGTTCTGCCGGGCGACCAGCACCACCACAAACCCCTCGCCGATCTGCACCAGCGCCATCAGGACGATAGCCAGCCGCGCCGTCCCTGCCTCGGTCAGCCAGGCTGGCTGCGGCAGCCCGAAGCGCCGCCAGGATCATGTTCAGCGGCCCATAGACCGGGTTCAGGATCCACAGCCACACCAGGGCATAGGCCGCCTCGGGCATGATCGTCGGCAGGTAGACTGCCGCCCGGTACAGGCCGCTCCCCGCCGGCGACGCCGCGCTGCGCCAGCAAGCAGCGCCAGCACGAGCGCCCCCAGCAGGCGCAGCGGCACCGCCAGCGCCGGCAAAGACGAGGGTGTTGTACAGGCCCAGCCGCACCAGCGGCGTCTCGGCCAGCCGCCGAAAGTTGTCCAGCCCCGCCCAGGTGGGAGGCGCGATGGCCTGATAGTCGGTAAAGGAGACGGCCACCGTGGCCAGGGCGGGCAGGACGACCAGGACCAGGGTGCCCACCAGGTAGGGCGCCAGGAACAGCACGAGCTGCCGCCGGTAGGACAGGTTAACCCCGACACGCCCAAGCCTCACCACACCCCCCTCTTCGCCTCCATGGCCGCCCCAATTGCCTTCCTGGGCGGCCCTATTCTAGCGCATAACGCCAGATAGATCAACAAAAGGTAGACAAAAGACCCCAAGGGTTTAGGAAAACCCTTAGGGCCCAGTGGCAAGGAGACCCCAAGGGCTTGGGAAAACCGCTGGGGCCTGATGAAAGCTCTACTCCGTGGCCTCCAGCGCAGGCCCGTTCCTGACCTCTACCGGCCCGTGCATCGTGGTGTGGCCATAGATGTCCAGGTCCTCCAGCATGTAGTAGTAGGTCTGGCCTGCCTGCACGGTATCGTCCAGCCAGACATACACCGCTCCCACGGGGGATCCCGGCGCCTGGCTGGGGATCAGCTCCTCGTTCAGCTTGATGTACGGGCCGTCCGGCGCGTCGGCGCGGTACAGGTTAAAGCCCAGGTTGTCGATCTCGGTCACCGTCTCCCACTCGACGTGGATGGCCTGCCCCTCCGGCCAGCCCTCAAAGCGGGCCAGTTCGACGGCGGTGGGAACCGCGCCTACCTGGCACAGGTATAGGTCAAAGTTCTCTTCCAGGTTGTAGAGGGTCTGCGCTACGCCCAGGTTGGCGCTATAGTCGGGATTGTTGTTGGCGGGCGGGTTCTTGGTGTAGACCAGCGCGGGCCCGGTGACGGTCGCACCGTTCACCTCGTCGTCGCCCACTGCAGACTGGGCGAGCCGGCATTGCCCCGGGAGTAGAGCGGCGGGTCGTCCACCGTGGCCGAGAGCTGGTAGACACTGTCGAGCGCGCCGGTGCCGGCGTTGACCTTCAGGACGTAGACGTTGGCCCCGCGCAGCATGGCAGTGGTGGAGCCGCCGAACGTCGGTGGTAGGTTAGGTAGGCGATGTAGGTGTAGCTGCTGTCGCCGGTGATCGAGGGCGGCGTATGCTCGGCCAGCCGCGTGCCATAGGGGCCCACGGCCGTTGCCCAGGTTATGGTGGGCAGAGTCGAGGTGGAGTAGGTATAGTAGAGCACAGGCGTGGCGGCGCCATAGTTGGTGTAGCGATTCCAGGTCACCCACAGCCTGCCGTTGGCACTAGCCGATGGCCGGGTGGTTTTCACGGTTGGAGGTGTTGGCCACGACGGTGTTGGCTGCCATTCCAGGTGTTGGTGCCGCCGTTCCAGTACCTCACGTAGATGTCGCGGGTGGTCCCCGATGTAACTGAAGGCCATCCACACGTGGTTGTTGGTCGTGTCCAGCGCCAGGGCCGGGTAGCGGTGCGCCGCGCCAGTCACCAGGCTGTTGGCACGCCGCCCAGGCTACCGTTGTTGTTCGAGGGCAGTAGTAGATGCCGCGTGTCCCGGCTGTGCCGGCGTAGTGCAGCCAGACCAACAGGATGTCGGGGCTCGTGGCGTCGTAGTCGTAGATCACCGCCGGGATCGGCCATGAAGTAGCTGGAACTGCCGGTCAAGCTGTCGCCGCTGGCCGGTCGTGCCCCACGCACCGCCGGAATAGGTGCGCGAGTAGAGATACCAGTGCGGAGTTCGTCCGGTTCCTGGACCCAGGCGATGGTGACGCTGCTGCAGTCGGCGCTGCCGGCTGATGGCCGGAGCATAGTAGGTGTAGCCGTCGTTGCTGTCGACCTGCCACTTGGTCCAGGTCGCACCGCCGTCGGTCGAGCGCGCCGCCCAGACCTCGGCCGGGCTGCCGGTGTGGTATTCTCGTCGTAAGGTAGGCGACCCACAGGTTGTCGGGATCGGTCGGGCAGGCCCAAAAGCTGGGGGAGACCTGGGCCGATCCGGACAACGACACGGCGTCCAGGCCGAGGCGCGTCTGGTTGGACAGGCTGGCGTCGGGCAGAACGTTGAGGCCGATGACCTGCACGTCCTTGCGGCTGCCGGCGCCGGCCGAGGTGGCGGTCATCGACAGGTCGTAGGACCCGGTCGCCACCGCGCTGCCCACGCTGACCGTGGCCACCACGTCCTGCGACGCGCCCGAGGCCAGGCTGAAGGGGCCGGCCGGGCTGAAGGCGACGGTGACGTTGGCGACGCTGGCGCCGGTCATGTTCGTGACGGCGACGACAGGCTGATCGTGTCGCTGTTGGCGCCCCAGTTGGTCAGCCGGAAGGAGGTGGTGAAGGAGCCGCCGGCCTGGCATGTGCTCTCTGTGCCGGTGAAGCGGCTTGAGCGAAGGGTAGTAGGCCTGCGCCGAGGTGCCCGTGCCGTGCCGGTGCAGCTGCCGGCGATCCCGGAGCAGGTGCGGGTCCAGGAGGGAGTGACCCCCAGCCCGCCGGAGACGAACAGGGCAAAGGGCTGGTAGCGTGCCGCTGCCGCGCGTTGCGTCCAGGTCACGCGGATGGTCCAGGTGCCGGCCGCCGGATTCTGGATGTAGACCGCCTCGGTGTTGTTCACGGCGTCGTACGCGCCGCCGGTGACCGACCAGGAGCCGGTGAAGTTGTTGCCATAGTAGGTCGTCGCCGCCGGGCGAGGTCACCAGCAGGTTCAGGTTGTTGACGGCATAGGCGCCGATGCTGCCGTGTTGGCTAGTCGGTCCAGGTCAGGGTGACCTTGAGCGGCTCGCTGCTGTCGGCCACGGCCACGGTGTACTGGACATAGTCGCCCGAGCTGTTCGGGCCGATCGTCGACTGGTGCGTGCTGTTGGTGATGTTGGTAAAGTCGTCGAAGAAGAAGGAGCGCGGCGCGCGCGGGGTGATCGACTGCTCGACGTTGGCCATAGCCCCAGCCCTGCATGTTGCGCCCGCCGTAGGGATAGCCGCTGGACGGTGTGTTGTCTCGTAGCCGTAGCCCATGTCCACCGCGCCGTTGACCAGCGCGGCCTTGATCAGGGCCGCGCTGGGCGGGGTGGTGGTGCCCAGGCCCTGGATGTCCTGGAAGTAGTCGCGCACGATCGTCGCCGCGCCGGTGACCTGCGGCGCGGACATCGAGGTGCCGCCGCTCCAGGCATAGTCCAGGCGTGCCGTCGCCGTCGCCATCGCCGTCGCCCGGCTCGTTCTGCCACAGCCCGACGGTCGTCGTCGGCGATGGCGGTGGTGCGGGTGGAGAGGACGTCGGCGCCCGGGGCGACGATGTCGGGCTTGAAGCGGGTGTCGCCGGTCGCGCCGGTGGTGACCGGCCCGCGGCTGGAAAAGTCGGTCAGCATGCTCGACGGTCTGGCCGTGCCAGCCCAGACGGAGCGGTGGTTGTCCGGCCGCGCCCACGGTGAGGATGTTCTTGGCGTTGGCGGGCTGGGAGATCGCGTGCCGGCTCCGGGCCGGCGTTGCCGGCCGAGACGACCAGCAGGTAGTCCTGGTAGGTCCACATCACGTTGTCGGCGGTGTCGGCGTTGCCGCCATAGGTGTAGGTGCGAGCTGCCCCAGGAGTTGTTCGACGGCGCGCGCGCCGCTGGTTGTAGAGCGTCGTCCAGTCGGTCTGGGCGGAGACGCACAATCCCGCCAGCCGCTGTCGCCGGCGTGGATCGACGCGCGATCTTGGCCTCGGGAGCCTGGCCGACCGCCCAGGCATAGTCGAAGGAGGGGTCGGCCGCCGTGGCGTAGCCGGTCAGGCCGCGCTGGGCCAGCGAGAGGTAGCCGTTGCCGACGATCGAGCCGGCAACGTGCGTGCCGTGCCCGCCGTTGGTGTCGTCGTCGGTCGTAGCGCACGCGCAGGTCACGCCGCAGCCGGCGCTGGCCGTCACCGACGAACGCGGCTGGTCGTGCGTCCCGCCCGTGTAGTCGTAGAAGTCCTCGATGTTCGGGCTGGTGGTATTGTTGTCCAGGCCCGAGTCGAGCATGCCGGCGGTCTGACCGGCGCCCATCAGGTCCTGCAGCAGGCCGTTGCGGCTGGCCTTCCACACGTCCCAGGTGTGCATCACCTGGGTGGCGGCGTCGTTGACAAGCTTGGGCGGCTCGTAGGGCTCGACGCGATAGACCCCCGGCAGGGCCGCCAGCGATGGCAGCTGCTCGCGAGTTGCCCACACGCGGGCCACGCGGCGCCGTCGTCCTTGGTCTCGACCAAGATGACGGTCACCCCGGCCGCTTCCAGTCCCGACTGAAGCGCTGCCGCATCCGCGCCGGCGAAGGTCGACACTTCGACCGCCAGCCTGTCTCCATCGGTCTGGGCGTGCGCTAGGTCCTCATCCGACGCCAGCCGGTAGGCGGGGTGGTAGCGCTCCCACCCACTGCACGGCGTGAGCCGCCTGCACCTTGTCCACCAGCGCCGGGTCCATGCGCACGATGTAGGTATAGTTGGGGTGGTAGCCCAGAACGTCAACACCCAACGCCTCCAGGTTGCTCACCCACTCCATCTTGATCGGCCCGTAGAGCTGGACCAGGAAGTAGGGATCGTCCTGCCACTGAGCGCAGGTTGTCCGGAACGGCCGGCTCCCCTTGCCTGGTGTCCCACTCGGTCCCGATGAGCGAGATGACGGTCCGGTCGGTCATACGATCCATGACGTTGGCCGCGGGCAGCGCTGCAAGCTGCGCCTCGGACACCTCGGCCAGGACAAACGCCTCCCCATAGTCCTCGAGAACGATCAGGTCCGCCGGCAGCGGCGGGCCGTCGAGCTTGCTCAGGAGGACCAACCGGGTCGGCCGCAGTCGCCTCCGGGAGCGATACGGCCGCCGCCGGCACCAGCAACGCTGCTGCCATGATGAGGCTCAGCGCCAGCCCTCCGATCTTGCCCGAAACGGAACGACGCTTGTTCATTCTACCTCCTTCGCCGGTTTTGTGCGGGCCCCTTCCCCGCCTTGCCCTGTCTGGCATGGCCATTCTAGCACACAACACCCCGTGGGTCAATAGGCGACAGTCAGATTAGGGCAATCGCATCTTAATGGAAGAGGCCGGCCAGGACACGAAGCAGGTACTCCTCACTCCAGCCGGCCTTTAGCCGCTTGTTCTTGACGCCGATCTTGGCCGTCGTCTCCTGCTTGAGCAAGTTCAGAGCGATGTGCCGCAGCGTCGCCAGGTTTTGTGCCCCATGGTCCTTGCGCACCCGGCTGTCATCCTCGCGGAAGGCGATGTCCAACACCCAGTGGAGGCTGTTCTCGATCTGCCAATGGCTGCGGATCGCTGCCAGCATCTGCTCCGCTTCTCCCTGCAGGCTGGACAGATAGTAGCGGTCATCCACCGTCTCGGTGTTGCCGATCACCCGTTTGGCCCGAACCCTCACCACTGACCGCAGTTGATCCCACTCCTGGGTGCCTCGTAGCCCGTGCAACACGGCGGGATCAGCGATGGTCCAGCACTGCCGGGTTTCCAAGCGCCCGTGATCTTTGTCCACCGTCCGGTCCGTATCATAGTCATAGGCCCTGAACCGGCTCGCCTCCAGGTCGTCAAACAGCAATTTCACATCCTGGTGCAGCAGGGGGTGGTTGTCTTTCAGCGCCAGAACATAGTCTCCTCCGCCTTCCACAATCAGAGAGGCCACGTCTTTCTGGGTGCCCAGGGCATCGGTGGTGACGATACAGTCGGATATGTCCAGCGCCTGCAGCAGGTCAGGAATGGCTGTGATTTCGTTGGACTTGTCATCCACCTTCAGCTGCCCTAGCACCAGGTGATTCGCCGTCGCCCAGGCACTCACCATGACAATGGCCTCCTGGCCCAGCGCCTTGTCGTGCGAGCGGCGCAATGTCTTGCCGTCAATGGCAATCACCTGCCCCTTGGTCAGCTCGCTGACGGCCATGATCCACTTCATGAAACAGGTGTGGAATTGGTCAGGGTCCAATCGGCCAAAGACACGACCGAACGTGTCGTGTGATGGAATGCCATTCGGCAATTCCAGAAAGCCCTCAAACCACTCCAGCTTGGCTTCGCCGAACTCCTGAATGGAGACCCAATCATCGGCTCCGCAAATGATGCCGCAGATGGCCACGACGACGATGTCCAGGAGCTTATGCCGCCTGGTCCGCTCGACCCGTGGGTCCTCCAAATCCGCGAAATGCCACTCGATGCTCGTGCCGGGTTGTTTGTCCATCGCCATCCTCCTTGTCTACCTGAAGGATAGCGCATTTCACTCAGTTTTTCAAGCCCGACCCGGATTTAGATGCAACAGCCTGGGTGCAGACTTGGAGGGGATCAGGTGTAGCCGGATCGGTGGCAGGCGATGTCTGGTCGCTCCATGCTTGGATGAGGCTCAGCCCAAGCTGGCGACACACGCGCAGCTCTAATTGTGATAGAAGTGGTCGAGCCGGAACGTCTCGCCGGGGCACAGGACGACGAACTCGTCGTTCCACGGACCGAACAGCAGCTTTTCCACCAGGGTGGTGGCCCCGGGAATCTCCTCGTAGCGCAGGCTGAAGCGCTCGGCGGTCCGGCGCGCATAGTCGCGATACTTCTCGATCTCGTACTGGCCGGTGTTGATCAGGGCCAGCCGCTTGTAGTTGGCCATCATGATCTTGAAGATGCGCTCAGCGCGCGCCTGGCCGTAGCGTTCGACGGCGTGCTGGTACTCGGTAAAGGGGGTCTCGCCCACCTCCACCCAGCCCTTGGTCAGATAGTAGGTGCCCGGCTCCTTGCCCGCCTGCTGCTTGTAAGCCGAGCGCGAGCCGAGAAAGATGGCGATGCAGTCGTCGACGTGCGGCAACACCAGCGTGCAGCCGCGCGCCTCGACGCCCACCAGCGCCTGCGAGCAGAGCCCGTAGCCCAGCAGGATCGTCAGCTCCTCGCCGGGGTGCGCGGCCACGACCTCGTCGATGGTGACCTGCAGCGTGCTGCGCAGCTTGTCGGGGTAGACGTGCAGCCCGAACTCGAGGGTGTGGTGCTCCATGCCCTCGGGCATCAGCGGCAGCATCTCTTCGATGACGGTGGCGCAAGCGATGACGACAGTTGCGGTTGGTCATAATCTTCACTTTCGAAAGCAGACCTGTCAGGCTGTGGGCAACCTGACAGGTCTGCGACAGCACGTTAGCCTACCTTGCCGAACTCGCGCGCCGCGGCCACAAACGCTTCCATGTTCTCCGGCTTGGTGTTGATCGGTGCGTCGCAGCCGGGGCACAGGATCAGGCCGGTGTTGCCGAACAGGTCGACCAGGTCACGCACGTAGTTGCGGACGTCGTCCGGCGTGCCGGCCGCGAACATGGAAGCCGGGACGTCGCCCATCATCGCCATGCGGTCGCCGACCAGCTCCTTGAACTTGCGCACGTCGGTCATGCCGTCCGGGTTCAGGATGCACTTCTTGGCCGGCAGCTCTTGCAGGCGGACCAGGTCGCGCGTCCAGTCCTGGTCCCAGTGCAAGCACCGGGGTGATGCCGACCTCGATCAGCGCCTCGGCCTGCTCCAGGATGTAGGGCCAGACAAAGCGATCCCACAGCCTGGGGGCCACCAGCGCGCTGGCCGAGCGCCAGCCGCCCAGCCAAGTGGCCCGGATGCCGCCAAAGGGCGGCGCGGCCTTGATCTGGGCCAGCATCTCGCCCAGGATGACGTCCATCGCCGCCTTCACCCTGTCGGGCATGCGGTACAGGTCGAGGAAGAACTTGTGCATCGAGCGTCCGCCGCACAGGTACTCGAAGGGGATGCCGGTCATCACCGGGGCGTCACAGACGATCACATAGCCGGCGTCGCGGTAGGCCTGCTGGCATGCGCGGCGTGTTGGCGCCCAGCCACGCCATCGCTTCGCCAACTCCTGCGGGTCGATGACCCGGGGCAGGTAGCTGCCGAAGAAGGGATCCCAGCCGATTTTGACGATGGTGTCGTAGTCCTCGGGCGTCATGACCTCGGCTTCGCGCACCTGCCACAGGCTGTCGGGCGGCAGGTCGCGGCCCGGCACGCCCATGCGCGACATCCACAATGAGGTCAGCAAGGCGGTGATGCGCCCGCCGCCGGACATGTTCACGCCGTCGAGATCGCCCAGGCGCTTGACGGTGGTCAGGTTGGCCTGGAACGCAGACTCGGGGTTGGCGCAGAACTCGGCGATGGTCATGCCCATGTAGCGTGGGGCAAAGGCCGATCCCATGAAGACGACCGGACGTGGGTCCACCGGCTCCAGCCTGATGGCCTTCTGAATTCGCTGGAAACGTTCCTGGTAGAGAGCTTCGTTCGTCATCGTGCCACCTCCTAAGCTGCGAACCAGCGGTCGGCCAACGCGACCGCCGACTGGGCGTTCGCACCCAGCGCATCCGCGCCCACGTACTCGCGCACATCCTCCGTGAGCGACCCACCGCCGATCATCGTCTTGACTGCCAGACCCGCCGCCTTGAGCGCAGCGACCGTCTCCTTCATCGGGTCGAACGAGATTGTCAGCAGTCCTGACATGCCCACCACTGGCGCGCCCGTCTCGCGCGCCGCCTGCACGAACCTTTCTGCCGGCACGTCCACCCCCAAGTCGATCACCTCGTAGCCTGCGCCGCGCAGCATGGTCACCACGATGTCCTTGCCGATGTCGTGGATGTCGCCCTTGACCGTGCCGACGACCACCTTACCCTTGGCCGGTCCGCCCGCGCCGCCCGGCTGGGCAATGAGGGTGGCGGCCGCAGTCTTGAAGATCTCGCCGGCCATGATCAGGTCCGACAGGTAATACTCTCCCATCTCGAAGCGCTTGCCGACCAGGCCGATGCCTTCGCGGCAGTCAGAGAGCAGGTCGGCAGGGCTTTCGCCCTGCGCCAGGCCTGCCTGGACCAGTGCCTGGACCCTGGCTTCGTCCAGGTCTGACATTGCTGCTACCAGTTCTTTACCCATTTGGTACCCTCCTCTTAAGTGCAAGATTTGACCACAAAATGCGCCAAGGTTACGGGACGGCTTCTTGGGTCATCGTCATGCTCGATGGTCGCCCATGTTGCCGTGCGAGTGATCTTCCGGCGGCGATGGCGTGTCTTCGGTGACGGTCAGGACGTGGCCTGGAGCTTGGGCTGCGGCGGTGCGCCAGGTCAGGTCGTGCAGGGTCGCGGCGGGCAGGTTGTAGACCAGGACGTTGAGCGACAGGGAGATGGTGGCCAGGCCGTTAGGGACGCAGCCGTCGACGGTGGGTGGGTGGGCGGCGCTGACGGCGCTGAGGCGCAGATACTCACCGCTTTCGAACAGCGCCAGCGCCTTGATGTGGCCGATGACACACGGTCCGGCCGCGGCGCAGGCGCGGGTCAGCGCGGCCAGGTAGGCGACGAGCAGCGCCTGCCACGCCTCTCCGGGCAGGGGCTCGTCGGCCTGCCAGCGCTGCTGCGTCGCGTAGGGCTCGAGGGTTGGCGCGCTCACGGCAGTAGCTCCACGGCCAGCATCGCATCCAGGGGCCTGGTCAGATCGACGGCAAACAACGGCGCGGCAGCATTGATCTCACGCGCGGCGGTCTCAGCCTCCTCGACCTCTTTCGGCGAGGCCAGATCCGTCTTGCTGATGACCACGTACTCGGCCTGGCGGATGCCGGCGGTGATGAGCGGAGTGAGCACCTCCAGCAGCATCGGCAGGCGGAGGGGGTCCAGCACGACGATCCAGCGGGTGCTTTCCAGGGGCCGGCCGTGGTAGTAAGGCATGGCGCGCAGCAGGTTGGCCGGCTCGGCGGCGCCGGAGGGCTCCACGATCACCAGGTCGGGCGCGTACCCCTCGTCGAGCTTGTGCAGGGTCGTGACCAGGTCCGCGGTCAGCGTGCAGCAGATGCAGCCGTCGGTCAGCTCCCACACTTCGAGGTCAAGCCGGCGCATGAGCTGGTTGTCGATGCCGATCTCGCCGATCTCGTTGACGATGATTGCCACCCGGCGGCCGGCGGCGCGCGCCGCGTGCGCCAGGGACAGGATCAGGCTGGTCTTGCCCGACCCAAGAAAGCCGGTGACCAATAGCAGATGCATGAGCCCATTATATACTTATCTATACAAGTTCGTCAAATCTGGTTCACGATTTGACGTTCACCGGCCGGCGTTGTATACTTACATGCGACCGAGTCAGCCAGCTATGAACAGCAAGCCCAACACAACCGGCCCAACCGGCCTCGACCGCGACTCTTACGAGCCGGCCTACGCGCAGATGGTGCGTATCCTGAGCCAGGAGATCGCCGAGGGGTTGTATCGCGCCGGCGATCAACTGCCCTCAGAGTCTCAGCTCTGCGCGCGGTTCGATGTGAGTGGCATGACGGTGCGCCGGGCGATCAACATCCTCGTCGACCGGGGAATTGTCAGCGCCAGCCAGGGAAAGGGCACCTTCGTGCGCGGGCTCGATGTGCGCGAGGCGGCATTCCGACTGCGCGAGCGCCACGACGATTCGGTGCTCGGCCCTGGCACCCAGGTCCAGTTGCTTCAGGCTTCTATCCTGCCGGCCGATGTGCGCGTCGCGCGCAAGCTGGACGTCGAGCCGGGCAGCCGGGTGATCTACCTTCGTCGCCTTGTGATCCATTCAGACTGTCCTGTCATGTACCATCGTGAGTACATGATCTACGACCCGCACAAGCCCACAGTTGAGGCTGAGCTACAGATCACGTCGCTCGAGGGCCTGTTCGAGGGGCGAAACGGCTTGGGGCTGCGCCGGGGTGACCTGAACCTGGAGGCCGCCGCGCTGAACGAGGAGGAGGCCGGCGCGCTGCAGATGCCCGTGGGGTCTACGGCGCTCTATCTAGAGCACGTCTTCTACGATTTCGAGAACCGGCCTGTTGCGTGGGGCTGGTTCATCTGCCGCGCAGATCGCTTCCGGCTCATCAGTCGCATCGGCCCGGAGGCGCCCTGAGGCACAGAGGCTTGACGATGCAAGACGAAATCAGATTTACCCTTAGGCGAGGCATTGCCGGCCTGGACGAGGACGGAGTTCTGGCCACTGTGCGGGCTGGCATTAGCGCAGGGGTCGATCCGGCAGCCATCATCGCGGCTTGCGAAGAGGGTATGCGGCTGGTCGGCGAGCAGTACGAGCAGGGTGAGTACTATCTGTCCGGCCTGATCATGGCCGGCGAGATCCTGCGCGAAGTGCTCGAGATCGCGCGACCTGCGCTGGCGGCCAGCCTGGCGGGGAACGCGAGCGGCCGCGTGCTGTTGGGCACGGTCAAAGGCGATATACACGATATCGGCAAGGCCATCGTGCAGATCGCGCTGCGCGCCAATGGCTTTGCCGTAGAAGACCTCGGCGTGGACGTGCCGCCGCAGGCTTTTGCCGACAGGGCCATGGCCTGGCGGCCGGACATCATCGGGCTGTCTGGCCTGATGACGACGGCCTACGAACCGATGCGTGAGACGGTCCGGCTGCTGAGGGAGCTGCTTGAGTTTACCACGTCGCCCATCCCCGTCATCATCGGGGGCGGGACCCTCAACGAGCAGGTCCGGGTGTTTGTGGGAGCAGACTACTGGTGCAACAACGCGTTGGAGGGCGTCCGGCTTTGCCAGCAGATCATCGCCGGGCGTGACCGGGGCTGATGCACAGGCAACTTGGGAACCAGATTCAAGATACCACCGGCCTATTCAGGGGCCGATCCGCAGTCAGTCGTGCAGACCTCAATACAGAACTCCCCTGAGGACAAAAGACCCCAAGGGCTCTTCAAAACCCCTGGGGTCCATGCCGTTTGTCTGCGGCCTGCAAGTTCTAGACCACGAGCGCTTTGACCACCAGCTCGGCCAGGCCCATCACCTGCACGCCCAGCTCATAGTGCTCGTTCAGCTCCAGGAACTGGTGCCGGCAGTTGTCGCACGAGGCGATGACCACACTCGCGCCTGTAGCGCGCACCTGCTCGGCCTTGGGTCCGCCCGCCTTGAGCCGGATGTCCTCCCATTCGGGCATGGCCACCAGGCCGCTGCCCGCGCCGCAGCAAAAGCCGCGCTCGCGGTTGGGCGTCATCTCCCGGAAATCCTCGACCGCGGCCCGCACCACCCGGCGCGGCTCTTCGAACAGCCCGCCCTTGCGGCCCAGGTTGCACGAGTCGTGCAGCGTCACCGGTTCGGGGTTGTTGGCCCGATTCAGGTTCAGCCGGCCGGCGCGCACATACTCGTCCATCACCTCCAGGATGCTGCGCACCCGGAAGGGCAGCGGCCCGCCGAACCACTTGGGCGCCTCCCAGCGCATGGCGTGGTAGGCGTGCCCGCATTCGGCCAGGACAATCTCCTCCACCTTCAGCCGTTCCGCTTCATTCAGGATCCGCTCGGCAATCCGCTTGGCCTTCGGGATGTCGCCCATGTAGGTGGCATAGTTGGCCGCCTCGAACATGCTGATCGTCCACGACTCGCCCACGGCGTTAAACACCGTCGCCGGCGGGGTGATGGTGTGCGCGCCCGACAGAGGCACGTACAGGATCTTGGCCCCTTCCACCTCCACCGGGATGCGCGCCTTGTCATTGCCCAGGCGGTCCTTGACCTCGATCTCCAGCTCCTTGAGCTGCTCCAGGAAGAACTCTTTGAAAAAGTCGAGGTTCTCTTCGCGGGCCAGGGCGGCGTCGGCCAGTTGGACCAGCATCTCGGGCGCCTTGCCCGCCGCCAGCAGCACCCCGCGGGCAGCCAGCAGGATCTGCGCCGTGTCCACGGCCAGCGGGCAGTTGGCCATGCACCGGTCGCACAGGGTGCAGTTGCGGTAGGCGATCTCTACCCACTCGTCCAGCTCCGCTTCGGTCAGCTCCCTGGCGCCCGTCCAGCGCGGAAAAACGCGGCTCATCCAGTCGTGGTGCCGCTTGTAGACGCGCCGCACCCGCTCGGCCTTGGCCACCGGGCTGATGGTGGGGTCCTTGGTCGCCAGGTAGTAGTGGCACTGATCGACGCACCAGCCGCAGTGGGTGCACAGGTTCGACGACGCCACGCCGACCGTCTTGTTGTAGCGCTTGTCCAGCTCCTGGAGGGCTATCTTCAGGGCATCGTTCTGCTCGGCTCATTCGGCTACCTCCTGTTCTGGGCATGACGCCCCGGCGCCCGTAGCGCACCCCCATCAGCACGCGGGCAAAGAACCAGTAGACATAGTGGGAGATCTTGCTGAAGGGCACGTAGAACAGAAACGCCGCCGTCACCAGAAAGTAGGCCAGCCGCCAGCCGTCCGTGCCGACCACCAGGGTCATGAACGTCAGAAAGAAAAAGACCTCGACCGCCGCCAGCGAGAAATAGTCGTCGGGTGTGCTGACCACCCGCAGCGTCGGGTCGCTGAAGCGCCGCCACAGCCGGATGGCGCCGACGACCAGCGCCAGGGCCACAAAGACGGCGAACACGATCCGCACCGGCTGGGTCATGATCTTGGGGGCGAACGGCAGGGTAAAGGTCGACAGGATGGCCAGCCCTGCGCCGATGTGATACAGGCCAAACTCCAGCCAGCGGGTCCAATGCTGCGTGGCCGAGCTCATCATCGACGGCACCACGGTCGCGGCGTACGAGTAGGCCACGCCGCGGCCCGGACTGCCCTTGGCCGGGGCGTTCTCCCAGCGCATCGGCAGCCGCGCCATCGTCCAGGCCTTGATGGCGTACATGAGCCCAAAGAACGACAGGGCGATGATCTGCAGGTCGAACTCGGCAAAGTGCAGGAGTCTTCTCCATCCCATGGTACCTCCTCGTTCGAGAATCTGGGCACCCAGGCCCCTGAGGCCCGGCGGGTCTCAGGGGCCTGAGGCATGCGGCTTACTTGAGGCGCTTCACCCAGAAGGTGATGACCTTCCCCTCGCGCTCCATCTTGACCAGTTCGTTGCCCGTGCTCTTGGCCCAGGCAGGGATGTCGGCCATGACGCCGGGGTCGGTGGCCGTGGCCTCGATGATGGCGCCCACGTCCACCTTCTTGATGGCGCCGGCGATCTTGACCACCGGCATGGGGCACAGCAGGCCCTTCAGGTCCAACACCATGGTTGGGGTAACGTTTTCAGACATTTTTCCTCCTCTTTTTTGTTGTCATCTACACTCTCGCATCTTTTGCTGCGCAAAAGATGTGAGAGAAAAAACCTAGATGAACAACTGGATCTGCCCTGCAGCGCCTCGGCTGATCAGTAGGTCGCAGCGCCGACGATGTCGGCGACCTCGGGGATCAGGTCTTCGCGGTTGATCTCCATCACGTCCATGCTCATCTGGCAGGCCAGGAACTTGACGCCCAGGTCAATGGCACTGCTGCCGCAGCTCGGGCAGCGACGTCGACGCCCTTGTCCTTCATCATCTTCTTGAACATCCAGCGGCCGATGCCGCCAAAGTTGAACTTGGACGGCCCGATGCGGTCGATGCCGCCCCGGTTCATGACGCCCAGCATCCGGCCAAAGAAGCTCTTGCCGGTCAGGTTCCCTTCTGGATGGCCTTCAGGCCCCAGAAGGTGAAGAACATGGTGGTCTCCATGCCCATGGCCGCCGCGGTGCTGGCGATCGTAAAGGCGGCAAACGCGTGGTCAAAGGTCCCCGCTCATGACGATGAGCACGCACTTCTGTGGTTTCTCTTCCATTGTTTCTTCCTCCTCGATGATCTCTTTATCTCTCAGAAATCCGATTTCTCGGAAGAAATCGGATTTGTGGATCTCTACAGATTCGTTATCTCGGCAATGCGCCGCAGGCGGTTGAGCAGTCCCAGCCGCTCCTGGCCGATCTGCCCCAACGTCGTCGCCACCTGCCCCACCAGGCCGGTGATGCGGGCCAGGGTTGGCTCGGGCACCTGGCGGATGCTCCCCATTGCAGCCCGTAGGTCGCCCTCGGCCAGCCCCAGGGCGGCCGCCAGCGCCGTCAGATCGGCCTCGGGCTCAGGCGGCTGAGCCACGAACTGGCAGGCGGCAAAGTTGGCCACCCACTGCCCGCCGACGTAGACGGGCGCGCTGGCGCACATCAGCCCCGCATGGCATGCGTGAATCCCCTTGTCCGCTGCCCGCCATGCCGCCGCGCACCGCCGCCGGCCATCTTCGGTCCCCAGGATCAGGTCGCAAAAGGCGCACGGATTGCTGATCGCAGTCAGCGGCGTGCCCTCCGGGCTGGTAGTGACCGCAGCCACGTCCAGCGCCTCGGCATAGATCGACTGTATCGCTTGAACGCAGTGCAGGGGCAGGGCTTGTGAATCAGAGGGCAGCTCATCCGCCGCGTCTGGGCTGGTCTGCCGTTCCTGGAGCCAGCTCTCGATCTGCCGTCGCGAAAAGCGCCACTGCCCGCCGACCTTGAAGCCGGTCAGGCGGCCGTCGCTCAGCATGCGATAGATAGTTATGCGGTCTACTTTGAGCAGATCCTGTAGTTGCTTGGCCGTGAGCAGATCTTCCACGGCCGGCATTGTATCACCAAGCCGCACCCGTGTCAAATTCGACATTGCATGTTGCATCAAGATATAACAAAAGACCTGACAGGTCTTCACGCAGATCCCCATCAGGGGACGGGACCTGTCAGGTCTGACCACGCCCTACTGGCCGTTATCACACCGCTGCCGGCTCGATCTCACCGCTCCGGCAGGCCAAGCTCGCCCCCCCGGCTTGTCGCCGGCCACAAGCCGCAAGCCGTTTGCCCATTTGCCCATTCGCCGCCTTGCGTGGTATAATGCGCCCCTAGTTGCTCACCAAATGCCAAGAGAGGAGCTGTAACCAAGATGAGGAACCGAGCGGTTATCCTGTTGGTGGCGATAACCCTGATTGTAGTCATGGTGGCCTGTTCAAGCTCGCTGCTGGCCCGCAAGCCAGAGGCCACCTCCACGCCTACCAAAACACCCAAGCCGACCTTTACGGCGACCTTGGCGCCTACCGAGACCCCTATACCGACCGACACGCCCACCCCCACGCCGACGCCGACCTTTACGCCGCTGCCGACCGACACGCCGGTGCCGACCGACACCGAAACCCCGACGCCCGAGCCGACCAACACCCCCGCGCCGACCAAAAAGCCCACGGCCAGGCCGCCGGCGCCCACTGCCAAGCCGACCAACAAGCCGGCGCCGACCAACACCTCGGCGCCACAGTACCCGTTCAGCAAGGTGTGAGCAGGTCAATTACCCGAATTGCGGATCAACGGGCATCCAAGTCAAGTTCAAGACCAGAGGCGGTGGGCCATACGCCGGCATGCAGTTTGCCGTCTATACCGGTTCGACCTGCGTTGGCCTCTCGAGCCTGGGCCAATACAGATAGTGGGATCACCGACTTTATCCTTTCCAACGACAGCCCTCGTGCCGGAAACTGGGAAGTCCAGGCAGTAGAAACGGACGACGGCTCCACGAGCTGTAGCGCGATCACTGCCGTCAGGTCGGCTCGCATACCGGTAACCACCACACTCGTCGCCTTGTGACACCGATTCCGCAGGCGTCCAGTGGGTCTGGCTGACCCTCAGAGAGAATTGACAGTTCTTGCAGCGCACACAAGGCCGGGCGTCTGAACCCGGCCTTGTGTCATGTAGGATCGTAGAGAGCGACGGGCATGGCGCGGAAGAGGTTGCTGATCGTAGCGGGCTTGATAACCTTGATATTCGGCCTCGTCATCTGCATCGGCATCAGTGCCACCCTGCTCGTCCTGCACTGGCTGCCCACCCCTACACCGACCGACCATCCCGACGGTACGCCGTACCAACCTGGACCGCGAGCCCGACCCCGAGCCCGACCTCTACCCCGACCAACATGACAATCCCCGAAGCGGAGCGGAGCGGGACCTCAACTCCCACCTTGACACCAACCCCAACCCCCACCAATACCCCGGCGCCGACCGACACCTCCAACCCCCACCGACACCCCGACCGCCACTTCTACACCGACCTCCCGGCCAACGGTCGCCAGGCCGACCGCCACCGACACCCCCATCCCGGCGCCCACCGCCACACCAAAGCCCGCGCTGGCGTGGACCGGCGCCATCCTCGACGGCTTTGGGAACTGCGAGTCAGACCCGCCTGTTCGGTTTTGCCCGGGCCCAGGACGACAAACTGATCGGCGACGTGTGGCTCCACTTCTGGGGCGACGGCGTCAGCGGCTGGTCCGGTCTCCTCCTGGACCCTCACCTTTGGCAGCGACACAAAATGGGAGGGCGACGAAGGCAACTGGGAAGCGATCATCGACAAGAAAACCGCGCGCGCCGGGGTGTGGCACGTCTGCGTCGTCCCCGCCGAGAACAGCACCACCTGCATCTCCAACATCGTCGACGTCACCACCGACACCAACTGCCACAGGGGCACCCAGGTCCTCTGGCTGGACTTTCGCCAGAACTAGGATCGAACCAAACCACAAGGCCGGGCGAGTGCGCCCGGCCTTGTGGTTTCGTGGTAGCTGTTCAAAGAAGCTTTTTGAACTGCTCGATCGTCAGCCCCGCATCCTTGATAATCCCGCCCATCGTGAAGCGGGTGAGTTGACCTTCCGCCAGCTCATCAACCGCAGCCAGATAGGTGGCTATGGCATCTTTGATGTTTTCCAGCGCCTCCTCTTCCGTTGCGCCCTGCGACCAACAACCCGGCAGTCCTGGACACCAGACAGCATAGCCTTCTTCCGTTGCCTGTAAGCTCACCCTGTACGCCGGCGAGACTCGCTGCCCATAGCGCACACGACCTTCACGCGCGGTCTGCTCCTCGCAGGTTTTCTCTTGACCCGACGTTCCGGGCGCATCGTGGGCTCTGATCGACTCTAGCTCCACAGCTTGGGCCAGAAGGCGCTCATAGTCCTCCACGTCCAGCACGACGCTGAGTTTGGTGCCACCTTCGTCCACGATATACCGTTCTCCGCCAGCGACCACTTCCAATCCTCTACTTGGATCGCAGGTGCGGAAACAGGATCACCTCGCGCAGCGTGTCCCGGCCGGTCAGCAGCATCGTCAGCCGGTCGATGCCCATGCCGAAACCGCCGGTGGGCGGCATGCCGTAGCTCAGGGCGGCGATATAGTCCTCGTCCAGCGGATGGGCCTCTTCGTCGCCCTGGGCCAGCGCCTGGCTGCTGGCCAGGAACCGCTCCCGCTGATCCAGCGGGTCGTTGATCTCGCTGAAGGCATTGCCCATCTCACAGCCGCCGATAAAGAACTCGAAACGCTCCACAACACCCGGCTCGCCCGGCTTTTTCTTGGCCAGCGGCGAAACCTCGAGCGGATAGTCGTACAGGAAGGTGGGCTGGATCAGGTGCGGCTCGACCAGGTCGATCAGCGTCGGATCGACCAGCTTGCCCCAGCTATCCTTCCGCTCCGGCGTCCCGCCGATCCCCTCGATCGCCTGCTGCAGGCTGGCCGCATCGGGATAATCCGCATAGTCGATGCCGGTGATGTCCCGGATCGCATCGCGCAGCTTCAGGCGGCGCCAGGGCGGCTTCAGGTCGATCTCGCACCCACCCCGGGTGATGGTGGTGGTGCCCAGCGCCTCCTGCGCCGCATAGGCCACCATCTCCTCGGTCAGGACCATCACCTCCTGGTAGTCGGCATAGGCAGCGTAGAACTCGAGCTGGGTGAACTCGGGGTTGTGCTTGAACGACACCCCCTCGTTGCGGAAATCGCGCCCGATCTCGTACACCCGCTCCAGCCCGCCGACGATCAGCCGCTTGAGGTACAGCTCGTCCGAGATGCGCAGGAACAGCTTTTGCTTGAGCTGGTTGTGGTAGGTCTCGAACGGCCGCGCCGTCGCCCCGCCATAGATCGGCTGCAGGACGGGCGTCTCGACCTCGACAAAGCCCCGCTCGTCCAGGAAGCGGCGCAGCGCCGTCACGATCCGGGCCCGCACGCGGAACAGCTCGCGCACGTCGGGGTTGACCGCCAGGTCAACGTACCGCTGCCGGTAGCGCTGCTCCTTGTCGCCAAAGGCGTCGAACACCTGGCCGTCCTTCTCCTTCACCACCGGCAGCGGCCGCAGCGCCTTGGCCAGGACGCGCAGCCTGTCCACGCGCACGCTCGCCTCGCCGGTGCGGGTGTAGAACATCGCCCCCTTGGCCTCGACAAAGTCGCCCAGGTCCAGGTCACGCTTGAACAGCGTGTAGGTCTCCTCGCCCAGCAGGTCGCGCTGCAGGTAGAGCTGGATGCGCCCGGTCCCATCCTCGATGTGGACAAAGGACGACTTGCCCATCACCCGGATGCTCACCAGGCGGCCGGCGACCGTTACGACCGGCTCGGCGCCCTCGCTCGGCGCCTGCCAGAGCCGCGCTGGCCTGCGCCGCCGTGTGGGTCCGCTCCGTCCGCGCCGGATAGGGGTCGATGCCCGCCTCGTACAGCCGCTCCAGCTTGAGCCGGCGTTGTTGTTCCTGGTCGGTCAGTTCTTCGCTCATGGTCACTCGACAGCCACTATCTTGACTTCGATCGTGCCGTTCGGCGTCGAAAAGGACACCCGATCGCCCACCTTGTGCGCCATCAGCGCCTTGCCGAGCGGCGACGCGTTCGAGATCCGCCCGCTGCCCGGATCGGCCTCGGCCGAGCCGACGATGGTATAGGTCTCGGGCTCGAACCCATCCTCGACCACGGTCACCCGCGAGCCGAGGTCCACCGCGTCGTGGTTGCCGTTGGCCTGGATGATCTCCACATTCTCCAGCATCGCCTGCAGGGTCATGATCCGGCCCTCGAGGAACGCCTGCTGCCGCCTGGCTTCGTCGTAGCCGGCGTTCTCCATCACGTCGCCGTCCATCTTGGCCTCGTGGATGACCTTGGCAATCTCGGCCCGGCGCACGGTCGTGAGATACTCCAGCTCCTCGACCAGCTTGCGATGGCCTTCGGGGGTCAGAAAAGTCTTTTTCTCCGTCATTGTCCTATGCTAACCTCACAATATAGCAAAAAGAGCACCTGAGGCGCAGTGCCCCAGGGCCCACTATTCTAACCCGTAACACGAACAAAAAAAGGCTGAGAGCCAGCCTCTCAGTCCGGTTCCGGGTCAGCCATATTATACCCGAAAGCGGTTTTTTCTGCAAATTGGGGAGGGGACGTTGAAAAAACGTAAGAGGTTAGGCGCGCAGCGCGCCTAACCTCTAGCTCCAAGCAGACGAGCACGGTAGCCTCATCCCGCACTGGGCGGAACGCGGCTCTCTCTCCAGGTACTCGTTCAGCATCTCGACGCTGTAGCGGCGATGCTTGCCCGGCGTGCGGTAGGGCACGATCAGCCCTTGCTGCTCGATCTTGCGCAGGGTAAACAGGCTGATCCTCAAGTAACCCGCCGCTTCCTTGGCCGTCAAAAGCCTCTTCTGTTCCATGATATCCCTCCTATCAATATGTATTCGCTTGCTCTTTCTGAAAATCGATTAGAAATTAGTGAACCTATGCGAACAGTCTAGCACATCATTGATTGATTGGCAATACGGCTTGGGGATGATATTAGGAGCAAGAAGAACTAGGCCCTAGAACCTACTGCCTACTCGCCTGATCAGAGTACCCGGCTGGCAGCTTCGACAAAAGTTGGCATAGTAATCCTGACCCTTGAGCTGCGAGATGCGGGTTCCACACCTGGGACACGGCTGTCCGCCCTTGCCGTGCACGGCCAGGAAATCACGGATCTCAACGTGAATCTCTGCGCCCACTCGCCGGCGAAGGATCTCTATCGCTTCGATCAGCACGGCGCGCATCGCCGCGTAAACCTGCTCGATCTCGGCGGCCGACAGAGCCGTCCGCTTGCGGAACGGATAGACCCGCGCCCGCCAGCAGATCTCGTCCGAATAGGCGTTGCCGATGCCGGCCACGAACGGCTGGCGGGTCAGCACCCCCTTGATCTCGCCGCGATACGGCTTGATCCGTTCGGCAAACTGCTCCAGCCGTCAGCTCTGGATCCAGCGCATCGGGACCAAGCTCGGCAAGGCCCGGCACCTGATCCAGGTCATCCGTCAGATACAGCTTGCCCATCTGCTTGGCGTCGGTGTACCACAGCTCCTGACCGTCGGCCAGGCGCAGGACCGCCGCGGCATACCCCGGCGACGGCCGGTTTCGCCGGCCGGCCGCATAGTGGAGCCGGCCGGCAAGCATCGGATTGAGCACCAGGCACCCCGGGCGTTGGCCCAGGTCCAGGATCAGGAACTTGCCCCGCCGCCACACCGCCGACAGATCGATCGGCCGGCCAGGCCGGCTGCCAGGCCCTCGCCGGTCAGGTCGCGGACGATGAGCGGGCGCAGCTCCTCGGCCTCGACGATCGTCTGGCCCACCAGCCGGGGCTGCAAAAACTCCTTGATCACTTCCAGATCGGGCAGTTCTGGCATACGCTCCTCTCCGCTACCCATTATACCCGCTTGTCGTGAAACGGCGCAATTTTCGATTTGACCAATATCAGATCGTCATGTACAATACATAAACGATGACCGACATGGACGACGACCTGCGCCTCAAAATGGCCGAGATCGATCGCCGGCTGGCAGCGGCCTACGGCGAGCCGGAGCGGCCCCAGCATCTGCGATCCGGTTTCGCAGTTGGTGGAGACGATCCTGAGCCAGAACACCAACGACCGGAACCGGGATCTGGCCTTCGAACGCCTGCGGGCGCGACTGCCCACCTGGGCCCAGGTCCGCGACGCCGATGCCGGACTCTGGTCATCGACGCCATCCGGCCGGCCGGCCTGGCCAACCAGAAGGGACCGCACATCCAGGAGGCGCTGCGCACCATCACCCGCGAGCGCGGCGAGCTGAGCCTCGACTTTCTGGCCGATTGGCCGGTCGACAGGGCCAAGGCCTGGCTGTCCTCGATCAAGGGCGTCGGCCCCAAGACGGCGGCGATCGTCCTGCTCTTCGGCCTGGACAGGCCGGCCTTTCCGGTCGACACCCATGTCCACCGCGTCACCAGGCGGCTGGGCCTGATCGGCCCCGTCTCCAGGGAAAAGGCACACGACGACCTGGAAAAACTGGTGCCGCCCGAAAGCTACTATGCCTTTCACCTCAACCTGATCCGCCACGGCCGCCAGGTATGCGCCAGCCGCCGGCCCAACTGCCAGGTCTGCACCCTGCGCGACCTGTGCTGTTATTATCAGGAGCAACAACATGGGCAAATGGATAAGCGATCCGTACAGCACGCCGAAACCGCCGAAAGCGGGTAAGCGCCACCCTCTCCTCCTCTACCACCGCTTTAGTGACCAGGTGTTTTGGTCTGCCATTCTGATCTTTGCCATCTGCGCTGCGCTGATCGTTTGGAATCCGGCCCCCTTCCAGCCCTACCGCCTCCACCTGGGCATCATTCTGGTCGGCGTCGGTCTCATCCTGGTGCTGACCCTCGTCTTTCGCCTGACGTCCTACGTCCAGTGCCGCCTCGATGGGCTGCGCATACAGACCCCCTTTCAGCGCATCAGGATCCCTTACGCAAGCATCCGCCTTACCCGCCCTACCCAGCTTTACCAGTATTCCCGCCAGATGCTCAGCGCTGGACGCAGCGCGGCTTCCTGGAGCCCCTGTGGGGCAAGACGGTCGTTGTCGTCGAGCTGGACAAGCTGCCCCACCATGCCCGCTGGCTGCGGCTGTGGATGGGCAAGTATCTGATCTGCCCCGACGTCGCCGGCCTGGTCCTGGTCGTCCGCGAGTGGATGACAGTCCGCTCCGAGATCGACGAGTTCGTAAACGCAGAACGCCGTATCCAAACTAAACAATAACTACTATTAAAATCTGCGCTCCCCGCCAAACTCCGCGCCTTTTCCCTTGACACGGAACAGATGTTCTGGTATACTGGCGACTAGAACACACGTTCTAATGGCGGAGGGAACTATGATCTGCAAACTGCCTTTGACCGCACAGCCACTCGGCGCCCCACCGGCTGCCGGCGCCTGCGAGCGTTGCGAGCATCGAAGCGTGGCGTCCGACGGCCGGATCGTCTGCAAAAAGATCGCCTGGGGCGAGAACAAGGTCTCGCCCTCACTGTGCCGCACCTGCCCCGGCCAGGCGGTCAACTGCGTCCACCTCCGCTTCTCACTGCGCCACTCACCACCCTCCTCCCTTCTCGTCCGCTTTTGCGGCCGCACCGAGGTGTGGACCGACGACCGTCCGGCTCTGGAGTTCCAGCAGGCCGCCTGCGCCCTACAGGTGATGCCGCTCCACAGCTCGCGCTCCTGCGCCTCCTGCTCCATGCGCCAGCCGCTGGGCGCCGAAGCCCCGGCCAGAGCAGCCGAGGTAGCCCCGGCCCAAGCCGCCGCCGGAGCCGAGCCTGTCACCCGGCCGGATCCCGCCTCTGTTGGCGGGGCTCGCCCGGCCGCCCCACCCGGCAAGGTCGTGCCCTTTCCCGGCCGGGAACGGGAACCGGTGGCAGCCACCGGCTAGGCTGATTCGAGAGAGGCGAGACGTGTGCCCACAGACGGACCAGAAGACAAGGACGATGCCCTCATGAAGCGGCTGCTCAACTTCCAGGCCGACCGGATCGAGATGGTCCTGGCCGGCCACAAGGTCCCGGCACGCGTCACCGGCGCCACCGTCACCCCACGCTTCGTCCGCTTCCAGGTCATCACTCCCCTCGGCGTCAAGGTCAAGCAGGTCGCCGGCCTCGCCGAGGAGATCGCCCTGTCCCTCAACGCTCCCAACTGCCGCGTCTACCGCCAGGAAGGCCAGGTCCACCTCGAGGTCCCGCGCCCCCAGGGTCGCGCCGTCGGCCTCCTCGACCTCTGCCGCCGCCTCGCCGCCCAGCGCCCTCAGGGCGTCCCTCCCGTCACCGCCGTCCTCGGCCTCGACGAGGAGGGCTCTCCCCTCCTCCTCCGCCTGCCCTCCCCTGACGTCGCCCACGTCCTCATCGCCGGCACCACCGGCTCGGGCAAGACCGCCCTGGCTCGCTCCATCGTCGCCTCCCTCGCCCTCCTCAACCCCCAGCGCTGCCTCCAGCTCGTCCTCATCGACCCCAAGCGACGCGGCCTCTCCCCCTTTTCCGGCCTGCCCCACCTCATGGCGCCCGTCGTCACCGACGTCGCCGACGCCCTGACCATGCTCCACCGCCTCGTCGATGAGATGGAGCGCCGCGACGCCACCGGCCGCAGCGAGCCCCGCCTCGTCGTCGTCATCGACGAGCTGGCCGACCTCCTCCTCGTCGGCGGCAAGGAGATGGAACAGGTCCTCACCCGCCTCACCCAGCGCGGCCGCGAGGCCGGCATCCACCTCGTCGTCTCCACCCAAAAGCCCACCGTCGCCCTCATCGGCGCGCTCATCAAGTCCAACTTTCCCGCACGCCTCGTCGGCAGTGTCGCCTGCGCCGAGGACGCCAGGGTCGCCAGCGGCCTGCCCGGCACCGGCGCCGAGCGGCTGTTGGGCCAGGGCGATTTCCTCGTCGTGGTCAAGGGCCAGGTCACCCGCCTCCAGGCGGCCTACCTGGACGCCGGTGAGGTGCCGGAGCTGGTGGCCCGCTTGCAGGAGCGGGGCGGCTTGTGGACCCAGATGGCGCTGCCCGCCGCGACGGCGATGGAGCCCGGCTGCTCCCGGCGACGGGCACCGACGGCAGTGCGGCCGGCCTTGGCCGGCGGATTCTGCGCCTGTGGGACAGGCGCTGACACAGGGGTGTGACCGATGGGCATGGATCTCTGGTTTCGGGCCGATGTGGCCCGCATTTTGCAGGCGACTTACGAAGCGATGTGCTCAACCGCGCAGCGGTGGCAGGTGACGACCTGGCAGGCAGCGAGCGGGCCGCAGGCTACCGCCAGGGCTTTGGCGCGGCGCTGCGGACGGTGGCCATGGCCTTTGGCCTGACCGACCCCGGCGGGGTGCTGGACCGGTGGCGGGTGGTGAGAGGGCCCGAGGAGATGCAGGGCCGCTCGCGGCTGCCGACCACCGACAACTGATAGGTTTTCTACGGAGGAATCAAATGGGGATCAAGCAGATGGTGGCGCTGTTGGGCCTGGCCTTCGCCGTGACGCTGGCCATCATAATCGGCAGGCAGATGACGACCGAAGCAATGGCGGTGGTCATTGGCGTAGTGTGTGGTGTGCTGGCGGGGATACCCACCTCGGTGCTGCTGTTGGTAGCGATGACCCGGCGGGACTCGCTCCGCGCGCGGGAAGAGACGGCGGCGCGGCAGGTGCCGTCAGGTTATCCACCGGTGGTGGTCATTCAAGGCGGGGGGATGCAGCCCCAGCAGCCGGCCCTGTCCGGCGGCTATTGGCCGGCGCCGAATGCTGCGCCGCTGATTGGCCGCCAGTTTCACGTCGTCGGCGGCGACGAACTCGCGTGGCCGGGCAACTAGACTGAGGCCAAGGTGAAACCTGCATCAGGTGCGTCGCACCAACACCGCCAAGGAAGCGGTACTCCGCAACAGGTGCAACGCACCGGCACAGACCCTTTCTCCAAGGAGGAACAATGAGCTGGAAGAGTTACGACGAGGCAGTTGATCTCCTGGAGCGGCGGTTTCAGTTTTTTCCCCAGGCCTTCCGCTGGCGGGGCCGCCGCTACCAGGTCGAAGCAGTCGAGCGGTCGTGGACGGCTTCACGTCCAGGCCTGCGCCGTTACTTCCGGGTGCACTGCACGCCGGGTATCTTTGACCTGTACCATGACCTGACCGCAAGCACCTGGCACATTCGCCGCGTCAGGTGGGCCGCCGAGCCGTCCCGGTCGCTGTGGGCCGTCATCAAGAGGCCGAGATTCTCGGGCGTGTAACACCCGGCGCCCGACCGTTCTAAGGAGTTCTGCCCATGCAGACAGGGCTACTGTGGTACGACGATGACCCCCAGCGTCCGCTGGAGGCCAAAATAAGCCTGGCCGCCGAGCGCTATCGGGACAAGTATGGCCGCTTGCCAGATACCTGCTACGTCCATCCGCAGGCAGTCGCCGGTCATCCGGCCGGCGCCTTTCAGGTCACGTGCCACCCGGCAGCCCCGGTGCCTCAGCCGTCTGGGCACAGAACACCGGCGCCTGTCGCGCCGGACAATGGAACGGTGCGGATCATCTCCGCACCGAACATCCTGGTCAACCACTTCTGGCTGGGGGAAAACGCCGGCTCGTAGTCAGACCTTGGCGCCTTGCCCAAGCCCCACCACCAGCAGGTCGAGCGCCAGCGTCTCCTCCATCTTGCCCGTCTTGATCGCCCAGTCGGTCTCGACCAGCCGCCGGTGGGCCGCCTTCAGCTGGGCCATGTCAAACTTTTGGGCCTGCTTGATAAACTTGTCCACCATCCAGGGAGCAAGCCCCAACCGGCTCGCAATCTCGGGCGGCACCAGCCTTTCCTTGCGCAGCTCGCTGACCTGGATCAAGATCCGTACCTGGCGGCCGAGCATGATCAGGATCCGAAGCGCTGGTTCTTCCTGTTCCAACAAGTAGTGCAGCAACTCCAAGGCGCGGGCAGTTTGGCGCTGCCCGACACAGTCCACCAGCTCAAAGATCTTTTCCTCGCGGGCATGGCTGACCAGCGTCTGGACATCCTCGGCAGTGACCGGCCGCTTGCCGTCCACGTAGGTCAACAGTTTGTCGATCTCCTGATCGAGCAGCCGCAGATCCAGTCCGATCAGCCTGGCAAGCCGATCCGCCGCGTCGCCGTTCATTTTTCCCCTGCTGTCCTTGACACGCTTCTGGATCCAGCCCACCAGACTCCTGTTCCTTGGGCAGGGAAAAGCCTTGACCGGCTCCTGCGCCTCTTTCCTCCCCTTCTGTGCCGGCGCCGCTTCCTCTTCCTTTCTCCCCTTTTCCTTCTGCTCCGACGCCGCCTCCAGGACCGGATCACCCTTTTTCACCTCTGTGGGCTCGACAAAAATGAGCTGCGTAGTCGGCGGCAGTTTGGGCAGATACTCGGCCAGATCCTTGCGAAAGGTGCGCTTCCAGGCCGGATCCTGCTCCGCCGCGCCCTCCTGCTCCTCCCCCTTCCGGCCCGACGCCAGCCGGGTGAGCAGCCCGTGGACGATCACCAGCCGGCAGCTGGTCATGAACGGAATAGTATCACACGCGTGGCGCAGCTCGCCCATGGTCAGCCGGCTGCCGTCAAACACGGTCGTGTTCAGCTCGACCATCGCCGCGTCACCGGTCGCCAGATCCTGGCGCAGCTTGGCGACAGACTCGTCGCGCTCCAGTTCATTCTCGCCGTGGCGGATGTAAAACATGACCTACTCCCGGCCGATCAGCACCTTGTGGATCACCAGGCTGCCCCGCTCAATGCGTTGGACATCGCGGATCATCACCCCTGCCAGCTCCGGTGTGGTCGTGATCCGCTCCTGAATCAGATGGGCCAGCGGTTGGGCCGCCACAGCAGCGAGCATGGCCGCCGTCAACGCCAGCGGGAGCTGGTCGAACCGCGTCCGGCGCCGCCCCAGGGTCGCTCCAAAAGCAGCCGTGCCGGCCAGAATACCGGTCACCGCCAGGTTCGTGCCACAACGGGGGTGGACCGCCAGGTGGCTCTCACCCTGCTGCAAGCGAACCAGCGCCTCGGTCGCGGCGCTCGCCACCGCCTCCGTGTCCACCTGGCCATAGATATAAAAGCCCGCAGGCGTCGTCCGGCCCGCCGCCTGGAGGTAAGGGTTATACCGGCTCAGAATATGCATCGTGGCGTGCTCCAGGCTGTGGTTTTGCCGGATCACGCTGACCAGATCGAGTGGGTTCATCAAACATCCTTTCCAGAGAGCTGGGCCCATTCTACCACCAATTGCCCTTGCGGGCAACTGCGTCCTCAGCCGTCAGCAGCCCATGTGCCTATTCGCCCATTTGCGCATTTGCCTATTTGCCCATTTGGCGGTATCATCCGCCAGTATATGAAACGAGAAAAAGCGGTCAAGAAACCAGCGACCAAGGTCAGATGGGCCGCCGGCCTCTTTGTAGTCACGCTGGTAGTGGGCGTTATTTATGTCACCTGGTTGGCTTTGGGCGCGCCGGGTTTGTCCCAGGCAACGCCCGACCCTAACTCTCCGCCGCCAACCCCCAAGCCTACCCGCACCCTGCGCCCCACGCGCACGCCTCGCCCTACCAAAACGCCCAAGGTGACCGCCGTCCCTTCCCAGCCGACCACCGCCGTTGGCAAAAAAGTGGGCATCGTCGCCGGGCACTGGCAAAACGACTCCGGTGCGGTCTGTCCTGATGGGTTACAGGAGGCCAACATCAACCTCGACGTGGCAAGCCGGGTGGTGGCCATCCTGCAATCCGAGGGCTACAACGCCGAACTGCTGGCCGAATACGACGACAAGCTGCCCGGCTACCTGGCCGACGCCGTCGTCTCCATCCATTCCGATTCGTGCGAGATTCCCGATCTCTCGGGCTTTAAAGTGGCCCGGCTTTCCGTCAGTTCCATCCCCGAGATCGAGGACCGGCTGGTCAACTGCCTGATCGTCGAGTACCGCCAGGCAACCGGACTGACCGTCGACAAGGACACCATCACCTTCGACATGACCGGCTACCATGCCTTTAAAGAGATCGACCCCCAGACGCCGGGAGCCATCATCGAGATGGGCTTCATGGCCGCCGACCGGTCCCTGCTGACCGAGCGCAGTTACGAGGTAGCCCAGGGCATAGCGCGGGGGATCGCCTGCTTCCTGGAGGAATAGGACTTCCGATGTTTGGGAAAGATCGGAAGTCTTCTCAAGCTGATGGCTAATCCGCCTAAATCTGCGTCCCGATCTCGCGCGGCGCCGTATACATCGCCACAATATTCTCCAACGAAGTGTCCGCCTGAATATAGTGCGCCGACGTGCAGATATAGCCTCCGCCGCGCCCCAACAGCGCGCACCGCTCCCGGACCTCAGCCTGCACCTCAGCCGGCGTGCCGTGCGGCAGCGTGTGCTGAATGTCGACCGCGCCGTGGAACGACAGCCGGTCGCCGAACTCGGCCTTGATCCGCGCCATATCCATGCCTGCCGCGCGGGGCTGTAGCGGGTTCAGCACGTCGATGCCCATCTCGTCCACAAACGCCCCGATCAACGGATAGACCGCCCCGCAGGAGTGGTACATGATCTTCACCGGGTAGCCTGCCGCCCTAATACCGGCATTCAACCGCTGGTGGCGGGGCAGGATGTACTTGCGCCACATCCGGGTCGACATGAGCAGCCCGCCCTGGATGCCCACGTCGTCGTAGGTATAGACCATGTCCAACAGGCCGCCCGCCGCCTCGATCACCCGCCGCGTATTCTCGATATAGATGTCGGTGAAGCGGTCCATGATCGCACACGCCACCTCTGGCTTTTCGACCAGGTCGAGCAGAAAGCGCTCAAAGCCGCGCAGCGCCCACGACCACTCAAAGATGCCGCCTACCTCGTAGCGCAGATGGCGGCGCCCGTCGACGGAGAGCTGCTCGCACAGCTCGCGGACGCCCGACACGTCCCAATCGTCCGGGCTGGCCCACTTCCAGCTCAGCACGTCGTCGGCCGTCTCGGCCTCGGCCAGGGGAAAACTGGCATACTCGTCGTAGACGCTGAACTCGTTGGCCACGTGCCGGCGGTGGGTGCCCCACGGGCAGATGAAGGTGCCGTCGGGCAGATCGCGGGCCTTGCTGCCCACGTAGCGGGTTGTCACCATCCGGCAGTCGACGCCCAGCAGGCGCAGCACCTCCTCGTCGTCCGCATCCAGCGCCTCCCGCAGCCGCTGCACCACCTCGGGCACGGCCCAAAAGTCGAACGGCACCCGGTCCGGCTCGCGGTGCGCCAGCGCCGCCTCCACCCGCTCCCAGCACGACGGCGCGCCGACCTCAGCCCGCCCATAGTGCTGCTCCAGACAAGCCCGCAGCCGTACCGGGCTGGTCACAGCCGCCGCAATCCGCTCCTCGACTTCACTCGCCCTAGAATCCATCATGCCAAGCACGCTCCTCACCAAACAACCCGCGAGGCCGCCTGCGCGGCCTCGCGGCTCTCCAGATCACTCTGCTTGTGCCGCCTGTTCACGGAGATCCCCTACAGGGGATGGCGGCCGTTAATCTGCGTCCAACTATTGCTTCTCGTAAGGCTTGCCACCCGCCGCCGGCCCGATGGCGTTGCCCACCACCCCGGCCAGGACGACGATCGTCAGGATGTACGGCACCGTCTGCAGGAACTCGGGCGGGATCGGCGCCTTGACAAAGGGCAGCACCGGCTCCAGGATCTGCATCTTGACCTGGAGTGCGTCGGCAAAGCCAAACAGCAGCGCCGCCATAAAGGCGCCGGTCGGATTCCAGCGGCCAAAGATCATCGCCGCCAGCGCCACAAAGCCCTGCCCGCCGGTCATATTGTCCTCGAACGTCCCCACCTGGCCCAGAGGGTAGGCCCCGCCGATGCCGGCGACTAGCCCGCCGATGATGATGCTGATGTAGCGCGTCCGGTTGACGTGCACTCCCACCGTATCGGCGGCGCGGGTATGCTC
>CAVVMX010000013.1:0-209873 GCA_963749455.1 uncultured Chloroflexia bacterium
CCACCCATCCTCGACAATCCGCGCCAGGAAGGTAACCAACCGGCCCATCCGGTCCCGCGCCACAAAGTGGCTGTCGGTGATCACCCCTTCCAGGAAAGGCAGGTGCAGAAAATCGTTGGTGAGGGTGACGTGCGAGTGGTAGGGGTTCTTGAGCGCCTGCGCGGAGATGATCGTCCCCTGCTGGGCCGAAAAGGCGAACTCGCCCAGGATGGCAAGGCCCGCACTGGTGCCACCCACCGGCGCTCCCCTGGCTGCCACGTCCTGGATTGCATCCTCGACCGGCGTCCCTTGCCACAGCCGGACATAGTCCCACTGGTTCCCGCCGGCGATGAACAGCGCCTCAGCGTCCTGGATCTTTTCCAAGACAAACGGGTCGTAGCTTGCGCTCCTCTTCTGGATGATGATCGTCTCACACGAATCCACGCCGCCGAGCTCGGCATAGATGTACGGGTTGTAGGCGTCGGTGCCCGAGGCCCTGATAATGACGAAATCTCCCCCACCTGACCGGCCGATCATCCATCTCATGGCGTCGTCCTGGTCGGTGCTGCCGCCCGCCAGCAGCAGGCCTGGCATCGTCGTCGTGGTCACGTCCCCGGGGTTGCCGGCCACATAATACTCATAGCCGGCTTCGTTCGCCTGTGCCGAGGGCATGCCGGCCAAGAGGAGCACCAGAGCCAGGCACACGGCAAGACCCAGACCGCCGACATGTTTCTTGATCTGCATGCGACATTTCCTCCTTTGCTTCCCCTTTGTGAGTAGCTTCTCAATAGGTGAGCGGTTGCCCCTGCTCCCGTGCTAGATCGGTCATAACAATCCCTCTTTGCTTCAGTATACCCCGGCTTGTTTGTTTTGACAATCCAGGTACGGCTAAAGCCAACGCTGGCCTTCAAAGGCATCTGCATCCTGCAAGGACACCACGAATGGCGGGTTACAACGCTGGGCTACATGGAGATCACCGCCAGGCATAGAGGAACGCGCTTCTGGGTGGACTGCTTCGCCACCTGTGGGTAATCACCAAGTAAACTGAACGAGCGATCGGTAGTTAGGGATCGAACAATCCGCACCACTGATTGTTTTTTTCGCCCTGCTTGTCCCGCTACTTGACGATAAAAGGCAGATAGGTCTTGAACAAGGTCGCCGCTTCAAGGCCAAAATCCTGCGTCGTGACCTGACCAGAGATGATCTCGACGGCAGGCACCGTCACCGGCCGATATCCGTGCGCCGTGGCAGTGACGGCATAGGTGCCGACCGGCAGGGCGCGGGTATAGTAGCCCGCGCCATCGGCGGTGATCACAAAGGTGTCGCCGGTCCCATTACGCGCTGTTACAGTCGCACCAGCTATCGGCCCGCCGCCACCAGCCACAGTCACGTGCCCGTCTAGCGTGCCCATCTCGCCTGGAATCAGGCAGCCAGTCATGTGGGCCAATGTGGCGATCGATGCCTTGACGAACTCGGCAAAATAAACCTGGTTGAGGCGCGCGGGCGTGTCGCCCGAGGTGTGGTACCAGGGGTTGAAATCATCGTCGTCCTCGATCGCCATGATGGCTTTATAGCCATATTCCCAGAACGACGCGTGGTCGCTCTCCCACCAGTAGTCAGGCAGGACTTCGGGAACGAGGTTCAAGCTGTACGCGTCCACGACGTCGGCATAAAGCTGGGCCAGATTCTGGGTGCCTGGCGTGTCAGGATCGTACATGAGATCGATGCCTGGGGAGCTGCCCGAGCTGTTATAGCCGATCATGTCCAGATTCAAATAGCCGACGATGTTTTCATCGTTCTGCCAGGCGCGGTAGGCATAGGCGTCGCTGCCGTCCAGGTTTTGCTCCTCGCCGGTCCAGAAGGCAAAGCGGAGCGTGCAGCCCCAGTCGTATTGGCTGAGGATGTCGGCAGCGATCATGGTCGCCGCCGCACCAGTGGCATTGTCGTCGGCTCCTGGCGTGTTCTGCACATCGTCGACGTGGGCGCCGATGATAAAGATGTCGCCTGGGTTGGCCGATCCCGGCAACTCGCCGATGACGTTGGGGTTGCTGCTCGTGTCCCAGGCCTGGTACTCGACATCTAGGCCCAGGCTCGCCAGATGCTGGCCGACATAATGAGTGGTCTTGAGGATAGGAGTGCCGCTGTAGGTATGACGCGTCGGGATGGTGTACCAATCCCCATCCACCCACACCTGTAGCTCGCCAGCCAGCTCGCGGTCGTAGCGAACCACGTCATCAGCCATCACCTGATCGATCATGCTCTGGATCAAAGGGTCAGGCTGAACGACGGCGGGCAGGCTGCTGGTTGCCTCGGGCAGTTGGGCATAGGCCACCCCGGCCAGGCCAACGACCACGGTCAGCATCACCACCAAGCGGAGCCATGATAGAGCACGATGTCGCTTTATGATCTCGTAACCTCGTTGCCGAATTGGGGCCTTGCGGAATGTGGCGGCACAACAGCAATCACCAGCACGGTCAGTCGGTGTCTCGGCTCGGAATCAAGTCGGCGCGTTGCCTATCAGCCAATCTCAGACTTGCCGCCTCGGCCGGTACTGGATCGCCTTGCGAAGCATCCCGGAGCGAAGCGGAGTGGACGAGCCAGGTGCACCGTCTCGATCCGCTCTGACCCCGCCAGGTCGGCGATCGTCCGCGCCAGTTTCAGGATGCGGTGATAGGCCCGCGCGCTCATCTGCAACTGCTGCACACTTGCACCTGCGCTGCAAGTGCAGGTGTCGCCGCCTTCAGCAGGCTCTTGCCCGCCGGATCGACCTGGCAGAAATCGCGCACCTCCGCCGGCCCCATGTCGGCGTTGCAGGTCAGGCTTGTGCCTTCGAAGCGGCGCAACTGCGACCGAAGGGAGTCCCGCGCCGCCGCCACCCGCCCGCGGATCGCCGCCGACGGCTCGCCCAGCCGGTCGTCCGACAGCTTTTCGTACTCCACCCGCGGCACCTCGACGCGCTCTGCGTGTCGATCCGGTCCAGCAGCGGGCCGGAGATCCGCTTCTGGTAGCGGGTGACCATCGCCGCGCTGCAGGTGCACTCTTTGACCGGGTCGCCATAGTAGCCACACGGGCAGGGATAGTAACAAAATGGCATTCTCCTTAACGTTAGAAGGGTTGTCTACCCTCGACGGGCAGCACAAATGGCGGATAACAGGTCCATGACGGCACAGATAGCAGAAAAGATTCGCGGTGATTCCTTTTTCAGCAATCTTTATCCGCAGTTTCCACATGCTGAACAGCCTCCGATGTCTCCGCGGCACCTGTGACAGAAAGAGACCACTGGATCCTGACGCATCATTTCTCAGGCTCACGCCACCGCTCGGTCTGCTGAGGTTGGCTCCATGAGTAAAGCCAGATCAGCAAAGCTGTAACGGGCAAAGTGATCACGATGTATGCACAGGGCTCGTCAGACCCGATCACACGCATAACGGCGAAACCGTATGCGATTCCGACCAGTGCGGCGGTCCATGATTCGCTGGCTATGCGGGCAATCCGTCTCCCGGTCAGACCTGTGATCAAGAGGCTGAACGCAGTGATAAAGCCCAAGGTTGCAGCACCCACCATTCGCATGATGGAAGTTGGCATCCCGACGGGCGTAGTGTCAGGAACGAACTGGATGAGGATTCCCGTCACGATGGCGATAGGAAAGGCGCCGAAGAAGCTAGAGAGGCGAAGGACGCGTGGTAGGCATGGGCCCGCCTTCACTAGCCAGGCTAGCAGACTAGAGACTGTAATGGCAGATTCGAGTGAGACAGAGCGCCATGCCGCAGCTACCCACAGCAACAAAAAGAAGCCGCTGACCGCCGCAACAGCGAGTGCTGCAAGAACACCGGAGAATACTCCCTGCAGAAGGCGCAGTATGATTCCGGCGTTGTGTTGGACCAGTGTGCCCGAAATGGTCTGCGTCCAGGTGACCGCAAAATACCCGGCAGGCATTCCCCACAGAGCACCAACAGCCATCAACAAGACCGCTATGATCAATGCTGACTGAATAAAGATGGTTATGTTCACAGCGTGCTTGAGCATAGGTCCTCCCGGCACAAGTGAACCTTACCAAACACAACATGGCTACAGATGGCCCAGCGCAGTCCCATTCGACGTGACTCTGTGACAGTAAGGTTTTGCAGGCGCTACCCGGACCTTGCTCATATCGAGCTAAGGTGGCAAGTGACATAGTTACGACTGCCGTCGAGGCCGATACTGGATCGCTTCCGCCAGGTGCACCGTCTCGATCCGCTCGCTCCCCGCCAGATCGGCGATCGTCCGGGCCAGCTTCAGGATGCGGTGATACGCCCGCGCGCTCATCTGCAACTGCTGCATCGCCGCCTTCAGCAGGCTCTTGCCCGCCGGATCGACCTGGCAGAAGTCGCGCACCTCGGCCGGCCCCATGTCGGCGTTGCACGTCAGCTTGGTGCCCTCGAAGCGGCGCAACTGCCGCTCCCGCGCCACCGCCACCCGCCCGCGGATCGCCGCCGACGGCTCGCCCAGCCGGTCGTCCGACAGCTTCTCGTACTCCACCCGCGGCACCTCGACGTGGATGTCGATCCGGTCCAGCAGCGGGCCGGAGATCCGTTTCTGGTAGCGGGTGACCATGCTGGAAGAGCACGTGCACTCTTTGACCGGGTCATTGTAGTAACCACAAGGGCAGGGATTCATCGATCCAATGAGCATGAACGAGGCCGGAAAAGTCAGGGAGCCAGAGCTGCGGGCGATGGTCAACTGCCGGTCTTCCAGCGGCTGGCGAAGCATCTCCAGTAGCCGGGTACCAAACTCGGGCAGCTCGTCCAGGAACAGAACGCCGCGATGGGCAAGTGAGATCTCACCCGGACGGGGCACCTGGCCGCCGCCCACCAGGCCGGCGTAGCTGACGGTATGGTGGGGAGCTCGGAATGGCCGGTGCCGAATAAGAGGCGTATCCTCGGGCAGCATACCGGCCACGCTATAGATCTTGGTCGTGGTCAGTGCCTCCTCGAACGTCATAGGCGGCAGGATCGAAGGCACCGCCCGAGCCAGGAGCGTCTTCCCTGCTCCGGGCGGACCGATCATCATCATGTTGTGCATCCCGGCTGCGGCCACTTCGAGCGCCCGCTTGACATGCTCCTGCCCCTTGACGTCGCAGAAATCGACGGGATAGATCGGGGGCGTGTCGTCAAAGGGTCGCTTGCTATCGTAGATTGGAATCGGCGCATAGCCATGGAGGTGTCCTACTAGGCTGGCCAGGCTGGCCACCGGGATCACCGTCAGCCCTTCGACCAGCGCCGCCTCGGCGGCATTGGTTTGCGGCACGTACAGCGTCGTCACCCCGTGCTCCCTGGCAGCGACGGCCATTGGCAGCACGCCGGTGATGCCACGGACCTCACCGTCGAGCGACAGCTCGCCGATCAGTCCCGCCTCAGCCAGATCGGCGCTCACCTGCTCGGTGGCCAACAGGATGCCGACGGCAATCGGCAAGTCATAGGCTGGGCCTTCTTTGCGCAGGTCAGCCGGGGCAAGGTTGACCGTTAGGCGGGCACGAGGATGGATCAAGCCAGAGTTGACAATGGCCGCTCGGACACGCTCACTCGATTCGCGCACAGCGGCATCGGGCAGACCAACGATCGTCTGCGAGGGCAGCCCGCGGCTGATGTCGATCTCTACCTGGACGGGCGTGCTCTCCAGGCCGATCAAGGCAAAGCTGGTGACTTTGGCTAGCATCGATGCACCCTCTCTCCTACCGCGAACTGCCTTCAGCAAGTATACCAACAGATTGCCGTTTCGTCAAACAACCATTTGCCGGCGCGTGCCGGACAGCGGACTCGACAACGCACACACCACATGGTCCAGACCCAACCGGCAACCGACCCAGACATGCTCTTTTGACAGGACAACTCATACGACCTATAATGCGCTGGCATTTCGAGCCCATGCTAACCCATAGGCATTCCTGACCAATCAAGGATCCAAGATGACCGAAGACGATCTGCTGTTGCACGGTTTCACCATCACCCACATCACCGACTGCATCGCCGACTCGACCAAGAATCGGGTCGTGGCCGAGCTGTCGGACGACGTGGTAGCGGTGTTTCCCTACCTAAACACCGTAGTGCCCAACATCATCTACAACCCCGGCGCCAACACGGTCACGATCAAGCGCGGCGGGCGGCTGCTGACCTTCTACCCGCACGTGGCGGTCATGGCCAAGATCGACGGCGAGGAAGACGCCGAGGTCCAGCTGAAGTGGTTCCAGGAGCTGTGCAACGACGCCTGGCTGCGACGGGGAGAGATCATGCCCTGCTACGAGCGGCGGTCGCAGTTGGGGCCGCTGGATGTGTACCAGTTGCTACCCCGGCTGAACTGCCGCAAATGTGGCGAGCCGACGTGCATGGCCTTTGCCTTTGGTCTGCTCTTTGGCGAACATGCGCTGGCCGACTGTCCCCCACTGGCTGAGCCGGAGTATGGGGAGGGGAGCCAGCGGCTGGCGGAGATGATCGGATGATCACTCAGGCGCATAGACGGCTGCCAGCCGTCCATACACCTCTTCTGCATTCCTGATCTCTGCAGTAGACAGTGGCGCCTGGCACGGAGTAACGATAAATGGGCTGTTCTGCGGCCCGCCCAGCCCGCCGTGTGTCGCCGCCTGATCCTCAAAAGTGATCACCCGTTGGCCATTCCATGCCCCAAGCAGGATCAGGTCTCCGGCGTGAGGAAAGCGGGCCAGCCGCGCCAATTCATCCGCCGCCCAGGCGGGATCGGGCAGGCCGGTCAGCGGATCCTCCCCCTCCAGCTGGCAGCCATTCGGGCCTAGCCACAGGCTGCCGGCCTTGCCAACCACGACTACCTTTTCCCCATCTCGGCCCGCCACCAGGCCGATCCCCTCGTGCTGGATCAGGGTGTCCAGCAGCGTATGATACAGCAGCGCTACTTCGCTCAATTCCATCTGCTTGGCGGTGACGTCAAAATAGACGTGCGACAACGGGCCCGAGCTGCGGACAGCGATGTCGGTCCGCCGGCTGAGATCCCAGTCGAGGGCCAGCGCCTCGGCCGGCAAGCGTTCCTCCAGTCGCTGACGGGTAGCCCGCAGCAGCCGGGCCGACAGCTGCCTCTGCTGCCGGCTTTCGATATGCTGAATCTCGCTGACCAGCGAGCGGATGCGGGCCGCTGCCAGGCTCTCGTCTTCGGCCGGCTCCCCGCCGCGCACCTCCAGCCCGGTGCCGGCGGCGATGAACTGCTGCAGCGTCTGGCCAAAAGCCTGCCGGAACGACAGCGATGGGGTCAGGCCGTGATCCGACAGGATATATAGGTCGTACTCGCGCCGTTTGGTGAGCCGTGGCATGCGCTCGATCCGCCGGATATGCTTGTCCATGCCCCGCAGCGCCCGGAACGCAGCACGGCTATCGGCGCCATAATGGTGGGCGATTTCGTCATAACCGGTGTACGAGGCATAGATAGACGGCATGCCCCGGTAGATATCCAGCAGGACGCTGAAGGTGGTGATCTCGCGAAAGACGATGTTGCTGGCGATCTCGAACAGGGAACCCAGGAAGGTGAAATGGAACCGGCCGGGCCGGACGATCGCTGCCAGGCGCCGGGCGATATAGACCAGCCAGGTCCACAACGACAGGCCGATCACCTGCACGATGCGCACAGGGCTCAGCAAGAAGAGAACGACAAACCCTAAGCCGCGCACGTTTTCAAAGAGGTGTTCTCCACCCAGGGATCCCAACGTAAAGAGCGCCAGCCGGGCGTCGCCGTCGAACATGTTGGTATAGCTCGACCCACCCCGCAGTAGTCCGACCCGGCCTGCCGACACCCGCTCCTGTACGGCTCGCACCAATCCCGGCAGCTTGCATGTAATCGAGGTGCCGCTGGCCTTGTCGTACCAGCGAAAGCCGGGGATGTCCCAGTTGTTGCCATATAGGATGCCTGCCTGCGCAGCAGGCGTTGTGCTGGGCAGGCCACAGTGCCAGCGCGATAACCGGTATGTCCCATCCCGGAGGAGCCGGGCCAGGTAGGGCATGTCGCCCTGCTTCAGTGCCCGCAGCAGGTAGTCATGGGCCAGCCCATCAATCTCCAGGCCAATAAACCCGCACCGGCCATCCGCTTCCTCGTTGGGCATGCGGCCCATGCGCTTGGCCACGACCCCGTACTTGCGTCGGTAATACCACCCGGCCAGGGCATTGAACAGGTCGACGATCCGCTGAACCAACCAGGTCATGGTCAAAGGTTAATTGCCTGTGGCAGATGCGCCACTCAGCACCAGGCTGGCGCCAGCCGCAGCCAGTGGCAGCCGGTACGGCCGGACGTAGGCCGGGGTGCGGCCGCAGCTCCGCATCCCGGCGCGCATGACCGGCCTCAACTGCGCCCGACGCCCACGCCAGCCGCTAGAGTGCTGCTTGGTCGTCACGCCCTGCTTGAGCATCTGACAGGCCCAGCCGCGTCTCGAATTCGCGCAGCGCCTGGCGCATCATCTCCTGCCGCACGGCCGTGGTGAAGTCGCCGCGGGTGCGCTCCAGAACGCCGCGCAGCATGTCGGTCGTCCGGCGTAGGCCGCCTGTGACCGCGTCAGGATAGTCCACCGTAACAAGGTACGAATAGATCGTGTCCATCGCCTCCAGCCCGCGCGCTCCATCGGCCACGCGCCCCACTGCGGATGACATCCAGCACAAAACGGCGCAGTTCGCCCGCGGCCTCGCCCATACCATTCAGATAGGCGGCGGCTCCACGCCCAGTTCCTTGGGCGCGGGTATTGGCTCGCCGGCGATGACGGCATAGGTGATGTGCGCCTCGGCCAGTTCCTTGAGCGCGTCCTGCGTGTAGCCCGCAAAGTAAATGTCGGGAAACTCGGCCAGGTCGCCCACCATCTCTGCGGCAGCATCGCGCGCCTGGCGCAGCAGGTCTTGGGCATCGTCAAACTCGGCCCGGTGCACGGCGCGGATGGCATTGGCGCAGAAGCGGATCAAGGCACGAGAACGCTCGAGGGCTGCGTCGCGGGCAGCATTCTTGCTTTCAAAGACAGCGCGGATCTCTTCGACGATCGTTTCTAGATTGTTCATAATAGGCTCCTCGCCAGGCTCCCGCCATTGGCAGGGATCGCTGGCAGTGGAATTATCGCACGCGAGGACTCTCTGAGGCAAGGTTAACCAAGAACTCCATCTCTGCAGCCTTACCTCCCAGGATTAGCCGGCGGGCATCAAGGTAGCGCATAAACTCCAGGAAACAGTCCACGATCGCTGCCTGCATGGCCTCGTCCGGCTGGATCCCCTCTTCCCACCACCAATCGGCGATGGTCAGATCACGTGACTTCTTGTCAAAGGCCGGGTCGAAGCGAGCCACAAAACGATCGCCATAGATCACCGGCAATACATAATAGCCAAACTTGCGCTGGGCAGCCGGCTTGTACACTTCCCACACATAGTCGAAATCGAATATCAAGCGAAGCAGGTTGCGGTCCCACATGATATTGTCGAGCACCCCCAGGATCGCGGCCTGTGGCCCGGCCCAGGTCCGAGCCTGTGCTGCCTGCAACGTAGGCAGGTAGGATGTGCGGACGAACCAGGTGCGGTTGGGCACCCCTTCGACGGACGCAGTAACCAGGTCACCCCGTTCCACCAGGCGCGCCAGGGCAGCCTGCCGGGCCTCGGTCTTGACATCCAGGATGCCATACCAATACTCGCCGGCGCCTGTTTTAGCCAGGCCCAGCCCGCCCACCCGCCGCAGCACGTGCCAGTTCTGATACTCCTCCACGGTCAGGTTCGGGTCGGGCACAGCCAGCAGATCGGCCGGAAGGAGCTCTCGCGTCAATTCGAAGAAGCGGCGAGTCCGTCCCGGGGTGGATCGTCACCTCGACCATGCCGTGCACGGAATCTCCAGCGCGGCCCTGGCGAGGCGCGTTCGGCCCCCAAAACCAATCGACGGTGCGGCATGATCCCCAGGTCTATGGAAGACAGGGGACCGCGCTCGCGGATCGCTTGCAGAACTGACGGCGCGATCACCATCGACGGATCGGCCGGATCGCCGTGCCGCTGGACCATTCTACCCCGGTGGCGGGCGAAGTAGGGCCAGTCGGTCACCGGATACGATCCCCACCTGCTTGTCCCAGCCGTCCAGCAGTTCGTCGTCGGCGTACAGCAGCTCTTCCAGCAGGGAGCGTTGATGACCTGCCGGCGGGACTGCAGCGCCAGGTCCGGGTTCGTCCCACCACGTCGATCGGGTCAGATTCCACACACCCGACGTGGCGGTGAAGCTCGAGGATCCGACCTTGCGGCCAGCGACCGGGGTCGCCACAGGCGGTGGTGCGCCAGCGAAAGCGCCGCGCGTCAGCCTTACGGCGAGCGCGGGTAGAGGTGGTGGCAGGAAAGTGATCAGTCGGTCAGCCCATTATCTCTGTGCCGACCAAAGAACGCAGGATCCTGAGATTTTCCTTGTCTTCGGCCAGGTCCGGCCCCTTGTCCGTTTCCAACGTCATCGGGATGCCTCGGAAACGGGGATCGTTCACCAGGAAACGGAACGGTTCCAGCCCCAGGTGACCCTGGCCGATATGCTCGTGGCGGTCCACGTGGCTGCCGAGGTCGGTCTTGGAATCGTTGAGGTGAACCGCCTTCAGCCGGCCCAGGCCGAGTGCGGTGTCGAACTCTGCCCACGTAGCATCATAGCCCTGGCGCGTCCGAAGCTCATAGCCAGCTGCCAGGGCGTGGGCTGTATCAAAGCAGACGCCCAGCCGCTCCGGCTCCTTCACCCCGTCGATCATAGTCCGTAGCTGGGCGAAGGTGCGACCCAGTTGATCGCCCTGTCCGGCCGTGACCTCCAGCCACACCTGGGCCCCGTAACCGGGCAGGCGGGCGTGGACCTCGTCCAGGGCAGCGGAGATCCGGGCCAGGCCGGTCGTCTCGCCGCTGCCCATGTGCGAGCCGGGATGCATCACCAGCCCTGGCAGCCCCAGCTGCTCGCATCGCTCCAGGTCGTCGATCAGGGCGTCGATCGACTTGTGCCACAATCCATCGTCCGGCGAAGCCAGGTTGAGCAGGTACAGGCTGTGGCCAAAGACCGGCCAGATGCCGGTCTCCGCCCTGGCTTCCTGAAAGGCGGCGACATCCTCTGCGGTTAGCGGCTTGGACACCCAGCGGCTGGGCGATTTGACAAAGATCTGGACTGCGTCACAGCCTGCTTCCCGGCCGCGCAGCAGCGCCTGGTGCACCCCGCCCGCGATCGATTGGTGCGCGCCGAGCAACGGCTTTGTGTCAGTCATGGTCACTCTCCCGTGCCAGGGTGGGCTGGCTGCCCGTGGCAGCCTGGTCTTCAAAGCAGGCCATCACAAACAACAACGACGACAGCCGATTCACATACCGCAGCACCCCGCTGCCGGCCAGCAGCCCTTTATGATCCAGTTGCGCCACCAGCCGTTCGGCCCGGCGGCAGACCGTCCGCGCCAGGTGAAGCGCCGCTCCAGGCCGGCTGTCGCCGGGGACAACAAACGCCGTGGGCATCTCAACCTGCGCCTCCAGCTCACCGATCCAGGCTTCCAGTTGGTCCACATGCGCAACAGTAATGCCTCCGGCGAAGGGCTTTCTACGAAAGTCGGCCGCCGCCAGCTCGGCCATCATCTGGTGGCAGTCCCGCTGTACAGCCAGCAGGATCTCCTGGGTGTGGACGTCACAGCTACTGGCCCGCGCCAGGCCCAAAACAGCCTGCATCTCGTCGACTGTGCCATAAGCTTCCAGCCGGCCGTCGTACTTGGGTACCCTCTCCGGACCCAGCAGGCTGGTGTAGCCGTCATCACCACGCCGGGTGTACGATTTCATCATCTCATCCTCCTAGAACAGCGGGATCTGCACCGCCTCCCGTTCGACGATCGGATCCAGACCAACTATGGCTCGCAGCGCGTATTCGTCCACTTCCTGTTGGGCCTATCAACTGGCGCACATGCCGATACTTGATAAACCGCCATCCGGCCTCGTCGAGCGTCGCCTGCCACAGGGGGTTGCGAGCCAGCTTGTAGCTGGCTAGCTCCGCGCGTCCACCTGGGATAACCAGGTAGAGTCTGGCCCCAGGCGCTTTCTCGCTCAGCGCCAGCGCCTCGCTCACCGCCGCCTGCCAGCGCACGACGAACGCCGCCCGGACCCGATTTCCCCCGGCAACCGTGCCGTCGAGCCAGGCCGCGTCGAAACCATCCAGGGTCCTGGTCTGGTAGCCCAGGCGCCGGCCCAGTTCCAGCAGACCGGCGATCATCTTCTGCCGCTCGGCCTCGCGCGCCTGGGGTTCGTCTTCAGGTCGAAGCTGCCAGCGGCCGGCTTCCGACTCGCGGCCGTAGGCGCGCAGGCAGGCGCAGATCAACCCCGCATCGGGAGTGAGCTGGCCCGGACACCGGGCATAGACCTGCCCGGCAAAAGCGTCCTCGTCCAGGACAGGCGTTTCTTGTAGCACGGCATAGGCCACCGCCTCCACCTGGTCCGACAGGGGAGTCGACAGGCCGGTGGGCGCGGCTAGCCACCACATCTCCTCGCCGCCTTCGTCGTCGGCCAGCCGTACCAGCCGGGCATCGTCCCTGGCCGCCTTCACCCACTCGCCGATCGTTTCCGGATCGAGCGCGCCCTCCCCTTCCTGCTGGGCAGCCCAGCCCAACAAGCCGGTCTCGGCCAGCCGCCGATAGGCCGCCGCGTGCAGGGTGCGCCACGGAGTGGGCTCGCCGCGCACCTGGATCGTCTCGATAAACGCCTCGACGACCGCCTGCTGGAACTGAGCGTCATCCACCGCATCAGGCGCCGGGGGCGGCGGCGGGGCGGCCACCAACTCCAGGCGATAGTCATCCTCGGACTGCACCAGGCACGCCGCCCGCAACCCGGCCCGTGCCGTCGCCCACAGCAGCGCCTCGAGGACGGCAGTCCGTTGCTCGGCAAGGACCACCAAAATGCGGCCATCGGCGGTCAGTAGGTCGGCCATGGTGCGAAACGATCCGGCCATCACCCGGGCATACCACGCCGGATCGGGGGTGCGCTGCCGCAGCAGAGGGCGGAGGGGCGTGACCGCTTCCGGGCCAAGCAGCCAGGCGCCCCACAGGTACGACAGCGACCAGGCTGCCGAGTCGAGCGGCGGCGGGCTGACCAGGGCCAACGGCAGACTGTGCGATGACAGGTGGCGAGGCAGATCGCGGACCAATCCCTGGCCGACGAACCCCGCCCACGCCCTGTTCTCTTCGACCTTGTACCGCTCCAGGCTGTCGGCCAGGCTCGACATCGGCCTGCCGACAGCGATCAGCGCTCGGAAACGGCCGGCTGCCTCTTCGAAAGTGCGCCACACGTTCCACTCGACAAAGCGGCCGGGCCTCGTCAGGCCACGCCGGCGCACAGGGCCCCCCGGCAAAGTCGCCAACGTCGAGCAGCGGTCCAGGCAATCCAGCAACAGGGTCAACAGCGGCCGATGGAGAGGCCCGCCGCCAAACATCGTCTCAATCTTGAGTGTCAGATCGGCCAGGGCGTCCAGGTTGCGCGGTGTATAGAGATCTAGCAGCGACTCGATCCGGGGCCGCAGGCCTTCGCTTCCCGGCTGAGGGGGTTGAGGCGCAACACGATCCAGGACGTAGTAAAAGTGCATGCCCCGTGCCGGTATATCGGCCAGGCGTTCCAGGTCGGCCGGCTCAATCCCGGTCTGCCCACTGTAGTCGCAGGCCGGGCAGTGCACCTGCTTGGTGACCGGCTTGCCCTGCTCCCAGATGAAATAGTCGGCCACCGCCGGACGAAGGCACGCCGGGCAGGTAGTGGCATACAGCGCCTCCAGGTGCTGGCGGAGGGGAATTCCTTGCTTGCGACTGTCGCCCAAGCGCGCTACTGCGGCGTCCAGATCCTTGATCGACACTGGTTCCAGAGCCGCCTGCACCACCATCAGCAACACAGGGTCATAGTGTAGGGCAAGGGCCTGGCGCTCCAGGTGCAGGACCTCCCTCACCTCCGAGGCGTCCTGGCAAAACGGTACCAGGACTCTATCACCTGGGCGGGTGTAGGCCTCCACGTAGGCACGGATCACACCAGGCGGAACGGGCCATCGCAGGCGCGGCAGGACCTCTTCGCCCTGACCCTCGGCCCAACTGCCAGGCACAAAATGCTCGATCGGCGTCATGTCGCCTCATAGTATACCATAGATGACGCCAAACACAACCATCGTCATTCCCCTTCGTCCAGAAACTCCTTCATCGCCGTGGCATATCTGCAAGGCTGCGTCCCTATCCAATCTTTTCGCTCGGCTTACCCGATCCGAAGCGAGCGCATCGATATCGAGCCCATCGTCACCTTGTCGGCAAAGAAACTGACCTGCTCGTCTTGATCCTGCACGGCGAGAGCGTATAGCAGCGGCAAATAGTGCTCGTTCGTCGGTACGGCCAGCCGCGCCGCCCGGCCTAGCTCATCGTAACGGACCAACGCCCGATGGTCACCCGCCAGGATCAGCCGCTTGACCTTGTCGTCAAACTCGACCGCCCAGTCGTAGGCCACGTCCTGCCAGGCCACAAGCCCCAGGTTGTGAACGGCGTTCCCGCTGCCGACGATCAACACCCCTCTGCGGCGCAACGGCTTCAGCTCTTTGCCCAGCTCGTAGTGAAAGGCTGGTCCCTGGGTGCGATCCAGGCTCAGTTGTACCACCGGAACGTCTGCGTCGGGAAACAGCCGGCACAACACCGACCACGTGCCGTGATCCAACCCCCAGCTATGGTCCGGCTCGACCCGCGTCGTGCGCACCGTCTCTTGGATAAGGCGGGCCAGGTCCGGCGAGCCGGGAGCAGGGTAGCTCATCTCGTACAGCGGCCGAGGGAAACCGTAAAAGTCGTGGATCGTCCGCGGCCTGTCCATCGCGGTCACCTGCGGGCCCGCCGTCTCCCAATGCGCCGAGACGCACAGGATGGCCTGGGGTCGGGGCAGTGATCGGCCGGCCTCTATCCAGGCCCGGCTGAACTCGTTGTCCTCGATGGCGTTCATTGGGCTGCCGTGCCCCACAAAAAGGGCCGGCATCTTGACATCCGAGTCGGCAAGACCGTCAGAGCCATGGATTGGATCATCGGACGTCATTGGCTGGCACTCCTCTTATATGTCTGCGTTAATCTGCGTCCAAACTCCTGCCGCTAATCACACAACACCTTCCATGCTTGGCTTGAGTGCCGCATAGATGACGGCGTGCACCGGCGTCGGCACACCGGCCTCACGGCCGTAACGCACCACCGTGCCGCTCATCGCCTCCAGCTCAAGGCGTTGGCCGGCTTCCAATGCCGCCAACAGCGAAGGCTTGGTCTGGGGGGCAAACCCTTCCGTTATTCTCAGCGTCCGTTCGACCGCATCGGGCGGCAGGGCCACACCCCGTGCCCGGGCTACCGCCTCCACCTCGCCCAGGGCCTCCATGTACAGCTGGCGGGTTTCGGGTGTGGCCAGCACGGTCCCCATCGGCTGCCGGGCCAGGCAGCACACGCCGCTGATCGAGGCGATGAACAGGAACTTTTCCCACAGGGCGACGTCGATGGCCGGTGTCAGGACCGCTTCTGCACCACTGGCCGCCAGCATGGCACGGATCCGCTCGGCGCGGGGGGTGACCGCGCCGTCACGCTCGCCAAAGGTGATGCGTCGCACCGCACTGACCTGGCGAATGACGCCCGGCGCAGGCACACTGGCCGAAACGTGGGTCAGGCCGGCCAGCACATGCTCGCCGCCCCACGCCGTCGCCAGCCGATCGGCCGCGTCCAGGCCGTTGAGCAGTGGCAGCGCAGCCGTTTCCGGGCCAACGAGGGGCCGGCCCGCCCTGGCAGCGTCCTCCAGATTGTAGCTCTTGACCGTCACCAGCACCAGGTCGACCTGGCCGACCTGGGCCGGATCGTCGCTGGCCCGGGCGGGACAGACCTCAAAATCGCCGTGGACACTCTCCACACGCAGCCCATGGTCACGGATCGCCGCCAGGTGCGCGCCACGGGCGATAAACGTCACCTCCTGGCCGCTGCGGGCCAGCAATGCCCCATAGTAGCCGCCAACTGCGCCGGCGCCCAAGATCGCAATCTTCAACTCGCACTCCCTCACGAAAAATGTCGCTCACACCATCATGAGCAGGCCTATTGTAGATCATATCGCCCGCTCGATCAACTTCCTCTCTGGAGGGGAAGCGATCATCTGACTTGACTTTGCCTTACTTGGCAGTTATAATGAAGCGGCGAATCACCAGACAGGCAAATGCCTGAAGGAGCAACAATGGGCCTTCGAGAGCAATTGATGGATGATCTGAAACAGGCCATGCGCGAACGGGACGAGCGCCGCAAGGTGGCCATCCGCTCGATCATTGCCGCCCTCCAGCATGCGGAAACAGAGCTGAATCCCGACGGCGAGCGAGTCAGCCTGAAGGATGACGGTATCCTGGCCCTCATCGCCAAACAAGCCCGCCAGCGAGAAGAGTCGATCGTCGAGTTCCACAAGGGTCGGCGGGAAGACCTGGTGGCCGCAGAGGAGGCCGAGTTGGCGATACTGCGCACCTACCTTCCCCAGCAGATGACCCGCGAGCAAATCGAGGCAGAGGTCCGCCAGGTGATCGCCGAGATAGGGGACAGCGGCGCCAAGGACATGGGCGCCGTCATGAAGCCGCTGATGGCCCGCCTCAAGGGCCGCGCCGACGGCCGGCTGGTCAACCAAATAGTCCGCGAGCTGTTGGCCGGATAGATCTCGATGCTAACCAGGTCGCCACGTCGGCGCCCTCCCTCCGCTGGTCCACCTCCCTCTGCCCGCTGGATCGCCATCCGCGCCGTCATCCTGGGCGTGCTGTTGGCCATCGTAACCAGCGCCGTCCTGCTCGCCGACCTCCTTCCCTCCAATCGAGTGCTCCTCAACCAGGGCGATGTCAGTTCGGACTTGATCCTGGCGCCGGCCGATCTGACCTACGAAAGCAAGACCAGGACCATAACGGCACAGGAGGCAGCCGCTGCCTCGGTGCAGGAGGTTTTCGACCCACCGGACGCCTCGGTAGCCCGGCAGCAGGAGGTACGCGCCCGGCAGATCACCGATTTCATCGGCAGCGTCCGCCAGGACCCCCACGCCACGGCACAGGACAAGCAATCTTGGATCGCCGCCATCCCCGACCTGGAAGTGACTCCTGAAACTATCAACAGCATCCTGTCGCTCAGCGAAGATGATTGGCAGCAGGTCAAGCAAGAGATCCTTCGCGTGCTAACCGGGGCTATGCAGGGCGAGATCCGCGAGACTCAGGTGATCGATGTCCGCCGCCGCCTGCCGACTCTGATGATCTACACCTTGACCGACGAAGAAGCCGAGATCGTCCAGGTGATCGCCGGTGGATTAGTCAAGGCCAACACCTTCTTTAACGCGGCTCGGACGGAAGAGGCCCGCCAGAAGGCTCGCGATGCCACCGCCCCCGTGACCGTGACTATCCGGCAGGGCGAGGCGATCGTCCGGGCTGGCGACCGTGTCACCCTGGCCAAGATCGAGGCATTGGATGCTTTTGGTCTACGCCAACAGGAGATCCGCTGGCCGGCGGTTGCCGGCACGATCGCTTTTGCCGCCATTGCGACCGTCCTGACGATGCTCCTGATCGCCCGAATCCAACCCACCTTTTGGTCGCGGCGCCGGGTGCCGATCGTTACCATGGCGTTGCTCGCTCTTTATGTCGTGCTCGCCAAGGTGATGCTGGTCAGCTCCATCGGCCAGGTCGTTGCCTATTTCTATCCCTTGCCGGCGCTGTCCATGCTCCTGGCCATCTTTTTTGGGCCGGCGTTCGGCGTTGTGGTGGGGATCATGCTCGGTCTGGTAGCCGCCTTTATAACAGGGGGTTCGCTGCAAACAACGGTCTATGTGGTGGCCGGCACGCTGATCGGCGCGCTGGCCATGGGTCGGGGCGAACGTCTAAAGTCCTTCGCTTGGGCCGGTTTGGCCGTGGCCGTGACCAACGCCGTTGTGATCGTCGTTTTTGGGCTGCTAGCGCAAGAGCAGGACTGGATCGAGTTGGCTCTGCAGGTGCCCGTGGGGCTGATCATGGGTGGACTGGCCGCCAGTCTGGCTCTGGTGGCCTTTCTGGCTCTGGGCGCCTGGCTGGATATTGTCACCCCGTTCCAGCTTCTGGAGCTGTCCCGGCCAACCCACCCCCTCCTCCGCCAACTCCTACTCAAGGCGCCTGGAACCTACCATCACGCCATTCTGGTCGGCAACATGGCCGAAGAGGCAGCCGAGAGGATCGGCGCCGATGCCCTGCTGACGCGCGTCGGTGCCTACTACCACGACGTGGGCAAGACGGTGCAGCCCTTCTACTTTGCCGAGAATCGGGTTGGCGACGTCAACCCCCACGACCTATTGGACCCCCAAACCAGCGCTCAGGTTATCATTAGCCACGTAGACGACGGCCTGGCGCTGGCTGACAAGTATCGGCTGCCATCGGCCATCCGTAACTTTATCCCCGAGCATCACGGCACAGGGTTGACCCTGGCCTTCTACCGGCTGGCCGTAGCCGCTGCCGGCAACGACGGTCAGGAGGTCAGAGAAGAGGACTTTCGCTACCCTGGACCAAAGCCCCAATCCCGTGAGACAGCCCTTGTTATGCTGGCCGACAGCTGTGAGGCACGGGTTCGCAGCGCTCAACCCGGTTCGCCTGAAGAGATCGAAAAGATCGTCCGCGAGACCATCGACGGCAAGATCGCCGAAGGCCAGTTGGACGAGTGCGACCTGACACTGCGCGATCTGGAGGCGATCCGCACTGCGTTTTTCGACACCCAGCGCGGCATTTTCCACCCCCGGGTCAAGTACCCGGAGCCGGTGAAGGTAAGAGGACGCTATGGACAAGAAATCATCCGCTGACGAATTCGAGGCCTACGTCGACGTGCAGGTGGCTCCCGCCTTTGCCGAAGCTGCCTCCGAAGATCGGCTGCGCCAGGTAGCCGAGGCCGTGCTGCATCACCAAGGCAGCCGTGGGCAGGTGACGGTAGTCATCACCGACGACTCGGGCATCCAGGAGCTAAACCGCAGTTTTCTGGGCATCGACGCGCCCACCGACGTCCTGTCGTTCGGCGCCCAGGAGGCCTCCGGCCCATTCGTCACCGCACCCGAGGCAGGTAACTACCTGGGTGATGTGATCATCTCCTATCCCCGGGCCGTGGCCCAGGCGGCAGAGCAGGGCCATCCCGCCGGCCAGGAACTCGACCTGCTGGTCGTCCACGGCCTGTTGCACCTGCTGGGCTACGACCACGCCACCGAGGCAGAACAGGCCGTCATGTGGGCCAGGCAAGAAGAGATTCTGAGCAGCCTGGAGTAGGCCTTATCTATTCGATTTCCACAGCCAGAGCCACTGCCTCGCCGCCGCCCAGACATAGGCCGGCCATGCCGCGCTTTAGCCCACGGTCCTTGAGGGCATAAACAAGTGTCACCAGCACCCGCGTCCCAGAGCAGCCGATCGGGTGGCCCAGGGCAATAGCCCCGCCGTTGACGTTAACCTTGCTCCAATCCCAGCCGTCCTTCGTCAGCTCTTTGCCGTCGGCCACGACCTGGGCCGCAAACGCCTCGTTGACCTCGAACAGGTCATAATCGGCCAGGGTTGAGCCGGTGCGCTTCAGCAGGCGGCGTATGGCGTGCGCCGGGGCGATGAACAGCCATTCCGGAGCCACCGCCGCCTGGTCGTAGCCGGTGATCCGGGCCAGCGGCTTGATGCCCAGTTCTTCGGCCCTGCCGCGACTCATCACCACCACCGCCGCCGCCCCGTCGGTAATGCCTGGCGCATTGCCGGCGGTGACAATTCCGCCCTCCTTGAAAGCCGGCTTGAGCTTGGCCAGCGCCTCCAGCGTGGTATCGCGGCGAGGGTTTTCGTCGGTGTCAAAGACGATGGGCGGCCCTTTGCGCTGCGGCAGCTCCACCGGAACGATCTCGGCCTTGAACCGCCCGGCGTCGATCGCCTCCACCGCCTTGCGATGGCTGCGAAACGCATACTCGTCCAGTTCCTGGCGGGTCAGGCCATACTGCTCGGCAATAAACTCCGCCGAATTGCCCATGTGCTTGTCGGTAAAAGCGCACCACAACCCATCGTGAACCACGGCGTCGACCAACTGGCCGTCGCCCAGCCGGTAGCCGGCCCGGGCCTGGGGCAGCAAGTAGGGAGCCAGGCTCATGTTTTCCATGCCGCCGGCCACGTACACATCGCCGTCTCCGGCGCGGATCAACCCCGCGGCCAGCATGACCGCCTTTAGTCCTGACCCACACACCTTGTTGATCGTCAGGGCGCCAACCTCGTCCGGAATGCCCCCGTGGATCGCCGCCTGGCGGGCCGGGGCCTGGCCGATGCCGGCCGGCACCACGCAGCCCATCAAGGTCTCGTTCACGATGGCCGGATCGATGCCGGCCCGCCGGACCGCCTCGCGGATGGCAACAGCACCCAGGCGTGGTGCCGGCATGGTCGACAGGCCGCCCATGAACCTGCCGATTGCCGTCCGGCAGGCACTAACGATGACTGCATCCCCTTGATCGCTCACAGATCCCTCCCGGTTATTCGCTTTTGTGCATCCTGGCTACCTTAGCCAGGGATTGAGATGCTTCTCTTCGCCGATCGTCGTCGCCGGCCCGTGGCCGGGATAGACGATTGTCTCGTCGGGCAGGGCAAAAAGCACCCGCTGGATGCTGTCCATGAGCTGTGGCCAGCTTCCACCCGGCAGGTCGATCCGGCCCACACCCTGGTAGAACAGCACGTCGCCGTCAAACAGCACCCCCTTGTTTCGCTCGTAAAAACAGACGTGACCAGGGCTGTGGCCGGGGGTGTGCAGCACCTCGAAGCACAACTTGCCGATCTTTAGCGGCTCACCGGCCTGGAGATCCACCGTCGGAGAGGGTCCGGCCAGTGTCCTCATGCCAAACCAGGCCCCACCACCTCCCGCTTCCAACAGCGGCCGATCCAGGGGATGAATGGCCAGGTCTGCGCCAGTGGCTTCGACAATAGCCTTATTCCCGTCCGTGTGATCAAAATGGGCGTGGGTGTTGAGCACATACCGTACCGTCAGCCCGTGGCGTTTGACTGCGGCCAGGATCCGCTCAGGGTGCCCTCCCGGGTCGATAATCACCCCCTCTTTGGTCTCCTCACAGCCCGCGATGTAGCAGTTAGTCTGAATAATACCCACCGGCAACGTGACAACGATCAAGCCTTTGCCGTTCCCCGATCCCTTCCCCATTGTCATCACCAATCATTCCGGGTCAGCTCTTGTCTACTGGCGTGCCACACAACGGACAGAAGCTTGCCCCCTCGCGTAGATTGGCTCCACAATGGGCGCAAAAGAGGGCAGGAGCCGGCGCGGGCGGCGGAGCCGGCTCCGCCGCGAGCCTTGCGCCACAGGACTGGCAAAACACCGCCCCGGCCACTACCGCCGATCCGCATTGAGGGCAGCGATTCTCTGCTGCTGGCACGAGCGCTGGTGTTGGTGCCGGTCCTGCTTCCATCCGGCTGCCGCACGTCTGGCAAAAAGCCGCCCCGGCCGCCACCACCGATCCGCACCTGGGGCAGCGGGTCCCGGCAGCCGGTATCGCTGGCGGCGGCTGCAGCTTTTCTAGCTCAGCTTCTAGCTCCTTGATTTGTATCCGGACATTATCCACACCTTGACACAGGCTGACCAGCTCGGGTTGGGTCAAAGTCTTGGCTTCGTGCAGAGCCATCACTTGGGCGCTCAACGCATTAATCGTCTGCGTCTCCTGCAGCCTCAGATCCTGGATCTGCCGCTTGAGCTGGCTCACCTTGCGATTGCGCTCGGCATCGGCCAGGCGCTGGCGCAGCCCGCTGATGATCCCTCCGCCCTTGTCCACTTCGCCGATCAACTTCTCGATCAGATCGCTCATCGTCCTACTCCATCCAAAAAAACCGTACTACGTGAGCCTTTACTGCGGGTCAGCTGCTGTCGGCCGGTGCAGTAGGTGATAGCCGACTACAGCCAACGACACGTGGACATTCAACGACTTGCCTTTGCCGTACATCGGCACCAGAACCGCTGCATCACACAGTTCCAGGCAACTGCGGGTGACGCCGTGGTCCTCATTCCCCAACACCAATGCCACCCGCGCCGGATACTCCACGGCATAGTAAGGCTTGCTGTCGTCGGTGATCTCTAGCGCCGCAACCCAGAAACCATTTGCCCGTAGCTCTTGCAGCGCTGCCTCAGGCTCCTTCACATAGCGCCACGGCACCCGGCGATCCTTGTCGCGCCCCACCTTCGTCACCGTGGGATGAGGGGGGATAGGTGTAATGCCGGTCAGCACAATTTCGGTCACATCGAGAGCATCGCCGATCCGGAAGATAGACCCGACGTTCATCGGATAGGCCACACTCTGGCACACCACCACCAGATCCGTCGGACTGGTCGGTGGAGGTAGACTTCTCAAGAATCGCTTGAGCGGCGTTCCCCGCAACTGTTTCATGGAAAGCCGGCGTCAATCCCCGATACTTGCCCCATACGCAGGCATCAATGCAACGAATGTGGCCACCATATCGCGCGAGATGGCTGCACCGGCATTCACCGCTTCTTCGCTAGACAGACTGCTGCGCAGGTACAGGTCCACCCGTGCTTCAGCACCTACCTCCTGTAAATACCCGACCAATTCATCCCAATCCATCTCGCGGTTGATCATCTGCTGGTCAGTCTCCCGCTCCCACAGGAACCCAGTCCCAGACAACGTGACGTGCGCCACCTGCCCATAGCTCACCTCCATGGCATACACATCCAGGCTGAGATTGCGGGCCTTCATGACCGACTCGATAGTCGTGCGCAGATGCTTGTCTGCAACCAGGGCGGCAAGCATGGTAGTCCATGACCAGGCTGCCTCAGCCCGCCCGTCTGGCTTGCCGACGCTGAAGCCATAGGTCACTCCCTTTTCGCTGATGGCCGCGAAAAAGGCCGAGTTCCGGTTGCCCGCTTCAGGATCATACCGCTCTGGGCGGGCGATGTGCAGCTCGGGCTGCAATGGAACGAGCCACTTGCCAAACGTTTCCCCTGTCCGTCGGCTCAGTTCACCGGCCATGATCTTGCCCAGGGCCACGCGGCCCGACCAGGCGATACCCCTTGCCTTGGGCTGAAAATCACTTGCCTGAAACCCTGCAAACCGCCCTCTGGGCTTGGCGGTGCCCTCGGCCGGGGCCGCCGGACGTGCCGCCCGTTTTCTGGCGGCCAGTCTGGCTTCCTGGGCTAATCGCTGCTTCTCCTCCTCGCGCGATGCTTGTTCCTCGAACTGGATATTCTCCCATATGCGCGACTGGATGGCGGCGCTGGTGGCGAGGGTGCTACCGCTTGTGTAGCGAATCGTCATCTTGTCGCCGTCGATTGCCACCACGGCGTACTCCCCAATTCGATTGCGATAATTCTTGCCCACTTCAAAAGGATGCGCCACTTTCTCCTCCTCGTTTATAGATACACAATCTTGCCTGTGATATTTCGTGTCCCTACATCTAGAATGCCGACGCTCGGCCGGCTGCCGGGCAACGCCACCGCCGCGCCTGGATTGAAAAGCAGAATATTGCCGTGCACCTTCACGTATGGCTGATGCGTGTGCCCATAGACGATGGCATCGACCGGATCGTCGGCAAACCGGTCCAGCAGAAAAGTCTCAATCGCCGTCCCACTTGGCTTCAGCTTGAGCCAGCGCCACACCCTGTCGAATATGCCCTTGTGCTGCGCTTCGCGCTGGTGGCCGTGAATCATCCCTATCCGCCACTGCCCGAAGCTGACGACCTTCTTCTCATCCACATACTCCCGCACCTCGCCGCTGTCAGACTCGCCCGCCACGGCCATGGTCAGCGTGTACTTTTCCTGGAACTCTTTGAGCACGTACAGCTCGCAGATGTCACCCACGTGCAGGATGATATCCAGGTCTCTGAACGCCGCCGCAATGTGCGCCGACAGCACTGGGCTCAGCCCAGGCACATGTGTGTCGCCGATTACCCCAATCTTCACCGCCGGTCGCCTCTCTACTCTCTTTCAGCCAGGGCTACAATCCCATCACGGATGGAAAAGACCTGTCCACAACCCCCACACACCAACTGACCGGCCGGCTGATCCACATGTTCCCGGCACACCGGACAGCGCAGCAACGATGCCAGACTTACACCACCCCGTCCGGCGAGATCGCCATTACCCACCTTGCGCGCCATGGCCAGATCATAATCCGCCTGCCAAGCGCGTGTTTCCACATCATGCAGCGGCAGGGCGGCCAGCGCCTGCTGGAACAGCGGTCGAGAGAACACCCGGCCGGGCAGCAGCCTGGCGGCATTCCCCACCCGATTCGTCACCATCAGCCAGCCTCCGGGCGCCAGCACACGCACCATCTCGGCCAGCGCCTCACGCGGGCGCGGCAGAAACTCGATCGCTTCCAGGCAGGTCACGGCATCGAATGTGTCGTCGTCAAAAGGCAGGCGGCTGGCATCCTGCCAGACAAGACTCACCCGATCGCCATAATCCCTCAGCTTCGCTCGGGCCTGCCGCAACATCTCCCACGACAGATCCAATCCCACAATCTGCCCCCAGGGCATTGCGAGACGGTTGCGCACCAGGGCCAGCGGCACCCGCCCGGTCCCTGTAGCCACATCCAGGAGCAGTGGCCGATCTATCCCGGCCAACCGGCGCCACAGCGGCGCAGAGATGAACCAATCCTCATCGGCGGGGTCAAACTGCTTGATCGCATCATAGCGGCGGGCCACCCAGTCGTAGGTCCAGGCAACCACCCGCGGTCCCATGTAGGCCCCCTCCGCAATGATCAGCTGCCAATAGACCAGTGCCCCCACCGCTACCAGTGCAACGACGCAACCCGCCACTACCAGCCAGGTCATCGGATCGCCGCCGCAGCCACAGCCATCGCGGCCATCAGCCACGGCCAGGTGTGGCGGATCATCCCCTCGGGATCGCCTCTCTGCAATACCTCCAGTTGGAGCGCTACCTGTCCAAACAGAGCCAGCCCCAGCCCTCCTGTGGCCAACGGCTGCTTAACAATTATCATCACCGCCAGCCCCAGAACTTGTCCACCATTCAGCAGCCACAGCCCGGCGCGCCCAACCGCCTGAGCACCGCCAACCTGCAGCGCCCCCCAGGCACTGAGTGTGAAACAGAGCGCCAGGGCCGGTGATGGCCACTGCATCTCGCCGAAGGCCAGATACCCGGCTAGCCATCCCAGGCCGATCCTTGCCGCCGCCTCTCCCCCCGGCGAACGATTGCCCCTCCGCAGCCGGACGATGGCCAGGCCAACCAACGCAGCAAACGCAACGTGTAGTGGGCCGAGACGGGCCGGCAGGATCAGCACCGAGGCGCCGATCAATGCAGCCGCTACCAACAGCCCCATTGCCGACTGGCCCAATCGGGGCCAGAAGGTCTCTCGCCACCAACCGGTGAACACACCGAGCCATCGCCCCAGCCGTCCGGCAGGCGAGCCGGACTGGGTATAGGGCAACCCCCGCCATGAGGCGGTCTCTGAATAAAGCCTCCTGTCGGCCCAAGCTCCAAACCAATCGGCCGTGGTGACCAGATGCCAGACCGTGCCCCAGCCCAGGGTCACCAGGATCACGACAAACAAAAGTGTGACCAAATCTGCGGCCCGCAGCGGCCACCGGCCAGCAGCCAGAACGCCACACAGGACAGCCCACAGTCCGACAATGCCCGGCAACCGGACCTGGTCAGCAGGCCGCGATTGCGCACTCACCGGACATCCTTGAGACAACCGATTCACACTCTGCATCTGCACCGGGTAGCGAGACCTCGCGCGTCACACCCGCCCATTATACCACAGTTTCTTTTCCTTGTCGCATCGCCACGGCCCGACGACAAATCGGGCGAGGGATACAACTCCCTCGCCCGATCTAAACGGCATTCCACCGGAGACAGATCTTACCCTGTCGCCGGCGGGCCGTCGGGTTGTCCGACCTCCTGGTCCATCGCATCCGCAGACAACGCCGGCAGCGGCCCAGCAGCCGGAGTGCCCACCGCCGTGGGCGAAGCAGATGGCTTGGTAGGCAGGCAATGCCGGGTGCCAAACCGGGTGAGAATCACTGCCCCCAACCCCAGACTGGTGAGCAGGATCACAACCGGCCAGGCCAGGCAACAGGGCTCGATGAGCCACAGCAGAGCCGGCAGCCACACCGTCGCCAACAGACCAACGACTACCGCGGCCAAGGGGGTTACCCTTTGAGCCTTGAGCGCCGCCAGCAACTTCTGACCGACCAGCTCGGCCAGGGCCACCCATCCAAGGACCATCCCAACGGCCAACGCCAGCGGCACCACGGCAAGCAGCAACACGCCAAGCAGGATCAGAAGCAGGCCGACCGGTATCAGGATGACAGTCGCCATCAGCGTGGCGGCCACCACGGCGAGCACCGCAAACAGGATAATCGCCAGTACTTCCAGCGCCGCAGCGATCAGGAAGGTCAGCAGGCCCAACCCCAGGCTGCGCAGCGGCAGATCCGCGATGCAGCCGGCCACGCGCTGCGTCGGGCGCGGCCAGATGGCGGCGATGAGCGCGCCCACGGCAAGCAGCACCAGGCTCATCACGAGCGCGGCAAACACCCGCCCGACAAAGCCCCCGATGCGCTCTCCCAGCGTGTCAGGATGATCCCTGGGCAGTGCCGGCACTTCCGGCACCGCCGGCACCTCGGCACTTCAGGCACCTCAGGCAGGGTTATTTCGGGGAGATCGATCCCCTCGTCTGAGAAGGGAAGAGACGGGATGGGGATCCTTTCCACCTGGCCGCCGATTTGCACTCCAGGATCCAGAACCAGGTCGCCGGGACCGCCAAGGACATCTCCGCCGATGACGGCGGTGCCGCGCAGGACAGTCTTGCCAAACAGCCCGGACAGGTTGCCGTCGACGTGACCGGATATGTCCCGCGTACCGCCCATGCCCAAGAGCTCGCCGGACACCCAGCCGGTCTGCGCAACGACCAAATCGCCCCTAATAACGGCCAGGTCGCCGTTCACCCGGCCGGCAGCCTGAACATTGCCGTTAAAGACGAACACTTCGCCGTTGACAACGCTGCCTTCTTCCAGGGACAGGTTGCCGTTGAAAACACCCAGTTGCCCTTCTACTACCTCTCCTGACCTGACGGTAACGTCTTCGTTAAAGTAGGTCTTGCCTTCGTCAAAGCTCCACTCGTAGCCGCCGGTGCTCCGATCGGGATCGTCGGCCCAGACCACCGTTGCCGGCCACAGCAACAGCAGGGCCAATAGTCCTAACCATAATCCTGTTTTCCTCATTGTTCCACCCCCTTACTTCCCAAGCCATCAGCTATCAGTTGACACCTGACCGCTGATAGCTAACTGTTATCAGCTCTACGCAACGCCGTTGTGATGGTAGCTGCCGGGCCGCTTGACAAACAACCAGATCCAGACGGCCAGCATCAATGCAAGAGCAATCCCCACGCCGATGACCATCGGCAGGCCAAAGGCCCGCAAAAAGTCGGTCAGGAACAGGGTCACCCCTTTGCCCATCAGGTTTACTCCCGACGCGATCTGGGAGACGGTGTTGGTTCCCTGCTCGACGTCCGGCAGCAGGTCAAACCAGTTCCCGGCCACGACCCCTAACACTATCACTGCCGCCACCAACCCGGTGACGGCCGCCAGCGACAGCGAGCCGGTCAAAACAGCCGCGCCACCAAAGAGCCGGCGCCGCTTCTTTGCCTTTTCAGCCAGCCGTCGCTCGACGCGGGTGGCAAAGCCCAGCCGCGGGCCAACCATCTCCGCACCCTCGAACAGGGTCGATATCTGCTTCATCGCTTCCCACTCTGCCCGGCAGGCCGGACAAGCAGCCAGATGCCCCTCCAACACCTGCTGGTCGGTAGCGGCCAGCGGGCCGTCGAGGGACAGCGACATGAGCAGGCTCACCCGTTCACTATCTCTGCATGCCACAGGCTCCCCCATGGTCTTCTCCTCCTATTGATCCATCACGCTGCCTGCAACTGCCCGGCCATCATGCGCCGCGCCCGGTGCAGCCGGGACTTGATGGCACTTTCAGTCGTCCCCATCGCTTCGGCAATCTCTTCGTATGACAGGTCATACCAGTAACGCAGCACCACAGCCGCCCTGTAGGCCGGTTCGAGCATGTCCAGTAACTGCCGGATCTGCTCCTGTTGCTGCTTTCTGCTGACCGCCTGATCGGGACGCTGTGTGTCGCTTGCCAACCATTGAGGTGGCAGTGGGCCGTCTAGCGACAACTGCGGCGCCCGCCCTCGACGTCGTAAACAGTCGATGCAATAATGCGAAGCGATCGACAACAACCAATTGACAAACTTGCGCTCCGGCTGAAAGGTCGCCAGCTTGTCATACGCCCGCAGGAACGTCTCCTGAGCCGCATCCTCGGCCTCCACCGCATCGTGCAACAGGCGATATGTCAGGTTATAAACAGGCCGTTCGTAGGCTTGAACCAGGCGACCAAAGGCAGCCTGATCGCCCTTCAGAGCCTGTTCTATCCAGGCTCGCTCGTCGTCCATCCCCTTTATCCCCCATGCATGACTCTATACGGACGATCTCTAAAAAGGTTTCCTGGCCTCAGTTTGACTTTTCTTCCACATCAGAGTATCCTTATGGCGCGGCGCACATACACTTGCCCATTTGCCGATTGCTCATTTGCATACTTGCAGATTTGCGTATTTTCAAGGGAGGTCCCGTGCAAACGACGAAACGTTACTGGTACATTGCCATCGAAGGCGCCATCGGGGTGGGCAAAACGACCCTGGCCCGTATGCTCCGCGACCATTTTGGCAGCGGCCTGCTGCTCGAGGCATTTGAAGAAAACCCTTTCCTGCCCAAATTCTATGAATCTCGGCCCCAATATGCCTTCCAGACCCAGATGTTCTTCCTGCTCAGCCGATTCCGCCAACAGAGTAGGGAGGTGCTCCGCTTTCTGAGTCAGGGTCCACTGGTCTCCGACTATCTTTTCGCCAAAGACCGTCTGTTCGCCCAACTGAACCTGGCCGGTGACGAATGGGACATGTACCAGCAGATCCAGCAAGCACTCGCCGAGCGGATTCCAACCCCGGATCTGATCATCTATCTCCAGGCAGATACCGAAACGCTGATGGCGCGCATCTCTCAGCGAGACCGGACCTACGAGCGCGACATGGACCGCGACTACCTCGAGTCGTTGCGCCAATCCTACGAGCGGTTCTTCTCTGCCCCACAGACTGCCCCAATCCTGCGCGTTGACACCAATCCGCTCAACATCGTCAACCGCCAGGCCGATTTTCAGTTCATCGTAGATCGGAGTCCGCAGTTACCTGCAAGAAGGACCATTCCAACAGCCATTGCCCCAGTTTGAGACAGCCTGCCGGTCAGCAGACCCCTGGCGGCCAGGGCAGACCTCTCGCCGACTATCAGCACTTTCACGAGGAGATGGACAAAGCCAAAGGCTTCTACACCGACATCTACTTCAACTATCTGTGCCTGAGCGAGGAGATGGGTGAGTTGGGCCACGAGATCGCCAGGCTGTGGAAGGAAGAGAATACGCTGATAGGGCAAGGCCAACCTGCCGACGCAGTCGCTGCAAACAGCACTGGAGCAATGCCGGCGTTCGATCGCCGGCGAGTTGGCAGATTGTATGGCCTACCTCCTCAAGTTGGCCAACTACACAAGCATAGATCTGGAAACAGCATACCTGACCAAAATGCAGACCAATCGCCAGCGCAAATGGAGAGAAGATTCAGGCTCTCCATCTATATTCAGTCAATCTCCCGAATCTAATATAAGTACTTATTATAGTAGTAGTCATAGAGGGTGTGGATGTGTGCACAGAGCCCTGCAACCATCCACACCCACCTATGGCTTGTGGTAGGCAGTGTTGTGTCCACTACTTACCTGTCCGAAGGTTCCTGCGGTTATACCCTGTCCTGTGGATACCGGGTGGAAGAACACGCGTCCAAATCGACCGCCTCCATGGGGACGTCTACGCCGTGTGGATAAGCGTCGGGAATCCTCCCTTTTGAGTGAGATCAATGCACCACTTATCCACCAGAGACAGAAGTTGTCCCCAGTTTTAGCGACGTTATCCACAAGCATGCGCCAAGATCTACTCTTCGCCCTCCCTTCGCTCAGGATCGGCCTTGGGTTTGGCGACGACGATGACCCGGTGGGTGTTCCCCGGCCATTCGTAGGGCCAACAGGTCACCAGCGTCAGCCGCTCGTCGGCGGTGGCGGCGATCCATTGGGCATTCTTCTGTCGCACCGCCCACGGCATGCCGGCTTCTTTCAGGATATACTTTTCGGTCACGGTGTAGGCAAATGCTCGATCGCCGGCATACAGGATGATCTCGTCGCCAATCTCTAGGTCTACCACGTAGCGAAAGACCTTGCCCTCGATGTTATGATGGCCGGACAGGACGGTGTTGCCCGGCTGGCCGGCGAACGCCGAGTTGACGTGCCAGCCGGCAGCGTCCTTGGGCACATCCCACTCGGCGACCTGCTGGCCCTTGTATTCGACCGTTTTCCAGCCCATCGCCACGACCGGCGCATCCAGTTCGATTGCCAGGGGCGACGATGCGTGTTGGCGGCTGAGGGGTGGGTGTGGCGGTCGGAGTGGGGCTCGGCGTCAGGAGGTCGGCGTGGCCGGCACGGCCGTCGGTGAAGGGCTGGTCTGGCCCTGTGGTCTGGTTGGACCCAGTCCTGGCGTCGGTTCAGGCGGCACGGTTGGAGACGGTGTGAGCGTTGCCGTGGGTTCGGGGCTCGGCGTATGGGTTGCCGTGATGGCCAACACTACCGCCCCGGCCTCCGTCTCGACCGCCGGTGGGGGTGCATCAGCCCACCGCCACACCGCCCATCCCAGGCCGGCCAGCATCAGCAGCCCGCCCAGGAGGAGCATGGCCTTGGACAGGAGCGGACCTATCTTATTCAATCGTCATTCGGCTCTAAGAAACGAAACCCGGTTCCTGCAAAGAAACCGGGTTTTGATTTGTCACCTACGGTGCGGGTGAAAGCTGCCGCCTAGAAGATAGCCTCGATGATCCAAGCTGGATGCCGAACGATATGACCCAGGCGATCACAACGGTGATGACCGCCTTGATCGTGTCGAACTCCATCGCTTCACGGACGGCAATGACGCCGGCGATCAACGACAGTACCCAGCCGACCAGAGCGGCGATCCACCCCAGGCAGGGGATGATGACCAAAGACGCCCAACAGGTTGGGGGCATTGGCGTAGCCGAGCACGCGCATCATCTCGGGGATGTCGGTCTTGCCTTTGAACAGGAACACGCCGACAGCATAGGTCAGGACCGCCCACAGGATCCAGCTCAGCAGGATGCCCGAGAGCAAGGTGCCGAAAAAGGAACCTATGGCACTGCCGGTTTCGGTGATGACGACTCAGATAGCGATGCCCAGTGCCGAGAGCAGACTGACCACCACAACAATGATCGCGGCTTGCGTCATAGCTGCTTTATCTTCGGCAATCTCCCGGAAGACGCTGGAGTCCAGTTTGAACACACGCATAATTCGAGCTATCATGTTTCCTCTCCTTTTGTGTATGGATTAGTGCTTCACTATCCCTGTGGCGCCGGTGGGCCACAGATGTGTCTCGCTACGGCAAAACTACCGGACAATCACCCCCTTTCCTCTCCTCTATGACGCGATGAGAGGAAAAAAGTTGCAGTTCCTCAAACAGCATCCCAGACTATGTCTCGATCCAAGACTATACCACATTCTTCTAATAACGTCAAAACACCGCAGAAGGCCCTGGGATACGGGGTGATGGCTTGTCCTGCGTCACTCGCGCCTGATCCTGGCCCCCAGCCCCTGCAGCTTGGCCTCGATCTGCTCATAGCCCCGGTCGATCTGGCTGATGTTGTAGATGATACTCTGTCCGGCTGCCGACAGCGCGGCGATCAGCAGCGCCATCCCGGCCCGGATGTCGGGGCTTTGCAGCGTCTCGCCGTGGAGCTGCGCCGGTCCCACCACCACCGCCCGGTGCGGATCGCACAGGACGATCCGGGCGCCCATGACTGATCAGCCGGTCCACGAAATAGAGCCGGCTGTCGTACATCTTTTCGTGGATCAGCACCGTGCCCCGCGCCTGGGTCGCCACCACCAGGGCGATGCTCATCAGGTCGCTGGGAAACCCCGGCCAGGGCGCGTCGTCGATCTTGGGCACCGCGCCGCCCAGGTCGTCCACGACAGTCAGCGGCTGTTCGGCGGGCACCAGGACATCGGATCCCTGCACCTGAAAGTGCACGCCCAGCTTCTCGAACACCATCCGCACCATTCCCAGGTGTTCCGGAGCTGCGTTCTTGATCAAGATCTCGCCGCCTGTCGCGGCGGCCAGCCCGATAAAGCTGCCCACCTCCATGTAATCCGGCCCAACGGTCCATTCCCCGCCCTTCAGGCACTCCCGGCCCTCGATGGTCACGGTGTTCGATCCGATCCCCTCGATCCGAGCCCCCATCCGGTTGAGAAGGTGGCACAGCTCCTGGACGTGCGGCTCCGATGCGGCGTTGCGGATCGACCGTCTGGCCGCGGGCCAGGCAGGCGGCCATGACCGCGTTCTCGGTGCCGGTCACGCTGGCCTCGTCCAGCCAGATCTCCGCGCCGCGCAGGCCGGTGGCCGACATCTCAAAATCGTCGTTCTGCTTGGTCTGAGCCCCCAATGCCCCCAGCGCCAGCAGATGGGTATCGATCCGCCGCCGCCCGATCCGGTCGCCGCCGGGCAAGGTCAGCTTGATCCGCCCGGCGCGGGCCACCATCGCCCCTATCAACGTCAGGGAGCCCCGGATCTGGCTGAACAGCATTGGATCCGGGCTCGTTGAGCGCAGCTCGGCGGCATGGATCGTCGCCGAGTGGTCGCCGTGGCGCTGCACGCCGACGCCCAGGTCCTCCAGCAGTTCCAGCATCGTCTGTACATCACCGATGGCCGGCAGGTTGTGCAGCGTCACCGGTTGGTCGGTCAGCAGGGTGGCAGCCAGCATCGGCAAAGCAGCGTTCTTGTTGCCGCTCGGTATTATCGTGCCGCGCAGTGGGATACCCCCATCGATCACAAATCGCTCCATAGATTGCCTCCCATGTCATTCTGATCCGCAGATCACGATAGTGTCATTCTGAGCCGCGAAGCGGCGAAGAATCTCCTTCACCCACCAGGAACGTCTCTTCGATAAAAGTCAACCCCTCACGGTACATGTCCCTCGCCTCGGGCTCGGCCGTCTTTATCGCTTCGGCCAGTCGGCCATGGATGGCGGCCCAGTCAGGCTCCAGATAGTAGATATGATGCCCCGGCTCAACCTCCCTGTCTTCGATCGCCGCCAGGCGGCTGTTGACCAGCAGGTTCACCGTGGCATCCAGTATCTCTTCCTCGTGCGGATCGGCCGGGTCGAAGCGCAGCTCGTGGTGAGCAAGACTGCGCCCACCCAGGTAGATCGTCGCGGCGTGAAGGGCCAGCGCCTCGGCCTGCGACTGCACCCGGCTGTGCTCGGCCTCCAGGCGGTCCAGCTCCTCCTGGAGCTGCACCAGTCGCGCCCGCCACCGGTTACCCTGGCGCTCCAGCAAGCGTCCACCCCAGTCGACGTTGAACAGTCTGTCGATCAAAGCCAGACCGATCGTCAACAGACGGATCAGCCGTAGTTCCAGCCGGTCCCACACCGACAACGATCCGGCGTTCACGACAGACCTTCCACCCGCACGGCATCACCCACACCCACTCCCAACCGGGCCGCCGCGCTCCCATCCCGCACGGCTATCTCCACATGGCCGCTGCTGCCCACATAGGCCACAAGGTCTCCCGGTGTCACGTCGCTGTAGGTAACGAGCAACCCCGTGATCTTTTCTTTTCCCACCCACACCGCAATCCGCGAGCCGAGGTCAGTGGATTGGTCTTTGGTCATTGGACATTCGACATCGGATATCAGGTTGCCAAACCGATCGACGTGCACGATCTGGCCCAGCCATGAGCCGTCGGGCTGGCGCTGCGCAGACAGGTTTGGTAGGGTGACCAACCCGACCAGGGAGATTGGCTTGCCCATTTGGCGAGGTCGACACCACAAGCCAGGCGCGCTGCTGCCGGGGCGAACAGGTCGCGCCCGTGGAACGTGGCGCTGATCGGTTGGGCTGCATGGAGCTGAACGGCAACTTCGCGGTGGGTCGATGGTCAGCGCTAGGCTCAGCACGCCGTTGTCCGGCGCAACATAGATCGCTCGTCCGGTCCGGACGGCGATTGGCCGCCGGTGCGCTGCCCACCCCAGGGTCCACCACGACCAGGTGGACGGTGCCCGGCGGAAAGTGGGGCGTGACGGTTGACAGGACATACGCGGCCTGCCGCACGGCCTGAGGCCGGATCTCGTGGCTGATGTCCACCACGATGGCCTCCGGGCAGATGCCCAGGATGATGCCTTTCATCGCCCCGGTGTAGCCGTCCGCCTGACCAAAATCGGTCGTCAGGGTAATAATCGGTCGGGACATGCTGGTCTCTATTGTACTCCACACCAGCCCGCCCGTCAAGGACGCCATGCCAGCGCTTGGCCTACGATTTCGGCGATTGGGAGGACAGGCGGTCAAACTGTCTCGTTGACCTCCAACACCACCATCGTCATGTCATCGTACTGTTCGGCAGATCCCTGGTAGGCCGCCAGGTCGGCGAACACCGTCGTGCACATCTCGTCGGGGGGCAGTTCGGCGTGCGCCTTGGAGCAGATCGACCAGCCTGCTCCAGTCCAAATGCCCGGCCGTCGGAGGACTGGGCGTCGGTCAGCCCGTCGGTGTACAGCACCAGCCGGTCGCCGGGCGCCAGATCGATCCGCTCTTCCGTCAGAGTCAGATGCATGTCGTCCACAAAGCCCAGGAAGGCTCCTTCGCCGCCCAGAAAATGGGCGCGGCCGTCACGCAGCAGGACAGGGCCGCTCGTGTCCGGCCCGGCTGTAGATCAGCTGCCGGGCCGAGCCGTCGACCACGCCGTAGAACACCGTCACAAACATGGACGGCTGGCCCAGCTCCAGCAGCAGCCGGTGGACGTTGGCCAGCACCGCGCGCGGCGAAGGCTCGCGGCGGGCCTCGGCCAGCAGCAGGCTGCGCGTCAGGGCCATGTAGAGCGCCGCCGGCATCCCCTTGTCCGACACATCGCCGATCACCACCCCAAACCGGTCGGCGTCGAGCAGGATCACGTCGTAAAAGTCGCCGCCCACCCGGCGGGCCGGCTCGTTGCGCGCCGCAAAGGCATAGCCCGGCACCAGCGGAAAGATGCGCGGCAGCACGCTCTGCTGCACCTGGCGGGCCAGCTCCAGCTCCCGCTCCAGCCGTTCCTTCTTGACCAGCTCCGCCTGCGCCGCTTCGAGCTGGACGATCTTGTCCTGTAGCGCCTCGACCAGCCCGGCGCGCTGGATGGCGAGCGCGGCCTGGTTGGCAAAGGTCTGCAGCAGCGCCATCGCGCCCGGCGTGAATTGGAGCCGGTCGGAAGGTATGGACGATCATCTGCCCCACCCGCACACTCCTGGGCGATGAGCGGCACGCGCAACCCGGTCAACCCGTGGCTCGGCGCGTCGGTCGGGCGCTCCGGCACGCCCGGCGGCCAGCCGTTAAACGGCACCAGCTCGCCGCCGCTCCTGGCGGGGAACACCTGGGCCGCGTCGAGGGGCTGGCGGATTGGCGCCGTGTCCCAGCCGATGGCGGCCAAGATCTCGGCCGTCTGCCCGCCGGGGTGGGCCAGCGTAGAGGATCGCCCGCTCGGCGCCGCACAGGTCACAGGCGTGGCGGCACAACCGGCCGGCCAGCTCGTCCAGGCTTGTCGACGTGATCAGCGCCTGGCCGATGCCTTGCAGCGAGATCAGCGCCTCGGTCCGCTGCTGGAGCACCCGATTGGCGGCCTCCAGCTCCGCCAGCTTGGCTTCCAGCGCGGCATTGGTCCTGGCCAGCGCCTGCTCGCTGCTGGCCAGCAGGCCATAGGTGCGCCGCAGCTGGTCGGTCTTGAGCGTGAAGCAGGTCGTCCAGCGGCAGGTAGCCGCGCGCCGCCAGGCCCGAACAGGTACGCCTCCACCGGCAGCAGGCTGGGCTGGTCGAACGGGTCGGGGGCATCGGGGTCGGCGCGGATAGATGTCAAAGGCGGCCACCTCGCCCTCCCGCCCGCTGTAGCCGCACGCCGCGCAGCCCGGCGCATGGCAAAAGGCGGCCTCCTCTTCGCCTGTGGTGGAACCGGTCAGGTCCAGGTTGGGATAGAGGCGCTGCAGCCTGGCCATCTGGGTCGGGCTGGCAGGCGTCGGCTGCTTGCAGACTGGACACAGGGTGGCCAGCCGCTGGACGGCCACCACCCACCGCAGGGTGTGGATCATGCTCGCGCGGCACGCCCAGGTCCACCAGTTGGCGGGCCACCTCGGCGCCGCGATAGACGGTGTCGAGCTGGGCCAGGACCCGCACGCCGCGCTGGGCCGCTTCCAAGCCGCCGGGGCGTTCTCGGCGCACAGCCGGTCGATCACCAGCAGGTCAGGCCGCTTGCGGGCGGCCGCGGTGATGCGCTGGGCGTAGGGCAGCACCTCATCGACCAGCGACAGGGTTACCTGGCGGCGGACCTGCCTGGGCAGCCGGATCGCCTCCTCGCTCTCGGCGACGACGATCGCCTGCGACCTGGGCCGGGCGGCCAGGATCAGGCGCATCAGGATGCGGAAAATGGCCGACCGGCCGCTGGGCAGAAAGCGGTCGCCGGCCGCTGCGCCGACCGGCGGACGTGGGTCCAGCCCGGCGACGACAATCAGCCCTGGCTCGTCGGCGGCCAGCTGACTCAAGAGTGTGTCCACCTGGGGCAGGTGGTAAAAATCCTTTAGCTCAAGCATCTATTTTTTTCTTTGTGTCATGGCCGACCAGGCCATGACACAAAGATAACAGGACTAGTCGAGGCTCCCAACCTCGGCCTCGACCTCTTCCAGGATCTCGCCCGACTTGACCAGTTCCTTCATGGCGTTGTGGTCGGGGTAGAGCGGCCGGTCCACGTCCAGGTGCTCCACGTATTTGCGGATGACGGCCTTGGCTGCGGCCACGCCGCGCCCGGGGTTGAACTCGCGAAAGTCGAGCGCCTGGGCGGCGGCCATGAACTCGATGCCCAGCACGCCGTAGGCGTTGTCCAGGATCTGGCCGTTCTTGATGGCGGTGTTCATGCCCATCGACACGAAATCCTCCTGGTCGGCGGCGGCCGGGATCGAGTCGATGCTGGCCGGCGCCGACAGGATGCGCTGCTCGACGATCAGCATGTCGGCGGTGTACTGGCTGAGCATCATCCCGGAGAACATGCCGGCCCCCTTGGTCAGAAAGGCGGGCAGGCCGACGCTCAGCGCCGGGTTGGTCAGGCGGTTCAGGCGGCGCTCGGACAGGACACAGACCATGGTGATCGCCGCCCCGGCCATGTCCATCGGCAGGGACACCGGCGACCCCTGGAAGTTGGCGCCGGTCAGGGTCAGCTTGTACTCGGGCAGAAAGATCGGGTTGTCGCCGACGCCGTTCAGCTCGATCTCGACCTGGCTGCGGGCATAGGCGATGGCGTCGTGGGCGGCGCCGATCACCTGCGGCGAGGAGCGCATCGAATAGGCATCCTGGACCTTGGTCTTGTATCTTGCCGGTGAGCAGGTCGCTGCCTTCGATGCATTTCATGATCGCCCGGGCCGTGCGGACCGCGCCGGAAAAGCCGCGCACCTGGTGCAGGCGCACGTCGTACGGCTTCATGTTGGCCAGCAGCGCCTCCAGGCTCATGGCGCAGGCGATCTCGGCCTGCTTCAGCCAGCGGTTCATGTCGTACAGGTGGATGGCGCTCATGGCGGTCAGCAGGTTCGAGCCGTTGATCGCCGCCAGCCCGTCGCGGGCCTGCAGGTCGGGGATGGGGATGCCGGCGCGGTCCATCGCCTCGCGGCCGGGCAGGCGCTCGCCCTGGTAAAAGGCCTCGCCCTCGCCCATCAGCAGCAGCGCCAGCTGGGCCATCGGCGCCAGGTCGCCGGACGCGCCCACCGACCCCTTCTGGCAGACCACCGGGGTGACCCCCTTGTTCAGCATCTCGACGTAGGTCAGCGTGATCTCGGGCCGGCAGCCCGACTTGCCGTGGGCGTGGACGTTGATCCGGCCGGCCATGGCGCCGCGCACATACTCGATCGGCGCCGGCTCGCCGATGCCGGCGGCGTGGTTGTAGATCAGGTAGCGCTGGAACTGCTGCACCTGCTCGTCGGTGAGGACCACTTCCGAGAACTCGCCGATGCCGGTGTTGATGCCGTACATGATCTCGCGGGCCTGGATCTTGTCCTCGATCATCTGCCGGCAGGCCCTGATCCGCTCCAGGGCGTCGGCGGGGATCTCTACGGCTTCGCCGTCGCGGGCGATGCGCACCAGCTTGTCGACGGTCAAGCCCGAGCCGTCCAGAACGATCGTCATCTCACTCTCCTTTGGGTGATCTAGGCGCTTTGGAGATTAGCGAGCGCTGTACTCCCCAGTATACCCCCTCCCGCCCCCTTGTCAAACGGGCAAGGGCAGCTCATTAGGGCCAATCCGCCCGTATGTCATGCCGAGCTCCCTTCCGAGGGAGCGAAGCATCTCTCCGCCGTCACTATGTCATTCTGACGCCGAAGGCGGGCGAAGAATCTCTTCACCTTCACCTGAGCCTTTTACCGGATCAACCTCTCGACGTGCCCGACGAGCAGCGTGACCTCCTCTTCCCGCGAGGCCGAAAACAAGCAAGTCGATCCGGTCGTCTCCCGGCAGGTGGATCGACACCGTGAGCATGCCATCGTCTGTCCTTGCCACAGACGTCGCGGCTATCTTGTCCAATGGGACGTAGGTCCAAATCCCTCCGTGCTTGGCGTCGGGGTTCCATCTCACCCCGGCTTCGTCCCTGATGATGATCAGCTCCTTGTCGGTCAGGATCGTCAGGTGGGCCGGGTGTATCCTTCCCCACCACGACCTGCCGAACAACCTCGGTGCGTCCACCCGGACCTCGGACTGCAGGATGAACTGGATCACCCTTTCGCCGGGGATGATCGTCCGCCGGGCATAATTCATGAACTTGAAGTTCGTCCGAGCGAGGCAGTTGAACCTGTCCATTTCGGCAATGTGGTCCACGCCGGTGGAGCTGTCCGGTATGGGCCGCACCCTGTTGATGATAGGGGTGAACAGCGGTTCGCTCACGGCATTGAACTGCAGCGTGGACCTGTTCAAGATGCCGGTGCTGTCCAGGCCCTCGAGGGTGATCCAGGCCTTCAGCAGGATCGACCCGGCTTCGATAGTGCTGATCTCCCGGACCGGGTAACAAGTGGAAACGGCCCTGTTCTGCGCCTTCTCCATCACCCAGATCTCATCGTCGAAGGTACAGATCAGCTTCTCGCTTGGCCGTCTCAGAAAGCCCTGAAACGAAGGGGTGAGCACCGTGTAAGGGAAAGTGTCTGCATCGCCGGTCAGTGTGGCGAGCAGGTCGCGGAAAACCTCTGGCACATCGTCGTACGACCTGGCCAACCTGGCCCACGACAATCTGGTCTGTTCGGAGGCGGACAGCACGGGTACCTGGATTTTCGCATGAGCCAACCGGTCCCACAGCTTTCGTGCTTGTGTCATCATGATACCCATCTCACAGGGTTATGATAGCACGGATCCTATCAAATGCAAAGATGCTTCCAGAACTTCATCAGGGCGAATGCATTGGCCAATTAGGAAGGGCGAGACATCTCCGGACGCCAGTTGCAGTATGGCTTGACGATCCCGCGAGATAGCAAACGGCAGGCTCCGTAGAGCCCGCCGTCTAGGGTGTTCCCGATGAGCCGTAGAGGAATCGAACCTCCAGCCCGCTGATTAAGAGTCAGCTGCTCTGCCAATTGAGCTAACGGCCCATAGGTCTACTATATTATACCCGCTTCACCCTGGGCTGTCAAGCTGGGAGCAATCAGCAGTCAGCGGCCGGTGGATCAGAAAACTGGAGAATGGACCGATTGGCGCAGGGTGTGGTAAAATGGGGGCAGGTTCGTGACTGGGGAGGGCTCATGTTTCGCCAGGTAGACGACGAGATCGTGCAGCAGCTCGCCGCCATCGTCGGCGCGGACAACGTCCTGCTCGACGCCGAGCGGCTGGAGCCATACACCCACGACGAGACCGTCGGGCTGCGCGCCGACCCGGAGGTGGCCGTGCGGGTCACCTCGGCCCAGCAGGTGGCCGAGATCTTCCGCCTGGCCAACCGCGAGCGGCTGCCGGTCACGCCCCGCGGCGCCGGCTATGGGCTCAGCGGCGGCGCCGTGGCGGTCCAGGGCGGCATCGTCCTGTCGCTGGAAAAGATGAACCGCATCCTCGAGATCGACAAGGAGAACCTGATGGTCACCGTCGAGCCGGGGGTGATCACCGGCGACCTGCACCGCGCCGTCGAGGCCGAAGGGCTGTTCTACCCGCCCGACCCGGCCAGCCTCGACTCCTGCTCGATCGGCGGCAACATCGCCGAGGGCGCCGGCGGGCCGCGCGCGGTCAAGTACGGCACCACCAAGGATTACGTCTGCGGGCTGGAGGCGGTGCTGCCCTCCGGCGACATCGTCCACATGGGCGGCAAGCTGGTCAAGAACCAGACCGGCTACAACCTGGTGCAGCTCCTGGTCGGCTCGGAGGGCACCCTGGCGGTGGTGACCAAGATCATCCTCCGGCTGCTGCCCCTGCCTCCCTGCCGGGTCGACCTGCTGGTGCCGTTCGACGATTTCCAGACGGCGGCCGGCGTGGTGTCGGCGATCATCGCCCGGCGGATCGTGCCCACCACGATCGAGTTCATGGAGCGGGACATCGTCCATGCCTGCCAGCGGCTGCTGGGCAAGGAGCTGCCCTACACCGGCGCGGCGGCCCAGCTCCTGATCCAGCTCGACGGCAACCACCAGGCGGCGCTCGACGCCGACTGCGAGACGGTGGCCGAGCTGTGCCTGGCGGCCGGCGCGCTCGACGTGCTGGTGGCCACCGACCGGCCCACCCGCGACCGGCTGTGGGAGGCGCGGCGGGCGATCATCGATTCGCTCAACCACGCCAGCCCGGTCAACCACATGGAGGACCTGGTGGTGCCCCGCGCCCGGATCCCGGACGCTGCTGCGCGGCATCCACGACCTGGCCGGGCGGCTGGAGGTGCGCATCCTGAGCTTTGGCCACGCCGGCGACGGCAACGTCCACGTCACCGTGCTCAAGGACAGCCTGGACGAGGCGGCTTGGGAGGAGCTGGTGCCCCAGGCGCGCGAGGCGCTCTACCGGCTGGCCCTGTCGCTGGGTGGAACCCTGACCGGCGAGCACGGCATCGGCGCCACCCGCCGCGCCTACCTGCCCCTGGCCCTCGACGCGGCCCAGATCGAGGTCATGCGCCGCATCCGGGCCGCCTTCGACCCCAACGGCATCCTGAACCCGGGCAAGATCTTTCCCTAACCAAAAGACCCTAAGGGTTTGGGAAAACCCTCAGGGTCTTTGATTGGGTCAGAGACGGCTAGTCGGATCATGCACGTGGTCGTGCTCAAGCTCCTCGCCCGTTGCCGGGCGAATGCCGATCACTTCAACGTCAAAGTAGAGGGTTTCGCCGGCCAGCGGATGGTTAAAGTCGAGCATGACGCTGTCGGGGTTTAGCTCGGCAACGTAGGCCTCGATGACCTCGCCCTCGTCGTCGTGCAGCTCGAGCTCCATCCCCACCTCGAGCTCCATCGTCGTCAGGAAATGCGTTCCGGGGGATGACCTGATAGGCGTCAGAGTCCAGCTCGCCATAGCCATCTTCTGGCTGGACCACCACTTGCTTTCTTCTGCCCCACGGCCATGCCGTACAGCGCCCGCTCCAGCCCGGGGATGATATGGCCGCGCCCCTGGATAAACTCCAACGGCTCCTGGCCCTCGGAGGTGTCAAAGACCTCCGGATCCCCTTCCAGGCGGAGGGTATAGTCAAGGCTGACGACCAGGTCGTCAGCGACGGTGAGCGGTTTGTCTGTCATGATGCTGAACGCCTAAATCTTGCGCACGTTGGCGGCGGCCGGCCCTTTGCGGCCTTCCTCAACCGTGAACTCGACGCGCTCCCCTTCGCTCAGGCTCTTGAATCCCTGTCCCTGGATGGCTGAATAGTGGACAAAGACGTCGCCCCCGCTGTCGCGAGCGATAAAGCCAAAGCCCTTCTGCTCGTTGAACCACTTGACCACGCCGGTTTCGCGTGTAGGATCGGACATTGTTGAATCTCCCTCTCTTTTTGATACTTTTGACGTGTGGCCTGCCGGCGCGCTCAAGCAAAACAAAACCGCCCAGACTGTGGTAAGACTGGGCGGTGCTTTCATGCTAACGCAAACAGAGCTTACTACGTCTGTCTGGCAGTTTACTTGACTTCCCTGATTCTGTCAAATGCCGCCGAATTGATGTCACCCTTTCCTGACGACGGTACCCCCGTTACGGCAGCGTGAGGGGCGTGCTGATCGGGACGGTAGGCGTGATGGTCGGTGTCTCAGTTGGAGTCGGGGTCTCGGTCGGCAGCGGTTCGACGGTCGGCGTATCGGTTGGCGTTGGAGTATCAGTTGGCGTGGCCGTCGGGACCGGTCGGGCAGGCGTGTCGGTGGGCCATGGCGTGTCGGTGGGCCATGGCGTCTCTGTAGGAGTTGGGGTTGGGGTCAGGGTTGGCCACGGCGTATCGGTCGGCGGTATATTCTGCACAAGGACCCATGTCCGTGCCTCGGCGCTGTGGCCCTGCTTGTCGAAAACGACGATGCGCAGGGTGTAATCGCGGTTGGACAACCCCCGCACATCCCACACGGCCAGCAGGCCGTCGTCCACCGGTGTGTAGATCGGGCCGGCCACAGACCCCCAGCCGATCGGAGCATTGCCCTCGCCATACTCGACGATATAGTGGTCAAAGTCGGGCAGGTTGGTCCGGCCCGTAGATGGACACCTCGCCGCCCACCGTCTCGCCCGGCGCCGGCTGGAAGATGGCTATCTGGCCCGCCCCGATGTGCACCGGACACAGCTCGGCCGGCGGCTGGGGGATGCCGTGATCGGCGGCCCATTTCTGGCCATCGGAACCGGGCAGGTAGAAAAAGTAGCGTTCCTCGACGACGTTCTGGCGGGCAGTACTCGGTTGCCCGGGCATTGGTCGAGGTGTCGATGCGCACCATCTGGTGAAAGTCGTACTCCGGCCCCAGCGGCCCCTGGCCGGCGGCAAAGATCTCCTTGCGCTTCCGGTCGGCCGGGCAGGCCGGGCTGGGCAGCGATCCGCCGTCGAGGCTGATCTCGATCTCCTCGATCCCGTCCGGCCGGGCGAACTGGCGGGGCGACGTGCCTTCCAGGGCCTTTTCCATAAAGTTGTGCCAGATCGGCGCTGCGCCGCGCGAGCCGGCCAGGCTTTTCATCGGCGTGTTGTCGGCGTTGCCGACCCACACCCCGGCCACCAGCTCGGGCGTGTAGCCGACGGTCCAGGCGTCGCGATAGTCGTCGGTGGTGCCGGTCTTGGCCGCGGCCGGCCGCGACAGCCTGAGCGCGCTGTTCTCCCCGAACATCGGCGCGCGGGCCTGGTTGTCGGCCAGGATGTCGGTGATCAGGTAGGCGTGCTGCGGGCTGACCACCTGCTCGCCCGCCTGCGGCCTGGTACTCCTCGATCACGTTGCCGGCCGAGTCCTCGATGCGCAGGATGGCGACCGGCGGCACGCGCCGCCCGCCGTTGGCAAACACGGCAAAGGCGCCGGTCATCTCCAGCAGCGTCACGTCGCCGCCGCCCAGGGTCAGGCTCAGCCCATAGTCGTTCGGCCGGTCCAGCGTGGTGATGCCCATGCGCTGCGCCTTGTCGAGAAAGCCCGGCAGGCCCACGAACTCCAGGGTCTTGACCGCCGGGATGTTGAGCGACTGGGCCAGCGCCTGGCGGACCAGCACCGGGCCGTGCTCCTTGCCGTCATAGTTCTTGGGCACGTAGGACTGGCCCGTCGGCATCCGGCCACTGCGGTCGTTACATCCCAGATCATGGTCGACGGAGTCCAGCCCTTCTCAAAGGCGGCGACGTAGGTGATCGGCTTGATCGACGATCCCGGCTGCTGCAGCGCCAGCGCCTCGTTCACCTGGCCGTCGATCTCGACGTTGTTAAAGTCGGCGCTGCCGACCATGGCCAGGATCTCGCCGGTGTCGGGTTTGAGCGCCACCAGGGCGCCGTTGGTGGCCTGCTGGTCCTTGAGGCTGGCCACGTGGGCCGGCGACCTCCTGCTGGGCGATCTGCTGCAGGCGCGAATCGAGCGTGGTGGTCACGCGCAGCCCGCTGCGGTAGAGCACATCGGCGCCATACTTTTGCTCCAGTATCTGGTGGATCCAGACGACATAGTGGGGCGCCTGCATGTCCAGCCGGAGCGGCTGGAGCTTGATCTCCTCGGCCTTGGCCGCCTCGGCCTCGGCGGGGGTGATGTACCCTTCCTGAGCCATCAGGGTCAGCACCACCGCCTGGCGGCGCTTGGCCTTTTCCAGGTCGGTGTAGGGATCCCAATAGGCCGGCGCCTGGGGCAGCCCGGCCAGCATAGCCGCCTCGGCCAGGGTCAGCTCGCTCGGTTTCTTGCTGAAATAGGTCTCGGCCGCGGCTCCGATGCCGTAGGCCAGGTGGCCATAGTTGATCTCGTTGACATAGATCTCCAGGATCTCCTGCTTTGAGTAGCGCCGGCTGACCTCCGAGGCGAGCACCGCCTCACGTATCTTGCGCGTCAGCGTCTGCTGGGTGCGCTCCTCCGACGACAGCAGCACCAGGTTCACCAGCTGCTGGGGGATGGTGCTGGCGCCGGAGACGATCCCGCCCCCTTTGACGTTCTGTACCACGGCGCGGATGATGCCGATCGGGTCTACTCCAGGATGCTGCCAGAAGCGGCTGTCCTCGGTGGCGACGGTGGCGTTGATCAGGTATGGCGATATCTGCTCGTAGGGCACCAGGATGCGCCGGCCGCCCTCAGGGTCAAAGATCTCGTACAACAGGTGGCCGTTGCGGTCATAGATCTGAGTGTTTACAAAGCTGGCCGACCGGCTGCTCAGCGTCTCAGGCGCCGGCAGGCCGGCGGCGATGGCGATATACCCGCCGACCGCCAGGCACGCCCCCAGGATAAAGATCAGGACAAAGATGAGCACCCCGACGAGAAAGGCCGAGGCGGCGCTCGACCTCTTGCGGCGGGCTGCGGGCTGCTCGGGACCTGCGACGGTGGGACCGGCGGCGGCGGCACGACGCGCGGATCGCGATAGATTGGCTGGTTGGCGGAAGGGGTGGGCCTAATTGCCCACTTGGGCGTCGGCCCGACTGCCGGCTGCTCGATCTCGGACCCGGCAGAAGGTTTCTTTCGATGTTCCTGTGTCATCCATTCACCTTGGTTTCTGCTACTGCTCACCGCTTACTAGACGCGTACAACCGGCCGCTAGTTCCCTTCACTTCGCTTTGTCATTCTGAGCGAAGCAAAGAACCCCCCTCTTGGTCAGGTGTCTTGGGGCCAGGCATCCCGCGCAGTTACTGGTGCGGCCAAGATCTGCTCCTGGCGGCGCCAGGTTCAACTCCCAAACGGTTTCCAATGGATGCCTTGCCCTGCCCTTGGCTTTGTGCTATAATAGCCGGCAACCATCCCATCGTGGAGGAACCATGGTCAGCCAGGAACTGCTGGACATTCTGCGGTGCCCGTACTGCGTCAGCGGCCCGACGCGCAAACAGGGCACCGACCCCGGCCGGCTGGAGCTGGTCAACGGCGCGTGGCTGGTGTGCCAGGAGCCCGACTGCGGCCGCAAATATCCGATCGTCGACGGCATCCCCCACATGTTGATCGAGACCGGCGACAAGTACATCAACACACCGGTTGAGGAGTTGGGCGAGCCGCAGGCGTAATCCGTGTCAGGGCGGAGATACCCTGCCCTACACACGTCACGTATCACGCCCGACCTGGGCCAGCGGCGCATCCCGCCGGATCTGAAAGTGGTCCAGGTCGCGAGCCACGACAGTGTTGGCAAAGATCGGCCTGGCTTCGTCCAGTATCTCCCGCTCGCCGTAGCGCCGGGAGAGGTGGTACAGGATCAGCGTTTCTACACCGGCCGCTACGGCCAGCTCGGCTGCTTGCCGGGCGGTGAGGTGGCCATACTCGCGGGCTGCGTCGGCGTCCAAGCTGGCGTAGGTGGCCTCAATGGCCAGGGCCTGCGCATCCTTGACGGGGGCTACCAGGTCGTCGGTGCGCGACGCGTCGCCGACAAAGGCGAACTTGCAGCCGGGCCGGGATGGACCCAGCACCTCTTCAGGCTGGATTGTCCGGCCATCGGCCAGCGTCACCGGCAGGCCACGCACCAGGCGCGCCCGCTCCGGTCCGGCAGGCACCCCCAACGCCTCCGCTTTTTCAACCAGGAAGGGCCGCCGTTCCTTCTCTTGGAAAATATAGCCAAAGTTATCGGGCCCGCGATGGGTCACCGGGAAGCACGATAGCTCGAACGTGTCGTCCGCCATGATCGGGCCGGGCTTCAGGTCGACTAGCTCAATGCGGATCGGCGGCTGGTAGCGGCCAAATACGATGTTCATCAGCGCCTGGACCCGGTCGAGCGCCCACCTGCCGCCATAGATCTCCATGTGGTCGATCATCTCCCACCGGGCAAAGGTTGAAGCCAGGCCGGCCAGGCCCAGGATGTGGTCCAGGTGGCCGTGGGTCAGCAGGATCTTGTCCAGCCGGCGAAAGCCAAGCCCGCTGCGCAGCAGTTGGCGCTGCGTGCCCTCGCCGCAGTCGATCATGAAGCGGTACTCGTTGTACATGACGATCGCCGCCGGCAGCCCGCGCTGGATCGACGGCGCCGAGGCCGACGTGCCGAGAAAGACGATCTCGAACATGGGCAGATTGTAACACACATAAGGACCGCCTGTCCAGTTTAGCCCGGCTTGACTCTAACCTTGTGCATTGAGGTTATTGCCCTGGAGGATCTCCCGCCTCTTCCTTGCCTTCCGGCCCGATCCCTGCTATAATCCCAGCTGCAGCTCACCTGAGAGGTATACCATGCTCCGAACCAAGATCGTCTGTACCCTCGGCCCGTCGTCCGACGACGAGGCCACCATCCGCGCCTTTGTCGAGGCCGGCATGGCCGTGGCCCGCATCAACTTCTCGCACGGCAGCCACGAAGACCATGCCCGGCGCATCGGGCTGGTGCGGCGCGCTGCCGCCGAGACGGGCCGCGTCGTGGCCGTCCTGGCCGATTTGCAGGGCCCGAAGCTGCGCGTCGGCGCGCTGCCGCCCGAGGGGGTGACGCTGGTCGAGGGCCAGACGGTGACCTTCACCAGCCAGGAGCCGGCCCACCGAGTCCGAGGCGACCATCCCCTTGCCCCATCCAGAGGTGATCCGCGACGTGCAATCCGGCGACCGCATCCTGCTCGACGACGGGCTGCTCGAGCTGAAGGTGATCGACCACGACGCGACCAGCCTCCGCGCCCAGGTCATCGACCGGCGGGGTGCTCCTGTCGCGCAAGGGGCTCAGTCTGCCCCACACCAGCCTCAGCCTGCCGTCCGTCACCGACAAGGACCAGGCCGATGCGGCCTTTGCCCTGGAGCAGGGGGTCGATTATTTCGCCCTGTCCTTTGTCCGCTCCGCCGCCGACGTGTGTCACCTGCGCGACTGGCTCGCAGGCACGGGGCGCCGACACGCCGATCATCGCCAAGATCGAAAAGCCCGAGGCGCTGGACTGCATCGAGGAGATCCTGGCCGCCTCCGACGGGCTGATGGTCGCCCGCGGCGACCTGGGGGTCGAGGCGCCGGCCGAGCTGGTGCCGATCGCCCAGAAGCGGATCATCCGCGCCTGCAACGCGGCCGGCAAGCCGGTCATCACCGCCACCCAGATGCTCGACTCGATGATCCGCAACCCGCGTCCCACCCGCGCCGAGGCGTCGGACGTGGCCAACGCCATCCTCGACGGCTCGGATGCGATCATGCTCTCCGGCGAGACGGCGATGGGCCGCTACCCGTTGGCTGCCGTGCAGACGATGGCCCGCATCGCCGCCGTGACCGAGCAGAACATACCCTACGGCGAGTGGCTGCGGCGGACCATCGGACGCTGCATCGCGCAGCGTCACCGACGCCATCAGCCAGGTGGCATGCGAGCTTGCGGCCGAGCTGGGGGCAGCGGCGATCATCACCTCGACCATGAGCGGCAGCACCGCACAGCAGATCGCCTGCCACCGGCCGGCCACGCCCGATCATCGCCCCCACGCCCAGCCCCAGAACCTGCCGGCAGCTGGCCCTGGTGTGGGGCGTCGAGCCACTGCTGGTCGACCAGTTCGCCGACACCGACACCATGATCTGCACTGCGGTCGACGCAGCGCGCGAGCGAGGTCTGGTCCAGGATGGCGACCTGGTGATCATCACCGCAGGAGTGCCGGTGGGCGGCGCAGGGCTGACCAACATGATCAAGGTCCACCACGTCGGCGAGGAGAAGGGCTGGCGATGAGCCGCGTCAAGGCACTGTGGGTCCGTGAGCCGTACCTGAGCCACATCCTGTCCGGCCTCAAGACGGTCGAGGTGCGTGTCGGCTATGACAATATCCGGCGCCTGCAACCAGGCGACCGGCTCAGGCTGAACGACGAGCACCTGGTCACCATCCGGCGCATCGGCCACTATGCCGATTTCGGAGATCTGCTGGCCCACGAGAACCCGGCAGCCATCGCTCCCGACCTGCCGCCGGACGATCTGCTGGCGGCGCTGCGCCAGATCTATCCGCCGGACAAGGAAGCGTTGGGGGCCGTGGCCCTGGAGCTGGCTCTGGCTCGCCGCTACGACGCGGTCCTTTTCGACCTGGGTTACACGCTGATCCATTTCGAGCCACGAAGCAGGAGATCGTCATCCAGGAGGCGCTGCGGGCCGCGGGCGTCGAGCGATCGACCGCGCGAGATTCGAGGCGGCGATCCGGGCCGGCTGGAGCGCCTATTACCGCGACATGGCGACGGCGACCTTCCCGGCCACCGAGGAGTACGACCGCCAGGTCCAGGTGGCGCTCCACCGGGCCGTGCTGGCTCACCTCGGCCTGGACGGCGAGGGGGGTTCGGCGGCGTACGACGGTCGCCCTCGAGTCCTGGTTCAGCCGTCCCGGCGTCCTGCGGCCCTACCCCGAGGTGACAGAGGTGCTCGACCGGCTTGATCGCCGAGGGCTACCGGCTGGGCATCGTCTCCAACTGGAGCTGGAACCTGCGCCGGCGGGTGGCCCAGGTCGGGCTGGACGGCTACATGGAGCTGATATGGGGCTCGGCCTACGCCGGCTGCCACAAGCCGCACCCCGGCATCTTTCGCCAGGCGCTGGAACAGATGGCTCTGTCGCCCGGCCGGGTCCTGTACGTGGGCGACAGCTACGCAGCACGACGTCGTCGGCGCCCGCAACGCCGGCCTGGACGTCGTCCTGGTGGACCGCAACGGGGCGGCCGGCGCGCCCGATTGCCCGGTGATCGGCGATCTGCGAGGGCTGTTTGACCTCCTGGCCGCCAGTTGACATTTGCGCCTCATCTGCGGTAAGATTATTCCACTCTATCAAGGAGGCAGAGACATGTTTCATCGAGTGACACTCATTGGACACGTCGGCCAGGATCCCCAAATGCGCTACACGCCCGACGGCACGCCGGTGACTAACATCAGCGTGGCGACCAAGACGCAATCTCGGCAAGGAAACTCAACCCGCAATGCCCGGCCGGTTGGAAGGAATCTTATAACGGAAGGTATTGGGAGATGACCACCTGGTGGCGGGTCACCTTCTGGCGCAAGCAAGCAGAGACGGTGAACAACATTGTCACCAAAGGGATGCTGGTCTTTGTCGAAGGCGAGATCAAGGGAGAGGCTGCAAACGGCCAGCAAAACCCCCGCGTCTGGACAGGGAACGATGGTGTCGCCAAGGCCAGCTTCGAGCTTACCGCCCGGAATATCAAGTTCCTGTCTAGCCGTGCGGAGGGTGGAGCTGAAGCGCCCGCCGGTGAGGCGCCTCCTGGAGGCTTTGAAGAGGACGAGATACCTTTCTAGGGTCGCTCATCAGCAGCGAACACAACAAGAACCATCGGGCGTCGTTCAGCTCTGAGACTTGACCCCGGAGCTGGACGACGTTCGTCTTCACCAGAGAGGATGGCTATGACTGAACGAAAACCACAGCAACAACCGATTCCACAGCGGCAGATCCAGATCGAGCTGCCGGCTGATCTGGAGGCTATCTATTCCAATTTCGCCCTTATCACCCACTCGCCGTCGGAGGTCATCGTCGATTTCGCCCGGGTCTTGCCCAACGCGCCCAAAGCCAAGGTCTATGCCCGCATCATCTTGACTCCGATGAACGCCAAGCTGCTTCACCAGGCGCTGGGCGACAACCTGAAAAAGTTCGAAGAAAAGTATGGCGAGATCCGGACCGCGGACCAGGGCTTTCCGCAGCACGAGGAGCGGATGGGGTTTGTGCGCGACTGATGCCCAAGCCAATTGTTGCTCTCGTCGGACGCCCTAACGTCGGCAAGTCCACCCTGTTCAATCGGCTCATCGGCCAGCGGCGGGCCATCGTTGAAGACCTGCCGGGCACCACCCGCGACCGACTATACGGCGAGACCGAGTGGAACGGCGTGGTCTTTAACGTGGTGGATACCGGCGGCCTGGAGATCGTCGACAGCAGCAAGCAACGAAGCCTCCAGGACCGGCCGGTACCCCTGTCTACCGCTTCCGCCGGCCTGATCGAAGAGATCCGGGCTCAGGCTGAGGTCGCCATCGCCGAGGCCGACGTCGTCGTCCTGCTGGTCGATGTGCTCGACGGCCTGACGCCCGCCGACGAGGACATAGCCCAGGTCTTGCGCCGCGCCGCCAGTCCGGTGGTCGTGGTGGCCAACAAGGCCGATAACGAGGCACGCCGCCAAGCGGCGGTCGACTTTTACGCCTTGGGCCTGGGCGAGGTGTACCCCATCTCGGCGCTGCACGGCACCGGCGTCGGTGACCTGCTCGACGAGATCGTGACCGCCCTGCCTCCAACCCCGAGCGACGAAGAGGAGCCGGAAGCGGTCAAGATCGCTCTGGTCGGCCGGCCAAACGTCGGCAAGTCGTCGCTGCTCAATAAGCTGCTGGGCGAGGAGCGGGCTATCGTCAGCCCCGTTCCGGGCACCACCCGCGACTCGATCGACACCTACCTGACCTGGGAGGGGCAGCCGCTGCTGCTGATCGATACGGCGGGCATCCGCCGCCGGGGCCGGATCGATCGGGGCATCGAAAAGTACAGCGTTCTGCGCGCCGTCAAGGCCATGTCCCGCGCCGACGTGGTGATGCTGCTCCTGGACGCCCAGGACGTGGTAACCGCCCAGGATGCCCACGTCGCCGGTTACATCCTGGACGAGAACTGCAGTGTCATCGTGTTGGTCAACAAGTGGGACGCGGTCGAAAAAGACACCTACACCATGGACGCCTACACCCAGCGGATCCGTGCCGAGCTAAAATTCCTCGATTTCGTGCCGGTGCTTTTCATTTCGGCCCTGACCGGCCAGCGGGTGGACAAGATCCTGCCGCTGGCCCTCCAGGTCCGCCAGGAGCGGACGCGGCGCATCCCGACGGCGGAGCTAAACCGCCTAGTGGAAGAGATCAAGGTCCGCCATCCTGCGCCGCACAAAGGCGGCAGGCAGCTCAAGCTGATGTATGCTACCCAGGCAGGTGTCGATCCGCCGACCTTTGTCTTTTTCGTCAACGACGCCCGGCTGGTCCATTTCTCCTACGAGCGCTACATAGAGAACCAGATCCGGCGGCAGCATAGCTACGTTGGTACGCCGCTAAAGCTCGTGTTTCGGTCGCGGAAGGAAAAAACGTAGGTCCCTACGTGGCGATGCGCCAGCCGTGGGCGTAGACGTTCAGTGTCTTGCCCCGCAGATAGCCGACGAGCGTGCAGTTCAGCGCCTCGGCCAGCTCCACAGCCAGCGAGGTGGGCGACGACAGGGAAGCCAGAATCGGCACTCCCAGGCGCACCCCCTTGGCAACCATGTCGTAACTGGCCCGGCCCGTGCTGACCAGGAGCTTGTCGCTCAAGGGGATGCCCCGCAGCAGGCAGTAGCCGGTCGCCTTGTCCACGGCGTTGTGCCGGCCAATATCCTCGGTCACCACCACCAGCTGGCCGCCGGCGGTCAAGATCGCCGTGGCGTGAACGCCGCCGGCTGCCCGGTAGGCTGCCTGCTTCTGCGTGATCTGCCCGATCAGGTGCTGTAGCACCTCCAACCGGACCTTGACTCCGGCCTCGATCGGTTTCAGGCCTTCGGCCAGGGCCGTCGCGTCAATGCGGCCACAGCCAGACCGGATCAGCGCCGGGCTATCGCTCTGTCTCGAAGGCGCTGCACCGGGCATCAGGCTCACCTCCACCCGGTTGCGTGATTCCCCGTCGGCGAGCTCATCCCCGTCATCGCCGGGCGTGGCCTGCCCGCAATGGCGGATCAGGGCTACGTCCTTCATGTCGGCGATCAGGCCTTCGCCCAGGCAGAACCCCGCCGCCAGCTCCTTCTCCAGGCCTGGCGTGCGCATCAGCACCCCAACCGGCCGGCCGTCGATCCGGATCTCCAGCGGCTCCTCTATCACCACTCCGGCCTGCACCTGCTGGACGGCCTCGCCGGCGAAACGCTGGATAGGCCACGGCATAACGCCGGGCAATGCTGGCTTGTCAGGCTCGAAGGGGAGGCTGTATCGTTTCAACACACAGCCTTCAGGGCAGTGGGAGGTTAAAATCCTGCCCCACGATGATGCGAATGTCCACCGGACTCAGCACATTGTCGCTGGGACGCACATTGTCAGGTGACACCTTGAACAGGTTGACCAACTGCTGCAGCGTAGATGCCTTGCCGGTATAGTCGATAATGACCGTGCTGGTATAGTCCAGGCGGTCGGCGTCGCCAAACTCCACCACCTGGTATCCTTCCTGCATCAGCATCGCGGCGACCCGCGCGGCAAAGTTGGGAATGGAGGTGCCGTTCTGCACCGCGATCCGCGCCCCTTCCTTGGTCAGGTCCTGCCGTTCTTGAACCTGAGCCGGCGACATGGTGGGCGTCGGCGTGGGCGGCGCCGGCGTGGCCGTCGGCGCCATGACCAACGGCGTGGAAAACAGGTCGGCTATCGCCGCATTGATCTTGTCCCACACCGGCAACTGGATGGCCGCCCCGTCCGCACGCTTGTGGCCATAGACCAACGGTGGTTTGATGACCAATTGTTTAACGTTGGACAGGTCGATCTGCGGCCCCAACTGGGCCAGCTCCAGCATTTCGTCCACGCTCATGTCGGTCTTGATCGTGTCGCCCATCGTCAGCGCCAGCGACGGGATTTTGGGGATCAGGTTCAGGCTCAGCGCCTTTTCGCGGATGGCCTTCAGGATCAGTTGCTGCCGCGTGCCACGATCAAAGTCGCTGCTGCTCATGCGCGAGCGGGCATACTCCAGCGCCCGGGCGCCGTCCATGTGCTGCACGCCGGCATCAAAGTGAACCGTCTTGTAGGCATACGGGTCGCCCGTCTTGGGGTTCGGATATTTCGTGTCGTGTAGCGCGCGCGGCACATTGATGTCGACGCCGCCCAGCGTGTCTATGATCTTTTCAAAGCCCTTAAAGTCGACCATGACGTAATAGTCGATCTGAATGCCAAAGTTGTATTCTATCGTCCGTTCGAGCAGCGCCGAGCCGCCGCCTGGATAATTACGCTTTTCGCCGTAGACGTTGGCCGTATTGATCCGGTCTTCCCCATAGCTCGGGATCGTCAACTGCAGGTCGCGTGGGATCGACATCATGCCTGCTGTCTTGTTGGTCGGATCGACTGTCACGACGATGATCGTGTCTGTCAGGTGCCCCCAGCTCTTGCCCGACCGCCGGTCGATGCCGAGCAATAGGATGTTGATCCGGTCAGAGTTAATCGGGGGAGCCGCCGGCGGTTGGTATTCCAGGTTCTCCGGCACCTCCGGATTCAAGACCACCTCGGGCAGCTCAGGAGGGGTCTCGTCGATCGTCTCGCTCACCGCTGCGCCTGACAGGCTGAAATCAGGCAACTGGAGGATGGGTAAGGCGGGTAACTCGGCTCGGGCCACGATCTCGCGGACCGTGGCGTACATCAGATAGCCGGCATAGAGGCCGCCGGCGACAAAAATCACCAGGAACGTGGCTATCGACAGCCGGAGCCACAATGGAGGCTGGCTGCGCCTCCTCGGGACATTCCGTTTTCGCGCTATGGTGGTGCTCAACATGCCTCCACAGGTGTTATGGTCTGGTTCACAACCAGACCCGGCGAGCGCGATGGCAGTATACCATATCTGGTGTTATATGCAAAAAGTGAGAGATCATGAAAAACGAGGAGGTTCGGTCCGCCGACAGCGGACCGAACCTCCCACCCCATTGAGGCGGTGATCGGTCTAGTACTCAGGCATCGGCGGGGCCGCCGACTTTTCCTTTTCCGGGATGTCGGTGATGAGCGCTTCGGTGGTCAGGATCATCGCCCCGATGCTGGCCGCATTCTCCACGGCGCTGCGGGTGACTTTGACCGGGTCGATGATACCCTTGGCGATCATGTCGACGTACTCATTCTTCAGCACGTCGTAGCCGATGTGCCGATTCTTCTTCTGCTTCTGTTCACGGCGGACGTTCTCGACGACGACGGCGCCATCGCGGCCGGCGTTGATCGCCAACTGGCGCATCGGCTCTTCCAGGGCTCGCCGGACGATCGCTATGCCGGTCTGCTCGTCGGCATATTCCATCTTGATCCCGTCCAGTGCCGGAATGCCGTTGATCAGGGCCACGCCACCACCGGGGACGATCCCCTCTTCGACGGCGGCGCGGGTGGCGCTCAGGGCATCCTCGACGCGGTGCTTCTTTTCCTTCAGCTCCACCTCGGTGCCGGCGCCGACGCGGATGATTGCCACCCCGCCGGCCAGCTTGGCCAGCCGCTCCTGCAGCTTTTCCTTGTCATAGTCGGAGGTCGACGCGTCGATCTCGGCCTTGATCTGGGCGATGCGGCCCTTGATCTGCACCTCTTCGCCGGCGCCGCCGATGATCGTCGTATCTTCCTTGGTCGAGACCACGCGGTCGCAGCGGCCCAAGTCGGTGATCTGCACCGTCTCGAGCTTGCGGCCCATCTCTTCGGTGATCACCTGGCCGCCGGTCAGGACGGCGATGTCCTGCAACATCGCCTTGCGCCGGTCGCCAAAGCCCGGGGCCTTGACGGCCAGGGCATTGAACACGCCGCGCAGCTTGTTCAGCACCAGGGTGGCCAGCGCTTCGCCGTCTACGTCCTCGGCAATGATCACCAGGTTCTTGCGGCCGGTCTGGACCATCTTCTCCAGGAGCGGGATGATGTCCTGAGCGCTGGAGATCTTTTTGTCGTAGATCAGGATCAGCGGGGTCTCCGAGATCGCTTCCATCCGCTCCGGGTCGGTGATGAAATAGGCCGAGATATAGCCCCGGTCGAACTGCATACCTTCGACATACTCGGTCTCGAAGGCCAGGGCCTTGCTCTCTTCGACGGTGATGACGCCGTCCTTGCCGACCTTCTCCATCACCTCGGCGATCAGATTGCCGATCTCTTTGTCGTTGGCCGAGATGGCCGCCACATTGGCGATCTCTTCCTTGGTGTCGATCTCTTCGGCCATTTCGCGCAGGGCCTTGACGATTGCGTCGCTGGCCTTGGCGATGCCGTTCTTGATCAGCATCGGGTTGGCCCCGGCCGCCACGTTCTTTAGCCCTTCGGTGACGATGATCTGGGCCAACACGGTGGCGGTCGTCGTGCCGTCGCCGGCTACGTCGTTGGTTTTGGTCGCTGCCTCTTTGAGGAGCTGGGCGCCCATGTTCTGGAACGGCTCTTCCAGCTCGATCTCCTTGGCAACCGTCACGCCGTCATGGGTGATGGTCGGCGCGCCGAACTTTTTGTCGAGGGCCACATTGCGGCCCTTGGGGCCCAGGGTGACCTTGACGGCACCTGCCAGGGCATCTACCCCGACCTTGAGACTGCGCCGTGCTTCTTCGGAAAAAATCAGTTGCTTTGCCATTTCTGTCTACTCCTTTTTCTCTAGTGCTGTTGGATCAGTCCAGGACTGCCAGGATGTCGCTTTCCTTGAGGATCAGATACTTCTTGTCCTCAAGCTTGACCTCGGTGCCTGCGTACTTGGCATAGAGCACCCGGTCACCGACCTTGACATCCATGAGGATGTACTTGCCGTCTTCGTCCCGGCGACCCGGGCCGGCGGCGACGACCTTGCCCTCCTGCGGCTTTTCCTTGGCCGTCTCGGGCACGTAGATGCCGCTCGCGGTCATTTCTTCCCGCTCGATCGGCTCGACCACGACGCGGTCGGCCAACGGTTTCAGATTAAGCGCCATTTTTGTCTACCTCCTCGACTATTGATATTGAGAGTTCACAACGAGTGCGTTAGCACTCAGAAGCGGCGAGTGCTAACGCCGAGCCTATTTTACTCCAACTTGGGACAATGTCAAATCGAGAGAGGGCTGTGGATCAAAGAGGAAGCCAGTCCGGGACGGTTTCTTGCAGTCTTGGCAATAGCGGCCGCAGGTCGGGTGAGTCAAGGACCAGGCCGGCAGCCAACCGGACCTGGTCGGATGATGGGTTGACGGCCACACCGATCCAGGACCGGGCAAACATCGCTGCATCCGACGTGCCATCACCCACCGCCAGGCAGTCGGCAGGCGGCACACCGAGCTCGGCCTGCAGCTGTTCCACGATCTGCCCCTTGCCTCCTTCAGGGACGCGCTCCCGGGCGGCGCCGGTGGCGTAACCGTCCTCGAAAACAAGCTCGTTGGCGATGATCCAATCCAACCCGAGCTCGGCTTGGACAAGCTCGGCGTGGACGTTCAATCCGGTACTGATCACAGCCACCCGCACGCCCGCCCGTCGCAGGGTGCCGACCGTCTCTCGGGCGCCGGGCAGATAGGGGTTGTCGCGGAAGATGGCTTCCATCGCCGCCCGGCTTGTACCCTTCCACAGCGAGGCATCGAGTCGCAGCCATTCGCTGTAGGGCAGCTGGCCCGCTACACCCTGGGCAAAAAACGCCTGGGCCACCTCCCAGGTGCCCAGGCGTTGGTGCAAGTAAACGTATGGATCGCGGGCTTGCTTCAGCGTCCCGTCTAGATCAAAGATCGCCAGCCTGAGGGGCATCAGCCGGTGGCTATCCAGTCGCACAGGAATTGGACCAATAGCCGCACGCCAAAGCCGGTTCCACCCTTTTGCAGGTAGGCTGGGCGCTTCGGTGAGTCACCCCGTTCCTCAAACGACATCCCGGCGATGTCCAGGTGTGCCCAGGAATAATCTCCGGTAAACTGCTTGAGAAAGATGGCCGAAGATCCAACTCCGCCCTCTCGCCCGCCGCTGTTGGTCATGTCGGCGGTCAGGCTCTCGATCTTGTCCATGTAATCTTCGTACAGAGGCAGGGGCCAGATCCGCTCGCCGCTCACCTGGCTGGCGGCCTGGAGGCGCGCCAGCAGGCCTTTCATCATTGCTGAACACACCGGCCGCCACGCCGCGCCCCAGCGCCGTGACACACGCGCCGGTCAGGGTAGCCAGATCGACCACCGCCTTGGGCTCAAAACGGTCGGCATAGGCCAGAGCGTCGGCCAGGACCAGACGGCCCTCGGCGTCGGTGCTGATGATCTCGATCGTCTTGCCGTTGAGGGCGGTCAGCACGTCGCCTGGTTTGTAGGCACTGCCGCTTGGCAGGTTCTCGGTGGCTGGCACCAGCCCCACCACGTGCAGCGGCAGGTCAAGCTGAGCTACGGCCAGCATCGTCGCCAGAACTGCCGCACCGCCGGCCATGTCGCCTCGCATCCGATCCATCGACTCGCCCGGCTTCAGGGAGATACCCCCCGAGTCGAAGGTGATCCCTTTGCCCACCAGCACGACCGTGTCCAGGTCGTCGCGCCCGGCGTTGTGTTCCAGGACGATAAATACGGCCGGTTCGTCGCTGCCCTGGGCCACGCCCAGAAAAGCGCCCATCCCCAGCTCGTCGGCCTCCTCCTCGTCGATCACCTGGCAGCTCATGGTCTCAAATTCGCCGGCAATGTCCATCGCCACTTCGGCCAGCTCCTCAGGAGTGGCATAATTGGCCGGGCGGTTGGCCAGATCGCGGGCCAGGCAGGCCGCCTCGGCCACAATACTGCCGGTCTTGGCGCCCGCTTCCACAGCAGGCAGACTGGCGGCGTCGAACTGGACCAGAGTCAAGCGCGCCGGATCGGAGCGGTCAGGAGGCTCATTCTTCAGCTCCTGGTAGCGGTACAGCCCCAGGATAGTCCCTTCTACCACAGCCTGGGCAGCCGCTTCAGGCGTCAGTCCGCCCGCGCCGGCGCCATGGACGATGCTGCTGAACGACCCCACGCCCAACGCCCTGGCCTTTTTTGCCGCCGCTGCTGCCGCCTCGCGTACGGCGTTGAGGCCGAACTTGTCCTGCGGTCCCAGGCCGACCACCAGCACCCGCCGGGCCGGCAGGGCGCCGTGTGCGTAAAAGACAATGACCTCACCCTTCTTGCCCTTGAAATCGCCGGAGGCGACAGCGTCGCCGATGACCCCGCCTAACGCCTGGTCCACGGCGGCGGTTGCCCCGCCCGGCGTATCGACGCCTTCAAATAGATTGACGACGATCATCTCGTCTTCGACCGTCTGGATGCTGCCGGCTAGAACGTTTATCTCCATGGATGCCTCCCTGTCCCAACCCTGTCCGGAGGGAACAGCTTCTATTCTACCACCCGTTCGCGTTTCTGTCTAGTGAGACCTACCCCGCATACCCCCAGCCGCGCAGCTTTTCCTGTACTTCGGCCATCTCGTCGTCGGACAGGTCGGGGGTCGAGCTGCCGTCCTTGTACACGTTCGCCTGGCTGCGAACTACCGGGCCGGCTGCCGGGGACGAGGCCTCGAACGCCTCGCTCAGGACCCGGCCATCCAGGTCCTGTGGCACGGCGGTGCCCATGGCGTGCAGGATGGTGGGCGTCAGGTCCAGGATGCTGGCTCCTTCCAGCTGAGACGCCCGGCTTGACGCCTGGTCCGGCCAGGATCACCATGCCGTCCGGCCGGTGATGACCCGACATGCCGGTGATCGGCTCGACCAGCTTGTTGGAGCCAAAGTCGGCGTGGCCAAAGGCCATATACTCCCAGCCGCGCGGCTGGACGATCAGGTCAGGCGCGCGGTCCACGTAGGGGCCGCTGTAGATCTCGTCACGGCGGTAGACGCGCTCGACCAACGGCTGGCCGGTTCGCGGATCGCGCAGCGACAGAGCCGCCTGCTCGATCGCGCTCTTGATCTCCTCATATTCGTGCCCGGGCTGGACGATCCCCTGCGGCCTGACGCCGGCCAGGTTGATATACACCTGACCAAAGCTGCCGATGCTGAACGCCTTGGTGCGCGTCCAGTCGACGTCGTCGAACGACAGAAATATGCGGTTGATCAGGCCCGCCTTTTGCTGGAAGCGCACCTTCTTGCGCAGCCGGCCCAGGCCGAGCGCCCGGGCAACCCGGAACATGTTCAGCGGGGTATAACCCAGGCGGAACAGAAGCTGCTTGAAAGCGGTCCATGGATTGCGCTTGAAAGCCAGCAATCCCAGACTGGCCAGCCAGTTGTTGGTCAGGAAAAAGCTGTGTACCGGCCCAAAGCCGTGATCCGACATGACCACGACCAGTGTTTCCGCCGGGTCCACGCTGTCAGAGGCCAGCAGGCGGCCCACGTCGGCGTCTATCTTGCGGTGAAAGGCCAGGATCCGCTCTCGGTGCGCCGCTGCCTCGGCAGAGTCGTGGCGGGGGTGCGTCGGATCGAGCAGCCGCCACGTTTCGTGCTGCACCATGTCGGTGTCCCAGTAGACCACTGTAAACAGGTCCCACGGTTTGTGGGCCATCAGGTACAGCGCTGCCTGGGTGCGGTTCTCGACGCTGGCGGTCAGATCGTCGAGAAACCGGTCAAGCCAGGGCGACGAGCGATAGCGCTCATCAGGGGCCAGCATGAACTGGCCCAGTTCGGCCAGCAGCTCCTGCTTGAGCTCGGGCGGATAGGCCCATTCGCTGTCGGGGCCAGGGGCCAGGAAGCCGCTGACGATAAAGCCGTCCACCGGCTCTGGAGGATAGGTCGTGGGGATGCCCAACAGCCCCACGCGGCGGCCGGCGTCGTTCAGCCAATTCCACAGCGACCGCGTCCGGCAGGCGGTGGCGTTGACCATCGTCACCTTGTAGCTGCCGGTGCTGGGATAGACAAAGTCCACCACCCCGTGCTTGCCTGGGTTGACCCCGGTGGCAAAAGAGATCCACGACGAAGCGCTGATCGGCGGCAGCGTGCTGCGCAGCTTGCCGGAGGCGCCCTGTCTGCATCAGGCGCTGTAGGTTGGGCAGCTCCCCGGCCTCGATCCAGGGCCGCAACAGGTCAAACGTAGCGCCGTCGAGCCCGATGACCAGAACCTTCATCCCAGGTACCCCAGCCCTTTCAGCCGCTCCACGATCTCCTTTTCCCCCTCGGCCGTATAGTCCACGGTGGGCATCCCCTCAGCGGGCGACTCTGCAGCGCTGCCCTTGTCGGCGATCTGCACCGGGAAGGCGGCCAGGTACCCATCGACGAACGCTCCTTCCAGGACGTGGCCGTCCATGTCGGACGGCACCGGCAGGCCCATGGCGTGCAGCACGGTGGGCGCGATGTCATAGATCGACGCCTCTTGCAGTGTGCTGCCCGGCTGCACGTTCGGCCCGTTCACGATCAACATGCCATGATCGCGGTGCATGCCTGAATAGCGATAGACCGTGTCCACCGTTAGCCGGTGGCCGAAATCGGCCAGCCCGAAAAAGATGTCGGAAGGCTCTTTCGGCAGCAGGGTAAGATCGGGCGCCTTGTCCAGGTGAGGGCCGGTGTAGATCTCCTCGCGGCGCAGCACCTGGCCGATGAGCTGGCCGCCCGGTTCGGGGATCGCGGAAATCGAGCGCCATGCGCTCGATCTCGTCCCGCACCGCTTCATACTCGGCGCCCGGCTCGACAATGCCCTGCGGCTCCCGGCCCTTGACATTGACATAGATCGAGCCCAGGTGCCGGCCAAAGGAATAGGCCTTCGACCGGCTCCAATCCACGTCCAGGAAAGAGAGGAAAATCAGCTTGAGCAGATGATCCACAAAGTAGCCGGCCACATATTCCGCCTGGCGGGCCAGCCCCACCCGGTCGAGCAGCTGGTGGACATTGCGCAGCGTAAAGCCCCGGCGGAACATCAAGCTCTTTCAACCGGGTCCACGGATCGCGCTTCAGGCGCAGCAGTCCGTTGTCGAGCAGCCAGTTGTTCAGCACGATAAAGTTGTTGGCCCGCCCCATGCCGTGGTCAGACATGACCATCACCAGCGTCTCGTCGTCGGCCAGTGCCAGCAACCGGGCCACGCTCTCGTCCACCTTGTGGAAATAGTCGCGGACCACCGGCTCCTTGTCCTCGCGGTCGGTGCGCCAGGGGTGATCGGGGTCCAGATAGTGCCACAACTGGTGCAGGACCCGGTCGGTGTCAAAGTGGACCGGCATGAACACGTCCCACGGCCGGCTCTTGCCCAGGTACAGCGCCGTCCGGGTTAGCATCTCCAGCAGATCGTAGGTGGCTTTCATAAAGCTCTCCCGGCGGTTTTCGGCGAACGTTTCCGTCGGATAGATCCGATATTCGCCGATCTCCCGTTCCAGCTCGGCGGCCAGCTCGGCCGGATAGAGGTAATCGGTGGCCCGGTAGGGCGTCATCCAGCCGCTGATCATAAAGCCGTTGACCTGCTCGACGGGATAGGACATCGGAATGTTGAGCACGCCGACGCGATACCCGGCGTCGCTCAGATAGCGCCACATCGTCGTCCCGCCGCGCAGCGAGGCATTGACCGGCGGAAAGGCATAGGTCCCGTCGCGGCGATACAAAAAGTCATAGATCCCGGTCTTGCCGGGGTTCATACCGGTGACGATCGACGACCAGGACGGCCCCGACGTAGGCGGAATGGTGGACCGCAGGTGGCCAACGGCGCCGGTATCGATCAAACGCCGGAAGGTGGGCAGATAGCCACCGTCGGCCCAGCGTTGGATGATGTCCAAGGGCACGCCATCCAGGCCGATGAGCAGGATCTTTTTCGGTTTTTTCACACTTCCTCTCCAAAGGCCCGGCTGAACCGGCAAAAGACCGCATAGCCGATCACCAGAATGACCAGGCAGGTCAGCAGTGTCCTCAAGAAAGAAATCGAGCCCTGTTGGCGTGCCCCAGTAGAGCACATCCTGGTAGGAAGCCACCAGTGAGGCCATCGGGTTGACCCGGCGGATCCACAGGTGTACGTCGATCGGGATGCCCAGGATCACGGCCCTTTCGGGCAAGATGGTGATCGAATAAAAGATCGGCGTCAGAAAGAACCAGGCCTGCAACAATACTTCGAGGATGTGCTGGGTGTCGCGGTAAAAGACGTTCGCCGTCGCAAGGAAAAAGCCCATGCCGACGGTAAAGATCACCTGGGTCAAGATGATGAGGGGCAGCATGAGTACTGCCGGCTTGAGGCTGAAACCAAAGATGAACAGCATGGCAAAGAGCACGATCAGCGCCAGCATAAAGTTCACCAGGTTGGACAGCACCTCGACGATGGGCAGGATCTCCCTGGGGAAGTAGACCTTCTTGATCAGGCCGGCGTTATTGATGATCGAGCCGGTGGCCGCCGTCAACGATGTCGAAAAAAAGGTCCACGGCAAAAAGCCGCACATAAAAAAGACCGGGAACCGGTCGATGTCGCTCCGGATCATCACCGTAAAGACGACGGTGAAGACCAGCGTCATGAGCAGGGGGTTGAGCAGAGACCACAGGACACCGAAAACCGAGTTCTTGTATCGCACCTTCAGATTTCGGATCACCAGGTTCTTGATCAGTTCCCGATACTGGTACAGATCGCGTGCTCGATGGATCATCTAGCTCTCAATCCCATCCACCCAAACGACCACTATGATTATCCCCGACAGACAGATCCGTAGGCATGCACGATCGTCTCTGCCGCCTCGGCCCAGGAAAAACGCTCGACAGCGATTCGCCGCAGATTGGCCCGGCGCTGGCCGTCTCCGCTTGCGGCTTCTTCCAGATCCACGCAGCAGGCCCTGGGCCAGGGAGCCGGGATCGACCCGCGCAGCAAAGATGCCTTCATCTCCCAGGTACTCTCGGCTGACCGGTGTGTCAAAGGCGACGGTGGGCAAGCCCATGGCCATGTAATTCAGGATCTTGCCGCTGCCCTCCGTGTCCGATAGCTTGGGTGCGACCGCGACGTCGCCGAGGGCCAAAAAGTTGCGAGCCTGTTGGTAGGGCACCCGGCCGGTGAATGTGGTGCGATCGGCTACCCCCAGCTGATGAGCCAGACTCCGGTAATGCTCCACGGCCGGATAGCCCATGATCAGAAAATGGACGTTCTCCGACCGCTGCTGCAAGTCGGCTACGGCCCGGAGCAGCAGGTCGGTGCCCTGGTATGGAGCCAGCAACCCCAGGTAGACGACGACCTGGCGCCCAGGTGGGATACCCAGCGAGGCCCGTCGTTGGTCCAAAGAAGCCCGCTCCTCCTCAGAGACAGGGTAGAACGCCTCGGCGTCGACGCAGTCGGCTACTGTGTGCACCCGTTCTGGGCGGCAGCCAAACTGCTTGACCAGCAACTGCGCGGCATGTTGCGAGCTGGTGATGACGGCCGGTGCCGCGCGGTCGATCCGCGTCTCAAGCCAGTGAAGAGGACGGTAGAAAACACTGTCCCTGGCCAGGAAGCGATGGTCGATCATCTCGCTGGTCATGCTTCCCTGAAAGTCAAACACCAGCGGGATGCCCAGCAAGCGGCCCACGGCCAGCCCAAGCAGAGCGCCCTCGTGCAGATGGCCGTGGATGACGTCAGGCCGCCAGCGCAATGCGGTAGCCAGCACCTTCCAGAACAACAGCATGTCAAAGGCGATCTTGTGGGGTGAAGACCCGACCTCGTAGTGTCGCCGGAACGGAATGGACAGAGTACGACGGATCTCCAGGCCCGCCACGTCCTGGCCGTTGCGGTAGGTGCACACGACGACCTGGTGGCCTAGCCTGTTTAGAACCCGCGCCTCCTCCAGGATACGCACGTGACAGCCGTAATCGGCAAAGAAGGAGGTCGGGGCGATCATCAGCACTTTGTAGCGTTTTGCTGTAACGTCCTCACCGCCAACCACAAGCAGCGATTGTACCCCATCTATCGGATAAATGCAAGCAGTCAGACAATGTGCGCACTTGTCCGTTTTGTGATATACTGGGGACAGGCGATCACACAATTCTCAAGGGAATCGGCTGCCACGAATGGCCCTGTCAATCGGCAGGCGGCGCGGAGGCGCCCCGCACAGGGGGTTGAGCGGTTTATGAACGTTGAGCACAGCCAACAGAAGCGAAACAGGATCCTGACCTTGATCATCAACCTGGTCGGCATCCTGGTCTTTGCCCTGATCCTGTATCTGGGTGGCGTAGAGGTCTGGCGGCAGATCGCACAGAGCGACCTGCGCTATGTGCTGGCCGGGCTGGTTGCCACACTGGTGTGGAACCTGATCGCCGCCTATCGCTGGTTCCTTATCGCCGGCGCCGTCACCGAAGGCAACCCGGGCCCTCGTTACCGCTACTATTTCACCTATCACATGCTCGGCATGGCCACCGGCCAGCTTGTGCCGATCAGCGTGGGGATGTTGGGCGGGCGACCGGTGGCCCTCAGCCTGTCGGGAACGGTTCCGCTACGGCGGGCCGTCCTTTCGGTGGTGCTCGACAAATTCTTTGACCTGATCCTGGCCCTGTTGCTTCTGGTTCCCGTGGCCTGCTACCTGGTCGACTGGATCAGCCTGCCTCTCACTTTCGGGCTGATGGCTGCCATCGTGATTGTCGCGGCCGTCCTTATCGGCTGGCAATACGAAGGAATGATGCGCTGGCTGGCCCGCGTGGCGCTTCGCCTGTCGCGCCCTTTGGTCCGCCTACCGTTCGTCGGCCGGCGACTGATGAGCCGCCTGCCGCAGCAACTGGAGCGCCTGGCCAATGAGACCTTTGTCACCAACCGGAGGGCGGTCCGGTTGTTTGGCCTGACGTTGAGTCCTGTACACCCTCCTGTCGGTCCGGCTGGTACTGATCGCCCTGGCGCTGCGCCTGGACGATTCCCTGGTATCTGCTGGTGATGGGGGTTGCCGTCACCCAGTTCACACTCATCTTTTCGTTCACGCCCGGCTCGTTGGGGGTCCTGGAGGGGGGCTGGGCCGCTGTGTTCGGCCTCGGCGGCCAAATGGAAGCGTACACCGTCTTTGTCATCGGCCGCCGGGCGTTCGTGCTGATCTACACCCTGCTGTGTACCTTGCTGGCCTTTGCCTGGATCCGTGAGAGCCCGGCCCGTCTCTTTCGATCCGTGCTATCCGCGTCCGCGTCTCGCCAGCCCGCCGCCGAAGAGGCTCAGAACGTCAACCCAAATGTGACGGTCAAATAGGCCCGCAGCAGGCCGAGCGCTGCGATCTGGAGGATGGCCAAGGCTGAGCCCGGCCATGAACGGCACCACAAGCTGCCGCCACGACTGGGCAGACCCCTCGCGCCGCAGTACCACGACGACGAGTATGGTGTCGATCATCGTCAGCAGAATGACCACTCCCAGGCTGCTGGCGATGGCCAGCGGGTAGAGCAGGACGTCGATCTGGGCTTGGAACGACCAGGACGAGCAGCCCAACCAGCGGCAGGATGGCCAGCATCTCGACCAGGTTCCTGATGACCGGTTCGTGCTTGGGGTCGCGCCACAGGGAAAAGTTCAGAGATGGGAAAGACAAAGATCATGAGCGCCAACCCTTCGAGAAGCCCGGTGGTCAGCCGCAGCCAGTTCTGAGGTTGGTAGAGCTGAGGCGCGCCGGGAAAAAGCCCCAGATAAGAGTTCAGGCCGTCAAAGGCCCACAGCCCCATAAAGATTAACAGCAGGCCGAGGATTGGGACCGGCGGCAGGCTCGATGCCCGGCGTCGCCCCAGGACAAGCATGACGATCAGGCCCAGCATGGCGCCCAGGAAGGTGCCCGTGCAGCGGGCGCACAGGGGCAGCTGCCGCCCGTCGAGGATGAACGACCGCTCCGGCATGCGGTGGCACACGGCAAACCCGACCAGGTCGGCCTTGCCCAACACCGAATGAGGCGGAGACTCGACGAACAGGGCGACGATGACCGCCGACAGGATCAACACGGTAAGCGATAGCACGACCCTGCGGGTCATCGTCCGACGGAGATCCCCTTCAGGGGATTTGAGTGGTTCCAACGATCGTTTCCTTTCCAATGCCGCGCGCCTATTATACCTCTTTTTGTCAGATCTGACCAACCGGCTACTTCCGGTGCGCGAGCGATCTGTGATACAATGGGGTCGATGTGACAGACTGCACCCCAAGAGAAGATGGCATGACCGTTGCGTTGGGCATCGACACCGGCGGCACCTACACCGACGCCGCCCTGGTCGACTATGATACCGGTCGGGTCCTATGCGCCGCCAAGGCGCTGACGACCCGGCGCGACCTGTCGCTCGGCATCGGTGCGGCTATCGACGCCGCTTTTCAACAGCCGGGCGCGCCGTCCCCTGCCAAGGTGAGCCTGGTCGCCCTGTCGACGACGCTGGCGACCAACGCCATCGTCGAGGGACAGGGCAGCCCGGTGTGCCTGGTCCTGATCGGCTACGACCAGGAGCTGATCCGGCAGTGTGGCTTTGAAGGCGACTTGGTCACCGCCGACGTGGTCTATGTCGACGGTGGGCACGACATTCGCGGTGACGAGGCGATGCCGCTCGACGTGACTGCCCTGCGCCAGGCGGTGGCCGGCGCGGCGGGCCGCGTCGAAGCCTTTGCTGTGTCGGGCTATTTCGGTGTGCGCAACCCGGCCCACGAAGAACAGGCCAAAGCGCTGATCGAGGGCATGACCGGGCTGCCGGTCACCTGCGGCCACGAGCTGACGGCACGCCTCAACTCGGTCCGGCGCGCGACGACCGTGGCCCTCAACGCCCGGCTGGTGCCGCTGCTCCGCGAGCTGATCGACACGCTGCGCCACACCCTGGCCGAGCGGGGGATCGCCGCGCCGCTGATGGTGGTCAAGGGCGATGGCTCGCTGGTGCGGGCCGAGTGGGCCATGCAGCGGCCCATCGAGACGATCCTGTCGGGGCCGGCGGCCAGCGTGGTGGGCGCCTGGCACCTGGCGCAGCAGGAGCAGGCTCGAGCCCCAGGATGGCGCGCTGTGGGTCGTCGACGTGGGCGGCACCACCACCGACATTGCTTCCCTGTCGAGACGGCCGGCCCCGCCTCAGCCACGAGGGTGCCCAGGTGGGCCGCTGGCGGACGATGGTCGAGGCGGTGGATGTTCACACCGTTGGTCTGGGCGGCGACAGCCACGTCCGGCTGGATGGCGAAGCGCCGGCTGACCATCGGCCCGCAGCGGGTCGTGCCGCTCAGCCTGCTGGCCGGCCAGCACCCCGAGGTCGTGGCCGAGCTCCGCCGCCAGGTCCAGACGCCGCCCCGTGCCGAGGCTGCTGCCCAGTTTCTGACCGCACACCGCAAGCCGGCCAGGCCACTCGAAGGCGAGGAGCAGCGTATCCTGGACCGCCTGGCGCGCGGGCCGGTCTCGTTGGCAGCGCTGATGCAGGAGTCTGCGCTACGGCTCTCTCGTCCTGCGCCGCGTCGAAAAGCTGGCCGCCGAGCGGCTGGTGCTGTGCGCCGGTTGACCCCCACCGACGCGCTGCACGCCCTGGGCCGGCTGGCGCTGTGGGACACGCGAAGCGGCGCAGTTGGGCGCCGAGGTGTTGAGTGCCCAGGCCCGCTGCGATCGGGACGAGCTGTGCCAGGCGGTGGTCGACGGCGTGTCGGACCGAGCGACCACCGCCCTGGTCAGCAAGGCCCTGAGCGACAGAAGCCGGCCCGCCCCGCTGGGAGCAGGAGCCGACGGCAGCGCTGCTGTTGGAGCGGGCCCTTGGGGACGGAGCAGGGCGCAGGCGCTGGACTGCACCTTGACCCTGCACCAGCCGGTGGTAGCCATCGGCGCGCCGGTGGCCGCCTACATGCCGCGCGTCGCCGAGCAGCTTCACACCCGGCTGATCATCCCGCCCCACGCGGCCGTAGCCAACGCCGTGGGGGCGGTGGTGGGCGGCGTGGTGCAGCGCCAGCAGGTGCTCGTCAGCCCGCTGGACGACCGGCTGCGCCTCCATCTGCCCGACGGAGTGCACGATTTCGCCCTCCTGGAAGAGGCGGTGGCCTTTGCCCAGGGGTGGATGCACGCCTGGCTGGAGGCCCAGGCCCGGCAGGCCGGCGCCGCCCAGGTCGAGATCCAGATCGACCGCCGCGACACCTATGCGCCCGTCGGGGCCGGCTGGGGCGAGCAGATCTATCTCGGCACCGAACTGACCTTTACCGCCGTGGGCCGGCCCAGCCCGGCCGCCTAGGCCCTTCGCTTCGCTCCCTGGTCAGGCCGCCAGGACAGCCAGGGTGACAGACTGCATGTCATTCTGACCGTCGTACAGTGCGGCGCACGATTCCCGCTGCGGGAATCGTGCCGCAGCGAAGTGAAGAGTCTCGAAGCAAAGAATCTCGGGGAGGGAACATGAAAAAATTCATCGCCGTCGCCGGCAATGTGGGCGTAGGCAAATCGACACTGACCCGCCTGTTGAGCGCGCACCTGTGCTGGGAGCCGTTCTTCGAGGCGGTGGACGACAACCCCTACCTGGCTGATTTTTACCAGGACATGCGCACCTGGAGCTTTCACTCCCAGATCTTTTTCCTCTCCCGGCGGCTGGGCCACCACCGCCAGATCCTCGAACGGCCCGGCACCGTCATCCAGGACCGGACGGTGTACGAAGACGCCGAGATCTTTGCCCGCAACCTCTATTTGCAGAACCATATGACCCCCCGTGACTGGCAGAGCTACTGGGATCTGTACCAGACGGTGATCACCATCCTGCCTCCGCCTGACCTGGTCATCTACTTGCAGGCGCCGGTCCCTGCGCTTCAGGAGCGCATCCGCCAGCGGGGTCGTGATTACGAACAACAGATCTCTGTCGAGTACCTGACCCAGCTCAACGATCTGTATGACCAATGGGCGGCGAGCTTTAGCCTGTCCCCGGTGCTGACCGTCCGGACCGAGAAGCTGAACTTTGTGGCGGTCAACTCGCACCTGGAGCTGATCGCCGCCCGGGTGCTGGACAAGCTGCACGGCAAAGAGGTGGTGGTGCTGGAATAGAGCCATGAGAAGGCTCAAGAAGGTCCCGGCCTCTTTCGCCGGGACGGCTAGGTTTCGCAAAGCGCGGCTCCTGGCCTGGGACTATTTGCTGCTTACCGGCGGCGCGCTCTTGCTGTCGGCCAATGTGAACCTGTTCCTCGCGCCCAATCACGTCGTCGGCTCTGGGGTGACCGGCATCGGGATGCTGTCCAATTACCTGTGGGGCTGGCCTATCGGCCTGGTGACCCTGGTCTTGAACATCCCGATCTTTATCGCCGGGATCAAATGGGCCGGCGGCTGGCGTCTCCTTGTGCGCTCGGTGTATGCCACGGCCATCATGACCGTCGGCATCGACCTGCTGGCTCCGTTCCTGCCGCCTGTCACGGGGGACCCGTTGATCTTTACCCTGTTCGGCGGCCTGCTCGACGGCGTCGGCATCGGGCTGGTCCTGCGCGGCGAGGGCACCACCGGCGGCACCGACATCATCGCCCAACTGCTCAACCGGCTCAAGGGCATCGGCTTTGGCACCACTTTTATCGTCGTCAACAGCGTCATCTTGCTGGCGGCAGCGGCCGTGGTCGGATTGGTGCCGGTGCTGTACGCTCTGATCGTCAATTTCGTCTCGGGGCGGGTGGTCGACACGGTGCAGGAGGGCTCGGGCTATGCGCGGTCTTTTTTCATCGTCTCGACGCGCAGCGCCGAGATCCAACAGGCCATCCTCGACGACCTGGAGCGCGGCGTGACCTTGATGGACGTGCGCGGCGGCTACACCGAGGCTCCGCTCCCGGCGCTGTATGTCGTCGTCTCCCGCTCCCAGGTGACACACCTCAAGCGGCTCATCTCGGAACGGGACCCGGCCGCCTTTGTCGTCGTCTCTGAGGCCCACGAGGTGTTGGGCGAGGGCTTTAGGCCGATAACCCACAAAAAGACCTGACCGCCCAGCCGGCGGGAGTCTATTGAAAAGCAGCTGTGCGGCCATAGCAGGTGACCCCCTTTGTCCGCAACCCGGCTGCATATTCCAGCGTATGGAAATCGCGGCTGATTGCTTGCCTGCTTGATGGCGAAGGGCAAGAAGACGCGATGTCGCGGCGGCCCGGGGATGTCAAGGGTGAAGATGTAGGCGGCGCCCGATGCTCCAGCGATGACCGTGGCGCCACTGAGCCATACGGGCCAGCCGAAATAGTCGCTCGCCACGCCGTCGTCGGCGGTCGTTTCGCCACCTGACCCCACGCACTGGGCCCACCCTGGTCTCGATAGAAGACATAGGCCACTCCCTGATCGCCGTTGTCACCTACGTTGGCTCCCAAGGCTCCCACGACGGCCACGTCGCCATCCAGGTGCGTGTCGAAACGAACGCTTGCCGTTGCAGGACCGCGTCAGGAGAGGATAAGACGAAAAAAGGGCGGGCAGATCCAAAGCCCGAAATCCCCTTGACACTGCTTTCAGTCCGTGCTATCCTGTCTTTATGACCACTGAGCTCGTGATCACCGTAAACGGCCGTTCGCACCGGGTGCAGGCTGCGCCCGAGACGCCGCTGCTCTACGTGCTGCGCAATGAGCTGCGGCTTGAACGGCCCGCAGTTTGGCTGCGGCTCGGAGACATGTGGCGCGTGTACCGTCCTGCTCGGCGCCAAGGCGGTCAAGTCGTGCAAGGTGCCCGTCTCCGAAGCCACGGCCGGGAGCGATCACGACGCTGGAGGGACTGAGTGACGGCAGGGGAGCTGCATCCCGTGCAGCGCGCTTTCATCGCAGGAGCAGGCGCTGCCAGTGCGGCTATTGCACCAACGGGCATGATCATGACCACCGCCGCCTTCCTGTGGAAAAACCCTCATCCGACCGATGAACAGATCCGCGAGGCGCTCGACGGCAACCTGTGCCGCTGCGGCACGCCATGCTGCGCATCCTGCGCGCCGTCAAGCGGGCGGCCGAACTGCTGGCCGCGGAAGGAGTCGTAAACTCCATGACGGCTCAACGATCCCAGTGGCAGCGCTTCCTCGCGGTGGACGAGGCGGCGCGCTCGCCCAGGCGAATCAGGTGGACGATTGGATCGCCATCGAGCCGGATGGCACGGTCGTCGTCTTCAGCGGCAAAGTGGAACTGGGGCACGGGCGTCAAGACGGCGCTCGCGCAGATCGTGGCCGAAGAGCTCGACGTGCCGTTCGAGCGCATCCAGATGGTGATGGGGGACACCGCGCTCACGCCGGACGAGGGCTACACCGCGGGCAGCACGAGATTCGAATCTGGCGGGCTTCGCGCTGCGCCACGCCAGCGCCGAGGCGCGCCGGCGCTCCTCGAACTGGCGTCCGATCGCCTCGACGCGGCGATCGACGAATTGACCGTGCGTGACGGGACCGTGATCAGTGTCACCTATCATCCGGATCGCGACGATCACCTACGCCGAGCTGGCTGGGCGGCAGGAAATTCAAGCGCCGATCACCGGGACGGCGCCGCTCAAACGGCCGGAAGAGTATCGCATCGTCGGCCAGCCGATCCCGCGCGTCGACCTGCCCCGCAAAGTCAGCGGCGCGCCGAGCTTCGTCCAGGACGTGCGCGTGCCCGGCATGCTCCATGCCCGGGTCGTGCGCCCACCGAGTCCCGGCGCCAAGTCTCGTGTCGATCGACGCAGATTCGGTGCGAGATGCCCAGGTCGTGCGTCTGGGCAATTTCGTCGGCGTCGTGGCCGAGCGCGAGGAGGAGGCCGTGCGCGCGGCGCAGGAGCTGAAGGTGACTGGCGCGAGACCGCGCGCCTGCCCCAGACAGGCCGACTTATATTGCTACGATCCGCAGCCAGCCGGCCACGGACGAGCGTGGTGTCGAAGAGGGCGAGGTCGAGGCGCCCTTCAGACGCGCCGCCACGCGCCTCCCGGCCACGTACTTCTCAGCCGTTTCAGGCGCACGCCTCGATCGGCCCGTCCTGCGCCGTCGCCGATGTGCAGGCCGGCCGGACCGTGATCTGGAGCAACACGCAGGGCGTCTTTCCGCTCCGCGGCGGCGCTGGCCGATCTCCTGGAAGTGCCGGCGGAACAGGTGCAGGTCATCCACGTCGAAGGCGCGGGGTCGTACGGGCATAATGGCTCGGATGACGCCGCTGCCGATGCCGTGCCATCCTGTCGCGTGCCGTCGGCAAACCGGTGCGCGTGCAGTGGTCGCGCCAGGACGAATTCGCGTGGGAGCCGTATGCGCCGGCCATGGTGATGGAGGTGCAGCGGCGGGCTGGATCGACAGGGCCGCGTGATCGCCTGGGAATACGAGGTCTGGACGCCGTCCCACGTCAGCGCGCGCCGCGTCGGAGCGCCAACTCCTGGCCGGGCAGCTGATCTAGTGGGAGACGGCCACGCCCGCAGTGGTTCGGCGGGGGCGATCGCAACGCGCCCACCAATTACGACTTTGAGAATCAACGCGTCGTGGCGCACTGGCTGGCCGGCCTGCCCCTGCGCACGTCGTCCATGCGCAGTCTGGGCGGCGCGGCGAACACCTTTGCCAATGAGTCGTTCATGGACGAACTGGCCGCCGCCGCGCAGATCGATCCGCTCGAATTTCGGCTGCGCCATCTGGCGGATCCCCGCGCCATGGCCGTCTTGCAGGCCGCGGCGCAGCACAGCGGGCTGGGGCACCACCCTGCCTCGCCGGCGCAGGGACGCGGCCTGGCCTTTGCCTGGTACGAGAACGATGCGGCCCTACGTGGCGACGGTCGCGCAGGTGCAGGTGGATCGAGCGCAGCGGGGCGATGCGGGTCATGCGCATGGTGGACGCGCACGACTGCGGGCTGATCATCAATCCCGACGGGCTGCGAAACCAGGTCGAAGGCAATGTCCTGCAGTCGCTGAGCCGCGCGCTGCACGAGGAGGTGACGCTTCGACGAATCGCACATCACGAGCGTCGACTGGGATACCTACCCGATCCTGAAGTTCAGCGACGTGCCGGAGGTGGACGTGGTGCTGATCGACCGTCCCGATCAACGCGCGGTCGGCGCGGGCGAGCCGGCGACGATCACCACCGCGGCGGCCGTGGCCAATGCCATCTACGATGCAACCGGGGTGCGCGTCCGCCAGGTTCCCTTTCGGCCCGAGCGCGTCAGGAATGCGGTGACACGTTAACGGTCGATCTCGGAGGCGATGAGCGTGCCTTCGTCTGTCCCTGACCTGGTTGAGGACAGCCTGACCCTGGAACAATCGGGCGACCTCGCCGGCGCGCTTACCCGAGCACGGGAAGCGCTGGACCTGGCGCGATCGGTGGGCGAGCCGGGGACAGTGCGGCGGCACTGGTTGGCGTGGCCGTTTCCGCCATCGGTTGGGGCAGTACCCGGCGGCGGGCACCCTGGCCGAAGCGGCGCTGACCCTGGCTCCGACAGAGACCCCCGCCCAGGCCGACGCCCTGCTCATGCTGGCCATGTCCGCCGCCGGAACAGAGCTCCTGGCCGAAGCGGAGGGTTATTACCGACGCGCTGCCGACCTAGTCAGCGAGGGCGACCTGTATGGGTCGTCCGAGCTATTCATGGTGTATCTGACCTGCCACCAGGTGCTGCGGGCGTGCGGAGACGGGCGGGCAGGCGAGGTACTAGCCACGGCGCAGGCGGCACTGCTCGAGCGCGCGGCGCTCATCGGCGACGAGGAGATGCGCCGTTCCTTCCTGGAAAATGTGCCGCATCACCGCGCGCTTTTGCACGCGTTGACGATCTGCCCATCTTGTAGGTGATACACCTCATCGGCAAAGGCATCGACGGCCAGGTCGTGGGTGGCGATCAGCACGGTCGTCCCTTCCTGGTCGGCGATGCGGCGAAAGAGGTGGAGGATCTGCTGGCCGGTGGCCGAGTCCAGCTCGCCGGTCGGCTCGTCGGCCAGGATGAGCGCCGGGCGCGGGGCGATGGCCCGGGCGATGGCCACCCGCTGCTGCTGGCCGCCCGACAGCTCGAAGGTGCGGTGCTCCATCCACTTGGCCAGGCCCATCAGGGTCAAGACCTCGGTCGGTGCGCTGCTGGCGCTCTCGCTGCTTAAAGCCCGCCAGGCGCAGCATCAGATCCACGTTTTCCCAGGCCGAGTAGGTGGGCAGCAGGGCATGGGCCTGAAAGACAAAGCCGATGCGGTGCCGGCGCAGTCTGCACCCACTCCTGGTCCGACAGGCGGGTCACGTTCCGCCCTTCGAACCAGATCTCGCCCTCCGTCGGCCGGTCCAGCCCGCCGATGCAGTTCAGCAGCGTCGTCTTGCCCGAGCCCGATCGCCCTCGCAGGGCCACCACCTTGCCGGCGCCCACCGACAGGTCCACGCCGCGCAGGGCCGGGATCTGCCGCGAATCGACGTGGTAGACGCGGGCCACGTGCTCCACGCGGATGATGGGCTGGGCAGCCGCGCGTCCCCTGTCGGGGAACCCGCCGGGATCTCTGCTGGCCCTGCATGTCCCCTCGGTCGTCGATCGTCATGGCTGCCCAGGTCTCCCAATCGTGCCGCCCACCTCGCTCATGCACTGCATCATCTTTTCCGGATCGTTGTAGGCTTCCGAGGCAATGACACAGTTGCGGTAGGTGTCTACCCGCTCCTGGACGGCGTCCAGCGCTTCGTCGACGGTCGGTCTCGCCGCTGACGACGCGGTCGTAGGCATCGGACAGCCACGAGGTGGCAAAGCGCAGCCAGTTCTCCGCGTCGGACAGGCGTTGGAAGAAGGACGGCCCGGCTGCCGCTGCTCACGCTGGCCAGGTAGGCGTCGACCCGCTCGGCGCCCACGCGCTGGCGATACTCGTCAGACTGGGCCACCGACTTGCGGGCCGGCAGGCCCGAGACCACGGTCGACTGCTGGGTCAAGTAGGAGATCCAGGTCCAGCACGCCTGCCGCTTGGTGCTCTGCGCCGAGATAAAGTAGCCGGTCACCGTCTGAAAGCCGCTGCCATTGGCGCTGTTGAACCCGGTGGGCAGCGGGGCGACGCCGGTGTTCAGCGTCGACTCCCCCTCTTGACCGCCAATCATGACGGCAAATCCACCGCCCCCTCCCCCAAAGACCATGCCCGAGCCGCTGTCGATCCACATCGCGGCGCGGCCCTCGTCGATCAGCGACTGGCTCTGCGGCGGCCCGCCGCCGGGCTGCCCCGTGTCCTCGCTCTCCTCCGGCTCTACCTTGTATTGGGTGGCCAGGCTGGTGTACCAGCGGAACGCCTCCACAGTGTTGGAGGAGGTGAACACCAGGCGGGGCGGATCGACCGACTCGTCCAGCATGTCGGCGCCCAGCCGGTCCAGCATCACGATCAGGTCGTTGATGCCGAAGGAGCCGGGCACATAGCCGTACACCTTGTTCTCGTCCTCACCCTGGGTCAGGGCGACGGCCTTGTCCAGGAAATCGCTCGTGGTCCAGTCGGCGGTGGGATAGGCCACGTTGGCCGCGTCGAACAGGTCCTTGTTATAGTTCACGACGCCGACGGTGACGCTGCCGGGCAGCCCCCACACCTGGCCCTGATAGGTGAACTGCTCCAGGACTGAGGGAAAGAAATCCTCCTTGCGGGTGGACGCGTCGGCCGCCAGGAACGGCTCGACGTTCACGATAGACGCGATCGACTCGTCGTTGAGTGCGGGCGACGCCTCGAAGCAGTCGTACTGCTCGGCCAGGTCGGCCAGGGTCGTGTCCTGAAAGCCGCGGGGCTCGCTCGTCTCGACGATGATGTCGGGATGGGCTTCCTGGAACTGCTCGATCAGGGTCGTCATCGACTGGCTGCCAAAGCGGCCCACTCCGGTCATGCCAAAGTCGATGATGACGGCCCCGGCGTTGAGGGCCTTCTGTTCTTCCTCGGCCACCACCAGGTTGGGCACCGGGGTGGGCGCGGCGGCCACCTCCGCGGCGATCGCGGTTTCCACCGCGGTCTGGGCGTCGGTCAGCGCCGTCTGGATGTCGGCTCCGTCGTCCATCACACTCACCACAGCCTGGTTGAAGGTGTCATAGCCGGTGCCGTCATAGTTGTCGACAAAGGCGTGCTCGATGGCATATTTCAGCGCAGCGACGACGTCCTCGTCGAGGCGGTCCCAGTAACCGGCGGCAGCGGCCACCGAGGGCATGGCGGGCAGGGTGGTGGAGGTGAGGTTGCCGCGGAAGAAGCCCTGCTGCCTGCCCTGCTGCTGGGCCAGGTAGCGGATCCAGCGCCAGGCCAGGTCGGCTTTTTGCGTGCCGGCGCTGATCGAAAAGCCGCTTACGGTGACGAGGGTGGTGTGGTCGCCGGCATTGCCCACAGGAAGGGGGACGACGCCGGTGGTGGACTGCTGCTCGTCCGGGCCGCCGCGCCCGACGCGGATCATCATGAAAGCCGCTGGCGCCAAACCACATCGCGGCCTGGCCGTTTTCGATCAGCCGCATGCCTTCGTTGCGGAACATGCCCCCTTGCCCGCCTTGACCCTGCTCGGAGGTGGAGTAGTAGGGCGATACCTCGTGGGTCAGGAACAGGTCGGTGTACCAGCGCACGGCATCGACCACGGCGGCATCGGACAGCCGGGCGGTGGGCGGGTAGACACTGGAGTCGAACAGCAGGCCGGCCTTGCGCCTCGACCAGGGTCACGGGGTCAAAAGAGGGTTGGACAAAGCCCCACTGGGTGACGTTGTCGCCGCTGCCCACGGTCAGTGCCTTGGCGGTTGCCAGGAAATCGGTCCCAGGTCCAGCCCGGCTGGGGATAGGCGACGCCCGCCTTGTCGAACAGGGTTTTGTTATAGTTGATCATCTGGTACGACGCCTCTGTCGGCACCGAGTAGATCTTGCCGTCGAACTGGACGCTCTCCAGCAGGCCGGGGTAAAAGGCATCGGGCGTGAGGGTCGAGTCGGTCGCAAAGAACTCGCTCAGGTCGAGGAGCGCTCCCTGCTCCACGGCTGTGCGGGTGGCGACGGTTTCGATCACGTCGGCCGCGGCTGCGAGCTTGGTGTAGGCGTCGGCGGACCAGCTCGAGCTGAAGGGCCCCCCTGTCCCCAGCGTGTCTTCGATCGAGACGATGCTGATGTGAACGCCGGGGTTCTCGGCTTCAAAGGCGTCGATCAGGTCGGTGTACTGCTCCGTCATCATGCCCGAGACGGCAAAGTGCAGGATCGTCGTGGCGGTGGAGTCTGCGCCCGCTGGGACGGCCGTCGGCGCGTCGCCGCTCGTCTGTGGCGAGCTCGTGGACTGCCCGCCGCAGCCGGCCAGCAGGGCGACGATCAGGATGATGGCACATAGGTTCTTTTTCATAGGTTACCTCCTGGATGGCAAATGGCTGATAGCTGACAGCCGATAGTGGCAAACAAAGCTCATAACGACTCCTCTTGCCCTTCTTGTGTGGTTGCTCGGTCCACCCCGTCTGGGCTCCGGGACTTGTGCGCCCAGGCGGCGCAGGAAGCCGCCCAGCCTGGCACGGCCGAAGAAGAGGAGGGCCGGGCACCGTCCGAGTCTGATGCAGCGCGCGAGGCCTCGGGTGAGACGATGGGCTGAAGACCGGCGGCAGGACGGATCAGGATGCCGCCGTCTGCTCGTTCCAGCGTGACCCGCTCGCTGATGCCCAGCTCGGCCCGCAAATTGGGCGGAAGCTGGAGGCGGCCGGCCGCGTCGACCATGACATATTCATCGTAAACGTGTGCCGCCGTCGTGGTCTCGCGTGCGTCTTGGGCCAAGGCAGCCTCTACGTCGTCGATCACGCGGCGAACGACCTCGCTGCTGTTGCTGCCGTCACGGATGGTGGCCACCCGATCCACATTGCGGGCGATCTGCGGGTCGTGGGTGACGATGATCGTGGTCAGCCCATACTGCTCGTTCATCGTCCGGAACAGGCCCAGGATCTCCTGGGCCGTGGCGTTGTCGACCTCGCCCGTCGGCTCGTCGCCCAGCAGCAGCTTGGGCCGGTTGGCCAGGGCCACGGCGATGGCCACACGCTGCTGCTGGCCGCCGGACAATTGCTCCAGGCGATGCTGCCGGTGCTCCCACAGCCCCACGATCTGGAGCAGCTCGCGCGCCCACGCCCGCTTCTCGCGCGGGGGCACCCCCTCGATGGTCATTGGCAGCTCGACGTTTTCCTGGGCGGTGAGGTAGGGCATCAGGTTGCGGGCCGTCTGCTGCCAGACAAAGCCGACCTCCGTGCGGCGGTATTCGTCGAGCACACTGATCGGCCGCCTTGAGCAGGTCGCGGCCGTCGACGGTCAGCCGGCCGGCCGACGGCCGGTCCAGCCCGCCCAGGATATTGAGCAGCGTGCTCTTGCCCGAGCCAGAGGCGCCGACGATGCCCAGCAGCTCGCCGGGCTGCACCGTCAGGTTCAGCCCCTGCAGAGCCACCACCTCCAGGTCGGCGACCTTGAAGATTTTGACCAGGTTCTCACAGACGAGAAATGGTTCCATGGCCTGAGCGTCGCTATTCCCCGACTATTGTCTGCCCCTGGCTGAGCCCGCTGACGATCTCGACCCGTTCGTCAGTGGTGATGCCCAGGAGCACATCTACCCGTTTTTGCGTACCATCGGCGTTCTGCACGACACAGAAGTTGCGGCCCTGATAGGTGCGGATGGCAGCCGGCGGCAGCCACAGCACGTTTTCCTTTTGCTGGAGGATGATGCTCACCGTGGCCAGCTCGCCCACGGTCAATGTGACCTCGCTGGTGATCTCTATGTGGGTGGCAGTATCGTCGCCGGTATCGATCGTCGTGCCGCCGTAGGGATATGGCAACTGGCGCACGATGCCGTCAAAGGTCTCACCGGGACGGTTGCGCAGCGTGATGCGCGCCTGCTGCTCGAGGGCCATCTGGCTCAGTTCCTCGCTGCCCAGCTCGGCCGTTATCTCGAGCTTGGCGGGATCGGCTACCACCCCCAGTGCGTCGTAGGCCGCCACCGCATCGCCGGCCTTGACGTTCAGCGACAGGACCTGCCCGTCGAACGGAGCGGTGAGTTGGGCGCTCGCGATCTGATCCTCCAGGTCCTGGATGTCCAGCTTGGCCTGTTCCAGGTCTAACACGAGCAGTCTGAGGTTGTAAGAGTTGGGATCGGCGTCGGCGATGGCCTGCTCATAGTCCTTTTGGGCCTGTTCCACGGCTGCCTCGGCCTCGTCCACAGTGCCGGCCGCGAGCAGCTCGGACAGCTTTGCCTTGGCCTGGCGCAGGCTCTCTTCGGCCTGGGTGATCTGTGCCTCGGCCTGGCTCAGGGCCAGCTCGGCCTGTACCACGGCGGTTTCGTACTTTTCCTTGGCCTCCATCAGGTTGTTGTACTCCAGGTCCAGCCGCTCCTTGGTGATCTGCCCCGCTTGATACTTTTTCTCCATCTCGGCATAATTGACCTGGTACCACTCGTACTCGTTCAGCCGGTCGCGCGGGTTCTTGGCGACAGTGTCGCTGTTTTGCACTATGGTCAGGTTCAGCTTGGCATTTGCCAGGCTGGTCTCAGCCGAGGTGACCGACGCTCGCGCTGAGGCCAGGTCGTTGGTCGATGTGAGCTTGGCTGTTTTGAGGTTGGCCTTGGCTTCTTCCAGCTTGGTTAGGCTGGTGGTGATCGCCTCGACGGCGTCGATCTGGGCCTGCTCCAGCTTGAGCTGTGACGTTTCGAGGCTGATCTTTTTCTGGGCGAGCTGTTTCTGCAGATCATCCACCTCGAGTTCGGCCAGCACATCTCCGGCCTTGACCCAGTCGCCGCGGGCCACGTTGACCGTGCTGACATTGCCGCTGGTCTCGAAAAAGAGCTCCTGCTCCTGCACCGGCGAAGCGCGCCCGGTGAACTCGAGCGTCTCAACCACCGTGCCCAGCTCGACCGTGTAGGTCGGCTTTTCCAGGACAACAGGCGTCGGCAGGGGCGTGGGAGTAGCATCGCCGGCCTCGCTTGACGAGCCGGACGACCCGCATGCAGTGACCAGCGTCAGCAGCAGGCCCACTACTGCCAGCACCTGAACAGTTCTTGCCCGGTGCCCAGGCTTTCTAATTCGATTCATCATGCACATCCTTCTCTCTCACAACTTCCCCCTCGCCCACCCCGACCGAGTGACGAAGGAATCCCTGGCCGACAGCTGATAGCTGACCGCCATTTGCACTAATCTGTGTCCAGTTACCACTACCTCTAGACGGTTTCTCCAAGCTTGACCGCCTCAAAGACACGCATCCGGTTCAGCAAAATGATCAACACCGCAACGGCCAGGAAAAACATGGTCGCAAAGACAACCAGGATGATGCCCAGCTGCTGCCAGGCAAGCTGGACGACAAATGGCGGCACCAGATCGGTCTTGTCGGTGCCCATCTGAAAGTAGGGGATGAACAGGCGGCTGGCCCATACCCCCAACCCCGAGCCTACGACGATGCCGGTCAAGATGAGCGCTGCCAGCTCGCTGATCAGAAAAGCCGCCATCTGCCGCTTCGACAGGCCGATGGCACGCAGCAGGCCCAGCTCGATAAAGCGGCGCTGGAATGAGACGATGGCATATACCAGGAACCCGACCAGGGTGAGGACGGCGGCGGCGACAAAGCCCACCGACAGCAGGCCAAATAGCCCTTGCCGCTCGGGGCGGTTCTGCTCTTCGGCGATGGTCGCCTGCGCATCCTGGTCGGTGACTACCACCAGCCCCAGGTCGCGCACCCCCTCGACGATCGTTTCGCCGTCCACCGAGGCATCGGTCGCCAGCCAGACGTCGTACGGGTAGGTGCCGCCCAGGGCATCGTACAGGTGCTCTAGGTTGCAGACAAAGAAGGGGCCATCCTGCGGGTATTGGGTGGGAAACATGACCAGCGCCCCGACGACGGTAAACTTGACCTCGGCATACTCCCCGGACACACCCACCGTCAGGCGCAGTGGGTCGCCGACGGCCAGTCCTTGCGCCGACAGAAAATCGCTGCTGACCAGGATGCCGTCGGAGGCCATGGCCAGGCGGTTCATCAGCTCGCCCAGCGACTCGTTATAGGCGAAATCGGACCGGTAATAGGCCACCGCCGGCAGATCCAGCCGGTCGATGCCAAGGATCTGCCCGGACTGCTGGCGGCCGCCGATGTTGGCCGTGACCTTGTAGCTGCCCACTCGCGCTGCGGCCTTGACGCCGGGCACACTCAGATGCTCGCTCACCGGCAAAAAGAGCCATTGCGCCCCTTCGGTGGTGGTCGTGGAGGTGACGGTCTGGCCTGGCAGCGTGGCTTCTTCCGTCTCTTCGGTGCTCTCGCCCAGCTCGGCCAGGTTCAGGTCGGCGCCCACCTCGTAGTAGACCTGGTCGGTCAGGTGTTTGTCGAGGGTCAGCGCCATCGACGCGGTAAAGGTGGCCAGGCTGACCGTCAGGCTGAGCAGCAGCAGCGGCCCCAGGTATTGGGTAGTCGCCCGCGCCAGTTGGCGCAGTGTCAACAGGATAGTGGTGCCCGGCAGCCGGGCAAAGACCCAGGCCAGCAGCCGGATCAGCAGTGGAAATACGCGCATGAAGAGCAGCGCCAGCGAGAAACAAAAGAGTACGGGCACCAGGAAAAGCAGCGGGTTGGAGAAGGGATCGCTGCTGCTCGACGCCAGGGCCATGGTGCCCTGCCGGGACATCTGGTACCAGCCATAAAAGGGCGGTATCAGCAGCAGAATGTCGAGGTAATAGTGCTGCCACACGGGCGCCAGCGACGAGCGGGCCTGCTCCCAGCGCAGGGTGACGATCGAGTGCCTGGAGGCGAGAAAAGCCGGCAGCAGAAAGGCGACCAGGGTCAGCGCCACGCCCACCAGGCCATAGAGCAGCGCCGTGGAGGTTAAGACGATGGCTACAGGCTCGCTGCTGCTGCCTGAGAGGATGCCGAGGTCCAGAAAGGTGCGGGTGCGGCTCATCACTTGGGCGATCAGCCGGCCTAATAACAGGCCGCCGCCCAAGCCCACACCGCCCAGCAGCAGTCCCTCGAACAGGTAGAGGTTCACGATCTGGCCGCGGGTGATGCCGCGGCTGCGCAGGATGGCGATCTCGCTCTGGCCGCGCTGCACGACCATGCCGGCAATCAGGCTGATAAAGTAGGCGACCAGGCCGATGATCGGCAGGCTAAAGACAGTCAGCACCACGGTCAGGGTGCTGGCGGCCTGGCCGTAGCTCTCCAAAGCGGACACCGGTGAGGCGTCGAGGGTGGTGTTGTTCAGTAGGGCCGTAACCCTCGCCTCGGCGACGGCCACGTTGTCGACAATACGGCTGACTGTGGCCGGGCGGACCCGGCTCCCGTCAAAGATCTGGAACCAGATGGCCGTGGCCACCGGGGTGGACAGCTCAGGTACCACTTGGACGGTGAAAGCGTCCTCGACGGTCAGTAGCATCTCGTCGAAGGAATCGGGCTGGTAAAACCAGGCAGCGTCGGTCGAGTCGATGGCCTGCCATACGCCCACGATGCGCACCGGGATCTGCGCCCCGCTTGCGCCAGCCGCAAAGAGGGTGTAGCTCTCACCCACCTGCAGGCCCAGCATTTCGGCTGTTGTCCGGCTGATCAGAACCTCGACCGGCTCACCCGCCTGGCCCGCGACCGGGAAGCTGCCTTCCACGAGCTGGATGCGATCCTGGAGGCCGGTGATAAAGCCGATGCTGACCCACAACAGCGGCTCGTCGGGGACAAAGGCGGCACCCTCGCTGGGAAAGAGGCGCAGCTTGTCGGTGGCAACGTGCCGCACCTGGGTCTTGAGGGGCAGGTCGATGACGCCCGGCGCCTGCTCGCTCAGGTATTGCTGCACGGGGAGATAGTCTTTCCACTCGACGTTGCCATTCCATGCGCCTATGTAGCGCCACAGGAAGGAGAAGGGCTCTTGAAATGTGATTACTTCTGTCCCCGTGGTGCCGGTGTCGGCATTCTGCAGCTTGCCCTGGAGCAGGCGGTTTTGCGCGGCGTCCGAATAGAGCGGGATACTGGACAACAGACCGACGGCCACGATCAGGCCCAGGAGCAGGCAAAGCATGAGCCAACGACGGCTCCACAGCCGCTTGGCGGCCAGCGAGAACAAAGACAGGATCGAAGCCACTAGGCGCATCTGTCACCCTGCTGTCCGTGCCGAAACACGTCGCTTTGCCTCTATACTAGGATAGGGGCTCCACTATGCCCCATCTGCGCCGGAACCCTAGACCAACGGCAATGTGAACCGAAAAACCGTCCCTTCACCTGGCGTGCTCTCGGCCCATATCCGCCCCCCCTGGGCCTCCACCAGGCTCTGGGCTATAGACAGACCCAACCCTGTGCCGCCCGCCAACCGGTTATCGCGGGCGCGGGACGGGTCTGCCCGCCAGAAACGCTCAAAGACATGGGGCAGATCCTCCGCTGCAATACCTTCCCCTGTGTCGGCCACGGCAATTTCCACCACGCGGTCCGACGTCGCAGCTGTCAGCGTGACCGATCCGCCGGCCGGTGTATGGCGCAGAGCGTTGACCAACAGGTTGCGCAACACCTGGGCCACCCGGTCCGGGTCGGCCTGGATGGCGGGCAAAGAATCCGGCATGGTGGCGGTCAGAACCACCTGCCCAGCCTCGGCGGCCAGGGCCAGACTGTCGGTGGTAGAGCGAATGACCTGCGCCGCGTCGGTTGGGCGCAAGTTCAGGTTAAGCTGTCCGGCGTCGGCCAGGGCCAGCTCCCGCAGGTCATCTACCAGGCGGCTCAACAGGCGGGTCTCGTCATACAGGCGCGAGATCTCGGTCTTGTCCAGGTTGTACACATCGTCGAGTATCGCCCGCAGGTTGCCCTGGAGCACGCTGAGGGGCGTGCGCAGCTCGTGGGCCACGTCGGCCACCAGGTTCTGGCGCAGGACCTCTGCCTTCTTCAGGGCACTGGTCATCTCGTTGAATGACTGGCCTACCTCAGCCACCTCAGCGCTTCCTTCCACTTTGACCTGCTGATCCAGGTTGCCGCCGGCGACACCACGGGCAGCGGCCGCCAGGCGTTGCAGCGGCGCAGTCAGGTTGCGGCTCAGGATCAACCCCATGATCAGCCCCAGGCCCACAGCCAGCGCCGCTCCAATCCACAGCACCTTCTGCACACGAGCGAGGAACTGCTTTTCAAGTTCGCCCAATCGGTTCTCTTCGTCACCACTGGGGAGGGACAGCAGCAGATAGCCAATCACCTCTTCGCTGTAGTCTGGCGTGATGGCCGCCGCCTTGGCCTTTTCCTCAGAGCTCAACGACTTGCCCACCGCTTTGCCGGCGCTGTCGTACACGATCTTGCCTTTGGCGTCGGCCAACACGACATCCAGTGGCCCTGCTTGCATACTACCCCGCCAGCCATCGCTCACAAACTGGGGCATGTCCATTCCCATAGGGCCGTTGACAAAGACGCCGCCTGACAGGAGGCTGTCCACCCCATCCCAACTGCCCTGGTCCTGGTAGTACGCGACCAGTTGCTGCACACCGCTCCCAACCACCTGCATCCCGCTGTCTGTGACATATCGCCGCAGCTCGATGCCTGTCGTCCGGTTGATCAACAGCGCAATAGCTCCCACGGCGACCAGCACGACGAGGGCAAAAGCCAGGGTCAGTCGTACCCAAAGCCTGTTCATCTGTCGTCTCCCACGGTTAACCGGTAGCCCACGCCGAATACGGTCTCGATCAGAGCAGTCCCGCCACTTTCCTCCAGCTTTTTGCGTAGGTTCTTGATGTGGCTGTCCACGGTCCGCTCCAGGCCTTCGTAGCTGTAGCCGAGGCCTTGCTCGATCAGCTCCAGACGGGTCAGGGTGTGGCCCGGATTCCCGGCCAGCGCGCGCAGCAGGCCGAACTCAGTAGGCGTCAGGTGCACCTGTTGGTTTTGTATCTCAACGCGATAGGAATCGACGTCGATGACCAGATCACCGACCCGGAGCATCTTGGGCGGGGTGGACTCGCCCTGGGCGCGCCGCAGAACGGCCCGGATGCGGGCCATCAGCTCGCTAGGGTTGAAGGGCTTGGTGACATAATCATCGGCGCCCAGCTCCAGGCCGACGATCTTGTCATGGTCGTCCACACGGGCGGTGAGCATGATGATCGGCATGGCTGCCAGGCTGGTGTCGTGGCGGACTGTCCGGGTCACGTCGAGGCCATTGCGATCGGGTAGCATCAGATCCAGGATCACCAGGTCTGGGCTCTCCCGGCGAAGGGCGTGGAGAGCGGTCTCGCCATCGTAGGCCACCAGCACCTGATAGCCGCTCTGCTCCAGGTAAGCGCGTGTCAGGCGGACGATTTCCCGGTCGTCATCTACTACAAGGATCCTTTGCGGCATCAGTCACTCTCTCCTTGGAACAGCACCAAGGCTTTGCTTTCGTGCACCTTTTCCCCTGTGCGTAGCTATTGTGGTTCCTCGCCAATTGTCACCGTCACCGTCAGATCCTTGCCGTCGCGTAGAACCGTCAGCTGCACAGTATCGCCGATGGCCGTGTTGTTCTCCATATAGACTGTCAGATCCTGCAAGCCCTCGATCGCTTCGCCGTTCACGGCCACGATGACGTCACCACCCACGGGCAGCCGGTAGCGACCCATGCGCAGATACTGGTTTCCACCACGAATGCCGGCCTTGTCGGCCGGGCCGCCGGAGGTAGTTCCAAGCACCAACACGCCCGAGTCGGCGCCGACTTCAACGCCATACTGGCGCAGCGTGGACACCGTTGAGGAAGACAGATCCAGCGGCTCTATACCCAGCCAGGGATGGGCGTAGTAACCGTTTGCGATCAGGTCGGGCACGACCCGGGTCACGGTGTTTGCCGAGACGGCAAAGCCGATGCCCGCCGAGGAGCCACTGGAGCTGATGATCTGCGAGTTGACGCCAATGACCCGCCCTTGCAGGTCGAGCAAGGGGCCGCCCGAGTTGCCGGGATTGATGGCCGCGTCGGTCTGGATCGCCTCGCCGATAAAGCTGTTGTCCTCGGCGCCTTCGATCACCCGCCCCAATGCGCTGACCACGCCCGTGGTCAGTGTCCTCTGCAGTCCGTAAGGATTGCCAATAGCGACGACGAACTGGCCCACTCGCAACTGGCTCGAATCCGCCATGGCGAGCGGCGGCGGCAGCTCAACACCCGAGTCGACCCGCAGCACAGCCAGATCGTTCGTCGGATCGGAGCCCACCACCTCGGCCAGGTAGACCTGCCCGTTGGCCAGGGTTACCAGGATCTCGTCTGCGCCTTCGATTACGTGATAGTTGGTCACGATGTGGCCTTCGCCGTCGTACACAAACCCCGAGCCGGTCCCCTCCTGGGGAGCTGCTCCGAAAAAGCGATCATAGACGGTGCTGCGGTTGGTGATATTAACTACCGATGGGCTGGCGGCGTCATACACGGTGATGACCTGCGATTCCAGGTCGTTGACGGCTGCCTGCTCATCAAAGGCAGTAGAGTTTTGCTGCTGTTCCGTAGTCGTAGCCGTTGGGCTGGTCGAGTCCTCCCGCTGTGCCAGGGGCGTGGCCGTTGGGACGGCTGCAGCCGTTGGGAGCGCCGTAGAGTCCTGCTGCTGTTCCGTCGTGAGCGAGACAAGGTCAGGCAGGCTACATCCTGCAACCACGAGCAACAACAGGCACAGGGCCGCTATCCATGCCTTACCTACCGTCAGCTTGGTTTTCATATTCCTACTCCATCACTCAACTTTTCTACTGCGTCCAGTCGATGGCCCGCTCGCCGGAAAAGACATACTGCAGCGTTAGGCCTTGGAGCTCTGTGTCGAACATCGGACTCGGTTTGCTGCCATTGGCTTCCATGACCCAGATCTGCCATTTATCGGTGCGATTAGTCAGGAAAGCGATATATTGGCCGTCCGGCGACCAGGCCGGAGAGACGCTGCTGGCGGCACTGCCGTCAGTCAGTGCCGGTGTATTCGTCAGCCGCGTCTGCCGGCCGGTGGTCACGTCGATGACATAGATCTCCCAGTGATCGTGCTGGCGGTGGACATAGGCCACCTTTGTGCCGTCTGGCGACCAGGTTGGGCTGGTGTCCCTGGGGTCCGTGGTGAGCTGCCAGGAGATCTTGCCGTCCACGCTTTGCCCCATCAGGCCGCTGATACCCGGTAAAGACGATCGTCTGGCCACTTGTGCCGCCCTCAGGCGGCGCGGGCGACCAAGCAGGGGTCAGGTTGGTGCGCGAAGCGGGCTGAGGCTCCGAAAAGGCATTGTCGGCAGCGCTGACGATCCCCAGCGTCCACTTGCTTGCCAATCCGCCACCACCCGGTGCCCCACCGGGTGGTCCCCCCGGTCCTGGGCCCCCTCCCCCGGGCGGCCCGGAGCGACCACCGCCGCCGCCTTTTGACATGGAGAAGACAATCTCCTGCCCATCGGAGGACCAGGAAGGATAGCGCGTCTCATTCCAGGAAAATACCCGGCGCGCGTTTGTGCCGTCGCTGTTCACCACCCACACGCCGCGCGGTTCCTCCCAGCTCACATAGGCAATCTGCTGTCCATCGGGCGACCAGGTGGGGTCGATGCCGTTGGCGATCCGCTTCAGGCCGCTGCCGTCGGCATTGATCGTGTAAAAGGCCCCGCCATAACTCGTCGTAAAGACGAGCTTGCCGCTCAGGTCTCTGGGCAGTACCGCCGGCGTCTTGGTCTGTGTCTGAGTTGTGGCCGGCTGGGTGGTGGATGCCGGCGCCCGAGTCGAAAAGGTAACTCCGCTGCCGGTCACGGTCAGAGCATAGGAGCTCGTTCCTGCGCTGTCGCCGGTGCGCTCAACCACGACATAGTAGGTGCCGGCGATCTTGAAATTGCCGGACCAGGTCAGAACTCCCGCAGTGAACGGATCGTCCGACCCACGTCCGATCGGCTCCACGCGCTTGCCTGCTGCCCAGCTACTGATCTAGCTCCGGCGTCAGGACATAGAAGCTGGCGCTGCCCTGCGGTACGGCCTCGAGCCGGACCTGCACCTGCGATCCGTCGCCCGCGTACTCGAATGCGTACCACTGGCTTGCCCCGCTACTCAGTTGGTTCCAGCTGCCGTCCGGCACCAGCGCCGTATCGGGCCCCGCCGCAGCGCTGGCCCTGCGGCCTGCTGCGCCTGGCGAGATAGATGCCCAGTGAAACCAGGACGGCAATGACCAGAAACAGCACTCTGCTTTGTTCTTTTCACCAATAACCTCTCTTTGTATCTCTTCCCGAAGATCCTCAACCCTGCTCACTCTGCTGCCCGCTGGGTGAGGAGATCCACCAGCGGCTTGGCCAGCATGGTGAGCGAGCCCTGGCCTGCTGCTGCCCTGGCGGGCCGCCGAAGGCAGCCCCACCGGCCTCGGCTGTGGCCTGCATGGCCGCTCGCTGCTCGTCGGTCATATTGCCAAAGTCTGGCCTCCCTCCGGCCGCCTGGCCGCCGCCAAAGCCACCGGCCTCGGCAGTGGCGCGCATGGCCGCCCGTTCCTCCTCGCTCAGGTTGCCAAAACCACCCGGCCCTCCCTGCGAAGAGCCGCCGGCCGGTGGCGTGGCCATCGCCCCCGCCCCGGGTGGCGACCCCATCGCCGAGCCCATTCTCCTGCGCGTAGGCCATCATGTCCTCGGTGGTGAGCTGCATCGCCGCGATGGCGGCCAACTGCTCCGCTGTCATCGTCCCTTCGATCTGCTTCAGCACCGCGTTCGTCTCGGCGTCGTTCTGGAGCACGCCGTTCTGGATCGCCTGCCACAACGGCAGCAGCGTCTTGGCCTGCGCCGGCGTGACGGCGTCCTTGGTCCCTTCCAGCCGCAGTGTGCCCAACGCCAACTGGCTGTTGGCGGGCAGCGCATTTTCGTAACTGGTCACCAGCACCGCGCTGGTGTACACCCCCGCCGTCGCAATCGGCACCGAGCCCGCTCTCTGGGGTAGCCGAGCTGGACGCCCCGCCCCCGCAGCCGGCCAGCATCGCTCCGGCGACGGCCAGCACTATTATAACATATAAGGATCGCATGAAGGTCCTCCCGTTTCTAGTATGATCACCCGATCTCGTTCACGAGTCTCTTCTCCTACTCCCGCCGCAGCGCCTCGATCGGGTCCAACTGGGCGGCCTTGGTGGCCGGGATAGTAGCCGAAAAAGATGCCCACCGCCGCCGCGGCGGCAAAGGCCAGCGGGATCGAGGCCGGCACCAGCGTCGGTGCGCATCGTGCCCAGGGCGTTAAAGGCGTACGAGCCGCCCACGCCAACCAGGACGCCGACCAAGCCGCCGATCAGGCTCAGCACCAGCGCCTCCAGCAGGAACTGGAGCCGCACGTCGCGCGGGCGGGCGCCCAGCGCCTGGCGCAGGCCGATCTCCCGCGTCCGCTCGGTGACGCTGACCAGCATGATGTTCATGATGCCGATGCCGCCGACGATCAGCGACACCGCCGCCACCCAGGCCAGCAGGTTGCGAAAGGTCGCCGTGGTCGACGCCTGGGCGTTGATGATGCTGTCCTGGGTCATCAGGCTAAAGCCGGGCGACGTCGGCGTCGGTGCCGTGCCGCTTGATCAGCAGGTTGGTCACCTGCGTCATGACGCTCGTCCATCACCTCCCGGCTCTCGGCCGAGACATAGATGATGCTGCACCATGGCTGCCGCCAAAGCGGGCGCGGGTGAACTTGTTGAACATGACCGGCAGCGGGATGTAGACCCGCGCGTCATAGTCGGTGTTGCCGACGACGCCCTTTCGCGGCCATGACGCCGACGACGGTGAACTGGTAGGAGCCGATCCTGACCTTCTTGCCGACGGCCGCTGCGTGCGTTGCCGAAGAGCTCTGGGCGACGTCGGAGCCCAGCACGACCACCTTGTTGGACCGGGCGTCGTCCTGGTCGGTCAGGAACCGCCCCAGCGGCCAGCTCGTAGTCGCGCACCTCGGGGAAGCCGGAGGTCGTGCCCACGACGGAAACGTCCTCCAGGATGGTACGTCCCGACCTTGACGTTCTGGCGTGGTTGTTGCTCGGCCGAGACGCCGTTGATGTTGGTGACGTTCTGGGCGATGGCGGCGATGTCGTCGTAGGATAGGCTCGTCTGCGGACGGGCACCCGGGCCAAAGCCACCCCGGCTGAACGGACTGCATGACCATGATCAGGTTGGCGCCCAGGGAGTTGATCTGGTCGGCGATCTCGGCCTCGGCGCCGGCGCTGACGGCCATCATGATGATGACCGCCGCCACGCCGATGATGACGCCCAACGTCGTCAGAAACGAGCGCACCTTGTTGAGGGTCAGGCCCTCCCAGGCCACGCGGAAGGTTCGTCGCAGGCTCATAGCTGCCTCCTCTTGCCCGTTCTGCACGTCCGACGCGATCTCCCCGTCGCGCAGGTGGATGACCCGCTGGGCGTACTCGGCGATGTCCGGCTCGTGGGTGACCATGACGATGGTCGCGCCGCCGTCGTGCAGTTGGTGCAGCAGCTCCAGGATCTCCTCGCTGGACTTGGTGTCGAGGTTGCCGGTCGGCTCGTCGGCCAGGATGAGCGATGGGTGGTTGATCAGCGCCCGGGCGATGGCCACCCGCTGCTGCTGGCCGCCGGACAGCTCGTTGGGCCGGTGATGCGCCCGGTCGTGCAGCCCCACCGACTCCAGGGCGGCGATGGCCCGCTCGTGAAAGTCGGCCTCGCTCAGGTCCTGGTGGCCGTTGTACAGCAGCGGCAGCATCACGTTCTTGGCGGCCGTCAGCCGCGGCAGCAGGTTGTAGGACTGGAAGACAAAGCCGATCTTGCGGTTGCGGACCCCGGCCAGCTTGTCCTTGCTCAGCCGGCTGACGTCCTCGCCGTCCAGCACATAGGCTGCCGCCCGTGGGCCGGTCCAGGCAGCCCAGGATGTTCATCAGCGTCGACTTGCCCGAGCCGGACGGCCCCATGATGGCCACGAACTCACCCGGCTGCACCTCCAGGTTGACCCCGCGCAGGGCGTGGACGGCCACTTCGCCCGTGCCATAGACCTTGGTCAGGTCCTGGAGTGCGATCAGCGGACCCTCGCGTCATGGCTGGCCTCCTCCGGCGCAACGGCATCCCCCGCCGGCATCATCGTGGCGCCGCTGCCGGCATCGGCCGAGGTCTCGGTGTTCGTCGAGGTCGATGAGCGTGCCGACGCTGCGTCGCCGAGGCTGACCGTCTCCCCCTCCGTGCAGGCCGGACAGGATCTCGGCGTTGACCAGGTCTTTCAGCCCGACCTCGACCGGCCGCAGCTCCAGCTCGCCGTTCGACTTGACCACAAACACGGCGTACTGGCCCGACCGACGATCTCGCGCAGCGCCTCGACCGGCACCAGCAGCGCGTTGCGCGCCTCGCCGGCGACGACCTCGACCGTGGCGTTCATGCCCGACAGGAGCTGTGATCGGGTGGGCGCTGAGGTCGATGCTGGCCGTAGCCTGGACGGCCGGGGTGTTGTCCACCGTCACCAGGGCCGGGTCGACGCTCAGGATCTTGCCGGGATAGGTATAGTCGGGCAGCGCCTCGAAGGTGATGTTGATCGGCATTGCCCGCCGCGACGCTGGTCATGTCGGTCTCCTCCACCCAGAACTCGATCTGCGGCTGGTCGAGGTCGGCCAGGGTGATGATGCGACGCGTGCCCACCGACTCGCCGACCTGGGCGTCCACGGCGGTGACCGTCCCCGCCACGGGCGCCACCAGCTCGGTCTGTGCCAGCGTGCGTTGGGCGCTGTCCAGGCTCAGTTGGGCCTGCGTGCACGTTCAGTTGGGCCGTCTCCAGGTCGGTCGCCGAGGCGCCGGCCAGCACCGCCTCCAACTCGGCCTGGGCCTGGTCGACCTTGGCCTGGGCGGCGGCCAGCTCGTCGGCATCGGGGTCCGCCAGCAGCGCGTCCAAGCTCGCCTGCGCCTGGGCCACCTGCGGCCCGGGCGGCGGCGATCTCGTCGGCCGTCGCACCCTTCAGCGCTTCGTTGTAGGCGGCCTTGGCCTTTTCGTACTCGGTCGTCGCCTGCCAGAGGTCGATCGCCTGCTGAGGTCATGCGCCACGTCTGGCCGCGCAGGCCACCTGGTCGTAGGCCGTCTGGGCAGCCCGCAGGTTCATCTCCGGCCAGGGTCAGGTCCGCCTTGGCCGACGCGACCACGTCCGGGATCAGGGCAGGGCCAGCAGCTCTTTCAGAGTTGTCCTGTGCGCTCTTCAAGCGTCTGCCGCGCCGCCAGCACCTCCTGAGTGCCGGCCGGCGATGTGAGCTGGGTCAGCGCGGCCTTGGCCGATGCCAGGCTCCCCTGCGCCGCGGCCAGCTCGGCCGGATCGACCGCCTCTGTCAGCTGCGCCAGGTCGATCTCGGCCTGGCGCAGGCTGATCTGGGCCTGGCTCACCTGCGCCTGGGCGTCGGTGTCGTCCAGGCGGGCCAGCACCTGCCCGGCCTCGACCTTGTCTCCCACCTTGACCAGCAGCTCGGCCAGCACGCCGCTGCTGCGAAAGCCGACAGTCAGCTCGGTGGCCGGCACCAGCGTGCCGGAGCCGATCGGCGGTGATCGATATGTCCCCGCGCTGCACCTGGCTGGTCGCCGTGGTCGGCTCCTCAGTCTGGCGCCTGGGCCTTGGCAGGTAGACGTTCTTGTAGTAGTAGTAGCCACCGCCGCCGGCCACCAGCAGCAGGGCCAGCACGACGATCCAGAACAGCCTTTTTCGAAACATAAACCTTTCCTCCTTGATTGTGTACCGTATCAGATTCCAAATAACCAGATGTTATGATAGCAAAAAGATATGGAGATCCGATGGAGATCAGATGGAGAGTAAGAGGAGTTTTCCACGGCCGCCTGGATGGCCAAAAAGACGGGCAAAAAACGGGCGAGGGTTGCCCCTCGCCCGTACCTCTGATTCCGCTGCACCCGTGATCAGTTATTTGCTCCTTACGTGAGACCACCCCCCTTCCATGTGTGTGTCTCAGGCAGCTCCGGCTAGAATCCGCCCATACCGGAACCCATCATCCCGCCGTGCCGGCCGCCATGATCAAAGCCTTGCCAGGTGCTGTCCAGTTTCTCGGTCGCACTCGTCTTGGCCTGCTCCAGCTGGGAGTCGGCCTGCTCCTGGGTGATGTCGCCGCTGGCCACCTTCTCGTCCAGCTTTTCCTTCACCTGGGCCAGGTAGGCATCGACGATGGTCTGCGTGTCCACGCCCTTTTCCTCGGCCAGCGCGGCGATGGTCTTGCCGTTCTGGAGCTCGGTGTTCAGATCCGGTCAGCTCCATGCCCAGCTTGTCAGCCGCCACTGATCTCAGACTGACCCCCGAGATGCCGCCCATACCCCTACCCATCTTGCCGAAGGCTCTGCCCATGCCCATCCCCTCCAGCCGTTGCTGGAGCTTTTCGGCCTGTTCCTCGGTCAGCAAGCCTTCGCTTACGGCCTGATCAACGACCTGTTGCTCGGCCTTGTCTACAGCGGCGTCGTATTCGTCAACGCTGATGCCCAGGATGCCAGCGAGTGCCTCTTTGAACTTGGTGACATAGTCGAACGGCGAGTCGGAGGTGCCGGTGTCACCTTGGGCAAAAGCAGCGACTCCTACGGCCGCTATCCCTAGGACCGCAACCAGCATGGCGATCCCCGCGATTTTCCACAGTCTTTTCAAGCTTACCCTCCTCGAGCGCTGTTTTGCGGGTCTGCCCCGCTTGCTCTGTTACCTCCATCATACCAAAGATTTGTGGAGATTTGACGGAGATCTATTGGAGGTTTTATGCAATTAGTGTGGAGATTGTGGAGGACCGGTTAGGCCGGCGGCTTGGGCCCGGCCACGACAAGGGCCGCCATCAATCCGGCGGCCCGAGGGCGAACAATAGGTTTTCAGATTTGCAGGCGGCAACCTGCCTTACAGGCTAGGGCGCCGGCGTGCCGCTAGAAGTCTCGACCTCAAAGCCAGCCCGCTGCCAGGCGGCATAGCCACCCAACAGAGCCCCTACGTTGGTAAAACCGTTATCTATCAGCGTCTGTGCCACACGGGCACTGGCCTGCTCTTGGCTTCAGGTGCAGTAGAGGATCAGCTGTTTGTCGCGGGGCAGCTCATTCAGGCGCGTTGCTATGTCAGCCTCGGTGAAGAGGATGGCGCCGGCCGCATGCTCTTGGTCGTACGCCTCGCTGCCACGGACGTCGACCAGCAGCGCCTGCCCTTTTTCCAACAGGCTCTGCGTCTCTTTCAAGGTGATGCGCGGTACGTCAGGATAGGGGATCGCCGTGGTGGGTTGGGGCTCGACGGTCACCACCGGCACAGAGATATCTTCGGGCTGAACGGCAGCAGCGCCGGATGAGCGTTGCTCATTGAGCACGATGGCGCCGATGACGAGGGCCACCATCACTACGCCGACCACGATCGGGATGACATAAGACGATATTCCGCTTGCTTGACTTGCCTTGCCAGCAGTACGACGGGTTTTCTTTGTCATAGACTCCTTACCTACCCAGATACACCGTTGTTGCGATCAACCGGCCGAGCGGCGAGACGGTGTGCGCCCCATTATACAGTCAAGAGCGGGCGAATGCAACAAAAAAGACCTGACAGGTTTTCGACCGCAGCAAGTCCTGGAGCAAAGCCCGTCGTTCAGTGCGGCGCAGGGCGCCGCAGGAGTGGACCTGAACCTGTCAGGTCTTTTGATCTGGCGCTAGGTGAGGAAATCTCGCAGCTTGCGGCTGCGGCTGGGGTGGCGCAGGCGTCCCAGGGCCTGAGCTTCGATCTGGCGGATCCGCTCGCGGGTGACGCCGAACTTTTTCCCCACCTCTTCCAGGGTGTAGGCGTAGCCATCCACGAGCCCGAAGCGTAGCTGCAAGATGCGCACTTCGCGGGGCGTGAGCGAGGAAAAGATATCGTCAATTTGCTCGCGCAGCAACTGCTGCGAAGCCTGGTCGGTGGGTGAGGGCGCCTCGCTGTCCTCGATAAAGTCGCCCAGGAAACTGTCGTCCTCTTCCCCGACCGGCATCTCTAGCGACAGAGGGCGCTGCGAGACCTTGATGATCCGCTCCACCTTCTTCGAGCTGATGCCCAGCTCGACGGCGATCTCCTCCGTAGTCGGATCCCGGCCCAGTTCCTGCACCAGTTGGCGCGACACACGCGCCAGGCGGTTGATCTGCTCGTACATGTGGACCGGGACGCGGATAGTGCGGCCCTGATCGGCGATGGCGCGGGTGACCGCCTGGCGAATCCACCAGGTGGCATAGGTGGAGAACTTGTAGCCACGGCGGTAATCGAACTTTTTCACAGCGCGGATGAGGCCGATGTTGCCCTCCTGGATCAGATCCAGAAAAGGCACACCGCGCCCCACATACTTTTTGGCGACGCTGACCACCAGGCGCGAATTGGCCTTGACCAGGTGCTCCTGGGCTGCCTTGCCATCCCTGATAACCGCTTTGAGGTCCTGCCGTTCGTCGATGTCAAGCTGGCCGTCCTTGTTCAGCCGCCGCCTGGCAGTCCGCCCGTTCTCCATGCGTTTCGACAGCTCTACTTCCTGCTCGGCCGTCAACAGTGGAATGCGTCCGATCTCTTTGAGATAGAGACTGATCGAGTCATCGATATCGATGGCCGTCAAATCGGCGTCTTCGCGGATGGGTTCGATAACTACTGCCTCTTTTTCCATGACCTGCTCGACAACAGGCTCTGGCCCTTCCACATCGCTGATTTCAATGCCCTGCTCGATCAAGACAGACAATGCATCCTCCAGCTGTTCGAGGTTCAACTCGGCTTCAGGAATCGCCTCCATCAAGTCATCGTAGGTGATATACCCCTGCTGGCGGCCCAGAGCCAACAAACGTTCGAGAGCACCTGACTCCTCAGCCGTACGCTCAAGCGGCGCATCGGCCTGCGATGTCATGTCTTCCAGTTCCAACTCCGCTTCTGTCATCCCGATCCAGTTCCTCCACGTGCCCGGAGAGCCATTGCGAGCCCAAATACTATCCGCCGTGCGATACTGGAACGGCGTCAGTACGCAGCAGACGCCGGCGGACTTAGGGGTTTATTGTATGCTTGATTCTCCCGGTCATTCAGTAACCTCTGTTACACCCGGTTTGGCGGCTAGAGGTTCAAAAGCTTACGTATTATACCACGGAATTGGCAAAAATGTATCCCCCCAATTTGACCAATTTTCTTGACTTTTCTGACCATGTTGGGTAAAATGGTGCGGATCTCCGGCCGGAGGTGGTGGCAGGCTCGGAGGAATCGAACCAAATCCTGAAGGTTTCAAGGAGGAAACAGTCGTGACAGCACTCAACTCTTCAGAGCAATGGATGCTCATCGGCGTGCTTGTCGTGGCCTTTATCAGCTTGCTGTATGCCTATTGGCTGTGGCGCGACACAGTGCGGCGTGACAAGGGCAGCGAAGCGATGCAGGTGGTGTGGCAGGCCATCAAAACGGGCGCCAACGCCTACCTCCGCCGGCAGTTGCGGACGATCCTGCCGATCCTGGTGCTGCTGGCCGTGGCGCTCTTCTTTAGCGTCTATGTGGTCAAGCCGAGTGCCCAGGCATTGGAGCTGTTCAACGGCGACGTGCAAGCGGCTCGGCTGGGGATCGGCTTTGGGCGGATGCTCGCCTTTATCGCCGGCGCATCCTTCTCGATGATGGTCGGGCAGTTGGGTATGCGCGTGGCCATCGAAGGCAACATCCGCGTCGCAGCCGAAGCGGTCCGCGAGAATTACAACGGAGCGCTGACGGTCGCCTACCGGGCCGGCACCTTCACCGGCATGTTGACCGACGGCCTGGGCCTGCTGGGCGGCACGATCATCTTTATGATCTTTGGCAAGGCGGCCCCCGATGCCCTGCTGGGCTTTGGCTTTGGCGGCACACTGGTGGCCCTGTTCATGCGTATCGGCGGCGGCATCTACACCAAGGCGGCCGACGTCGGCGCCGACCTGGTGGGCAAGGTGGAACAGGGGCTGCCAGAGGACGATCCGCGCAACGCGGCCGTCGTGGCCGACCTGGTGGGCGACAATGTGGGCGACTGCGCCGGCATGGCCGCCGACATCTTTGAGAGCTACGAAGTCACCATCGTTTCGACGCTGATCCTGGGCCTGTTCCTGTATGGCATGACCGGGATGACACAATGGATCGTCTATCCCCTGATCGTGCGCGGCGATCGGTGTCATCTCTTCTATCCTGGGTACCTTTACCGTTCCCATCTGGGAAAAGTTCCCGCTCAAGTTCTTGCGAGCCAACGATGCCGAGGAGGCGATGTTCCGTTCGTACGAGGTCTCCTCGATCAACACCGTCGTCTGGGCTTTTGTCTTTTCCCTGCTCTATGCCGGCGAGTGGCAGTTGGCCACTCTGAACGCCGTCGGCGTAGGATTGGCGGTGGTCTTTAACCCGTTGACCTCCCTGTTCACCTCGATCAAGAAAAAGCCGGTGCGGGAGATCGCCGAATCGACCCAGACCGGCTCGGCCACCACCATCCTCTCGGGCCTGGCAGTGGGCATGGAGGCCAGTGTGTGGAGCCTGGTGGCCATTGTGGTGGCCTTGGGCGCCAGTTACCTGGTCTTCCGAAACGAAGGTCTGATCTACACGCTGTACGGTGTGGCGATGGTCGGCATCGGCATGCTCTCCCACACCGGCAACAACGTGGCCATGGATGCCTTCGGGCCGATTTCCGACAACGCCAACGGCATCGGCGAGATGGCCCACGTCGGCAAGAAGGCCTGGAAGATCCTGGCCGATCTGGACGCGGTGGGCAACACCACCAAGGCGATCACCAAGCAGATCGCCATCGCCTCGGCCGTGATCGCGGCCACTTCCCTCTTCTTCTCTTTCGTGGCCGACGCCCTGACGCTGCCGTATCGGCGGACTGGAGGGGATGGGGATTACCGAGTTCCTGAGGCTGCTCGACCAGGGCATCCCGGTTTCCACTCTGACGGGAACCATCGGCTTCCTGCTGGGCGGCGCCTTGCCGTTCATCTTCTCGGCCTTTTGTCTGCGCGCGGTGGCCCGTGGCGCCAACCTGGTGGTGACCGAAGTTCGCAAGCAGTTCAAGGTCCCCGGCGTGCTGGAAGGCACCAAGACCCCCGACTATGGCAAGGTGGTGGGCATCACCACCGCCGCCGCCCAGAAGGAGCTGATCAGCCTGGTGGTTCTGTCGGTCGCCCTGCCGCTGCTGGTGGGCATCGTCTTTGACGTCAAGGCGCTGGGCACCTTCCTGGCCGGCGTGATCATGAGCGGGCAGTTGATGGCGGTGTTCATGGCCATCGCCGGCGGCGCGTTGGACAATGCCAAAAAGTATGTCGAAGATGGACACTTCGGCGGCAAGGGATCGCCTGCCCACAAGGCCGGCGTGGAAGGCGATACCGTGGGCGATCCGCTCAAGGACACGGCCGGGCCGGCGCTCAACCCGATGATCAAGGTCGTCAACCTGATCAGCCTGCTGGCCGCTCCGCTGATCGTCGAGAGCCAGGGCAAGCCCGGCATATACGTGGCCGGGGTCATCCTGGCCGCTCTTGTGGTGTGGGCCATCTGGCAGAGCAAGCGCGACACAGCCAAAGGCATGGGCTAGAGCTTTTGTGTATCACAGAGGGCCTGGGAGCAATGCTCCTCAGGCCCTCTTTCTATTCTCAAACGAGCTACGATCCGGTGGTACCGCTTTTTCCCGGCCCGCAGCAGGATCTGGCCGCCGGCCAGGTGCCCGGCAGAGATCACAGCGTCCAGGTCGGTCACCGGCACGTCGTTGACGTAGGCGCCCCCCTGCTCGATCAGGCGGCGGACCTCGCTCCGCGACTGGCACAGGCCGGCGCGCTGGAACAGCTCGATGGCCGGGATGCCGGCGGCCAGCTCGGCCATCTCGACCTCCGTCGTGGGCACGGCGTCGCCGGCCTCACCCCGGCCGAAGAGCTTGCGGGCGGCGTCCTCGGCCTGGCGGGCCGCCGCCTCGCCGTGCAGGATCTTGGTCGCTTCGAAGGCCAGCACCTGCTTGGCCTGGCGGATGTCGGCGCCCGCCAGCCGCCCCAGCTCGCGCACCCGGTCCATCGGCAGGAAGGTAAAGAGGGCCAGGAAACGCTGCACGTCGGCGTCTTCGGTGTTGATCCAGAACTGGTAGTAGTCGTAGGGCGACACCCTCTCCGGGTCGAGCCAGATCGCCCCCCGCTCCGACTTGCCCATCTTGGCCCCCGAGTTGGTGGTGATGAGCGGGAAGGTCATGGCAAAGGCCGGCACCCCCTCGACGCGGCGGATCAGGTCGGCCCCGGCCAGGATGTTGCCCCACTGGTCGCTGCCGCCCATCTGCAGCACGCAGCCATATTCCCGGTACAGGTGCAAAAAGTCGTACGACTGGAGCAGCATATAGTTGAATTCGAGAAAGTTCAGGCCGCCTTCGCTGTCGTAGCGGGTGCGGTACGCCTCGGCGGCCAGCATGCGGTTGACGCTGAAATGCCGGCCGATGTCGCGCAGGAATTCCAGGTAGTTGAGCTTGCGCAGCCAGTCGGCGTTGTTGATCATCAGCGCCTTGCCCTCGCTGAAATCGAGCAGGGCGGCCATCTGCTTCTTTAGCTGGGCCAGGTTGGCGTCGATCTGCTCAACGCTGAGGAGCTGGCGCATCTCGGTCTTGCCGCTGGGATCGCCGACCATGCCGGTGCCGCCGCCGATGACGGCGATCGGCCGGTGGCCGTGGCGCTGCATGTGGGCCAGGGCCATGATCGGCACCAGGTTGCCGACGTGAAAGCTGGACGCGCTGGGATCAAAGCCGATGTAGCAGGTGATGGGCCGCTCCACCGCGGCGCGCACGCCGTCGGCGTCGGACACCTGCTCGATAAAGCCGCGCTCGGTCAGGACGTCAAACACATTCTCTTTCATCTCTCTCCCCTTTCTGCACTCTGCCAGGAGGTCTGTTCGGATTTCTCAAGCGCACCATGGCGCCTGTCCAAAAAAGCAGCCCCGGTATCGATCTCCGGGGCTGTCTTGGCTCTGCACTGGACCGGCCAGTGCGCTAGGTCAACAGGGACCCCGGGATCCTTGCATACGGATAATACCGCTCGTAGGGATAGAGCGGCTCGTACCGATAGTCGCCACAGCCTGAAACTCGGGTGGCTCGAACGGGAGCCTGCATTTCGTTCTCATGGGACAAGTATACCATAGAAGCCGAGATTGCGTCAAGTTCGTGCTGAGCGCCCTCATTGGTCATACACGTACTTGCACCACAGCCGCTGCACGGCCGCGACAATCTGCTCCATCAGTTACTTGTGATCGATTCTATTTGTCCGAGTATTGCTTCGTAATGAACGGCCGAAAAATCTGTTGTATCTACTTCAAGCCAGTCGCCGGCGAGATCGAGTCGCAATGCGCGATCTTGGGCCAGGCTTGCCCGAAATTCGTCCAAGCACTGAGCATCCACATGGCCGGCATGCCTCAGACCAGACTCTGCTCGTTGCTTAAAACGCTCAAACAACACGTCACTCCGGGCTGTGCAGATCACCTGCAGTGTCTTGCATCCATACCGCTCTTGCAGTGCCCTCAACGTAGCCGATGCCAATTCGGGATGAAAGGCGTTATCCAGGATGACGGATTGGTTCGCCTCCAGCAACGATTGGGCACAGGCGTACATCACTTCCACGCTGGCCCGCCCGAGCCTTTTGGACCATTCGCGATCGCGCCAGCCCAACTCCTCAAAAAGGATCTCCTTGATGCCGTCTTTGCTGAGGACAGGCATGTCGAGTCTCTGTCCTAACCATTTCGCCAATGTTGACTTGCCTGCCGCGGGCCGTCCTGTAACGATTATCAACCAAGACATCAGCATGGCCTCTCAGCGTACGAGCCGGCTACGCGACCACGCCCATTCGATCATCGCCGGGTCTTGGGCGGCAGGCGTGCATAGGTGGCGCGGGTCGGGCCGGACGCCGATGCGCCCCAGGTCAAGCCGGTCGGCGTCCCAGCAGGTTTGGACGGTCACGCTGGCTTCGATCAGGCCGTCGCTGTGGTAGGTGCAGGCGTAGACCAGGGTGTCCAGATCGTCCTCGGAGAGGGCCAGCAGATCGTCGTTCAAGCTCCTGATTAACTCGGCAGCCCGCCGGCCGTGGTCCCGGTCCCAGCCGTCGCCCAGCCGCCGGGAATCGTGGAGGTAGGCAAAAAGCTCCACGATCCGGGCATCGGCGCCGGTCTGTTCGGCCAGGCGCTGGCCGTTCTCATACACCCGCTGCCAGTGGGCCTCGCCGTGGATGCCGTCCAGTGGCAGGGCAAAGGTGTGACGGACCAGCTCCAACAGAGTCTGAGATAGCATGGGGTATCCTTGACAGGGTGCCTTGAGAGTAAACAGGCGGTAGTGGCGAGTACTCGCCACTACCGCCTGCGAGACATCGCCTGTCAGCTCTGGGCGAGCCTTGCGTCCTCCTCCTTGGCGACGCGATGGCCCTCCGCCACATTGACGGACAGCAGCAGTACGATGCCGATGATAAAGAACACGATCAGGCTCAGCACCGCCGGCCGGCTGCTGTTGAACAGGATCCCCGCCGCAGCGAACAGCAGCGGCCCCAACAGCGACGAGAACTTTTCCATGATGGCGAACAGGCCAAAGAACTCGCCGCTCTTGGCCGCCGGCGACATGGTCGCATACAGGCTGCGGCTCAGCGCCTGGCTGCCGCCCTGCACGACGGCCACCATCCAGGCCAGGAACCAGAACTCGATCACCGAGTCCAGGAAAAAGCCCCACACGGCGATGGCGGCATAGACGATCAAGCGACAGGATGATGCTGGTTCGAGTGTCCAGCCGGGCCGCCAGCTTGCCAAAGAGCGGCTTGCCCAGCAGCCACGCCAGCAGGAGGCCGATGGCCTGCACCGCAACGACGAGCCCGATGATCATGGGCAGGCTGCTCTTGCGGATCGGCGGCAGGACTTCGACCTGGGCCACGGTCATGGCCGTCCCCTGGCTGTCCGGGTCCTTGTCGGCAGTGGCGATCAAGCTCAGGGTGTGCTCGCCGGGCGCCTCGGCGATAAAGGTCCGGCGCATTCCGTAGCGCACCGTCCGGTTGTAGGCATTGATGACGAGCGGCTTGTCCGTGTCTTCGTCGATGAGCGGCTGCCCGTCGATCTGTACGGCCCACATGCCCCGGTCGGGACCGGTGCTGTAGATGATCCCGACCTTCTGGCCGTTGAAGGTCAGCTCAGCCTTGGCCCCTACCTCTACGGTCTTGGCATATGTGACGTCCTCATCCTCGCCAAGCTCCTTGGCCGAAACGGTCTCCTGCGACCATGCGCCGGTGTAAGCCAACGCGCGTGGCTAGTGTAGACACCCTCCCCGACGGCGCCGGCTGTCGCCTCGTAGGCTGGCAAAGGGCTGCCGGCGATCTTGCCGGGCAGCACAAACCGGCCGGCGATGCCGACCAGGGGCAAGGCGACCAGGCTAAACAGGATGAAGGCCAGGTAGATGGGCCGCCGCCGGGCGGCTTTCCCCGACGGGTCCTCGCCGGCCCGCACCGGCAGGCTGCCAAAGATCAGGGCGTAGGGGCCGGCCACGAACTGGACCAGCAGCAGGGCCAGGATCAGCTCTGTGCTGCCAAAGCCAAGCTCGGCTCCGTAGATGGCCGCCACGCCGATGATCGTGCCGATGCCGTCGTTGTAGATCAGAAAGGCGATCAGATACTTGAACAGCTCACGGTAGCGGCGGATGTCCTTGAGCGTCTGCCCCAGCCGCTTGAAGCTCACGGTGAGGACATTCTCGCCGGGGGCCAGTCTGGCCGTCGCCGAGGGCGGCTCGGGAACGCGGCGGAAGAGGGGAATGGAAAAGATGGCCCACCAGATGGCCACGCTGAGAAACGAGAGACGCGGCCCCCACGTTGCCGGGCAGGAACTGGATCATGACCACGTTGATCGCCAGCAGGATGCCGCCGCCCAGGTAGCCCAGCGCATAGCCGCGCGCCGACACCCGGTCCCGGTCCTCCTCTTTGGCCACGTGGGGCAGCAGCGCGTCGTAGAAGGTGATCGAGCCGTTGAACCCCACTCGGCCCAGGATGGCCAGGATCGAGGCCAGCAGCCAGTCGCCGGTGCTGACCAGCACCAGCAGGGCCGTCCCGAGGATGCCAAGGCCGGCAAAGAGCGGCAAGGAACCGCTTCTTGCCGCGCATCACGTCGGACACCGTGCCCAGGATCGGGGACAGGATGGCGACGATCAGGAGCGAGATGGTCAGGCCCAGGCTCCAGTAGGCGGTGGCCCGGGCTTCGCTGGGCAGGGTGGCCCCTGCCACCTGGCTGTAGTAGACGGGCAGCACGGCCGCCAGGATCGTCGTGGCAAAGGCCGAGTTGGCCCAGTCGTACCAGCACCAGGCGTTGACGGTGCGGCGGTACCCGCGTTCATCTTGGGTTACGGCTGACACAGTTCTACCTCCTCGTAGAAGATCGCCTGCTATTGTAACCGCTCTTGGTCAGGCTGGCAAATGAGGGACACTGGGCCTCAGGCCTCCTGCAGCTGCTGCCACTCGGCCAGGTCCAGCCCGGCCCAGCCATAGACCTTCAGGTCCACCCGGCCCTGCTTGTCAAAGACGATCCCCTCGGCTTCCAGCAGCGCCCGCTGGCTGGTCGATTCGTCGCCCTCCCAGCCGGTGCTGACGCAGCCCTGGGCGTTGATCACCCGCTGCCAGGGCACCTCCACGTCGTCGGGCAGGCTGTGGAGCGCCCAGCCGACCGTCCGGGCGCCGCGCGGGATGCCCAGCAGCCGGGCGATCTGGCCGTAGGTGGCCACCTTGCCTGCGGGGATGTGCTGCACGATCCAATACACCTTTTCGAACAAGGTTTGGCTCATCTTGCCCTCAACTTGGCCAGCTCTGCCGCCAGCCCGCCGTCGTCCAGCCTGAGCCGGTCGGCGGAATCGCGCCACTTGGCCTCGATCAGGCCCTCTTGCACCGAGCGCTTGCTGACCGTCAGGCGCAGCGGCAGGCCGATCAGGTCGGCGTCGGCGAACTTGACCCCGGCGCTCAGGTCGCGGTCGTCGTACAGAACCGCCAGGCCGCCGGCCGACAGCCGCTCGTACAGCGCCTCGGCCTGGGCGGCGACCTCCTCTTGGCGCAGGTCGAGGGCGACCAGGTGCACGTCCAGCGGCGCACAGGCGGCCGGCCAGATGATCCCGTACCCGTCGTAGTGCTGCTCCACGACCGCAGCCAGCAGCCGCCCCAGGTCCAGCCGCCAGCCCGCCAGCCACAGCGGCTGGGGGCGGCCGGCATCGTCCAGATATTCCGCCATCTGCCGCCCTGGGCGCCTGGCAGTCGACCAGGCGGAACGCCTCTTCGACCGCTGACCGCGTTCCCGCACCGCGGGCAGGGATCGCCCGGCTCGACCAGCGCCAGGTCGGCCCACTCGCCCGGGGTGAAATCGCGGGGGATGTTCACGTTCCGCAGGTGATAGCCGGGCCGGTTGGCCCCGGTGATCCAGTTCATCCCGGCCCGCACCGAGGGGTCGGCGACCACGCGGACCTGCCCGGCGCGCAGGCCGATGGGCGAGGCATAGCCGCCCACCGCCCCGATCGCCGCCAGCTCATCCTCCAGGCTGGCATAGGTGCGGTCGGTGCCCAGCAGCCGCGCCAGCTTGGCCTCGTCCACCGCCCGGTCGCCGCGGATGACGACACAGGTGACCCGGCCCGCCACCGAGTAAAAGACCATCTTGAGCGTCCGCGTGGCCGGCACGTCCAGGAACTCGGCCAGGGCGGCAATGGTGTTACAGCCCGGGGTGGCAATCTCCTCGACCGGCTGCTCCGGCTCGTCGGGCGGCGCCGGCCACACCGTGGCTGCCCAGCCGCGCTCGGCGGCATAGCCGCAGGCCGGGCAGCGGACCAGGCTTTCGTCGCCGGAGGGGTGGACATAATAGAGATGCTGCTCGCCATCGCCGGCTCCTGCCCACACGGCCGGCAGGTCACAGGCGGCCAGGATGCGATCCAGCGCCGCCGTGACCTGCTCGGCGACGGTCGCCATACCGCCGGCGCTGCCAAAGGAATAGAGCTCGAAAATGGGCCGCTGGCCGGCGCCGAACAGTCCGGCGCGGGACCGGGATGGAGGCATAGACCGGATTGCCGTCTGGCACAGGCTGGCCGGCAGCTGGCGGTAGGAATCGACCTCGCGGCGCACCAGGCCGACGAAACCGGCAGCGGGATCGGCATCGGGCGAGGGGGGCAGGGCGACCTCCTGGGCGGCCAGGGGAGCCAGCTCCCGGCGGACCAGCGCTTCCAGGCGGCGCAGGGCCAGCAGCCCGAGGGGCAGATAGGCGAACAGGCCGCCATCCAGCGCCCGGACATAGCCGGCCCGGACCAGCAGCTGGTGGCTGGGCAGATGGGCGTCAGCCGGCGGCTGGCGCAGGGTGCGGCCCACGAGCGTCGAAAGGCGCATCAGTTGCTCCTCCTGTTACCCGCCAACCCAGCTCGCTGTGTACGCGGTCAGATCGTCCGGCACTTCCAGACCGGGATCGCAGATCTGCCACTGCCCTGCCAGCCCCATCTCGGCGGCGGTCAGCTCAAAGTGGCACATGGCGATGCCCATGTCAGCGCGCTGCAGATCGGCCACCCCTATGAGCTTGCCAACCCCCAGGGCCGCGTATCCCGGTGTGCGCTGCAGGTAAAAGTGCCAGCATCTGCCCTCGCGGACGATGCGCCACGGCTGCTTGTTGCTCGCCGACGGCCCCAGCCGCACCATCTCCAGCGCCTCGGCATAGGCGCCCGCGGTCTGGGGCGCAAGCGGGCTGCCCAAGCGGGCATCGAAAAAGATCGCCTCCCACGGCAGCCGCTGATCGCTGCCGGCCATGCGGCGGATCGGATCCCGCACACCGCCTTCATCGGCCGCGTATCCCGTCGAGACCACTGCCGGGATGGTTTCCCCGCGCTTTGTCCCGATCCTGCGGGAGAAGCTGCTCCTGGTAAAGATTCCGCCCACCCAGCAGGTGCCCAGGCCCAGGTCGGTGGCAAACAGGACGATCCGCTCCATCAAGTACCCGAACCCCTCCAGGTTCTTGTCGCCAGGCCCCATCGCGCCGATGATGAACCCGGTTGGGTTCTTGATAAAGCCATACGTCCCCAGCCCGCGCAGCTCCTGGCGGTCCTGCTCTGTGGCGGCAGCCAGGATGAACCGCGCCGGGGTGCGGCCAAAGGGGCCGGCCGTGTCTGACGCGACAAACTCGGCCAGCCGTTGCCGTGTTTTCTCCTCGATAGGCGTGTCCAGGTAGCGGCGGCAGGAATACCGCCGCCTGATGATTTCGGTAACCGGTTGGGTGAACAGCATGCAGCACTCCTTTGGCCCGGCAAAGGCCGGAAATAACCCTTCAATTCGGTTTGTCGTGGCTGTCCGCCGAATGATACTACATACAGTGCAAATGATCAACTCCGCAAGATGCGGCCGGAGCACCATGCGGCACGGGGGCAACGTGGGTATTCTGGCGACCAGCACCCTCATCCGTGCCCTTCTGGACTTGGTCTAGTAGCGCCGGGGCCGCTTTGGATACGGCTGGAACGGCGTGCGCGGCTCTATGCCGACCCAGTCGCCGTCGCGATCGATCCGCGACAGGGAGCGCAGCAGGTCAAAGCTCACCCAGCGTGACACCTCCGGATGCGCGGCATAGTCCCACAGGCCATACGCACCCTGCAGCCCTTTCACAAAGGCCACCATAGCCCCCACCCGCGCATCCTCCAGGCTGGCTCCAATGCGCCGGCATAGGTCCAACACCAGGCCGGCGTCGTATCGGGCAAAGTAGGTAAAATAGCCGCCGCCCGGTTCGGCGCCCAGTGTCCGCGCCACTTCGTAGCCGAGCGTGTGTGCTTGCAGCGATTCGTGCGCCAGCAGTAGGTCCAGGCCCCGCCGCGCGGCGGGGCTCAATCGTCGACTGGGATGGAACGCCAGCGCGGAAACGGCAAAGGTAGTGTTGGTGCGGCAGCCAAATCGTGAGTGCGCCAGCCGGCGGTATCCCCCCGGAAAGACGTGTTGCCCTGCCTTCACACCCGATGGCCAGGCTCCGTCCGGCAGCCTCTGCGCAAGCAGCCACTCGTATGCCTGCTCGGCCCGCGGGTCGTTCGCATACCCGGCCGCTGCCAGCGCCCGGAGCGGCAGGGCGGTTTGCAGCGGGATCATCGAGTACGGTTCCCTGAATTCGCGCTCTGCCTTGCTCCTGGGCAGTGGCCACGAGCCGTCGGCCTCTTGCTGCGAAAAGAGGAACTCGGCCGCCCGGCGGAGCGCAGGGTGCTCTGGCCCGAACCCAAGATAGCCCAGGCGCACCAGGGCCTGCGCCGTCGCCCGGATCCCGCGCCAGGCCTCGCCGCCTCCGCTGCCCGTTGGCCACGACCCGTCCGCATCCTGCATCGCCAGAAGGTCGCGCACGATCGGATCCTGTTCCCGTATGGCCTCCAGCTCGCACACCTCCGCGTCGGCAGCGGGCCGCCCCAGCAGCTCGCGCAGCACCAGCCGCCGCAGGTTGGGGCTGGGATCGGCCAGTAGCAGCGGCGCCCAGGTCACCGGCCTGCCTCCAGTACCTCGCGCAGATATGGGGCGGTGGGCGTGCCGGCCTGCGCCACTTCTTCGGGAGTGCCGGCCGCAATCACCCGCCCTCCCCGGGGACCTCCGCCCGGGCCGAGCTCGACCAGCCAATCGCAGGCGGCGAGGACAAGAGGGTGATGTTCTACGACGATAACGCTGTGTCCGGCCTCCACCAGGCGCCCCAGCACCTGGAGCAACCGTGCCACGTCCTCCATGTGCTGGCCCACCGTGGGCTCGTCCAGGATATATAGGGTTTCGCCTGGTACCCTGCGGCACAGCTCGCGAGCGATCTTGAGCCGCTGCGCCTCACCGCCCGACAGGGTATACGCCGGTTGGCGCCACACCAGGTATCCCAGCCCCACCTCGCGCGCCACGCTCAGCGGCCGGGCGATCGACTCTTCATCCTCGAACCGCTCATAGACCTGGTCGAGCGTCAGGGCGTTGATCTCGGGCAGCGCCAGGCCCCGAACGCGCACGTCCCACGCCTCAGGGATATAGCCCGTCCCGCGGCACGTCTCGCACTCCACCGCCAGGTCCGGCAGAAAGCCCATCTCCAGCTGGTGGACGCCGTGCCCCTTGCAGGCCGAACAGGGCCGGCCCAGTTGCTGCTCGTCAAGGCCAAGCGCGTGGGCGTCTTCGCTGGCCGCAAAGAGCTCCAGCAGGGGCTGGGTCAGTCCCAGAAACCTGGACGGGCTGCGGATTCCCTGCCTGGCCTGGTCCACCAAAACGGTTCGGGCCGGCGCGCCCTGGATGGCATCGTGCTCGCCCGGCTCCCCCGGCTCTAGGGCAAACGACGTCGTGTGCGTGCTGTGCACCAGAGCCCGTCCCAGCGTGTCGATCAGCAGCGTGCTCTTGCCCGAGCCCGACACGCCGCAGACTCCTGTCAGGGTGCCCAGCGGGAGCCGCACCGTCTCTCCGCGCAGGTTGTTGGCCCGCGCGCCCACGATCGACAGCCACCCCGTCGGCTTGCGGCGCCCGCCGAACGTCGGCTTGCTCTCGCCGCGCAGCCATTTCCCGGTGGCCGTGTCTGTCTGGGCCACTTCCCACGGTGCTCCACAGGCCACTACCTGCCCGCCCGCCACCCCTGCCCCCGGTCCCATGTCGATGACGTAGTCTGCTGCACCGATGAGCTGCAGATCGTGCTCCACCACGATGACCGTATTGCCTTCGTCGCGCAGCTCCCGCAGGGCCTCGCTCAGGGCCTCAAGCTCGGAGGGGTGCATCCCCCGCGACGGCTCGTCCAGCAGCACCGTCAGCGAGGTTAGGCCGCTGCCCAGCAGGCTGGACAACTGGATGCGCTGGGCTTCTCCGGCCGACAGCGTGCCCAGTGGCCGGTTGAGATGGAGATAGCCCAGGCCGACCTGGCTTAGAAAGTGCAGCCTGCGCCGGGCGGCCTCCAGGCTGGTCCTGACCGGGGATATCCCGGTCACAAGAGCCGGGAAGGGGGGCAGGCTGTCCAGAATGCGCTCCAGCTCCTCGAGCGGCATCTCGCTCAGCCCATGCATGCTGTGACCGGCCAGCCTCACGGCCAGGAACTCGTCCTTGAGCCCCGAGCCCCCACAGCGCGGACAGGGCTCACTCTGGGTGTAGGTGCCGTGTACGTCCCAGTCACGCACCCATCCCCCGTAAAAGCCCTCCCATGCCTGCGACTGGGTGACGGTCCGCCCTGTGCTCTTGCTCTGGTAGCTGCGCTCCAACGGCTCGGCGTCGCCGTACAGGAACGCCCTTTGCGCCTCCTCGCTCATCTCATTCCAGGGTGTCTCGAACGGATCGTACCCATAGCGCAAGCCCAGCGCCTGGCAGATGCCCGTGTCCTGGCACAGATAAGTCTGCGGCCAGTAGCCTGGCGAGTACATCGCCCCGCCGCACAGGGGGCGCTCTGGATGGATCGAGGAGCTTCTCCGGGCGGGGCGAGAACAGAACGCCGATGCCTGTGCACTGCTCGCAGGCGCTGGCATAGGTGGCGGTGGAAAAGTGCCGCGTCTGGGCAATGCGCGCCCTGGCCCCACACGCCGGGCATGCCCATTCACCGTGGCGCTCCATCGTCGCGCCGCATTCCAGGCAGGTGCGCTCGCCCACGTTGGCCAGCAGAACCGCCAGGTGATGGCTCAGCTCACTGGCTCTGCCTACGCTGGCGCGCCGCGTAAAATGTGTCAGCGCGCTCCACAGGTGCGCCTGCACGCCCCGCACTGTCAGCGTAACCCCCAGACCCGCCACCGAGATCCACCGGGGCTTCAGGGCCCTCGCGCATCCCCTGCCGCTCGTACATCGACAGCGACTCCAGGTAGCGCCGCCGCGCTTCTGCCTCCAGCACGTCGCCCACCAGGCTGGACTTGCCCGAGCCGGAGAGGCCGGTCACGACGGTCAGCTTGCCCTTGGGGATCTCTACGTCTACGCCCTTCAGGTTGTTGGCCCGGGCGTTGCGGATGATGATCCTGTCGGCTCGCGCCGCCGCCGACCGCGCCGCGGGACCCCGCGGCTGGATCAGGCGCTCCTCCATCAAGGCTCTGGCGGTGGCCGACTCCTTCACACCCAGTAGCCCTTCGGTCGGCCCGGCATACACCACCTTGCCTCCCGCCGGTCCGGCCCCAGGGCCGAGATCGACGATCCAGTCGGCGGCGCGGATCATGTCGGTGTTGTGCTCGACGACGACGATGGTCGCTCCGGCCCGCACCAGGCGATCCAGCACCACCAGCAGCCCGTCGAGGTCCTGCGGGTGCAGGCCGGTGGATGGCTCGTCCAGCACCAGCAGGCGATCGGCCAGCCGGCCGCGCCCCAGGTACTTGGTAAGCTTTACCCGCTGCGCCTCGCCGCCCGACAGCGTAGGGGATGGCTGCCCCAGCGGCAGGTAGCCCAGCCCCACGTCGAGCAGGGCGCGCACGATATCGCCTGGCAGTCGTCACCTGTCGGTCGGGCAGCCGGGTCTCCGTCGGCCAGCAGAGATGCAACCTCCTGGATAGGGAGCTGGTATAGCTCGGCGATCGACAGGCTGCGCTCGCCAAAGAGCACGCGTGCGGCCAGCACCTCCTCGTCAAAACGCTGCCCGTCGCAATCGGAGCAGGTGATCCACAGCGGGTGCAGGAACTGCATCTTCACTTCGACCGCACCCATGCCTTCGCAGGTGGGGCAGGCTCCCTCCGGGCGATTGAAGGAAAAGCACGAGGCCGACAGCCCGGTGGCGTGCGCATACAGGTCGCGGATAATGTCCGACAGCTTGGTGTAGGTCGCCGGGTTCGAGCGGGGATTGCGGCCGATCGGGCTCTGGTCGACCAGGACCGGTACCATCGCCGGGCCGGCAGATCTCCCGGCAGCCCACCGCAGCCCGTGTCTCCAGCGAAGGCACCAGAACGTGCTCCACCAGCGTGCTCTTGCCCGATCCCGAGACCCCGGTGATGACCGTCAGCCGGCCGATAGGGATCTCGACGTCGATCGCTTGCAGGTTGTGCTGGTGGGCGCCCCGCACCGACAGAAAGCGCTCGGGAGGTGGGCGGGTCTCTGGCATCCAGGCCCGGCTGCGGAGGCTAAAGGCGCGGCCTGTGGCGGTATCCGCCTGCCACAGCTCGGCGGGGGTCCCGCTAAAGACCACCTGCCCCCCTTCGGCGCCCGCTCCCGGCCCCAGGTCGATGGCATGGTCCGCGGCGGCCGCGGCGACTCGATCGTGCTCCACGTACACCACCGGCCCGCCCAGCTCACGAAAGGCGGGCAGGAAGCGGGCCACATCCGCCGGATGCTGGCCGATGGTCGGCTCGTCGAGCACGTACAGCATCTCTTCCAGGCGGCTGGTGAGGGCCACGGCCAGCCGTACGCGCTGCGATTCGCCTCGCGACAGCGTCGGGGAAGGCCGGTCGAGCGTCAGATAGCCCAACCCCACCCGCTCCAAGGCGTCCAGGCGGCGCGTGATCTCGCCCAGCAGGCGCCCTGCCGTCGTGGGCAGCTCCGAGCGCGCAAACAGCCCGCGCGCCTCGCTCACCGAGTGTGCCAGCAGCTCGGACAGGCGCAGCCCTTGCCAGCGTACCGCGGCGGCTTGGGGGTGCGCGCCGGTCTGGTCGCAGCGCGCACAGCCACGGCCTTCGCAGAAGGGACAGGCCAGGTGGAAATGCTTGGGCTCCAAGCGACCAAACCAGGTGCCGCAACCGGCGCACACCGGCGCGCTGGCCAGCGTAAGCTCGATGCTTTCACCCCGCACCGTGATCGCCTTCGCCCCCAGCGATGCTGCCCTGCCGGTTTTGCCGCGCACCTCGAGGGGCGAGGCCGAGAGCTCCAGCCGGCCGAGATCGACATCGAGATCGTGGGCCTCCCCCGAGTCCAGCGGCTGGGAACGCCACGCCTGGCCGTCCACCCACAGCGCCTCTGCTCCAAACTGCCCGGCCAGCAGCTCGAGCAGCGTGCGGTGGCTGCCTGGTACGCCGCGCAGCAGGGGCGCAAAGATGCGCAGCGGCTGTTCCCGGGACAGGCCCACCAGGCGCTCGACCATCTCGTCCTCGCTCAGCACACTCAGCGCGGCGCCACACGCGGCGCAGCGCCGTGCGCCATAGGTGCTGTACAGCAGTCGCAGGAAGGGATGCAGCCCCGAGGCCGAGGCGAGCGTCGATAGCGGATTGAGGTTGAGCACGTTTTGCCCAACGGCGATGGCCGGACCCAGGCCGGTGATCGATTCAACCCTGGCCGGGGCCAACTGGCGCTGCCAGCCGCCCGGCCGGCTCGTCGAGATCACGTCCAGCAGGCGCCGCCGCGCTTCGTGGTACAGCGTGTCAAACACCAGCGACGTCTTGCCCGACCCAGACACCCCTGTGACCACGGTCAGGCCATCGCCGATACAGACGTCGATGCCCTTCAGGTTGTGCTCGCTGGCGCCGTGGATCTCGATCTTCATGTGGCGATTCCTGCGCCCATTGTAGCCCCGACTCGCTCTGGTGTCAAGGCACGACCGTTCAGCACTTCTACATATCGGCCTGCCGGCAGGTTAAGACTGAATCTAGCAATGCCATATTGAGGCAGCCTACTGGCGGGAGGCGATCGATGCGATCTATGCCCTTTGCTCCATCCTTTCAAACAGCGTGTTCATCACCCGTGCCCCGTGAACTATGGAGAGAGGTTCTAGGATTTCAACACATCCTGCACCCTGCGCAGAGTGGGCTGAGCGTCGGTTCCCCCATAACCAGTGGTGCACAGGGCGCCGCACGCGTTGGCAAAACGCAGTGCCTCGGCCAGTGGCTGGCGCTCAAGCACATAGGCAAAGATAAAGCCGGCATTGAACGAATCGCCCGCCCCCGTGGTATCGACGGCATTGACCCGGAACCCAGGGCTGTGGACGACCTGACCATCTCGTATGGCCATCGCCCCTTCGGACCCTCGTTTGACGGCCACCACCTTGGCCCGTTTCCCCAATTCGCGCATTGCCTGCGTGACATCGTCCACGCCGGCGATAGCGCAGGCCTCCGTCTCGTTGGGGAGGAAGAGGTCGACCTTCTCCAGCAGCGCCAGCAGGACGGCCATCGCCCCACCGCTGGTCGGGATCCCAGCCGGTGTCCAGCGAAACGGTCAGGCCGGCGCGGTGGGCAGAGCGAAACAGGTCCGGCAGGCCCGATTGCAGCCCCTTCTGCAGGAAATAGGAGCCCACGTGCAGGTGGCCATACTCGGTGAGGATGGAGGTATCGATATCTTCCAGGCGCAAGAGGGCGATGCAGCCCAGATAGGTAATCAGGGCGCGATCCTCAGGGTAGGTCAGCGAGATAGTAACGCCGGTGGGCACGACATCGTCGCGGATGATCCGCTGAGTGCCGACACCCAGACGCTGTAGCTCGTCGGTCACAAGCCGGCCATAGGTATCGACGCCCACTTTCCCCAGCAAGTCAACCGTAGCTCCCAGGCGAGCCAGGCCGGCAGCGCAGATGGCAGACGAGCTGCCCAGCACGGTGCGAAGCGTCTCGGCCACGATCTCCTGGCCCAGCACCGGCAGCCTGCCCAGGCCACTGACGATCAGATCTACGTTCAGCTCGCCGACTACCAGGACCCTGCGGTTCACATACTCCTCTCACTATCAGTCGTACCAGGACCGGGCCAGGGCCTGGCACAGGGCGGCAGCGCGCTGCATCCGCCGCCGGGCGGTGGTGGCCAGGAACTCGACACGATCTGCCCGAGGCTTCTCTGTCGCCTCCTGCCAGATGGCCCGGCCTACAGCCACGCCGCTGGCGCCGGCCCGGGCCGCGGCCGTAACCTGTCGGAGGTAGGTCTCAAAGTCGGCTCCGGCGCTGAGAAGCACCCAGGGCACCCGCGAAGCTTCGGTCAATTCCCGGCAGGCGACCAGCCACTCAGCCTCGTCGGGCACGGCGGCGATGTCAAGTGGGAATTCGGCCTTGAGCACGCCAACGCCAGGGATTGCGGTCAGCCGCCGGGCCGTCTCCAGGACGACGTGGCGGCGCTCCTCAGGAGTGAGCCCGTGCCGGGTTGGATCGGGCGAATAGGACAGCGGCTCCAGAAACAGGGGCACCTCTGCCTCGGCGCACAGGGCTGCTGTGCGGCGCACCAACGCCTCTGTCTCGGGCGCCGTCGGTGCCTCGGGATGATAGTAGACCAGCAGCTTGGCGCCGCTGGCCCCCATCCGCGCCGCCCGGTGGGGATCCCAGTCGGGCAGGAGCTCGGTGACCCGGGCGGCGGGGTCGCCGCCGTACCCAGTGCGCTCCAGGGCGATTATCAGGCCGCGAGCACCGGGCAGCGCACCGCTGGCGATACACTGCTCGACGCCATACTCAGGATCGAGGAGCACAGCCGAGGCGGCGGGGGCCAGCGCAGTGACCACGTCCCGCTTGAAGGCGACCAGCTCCTCATCCGAAACGGCGGCCGGATCGCGCGGGTTGAGCGCCCGGCGCAGGTTGCCGCGATGATCCACGGCCAGGATGACCAGCTTGCCGTCAGGCGTGGCGCACTGCTGCAGGCGGCGGATCTTGCCAGTTGCCATCGGCGTCACGTCCTTACCTCCTTTCCATGATCGCCGCTGTAGTGCCACGATCATCTGCCCCAGTATGATAGCCACAGGCATAGGCGTAATCGGTCAATACCGATCTGATTCTATCACAAATCAGGTCCTTGGGCACATTCGCCACAGCACCGGCTCGGATGCGCTCAGTCTGGACTGGTAGGAATTGGCTCAGCACGGTCAGAGGAGCCGGATGCTTTTCCAGGTTATGCAGCAGGCGGGCCAGGGCTTTCTGAACCTCGGGCACCTGCCAGTAGTAGCGGATCCGGTCGCTGTAGCTGTAACTGCGGGCAAACCGGAGCTGGTCTTCTGGGCCGGTGTAGTAGCCGCGCCAGTAGACCGGATTGGCCACCATGGCCGCATCGAGAGCCTGGCGGATGCCAGACAGCTCAACCCCCTCCCGTCCCGACAGCCATTCGGTTTCGATTGCGGCCAGGGCAAACACCGCCTCGCGAAAGGCAAAGGTCAGCGCCGGGCCCACCTTCAGGATGCAAAAGTGATCCTCCACCAGGGCACGTAGGGCGTCGCGGGTCTGGTAGTCGGTGGAGTGAGCCTCAAAGACGAGGCGTGGATACGCCTCGATCAGGCGAGAGAGCCGGACTGCGGCCTGGCGGTTGTAGGCAAGCAGCAGGTCGTCGCCAAACTCTATGCCAGGCTGAACGACCACGGCGATCACTCGTTCCCAGGCAGCATCCAGGCCACGCCGTCTGAAGGCCATCTCGGTACGATCGATTGTGTCCTGGACGTCGTCGACCGCGGTCACGGTTAGCGTCTCTTCGTGCTCCTGGGCGCCACCCGGCGGTGGCACCTCGGTGCCGATGACATAGTGGGGGGCCGCCTGGCCTGAGCGAGACGCCGAGTAGGCCTCCTCTGCGGCCAGGCACAGATCGGCGGCCCGCTCGGCCATGACGGCCTTGTCCATTGGCGAGTGTCGCGGATCGTCGGCGCACCGCGTGCTCGCGTCGAGGTGGATCTTGACATATCCGGCCAGCACGCAGTCGCGCACGAGCGTGCGCGCCCTGGCCATGGCGCCTTCGGCCGGCTGGCCCTGCCAGGGATTGGGCCCGAGATGATCGCCGCCCAGGATGACGCGTTCACTGGGCAAGCCAAGCCTGTCGGCCAGGCTGTACACCAGGGCACGAAAACCGGCGGGGGTCATGCCGGTGTAGCCACCCTCCTGGTTAACCTGGTTGGAGGTGGACTCGACGAGCAACGGCGAGCCGTCGTCGAGGGCCTGCTGGACGGCAGCCTCTAGAACAAAGGGATGCGCCGAGCAGACACTATAGATGCCAACCGGCTCCCCGCGCTTGTGGGCGGCGACGATTTCAGGCAACATGGTGGCCGATTCACACCACCAGGTGCTTGAACTGCGGCAGGTAGTCACGATTTTGCTGGAGCATCTCGTTGACCATCTCCTTGATCTCGGCCAGCGAGAGCACTGCCGCGGTCAACGGGTCGTGGGCGATGGCCTGGAAGACCAGGCGCGGATCGCCGGTCAGCGCCGCCTCGACGGCCATCTCTTCGACCATCACACTGACGTGGGTGAGTGTCACGCACTGCGGCGGCAGCGCCCCGACGTGCACGGGATGGAACCCGGCCTTGTCCACAAAGACCGGCACTTCGACGCAGGCCTCCTGGCGGCAGGTTGGTGATCAGCCCGGTGTTGGGCACGTTGCCGTTGAAGCGAAAAGATCTCGCCGCCCTGCCAGGCGTTGATGATGTAGGCAGCATATTCGTGCCCGCGCTCCAGGCTGATCGGCGTCTCCTTGGCAAACCACTGTCTGGCCTCGTCCTTCCAGGTGTTCTCGGCCTGCTGATACTCCTTCAGGATGTAGGCATACTCGCCCGGGTTCCAGCCGGTGCCGTGGGTGCAGTACTTCTCGATCAGGTCGGGCCGCTTGCGGAACCACCAGTTGTACTCGGAGTTGTGCCCGCTGGACTCGGTGACGTAGTAGTCCAGGTGCAGGAACATCTCGTTGCGGACGATCTCCTCGTTGTAGATTTCGGTCTGGTCGGTGACGGCCTGGCGGATCAGGGGGTAGGCGTCCTTGCCGTTCCACTCGAACTTCAGGTACCAGGCCTGGTGGTTGATGCCGGCGCAGGTGTAGGTGATCTCTTCGTACGGCGCGCCGATCCAGTCGGCCAGCATCATGGCCGTGCCCTGCACGCTGTGGCACAGGCCGGTCAGCCGGATGGACGATTCGCGCTGCATCGCCCGGCACAGCATGGCCATCGGGTTGGTGTAGTTCAGCAGGATCGCGTCCGGGCAGTAGCGCTCCATGTCGTGGACGATGCCGAGCATCACCGGGATGGTGCGCAGGGCGCGGAAGATGCCCGACGGCCCGCGCGTGTCGCCGATGTTGGTGTCCACGCCGTACTTCTTGGGGATCTCGATGTCGTGCCGCCAGACTTCGGTGCCGCCGGCCAGGATGGTGCACAGCACGGCGTCGGCGCCGGTCAGCGCCTCGGCGCGATCCAGGGTCGCCTCGACCTTGGCCGGGTAGCGGCCCATGTCGACGATGCGCTGCACCGATTTCTGGGCGAACTCGAGCCGCTCGGCGTCGATGTCCATCAGGGCCAGGGTGGCGTCCTGCAGCAGCGGGAAGGTCAGGATGTCGCGCACCAGGCCGCGGGTGAACCCCAGGCTGCCGGCGCCGATAAAGGCGATTTTGGTCATAAAGAATCTCCTTAGTCTGGCTCGTGCCCTTTGTTGATGATGAGCTGCCCCAGGGAGCGGACAGTCACGTACGGGACGTAGCCGCGGGCCTGGCCGCGGGCATAGGCATCGTCGATCTGCTCGGCGATGCGGGTATAGTCGATCACCAGCACCAGCTTGCCGGCGTCCACCCATTGGTCCAGGATCGCTTCGCGTTGGGCGGTCCAGTCGGGCGGCGAGGCCTCGTGGTCGCGTGGATAGCCGTAGTACAGATCCTCAACGCCGATGCCGGTGACCGTCTCCAGGTAGTTGGGGAAGCGAAGGCCCAGCTCTTCGGCGTTTTGGGGAAAGACGCCAAACCCGGGATGCCGCTGGCGGGCATAGTCGGCCAGGGCGATGACAAAATCAGCCATCTCGCGAGCGGCCGTGTCGCGCCCCTTTTCCTCAAAGTATTGGTAGGCGTCCACCCGGTCGAGGTACACGCCGTCGAACCCCAGGGCGATGATCCGGTCGAGATAACTGTCGGCTGTGCCATAGATGATGCGCTGCCAGTCTGGATCCCAATAGCGAACCCAGAAATCGCCCGCCCAAACAGGGTCTGGATCCTCCATCCAGGCGGGTGGATTCTTGGGCCAGTCGGGGTTCCAGTAGAAACGATAGTTCTCGGTCTGGCCGATGCTCATGTAGCACAGGACGATCTTTTCGCCGCCAGGGCTGCTCTTGAGTGCAGGGATGACGGCGTCCGAGCTGCCGGCGGCCGCCATACTGACCACGACCAGGTCAAAAGCCGTTTCGCCGATGCGATCGGGCCGGGCACGCTGCAACTGATAGAGGAAATCGTCGACGGCCGGCCAATTGGGACCCGGCACCGCCGTGGGTATGGGGGTGCCACCACCACAGCCAGCAACCACACAAACAGCAAAGAGCAGAAGAAAGGCAGATCGCTTGTGCGTCATCCCTTGAGTCCGCTCATGGTAAAGCCGCGCACGACCCAGCGCTGGAAGAAGAGATAGACGATCAGGATGGGGATGATGATCAGGACGGTGGCGGCCATGGTCAGGTTGGGCTGGGTAGAGTGCTGGGAGTTGTACCAGGTCAGGATGATGGGCAGAGTGCGCCGCTCGATCTTGGTGAGGACCACCATCGGCCACAGGTAGGCGTTCCAGTTGTGCATGAAGGTCAGGATGCCGAGGGTGGCCAGCGGCGGCCCGAGTTGGGGCAGGACGATGCGCCAGTAGATCTGCCATTCCGAGGCGCCGTCGATACGGGCGGCGTCGAGCAGCTCGTTGGGCAGCGACTCGATGAATTGCCGCAGCAGGAAGATGCCAAAGGCGTCCAGTGCGCTGAATACGACCAGCCCCCACAAGTTGTTGAGCAGGCCGACCTTGGCCAGGATCAGGTAGCCGGGGATCATCGTCATCTGGCCGGGGATCATCATCGTCAGCAGGAACCAGCCAAAGAGGATCCGCTTGCCCCGGAACTGGTACTTGGCAAAGAGAAAGCCGATGAGCGAGCTGGTGAACAGGGTGGTCACCACGTTGGCCACGGCGACGAACAGGCTGTTGCCATAGAAGCGCAGCAGCGGCAGCTTGGGGTCGGTCAGGATCGTCTGGTAGTTGCCCAGGGTCGGGTTCTCCGGCCAAAAGGTGGGCGGGGTGCGGAGGATCTCGGCCGTCGTCTTGACCGAGGAGAGGAGCATCCACAGGAAGGGCATCAGCGTCATCGACAGGCCCACGATCAGCAAGAAGTAGACCAGGATACGCCCGAGGCTATACCTGAGCCTGTCGAATGCCGGTCTGGACCGAGCGCGGGCAGCGGCAATTGTGGCCATGTCAGTACTCCCATTCGGTGCGCAGCACGCGCATCTGGATGACCGTCACGATCATCACGATCGCCACCAGCACGAGGGAAACGGCCGCTGCCCAGCCCATGCGCTGGTAGCGGAAGGCGTTGTCGTAGATATCGAGCACCAGCACCCGCGTCTGGTTGTTGGGATTGCCGTTGGTCATGACCTGGATGACGTCAAAGACCTGAAAGGAGCTGAGCATGGTCATCACGCACACAAAGAGCAGCGTGGGGCGCAGGAGCGGCACCGTGATCTTGCTGAACACCTGCCAGGCGATTGGCGCCGTCGATCAGCGCCGCGTCCCTGAACTCCTTGGGAATCCCCTGCAGGGCCGCGATAAAGATCACCAGGTTGTAGCCAAAGTCCTGCCACAGGTAGGCCCCGATGACCGCCCACATGGCCACCGACACGCCAAGGAACTGGGCGCGCGGGTCGGATAGCCAGGCGACCGGGGTACCGCCAAAGAGGCGGATGACGGCGTTGAACAGGCCTCGCTGCGGATCGTACAGGTAGCCCCACATCAGGGCCACCCCTACCGACGAGGTAATCACCGGCAGGAAGTAGATGGCCCGGAAGGCGGTCTTGAACCGCTCCGCCCACCGACTCGATCAGCGTGGCCAGGGGCAGGGTGATGGCCAGGTTCAGGGGCAGAACGGCCAGGGCAAAGATCAGCGTATTCTTCAGGCTGATGCGGAACTGGGTGGCCTCGCGGGACACACCGTTGACCATGTTGGCAAAATGCTCGAGGCCGACGAAGGGGTTGCTGCCTCCCAGGCCGAGGATAGGGCCACCGGCACGGCCCGGGCTGTAGTCAAAGAAGGCCAGCACCAGCGCCCAGCCGACGGTGAACAGGCCGATGGCGCCATAGAGGATCATCGGGATGGTGACGCTCAGGATGAAACGGCGCTGGCTAACCCACAGCCCGCCGCGCTTCTTCGCCCGGCCCGCTGCCAGTGCGCTCATAGCTGCCTCCCCTGGGTCTGGTGTGCAGGGGCGCGGTCATCCGCGCCCCTGTCACCTTTCATCAGTTATTGAAACGTGGCGTTGGCCTCGCCGTCGATCGCCTTCAGGGCGTCGTCCACCGTCTCCACCCCCTGCAGCGCATTCAGCAGGTGCGGATAGAGGATGTCGTAGATGACCAGGTCCCGGTCGGGCATGGCGCCCAGGTAGCGGCCGTAGGGCAAGATCTCCAGCGCCTTGGCCACCCAGGGCATCGTCTCGGCGATCTTGGGCGACGCGGCCACCTCGGGCATGGCCGGGATGGTGCCACTGGTCGAGGTTGAACTGCAGGGCATTGTTCGCATCGGCAACAGCGAACTTGACAAACTCCCAGGCTACGTCCTGGTGCTTGCTGTTGGGCGAGACGGCCAGGCCCCAGCCCGAGTCGGCCACAAAGACCGGATCCCCCTTCATCGACGGCAGGAAGAAATAGTCCCACTCGTCGGCAAAGTCGGGATAGGTGGCCTTGCCCTCGGCAATCTGCCATGTCCCGATGTAGCCGATGGCCACCCGGCCCTCGAAAAATGCCGAGCCCACCCAGTTCGTGGCGTCGTTGAACAGCACCGGGTCCAGCACGTCCCACTTGGTCACGGCGTCGACCATCCACTGCAGCATCTGCTTGGACTGCGGGCGTGTCGAAGGTAAAGCCGGTGTGGTCGGCATTCCAGTAATCGCCGCCAAGCTGCAGGACGCCGGCCAGGAAGTGAGAAGGAGGCGGGGTCGGACGCGTTAAAGTCGAACCCGGCCACGGTCATCACCCCCGCCGAGTCACGCTGGGTCAGCGCCTTGCCGTCGGCCAGCACGTCGTCCATCGTCTTCCACTCCGGCGGGTAGGTCAGGCCGGCCTTCTCGTACATCGTCTTGTTGACCAGCACGCCGCCGTACTCGCAGTTGAACTCCTGCGGCAGGCCGTACAGCTTGCCGTCGACGACGTAGCCGCCGATGGGAGCGGCGTAGAACAGCTTTTGGGCCTGGTCCAGGGTCATGACATCCGTCCGGCATCGGGCGCCAGCCGCTCCGCATACTCGGCGGTCCAGGTGCCGAACAGCTGTAGGATGTCGGCCTCCTCGCCGGCCGGCATGGCGGTCTGCAGTGTCTGGATGTAGGTGTCATAGTCAAAGGTCTCCAGGGTGATCTCAACGCCGGGATGGGAAGCCTTAAAGGCCTGGATCAACGCCTCGTAGCCGGCGTTGAAGGTGTTGTTCTGGTGCGTCCACAGCCGCAGGCTGACAGACTCGGCCGGCTGAGCCGCCGTCGGCGCCTCGGTTGGCTGGGGCTTCTCAGCAGTTGGCACCGGCGCCTGCGTACCCCCACAGGCAACCAAGCCGAGCACCAGCAAGACGACAAGCAGACCTACAGATACATTCCTTTTCATTTCTTCCTCCTTTTTTGATTTCTTAACCTTTTCCCTGACAGCATGTCCAAGATCAGTGTGGCACTGCCTCGATCAGCAGTGAGCCGTCAAAGGTCACCTGGAGCCTGGCCACGGGCCCCCAAACGGTGCCCAGGCCTTGCCCATGCACATAGTCGGTCAGTTGGTAGGCACGCTCCTCTAGGCCACGCAACTCAAGCGAGCCAACGAAATGGTCACCTGCCTGGCGTGTATAGAAGGCGTAATAGAGCCGGTCGGCCTTGCGGATGGCGTGGCCTTCTGGCACATCGTAAGCCAGGTCGTACAGGTTCAGATACTCCCCTTGCGACAGGCGATACCGGTTGTACAGGGTGAACCACTGCCGCCACGCGGCTTCCTTTTCCGGGTCGAGGCCATGCCACTCCTGCACCCGTTCCCGCACCGCCGGATCTTCCGGCCAGACGAACTTGGTGCCAGGCACGCCCCCGACGCCGATACCCGAGGCGAAATCGCTCCCACCATCGGACAGCTCGACATGGTCGGAAAAGACCGCTGCCCGCGGCCCGAGCAGGGCCTTGTAGAATTTGATGCGCTGCCGCACCTGCGCGCTGCTGGTCGGATCGGCGGTCACCGCCTGGTCGTAGTCTGGCAACAAACTGAAGGTCGGCGGCGTGCCGCAGGGGCAGATCTGGGTGACGCTGTCAGGTGTCAGTTGTCGCGTGGTTTCGTGGATGAGGCGGTATACCTCGGCAAACGCCGCCAGCGAAGCCTCGGGATCAGCATGATAAGGGGACCCGTAGCAGGGCGGCACAAAGTAGATGTTGTCCAACTTGTGGCCGTCGAATCCCCAATTCTCAACGAAGCGGCGGGTCACTTGCGCGATATACTCCTGGACACCAGGCACGGCCGGGTCGAGGATGGCCAGCCCGCGGTTGTTTCGGGCCACGCTGCCGTCGGCGTTGCGGCACAGCCAGTCGGGGTGCTCCTTCGCCACGTCGGCGACCGCATAGTCGTGCGACTCGTACCCTCCCACCCCATCTTCGACGGCCAGTGGATACCACCAGATCTGAGCCTTGATGCCTGCTTCATGGAGGGCGTCGACCATCGCCCGCATCTGAGCCTCGCCGCCGGGGAAGGTATCGGCGCGGGGGTTCCAGTCGCCGTACCTATCGAACCAGCGGTCGTCCAGGGTGGCCCAGGTAATGCCCAGCTCCTTGAGCTTGGGGATAACGCCCACGACCTCCTCCGGCCTGACGTCGAATTCATAGCCCCACGAGCACCAGGTTGGGGCATAGTCCTCAGCGTCCGGCTCGGCTGGTCGCAGTCCCTGGACTGCCAAAATGTCAGCGTAGAGAGCCAGTGGCTCGTAAAAGTCACCCTGGTGGACAGAAAGCAGCGTCCGCAAACCAGCAACAGAACCACCAGGCGGGATGACATCCGGCTCACGGGTCTCCAACGCCAGCCGCACGCCGTTGCGACTGCCACCTCGGACAGGCATGTACCACAACTGAGGCACCGGCTCGACATGGGCCAGGGCCACTCCCATCTGCTGGTTCCACACGTACACGACTGGGATGCCGCCCCCCTCGGCCCCGTCGAGGTGGCCCAGATAGTTGTCGCGCGCCAGAAAAGCCGGCACCGGCGCAGCAAAATCCTGCCCCCAGCCCACGGCTGCCCCCTGGAATGACCAAAAGTCGTTGGGCTTGCGGGCAGAGTTGGTTCGTGAGCTGTCCAGTTGCAGCGCAGGTTCGGCCAGGCTGTCGAGCTTTACGGGGGCATCGGACAGGTTCTCGTAACGTGCCTGGAGGATGAGAGCATTTGGCCACTGCGGGTAGGCATCCACGCTGAGGATACGCCGCAGCCGGCCGCCGCCCGGCAGATTGGCCACGCCGCTGACGGTGAGCCGCTGAGCCGAGCCCAGGTCAGTGGTCGCCTTCTCCCGCCGGACACTGTCGACCTCCAGGGTTAAGTGATCCACAGCTTCTCCGTCGATCACTATCTCGGCCCACCCGTCGGCCACGATGGTTTCGCCCTCAGCCGGCGCAAGACGAAAATGCATCGCGTCGTCCAGCTCCATCACGACACGAGCGTTCTCGATGACAACGGGCACTGCGTTTCCTCCTTCTGATCTCGCTGCCGTCTGTCCGCAACCGGACAGAAGCGCGACCGCCAAACCGATCGACAGATGGGCCAACACCCAGCACTTCAACGGATCGTCTCCGTTAGCCCTCTCAGAAACCCGACTCGTCCAGAAACACGACCTGATCCAGGTTGCGCGGGCGATCGGGATCCAGTCCTTTGCCGACTGCCCGGTAATAGGCCAGCAGTTGCAGTGGCGGCAGGTAGAGAATCGGCGTGGCCCACGCCGCGAGGTGATAGGGAAGTTGGATGCGACGTATACCGCCGTCTGTCCCCGGCAAAGGGGCCAAGGCCAGGGTGCGCCCACCCAAAGCGGCCATCTCGTCCAGTACCTGTTCTTCGTGGGCGTGGACCGACTGAGACAGCAGACCCACGACCAGAGCCCGCCCGTTGACCATCGATTTGGGGCCATGGCGGAACTCGAAGAAGTGGAATGCCTCGCTGGGGCTAAGGGACATCTCCTTCATTTTGAGCATAGCCTCGTTGGCAATGCCATACTGTGGCCCGGAACCCAGGAAGCAAAAGCTGTCCACCTCGGGGTCATTCCCCAGTTCCTGGGCAATGGGCGCGGTCTGTTCCAGCAGCTTCGATCCAAGGTCGGGCAAGGTGTTCAAAGGCGAGATATCGTGTCCCGCAAGCGCAGCCGCCATGGCCTGGGCCAATACCAGCATGCTGGCGAATGAGCGGGTTTGGGCGATGCTCTGTTCCTGACCCCCTTCGGCCGGGAGGACCAGGCTCGCTGCTTTGGCGAGGGGGCTATCGGGATAGCAGGTGATGCTCCACACAGCGCGGCCACCGAGGCGCCGGAAGCGGTCCACGGCGAGTAGGGTCTCGGTGGTGGTCCCGGAGCGGGACATGGCCACCAGCAGGGTGTGGTGTGGCTTGGTCAATACCTGCGACTCAAACAGGACAATCTCGGAGCTGGGATAGGCACAGGCAGGCACTCCGGTCAGCCCCTGGAACAGCCAGGCCGCCGACTGGGACAGGTAGTAGGTCGAGCCGCAGCCGACAAAGGCAACCTGGCTGGGATTGAGCGATACCCAGGCGCGCCTGAGTTCAGCTTGACGCGCCGCAAAGGCCCGGAGAGCATCGGCCCAGGCCTCGGGCTGCGAAGTAATCTCGGCTAGCGTGTGCTGTCCCCTGGTTGCCATGCATCTGCTCCTTTCCCTGAATGGGATCTCGGTCATTTCCTGAGCAGCTTGAGTGCGTTCAAGCGATAGACCTTTTCCAGGACGTCGGCAGGCAGGTAGAGCCCATAGATGCGCCAACGCCCTTGGCCGGGGATGTCGGCGATGTCATAGTTGAAATACTCATCGTCCGTTTCCAGAAAGCGGTAGTAGATACGGTACCAGGTGGGGTCCACGCCCACGTCGGTGCCGAACAGGATCCGGTCGGCGTATTGCAGGAAGAAGCGGCGGGCCGTGTACGGCTGCCGGCCGAGCTCGCCGATGCGGGCGGCGATGTCCACGTACAGGTTGGGTGCCCGGTCCAGCAGGTGGCCCACCCAGGCCAGGTTCTCGGCGTAGCAGCCCACGTGCGCCCCGATAAAGGTGGTGGGGGGTGGCGCAGCACAAGCCTTGCCAAGGCTTCCAGAATCGTTTGGAAGGCAGGATAGGGCGGAGAGGGAAAGTGCCAGTCAGGATGGGCATGCAGCTCTTCCCAGCGCTCGTTGACCTGGTCGAGGGGATCGAAAAAGGCGACCGGGTCGGCGACGTGGATGAGGACAGGGACTTGCAGCTCGGCGGCGGTCTGCCACAGTGGATCGAGGCGGGCGTCATCAACGGCGACAAGCTGGCCGTGATGATCGCGCACCTGAAGGCCAAAGCCCTTCCAGATCTTGAGACCCTGGGCGCCGCGCCGGACCTGCTCGGTAAGGCGGGCGGCTGCCCACCCGGCAAAACCATCCCCCTGCTCAGGCCACCGGCTCCAGTCGACCCCGCCGAAATGGTAGAAGCGGTCCGGTGCACCGTCCTTGAAGTGGTCGAGGTGCCGGTAGAGGATCTCCTCGCCCCAGCCGCCGTCCATGTCGGCCACCGCTTCCACACCGCTTTCGTCCATGGCGTCCAGCAGTTGGGCGAGCGGGCGGCCGACCCAACCACCGCCCCACAGCGGTCCCAGGTGGTTGTGCGCATCGACGACTGGAAAACGTGGGTGCACTGGCGTGTGGTCTTGACCTACCAACGCCGGGCGTGGTCGAAAATCGTGCAACAGCAGGCCATCGATGGGCATCGCTTCTCCCCTCCCCTGGGGAACCCGACTAGCCAACCACTGCCATTGTAGCACAAAAGTGAGCGGTTGTCAAGAGCTATCGGTCATAATCGGTCACATTATGACCACAAACGCTCAGATTTTAACATGAAGTGCTTGACATGCGGAGCGATTTGGTATATAATGAGGGTGTATCGGCCAGCGACGGCGATCTGTGCCGGGGAGACAAGGATTATGTCCAAGGCAGAACGCATAGAAAAGATCCGGCAGCTTGTGCATGAGACAGGCGGGGTGTCCGTTACGGAGCTGTGCGCCCACTTCAGGGTCAGTGAGGCCACGATCCGCCGTGACCTGGAAGAACTGGGCGCGGGGGGTATCGTGCAGCGCGTGCACGGCGGGGCGATACGACTCAAATCGCCCGCGCCTGAGCCGCCCATCTTGCAGCGGACACATGACCAGGCCGAGTTCAAAGATCAGATCGGGCGGGCTGCGGCAGAACTGATCGGCGAAGGGGAGACTGTATTCCTGGGAAGTGGTTCTACGGTGCTGGCCGCAGCCAAATACCTCAAGGGGCGGCACAACCTGACCATCATCTCCAATTCGCTGCCAGTGATCAATCTGCTGGCCGATGCCCCAGATATGACGGTCATTGCCCTGGGCGGACTGCTGCGTCAGTCGGAGCTATCGCTGATCGGGCACATCGCCGAGCACTCGCTGGCCGAGTTGCGGGCTGACAAGGTCGTCATGGGCATCCGGGCCGTGCACCTGGAGCACGGCCTGACCAACGACTATCTGCCGGAGACGATGACCGATCGGGCAGTTGTAAAGCTGTCCAACAAGGTCATCCTGGTGGCGGATCATACCAAGTTCGGCCGAACCGCGCCGGCTTTTGTGGCTCCACTGTCGGCGGTCGATACGTTGGTTACAGATTCAGGCGTCGCCCTCGAGGTTGTCCAAGGCCTGACCGATGCCGGCATCCAGGTAATCGTCGCCTGAATCGAGACACCCGTCCGGTCAGTGTGGCACCTCAGATGTCTCGCAACCCCTCATTTTGACGCTTGGCATCACGTTCGGTGGCTTCACGGCTGTGACCATACGGTGAGCCTGCGGCCTGACTTCCGCGGCGCGGCCGGGGAACCCTTCCAGGACACGATGCAAATCGCTGCGCAGGCAGGCGACATCGCCTATGTCCGTGTACGGGATGGTGTGGGCAACACGTCAGCGATTGCGACTGCCGATGTGCCCGGCGAAGCCTCGCGGGTGTACCTACCGCTGGTGTTCCGGAACCGGTGACAGGGTCACGCAGAGAGGGGAGGGATTGGTCGCAGCGACGCTCGGCTTCCTCACCAGAGTCCCCTGGCCCACGTGTGAAGCGTGTATCGCTCAATCTGTCCATCTCGTTGCTCTATCCTTTCAAACAGGCTGTTCATCACCGACTTAAGGTTGTCTTTGCGCCGGGAAGCAAGGCCATCTGCCAGCCTCCAAGGTCAGCTGCGCTGACACGTCGAGCAGCAGAACCTCCGCAGGAGCTGCTTTTGACAGCAGTGACACCCCTGTGTTACAATCCATCGTATGATATCTGTAACTACCGAGGTATTGTAACATGAGCACACAGGGCCAGGGCATGGACCGCACTCAGCAAATCCTGGAAATGGTAGCAGCAGGCAGGAGTGCTGCGTCCTCGCGACCTGGACGCGCACGGTATCCCTCGCATCTACCTCAGTCGCCTGTGCGAGCGTGGCTACCTCCAGCGTGTGGGTCGAGGGCTGTATGTCCTGCCCCATGCCGACGTCTCCGAGCACCACACCCTGGCGGAGGCATGCAAGCGGGTTCCGCACGGCGTGGTGTGCCTGCTGTCGGCCCTCCGATTTCACGGACTAACCACCCAGTCTCCATTTGAGGTGTGGCTGGCTATCGGGAGCAAGGCGTGGCGACCACAGGTGGACTACCCAAGGCTTCGATTCGTTCGTTTTTCTGCACGCGCCCTTGAGGCCGGCGTGGAAGAGCATGCCATAGAAGGCGTGATCGTTCGCGTCTACAACCCCGCCAAGACGGTTGCGGACTGTTTCAAGTACCGCAACAAGATCGGGGTGGATGTAGCAGTGGAGGCGCTTCGCGACTGCCGCAGGCAGAGGAGATGCACCAACGATGAACTCTGGCACTATGCCAAGATCTGCCGCGTGGCGAATGTCATGCGGCCGTATATGGAGGCTACTGCGTGAACAAAAGACAGCCCGCCAATCTCCCAGCTTCCGTTCGCCAGCGGCTTCTAAATCTGAGCAGAGCCCGTGGTGAGGATTTCAACCTTACCTTGACGAGGTATGGCACTGAACGCTTGCTGTACCGATTGAGTCGATCCGAGCGCGCCGATCATTTCGTCCTCAAGGGTGCGCTTCTCCTCTCGCTCTGGACAGGTCGATTGCAGCGCCCAACTCACGATCTCGACCTACTCGGTTACGGAGACAGCTCCCAGGAGGCCCTGACTCAACTGTTCCGAGACATCTGCATGGCTGATGTTCCAGCCGACGGGTTGACGTTCCACCCGGACTCGGTGCGGGTGACAGAGATCCGCGAGGATCAGGAGTACGGAGGGCAGAGGGTGCAGATGACTGCCACGCTGGGCAATGCCCGCATCAACCTCCAGGTAGACATCGGGTTCGGAGACGTGATCACGCCGGCCCCCGATGACGTAGAGTACCCCAGCCTGTTGGGGTTCCCATCTCCACGACTTCACGCCTATCCGAAGGAGACAGTCATTGCGGAAAAGTTGGAGGCAATGGTCGTGCTGGGTATGGCAAACAGCCGCATGAAGGACTTTTACGACGTCTGGATGATGTCTCGCGAGCTCCAGTTCGACGGGCGGACGCTTGCGCGAGCGATCCAGGCCACCTTTCAGCGCCGCCGCACTGAGATCCCTCGCACTGCCCCCACAGCCTTGACAGAGGAATTCGCGGCCGATCATGACAAAGGTACGCAATGGAACGCCTTTCTGTCGCGCAACCGGCTGGACGCCGGTGGCATGGTTCTCACGCAGATCATCCGGCAAATCCATCTGTTCTTGATGCCGCCCATGATCGCCGCTGCCAACGGGCAAGAGTTTGAAGAGACGTGGTCGGCGGGGGGACCGTGGGCAACAAAGAGATAGCAGGTTCCTCACAGCAGGACGGCTTGTCATGACTGACTTGTACGGGAATCTCATTAGTACATGGCAGCTTAGTGCCCGGCAGATCGAGTGGCTCTCGACTACCGGAAATGTGCAATAGGATAGGACGATGAAACCCGATGAATACAGAACGCTAATCAAGGCATTCCTCGACGGCATGCTTACCACAGATGAGTTTATGTTATGTTACGATCGTGCCTTCATGGAGGATCCAGGACAATATATGGATCGACCTCTGTTCAATATACTGGAAAATCTGTGGGAAGACATGGATGCCTATTCGCCTCTGTGGACCCCAGAGCAAATAGGTCCGTACAGCATAACAGAAGAAACGCTTCGCCAAGAGGCTGCACAGGCTCTGATGGAACTTGAGGAATACCTGAAAGGAGACGCCTCTGCTGGGTAGAATGCTGTTTTTGACTCGTTCCCACGCTCCCGCATGGGAACGCTGCCCTGGATGCTCTGCATCCAGACCCTCACCTTCGGATCATTCACAGCTTCTGGCGTCTTTTGCCTTGCACAACACCTGTCATACGTCACGCCAAAGGCTCATCACCCACGGCTAAGTCCTCCACAACGTATTCCATGGCCGGGCAATCGGGCACGAAGGGGCGCAACTGCTGCTTCCCACTCAGCCCGAGCCGTCTCTAGCAGGGCAGGTTGTTTCGCACCCGCCAGCGCGGCACAGGGGTCCCGCCCGGCGGGCGAGTCGGGTCCAACGAGTAGTAGGATCGAACCGGGTAGGCGTGGAGCGGGCCGGTTGTCGACTCGGGCACGCCGAGCGCCTCCAGCATCCACCCCAGCCGCTTGATGACTGCGCCGACGTCGTAGCGCAGCGCATAGTCGACCAGCCTGTCCAGGTTCAGCCTGTCCAGGTGGGCCTCCAGTATCTCCAGGCCGGTGGCCAGCGTGCCAAACATGCGGGGAGAGGCGACCATGTCCAGTACGGTCCGCTCCGGGTCGGTGATGGCCACGCGATGCCACTGGCTCACCCATTCCTGCTGAAACCCAAAGAACCGCTTCTCTCCCACCACGATGAACTCAAACTCCAACCCCAACACTCGCCAGGTGGCGCGCCCTCTAGGCCGATAGGCCTGCCCCTCTCGCATTTCCGGGGTGACCACAGAGTGTGGAGTGGAAGCCTGGACCATGGGCGGGATCTGCGTGGTCAGGCCGTGGTGAGCCAGGGCTGACCAGTGGCTGATGGCCATCGGCCCGGTCAGGGCTGCGGCAATGGCATAGGGATGCAGCTCAGCGCCCAGCAAGGGCGATTGCACGGCGTACACACCTCGCTTGAGTGCGGGCGACGCCCAGGGTGCCGCCGTGGGCCAACCGGCTCAGAATCCAGCGGACCCTGGCAGGGGTGATCCCCAGCGCTTCTGCCTGTGCTTGAGCCTCAGCGATGGTAAAGATCGGCCCCACAGCGGAGACGACCTGTCTGCAGCAAGAGGATCCCTTGTGTTTGAGCGTACTGAGCTTCCGTCATCCAGGATGCCTCGCAAGTCGATCTGTGCATATTGTACTACGAAAAGTTGCGCAAGGCAAATTTACGTAGCTCTAGATCCACGGCGAGGGTCCGCATACTCCCCGTCCGGCCCTGGTCTCTGGAGCTGAAAAGACGAACGATCCCGCGATTGGGATCGTTCTTGTTTGGGAGGCAAGCCTAACCTCCGCCTATAAGTAATGCCCCCGAGAGGAGTCAAGTCGCTTGCCACAGGTTCCTCGCAACAGTCCTCTGGCCCAGGAGTGTAACACGTATCGCTCGATCCGTCCATCTCGTTGCTCTATCCTTTCATTGACACGATATCAGCTTTGATGCCTTTGCGCGCTGCGCAGGAATATGCTATAATGTCCCTGGAGCAACTGGGGGAGGTGATATTGGCGTGGCCACTGAAGTCGTGACGCTCGATCAAGTGCTTGACATCAGCGAGCAACTCAAGCTGTCTGATCGGCTCCGACTGATCAGCGCGCTCTCGGAACGTCTGCGCCAAGAGCTAGGGGAAAGCGCTGAGCTGGTAGATATGCTGTCGCTGGCTGGTGTGGGCGCAGATCTCTGGGCACAAACCGACGTAGCCGCTTACCTAGAACAGGAGCGCTCAACTGAGATAACCATCTGGAACGGCCACCTGTCGATCTGTGCCAGCAGTCGGGTTGCCTTTCCGCTGGGAACCAGGTCCATCTGCCAGCCGCCGGGTTTGTTGCACTAGCACGCTCAGCAGTAGAACTTCCACAAGAGCTGCTGACAGCATGACGTCTTTGTGTTGCAATCTATCGTACGGTATCCATAACCACCGAGGCATTGTAACACGAGCATACAGGGCCAGAGCATGGAGACCGCATTTGCTTTGTGATGCCAGAGTAGGCAGCAGTTGCGCCTCAGTGCTCCTGAGCGTTCGTACATCTTGAGCCGCAATGGTGCCCTCCAGCGGGTATCATTACAGGACAAGATGTAAAAGTTAAGTTGTGATCCATTATGGCCGGTCTGTCCATTCCCCGTCCGGTCGAGATCGCTAGGTTCTAAAACAGGAACGACCCCGCGAGCGGGATCGTTCTGGGCCAGGAGGGAACCCTAACTGCCTATCTGTAACAACATGCCCCCAAGAGAGTCAAAGTCGCTTGCCACAGGTTCCTCACAGTAGTCCCCTGGCCCAAGGGTGAAGCCTGTATCGCTCAATCTGTCCATTTCGTTGCTCTATCCTTTCAAACAGCATGCTCATCGCCGCCTTCTGCTGCTCCGGCCCGTCGCTCAGCGGTTGAAGTTGAGCCGCTCCACCGCTCGGGTTTAGTCCACCACACCCGGACCCACCAGAAACTCGACGCCTTCAAAGGCGAGGTGATAGGGTTGGTCGGCGCGACGCCGCCGGCCGGTGACGCCTGCCAGGTCGGGCAGTCCCAGGTCGGTGGATCCCGTGCCCACGACCGAGGGCACTGTCACCACCTTGACTGCATTTCCCTGCCTGCCTGGCGGTCAGGCCAGGGACCTCTGCTGCCTTGTCAGTAGCCGGGCTATAATGGTCCATACATGTTCACCCAAACTGGTCCACGGATGTTCACCCAAGGTGGGCCAGTCATGTTCACCCAAACTGGTCCAAGGTGGGGTTGGTGAAACTCCTCGACCTGGGGCATACTTTCCTCTCCAAGACGAACGAGGTGGGGAGGGAAGATGCCCGGAAAGAGGAAGAGGACCATGGACATACGAGAGATCGTGAGACACGTGCGGCAAGGCCGGAGCGACCGGGCCATAGCGGCAGCCACCGGTGTGGACCGCAAGACGGTGGGGCGCTACCGGGTATGGGCCATCGAGCACGGACTGCTCGACGGACCGCTGCCGCCTCTGGGCGAGCTGAACCGATTGTTGGAAGAGACGATGAAAGGTCCACCACCTCCCCAGAACGTTTCGTCGGTGGAGCCGTACCGGGAGGTGATACAGAAGCTGCGCCAGGCAGCGGTGGAAGTGACGGCCATCCATCAGCGGCTGCAAGAACGAGGCTACACCGGCAGCTACTCGTCGGTGCGCCGTTTTGTGCAACGACTGGAACCGCCTACGCCGAAGGTGACGGTGCGGGTGGAGACCCGTCCCGGCGAGGAAGGGCAGGTTGACTTTGGCTATGCCGGGCGGATGATCGACCCAGAAACAGGCGAACTGCGCCGGGCGTGGGCTTTTGTGATGATGTTGTCCTGGAGCCGCCATGAATACGTGGAGTTTGTCTTTGACCAGACGGTGGAGACCTGGCTGCGCCTGCACCGCAACGCGTTCGAGTTTCTGGGTGGTGTACCGCAGCGGGTGGTGATCGACAACCTGAAGGCCGGGATCGCCCAGGTCTGCTTCCAGGAGCCTCAAGCCCAGCACGCCTACCGGGAATGCGCCGAGCACTACGGCTTTCTGATCAGTCCCTGCCGTCCCCGCACCCCGCAGCACAAAGGCAAGGTCGAGCAGGGCGGCGTGCACTACGTCAAGCGCAATTTCCTGGCAGGCCGCGAACCGATGACTCTCACTCAGGCCAATCGCGAGGTGCTGCGCTGGGTGGAGACCACGGCCGGGAAGCGTATCCACGGCACGACCAAGGAGCAGCCCCTGGCCCGCTTCGAGACGGAGCGCGAGGCGCTGCGGCCGCTGCCGCCCACGCCCTACGACCTGGCGGTCTGGAAGCAGGTGAAACTGCATCGCGATTGCCATGTGACCTTTGAGCAAGCCTACTACTCGGCGCCTTTCCGCCTGGTCGGGCAGCAGCTCTGGGTCCGCGGCGGCGCGCGGGAGGTCCAGATCTACACTTCCGACTACCAACTGGTGGCCACCCACGCCCGCGCCCAGCGCCCCGGCCAGCGCCTGACCAACCTGGATCACCTGCCACCCTACAAGCTGCCGGGACTCATCCTCAGCCGCGACGGGTGCCGACAACGGGCTGCCGAGATCGGACTGGCCACCTCCCAGGTCATTGACCGCTTCCTGGATCATCGCCCCGAAGACCGGCTGCGCATGGCCGGACGGCTGCTGAGGCTGGCCGAGCGGTTCGGCCCAGACCGGTTGGAAGCGGCCTGTGCCCGCGCCCTGGGCTTTGACGATCCTGCTTACCTGACCATCAAACGGATCCTGGAACAAGGCCTGGACGTCGAAGCTCTGCCCTCCATCGTCCCGGCTCCCCCGGCTCGGGTGTTCGTCCGTACCTCCACGGAGCTGGTCGGCCATCTGCAAGGAGGGGTCTCATGGAACTGATGCACCAGATGACCCCCCACCTGAAACGACTGCGGCTGTCTGGCATCCTGGACACCCTCGAAGTCCGCAACCAGCAGGCCATCGACGGCCGTTGGACCTACGTCGAGTTCCTTGCCCGCCTGCTGGAGGACGAGGTGGAGCGGCGGGCGCAGAAGCAGTTGGGACTCCGCATCCGCCGGGCGGCCATCAACAGCGCCAAGACGCTGGAGACCTTCAACTTTGACTTCAACCCCACCATCAACCGCCAGCAGATCCTCGACCTGGCTACCTGCACCTACATCCGCCAGAAGCGCAACGTCCTGATCTGCGGACCGACCGGCGTAGGCAAGACGCACCTGGCTCAGGCCTTGGCCCACGAAGCCTGTCGCCGTGGCTACAGCGTCCTCTTTGCCAACACCTATCGGATGCTCCAGCACATCAACGGTGGCCGCGCCGACGACAACCTCGACCGGCGCCTCCAGACCTACCTCCGCCCGGACCTGTTGGTGCTGGATGACTTTGGGCTCAAGCCGCTGCGACCTCCGGCGCCCGAAGACCTCTACGACGTCATCAACGGACGCTACGAGCAGGGCAGCATCCTGCTCACCAGCAACCGCGCGCTGGAAGAGTGGCCCGACCTGTTTGCCGATCCGCTGCTGGCCTCGGCCGGGCTGGACCGTCTGACTCACCGGGCCGACGTGGTCCTCATCACCGGGGCCAGCTACAGGGCACAGCGACCCCATCGCATCGAACAGGAGGTGCCTATCGACACTTCCAACTCGTCCTGAACGATGTTGATCGTCAACCATTTTTCACGAGGAGTCTCACTTGCGTCATCTGTCTCAGTGGACCACTTTCGGTGAACATCGCTGGCCCATGATCGGGCGGCATTTGACAGCCTTGAACCCACCGAAGCCGGGATCCAGGGCGATGTTTCGGATCGTCATGATCAGCCTCCTTCCTGATTAGTCCAAATGAAACAGCCCACCGCCTGGATTGGCCGGTGGGCTGTCAGTGCTGACCGATAGGGAGCGTTCTGCTATACTCTCCCTCAGCTCGCCATGCCGCCTGGTTCGGCTTGGTGGGTCAGCCCTGATAGCCGGGTCACAACCGGTTATCGGGGCGTTTCTGTTGGTAAGTCAGTTGCGCACATACTATCAACTGCGATTATAACATGATTAGTTGTGCGTGTGAAATCCACTTCTGATCGTGTGGAAGAGAACCCGCGGGCCGCTGACAACAAAAAAGCGCCAGGCCTGTCCTGGCGCTGTGGCGAGCTGCCAATTTGCTGATGTCACAGTTCATAGAGGGCAGTTACAGAGCGTGAATGGGGTTCCGGTCTGCGATATGAGTGACATCAGTGACGTTAGTGACATCGGCGTGGAGGGGTGAGTGGTGTGCGTAAGGGAAAAAGAGGCCGAGGACACCTTCTCAGGTTCCCCGGCCTGCGTTCTCTCAGCCACGTGATGCTAGCAAGGCGTCAGCCTTACCTCCAGACGCGCGTTCAGCACCTGGCTGATCTTGTTCAATGTTTCCAGTGAAGGGCGGTGGGAACCGCTCTCCAGGCGTGCAATAGCCGGCTGCTTGGTGTTCAGTGCTGCAGCAAGCTGATTCTGCGTCCATCCCCGTTTCAGACGCAAGCGCAGGATCTCTCGTCCAATCTCTCTGTTCGATTCCCTCCTGCTCGTAGGCGCGAGCCAACTCGGGATTTTCCTGCAAACGCCGCTCCCGATATTCAACATAATCCATGACAGAGTTTCTCTCTTTCTTTCGTTCTCCTAATTGTATGCCACTCTAGAATGGTCACTCGAATTGTCCCGGTGCACGCACTCAGTCTAAGGCTGTCTTTCGAGGTAATCCTGCATTCTACCTCGGGCTATGTTCAACTCGCGCATCGGTGTTTTTTGGGTCTTCTTGCAGAACCCATGCAGGACAATGAATCTGCGGCCCGAATGCGCAAAGTAGATGAAACGGTACTTGAGGTCTTGGCCTTGAAAGCGCAATTCCCACAGCTTACCTTCGAGAGGTGCGAGCTTGTTTCCCCTAGGAACTAGGCCGAACTCAGCAAGGTCATCCAGTTCGGCCAAAATCTTGGCTTGATTGGAGCGAGACTGCTCCTCGATAAATTCGACTACCGGGCTAGAGCCATCAGGCCGTTCATACAACTCGACTTTCCAGCTGGCCTGTTCGCTCATCCAGCCCCCTGCGGTGAGATGCTAGTATGTGTATACATAGGCTACTCCCCCTTCTCTTTGTTAGTCTAGGCACGAGGCCCGAATTTCCACTTAGCCTCCTTTCTTCGGTTGTTAACGTGCACCGGGACTGTCCTTATTATAACACAGGGTGTTATACTTGTCAAATTCCAACTATGCTTTTGTAGCCAGTGGCATTAAACGCCGCAAGGATCTGGTCTGTTTCTCAGCCCTTCAGATCCTGGGTCTTGTCCTCGGGTTGGTTCTTCCACGGTGCGGTTGGGTTATGGCGCCGGTTGCCGAGGGCTTTCATGGCTTCAAGGTAAGCCCGGAATACCTCCCGGTCCACCCACCAGTCACGGCCCTTCTTCGCAGCTCCGATCTTCCCCTGGCGAGCAAGCCGGCGCACATATTCAGGCTGATACCCCGACAGCTCCGCCGCTTCCTCGGCTGTGATCCACTCTGGCAAGTCTGCCCACTCCCTGACCGTTCTCTGGAGCCGAAAAGACGAACGATCCCGCTGCCGGGATCGCTCTGGCCCAGGAGGCGAACCCAACCGTCCGCCTGTAACAACATGCCCCCGAGAGGACTTGAACCTCCACGCCCTTACGAGCACAGGTCCTCAACCTGCCGCGTATGCCAATTCCGCCACGGGGGCTCACTACTATTATACTTGTATTTGCCTGGCTTGTCAATTCGGCGAAAATGAGAATCCCTCTGTCGCCGCAGCCGCTCCGCCAGGCGATCTAGCCCGGGCTGCGGAGGGCAATCAGGATGGCCATCGACACAATCCCCAACAGCATCACAATCATCAGCAAAAGCACGGCAACCTGAAATCTCATCTGCGGTCGCTGTGCCGGCTTGGCTTCGATAGGTTTCAGAGCAGGATAGACATGCTCTTCGGACCGGGCAGGCGCCGTAGCCGAGGAGAGTCCCGGCATCTCGCGCAGCCAGTCGGGTAGGTCAGCCTGAGCCAGCTCTACCGACTCGTCTGGCTCTAGCACATTCGTCTCGGCGGGCGCTTGGGCAGGAACAGCCGGTGCCGGCTCACCAGACGCCATCCAGAAGGTGTCCCCGGCCAGCGCCAACTGCCGCAGGTGCAGGCCAATGCCGCTCAAGCCCTGGCCGCACTGATTGCAGAACTTGCCGTCAGGCACGATGTGGTGGCAGCGTGGGCAGAGCACGTTGTCTTCGCCGCTCAGCAACGCCCCGCAGTTTCGGCAAAAGTAGCCGCTCTCCTGAGAGCCACATTCAGGACAGTAGCGATTCTGGTCTTCCATGGAGTCTCCTCGCCGGCCTGTGTCTTTGCCGGGTACCCCTATTCTACCTCAAGATGGGCAAAAGAACAACCCTCCAAGCCCGTTTCGTTCCCAGCGGAGGCCGGCGTTGGCACAGGGGATAGATGAACCTGCGTCCACTCGTCTCCAACTACCCTTTTCGAAAGAAACCTGCTATAATCCGGTAGTTGGCCGCCGGTGTCTTGCCTGTGCAGAGCTCGGCCGGCAGCCAACAACCAGCAACACGAGGAGCGCAATCATGGTAGACGTTCAAGCAGTAGCCCAAAAGATCGTCGACAACGTCGAACAGGTGATCGTCGGCAAGCACGAAGCCGTGCAGTTAACGGTCATTGCCCTGTTGTGCGAGGGACACCTGCTGATCGAAGATGTGCCCGGCACGGGCAAGACAATGCTGGCCAAGTCGGTCGCCAAGTCGCTTGGCTGCAACTTTCGCCGCATCCAGTTCACGCCCGACATGCTGCCCAGCGACGTGACCGGCATCTCGGTGTTCAACCAAAAGACGCGCGAGTTCGAGTTCCGCCCCGGCCCGGTCATGGCCCAGATCGTGCTGACCGACGAGATCAACCGCGCCACGCCCAAGACCCAATCGGCCCTCCTGGAAGCGATGGAGGAACGGCAGCTCACGGTGGACGGCGTCACCTATCCGCTGGAGCGGCCCTTCCTGGTGCTGGCCACTCAGAACCCCATCGAGTACGAGGGCACCTTCCCCCTGCCCGAAGCCCAGCTCGACCGCTTCATGCTGCGCATCCACCTGGGCTATCCCAGCACCCAGGACGAGATCACCATGCTCGACAGCCAGCAGTTCACCCACCCGGTGACGCGCATCGAGCAGGTAGTCCCGACTGAGGAGCTGATGGCCGCCCAGGAGCAGATCAAGAGCGTGCACATCAGCGACCTGATCAAGGAGTATATCGTCAGCCTGGTGAACATCACCCGCAAGCACCCCGACGTCTACCTGGGAGCCAGCCCTCGCGGCAGCCTCGCCCTGTACAAGACAGGCCAGGCGCGGGCGGCCATCCTGGGCCGCGATTATGTCATCCCCGACGACATCAAGGCGCTGGCCATCGAGACGCTGGCCCACCGGCTGATCATCAGCCCTTCAGCCCGCATCAAGAACGTCGATCCGCGGGCTGTGGTCCAGGAGATCCTGGACAGCACGCCGGTGCCCGGTGCGCGGGTCAGAGCAAAGTAAAGATGCCCCAGAACTGATCTCGTGTTGTTGCACGCGCCGAGCGTGTACGACTTTCGCCAGGAGTCGATCCTCTACGGACCGGTGAGCGATCTGGTGCCCAGCACCCCGGTCTTTGAGATGTATCCTATCGGCCTGACCACCATCGCCGAGTACCTGGAACGTCATGGACTGCGGGTGCGGATCGTCAACCTGGCGGTGCGGATGCTCAACAGCAACCGCTTCGATCCGGAAAAGATGATCCGCCAGCTGCGGCCGGCCGCCTTTGGCATCGACCTGCACTGGCTGCCCCACGCCCACGGCGCGATCGAGGTAGCCAGGCTGTGCAAGAAGCTCCATCCCGACATCCCGGTCATGTTTGGCGGTTTTTCGTCCACCTACTACCATCGCGAGCTGATCGAGCGGCCCGAAGTGGATTACGTGGTGCGGGGCGACTCGACCGAAGAGCCGGTGTTGCAGCTGATGCAGCACATCTGCCGGCCAGCCCGGCGCGCCGGCGCTGGCCGACATCCCCAACCTGACCTGGCGCGGGCCGGACGGCACGGTCCATGTGAACGAGATCAGCTACAGCCCGGCCAACCTGGATCACGTGCTGATCGACTATAGCTACGTGGTCAAGGCCGTGGCCCGCTACCGCGACCTGGCCAGCTTTGTGCCGTTCAAAGGCTGGCTGGGCTATCCGATCACCGCGGCGCTGAGCGTGCGCGGCTGCACCCACGGCTGCCGCACCTGTGGCGGTTCGGCGACGGCCTTTGCTGCCCTGCACAACCGGCGCCGGCCGGCCTATCGCGCTCCCGAGGATCTGGCCCAGGATATCCGCAACATCGCCCGTTTCAGCAAGGGGCCGGTCTTCATCCTGGGCGACATCCGCCAGGCCGGGCCAGAGTACGCCGACCGGTTCCTGACGGCCATCGCCGGCTATCGGGGGCCGGTCATCCTGGAGCTGTTCGACGCCGCCGACCGGGAGTTCATCCGGCGGGTGGCCGCGGCCCTGCCCAACTGGACGCTCGAGATCTCGCTGGAAACCCACAGCGACGAGGTCCGGGCGGCCTTTGGCCGGCCCTACAAGAACGGCCCGATCGAGGACACGATGCGCTACGCGCTCGAAGCGGGCGTGCAGCGGCTGGACCTCTTTTTCATGATCGGCCTGCCCAAGCAGGACTATCAGTCGGTCATGGACACCATCGACTATTGCGAGCACCTGATGCGCGACCTGGACAAGGGGCCCAACCGCCGCCTGATCCCCTTCATCTCGCCCCTGGCGCCCTTTCGTCGATCCCGGCAGCCAGGTGTTCGAGCACCCGGAGCGACACGGCTATCGCCTCTTTGCCCGCACCCTCGAAGAGCACCGGCAGGCGCTGGTCCAGCCCAGTTGGAAATATGTGCTCAACTATGAGACCGAGTGGATGAACCGCGACCAGATCGTCGACAGCACCTACGAGGCCGGTCTGCGGCTGAACCGCCTCAAAGCGCGCTACGGCCTGGTGGATGCTGCCCAGGCGCAGCGCACCGAGGCCCGCATCCTGAAGGCGCGGCGGCTGATTGCCCAGGTAGACGACATCATGAGCATACAGGACGCCGAGCGGCGGGCCAAGCTGCTCCGGGCGATCAAGCCCCAGGTCGACAGCGCCAACCTGTCGACCGTGTGCGAAAAAACAGAATTGAACGTGCCGTTGGCGGGCATCAGGCTCAACCTGCCGCGGGTGGCCTATTTCTTTGTCGAACAGACCCTGAAGCGGCGCCGGCCCGCCGTGCGCGGCGACGAGGTTACCAATTGAGCGACCCAAATCTTCCCCGAGTTCGTGATTGCCGGTCACGTATGCCAGGACATCCTGCCGGATGGGGGCCTGGGCCTGGGCGGCACCGCCTCCTATGCGGCCGTCACCGCCCTGCGGCTGGGGCAGTCGCGTCGGCCTGGTCACCAGCGCCGGCCCGGACCTGGACGTGGCGCAGACCTTTCCCGGCGTCCAGGTGGCGTGCCACCCGTCCGCAGCCACCACGCTGTTCGAGAATATCTACTTGAACGGCGGGCGCAAGCAGATCCTTCACCGCCGCGCCGACGTGCTCGAATGCGCCCACGTCCCGCCGGCCTGGCGCCAGGTGCCCCTCGTCTACCTGGGATCGATCGACCAGGAGATCGACCCGAGCCTCTTCTTCTGCTTCGACGAGGCGCTGATCGGCGTAATGCCCCAGGGCTTCCTCCGCCGCTGGGACGAGCAGGGCCAGGTGTTCTACACCGACTGGAACCCACCGGAGGCGGTCCTGCGACGGATCAACGTCCTGGTTCTGAGCGAGCTGGACGTGCCCGACCCGGACGGGCTGGTGCAGGATTGGGGGCGGTTCATCGACATCATCGTCGTGACCCGCGCCGCGCGCGGCGCGACCGTCTACCGGCAGGGCGAGTCCTGTCACTATCCCACCCGGCCCGCCCAGCAGGTGGATCCAACCGGGGCCGGGGACGTGTTTGCCACCGCTTTCCTGATCCGCCTGGCCGAGACGGGCGACCCCTGCCAGGCAGCCCGCTTTGCCAACGTCGTCGCCTCTTTCTCGGTAGAAGGGTGGGGAATGAGCGCCATCCCGACGCGCCAGCAGGTGGAAGATTATCTGAGCACAACCCTTGAGCTTTAGCAAAAGGTATGGTAGAATAGGTTCTGAACATGGAGGAGGGAGGGACAACATGGGCTACATAGAAAAGATCCTGGGCGACAATGAACAAGTGATCTACCGCACGCACCAACACCCCATCGTGTTGCTGCAGCGCATCGCCGGCTGGCTATTTGCCTTCCTGGTGTTCGTGGCGGTAGCCGTGATGCTTTTAGTCGCGAAGAATGACGACGTCCGTTTCGCTGTCGGTGTCGTTGCCCTGTGCAGCCTGATTTTGCCTGTATACGCGATCGTCAAAGGCTGGAAGCAGGGGGAGGAGCAGGGCAACCGCCTCAAGCAGATATGGTGGCCCCTTCTGGCCGGCGTGTTGATCCTGGCCGTGGCTCTGACTTTGATGTTAAAGCCCGACCTGAAGGCAATGTGGATTGTCGCGGCACTCGTGGCCCTCGTTCCGCTGCTCGAGCTGGTGCGCGGCATTCTGGATTGGCTGAACGAGCGATACATCATCACCAGTCGCCGGGTCATAGAGATTAGGGGCATTTTCAACAAGCTCGTCCGCGATTCGGCGCTGGAAAAGGTCAACGACGTGGAGCTGAAGCAATCGCTGGTCGGGCGACTGCTACGGTACGGGACTGTGGAGATTATCACCGGCTCGGACGTGGGGGTGAATGTCTTCCACCGCATCTCCAACCCGGTCAAGTTCAAGCGGGCGATGCTGAACGCCAAAGAGTTGATACACACCAGGGGACTTGACGCAACCTTTCCCGCTCCGGCGGCGCCTGCCGGGCAAGCGGCGGCCCCAAGCGCGTCTGTTCCTGCCGGGAACATCGGCGACCGCCTCATCGAGCTGACCGAGCTGCGGCAAAAGGGTACGATCTCCGAAGCCGAGTTTCAGGCCAAGAGGAAGGAGCTGCTGGATCAGCTATAGCGATGACACAATTCTACACACGAGCACAGTACGAAGAGGCAGCCGATTACATCCGGCAGCGCACCCGGCACCGGCCCCAGGTAGGGCTGGTGCTCGGCTCTGGGCTGAACCCCCTGGCCGACGGCGTGCAGGCCGCAGAATCGATCCCTTACCACGACATCCCGCATTTCCCCCAGCCGACAGTCGAGGGGCACGTCGGGCGGTTGGTGTTGGGGCAACTGGCTGGGGCCACCGTGATGGTCATGCAGGGCCGGGTTCACTACTACGAAGGCTACTCGATGCAGCAGGTGGTTTTCCCCATCCGGGTGATGCAGGTCCTGGGCATCCAGATGCTGATCGTGACCAATGCGGCCGGTGGGCTCAATCCGGCCTTTCGCGCCGGCGAGCTGATGCTCATTGCCGATCACATCAATCTGATGGGTATGGCCGGGCTCAACCCGCTGCTGGGGCCCAATGATCCAGAGCTGGGGCCACGTTTCCCCGACATGTCCCAGGCCTATGATCCCGAGCTGCGCCGCCTGGCCCGCCAGGTGGCCCGCCAGGGCGACATCCCACTGCACGAAGGAGTGTACATCGGGCTGGGTGGGCCGTCCTTCGAGACTCCGGCCGACATCCGTTTCCTGCGGTTGATCGGGGCCGACGCAGTGGGCATGTCCACCGTGCCAGAGGTGACAATTGCCCGCCACGGTAAGCTGCGCGTTCTGGGCGTGTCGGGGATCAGCAACGTCCTCCAGGCCGAGGCGCAGTCCGGCCAGGAGACCAGCCACGAAGAGGTGTTGCTCGCCGGCCAACAGATCGTGCCACGGCTGACGGCCCTGATATTGGGTGTCCTGGCCCGGTTGGCCGAGTAGGACACACTGTGCGGGTAGATTGTCTGCCCATGATCGGTGGGTAAATGGAACGGGTTGTGCAGCTCGTCGCCGACTATCAGTGGTGGATATACGGCGTCCTGGGCCTTGTCCTGCTCTTCTTCCTGCGGCGAGCGATGGTGGCGCGTCGCGAAAGCGCCCGCGCGACCTTCAAGCTGGAACGGGAACAGGCCCAGTCCCGCTACAACCGCAGCGTGGTGATCTCGGCTGTGATCCTGCTGGTGGTGATAGCGGCGTTCGTGGTCAGTAACCCGCTGCTGCTCGCCCCCCCAGGTGACGCCCGAACCAACGCCGACGGTCACCACCGGCCCGCTCGTCAAAGCGACGCTGACGTCTACGCCGCCGCCGCCCACCATCACACCGACGCCCAAGCCGTCGCTGACGCCGCTCACACGCCCGACGACCGTATCGCCCACGCCAGAGGTTGTCGCCACCAATACGCCCGAGGTCCGGCCGCCGAGCTGCCCCAACCCGAACGCCCGCATCACGTCGCCGGGCATCAATCAGATTGTCAGGGGCAATGTGGCCGTTCACGGCACGGCCAACGGCGACGGCTTCCAGTACTACAAGATCGAAGTCGGGCTGGGGCGGGAGCCTAACACCTGGACTGTGGTCGGCGAGCTGCACTACACGTCTGTCGACCGCGGGCAGTTGGAGACTTTTCAACAGCGGTGCGTACAGCCCCGGTACCTATACCCTGCGCCTGGTCGTCGTCGACAAGACGGGCAACTACCCCGAGCCATGCCGGGTGACGGTCATCGTCCAGCACTAGCCGCCGTATGCTATTCCTCAAACCTGCCACTGGAACCAACTCGTGGAGCCATCCAACCAAGAACCCCTGGTAAGCGAACCGGCCCCCTTGCCGGCTGCTTCTGAGCCGGCCCACATCGCCGGCTCGGCAAGCATCATCGCCCTGGGCAGCATCGCCAGCCGGATACTGGGCGTGGTGCGTGAGGCGGTGATAAGCTACTTCTTTGGCGCCACCGGCCTGGTGAGCGCCTTCCGGGTGGCCTCGATCGTGCCGACGATGCTCTACGACCTGCTCATCGGCGGCATGCTCAGCGCGGCGTTGGTGCCGGTCTTTAGCGAGATGGCGGACCGAGAAGGGAAAGATGCGCTGTGGGCGCTGTTCAGCCGCGTGGCGAGCCTCGTGGCGGCGGTGCTGGCCGGCGCAGTGTTGTTGATCGAGATTCTGGCCCCCCAGGTAGCCGGGTTGCTGGGCGGCGGCTTTGAGCCGGAGCTGCAGGCCACCGTCACCAAGATGATCCGGATCATCACCCCGGCCCTGCTGTTCTTTGGCCTGTCCGGCGTCCTGACCGGCCTGCTCTACGCCCTCAAGCGGTTCAGCTACACAGCTCTCGGCGCAGCCGTATTCAACCTGGGCATCATCGTTGCCGCGCCCTTGCTCAAGGGCCAGATCGACATCTACAGCCTTGCGGTGGGCATCCTCCTCGGCGCGCTGCTGCAATTGCTGATCCAGACCCCCGGCCTGCGCGGCGCGCGGCTGCGCTTCACGCTCGACCTTTCCCACCCGGCGCTGCGGCGTATCCTGGTCCTGTATCTGCCCATCGCCGCCGGTGTCATCATTAGTAACCTGCAAATCGCCATTGACCGTCGCCTGGCATCCTCCACCGGCGACAGCAGTATCGCCTGGATGGCCAACGCCACCACGCTGTTCCAAGTGCCCCACGGGCTGGTGGCGGTTGCCATCTCATTGGCGGTGCTGCCGACCCTATCACGGCTCAGCGCTGTCGGAGACCTGGCGGGTTTCCGCCGCACTCTGGGCCAGGGCCTGCGGCTGGTGCTGGTGCTGATCGTTCCGGCCACGCTCGGCCTGCTGGTGCTGGCCCGGCCGGCCGTCGCTCTGCTTTTTGAGCACGGCCAGTTCACGGCTTACGATACTTCCCAGGTGTCATCGGCGCTGCGCTACTACCTGTTGGGGCTGATCTTCGCTTCGGTCGATTGGCCGCTCAACTATGCTTTCTACGCCCGGCAGAACACCCTCATCCCGGCGCTGGTCGGCGTGCTCAGCGTGGTGGTCTACCTGGTCGTGGCGCTGCTCCTGAAGGGACCGTTGGGAATGCTGGGCTTGGTGCTGGCCGATTCGGCCAAGCATTTCAGCCACGCCGTGACCATGCTGATCCTCACCCAGCAGCGCACTGGAGGGCTGACCGGCCAGAGGCTCGCTCAGACGGTGGGCAAGGCCTTCCTCGCCGCGGGTGTAATGGCCGGCGCCATGGCCCTGGCCCTGAACCTTGCCTCGCGATGGGTCGATGCCGGCAGCAAGATAGGCAATCTGGTCCTCGTGGGAATCGGTGCCGGGCTGGGCATCCTGGTCTACTTTGGCCTAGCCACCCTGCTGCACGTCGAGGAATTTGCCCTGCTCCGCGACGCGGTGGTCCGGCGGTTGCGACCAGCCCGGCTTGACTAGCCTGTTGATCTCGAGTATAATATTGCCAGTTTTATGTTTACTGTGAAGCGAGTGCGGCCAAGGGAACATGCCTGATCGGCGGTCTGTAGACGATCTGTCAATCGAAGAGCTGGAGCAAATCCTGATTGTCAAGCGGCGCGAGACCCGCGCCGAGCGGATGCGTCGCTTGCAGGAGATAGGTCGGCTGCCGGCCGAAGCAGCCATCCCTCACGAAGACCTGTCCTCCGTCGTCGCGGCGGATGTGGCAAGCGCCCAGGCCGACACCCTGACGATGGCCCGCCAGCGCCCTTTTGACCTGGAGCCGCTGGGGGGTAAGAGAAAAGCCAAGACGCCGCGCCAGCGTGCGCCCCGCACCCGGTGGAGTCGCTTTCGTGATGGCATGTTGCTCGTCCTGGAGATCGGCGCGTTGTTGGGCCTGGTGGCCATCCTGGCTGCCTCGGTTCTCAACCTCAAGTCGTTGAACGACGAGTACGCACAGGCCAGCCTGCTGCCGACCGCAACCCCTACGCCTCTGGCCGGCGGCGTCTTGCCGGGCGAGCATGAGCCTCCTGCAGAGGCAGGCAGTGTGCCCGTCCACCTGCGCAACCTGGTCGAAGGGGAATCGCCGCCGGCCATCACCCTACCAACACCAGGGCCTGAGGCCCCGACACGCGTCGTCATTTCGGTCATCAACGTCGATGCGCTCGTCGTCGAAGGTGATACGCCAGAGCAACTGAAATTGGGTGTCGGCCACCACATCGGCAGCGCCAACCCCGGCGAACGGGGCAACATGGTCCTGTACGCCCACGACGACATCTATGGCGAGATCTTTCGCCGCCTGCACGAGCTAGAGTTGGGCGACGAGGTGGTCATCTACGCCGGCGATCAGCCCTATCGCTACCTCGTCACGGCCAAACAGATCGTCGAGCCAACCGAAGTGCGTGTCCTGGCGCCGACTACCAAGCCGGTAGCTACACTTATCACCTGCTATCCGTATATGGTCGATACCCATCGCGTTGTGGTCGTCGCCGAGTTACAATAACCGTATTGGAAGGAAGAATCACACAATGGCCAAAAAGTCACGTCGATCTCGTCAGCAGATCACTACCATCGGAGAGGGGGGCGAGCCGGTGCGTATCGCTCGTCCCATTCGCCCGCCGGCGGTCGAGGCCCCGGCCAAGCGGGTCGATTTTGCCGGGGAGTATCACTACGTCGTCCAGGATCTCAAGCGGATTGCCATCTATGCTGCCGCCCTGTTTGTGCTCTTGATCGTGTTGGCGATCGTCATCAGCTAATGCGGGTCGCTAGTCCATCCTTGACAAACCGGCCAAAATGAGGTAAGATCAATCGTAGCGGGGCGTATTCCACACGAGGGACCGAACAAGCCAGGCATCTCTGGCATTGGCCGTTGCTTTCACCTCGGGTTGTTGGTGGGTTTTCTCATGCGCAGCGAATCTCGCCGTCCTGAGAACCCCTTTAGCAGTAGGGAGCACGCCGAGCACTAGGTTGTACCTGCGGGGCTGGCTGGCCCCGCCTGATGGAGGTCTGTACGGACAGGATGACGTGGGCGAAAGGGTAGGGGGGGCCCTCCGCCTTGCAGTATGTTGTCCTGACACGACAGATAGGGGTGATGCCGCCCGGCATTGCCCCTTTTGTTTTGTGCATCTGGCGGCCTGAACCGGAGAAGTTGACACATGGATGATCTAGACCGATTGGCAAGCTTCTACCTCGGACGGGAGTATGACCTGGCAGCCGAGCGAGTGCTCGACCGGCCAGTCCTGTACGATGCGCGCGACCTGACGACCCATGCTGTCTGTCTGGGCATGACCGGCAGTGGCAAAACCGGCTTGGGTGCCGTCTTGCTTGAAGAGGCCACTCTCGACGGTGTGCCGTCGCTGGTGATCGATCCCAAGGGCGACATGACCAACCTCCTGCTCACCTTCCCTGACCTGCTTCCTGGCGATTTTCGACCCTGGATCAACCCCGACGATGCCCGCCGCCAGAACCTGGAGCTGGATGCCTACACCGCTCAGACGGCCGAGCGCTGGCGCCAGGGTCTGGCCGACTGGGGTCAGGGCCCCGACCGGATCCGCCGCCTCAAAGAGAGCGCTGATTTCGTCATCTACACACCCGGCAGCAGCGCAGGGCGACGGGTGAGCATTCTCCAGACCTTCAAGGCTCCTGGCCTGTCGTGGGAAACCGATGCCGAGCTGATCCGCGATCGGATCAGCAGTATCGTCACCGCCCTGCTGGCCCTGGTAGGCATCGAGGCTGACCCGGTGCGCAGCCGCGAGCATATCCTGTTGTCCACCATCCTCGACCAGGCCTGGCGTGCTGGTGAGGACCTCGCCCTGGCCGAGATCATCGTCCGCGTCCAGAAACCACCCTTCTCCCAGCTGGGCGTCTTTCCGGTCGAGACCTTTTTCCCCGAGCGGGATCGGATGGAGCTGGCGATGCTGCTCAATGGGCTGATGGCTGCCCCCTCCTTTGCCGACTGGACCGCTGGACAGACCCTCGATGTGGACGGCTTGCTCTATGGTCCGGCGGGCAAACCCCAGGTGAGCATCTTCTACATCGCCCACCTTGCAGGAAGCTGAGCGGCAGTTCTTTGTCACCCTGCTGCTGGAACAGGTCGTGGCCTGGCTCTACGCCCAGAGCGGCACGACCAGCCTGCGCGCCCTGCTGTACATGGACGAGATGTTCGGCTATCTGCCGCCCCATCCGGCCAACCCGCCCACCAAGAAGCCGCTGTTGACCCTGCTCAAGCAGGCGCGGGCCTTTGGCCTGGGCCTGGTGCTCACCACCCAGAACCCGGTGGACCTCGACTACAAGGCGCTGGCCAACGCCGGAACCTGGTTCATCGGCACCATGCAGACCGACCGGGACAAGCAGCGCGTGCTCGATGGGCTGGAAGGCGCCGAGGCGGTCGGAGGCCGTGCTGGCGCCAGCCGCTGCCGATTTCGACCGGCTGATCTCGGCGCTCCGGACGCGGGTGTTTCTACTGCACAACGTGCACGCCGGCCAGCCCACCATCTTCCAGACCCGGTGGGCCATGAGCTACCTGCGCGGCCCGCTGACCCGCAGCCAGATACGCGAGCTGATGGGCACGCCGGCGCCTACCCGCGCCACAACCGGCGTCCTGCCTGAAACGCCCCAGCCCTCGGTAGAGCCCCAGGGCACACCGCCGCCTGCTCGCGCCACAGCCGGAGCCCTGCCTGCAACACCTCAGCCTGCGGTCGAGCGAATCCCGTCATCGCCGCCTCTCTCCTCATCGCCCGAGCTGCCCTACGGCCAGGTGCCACCCCAGTTGCCGTCGGCCGTTCAGGCAGGTGCTTTGTGCCCGTTCAAGCCTCCCTTGACGAGGCGCTGTACCGGCTCGCCGGCGAGCAGGGCTGGTCGCCACGCTCCGTCGTCGGCCTGGAAGGTCAATTGGTCTACGATCCGGCCCTGATCGGATTGGCGGTGGTCCGCTTTGCCCACGCCAGGAGCCGCCAGACCCTTGAGCAGGCGTTGACCTACCTCCTGCCTGCCACCGAGGTCAGCAGCTTCATAGACTGGTCGCAGGGGCAGGTGCAGCTCGACGCCGGCACGCTGGCCCACAAGCCGGGGCCTGGCGCCCTGTTTGGACGCCTGCCGGCCGACCTGGGCAACGCCAGCCGTTTCGCTGCCCTGGAAAAGGAGTTCGGCGAGCACCTTTTCTACAATCGGTCCGTCACCATCTCGTACAACCCCCATCTGAAGCTCTACTCCGAGCTGGGCGAGACGGCCAAAGTCCTTCCAGCGCCGCTGTCGCGAGACCGCCGGCCAGGCTTCGCGACGCCGAGGCAGAGGAGATCAAGGGACGGTACAAAGTGCAGTTTGAGCAGTTCCTCGACAAGATCAAGCGCGAGAAGCGGGAGCTGGAAGAGGATGAAGTCGAGTACGGCGCCCGCAAGCGCGAAGAGTTCTTTTCCGGAGCCGAGTCCGTGGTCGACTTTTTCACCGGGCGCAGGATGCGGCGGGGCGTTTCAACCGCCAGCCGCAAGCGTCGCCTGACCCAGCAGGCCAAGGCCGACATCGAGGAATCGGAAAAAACGATCGACGACCTGGAGTCCCAGCTCTACGAAGCCGGAGCTCATCTCCAGCGTGAGCTGGACGCACTTACTGCTCGGTGGGTGCCGCTCATCGACGACGTGCAACAGGAGGAGGTCCGTCCCCGACGCACCGACGTACGGGTGAACCTGTTCGGATTGGCCTGGCTGCCCAGTTGGGAGATAACGGTGCCCGGCCAGCCAACCCCCTACCACCTGCCGGCCTACGAGGCCTCGCCTTCACTGATGTGACAGACACCCGGCTGGCCCTCCGTGCCCTCCACCCGGACGCGGCCTGGTAGGAACTGGCTGACGACCCACGCTACAGTCAGCAGGTGCTGCGTCACCGTCTCGGTAGCCAGGTGTGACGGGCCGCTGGCCAACGCCAGCGGCAGTACCAGCTGATCGACCAGGTAGCGGTCGAGCGCTGCCTGACTGTTCACATAGGCCAGCAGCGCGCGCGCTGCTTCCTCGGCCACCTGTTCGGCCGGCTTTCCCCGCTCGCCCAGCGCAGTGAACCCCGCCAGCGCATTATCGCACTCGGCCCACAGGAACACCGCCGTGCCCTGCCCCTTCGACGGGGCATCGATCTCATCCACACGCGGATTCAGCCCGGCGGAACGCAGAACCTGGAGCACCGTCCCGGCCTGCCGCTCGCGGATATGCTTCGGCAGATTGCTGCTGGCCGACAACCCCCGCACCCGCTGTAGCTTGCCCCGCTGCACAAGATCTAGCCCGCACAAGTCTTGGCTTCCAGCTCTTCCCTCCACCGTCGCCTTGACAATCCCGCCGCCCAACGGGTACCAGCCCCACTTCTCCAGGTTTACCTTGGCCCTGATCCCCATCCGGGCCAGGGTGGGCAGGTAAACCCGCTTGAGATAGTCGAAAGGCGGACTCCACGCCACGTGCGTGCCGCCGGCGAGCGTCAAGTGCGACGTCCCCTCGGCCAGAGCCAGGGGCGGCAGCACCGTCTGGAAGATCAGGCTCACCGCGCCGGCGCTGCCGCCCTTGGCGGCCAGCGACACGTCAAAGGTATAGGTGCCCGCCTTGGGTGCCGAATGGGGCACAAAGCTCAGCGTTTGCGAGTCCGGCTTGTCGCCTTCCACCACGGCGTCGCAGATCTTGGCTGCGGCACGCACCGCGGTCAGGTGTTGGGGTTTCAAGCCCGGCTTGTGGCGGCCGGCCCGGATCCGCTCAATGCGCACCGCTTGGCCAGAGATTGCTGCCAGGGCCAGGCAGGTGCGCAGCACCTGGCCGCCGCCCTCGCCGTAGGAGCCGTCAATGACGATCATTGGCCTGCCGTGCGCCGCGTAACCCCTAGGCCTGGCCCATCGGGCAAGATCAGCCGGCCGTGACGCTCGGCGAGGCGCACGCCGGCGAATGGATCGTTGGTGACGGTCACATTGCCGTCCAGGTCAGCCCAATCGACCAGCGGTGACAGGTGCGCCGCAGCGGTGATGCCCAGCGACGTCTCAATCATGCAGCCGAGCATCACTTGCAGGCCGTGAGCACGAGCCACGGCGATCATGCGCATCGCCTCACGCAGGCCGCCGGCCTTCATCACCTTGACGTTCACCCCGTCCACGCAGCCGGCCAGGCGAGGAATGTCGCGACTGGTGCGCACCGGCTCGTCGGCAAAGATCGGCAGCGGCGAGGCCTGGTGCACCCGGCGCAGGCCCTCCAGATCTTCCTCGGCCAGTGGCTGCTCAACCCACTCGAAACCCATCTCGGCCAAGGCTGGGATCAGATACAGCGCCTGCTCCTCCGTCCAGGCACAGTTAGCATCGGCCACCAGGCGGGCATCGCTCGCCTCGCGCACCGTTCTCGCCAGGGTCAAGCAGTTAGCCGTGTCGCCGTCCAGCTTGAGCTTGAGGATCGAAAAGTTGGTCGATGCCCTGCGGGACCGGTCGCGCACCTCTTCGATCGGTCCCAGGCCGATGGTGAACGATGTTTCCGGCGCCCGCGCCGGGTTCAGCCCCCACAGCTGGTAGAGAGGTAGCCCCAGCCGCCGCCCAACCAGGTCGTGCAGGGCCATGTCGATCGCCGCCCGCGCCGCTTGCGAGCCGGTTGGTAGCCCGGTCAGGATCTCCTCCAGCGCGAAGGGATCGTCAGGAATGGGCGCAAGGGCGGCCAGGTAATCGAGCACTCCCGCCTGCGTCTCGTGATGCTGGCGGACAGGCGCCGCCTCGCCCATCCCCTCCAGCTCGCCATCGCCTAGGCCAACCAGCACGTTGTGCCGCGCCGTGCTGACGCCATGAGCGATGCGGAAGGGGATTTCCAGGTCTAGCGTAATCGGTTCGTAGGATAGTCTCATGTCTCGATATTACCCCGATTCATGTCTCCTGTCAACCTCGAGACTGTTTGCTTACCTCCTCACTGCCTGCCGCTTGTCGCTTGCGGCTCGCGCGAAAATCTGCTATACTGTGACAAGACGTTGACAGTTTGATGGAGAACGGCAATGAGCGGCGAGAAGATTCTGGTCGTCGACGATCGGCGCGAAAACTTGCTGTTCCTGGCTAACAGCATCCTGCGCCCCGAGGGATACAAGGTTGTTACGGCCATGGACGGCAAGGACGGGCTAGACAAGGCGTTGGCCGAGCAGCCAGACCTGATCATCATGGATCTAAAGATGCCCCGCATGTCGGGGCTGGAGGTGCTGGCTGCACTGCGCAAGGCCGACTGCGATATCCCGGTGATCCTGACCACCTTCTATGGCTCTGAGCAGACCGCCCTCCAGGCCTTTCGCCAGGGCGTCAAGGACTATATCATCAAGCCCTACGAAGTCAAGGAGATGCTCGGCTCGGTAGAGCGGGCGCTGAGCGAGCAGCGGCTGCGCCGCGAGACGAGGGGCCTGAAGGAAGGGGTCGAGGTCAGCCGCCACCTGGAGGAGCGGGTCCGCCAGCTTCACAGTCTGTGCAGCATGAGCAAAGCGCTGAGCTCCCTTCACGATCCCGACGAGGTCATGCGCGTCGCCGTCGAAGCGGCGCTCTACCTGACTGGGGCCGAATCTGGCCAGCTCTTCCTAACCAACCCCGAGACACGACAGTTGGAATGCCGGGCCGTGCGCGGCCCCTCGGACTCGCGGGCCAGGTGTCTGCGTGTGCCCGGTGCCGATCCACTGGCGGCGGCGGTCGCCCGCGGCGGCCAGGCCATGTTCGGCGAGCGCAGCCCTGGAGCCGGCCAGTCCACGCGCCTGGTTGTGCCGGTGCGTGTCGCCGACAAGGTCGGCGGCGTGTTGGCGGTAGATGCCAAGGCCGATCGTCCCTTTGCCGACAACGATCGTTACCTGCTTGGTATCCTGGCCGATTTCACCGCCGTGGCGCTCAACAATAGCCAGACAATCGATGCTCTCAAGACCCAGCTTGCGGCTGCGTCGCGGCCGGGTGCTGAACGCACTGATGGTGGGTCGGTGCAACCTTCTGCAGCCGACATGGCCGAGAGCGTCTCCGACGCACAGCGGTTGTCTCACGAACTGCGCAACTTGGCTGTGGCCGCCCAGGCCCTGGCATCACGTCTGCAAGCGCAGGGCAAATCAGGTTGATCGGCAGCTACGTACTGGCGCTGCGGTTGGATGCGCCGCATACCTTCCGTGTTGGACGGCTGGGCGAGATCGACTTTCCGGCTGGCTGGTATCTTTACACCGGCAGCGCCCGAGGACCAGGCGGCCTACTGGCCCGTCTGGCGCGGCACGGGCAGCGGCTCGGACCACACAAGCGCCTTCGCTGGCATGTCGACTATTTGCGAGAGCAAGCAACTTGGGGCGGCGCCTGGGGGCGCGTCGCAGCTGAGCGGCTGGAGTGTGACTGGGCCGCTGCTCTGCGTGGGTTGGCTGGCGCTCAGATAGTGGCTCCGGGCTTTGGCGCATCCGACTGTCACTGCCCGGCCCACCTGGTGTGCGTTCCGGCCTTGCCAGACGACGCCTGGTTTTTCGCAACCCTTGGCGCCGAAAGGATCACAATGAGCCAGGCCGTTCCCGACGACCTGCTTAACACCCTGACCTCCGGCAGCGATGAGAGGCGGGAAGCGGCTGTACAGGAGCTGAGTCGCCTGGGAGATGCTCTCATCGAGCCGTTGGCGGCACAGCTGACCGGTGCTCAACAAGCCGATGCCCGCTGGTGGGCGGCGCGGGCCCTGGCCGAGATCGGCGGGCAAGCGGCCGTAGGGCCGTTGGTCCAGGCCCTGGACGACGCCGAGCCCGATGTGCGTGCCTGCGCTGCCCTGGCACTGGGCCACCTCGGCGCCGGCTCGGCAGCCCCGGCCCTGACCGCCCGGCTGGCCGACGACAGCGCCTTTGTTTCCGGCATCGCTGCCGATGCTCTGAGCATGATCGGTCCGGCGGCTGTGGAGGCACTGATAGCGTCGCTCCAGGCCCCCCAGGCCCGCACCCGCCTGCTGGCGGTGCGGGCGTTGGGCCGTATCGGCGACGAACAGGCCGTCGAACCACTGTGCCGGCTCCTGGACGATCCCAGCTACCTGGTGCGTTACCACGTCGAGGAAGCCCTGGAAGCGTTGGGCGTGGGCATGGTCTACATCGCCCCTTGAATACCTGTCATTCTGCCTGTCCGGCCACCGCAAAGGAAGCGGTACTCCGCAGGACAGGCAGGGTGACAAGACCCGAGGAGATAATATGGCAGGCGTAGAAGTCACATGGATGGGTGGAGAGCTTTTCGAAGCAGCCGACGATGCCGGTCACACTATCCTGACCGGTGCGGACACTCGGTCCTTCAAGCCCCCCAATATGCTGCTGGCCGCGTTGGCCGCGTGCGCCGGCATCGACCTGGTCGCCATCCTGCAAAAGAAGCGGCAGCAGGTGACCGGCGTCCAAGCTCTCCTCACCAAGCAAAATGCGCCCGATCCGCCGTGGACCATTGAAAAGATCGAGATACAGTGGATCGTCCGCGGCCACAACCTGTCGGAAAAGGCGGTCTGGGATGCCGTGCACCTGGCCGAGGGAAAGTATTGCTCGGTGGCGGCCAGCCTGAAAAGCGAGATCGTGATGACCATCCGGCTGATTGAGGAGGGCAGCTAGCCGGTGAACGGCGACTGGGCTACACTCGAGGCCGACATGCGGGCCTGCCGCCGCTGCCTCGAAGCGGGCTATGCCATCACACCGGGAGCCGTCTTTTCCGGGCCGGCCCCGGCGCCCCTCATGCTGGTTGGCCAGGCGCCGGGTATCACCGAGGCCAAGGTCGGCCGGCCGTTCAACGCTTCGGCCGGTCGCCGGCTCTTCCAGTGGCTGGCCGAGGCCGGCTTCGACGAGGCCGCCTTCCGCGCTGGCTACCACATGACCGCCGTGACCAAGTGCTACCCCGGCAGGCATCCCCGCGGCAAGGGCGATCGCAAGCCGAGCCGCGCCGAACAACGGCTGTGTCGCCCCTTCCTGGACCGGGAGCTGGCCCTGGTCAGGCCGCGGTTGTTGCTGGCCGTAGGCGGTCTGGCCATCGAGACGCTGCTGGGCCGGTCGATCCGGCTGGAAGAGGCGGTGGGCCGTGTCTTTGAGGTGGACGGACGGTGGGTCCTGCCTCTGCCGCACTCTTCCGGTGCGAGCCTGTGGACCAACCTGCCGGACAATCAGGTCCGGCTGCGGCAGGCGTTGGCCCTGCTGCGCGACATGAGAGAGCTATTGCAGTAAAAAAGCCCTCGGTGGCAAGCTGCCACCGAGGGCTTGTTTTGTACGGATCAGGATCGTCAGGCGATCTTTTCCAGGCGCACCGCAGCGACCTTGTACTCTGGGATCTTGGCCACCGGGTCCATCGCCGGGTTGGTCAGCACGTTGGCCGCCGCCTCGGCAAAGTGGAACGGGATGAACACCAGGCCGGGCGGCACCCGCCTGGTGATCCACACCTTGGTCTCGATCTCCCCCCGGCGGCTGATCACCCGCACCCGGGCCGACTTGCCCAGCCCCAGCCGCACGGCGTCCTCGGGGCTGATCTCCACATACCCTTCCGGCACCTCGCGGTCCAGCTTTTCCGAGCGGCGGGTCATGCTGCCGGTGTGATAGTGGAACATCGACCGCCCGGTGGTCAAGGTCAGCGGATACTCCTCGTCGGGCGCTTCGGCCGGCTCCTTGAACGCCACCGGCGTGAAATGCCCCGCGCCGCGGGCGAACTTGTCCTTGTGCAGGTAGGGCGTGCCGGGATGGTCGGCGTTGGGCACCGGCCACTGTAGCGAGCCCAGCCGGTCCAGCCGCTCGTAGGTCACGCCGCCGTAGCTGGGCGTCAGGGCCGCGACCTCCTGCCATGATCGCCGCCGGCGAGTCATACTGCCAGCCGGCGAACGGGGCGGTTGGCTGCACCTCGCGTCCCTTGGTCATGCGCGCCCCCAGCTCGGCCACGATCTGCCAGTCGGGCCAGGCGTTGCCCAGCGGCTCGATCGCCTTGTTCACCTTCTGGATGCGCCGCTCGGTGTTGCTGAAGGTGCCTTCCTTCTCGGCAAAGCTGACGCCGGGCAGCACCACGTCGGCAAACGCGACCGTCTCGGTCGGAAAGATGTCCTGCACCACCAGGAATTCGCACTGCTCCAGCGCCGCCTGCACGTGGTGGAGGTCCGGGTCAGACACCATCGGATTCTCGCCCATGATGTACAGCGCCTTGACCGTGCCGTGGTGGGCCGCGTTGACCATGTCGGCGACCGTCAGCCCCACCTTCATCGGCGCGGTGGCGCCCCACGCCTGCTCGAACTTGGTGTGGACCGCCTCGATCGTCACCGCCTGGTAGGCGGGGTAGACGTTGGGCAGGCCGCCCATGTCGCACGCGCCCTGCACGTTGTTCTGGCCGCGCAGGGGGTTGACGCCGGTGCTCGGCCGCCCGATCTGCCCGGTCAGCATCGCCAGGTTGGCGCACGACAGCACATTGTCCACGCCGGTCGTGTGCTGGGTGATGCCCATCGTGTACAGGAGGGCGGCCCGCTCTGCCTTGGCATAGATCCGGGCGGCGCGCGCCAGGTCTTCGGCGGGGATGCCGGTGATCGCCTCCACCCGCTCCGGCGTATAGTCGGCCACGGCGGCCTTGAGCTCCTCAAAGTTCTCGGTCCGGCTGTCGATGAACGCCTGGTTCTGCAGGCCCTCGCTGATGATGACGTTCATCAAGCCGTTCAGCCAGGCCACGTCGGTGCCGGGCCGCTGGCACAGGTAGATGTCGGCCAGCCGGGCGATCTGGGTGGAACGCGGATCGACGACGATGATTTTGGCGCCCCGCTTCTTGGCCCGCAGCACGTGGGTGGCGATCAGCGGGTGCCCCTCGGTCGTGTTCGAGCCGGTGATCAGCAGGCAGTCGCTGTCTTCGAACTCGGGGATGCTGTTGGTCATCGCCCCACTGCCAAATGCGGCGGCCAGACCGGCCACCGTGGGGGCGTGTCAGAGGCGGGCGCAGTGGTCGATGTTGTTCGTGCCGACCACCGCCCTCGCCAGTTTGTTGCAGTAAATAGTTCTCCTCGTTGGTGCACTTGGCCGAGGACAAAAAGGCGATGGCATCCGGCCCGAACTCGGCCTTGATGCCGTTCAGCCGGCTGGCCACCAGGTCGAGCGCCTCATCCCACGTGGCCTCGCGCAGCTCCCCGCCCTTCCGGTCGCGGATCAGCGGCGTCGTCAGCCGGTCGGGATGGTAGATAAAGCTGTGGGCGTTCCAGCCCTTGACGCACAGCTTGCCCTCGCTGATCGGGTGCCCCTTGACCGGCAGGGTGCCGACCACCTTGCCGTCCAGCACCTCCAGGAACAGCCCGCAACCGGTGCCGCAGTAGATGCACGTGCTGAGAACGTTTTTGTATTCCATTCGTTACCCTCCTTGCGCCAATTCCACCACCAGCGGCGGCAGCTCGTCCACGCTGCGGCCCGGCACATAGCCGAGCGTCTCCTCGGCGTCGCGGCGCAGCAGCGTGTACAGCACCGTCAGGGGGATGTCGGCCGGGCAGGCCCGCTCGCATTCGGTGCAGCCCACACACTTGGCGACGGTGTGATAGGCCCGGATCAGGTGATAGGCCGGGAAAGGCGTCCCCAGTGCCGCGCTCTGGACCCACAGGTTGTCCTCCAGCACGCACGTCTCGCAGAAGCACTGCGGGCAGGCGGTGCGGCAGGCGTAGCACTTGATGCACCGGGCGAACTGCTGTTTCCAAAAGGCCGTCCGCTCCTCCGGGGATAGCTGCTCGTGCTCGGCCACCAGCGCGTCGGCGATCCCTTCCACCTTGTCGCCCACGTCGATCCGGCTGGGATAGGGCCAGGCGCAGCGGCACGAGTCGCGCTCCTCGGCGGTGCAGGCCAGGCCGATCTGCGTCACATGGGCCAGGTCCACCTGGTTGTGCTTGGCCAGCTCGATCAGCCCTCGCTCCTCGCAGCCGCGGGTGACCATGCCCAGCCGGGCTTCCGGATTGGCGGCCAACAGCAGGTCGAGGATCTTGGGCAGTTGATACTTGGGCCACAGCGCCAGGTTGCTCAGATCGTCGCCGGGGCGGAACAGGTGCGGCGCGGATTCCGGCCAGCCAGCCCGCAGCGCCAGCACCCCATCCACCTGGCCGCTGTCCAGCAGGCTCTTAACGGCGTCTCGCAGCAGATCCAATCGTTCCATCTTACGCCGTCCTTCTCGTTTCCAGTGGGCCCAGGGCCCGGACCTGCTCGGTGAAGTTCCGCACCACCTCGGCAAAGCGGTTCGCCTCGGACGAAGAGACCCAGTCGAGCTTGACCCGATCGGGGTTGATGCCGACGTGAGCTCAGCAGAAGGCGCAGCATGGGGAACCGCTTGGCGGTTCGATGATTGCCACTAACATAGTGGCAGTCGCCGATGTGTCAGCCAAGGACCATCACCCCGTCGGCGCCCTCGCGAAAGGCGCGGATCACCAGCTCTGGCGCGACCCGGCCTGAGCACATGACCCGGATCACGCGCATGTTGGGCGAGTATTTCAGGCGCCCCGTGCCGGCCGCGTCGGCCCCGGCGTAACTGCACCAGTTGCACAGAAAACCGACGATGCGTGGTTCAAAAGTTTCGGTTGCTTCTGTCATGATCCATTGACCTCCTAAGAAAACTCCAGCACGGGTGCCCGCTCAAAGATGCCCTCGATCTGGGCCACCAGCTCCTGATCGGTAAAGTGGTGGCCGATGATCGCCTTGGCCAGGCAGGCGCCAACGCACGTGCCGCAGCCTTTGCACAGGGCGACGTTGACCTGGGCCTTGCCTTCCACCCGCTCGATGGCGTGGTAGGGGCAGGCCAGGATGCACTCGCCGCAGCCCGAGCACCTTTCGCGGACCACTTCGGCGATGGTGGGGTCGATCTCCACCTCCCCCTTGCTCAGCAGCCCCAGCGCCTGGGCGGCAGCGCCGCTGGCGTGGGCCACCGTATCGGGGATGTCGCGCGGGCTCTGGCAGCAGCCGGCCAGGAAAACGCCCTCGGTGGTGGTGCTCACCGGCCGCAGCTTGGGGTGCGCCTCCTGGAAAAAGCCGTCCTTGTCGACCGACACGCCAAACAGCTTGCCGATCTCCCTTGAGCCTTCCGACGGCTTCATGGCCGTCAGCAGCACCACCAGGTCGGCCGACAGCTCGACGTAGCGGCCCAGCAGCGTGTCCTCGCCGCGCACCAGCAGCTTGCCGGTGCCGGCCGGGTCGGGCAGCACCTCGGCCACCTTGCCCCGCACATAGTGGATCCCCTCGTGCTGCATCCGTTTGTAAAACTCTTCGTAGCCCTTGCCGGCGGTGCGCATGTCGATGTAGAACTGGTAGACCTGGCCCCCCGTACTTTCCTGGGCCAGGTGGGCCTGCTTCGTGCCGTACATGCAGCAGACGCGCGAGCAATACTCGTGGGCCTGCTCGTCGCGGCTGGCGATGCAGTGCAGGAAAACGGTCGTCTCGGGCACGCGGCCGTCGCGGGTGACGATCTTGCCCCCGGTCGGGCCGGCCGCGCTCGACAGCCGCTCGAACTGCATGCCGTCGATCACATTGTCGTATATGCCATAACCATAGCGGACCAGCGACGGGTCGTCGGTCAGGTCAAAGCCGGTTGCCAGCACCACCGTGCCCACCTTGATGTCGAGGAACTCTTCCTTCTGCTCAAAGTCGATGGCGCCCGCCTCACATGCCTGGAGGCACTTCTGGCCGCATTTGCCCCGCGTCAGGAACAGGCAGGAGTGGGGGTCGATCACGGCCTTCATCGGCACAGCCTGGGCGAAGGGGATATAGGCCGCGCTGCGCAGCCCCATCCCGACCTCGTACTCGCTGAACACCCGGTCCTTCCACGCGCAGGCTTCCATGCACGCGCCGCAGCCGGTGCACTTGTCAATGTCCACGTAGCGCGGCTTCATCTTGACCTTGACGTCAAAGTTGCCCACGTAGCCGTGGACGTCGACCACCTCGCTGTAGCTCAGGAGCTTGATGTTGGGATGCCGACCGGCATCCATCATTTTGGGCCCCAGAATTCAGGTGGCACAGTCGAGGGTGGGGAAGGTCTTGTTGAGCTGCGACATCTTGCCGCCGATGGTCGGCTCCCGCTCGACCAGGTAGACCTTGTAGCCGGCCTCGGCGATGTCCAGCGCCGCCTGGATGCCGGCGATGCCGCCGCCCACCACCAGCGCCGACGGCTCGATCGGCGTCTTGCGGGGGTGGAGGTCGCGGTGCAGTTGCACCCGCTGCACCGCCCCGGCCACCAGGTCCATGGCCTTGTTGGTGGCCGCCTCGCCCGGCAGGTGAACCCACGACACCTGCTCGCGGATATTGGCCATCTCCAGAAAGTAGGGGTTCAGGTCAGCGCTGGCCAGGGTGCGGCGGAAGGTGGGCTCGTGCATCCGCGGCGTGCAGGAGGCGACGACCACCCGGTCCAGCTTGTATTCCTTGATGTCCTTGCGAATCGTGTTCTGCCCTGGGTCAGAGCAGGTGTACTTGCTGACGCGGGCCAGCACCACGCCGTCCAGCTCTTGGGCGAACTGGGCCACGGCCTGGGTGTCGACCGTGGCGGCGATGTTGGACCCGCACTGGCAGATGTAGACGCCGACTCTTGGTCTGTTCATTCAGTCACCTCAATTCATCCCTGTGGTGCAGGTAATGGCTCGCCCCATTTCCTGGGCTTGCCGGCTCGCTGCTTCTCGGGTGGTTTAGCCTCCAGCTGGAGGCCGGCCTGCGCGTTCTGCACCGACATCAACACCAGCTCGGTGATGTCGATCGGCTTGATGCGGATGCGTGCCTTGCGCGCCCCGTCGGCCAGGGTGCGCTTGCATTGCTGGCAGGCCGACACGATGTAGCGGGCGCCCACGGCCTCCGCCTGCTTCATGCGGCGCTGGGCCACGCCGGCCACTACGTCGCCGGCATACATGGCAATGTCGCCGCCGCCGCCGCAGCACAGGCTGTTCGGGCCGCTTTGGGCCATCTCGGCGAAGGTCAGGCCGGGGATGCTCCTCAGAACCTGGCGGGGCGCATCGTAGACGCCGCTCTTGCGGCCCAGGTCGCACGGGTCGTGGTAGGTGACCACGTCCTCCACCGGCCCCAGCGTCAGTCGCCCCTCTTCGATCAGGCGGGCCATGAACTGGGTCGAGTGCAGGATCTCAACCGGCGCCGGTCGGCCCAGGATCTCGGGGTAGAGGTGGTGCCAGGTGTAGTAGCAGGACGGGCACGAGGCGACCAGCACCTTGGCCCCGCTCTCGGCCAGCCGGGCGTAGTTGTGCTCGGCCAGCTCTTTGACCCGCTCTTTGCGGCCCGCGCCATACACCGGATAGCCGCAGCACCACTCCTCCCCGCCCAACACCGTGTAATCCACCCCCGCCTGCCCCAGGATCTGCACAAAGCTCTGGGGCACGGCGTAGGTCTGGGGGAAGAGGGCGCCGACGCAGCCGATAAAGTAGAGCACCTCGGCCTGGCGCTTGTCCAGTTGGGGCGGGCGCTCGGGCAGGTTCTCGCTCCAGATCAGGCGCGTCTCGTTGGGCTCGTTGGCGATGTTGCGGCTGGCAGCCACCGCCTCCAACATGCCCCCCAGCCCTCCTTGCAGCGGGCCGACCTCCTGGTCGATGTACACCTCGCGCAGGCTGCGCATCGTCTCGGTGATCTTGATGTCGCGGGGGCAGCGCACCGTGCAGCTATAGCAGGCCGTGCACATCCAGAAGGTGTTCGAGGCCAGCACTTCGTCGCGGAGCCCCAGCTCCACCAGCCGCCACAACGCCCGGGGAGAATAGTCCATCGCAAAGGCGGTGGGGCAGGTGGCTGAACAGGTGCCACACTGGTAGCAGGTGGCAATTGCCTCGTTAATCGCTTCCATCTCCGCAGGAGAGGTCGCTACGGGACGGACTGCCTCTAATTGAGCCATAGTCCTCCTCTTTCTGCCCTGTAGGACACATCACTGCTGCATCGTGTTGATGCAAACTGTCTGACTGTCTGGCGACAAAAAAAGGGGCTGCGAGACCAACGGCCCGGGCACGCCCGGCGCCCTTCTTGCTCCCAAGCCCCTTGTAAGTCCTATCGCTGAGGTCCTTTCCTCATCCAGAATGACTCGATAATTCTACAGCAGATCGGCATCCTTGTCAAAGCTCTCGATCATTTGAATGCAGGCCAGCACCATCTCCACGGCCCTGGGGATTGCGGCTGCCACGGTGGGCGTGCACGATTCGCCAAAGGTCAGTACGTCTTCAACCTCGACGGCGACGATCGTCACCGCCTCGTCGGCAGGCAGTACCTGGCCCAGTTCCCGGCCAAGGGCCAGCGCGCCGGGCAGTGACAGGTCGTGCGTCGAGCCTGAATGGAGCGAGGCGCGCAGGTCGTTGGGGTGCAGTAGATGGATTTCGCCCGGCTTGCCGTCGGGAGTTTGGATGGCGTCGACCAAAATGACGCGCTCGTAGCCGGTCAGGGTATCGAGCAGGCGTAGCCCTCCGACGCTCGCCTCGGCAAAAACCAGGTCGGCCTGCTGGGCGTGAGCCGCCGCGGCACGGACGACGTGGATGCCCACCCCGTCGTCGGTCAAGATGGGGTTGCCCAGGCCCAGGATCAACGTCTTGCTAGCCATAGTGGTTGTCGGAAAACAACCGGGCTACTGCCTTCGACAGCAGTAGCCCGGCGGTAACGATCGATCTGGCGCTTACTTGAGGAAGCGCTTGACCGTATTGAGCAGGCTCTCCGGCTTGACCGGCTTGTCGATCCAGGCGTCGATCGGAATGTGCACGTTGTCGGGCAGCAGCCCGGCCTTGTCGGTGCTGGCGATGCTGGACACCATGACGATCGGGATCTTGCTCAGGGCCGGGTCGGCGAACATCTTTTGCGACACGGCCACGCCCTCCAGTGGCGTCTTCATCATCACGTCCATCAGCACCAGGTTGGGCATCTCCTTCTTCATCGCGGCCAACGCCTCGTCGCCGTTGGCAGCAGTCATGACCTGGTAGCCTTCCTTGGCCAGGATCGTCTTGGTCACCGCCACAAAGTCGGGGTCGTCGTCCACGACCAGGACCTTGCGCGGCGCGCCGGCCGGCACCGCCACCTTGCGCTGCGGGCGCAGGTAGGCGAACCAGTAGACCAGCCCGACAAAGCCCGACCCGCCGATGATGTTGCCGATCGTCACCGGCAGCAGGTTCCTGATGAAAAAGCCGTACCAGGTCAGGTGCGCCAGGGTTGCTTCGGTGACGACCGGACTTTGTCAGGACCGCGGCGAAATCGGGGCCGGCGAAATCCTTGATCATGATGCCCATCGGGATAAAGTACATGTTGGCGATGCTGTGCTCAAAACCGGCAGCCACAAAGCAGGTGATGGGGAAGATGATCGCCAGGATCTTGTCGGTCGTGGACCGCGCCGACGAGCACAGCCACACCGCCAGGCAGACCAGGGCGTTGCACATGATGCCCAGCGCGATTGCCTGAATAAACTCGAGGTTGCATTTCGCGTCGGCAATGTTCACGGCAGTGACACCCACCGCGCCGCTGCCAAAGGTGAACTGCTTGCCGAAGAACATGACCAGGACGGTCAACAGCGAGCCCACCAGGTTGCCGAGGTAGACGATGCCCCAGTTGCGCAGCAGGGCCGACAGCTTGACCTTGCCGCTGGCGTAGGCCATGACGATCAGGGTGTTGCCGGTGAACAGCTCTGCGCCGGCCACGACGACGGCGATAAGGCCGAGGCAGAAGACCAGGCCCATCAGCAGGCGGGTCACGCCATAGGGCAGGCCGGTGCGAGAAGGCGGCGGCGCCGTCGGCGGCTTTGATCGCCATGCTGCCGGCGCCGATGGTGGTGGCAAAGATGGCTCCGGTGCCGATAAAGGCGCCGGCCAGGATGCCCAGGGCGAACATCGTCCAAATGTTCAGCTTGGACTTGTTGACGCCCACATCTTCCATCCGGGATGCCATCTTTGGCGGGGGAAAGGCATCGATTTGAATGTCAGCACTCATCTCTTTTTCTCCTCTTCGTTGAGTTTATTTTCCAGCCCGGATCTGTTGTCCGGGCCTGGCTACCCTAGCCTGAGACATACAAAAAGACACACAAAGCCGCGCCTGGTCCGCAGACACTGGCTGCCACAGTCGCTGGTTGCAACGCGCAGTCACCACGGCTTAATGTGCCTCTTATCACGCCCTTCAGTTTATCATCAAACTGACTGCCAGTCAACTTTTCAGGTCGCCAAGTCACAAATAGCGGCTTTGCCTTTTGGCCGATCCGGTGTATAATCGCCCCATCTGGTGAGACCGGAATAGCCATGGCCATCCCATTGACCGACCTGATCGCTGCCCTTCCTCAGCGCCACCGTCGAGGGCCACACCGACCTGGCGGTCGAGGCCATCGTCTCTGATTCACGCCGGGTCACGCCCGGCAGCCTGTTCGTCGCCTACCGTGGCGTGGCATTCGACGGGCACGATTATATCCCCAAGGCCGTGGCCGGCGGCGCCGTAGCCGTGGTCGCCGAGCGGCCGGTGGCAGGGCTGGCGGTGCCCCTCGTCGTCGTCCCCGACGGCCGCGAGGCGCTGGCCTACCTGTCGGCGGCCTGGCACGGCTTTCCCGCTCGCCACATGACGATCGTCGGCATAACCGGCACCGACGGCAAGACCACCACCTGCAACCTGCTGCACACCATCCTGGTCGCCGCCGGGCGGCGGGCCGGCCTGGTCACCACCGTCAATGCCGTCATCGGCGACCGGGTGCTCGACACCGGACTGCACACTACCACGCCCGATGCTCCTGACGTGCAGCGCTACCTGGCCGAGATGGTTGCCGCCGGGCTGGAGATCGCCGTCCTCGAGACCACGTCGCACGGCCTGGCCCAGCACCGCGTCGCCGCCTGCGATTACGACCTGGCCGTCGTGACCAACGTCACCCACGAGCACCTCGACATCCACGGCAGCCTCGAGGCCTACCGCCAGGCCAAGGCCACCCTCTTCCGCCACCTGCTGGCCGGCTACCGCAAGCCGGGCATCCCCAAAGTAGCCGTGCTCAACGCCGACGACGATTCGTACCGCTACCTGCGGCCCATCCCTGCCGACCGCCACCTGGCCTACAGCATCGGCGGCGACACCGATGTGGCGGCGGTCGACCTCCGCCGCCTGCCCTCTGATACCCGTTTCATGGTCCGGTCGCCGGCCGGCGAGTTCGAGCTGCGGACGGTCCTGGTCGGCGACTTTAACGTGTCCAACATCCTGGCCGCGACGACGGCGGCGCTGGCGCTGGACCTGCCGGTCGAGGCGATCCAGCGTGGCGTGTGGGCCATGAAGGGCGTGATCGGGCGCATGGAGCGGATCGACGAGGGCCAGGACTTCACCGCCATCGTCGACTTTGCCCACACCCCCAACGCGCTGCAGCGAGCACTAGAGACCGCTCGCACCCTGACCGCTGGCCGGGTGATCGCCGTCTTTGGCTGTGCGGGCGAGCGGGACGTGGCCAAGCGGCCCTGGATGGGTGAGATCAGCGCCCGCCTGGCCGACATCACCGTCATGACCGCCGAGGATCCCCGCACCGAGTCGCTCGATGCGATCCTGGCCGAGATGGCTCGCGGCGCCGAAAGGGCCGGCGCGGTCGAGGGCCAGAGCTACTTCCGCGTCCCCGATCGGGCCGAGGCGATCCAGTTTGCCGTCGACCTGGCTCTGCCGGGGGATCTGGTCATCGCCTGCGGCAAGGGTCACGAGCAGTCGATGTGCTTTGGCGCTGTCGAAACACCGTGGAGCGAGCACGCCGCCATGCGGGCCGCACTCCGGCGGCGGCTGGAGCTTCACTAGGAGATAGAAACCCCAGCTCCTGAGCAAGGAGGAGATCATGGATCTGCTGGCAGTGTTGCTGGCCCTGTCGCCGGTGATCGTTATCTTTTTGCTGCTCACCCTGCGCCGCACCGCCGCCGACGTGGCGGGCGTCATCGGCTGGGTCGTCGCCGTTGCCGTGGCCTGGCTCTGCTTTCAGACGCCGCTCGGCGTCACACTCCAGGCCAGCCTGGGCGGCATCCTGGCCTCGCTGCCGATCGCCCTGGTGGTTGCCACCTCGATCTTTCAGGTGACCGTCATGCTCGAGACGGGCGCCATTGCCCGCGTGGTGGCCCTCATCAAGTCTGTGGCGCCTGGCGACCGGGTGGCGCAGATCATGCTCATCAACGTCGGGTTCGGCACGCTGCTGACCGCCCTGGGTGCGGTGCCGGTGTCGATCCTGCCGCCGATCATGCTCGCCCTGGGCTACTCCTCCTTCACCGCCATCGCCCTGCCCGCTCTTGGCTACGACGCCCTGTGCACCTATGCCCTCCTCGGCGTCCCGGTGGTTGTCTTTGCCAATTTCGTCAACCAGCCGGTGGAGGCAGTGGGCGGCCTCTTTGCCCGCTTTATGCCGGTCATCAGCACCTGCATCGCCCTCGGGATGTTGTGGATCGCCGGCCGATGGAAGATGGTAGGCCAGGGCCTGGTGCCGGCCCTCCTGGCCGGGCTGACCGCCGGCCTGGTGGCCATCGGCATGAATGCCCTGGGCCTGATCACCCTCACCGGCATCGCCGCCGGGCTGGGTGTGGTCCTGGTGATACTGGCCTACCTCAAGCTCGCCGGCCGGACCCTGATCGATCGAAGTAGCTTGGGCGAGGCCGACTTTGCCGCCGAGCGCAGGATATCCCTGGCAGCAGCCCTCTCGCCCTGGATCATACTGACCATCTTGTCCCTGCTGGTCAACCTTCCCTTTCTGCCCTTCTTTGACCTGACCTTCATTAAGCTGGCCATGCCGGTGGAGATCATTCCCGGCTCGCCGGAGAAGGTGCGGCTGTTATGGCAAGCCTACTTCTGGATCCTGGTCAGCACCCTGCTGGCCTTGCCCTTCCTCAAGCCGACCCGGGCCCAGCTTCAGACCTCCGTGCACAAGTGGTGGCGGCGGGCGCCGCGGCCCGTGCTGGCGGCGGCCATCTTTTTCGCCATCGCCTTTGTCATCAACCACTCTGGCAAGGGGATCGATTGGCAGTTGGCCGATCCGAGCCACAACATGGTCCAGGTGGTGGCCGGAGCGGCGGCGTCCGCTTTCGGCCGGCTCTACCCACTGGCGGCGCCCTTCCTGGGCCTGTTGGGCGGCTTTATCAGCGGCTCCGAGACCTCGGCCATCGCCATGCTGACGGCGCTGCACCTGTCGACGGCGGCCAAGATCGGCGCCGCAGGGCTGTTGATCGCCGCTGCCAGCGGCATCGGCGGCGGCCTGGCCAGCGTCATCTCGCCGGCCAAGCTCCAAAACGCCGCGGCCTCCATCGACCGCATCGGCGAAGAGTCGCAGGTGATCCGCACCACCTTTGTCGTCTCGCTGGTCATCACCGCCGTGTGCGCGGTGATGGCGTTGATCTGGGCGTTCTAGGGGAAATCAGTAGCGGCCGCCAGATCCATGCCCACCAGGACCAGCCGCTCGACCAGGGGATAGACCGGGCGGTGAATCTCGCGCAGATCGGCCGTTTTCAGGTAACGGTGGCAGTCTGGGCAGACGTATAGGCGGTGGGCGCCGTCCTGGCTGGGATAGTAGGTCTGTTTCGCCTCAGAGCCGCAGAACGGGCAGCCAACCCGCTGATAGTCCCACGAGCCGTCGCAGCGGGAACAGACCAACTGGCGGGCGCCCCTGGACTGTTCGAACAGCGCCAGGTTGGGCTGCCCGCCACAGACCGGGCAAATCCCCTTGGTCCACAACGACAGGTCGAGGCGAGGCAAGATGGCCTCTGCCGCTCGCTGCAAGTAGGGCGCCAGGGCAAACCCCACAGCCAGCATGGGCAGATGGTCAGGCTCCGCCTGGGCGCCGGGTTGTCCTTCCGCATCGAGCTTGGGGGCGGTCAAGGTATCCCAGGTCTCAAACACTTGCCGGGCCAGCGCCACCAGCCCTTCCGACGGAGCGATTGCTCGTGGCAATCGGCCTCCCAGGCCGGGTTGTGACGCAGCCAGCACGGCGCCGATCTGAGCCACCAGCCGGGCAAAGGGCTCCGGCTCGATGCCCAACTGGTCGAAGGTCAACTGGGGAAGCCCGCGGCCAACCGCTGGCGCATCGCCAGGTCATCGCGCACCTCGGGCTCGGGCAGGCTCGCCTTGGCCTCGAACTGCACCTGGTACAGGTCGTGGTAAAAGTCCAACAGCTCGGCCAGCTCGCCGTGCTGCTGCCGGGCGTCGGCCAGCGCCTGAAGCACCTGGCGGTCTTGATCGCTCATTGTCATAGATGCTTGCTCCCCAACAGAAGGGGCTGAGGGGCCTGACAGGACCAGGCTCCACTCAGCCCCTTCAGTTTCTCAGCTCTCCCAGGTCTCTCAGCCCTCCTGTTCCGCGGGCTGGTGTTCCTCCTCCTCGGCCTTGTGCTTCTCCCACATCTCCTTGGCCCGCTTTTCGCCATAGTACCACATGGCGTGATGCTCGCGAGCATACGACTCGGACACGACGCCGTAGCGCATGCTCACCAGGCTCTGCCACATCAGCGGGTGGATTACCGCCAGGTAAAAGTGGATCATGAACATGGACACGGTGACGATGAACACCAGGTCGTGAAAGATGACCATGATCTGGTACACGGTCTGCGGCATCTGCCCCCGCCCGAACCACATCGCCAGCCCGGTGATGCCAAAGGTGATCGTGCCCACGACCATGACCACGGCGTTCAGCCGCTCGCCGGTGTTGAACCGGGGTTGAGGCGGCATGGCGCCATGGCGGCCAAGCAGGTAGTAGGGAACGGCCGCCTTGAGCCACAGCAGGTCATACTTGCTAAAGCTGAGGAACTCGCGCACGTGCATCACCATCCGCCGGGGCTGCAGGACGGCATACAGGATCGGGCACGCCGCCAAAGAAGATCGCCGCAATCCGGTGGATCAGGCGCACGGTGCTGCCGGCTTCGCTTTGGGCCATCGACTGCAGCCACGGCGCAAACAGGACGAGGCCTGTCAACGCCAGCGGGATGAACGAAGCGGTGTGCATCCAGTGCAGGAACCGCTCCAGCGTGGTGTACTTGGGGATCCAGCGGATCTGAAAGGCGCTTTTCGAGTCTCTGAGTCGGACGCTCATTCTACCTCCTCCATGTGGACGTTGCGCCGGGCGAGGAAAAAGGCAGTTATCGAAGCCACGATCGCCGCCCCAAAGGCAAACTGGCCTACCGGCTGCAGGATCTTTTGCCACAGCGTCGCCGTAGCCGGATACGCAGGCTTTTCAGGAAGATCGTATGCCGACGGAGGCGCGGTCAGGACATAGATGCGCCCCAGGCCGCCGAGCTGCGTCTCGCCATAGATGTTGGCCTTGGGAAAGCCCCACTCGCTCTTGAGCAGCTCCACGCGGGCCTTGGCCTTGTCCAGCATGGCGTCGCGGTCGCCCCAGTCGAGCGCCGCGGCCGGGCAGGTCTTGACGCAGGCCGGCTTCAGGCCGTTGGTCGTCCGGTCCTGGCAAAAGACGCACTTGGAGCTCTTGGCCTCGCCGGTCAGACGGTTGATCACCTCGAGCTGGGGCACCTGAAACGGGCAGAACTGGCCGCAGTAGCCGCAGCCGTTGCACAGCTCCCGCTCGTAGGTGACGATCCCGTGCGGGCCATGCTTGAGCGCCTTGGTGGGGCACACGTCCACGCACACCGCCTCGGCGCAGTGCATGCACCCTTCCTTGAGGAACAGCCACTGGAACCGCTCGCCGTCGTCATACTCCCGGAACTTGATGCGCGTCCAGGTCTGGGGATCCAGCTTCGGGGGATTTTCGTAGGTGCCGGTGTTGACGGTTTCGCGCACGCCGGGGACGTAGCCCTGCCGGTCGTTCCACTGCTTGCAGGCCACCTGGCAGCCCCGGCAGGCCATACACTTGGACGTATCGATGTACATTGCTATCGGTCAGTCATGTTGCATCCCCTACGCTTTCTCCAGGTCCACCAGGAACGCTTTGTATTCCGGGATCATGGTGTTGGCGTCGCCCACGTGCGGCGTCAGATCGTTGGCCGCGTCGCCGGTGGCCAGGGCCGGCGCTCGACTGCCGCCGCCCCAGCCAAAGTGCCACGGCATGCCGACCTGGTGGACCGTCTTGCCGTTGACCAGTGAACGGCTTGAAGCGCTTGGTGACCACGGCAACGGCCTGGATCTCACCGCGCGCCGAACGGACCTTGACCTTCTCGCCGTTCTCGATCCCCTTCTCTGCGGCCAGCTCCTCGCTCATCTCCACGAACATGTCGGGCTGAGCCTCGGCCAGCCACTCCAGCCAGCGGGACATGCCGCCCGCCTGCCAGTGCTCGACCACGCGATAGGTGGTGGCGACGATGGGGAACTTGTCGGCGTGCCCCAGTTGTCGCCCACGCTCTGTCCCTCGTTCGTCTTCCACACCTTGATGATCGGGTTGACCGGCCGGTTCGGGATAGCAGGATTGGTCGTCGGCGATTCGACCGGCTCATAGTGCGCGGGCAGCGGCCCCTCGTTCATCGCCGCGAACAGCCCGCCCTTGCCGTCGGTGCGCATGATGAAGGGATCGTCGGCCGCCGGCGGCCGTCGGGCGCCTTGGTGACGACAAAGTCGGGCACGTCGTTGCCCACCCACTTGCCCAGGATCGGCTTGCCGTCGGCGTCTTTGGTGCCCGAGTCGGCGGTCGGCATCCCACCAGATCAGCTCCTTGCCCTCCCGGCCACGGCTTGCCGTTGGAGTCGGCCGAGCAGCGGTTGTAGACGATGCGGCGGTTGAGCGGCCAGGCAAAGCCCCAGTAGGGATAGAGGCCCAGCCCGCTGGGATCCTTTTGGCCCGCGCCGCTTGCTGGCCGGCATGGTGTTGCCCTTCGCCGTCGGAGGCCGGGGCATAGTAGCCGGTAAAGACCCAGCAGCCGCACGCCGTCTTGCCGTCGGCCGTCAGCCGGGCAAAGGTGCTGAGCATGTCGCCCTTCTTGGCCAGCACTGCGCCCTTGTCGTCCAGCAGGTCTTCGACCGCAAAGCCGTTGATCTCGCGCGCCACCTTGTTGATGTCCATCAGCTCGCCCACGACCGGATGGGTCGGCCCGCCGCCATAGTCCCAGGTCAGGTCGAGGATCGGGTCGGGGAAGGGGCCGGGGTCGGCCTGGTACAGCTCTTTCAGCTTCAGAGCCATCAGGTGCAGGATGTCGTGATCGGCCAGGGCTTCCCCCGCAGCCGCCGCCACCTTGGGCCGCCACTGGATGAGCCGCCCGCTGGTGACGATGCTGCCTTCCTTCTCCATGCCGTCGGCCGCCGGGAGCACAAAGACCTCGGTCTTGACCTCGGCCGGATTGAGCCCCGGTCGCCTGCCAGAAGGCCACCGTCTCGGTCTGGAACAGCTCCTGGATCACCATCCAGTCCAGCTGGTGCAGCGCCTCGCGCTCCAAGCGGGCGTTGGGGCCGGCGACCGCCGGGTTCTGGCCCATGATCCACACGCCCTTGATCTTGCCGGCGTGCATGGCCTCGAAGAGGGGAATCCAGTAGTGGTTGGCGGCGCTTTCGACCTTGGGCAGATAGTCGTAGGCAAAGCCATTGTCCGGCGGTGGCGTGCTCTCCCCACCACGCCTTGAGCAGGCTGGTGAAAAACTTGGGCCCGTTGGTCCAGTAGCCGCCCGACCAGGCGCCGCCCGCTTTGGTCTTGTTGTCCAGGTAGGTAGCCAGGTCGGGGTCGGCCGCTCGTGGTGACCGGCAGGTAGGCGGTGAGCAGGTGCGCCAGAAGCCCCATGTCGGTGGAGCCCTGCACGTTGCTCTCGCCGCGCAGGGCGTTCACCCCGCCGCCGGGCCGGCCGATGTTGCCCAGCAGGAGCTGGAGCATGGCCATGGCGCGCACATTCTGCGAGCCGACGGTGTGCTGGGTCTGGCCCATCGCGTACAGGATCGTGCCCACCTTGTCGGGCGCTCCTGTGCTGGCGTACAGGGCATAGGCCGCCTCGAGCTTGTCCTTGGGGCAGCCGGTGATCGACGACACCGTGTCCAGGTCATAGCGCGGCATAGTGCCGCTTCATGATCTGGAACACACAGTTCGGATCCTGTAGCGTCTCGTCCCGCAGCGCCTTGCCCTCGGCGTCGGCCTGGTAGCCCCAGGTGCGCGCGATCGTACTTGCCAAAGCCATCGCCGTCGTCGTCGGCAAAGCCGGAGAACAGCCCGTCCAGCTCTTCGGGTCCCTTGTAGTCGGCGTTGATCAGGTTCGCGGCGTTGGTAAAGTGGACCACATATTCCTTGTGGTACAGCTCGTTGTCGAGGATGTACTTGATCAGGCCGCCGTAGAAGGCGATGTCGGTGCCGCTGCGGATGGGGACGTACAGATCGGCTTTCGCCGCACTGCGGGTGAAGCGCGGGTCGACGACGATCAGCTTGGCCTTGCGGTCTTCGCGCGCCTTGTGAATCCAGGTCATCGAGGCCGGGTGGTTTTCTGCCGCGTTGGATCCGTTCATCATGATCACATCGGCGTTCTTGAGGTCCACCCAGTGATTGGTCATGACACCTCGTCCATACGTGGGGCCGAGACCGGCCACCGTGGCGGAGTGTCATATGCGGGCCTGGTGTTCGAGGTTGACGATGCCCAGCGCCCTGGCCAGCTTGGAGGCCAGGTAGCATTCCTCGTTGTTGTTGGCCGCCCCACCCAGGAAGGCGATGGCCTGGGTGCGGTTGACGGTCACCCCCTTGTCGTTTGTCCTTCTCGAACGCTCTCGTCGCGGGTCTTCTTGATCCGCTTGGCGATCTCGCCGATGGCCCAGTCCCATTCCACCTCTTCGAACTTGTCGCTGTTCGGCGCCCGGTACAGCGGCTTCTTGAGGCGCCGCGGGCTCTGGGACATGGACGTCACCGAGATCGACTTGGGGTCCAGGGCGCCCCGGTTGACCGGGTTGTCGGGGTCGCCCTCGGTGTTGATGATGTGCCCATCGGGGCCGGTGGCGATCAACAGGCCACAGCCGCAGGAGCAGTAGGGGCAGATGGTGGCGGCCTCGCCGATCGGCTTGTGCAGCGGAAACAGGCTCTCCGAGGCCAGCGCCCCGGCCGCAAAGCTGGCGGGGAGGAAGAGACCGCCCAACGAGGTTCCAGATACTTTCAGAAAGTCCCTTCGTGATAGATCCATATTGCTCTTCTACCTCCGTGTGTTGCTTGAGCTTCTATGCATGACAATTCTGAGACTAGACCTTCGTTTGTTGTTCGAGCTCCCGCGTAATATAGGCCCCGGGACTGCACCTCCTTTCGTCGGCGCCTTGCCGTCCAGCGATTCAATGTAGGGTCACAAGGTTCGTAACGTGACGATTATACCAAAATCCGATCTACAGGTCAAATGGCAAATTCCGAACTTCCGATGGAAAATCACGATAAATCCCTTGCCACAAGATCACTCAGCATGTAGCAGTCGCTGCCGAGTCACGGCCTAGTCACGACTCGGGCGCTTCGCCCAGGCCGAAGTGCGCTCAGCCGAGCCAATAAACGCAGCCCGTACAGCTTATACGACCAGCGAGCCGTAGATCCTCCGACCAGTGTAACCCTGCGTCAATGCACAGACGTTGTTGCATTACCGCCACACGAAACTTTCCAAGTTCTTAGGTTTATGGTAGAATCGTCCGTGAGCGACAAGCTGCACTCGCTGTCCTGAGTGGTAGCCGAGGCCGGTAAGGCGATGACAGAGATCCACACGCTGTTGGTTGGGGATCATTGCCAAGGACCTCGCTGCACAACAGGAGGGCTGGGGTGAGCACGAGCTAACTTTATAGATTATCTGAGGAGGGTATAATGTCTCATGTCTTGGTGGTTGACGACGACGTCGATTTCGTCAAGGTTGTCTCCAAAGTGCTGCAAAAGGCAGGTCATGAAGTGACCTCCGCTCGCAACGGAGAGCAGGCTCTGGAGATGATGCACAAGAAGGTGCCGGACCTGGTCCTGCTGGATATGATGATGTCCTACATTCTAGACGGCCTCGACGTTAGGCGGGCGATGACGGAGGATCCGCTGTCTAAAGGCCGTGCCGGTTATCATGATGACGTCCGCCACGGTTGCGAAGGGGGATGTCACGGCTTCTACGGGCGAAGAGATCCCCGTCACCCTGTGGCTGTCCAAGCCTCTTAGTCCAGACAAGCTCTTGGCCGACGTGAACCAGGCCCTGACCTGAGTCGGAGGAGCTTGTTCCAACGGAGCACAAGACGGAAAAATTCCAATGATGTGCTCTCGGCAAGCCGGCTGAAGCGCTGCCGCGGACTCCTATGAAAGTGGAGGACCTGCTGAGAAGGTGTTGAGCAACACCTTCTCAGCAGGGGGGTTCCTGGCATCGGTTCCGGAGCCGACCAGGGGTCCAAGACCCTATTCGAGCCGCTTGGCTTTTTCGCGGGATGAGAGAGGGTGCCATGAGACAAAAACTACTGGCCCGACTGGCCAGTATGCGCCTTCAGCGCATCCTGATCCTCAGCTTCGTCCTCATGACGGCCGTCACCATTTTCGTCAGCACCCAGATCACCCTGACCATCATCAACCGTTACCTGGCTGACTCTAGCGACGAGCGGGTGGGCCGTGACATGAAGCTGGCCGAAGCATTCTACGACCTGAAGAGGCAGGATCTGGCCTCAGGGGCACAGCGCATTTCTGCGTCGCCCGTCGTCCGCGACAATCTCCAGGCGGCTGTCCAACGCGACCCTGCGGCGCTCCAGGCCCTGCGCCAGGAGATCGACAACGAGATCTCTGTCCTCTCGCCCGATACGCACCGCTTTATCGTCATCGTTGATGCCCAAGGCCTGGCCGTCGATGGCCGCGTTACGTCCGAGCTCGGGCGCACGGGACTATTTCGGGTTAACACCGACTGGAGCCAGGTCGCCATTGTCAGGACGGCATTGGCCGGAGGCCAGCCACAGATCGCGCCCGAGATCCTGCCTGCCGACGTACTCGAGTGGCTGGGGCTTGCAGGCCAGGCGAAAATCGATCTGGTTGATACGCCTGGGGCTAGCCCGGTCCTCTACAATCCACAGGAGGGCACCGCCGGGCTAGTCCTGTTGGCCGTCGCTCCCGTGACGGCCGGCTCACCCGGTGGCGACCTCATCGGCGCGGTAATGATCGGACATCTGCTCAACCAGGACTACACGCTCGTAGACCGGATCAAAGAAGTGGCGGGCGTCGACACGAGCACGATATTTCTGGGCGACATGCGCGTATCCACCAACGTACCAGATGAAAAGGGTGAGAGGGCCATCGGAACGCGCGTATCGCAGGCAGTTTACGACACCGTCCTGACCAAGGGTCAGGACTATACCGGGCGGGCGCTGGTCGTCAATCAGTGGTACATCACCCGCTACGAGCCGCTCCGCGATCACACGGGCGCGGTCATCGGCATCCTGTACGTGGGCGCTCAAGGAAGCCTCTTTCATGCGGCTGGTCGATTCGTTTCGGCGTTGGTTGCTCCTGATTGCCGCTGCCTCTGTTATCCTCGCCGCCATGATCTCCATTCCCGTTGCCTGGTCTATCTCTCGCCCCCTGTCTGACCTGGCCCATGCCACCCGTCAAGTCGCCGAGGGGGACTGGTCCGTGCGCGTGCCCGTCTACGGCCGTAGCGAAATGGGCATTCTCGCCGGGTCGTTCAACACCATGGTCGAGACGCTGCGCGACACGCATGAGCAGCTCTTGCAGAAGGAAAAGCTTGCCTCGCTCGGCCAGCTCGCCGCCGGTGTCGCCCACGAAATCAATAACCCACTTGGCTCTGTTCTTCTCTATGCCGATATTCTGTGCCGCGACACACCGGCCGATGACCATCAGCGACGTGAGGACCTGCAGATGATCGTCAAAGAGGCAACCCGCTGCAAGACGATCGTCACCGACCTGCTCAACTTTTCGCGCCAGAACAGAGTCCTTGCCCAGAAAACAGACCTTGCAGCCCTGTTGCAGACGATGATTGCCGAGGCGAGCCAAAAACCCAGTTACGCCAGGATCAGCCTTTCCGCAGAGATCGACCCGGCGCTGCCCGAGATCGAGGCCGACCCGCTCCAGCTTCACCAAGCCTTTCTTAACCTGATGAACAATGCCGTCGACGCCATGCCCGCCGGCGGCAGCCTGATCCTCCGGGCTCGTCAGGGATCACATCCGGGGTTTGTCACCGTTCAGGTACAGGACACGGGTACCGGCATCACCAAGGAAAACATAAGCAAGCTATTCACTCCCTTTTTCACCACCAAGCCGATCGGCACTGGCACCGGGCTGGGCCTGGCAATTACCTACGGCATCGTCAAGATGCACCAGGGGCAGATCGCCGTGCAGAGCGTGGTGGGAGAAGGCACCACCTTTACGATCACGCTGCGCGAAAAACTGCCCTCGCCTGAAGTGAGCCAGATGCTGTCATCCTAGTCTTTCAAGGAGTGCGAATGGACGAATCAGTAGATCTCCAGGCCCGGATTCTGATTGTCGATGACGAGCTTGGCATGCGTGAAGGATGCCGGCGGGTGTTGACCCCGCTGTACCATACGGTAGACACGGCCGACAGTATCGCCACGGCGCTGGAAGCCATTCGCAGCAAGGACTATGACCTCGTCCTGCTCGACGTGATGATGCCTGATGGCAGCGGGCTGGATTTGTGCGATCCCATCCACGAACGCGACGCTGACGCTATCTGCATCGTCATCACCGGCTATGCCACCATCGAGCTGGCTGTCGATGCAGTCAAGCGCGGTGCCTATGACTTTTTGTCCAAGCCGTTCACCTCAGATCAGCTCATCGTCGCCGTCAAGCAGGGCCTCGAGCGGCGTCGCCTGCGGCGAGAGACCGCAGAGCTCGATGCCTGTCGGCGTCGGGCCGATGATCTGGCCCGGGCCAAGTCCGAGATCGAAAAACTGGAACGGACGAAGAGCCAATTCATGCTGACAGTGGCTCATGAGCTGCGCGCTCCCGTTGCCGCCGTCCAAAGCTACGTCAATTTGATCCTGACCGGCTATGTCAACGGGCAAGAACTGCATGACACGATGACGCGCATCCATCACCGGCTACAGGAGTTGCTCGACCTGATCGCCGATCTACTACAACTGGCGCACCTGAAGGAGGCCAAGGACGCGTCCGCCCTGATCCTCAGCCCGCAGCCGGTGGCCGACATCCTGGAAGAAGTCGTTGGCTTGGTGCGTGAGCAGGCTCGAGACAAGAACCAGGATCTCGATATTCAGATCCTGGCCCGGCCCCAAGTCGCCGCAACTCACGACCACATCCGACAGGTGTGGATGAACCTGATCAGCAACGCGATCAAATACACACCGGCAGGCGGGCATGTGAAGGTCAGGCTGGAGGCCGATGGGCAAGGTGTCACCGGCAGTGTGACAGATACGGGCATCGGCATTGCTGAAGCTGACCTCCCCAACCTGTTTCGCGAGTTCTTTCGCACGGATCAAGCCAAAGCCACAGGCGAGATCGGCACCGGCCTTGGCCTGGCCATCCTGAAGCAGATCATCGATTCGTATGGGGGTACAATTGCCGTGCAGTCACAGCTTGGGCAAGGCACCTGCATCACCTTCACCCTGCCGTTCGAGCCGGCGCAGGCCGCCCTTCCACTGGCAGTGCAGCCCTAGGGCCTCGCCGGACCTGACCCCCGCATCTCCGAGTCAGCCGGTGATCCACACCTCGGCACAACCCAGACCGCCTGACAGGCCGGTCCGGCAGGCGCCGGACCATGCAAGTGCACGGATAGTGATACTTGGAAGGCGCTGGCCTTCAGCAGGCTGCTTGCCGCCAGGCCACCTTTAAACTATAATGCAGGAATCACAAGGAGGTGACCCAATGAAACAACGTCTCGACTACAAAAAGACCTTTCTCCTCGGCTTTGGCTTCCTCGGTGTCAGCGTCATGTGGATGCTCTACAACTCCTACGTCCCCATCTTCCTGCAGGCCGGCAACCCTGCCTTTGAGGGCCAGAAGGCGACCACCGTCGGCTTCGGCCTGAGCGCCACGCTGGCCGGCTTGATCATGACCCTCGACAACATCGCCGCTCTGTTCATCCAGCCTGTCGTGGGCCTGCTCAGCGACCGGACCCGCACCCGCATCGGCCGGCGGATGCCCTACATCCTGATCGGCGCGCCGATAGCGGCGGTCGCCTTTGCCCTGATCCCCATCGCCGTCAACCAGATCCCGGCCGAGCTGTCGGGGCAGACCGCGCAGCTGGGCGGCCAGCTGGCCTTTTTCATGATCGTCATCGGCCTGATGCTGCTGGCCATGGCCGTCTTTCGCACGCCGGTCATCGCCCTCATGCCCGACATCACCCCTTCGCCGCTGCGCTCCCGGGCCAACGGCGTGATCAACATGATGGGCGGCATCGGCTGCGCTGCTGGCGACCTTTGGCGGGGCGTTCCTGTACAAGATGAACAAGATAGCGCCGTTTTGGGCCGGCTCGATCATCCTGATCGTCGCCGTGCTCGTCGTGTTCCTCGCCATCCGGGAGCCGAAGGAGTACGCCACCGACACCGGCAGCAAGGAGCGGTGGTGGGACACCTTCCGCCAGGTGCGGGACATCCCCCGCGAGGCCCGCAGGAGCCTGCTGCTCATCCTGGCTGCCATCTTTGCCTGGTTCGTCGGCTACAACGCCATCGAGACCTTTTTCACCTCCTACGGCACCTTCAAGCTGGGGGTGTCCGAAAGCACGGCGTCGCTCCTGCTCGGCTTCTTCTCGCTGACCTTCATCTTCTTTTCCATCCCCGGCGGCATGCTCGCCGAGCGATGGGGGCGGCGGCGGACGATCCTGATCGGACTGGTAGCACTCACGGTGCTGCTCCTGTTGGCCTCGTGCTGCCCAACCTGTACGCCATCGCCGCCATTCTGTTCCTGGGCGGCATCGCCTGGTCGCTGATCAACATCAACTCCCTGCCGATGGTCGTCGACCTGGCGCCGGGCGACCGCCTGCTGGGCACCTACACCGGCCTGTACTACATCGCCGGCACATCGGCAGCCATCGTCGGCCCCATCCTCAACGGCTGGATCATCGACCTGACCGGCAAGAACTACTCCATGATCTTTCTGGTGGCGCCGGTCTTTATGATCCTGGCCATGGTCTGCATGTGGTTTGTGACCCGCGGCGAGGCCAAGAGCTAGGCAGGCAGCGATGACCGATTGGGCTCAGGTTTTCGGCGACAGGTTACCCGCGTTCAAAGAGCTCCAGGATGCTCCCTGGGGCCGCCTGCGCCACAGCGTTGCACTGGCCAACCTCCAGCGCCATCTCGGCGGACAGCCCCTGCGCATCCTCGACGCGGGCGGCGGCAACGGGCTGGAGGCGATCCCCCTGGCTGCCCAGGGGCACACCGTCACCCTGCTCGACCTGACGGGCGAAATGCTGGCCGAAGCGCGCCGCAACGCCGAGGCCGGCGGCGTCGCCGAGCGGATGGCTTTCTACCAGGCGGATCTTGCCGCCATTCCGGACCTCTTCCCCGACGCCCAGTTCGACCTCATCCTATGCCACAACGTGCTGCAGTACGCCGGCGATCTGGGCGCAACAACCGGTGCCGTGTGCCATCCGCTGCGGCCCGGCGGCTTGATCTCTGTCATGTGCGTCAACCGCTACTCCGAGCCATATCGCCAGGCGCTGATGCAGCTCGACCTGGACGCGGCGTATGCCAGCCTCGACGCCAAGACGATCTTTGCTTACACTTTTGGCGTTCCGGTCCAGGCCTATGTGGCCGAGGATCTGGTCGGGCCGCTGGAGCAAGCCGGCTGTTCGGTGATCGGCCGGTATGGCGTGCGCTGTGTGAACGACTATATCTTTGACAACAACCTCAAATACGATCCGGCCTTTTTCGCCCGTCTGGAGCGGCTGGAGCTCGCCCTGACCGACCGGTATCCCTACTACCTGCTGGCCCGCTTCTTCCAGCTCATTGCCCGCAAGACGGGTGATGAGTAGCACGATGGAGGTTGTCGTCGTCACCACCGGCGGCACGATCGCCATGCAGCACGACGCGGCGGCGGGCGGCGCGGTGCCGACGCTGGCCGGCGCCGATTTTCTGCAATCGCTGCCTGCCGGCCTGCCCCCTGTGCGCGTCGTCGAGCACTGCAACCTGCCCAGCGCCCATTTCACCCTGGACCTGCTGTGGAGCCTGCGGCAGCGTGTCGCCGCCCTGGCCGCCGATCCCGGCGTGGCCGGCATCGTCGTCACCCACGGGACCGACACCCTGGAGGAGACGGCCTACCTGCTCGACCTGACCGTTCCGGGCGAGACGCCGGTTGTCATCACCGGCGCCATGCGCACCGCCTCCGACGTTGGCTACGAGGGCTATGCCAACCTTGCGGCGGCGATCCGCGTCGCCGCCGGCCAGGAGGCGCGCGGCCTGGGCACGCTGGTCGTGCTCAACGACGAAATCCACGCTGCCCGTTTTGTCACCAAGACCCACACCCTGGCTCTCGACACCTTCCAATCCCCCGACCACGGCCCGCTGGGCCGGGTAGACGCCGACGGAGTGTGGATCTCCGGCCGCCTGGCGCGCGACATCATCCCCTGCGACCGGCTGGAGCCGGCGGTGACCCTCCTCAAGCTGGGGGTGGGCATCGACGCCACTTTGCTGGAGGATGCCGTGGCGCGGGGTGCCCGTGGCGCCGTGATCGAAGCGCTGGGTGGTGGGCGGCTGCCGCCCTGGTGGCTGCCGGCCATCGACAAGGCGATCAGGCAGGGCGTGGCAGTGGTCATTGCCTCTCGCTGCCCGGCCGGGCGGGTGACCGACCGCTACGGCTACGCCGGCGCCCACCGCGACCAGGTCGCCCTGGGCTGCGGCTTTGCCGGCGGGCTCAACGGTCAGAAGGCGCGCATCCGGCTGATGGTCGCCCTGGGCGCCGAGGGGGACGCGGCCCGGGCGCTGCGTTGGTTCGAGACAAAACCGTCATTCTGAGGGAGCAGAGCGACCGAAGAATCTACTCCCCCCGCCTACAGCGTCTCCGTCACCTTTTTCAACCCCTGAGGCCGATCCGGATCCAGCCCTTTGGCCTGGGCCAGCGCCAGGCTGTAAAGCTGGCCGGGCAGCACCGCCACCAGCGGCGTCAGCCACTCCGGCAGCCCGGATGGCAGTGGCATCGCCAGGTGAGCCTGTGCCAGCAGACCCGGATCGTCCGAGATCAACAGCAGCTCAGAATCCAGCTTCTGCAGGTCGGCGACGAGCGCTTGCAGGTCCCCCGCCGCCGCGCCGCCGGGGGCGATCGCCAGCACCGGAAAGCCGTCGCGGACCATGGCGATGGGGCCGTGCCGAAAGTCGGCCGAGGAATAGGGCTCGGCGACGGTGCGCGTCAGCTCCTTGATCTTGAGCGCGATCTCAAAGGCGGTTGCATAGTTGTAGCCCCGGCCGAGGACGGCGCAGCGGTCCATGTACCGGTAGCGTTCCACGCGGGGCAGCATGGAGGCCAGCCCGTCGAGTGTCTGCTCGATCCGATCCGGCATCTGGCGCAATTGGGCCAGCCGCTCGGCGTCGTCTGCCAGTTGGCACGAAAAGAGGGCAAGCGCCGCCAAGGAGGCAGTGTAGGTCTTGGTTGCGGCAACGGCCTGTTCGGGCCCGGTGTGGAGCGGGATGACGGCTTCGGCAGCGGCGGCCAGGGGCGAGTCGGGATCGTTGGTGATGACCAGCGTCGGGCGGCCCTGCCGCCGGCCTTCGGCTACCACGGCCACAATGTCAGGCGATTGGCCCGACTGTGAGATGCCGACCACCAGCGCGCCGGCCAGCCGGGGAGGGCGCTGGTACAGCGTAAACAGCGACGGGGTCGCCAGGGCCACCGGCAGCCGGTTGTGAGCGCCCCACAGATATTGGGCATAGCGGGCGGCGTTGTCAGAGGTGCCCCGCGCGGCAATGATCGCATAGTCGAACCGGCCGCGGACGAGCGCCGCCAGGCGCGCGGCGTTTTCCGTCTCCCGCTCGAGCAGTCGCCGGACGACCGGCGGCTGCTCGTGGATCTCCTGCTCCAGGATGCTCACGGTGACACCTGTCTCCAGCTCGCCTAGACCACGACGCCGGGCAGCGTCCCGGTCCACGGCTCCAGGGCATGCTCGATCCACTGCGTCTCGCACGGCCGGCCGCGCCCGATCCAGGCCTGTCGCCGGTTCAGGTCGAGGATCATGGCGAACACGGTCACCGAATTGGACGCCATGCTTGCAGATCGACGACGGGTAGTTGGCGTGGTCGGCCAGCAGCGTCTTGAACAGCTCAGGCGACAGCCGGCCATAGTTCTCGCGCAGCAGGCGCATGGCCCGGTTGTGCCGGATCACCGACGTGCCGATGGTATTGCGGTCGGCCTCAAAGCGGCGCATCGGCGGGCTGACATAGTGGTTGGCGTGGGCCAGGATGTCGCCCTCGATATAGATCGGCTCGCAGTCGGTGGCCGAGCCCTCCATGCTGTACACCTCGCCGTTCGGCGTCGCCGATGACGTTGTTATAGTTCGACGCCCGTTGGGGCAGCAGGCAGGCGTCCATCGCCTCGCCCAGCCGCCGGGCGGCCAGGATGGCGCGCACCATCAGCAGCCGCGGCACGCCGGGGCGGATGTCGTTGTTCGCCACCTCGTTGCCGGTCATGCTGATGCCGGCGGCATTGAACCCGGCGCTGTATCCCAGCCCGGCCACCGACACGCCCAGGAACTCCGGCTCGTCGCCGGCCTGCACCCGCAGGATGACCAGGTCCTTTTCCACCTCCGGGCCGAGGTCGTTGGTGTGGGCGATCAGCGTCGAGCCGTCGGCGGTGGCCCGGCCGCGCGCCACCAGGTCGGTGCAGCCCTTGGCAGGTCCCAGCAGGCCGCCATATCCGCCGTGATGCCGCCACGCCGGGCTCTCCCACAGCTCCTCGCACAGCTCGGTGAACATCTCCTCGAACGGCAGCCCGCCCCCTTCGGCGATCCCCTCCAGCTCCTCGACATACTGGGGGTAGACGGTGCGGCTGTAAGCCAGGTAGACCCGGCCCTGGTCCAGCATATCCCCCCAGGTCACGCCGGGAGGCAGCCCTGCGCGCATCTGGTCCGCGGCCTGCTGGTACTCCTGCAGCCTGGCCCGCATCTGCTCCCCGATCTGCTGGCCCACCTGGCGGTGGGTGCCTTTGACCTGGATGACTGGAATCGGATCGGAAGCCATCTACATCGCCTTTCTGCGCAAAACCTTGCCCGGCAGAGCCCCGGTGTGGCGCTCTCCGTCCACCACCATCACCCCGTTGACGAACACGTAATCGATCCCTTCCGGGTACTGGTGGGGAAAGTTCTCGAACGGATCGGTGTGCGGGTAGAGGTTCGTCGCCCGGTCGTGGATCCGCTCCAGATCGAAAACGACGACATCGGCCCACGCGCCCGGCCGCAGCACGCCCCGGTCGGCCAGGCCAAACCGCTGGGCAGGGAAGGAGGTCATCTTGCGGATCGCCTCCTCCAGCGTCAACACCGCCCGCTCGCGGACATAGCGCTCCAGCACGCCGGGGAACTCGCCATAGCTGCACGGCGAATAGGGCGGCGGATCGTTCAGCGGGCCATAGGGCGCCAGCACCTCGCCGTCGGAGCAGATCATCACCGCCGGGTGCTGGAGCAGGATGCGGATGTTCGCCTCGTCGATGTAATCAAAGATCGCGTCCACCGCGTCGCCGTTGGCGACGATCAGGTCGAAATAGAGGTCAAAGGGGTCCACGCCCCGCTCGCCGGCCAGCGCCGCGATCGTCTTGCCCGACGCTTCGGGCGTGTGCGGGGCATGCATGACCGTGATCCGCTGCCATTGGCCGTGCTTCAGCAGGCCGACCGGGCCAAAGGCCGGCAGCCGGTCGCGGACGATCTCGTCCCGGATCTCGCGCCGCGACTCGGGATCTCGCAGCAGGGCGATCACTTCGGCGACGCCCCGCTCCTGGAACGGCTGGGGCAGCGCGTCGATCAGCGCCGGCCCCAGGTCGGTGTGGACGTCATTGTCCACCGTCACGTCCTGGCCCCTGGCCCGCGCCTCGTCCACCAGGCTCAGGTTGGCCGAGGCGTCGCACGGCGCGCCGTACTTGGGCGCATTGTGCGAGATCTGCACCGGCACCCCCGCCTGCCGCCCGATCTCGATCGCCTCGGCCACGGCATCCAGGATCGTCTCCCGCTCGCCCCGGATGTGCGAGGCGTACAGCCCGTTGTAGCCCGCCACGACGCGGCACAGCTCGACGATCTCGTCGGTGTGGGCAAAACAGCCGGGCGGATAGACCAGCCCGGTGGACAGGCCGAACGCTCCGGCCTCCATCGCCTCGGCCAGCAGCTTCTTCATCTCGTCCAGCTCGGTGGGTGAGGGCGCGCGGGCCTCAAAACCCATGACGGCTATGCGCAGCGCTCCGTGGCCGGCCAGCGAGGCGACGTTGATCGCCAGCCCTCCCCGTTGCAGGGCGCGCAGGTACTGGCCAAAGGTCCGCCACCGCCACGTCACCCCCGGCGCGTCGGCCAGCTGCCCCCAGTAGTGGCGCATCTCGGCCAGGCGCGCGCCGCTGATCGGCGCCGGCGACATGCCGCAGTTGCCGATCACCTCGGTGGTCACACCCTGGCGGACGACGCTCTCGGCCTGGCGGTTGACCAGGATCGACAGGTCCGAGTGGGTGTGGATGTCCACGAAACCGGGGGCGACAAAGCGGCCGCCCACGTCCAGAGTCCGCTGGCCGTGGAGGGTGCCGGGCGGAGCGATGTGGGCGATCCGGCCGCGACGGATGCCCACGTCGCCGTAGAACCAGGGGTTGCCGCAGCCGTCCACGATCCGGCCGCCGGCCAATACCAGGTCAAAAGCGGTCATCATACCCGGTGACAGGCGACCCAGTGGTTTCCACCCATCTCCCGCCACTCGGGTCGGGCCTCGGAGCAGAGGGGGATGGCCACCGGGCAGCGCGGGTGGAAGCGGCAGCCGCTCGGCGGGTTGATCGGGCTGGGCACGTCGCCCGTCAGAATGGTCCGCTGGCGGGCCCGGTCCTTCTTCGGGTCGGGGATCGGCACGGCCGACAGCAGCGACTGGGTGTAGGGGTGCAGCGGGTTCTCGTACAGCTCGTTGCGCTCGGCCAGCTCGACGATCACGCCCAGGTACATCACCGCCACCCGGTCGCAGATGTGCCGCACCATGCTCAGGTCGTGGGCGATGAACAGGTAGGTCAGCCCCAGCCGGTCCTGCAGGTCTTCGAGCAGGTTCACCACCTGGGCCTGGATCGACACGTCCAGGGCCGAGATCGGCTCGTCGCAGACGATAAACTTGGGCTCGGAGGCCAGCGCCCGCGCCACGCCGATCCGTTGCCGCTGCCCGCCGGAGAACTCGTGCGGAAAGCGGTTGATCAGCCGCGCATTCAGCCCCACCAGCTCCAGCAGCTCCTTGACGCGGGCAGATCGTTCCTTGTCGCTCTTGCACAGCTTGTGCACCTTGATCGGCTCGCTCGACGATGGCGCTGACCGTCCAGCGCGGGTTGAGCGAGGCAAATGGGTCCTGGAAGATGATCTGCGCCTTGCGCCGGACGGCCAGCATCTCGCGGCCCTTGGCCTTGTGGACATCGTGCCCGTCGATCGTCACCTGCCCGGCAGTGGCCGGGTACAGGGCCAGCAAGGTCCGCCCGGCGGTGGTCTTGCCGCAGCCGCTCTCGCCGACCAGCCCCAGCGTCTCGCCCTGGGCAATGGTAAAGGAAACGCCGTCCACCGCCTGCACCGCGCCGACCTTGCGCTGGATCACGATGCCCGCGCATGATCGGGAAATGCTTGGTGAGGTTTTCTACCTTGACCAGCGGTTCGGCCTGGCTCATCGTGGCCCTCCTGTCTGGACATCGACCCAGCACGCGATCCTGTGGCGAGGCGCAATCGCCTCCAGGCGCGGGTTTTCGATCCGGCAGCGCTCGATGACGCGCTCGCAGCGCGCGGCAAAGGGGCAGCCGTGGGGCTCTACCAACAGGTTGGGCGGCGCGCCGGGGATCGATTTCAGGCGGCGGTCGCGCCGGCGGTCCACGCGCGGCAGGGCCGCCAGCAGGGCCAGGGTGTAGGGATGGCGCGGATCCTCGTACACGGTCATCCACGTCGGCCTCCTCGACGATAAAGCCGGCGTACATGACGATCACCCGGTCGGCCAGCCCGGCCACCACGCCCAGGTCGTGGGTGATCCAGATCATGGCCATGCCCGACCTGCTCGCCGCAGGCGCTTGACCAGCTCCACGATCTGGGCCTGGATGGTGACGTCCAGGGCGGTGGTCGGCTCGTCGGCGATCAGGATGGCCGGCGCGCAGGCCAGGGCCATGGCGATCATCACCCGCTGGCGCATCCCGCCCGAGAACTGGTGGGGATAGTCGCCCAGGCGGCGGGCCGGATCGGGAATGCCCACCCACTCCAGCAGCTCGACCGCCCGCCGGTCGGCCGTGTCGTGGTCCATCCTCATGTGCTTTTCCAGCGACTCGGTGATCTGCTTGCCGATGGTCAGCACCGGGTTCAGCGAGGTCATCGGGTCCTGGAAGATCATGGCGATCTCTTTGCCCCGCACCTTGCTCCATCTCCGGCTCGGCCATCTTGAGCAGGTCCCGGCTCCGGTAGACCGCGCTGCCGCTGGCGATCTCGCCCGGCGGGATCGGGATCAGCCCCATGATCGACAGCACGCTCACCGATTTGCCGCAGCCGCTTTCGCCGACCACGGCCAGGGTTTCGCCTTCGTGCGAGCATGTAGGAGATGCCGTTCACGGCGTAGACGGTGCCCTCCGCGCGTGTGAAAGCGGGTCTGCAGGTCGTTCACTTCTAGCAACGTAGGCCTATCCATCTGTTGCTCCTTGATGCCTGCTCAGGCAGCCCGGCTGTGCGGGTCGAGGGCATCGCGCAGCCCGTCGCCCACAAAGTTGATGCTCAACACCGTCAGCACGATCAACAGGCCGGGGAAGAACCAGAACCAGGGCGCGTTCTCGATCTGGATAAAGTCGTAGGCGGCCGCCTCCAGCATGTTGCCCCAGGTGGCGGTCGGCGGCTGGACGCCCAGGCCCAGGAAGCTGATGTACGATTCGGCCAGGATGGCGCTGGCCACGCCCAGGGTGGCCGAGACGATGATCGGGGCCATGCAGTTGGGCAGGATGTGCCCGAAGATGATCTGCCGCGCCGGCGTGCCGGTCGCCTGGGCGGCCAGGATGAACTCGCGCTCCTTGAGCGAGATGAACTCGGCGCGCACGATGCGGGCCAGGTACATCCAGCTCGTCACGCCGATGATCAGGATGACGACGATCACGCTGCCGCTGAAGGTGCGCCCCAACAGGGTGATGTTGGGGATCTTGCCGCCAAAGAACTTGGCCATCACGATCAGCAGGAAGATCTGGGGGATGACGAACATCGCTTCGGTGAAGCGCATCAGCACGGCATCGATCCAGCCCCCATAAGTAGCCGGCGAGCGGCGCCGATCAGGATGCCCAACGATCACTTCGACCAGCATCGCCGTCAGGCCGATCAGCAGCGAGATCTGGCCGCCGTAGATGGTGCGGGCCAGGATGTCGCGCCCGACGGTGTCGGTGCCAAAGGGATGGGCTGCCGATGGCGGCTTGCAGGCGCAGGGCGGTATCGGTATGGTTGGCATACGCCTCGGAGACAAAGAGAGCGCCTCCGAAGGAATAGACGAACAGCAGGATGAGCATCACCACCCCAAAGAGGGCCATCTTGTGGCGGCGGAAGCGGCGCCAGGTCAACTGGCGCAGCGTCAGAGGGGGGGCTTCCAGCTCGTCGGCCCTGAGCTGCGGTATGGCGGGTACGGCTTCACTGGCTGTCATCAGACACTCCCTCCTAGTCGTACCGGATGCGCGGGTCGAGCCAGGCGTAGGTGATGTCGGTCAGGATCTGGAAGACGATGACGGCCACCGAGATCAACATCAGGATGCCCATGACCACCGGGGTATCGCCGCGCTGCACATGGTCGAGGAACAGGCGGCCCATGCCGGGCCAGGCAAAGATCCGCTCGGTGACGATCGCCCCGCCCAGCAGCGATGGGCAGGTCCAGGCCGACGATGGTGACGATCGGCAGCGAGGCGTTCTTCAGCGCGTGGACAAAGAGGACATACCGGCTGCCCAGGCCCTTGGACTTGGCGGTGCGGATATAGTCCTGGCTCAGCACCTCCAGCATGGTGCTGCGGATGTAGCGGCTGTAGCCGGCCAGGCTGATCAGGGCCAGGCTCAGCACCGGCAGGACCATGTGCCAGGCCACCTGGGCCACCGTCTTGCCCGACCTCTGGCTCAAACATGCCCACCGTGGGCAAGTAGGGCAGCCCCCACTGTTTGAAATTGACGGCAAAGATGTACATGGTCAACAGGGCGATGAAAAAGATCGGCATGGAGTAGAGGATAAAGGAGATCGCCGTCACCACGTGGTCTAGTCAGCGAGTACTGGCGCACCGCCGAGTAGATGCCGACGACCAGGGCGCCCAGCGATGACCACGACCTCGTAGGCGCCCATCAAGAGCAGGGTGTTGGGCAGCCGCTCCCCGATCAGCGTCGAGCGCCGGCCGCTTTTCGACGAGCGACGTGCCAAAGTCGCCGCGCAGCACCCCCTTGCGCGTGCCCAGGCGTCTCGGCCACGCCGTCGCCGTCCAGGTCGACCTTGGTCCAGTCGTTGCCGATCAGCCAGTACAGGTATTGGACGAGCACCGGCTTGTCCAGGCCCAGCTGGCGGGTCAGGCGCTCGCGGTCGTCCGTGCGGGTTGGCCGGCGCCCGCCCATCGTCGCCAGCGGGTCGCCGATGTTCTGCATCAGCACAAACAGGACAACGCTGATGATGAACAGCAGCGGGATCGCCTGCAAGAGACGCCGGATAATGTAACGGCCCATGCTCACCTCTCTCTAGGCGGCGTGGCCTGTCCTGTGCCAGCAGCCACAGGGGGCCGCCTTCACCAATTTGGCATTTAGCAGATGGGCCGGGACCAGGCACGCGCCTGGTCCCGGCCCGATCAGCCTGTCAGTGACTCTGCCTTGAGCCTTGGCCAGAAAGGGTTCGGCTCAAGCTACTCGGTCAGGTCCCACTCGATGATGTTGTAGAACGGAGTGGCGCCCGAGATCTTGACATTCTGCAGCTGCGGGCCGACGGCCCAGATGTCCGGGTCCTGCCAGAAGCCCAGCCAGTAGACCTTGTCAAAGATCAGCTTGGTGATCTTGTAGAAGGTCTGCTGCCGCTGGCTAAAGTCGACCTGGGTGGCCTGCAGCTTGAACAGCGCATCCAGCTCCGTCGTCGCAGTTCGCCATCCAGTTCGATGCCGTCGGGCGTCTCGTCGGTCGGGATCTGATCGCAGCGCCACTCGGAGACGTCGGGATCGGGAAAGTTGGGCGTGGCCGAGTACTCAAAGATGTCCAGGTCGCCCTTGGCCGCCGGCCCACCCTCGCCATAGCCGGCGAAGAAGAGGTCGGAATCGTAGTTGAGCAGGTTGACCTTGATGCCCACCGCCTGCCATTGCCTGCTGGAACACGGCCTGGGTGTCCTTGCGGATCTCGCGGGTGGTGGTGCCATAGTCGATCACAAACTCGACGCCGTCCTTGTCGCGCACGCCGTCGCCGTTGCTGTCGACCCAGCCGGCCGCGTCCAGCAGCGTCTTGGCCTGCTCGGGATCGTACGGATAGGGCTCGATCGACGGATCGATCCACGGCGTGTTGTCCCAGTCGGTCGCGGCGGGCTTGGTCATGTCCAGCAGCAGGTCCTTGCACAGCGACGCGCGGTCGAAGGCCAGGGCGATCGCCTTGCGGACGTTGGCATCCTGCAGCGCCGGGTGGCCCTTTTCCGGGTCTACGTAGAAGTACAGGCCCTCGTTGTAGCCGGAAAAGACGGTGATCATCTTGACGCCGGCTTCTTGCAGGGTGGGGATGTCAGAGTAGGCGATAAAGGTGCCCAGGTCGCCGTCGCCGGCCTTGAGCGCGGCCACCTGCGAGGCGTCGTCGGGCACAAAGCGGATAAAGATCTCGTCGATCTTTGGTCTTCCCAGCCAGTAGTTGTCGTTGGCCACAAAGCGGGCAAAGCTGCCCGATTCCCACTCCTTAAAGACGAATGGGCCGCAGCCGACCGTCGGGTTGCGGTTCCACTCGGCGTTGTCCAGGGTGCCGTCCTTGTCGTAGACGGGCTGGAGGATGTGGGCCGGCAGGATGCCATGCCAGAAGGTGCCCTGCCACGGCGCGAACGGCTCCGCGAACTTCATGACCACGGTCTGCGCGTCCGGCGTCTCAAGCGCTGCCAACTGATCGTAGGGATAGGTTGTGGCCACCGCGTTCTTGGGGTCGATCGTCATCTGGTGGGTGAAGGCAAAGTCGGCCGAGGTCAGGGGCGTGCCGTCCGACCAGACGAGGTCATCCCGCAGCTTGAGGGTAATGGTCTTGCCGTCGGCCGAGATACCGCCGTTCTCGGTGGTGGGCATCTCTTTCACCAGCACCGGATAAGCGGCATTCTGATCGTCGAAATCCCAGGCATAGCAGTTCCAGATCTGGAAGGTGATCGCCGAGAACCACATGTTGGTGTAGAGGGGGCTTAGGGTGTCAAACTCCTGGGTCCAGATGAACGTGGCGACTTTTGGCTCTGGCGGGGTAGTGGGCACCGCGGTTGCCGGCACCGCGGTTGCCGGCACTGCGGTTGCCGGTGCCGCGACTTTAGTCGGCTCGGCTGTGGTGCCGCAGGCGGCCAAAGCCATGCTTAGAACGACCAATACAGCCATGAACTTCCATAGGTTGCTTTTCATGAATCTCCTCCTTTGGATTTTCTGCAAAACCAACGATACGGGACTGCATCCGGTGTGCTGGCGCTCACCTCCTTCCACTTCGGGCCCGAAAGCTTCATTGCACGTGAACCTGTCAGGGCTGTCTTCTTAATGAACCTGGCGAACTGCTCCTTGGTTCATTATACCCTGTAAGCAACGGAATGTCAAACCCGATTCCAAAACCCACTCAGAAAGGCCGCCGCATCTTCCCCCAGCCTCTCCAGGCGGTACCCACCCTCCTGGACGATGACGGCCGGCACCCCCTCTGGCCGTAACCCGGCGATCCGCCGGCCGATTTCACCCAGCCCGTCGGTCGTCACCTTGAACCCACCTGCCGGATCGCCCGCTGCGACGTCAAACCCCGCCGATACCACGAGCGCGGTGGGGCCGAATTCGCGGATAGCCCCCAGCGCTTCATCCAAAGCCGCCAGGTAGTCGCCGTCGCCCGTCCCCTGGGTCAGGGGCCAGTTGCGGTTGAACCCTTCGCCCGGCCCCTCGCCGCGCTCACCCGCCTCACCCCAGTAGTAGGGATAGTCGTCGTCGGGGTGGGCGTGCAGCGAGCAGTACAGGACGGTGGGATCGGCGTAAAAGATCGCCTGCGTGCCGTTGCCATGGTGATAGTCGATGTCCAGAATGGCGATCTTGCCCGGCTGCAAATAGCGCGCGGCGATGGCGGCGTTGTTCAGGTAGCAAAATCCGCCGTACAGGTCGCGCGCTGCGTGATGGCCGGGTGGCCGGCACAGGGCGTAGGCGGCGCGCTCGCCGCCGCGCACCAGGTCGGCAGCCGTCAGCGCGCATTGGGCGCTCCAGTAGGCGGCCGGCCACGTACCTTCCAGGATGGGGCTGCCCCAGCCGAAGGCATAATAGCCCAGCAGGCCGCGCACGCTCCTGGGCTTGCGGCCGGTATGGCGGGTGGCGAAGGTCCAGGTGAAAACCGGCCCCGGCGCTGCTCCTGGGGACAAGGCTGCGCTCTCGGCGTAGGCGCTGCGCAGAAACTTGACATACTCTGGATCGTGGATGGCCAGGATCGGCTCCAGCCCATGATCGGCGGGCGGGATCACCGGCCCCACTTGTCGGGCTGCTGCGAGCAAGATCTCGGCCCGCTCTGGCACCTCTTCCGTGACAAAGGGATGCCCTTCGACCTGGACCTGGTCGGTATTGTGCAGCCTGTGGTGTTCAGAGTATACGGTAACCATATGGCAGCATGGCATAAGCCAGTGTCGCCAGCCGCAGCTCCTCGACCGGCACGAACTCGGCGCGTGAGTGGGCCACCCCCAGGTCACCCGGCCCAAAGATGACGGCCGGCATCTGTCCAAAGTTGCTGAGCAGCGCGCCGTCAGTCCATCCGCCAAAGGCGCCGATGCACGCCGGCCGGCCCGTGAGCGTTTCGAGCACGGCCTGGAGCGAGGTTACCAGGGGATGATCCAGGGCTATCTCGAGCCCGCCGTGGTCCATCGTCGCCATATTCTCGACCATGCGGCTCATCTGGCAGCTAAAATCGGGATCCTCTGCAGCCAACCTGTCCAGGATCTGCTGGTACTCACTCCACACCTGCTCCAGCGTCTCTGCCGGCAGCCGGCGGCGGTCCACCTGAACCACGCACCGGTCGGCCACCATGCTGGGCTGGGTGCCCCCCCGGATTACACCCCAGTTCATCACCGCCGGCCCGATCAGGGGATGCCGCCGCCGGGCCAGCTCCGGCACCAGCTCCGCTTCGACCCGCTGGATGAATCGCGCCGCCATGCGGATGGCGTTTACACCCCGCTCTGGCGTGCCGCCGTGCGCCGCCCGGCCGATGAACTCGAACGACAGCCACTCCAGCCCCCGGTGCCCGGCGTGGATCGCCAGGCCGGTCGGCTCGCCGACCACGGCCCACTCGGCGCGGGGGCCGTGGTGTATCAGGTGCTCAGTGCCCTCCGACTGTTCCTCCTCACCGACGACGGCCGCGAACAGGAGGTCTCCGGGCAGCGGCATGTCAACATCGCGCACCAGCTTCAGGGCAACCATCATGCACGCCAGCGCCCCCTTCATGTCGACCGCGCCCCGGCCCCACAGCTTGCCGTCTGCCACAGCCGGCTCAAAGGCAGGCCGGTCCATCTCATAGCCGGGCACGGTGTCCAGGTGGCCGGTCAGCATCAGCGCCGGGCCGCTGCCCTGTCCGGCCAACCGGACGTAAACGTTGGCCCGGCCGTCGACGATTGGCACCACTTCCGGCTCAAACCCCCAGCCGCGCCAGATCTCGGCCATGCGCTGGGCACAGGCCGTCTCCCGCCCGGGGACGTCGCGGTGGCTGGGGACGGCGATCAGCGCCGCGGCTACGTCCACCACCTCGCTGGCATCCAGGCGTGCTTCGAGGCGAGATCGCAAGCTGTCTGGGTCGTGGTTCACATCGGTTGGGCACATCGCATAACTCCATGCTGGTGGATCATCCACAGGGATAATAGATGAAGTCAGACAGATTGTCAACCCCCAACCTTTAGGTATCCCCTCCTCGGGCCGTGCCTACCGGTAGGGGTGCCGGCGCACCTTAGGCAACTGGGGCGAAAACCTCCCTATTCGGAGCCTATTTCCCAGTGATCCGAATCTAGGGGCTTGCAAAAGCTCGAATTCTGTGCTATAATGGGCTATGCAGGTCGAAATTCAAACCGGCCAACAAGGAAGGGATTGGTCAATGCGCATGGCACCCGAAGCGCAGCCTTCGAGAGGCTTGATAAACGAGCTGGACCGCTTCATCCTGCAGACCTTGCAGCAGGATGGACGCGCGCCGTTTACACAGATTGCCAGGCAGGCGGGCGTCTCAGAGACGACGATCCGCGACCGCTACCGGCACCTGGTCGAGATGGGGATCGTCCGCACCGTCGGCATCGTCGATCCCTACGCCCTGGGGTTCCAGGCGCCGGCCGTCATCGGCATCTCCGTCGAGCCCAACCTTGCCGAGCAGGTCGCCCAGGCCGTCGCCGGCTTGCCCGAAGTGAGCTATGTGGTCATGACCCTCGGATCGTTCGACCTGATCGTCGAGGTCTTTTGCCGCGACCTGCCCCACCTGTCCGAGCTGATCACCCAGCGGATCTATCAGATCCCCGGCGTCCGAACCACCGAGACGCTGATGATCGCCCGCAGCTACAAGCTGACCTATCGCTGGTCGCCTACACTGGACTTGTCAGGGTAAAGAGGCGCTCGATGTCTCGTTTCAACCCGGCCCCGGCGCAGGGCGAGCGGCTAAAGGCAGACCTGACACTGCTGGCCGTCGCCGCCATCTGGGGCACCGGCTTTGTGACCTGCCGGCTGGCGATGGACTACCTGGGGCCGTTTCTGTACAACGGCCTGCGCTTTTCGCTGGCAGCGCTCACCCTCCTGCCCCTCGCTTGGAACAGCTTGAGGACTGTGACCGGTTCCCAGTGGCGGGGGGCGGCGGTGGCTGGCCTGCTGATCTTCAGCGCCTCGGGCATACAGCAGATGGGCATGCAGCACACCACCGCCGGCAAGGCTGGCTTCATCACTGGTCTGTACGTCGTCCTGGTGCCGATCTTGTTAGCGCTTGGCTGGCGGCGGCGGGCATCCTGGCCGATCTGGGCCGCGTCTGTCCTGGCGGCGGCCGGCCTCTTCTTCCTCAGCGTGACCTGGCCTTTGACGCTTGGCCCGGGCGACGGGCTAGTCCTTGTGAGTGCGCTATTCTGGGCGCTGCACGTCGTCGCCATCGGCCAGTTGGCGCGACAAATCGACATACTGCCGCTGGCAGTGATCCAATATGCGGTGTGTGGCCTCCTTAGTCTGGTGGTAGGTCTCCTGTTCGAGATCGACACGGCCGCAAGCCTGGCAACGGTCTGGTGGGTGGTGCTCTACAACGGCATTGTCTCAGTGGCGATCGGTTACACCCTCCAGGTCGTCGGCCAGCGCTCCGCACCGACGGCCGATGCGGCCGTGCTGCTCAGCATGGAAGCGGTCTTTGCTGCGCTGTTCGGCGGGCTCTTCCTGGGTGAAACGCTGGCGCCCCGCCAATTGGTGGGCTGCGGGCTGATGCTGGCCGGTATGCTCTTGGCCCAAGCCCAGGCCTTTGTCCCGGCCCGGGCCAAGGCTCCGACCTGAAACTCCATGTAGGACTGTCCGAGAACCAGGGCAGTCATTCACCCGGTGAACGAAAACATCCGGCATCTGCTGATTGGCAGGTTTGCCTATTGTGAAGGAGAAAGCATGCACGAACTCAACATCCCAACGCTGGTCACGCCTGTGCCCGGGCCCAAGGCGCGCTCCATTGTCGCCCGCAGCAAGCGGGCGCTGACCCCGTCTCTGCCCCACGCCTACCCGCTGGCCGTCCGGCGGGCCTCGGGCATGACCGTCGAAGACGTCGACGGTAACCGCTTTCTGGATTGCGCTGCCGGCATCGCCGTCTGCTCCACCGGCCACTGCCATCCTCGAGTGGTCAAGGCCATCCAGGACCAGGCTGCCCAGTTGATCCACATCTGCGGCGCCGACTTTTACGACACGCGCTACCTCGCCCTGGCCGAGCGCTTGGCCCGGTTGGTGCCCGGCAGCTCACCCAAAAAAGTCTTCCTTGGCAATTCGGGCGCCGAGGCAGTCGAGGCGGCCCTCAAGCTGGCCCGCTACTACACCGGCCGGTCGCAGGTCCTGGCCTTCTTTGGCGCCTTTCACGGCCGGACCATGGGCGCCGTGTCGCTGACCGCCAGCAGTCCCAAGTACCAAAAGGACTTCCGGCCGCTCGTGTCGGGCATCACCCACGTGCCTTACGCCTACTGCTACCGCTGCCACTACAACCTGACCTATCCGGCCTGCAACCTGGCCTGCCTGGAGTATATCGAAGAAGGGCTGTTTGCCCGGTCGATTGCGCCCGAAGAAGTGGCCGCCATCTTTGTCGAGCCTGTGCAGGGTGAAGGAGGCTACATCGTCCCGCCGCCGGGCTGGTTGGCCAGGCTCCGCACGCTGTGCGACAAATACGGCATCCTCCTGGTCGCCGATGAGGTCCAATCTGGCATAGGCCGCACCGGCAAAATGCTCGCCGTCGAGCATTGGGGCGTCGAGCCCGACATCGTCTGCCTGGCCAAGGCACTGGCTTCGGGCATGCCCCTGTCGGCCATGATCGCCCGCAAGGAGGTGATGACCTGGCCGTCGGGGGCGCACGGCAGCACCTTCGGCGGCAACCCGGTCTGCTGTGCCGCCGCCGAGGCCACCCTGGACGTCGTCGAGGAAGAAGGCCTGATCGACAACGCGGCCCGTGTGGGCGGCCGGCTCATGGAACAGTTGCGGTCACTGGCCGAGGAGAGCCACCTGATCGGCGACGTGCGCGGATTGGGGCTGATGATCGGTGTGGAGATGGTGCACGACAAGCAGACCAAGGTCAAGGCGGCAAAGGAACGGGACCAGTTGGTGCTGGAATGCTTCAAGCGCGGCCTGATCCTGTTGCCTTGCGGTCCGAACAGCATCCGCTTCTCGCCGCCGTTGATCATCACCCAGGCCCAGGCCGGCACTGCGCTCGACATCTTTGTCGAGGCGCTTTCCGTGGTCGAAAACCACCACGCTGTGTGAGTCCCAGGGGAGGGTGTCATGACACTGATGACTATGCGCGACGCCATCGCCGCCCACGTCCACGACGGCGACACCGTGGCCATCGAGGGCTTTACCGCCTTTATCTGCTTCTCGGCGGCCCACGAGATCATCCGCCAGGGACGGCGCGACCTGACCCTGTGCCGGATGACGCCTGACCTGATCTACGACCAGATGATCGCCGCCGGCTGCGCCCGCAAGCTGGTCTTTAGCTACCTGGGCAACCCCGGCGTCGGCGCGCTGCACTGCATCCGCCGCGCCGTGGAAAAGGGTGTGCCCGCAGCCGCTCGAGATCGAAGAGTACTCCCACTTTGGCATGGTCAGCCGCTACATGGCCGGCGCGGCCCGGCTGCCCTTCTTCCCGCTGCGCAGCTATCTGGGCGCCGACCTGCCCGCGGTCAATCCCAGCATCCGCTTCGTGGACAGCCCCTACGGCGACGGACAGGTCGCCGTGGTGCCGCCCCTAAACCCCGACGTGGCGATCGTCCACGCCCAGCGGGCCGACGCCGGCGGCAACACCCAGATCTGGGGTCTGCTGGGGGTGCAGAAGGAGGCGGCCTTTGCCGCCCGGCGGGTGATCGTCGTCGTCGAAGAGATCGTGGACGAAGCGGTCATCCGCAGCGATCCCAACCGCACCGTCATTCCCGGCCTGGTGGTCGATGCCGTCGTCCATCAGCCCTACGGCGCGCACCCATCCTACGTCCAGGGCTACTACGACCGCGACAACCAGTTCTACCTGGAGTGGGACCGCCTGTCGCAGGATGAAGCAGCCACCCGCGCCTGGCTCGACGAGTGGGTTTACGGCCTGGACGACTGGCCCGGCTACCTGTCCAAGCTAGAAGCGCGCGATCCCAACATCTGGACCCGCCTGGCCCCCGGCGAAGCCTGTCGCAGCCCGTGAATTATGGAGCATATGATGTAACTCACGTCACAAAGGCACACTTAGTGTCCTTTGTGTCCTTTGTGGTTAAAGGAGTTCGCTCATGAATTACACACCTTCCGAAATGATGATCGTTTCATCCGCCCGAGCCCTGGCCGGCAAGCGGGTCGTCTTTGTCGGCGTCGGCCTGCCCAACATCGCCTGTAACCTGGCCCGGCGCACCGTCGCTCCCGACCTGGAGCTGGTCTACGAGTCGGGCGTGTTTGGCGCGCGTCCGGCGCGCCTGCCCCTGTCGATCGGCGACCCGACCCTCATCAGTGGCGCTACCTCGGTCTGCTCCATGGCCGACCTGTTTATGAACTACCTCCAGGGCGGCCGCATCGAGGTTGCCTTCCTGGGCGCGGCCCAGATCGACCGCTTCGGCAACGTCAACACCACCGTCATCGGCGACTATCGCCGGCCCAAGGTCCGCCTGCCTGGCAGCGGCGGGGCGTGTGAGATCGCCATCCACGCCGGTCAGCTCTTTTTCATCGTCCGCCTCAAAAAGCGGGCCTTTGTCGAGCGGCCCGACTTTATCACCAGCGCCGGCCACCTGACCGGCCGGCCGGGCGAGCGGGCGGCGCTCGGCATGCCCGGCTCGGGGCCACAACTGGTCGTCACCGACATGGCCACCTTCCGCTTCGACCGGGAATCGGGCGAGATGACCCTTGCCTCAGTCCATCCCGGAGCGACGGTCGAGCAGGTCCAGGCCGAGGTGAGCTGGCCGCTGAAAGTGGCGCCCGATCTCAGAGATGACCGAGCCGCCGACGGCGGACGAATTGCGGATCATCCGCGAGGAGCTGGATCCGCAGGGGATCTATGCCTGAGGTGACACAGTGAAATCAACCGATGTAGTCGTTCTCTCGGCAGTACGCACCCCGATCGGCAACTTTGGCGGCGGGCTAAAAGACCTGTCGGCCGCGGCCCTGGGCGAGATCGTGGCTCGCGAGGCGATCCGCCGCGCCGGCCTGACCCCCGATCAGATCGACGAAGCGGTCTTTGGCTGCGCCCGTCAGGCCGGCAACGGCCCCAACATTGCCCGCCAGATCCTGTATCGGGCCGGCATACCCCAAGAGCGGCCGGCCTACACCGTCAACAAGGCCTGCGGTTCGGGAACCAAGGCCATCACCCTGGCCGCCCAGTCGATCATGACCGGCGAAAACGACGTCGTCCTGGCCGGCGGTGTGGAGCAGATGTCGCAAATACCCTACCTGCTGCTCCAGGCCCGCTGGGGCTACCGCCTGGGCAACAGCCCGCTGGTCGACGCCATGTACCGTGACGGCTACCTCTGCCCGTTGGCCGACATGGTGATGGGCGAGACTGCTGAGCTATTGGCCGATCGCTACGACATCAGCCGCCAGGTACAGGACGAGTTTGCCCTCGACAGCCACCGAAAAGCCGTGGCTGCCTGGGACAGCGGAGCTTTCGCCGCCGAGGTCGTCCCGGTTCAGGTCGGCGATGCCAAGGGCAAACCTGTGGCCGTCGAGCGTGACGAGCGGCCCCGTGCCGACACCACCCTGGAAGGCCTGGCCAAGCTCAGGCCGGCCTTCCGCCCCGACGGCACCGTCACCCCCGGCAACGCCTCGGGCATCACCGACGGCGCCGCCGCCCTGGTCCTGGCGAGCGCCGAACGCGCCCAGGCCGATGGCCTGCGGCCTCTGGCCCGGCTGGCCGGATTTGCCAGCGCCGGCGTTGACCCAAGAGCGATGGGCCTTGGCCCGGTGCCGGCCACCCGCAAGCTGCTGGCGCGCACCGGCCTGGCCCTGGCCGACCTGGACCTGGTCGAGCTGAACGAGGCCTTTGCCGTCCAGGTGTTGGCTGTGGAGCGCGAGCTGGCCTGGGACCCGGACCGCCGCAATGTCCACGGCGGCGCGGTGGCCCTCGGTCATCCGACCGGCTGCAGCGGGGCGCGTATCGTCGTCACCCTGCTCCACGCCCTACACCACCACGACAAGGAGCTGGGCCTGGCCACCCTGTGCATCAGCGGCGGGCTGGGCATGTCGCTCCTTTTCCGGAGGGCATAGCCCATGCCGCAGCATCCTCAGGGTCACATCTTTTACCGGAACATGGCCCACCACTACCCGGTCATCGACCACGGCGAGGGCGTCTACCTGTACGACACCGACGGCCGCCGCTACCTCGACGCCTCCGGCGGCCCGCTGGTGGTCAACATCGGTCATGGCGTCCGCTCCGTCGCCGAGGCGATGGCTGCCCAGGCTGCCCGGGTGGCCTATGTCCACGGCGAGCGGTTTACCACCGCCGCCCTGGAAGCCTACAGCCGGCGCCTGGCCGCCCGGGTTCCGCTGCCCGATCCCCGCTTTTACTACCTGTCGGGCGGCGCCGAGGCGGTAGAAGCGGCGATCAAGTTCGCCCGCCAGCTCCAGGTGGCCCGCGGCGAGCCGGCCCGCGACCTGGTCATCTCCCGCTGGGGCTCCTACCACGGCGCCACGCTGGGCACGCTGGCCCTGTCGGGCAAGCCGTCGATGCGCGCCCTGTTCGCGCCCATGTTCCGCGACGTGCCCCACATCGAGCCGCCCTACTGCTACCGCTGCCCCTTTGGTGCGGTGCCCGCCGATTGCGGCTTGCCCTGCGCCCGCCGGCTCGAGACCGAGATCCTGCGTCAGGGACCGGGCCGTGTCGCTGCCTTTATCGCCGAGCCGGTGGGTGGGGCGACGCTGGGCGCCATCGTGCCACCGGCAGGCTACTGGCCGCTGCTCCGCGACATCTGCGACCGCTATGGCGTGCTGCTCATCGCCGACGAGGTGCTGACCGGCTTTGGCCGGACCGGAACCTGGTTTGCCGTGGAGCAGTTCGGCGTCCGGCCCGACCTCATGGTCATGGCCAAAGGCGCCGCCGGCGGCTATTTCCCACTGTCGATCCTCGCCGCGCGTGGCGCCGACGTCGAGACGATCCGCCTGGCCCACGGCAATTTCAACCACGGCGGGACCTTTTCCCACCACGCCGTCGGCGCCGCGGCGGCCCTGGCGACGATCGACTATTTGGAAACGCACGATCTGATCGCCAGAGCGGCGGCGCTGGGCGCGACCTTGGGCCGGAAGCTGCATGATGCCCTGGACGACCTGCCGTCCGTGGGCGACGTGCGGGGCATCGGCATGGTGTGGGCCGTCGAGTTTGTCGCCGACCGGCAGACCAGGGAGCCCTACCCGGCCGGCGCCCATTTCGCCGACCGCGTCTGTGCGCGGGCCATGGACCTGGGTGTGCTCTTCTACCCCGGTCACGGCAGCGCCGATGGCGTGCGCGGCGATCACCTGCTGATCGCGCCGCCCTACGTCGTGACCGAGCCCGAGCTCGACACCATCGTCCAGACCCTCCGCCAGGCCATTCTGGACTCAGACCCTAAGGGTTTTGCTCAACCCTTAGGGTCTGTCCGTCACAAGAAAACGAGCGAATCATGACGGTTGCCGACCCGACCCTGCGCGACATATATCTGGCCAGGCAGCGGATCGCCGGCTTGGCCCGCCGGACGCCCCTGGTCCGCTCTGCCGGGCTGTCGGAGCGCACCGGCGCAGCGGTATATCTCAAGCCGGAGAGCCTGCAAGAGACCGGCTCCTTCAAGATCCGGGGCGCGGCAAACAAGCTGCTTAGCCTGACCGCCGAGGAGCGAGCGCGGGGCGTGGTCGCCGTGTCCAGCGGCAACCACGGCCGGGCGGTGGCCTACGTCGCGCAGCAGCTCGGCGTCCGGGCCGTGATCTGCGTCTCCGAGCGGGTGCCGGCCGGCAAAGTGGAAGCGATCCGGCGCCTGGGCGCCGAGCTGGTCGTCCACGGCGCGAGCTACGACGAGGCCGAGGCCCACTCACTCCGCTTGCAGGCCGAGCGGGGCCTGACCCGGGTCGATCCGTTCGACGACCCGGCGGTCATCGCCGGTCAGGGCACGATCGGCCTGGAGCTGCTCGAGGACCTGCCCCAGGTGGAGACAGTCGTCGTCCCGCTGTCGGGAGGCGGGCTCATTTCGGGCATTGCCATCGCCCTGAAGGCGGCCAACCCGGCCATCCGGGTGATCGGCGTCTCGATGGACCGCGCCCCGGTCATGGTCCACAGCCTGCGCGCCGGCCGGCTGCTCGAGCTGCCGGAGGAGGACACCCTGGCCGACGCCCTGGCCGGTGGGATCGGCCTGGACAACCGTTACACCTTCCGCCTGGTCCAGCATCTATGTGGACGAGGCGCTGTTGGTGTCGGAAGACGAGATTGCCGGGGCCATGACCTTTGCCCTGGAGCAGGAGCGCCTGGTCGTCGAGGGCGGCGGAGCAGTAGCCCTTGCCGCCGTGCTCTACGGCAAGGTAACACAGCCGGGCCGCACCATCGCCGTCGTCATCAGCGGCGGCAACGTCGACCTGTCGCTCCTGTCGCACGTCATCGATTCCTGTCACCTGTCGTTATGAGGCGCGCAGCGCCGCAGAATGACGGAGGAAAACTCATCGTGTAACCCTTTAAGGAGGTGCACCATGACGAACTATCAAGTTACCAAGCGTGCCGCTGTTCGAAGTGAGCGGCTCACCGCGCCACATGGGCCGGATGCTGGGCGAGCAGGCTGCCGACCTGATCCGGAGCATGTTGGACGATTATCGGACCTTTATGCACAAGGTCAGCGGCTTTAACTGGGACGAAGCCGTCCGCGAATCGCACAAATATCTGCCCTATGCCCAGGTCGCCTTCCCCCAGTATGTCGAAGAGATCGTGGGCATCGCCGAAGGGGCCGGCGTCAGCTTCCCCGATGCCTGGCTGCTCAACTGCTACGAGGGTGTGGCCGAAGACCAGAAGCTGATGGCCTGTACCACCATCGGCGTCAACGACGACGTGACCGCCGACGGGCACGTCTACCTGGCCCACAACGAAGACTGGATCAGCGGCGACAGCAAGCGCGTCTACCTGGTGCGGGCGACGCCCGACGACGGGCCGCCCTTCCTGGCCATGTCCTACGGCCCTCTCCTGTGCAACGTCGGCATGAACGCCGCCGGCATCGCCGTCGGCATCGACTCGGTTCACCCCGACGACGTGCGGGTGGGTATACCCCGCGTCCTCGTCTCGCGGGCCATCCTGGCCACCGAGCGGCTGAGCGACGCCATCCGCGCCTGCCTGCCCAATCGCCGCGCCGGCGGCTACAACTATCTGCTCGCCGACCGCAGCGGCGAGATCTTTAACGTCGAGAGCTCGGCCACCGACCACGACATCCTGTACGCCCACCAGGGCTGGCTGGTGCACACCAACCACTACCTCTCGCCGCGGCTGCGGCCGATCGAGCAGTCGGGCGTGTATGCCAGCTCCAACATCCGCCTGCGCCGGGCCGAGCGCCTGTTGCGCCGCCAGGTGGGCGAGATCACCGCCGCGACCTTGCAGGCCATCCTGCGCGACCACGCCAGTGAGCCCGACTCGATCTGCAACCACGAGGACATGGGCGACGAGCTGCACGACCGCAGCCGGACGCTGCTGTCGCTGGTCATGGACCTGACCGATAGGATGATGTGGGTCGCGCCGGGGCCGCCCTGCTGCGGCGAATACGTGCCCCACTGGCTGGAGAAGCCGGCCGAGTACCCGGCGTCTCTGCCTGTGGAGGACCTTCTCGCCGCCGGGAGTGTCATTTGACATATCCTTGGATTCGGCTATAATCTAGCTCAGTCGCGGGTGTGACGCAGTGGTAGCGTACCTGCTTCCCAAGCAGGTTGTCGTGGGTTCGAATCCCATCACCCGCTCTGATCGAGCTTGAGTGACCGCCGGCCGTGCCAGGGCTGGCGGTCTTTTTTCAGCGGCTCCGCTCGCAGGATTTGCCTATATGCGTGTTTTGAAGGGGGTCTGCCATGGAGATCATTCCAAACGTGCACTCTTATACCCGGTGTCAAAGGCGTCAACGTCTACCTGCTGCTGGGCGCACGCCGACCCTGGTCGATACCGGCATGCCGGGCAATGCCGGTGCGATCCTGAGCTACATCGACGGCCTGGGCCTGGCCGCGGCCGGCCTGGCCCGCATCGTCATCACCCACCACCACCTCGACCACGTGGGCAGCGCGGCCGCCCTCAAGCAGCGCACCGCCGCGCCGCTGTTGGCCCACCCGGCCGACGCGCCGTTCATCTCGGGTGAGCAGCCCCCGCTTCCGCCGCAGAGCGCCATCGTGCGTATCCTCTTTCGCCTGGCGGGTCCGGTACTTCCCCGTGCCCAGACGGTGCCGGTGGACGTGACCCTCCAGGACGGCGACCGTCTGGATCTGCTCGGTGGCGCCGACGTCGTTCACGTGCCGGGCCACACCCCGGGATCGATTGCCCTGCATTTCCCCTCCGAGCGGCTATTGATCTGCGGCGACACCATCAGCCATCGTGGCGACCGGCTGGGGCCGCCCCCAAAGCTTTCACCGTAGACATGAACCAGGCCATCGCTTCGCTGCGTCGCATGGCCGAGCTCGATTTCGATATACTCTGCCCCGGCCACGGCGCTCCCATCGTCGGCGGCGCAGGCGATCAGCTGCGCGCCCTGATGCGAGATCTGCAAGCAACAACCTAACCTCCCGCAGCTTCCATGCTTGCGGGAGGATTGTCACAATCGCTCCAACCTGCCTTAGCGCCACACAGCTTGACTTGATCGCAATTCTGCTGCATAATGGATCTGGCCCGCCTTAGGAACCAACGGGATCCCGTCCAATAGGCCAATAGGACAGGAGCATTATTCGATGAACGTTCGCGATTTTGCGAAAGACGACTACCCGGCCATTGTCAGCATCCACAACAGCCTGAACATTGTCTGGCCCGAAGCGCCCCGCACCCCAGAAGGTTGGGCGCAAGCGGACCAGAACCGCAACCCCAAGTACAGGTTCCAACGCTGGGTGGCCGTCATAGACGGCGACGTCGTCGGCTTTGGCACCTACGGGCAGCATAGCGGCGACTATCACCCCCAGCGGTTCTATGTGAACGTCGAGGTCAGCCCAAGCCATCAGCGACAGGGGATCGGCGCGGCGCTCTATGACCAGGTCATGGCCGGATTGCAGCCCTTCGACCCCCGTGTCTTGCGTGCCGATGCCTTTACCAACCTGCCCCAAGGTTTCGCCTTTCTGCAGAAGCGTGGCTTCTACGAAGCGTTTCGCGAGACGCCGGTCCATCTGGACATCGCGTCCTTTGACGCGAGCCCGTACGCCGGCCTGGAAGCGAGACTGCTGGGGCAAGGGTATCGTCTTCAAAAGCCTGCGCGAGCTGGAATCCGACCCCGACCGCGACCGGAAAATCTACGACCTGTATTGGGACCTGGTCGAAGATGTGCCGCAGGAAGATACTCGGATTGAGAAGCCCGACTTCGACGAGTGGGTCAAGTGGGGATTGAACGATCCCACCATCCTGCCCGATGCCTACTTTATCGCCGTGTGCGGCGACGAGTATGTTGGCCTGAGTGAATTGGGCAAGGACCCTGATAACAACGTGCTCCAGGGCGGACTGCTCGGCGTCCGGCGGGCCTACCGCCGGCAGGGCATCAGCCTGGCGCTCCAGTTGCGCGGCATTGCCTATGGCAGAGAACATGGCCATCCGGTGCTCAAGACCTGTACTGCCATCCAGAATGCGCCGATGCAGGCGCTTTTCAACAAGCTCGGCTTTGCCCGCGACCCCGAATGGCAGCAATGCCAAAAAGACATAAGCAAGTGATTCATTGTGAAGGAGGTGACTCATGAAAATCGGCATAGTCGGCACCGGATTCGTCGGTTCCACCGCGGCCTACGCCCTGGTCATGCAGGGCATCGGCCGCCAGATCGTTCTGGTCGACAAGAATGAGGCCCGCGCCCAGGCCGAGGCGGATGACCTGCTGCACGCCGTCCCCTTTGCCCACCCGCTGCGCATCTCGGCGGGCAGCTACGCCGACCTCGCCGGCGCCCGCGCCGTGGTCATCACCGCCGGGGTCGGCCAGCGGCCTGGCGAAACCCGGCTCCAGCTTCTGGAGCGGAACGCGGCCGTCTTTCACGACATTGTGCCGGCCGTGTGCCAGAGCGCGCCGGACGCCGTCCTGGTTGTGGCCACCAACCCGGTCGACGTCATGACCTACCTGGCGGCACGCTACGCCGCCGAGTGCGGCGTCCCGTCCGGCCGCGTAGTCGGGTCCGGCACCATGCTCGACACCGCCCGCTTCCGGGCGCTCCTGGCCGAGCACCTGGACGTCGATGCCCGCCACGTCCACGCCTATGTCATCGGCGAGCACGGCGACTCCGAGGTGCTGACCTGGTCGTTGGTGACCGTGGGCGGCATGCCCCTGCTCGAGTTCTGCAAGCTTCGCGCCATCTGCGGCATCGACGACGCGCACGCCGAGATCGACCGCCGGGTACGGACGGCAGCCTACACCATCATCCAGGGCAAGGGCGCCACCTATTACGGCGTCGGCGCGGCGCTGGCCCGCCTGGTGAGCGCCATCCTGTTCGACCAGCGGGCCATCCTGACCGTCTCCACGCCCATGCCCGACGTCCTCGGCGTCAAGGACGTGAGCGTCTCGCTGCCCCACCTGGTCAGCGGCGACGGTGTCGTCGAGACCTTCCCTCTGCCCCTCAGCGCCGGCGAAGAGTCCGCCCTGCGCATCAGCGCCCAGGTGATCCGCACTGCGATCGACGAGCTGGATGCGCCAAAATAGTCGCCGACTCCTGTCCAGCCCCGCCACCTGGACGGCTCTCCTCATCCTGGTCACCCTCATCTGGGGCAACTCCTTCATCGCCGTCAAGGTCATTGTCCAGCACGTCTCGCCGTTGGAGTTGGTCACCGTCCGTTTTGTGCCGGTGGCCCTCATCTTTGCCGCCCTACTGCTCCCCACCCGCGGCCGCGAGGTGTGGGCCATGATCCGCGCCGACGGCTGGCGGCTGGCGTTCCTGGGCCTGACCGGGGCGGTACTCTACAACACCTTTCTCGGCTGGGGTGAGACCCGCGTCGCCGCCGGCACGGCCAGCCTGATCATCGCCCTCAACCCCACCTTCATCTACACCCTGTCGATCCTGGTCTTGGGCGAGCGGTTCCTGTGGCGGCGGACGCTTGGGCTGGCTGTGGCCTTTGCCGGGCTCTTTGTCATCGTCCGCTGGGGCAGCGGGCGCCCGATAGCGCTGGACGACGTCGGCTATGCCCTGATCGTCATGCTGGCGCCGCTCAACTGGGCCGTTTACACCATCTCGGGCAAGGCGGTGATCGCCCGCCATCCGCCGCTGTTGGTCGTCGGCGTGTCCATGATCTTTGCCGGCCTCTTTTCGCTCGTCTTTGTCCGGCCGTCCCTGATCGCCCAACTGCCGGCCCTGCCGGCTTCCTTCTGGTGGGCGGTCCTGTTCCTGGCTGTACCCTGCACCGTCTTTGCCTTTGTCGTCTGGTTCGGTGCGCTGGAGCGGATGCCGGCCGGGCGGGTCGCCGGTTTTGTCTACCTGGTGCCGATGTTCGCTGTGACCTTTAGCCGCTGGCTGCTCGACGAGCCGGTCACCCTCGCCCTGCTGCTGGGCGCAGCCATCCTCATCATCGGCGTCTACCTGGTCAACCGCCGCTAGATCTGTTTTGACACCACACCCCAAAGCGGTTACAATGGACGCCGTGGAGGCTCATACACATGACAGACACCTCTGATCGTCCGCGCGTCGTGATCGTCGGAGCCGGCTTTGGCGGGCTGGCCGCCGTTCGCCACCTGGCGAAGACCCCGGTCCGCGTCACCGTCGTCGACCGCAACAACTATCACAGTTTCCTGCCCCTGGTCTACCAGGTGGCCGCTGCCGAGCTGGAGACGACCGACATCGCCTACCCGGTGCGCAGCATCCTGCGCCGCAAGCGCAGCGTCGAGTTTATCCTGGCCGATGTGCAGGGTGTGGACCTGGACAAGAAGGTCCTGCTGACCGATGGCGCTCCGATCCCGTACGATTTCCTGATCCTGGCCCCCGGCAGTGGGCCCAACACCTTTGGCGTGCCGGGCGCCAGGGAGCACGCCTTTCCGCTAACCTCTGTGCCGCATGCTGTCAACCTGCGCAACCAGATCCTGCGCTGTTTCGAGGAGGCGGTCCAGGAGCCGATCCTGAGCGGCGCCAGGCAGCGCTGACCTTCGTCGTCGTCGGCGGCGGCGCGACCGGCGTCGAGTTTGCCGGCGCCCTGACCGAGCTGATCCACGGCCCGCTGGTCAAGGACTATCGCACCCTGAACGTCCGAGGAGATGCACGTCATTCTGCTGGAAGCGATGGACTCGCTGCTGCCGGCCCTGCCCGACAAGCTGCGGACCTATGCCGCCGCCCACCTGAAAAAGCACGGCGTCGACGTGCGGCTGAAAACGCCCGTCGCCCAGGTCACGCCCGAGGCGGTGACTCTGAAGGACGGCACGGTCATCCCCACCCACACCGTCGTCTGGACCGCCGGCGTGCAGGGCGATCCCCGCTTCAAGGCTTCTGGCCTGCCGACGACCCCCAACGGCCGGGTGGCCGTCCTGCCCACCCTCCAGGTGCCCGACCATCCTGAAGCGTATGTCGATCGGCGACCTGGCCTACGTGCCGCAGAACGGCAGCGCCGTGCCCGATGGTCGCCTCTGGCGCCGTCCAGGAGGCCACGGTGGCCACCGCCAATATCCTGCGCCAGATCCGCGGCGAGGAACTGCAGACCTTCAGCTTACAAGAGCCCCGGCATGATGGTGACGATCGGCCGCAACGCCGGCGTGGCCAGCCTGCCCCTTCCGAGTGATCCGGCGCACTGTGACCTTTACCGGCTTTTTTGCCTGGTTCGCCTGGCTGGCCGTGCACCTGTTCCTGTTGATCGGCTTTCGCAACCGGATCCTGGTCATGATCAACTGGGCGTGGGACTATTTCTTCTTCGAGCGGGCCGTGCGGCTCATCGTGCCGTGCCGAGATGAGCGCTTCTGACCTTCTGGCCGGCAACCCCCTGTTCAGCCCTCTGCCCGCAAAAGAACGGGCGCGGATCGAGAATCGCCTGGTCCGGCGCAGCTATGCCAAGGACGAGGCCATCTTTTGGGAAGGCGACCCGGCCGAGTGGCTGGTAATTGTCGTCCAGGGCCGGGTCAAGATGGTCAAGCACTCCGAAAGTGGCCGTGAGACGATCTTGACCACCTTTGGCCCCGGTCAGATCGTGGGCGAAGTGGGTCTGCTGATCGGCGACGCCTACCCCGCTTCAGCCCAGGCTATTGAGCCGTCGGTGACGGTCAGCCTGCGCCGCGCCGAGTACATCGACCTGGTGCGCACCCACCCCGACCTGGCCTGGGCGCTGCTCCAGGAGCTGGGCCGCCGCCTGCAAAGCGCCCACGAGACGATCCGCAGCCTGGCCGTGGAAAAGGTTGAGCGCCGCGTCGCCCGCGTGCTGCTCCGCCTGGCCTCCACCGCCGGCGAGCGCACTGCCGAGGGGGCAGTGCGCATCACCGTCCCCCTCAGCCGCCAGGAGATCGCCGACATGGCCGGCACCGTCCTCGAAACGGCCATCCGCACCGTGTCCAAGTTCCAGAAACAGGGTCTGGTCGACACCCGCGAGGGTCACGTCGTCATCCTCCAGCCCCACCGCTTGGTAGCGATCGCTGAAGAGTTGTAAACCATTAAGAGGAATAGCTACGCGTTCTTCCTCGCCAGGAGATGCGCATACCCTTCCCCGGTTCCTTCTTCCTCGATCGCCTCTTCCTCGATCGCCAGCCCTGCCTGATCGAGCCAGAGGCGCACCTGCTCCAGGGGTGGGTGGTAGTGGTAGACGGAAGGTCGAGCCTTTCGCCGGAGAGCGCCCTCGGATCCAGCGCCTCCAGCGCAGTGGCCTGTGCGTAGGCTGCGTCGAGGTCGTCGACGACCTCGCCAAACACCACCGGCAGCCCCATCGCCTTGGCCCGTTCATAGGCCTCACGATACTCGCCCAACTCCGCCGCATCAACCGTAACATAGAGCATCCCGCCCGGCCTGAGCGCCTTTTGGAAGCGGGCCAGGATCCCCGGCCAATCTTCCGGGCAGATGTGCTCCAGCGCGTCCATGCAGATCACCCCGTCAAATTCCTCCAGAAAATCCATCTCCTGCAGGCCCATCTTCGCGTAGCGCAGCCCCGGGAAGCGATCCTGCGGGAAGTGCTCCCGCGCCCGGGCCAGCATGTTGCCGGACTGGTCAATGCCAAGCACACTATGCCCTGCCTCAAGCAGCATCCCATCATAGCGCCCGGCCCCGCAGGCTGCATCGAGGATGGCGCTCTGCGCGCCCAACCGCCCGAGGAACTTCTCGATAAACTGGCGGTGCGTCGCGTCAGGGTACATCCCGAACTTTACCCAATAGGCGGGCGCTATATGGTCGTACAGCGCCTCGGCCTGGGCGCGCATCTTTTTCAGCCATTCTGCTCGTTCCATTGCTGACACCTCATGATCGCCATCGCCGAAGAGCTTTCTACCACAAAGGATATAGCATCCCGGAGCAAAGCCCGTCGTTCAGACGGCGCAAAGCGCCGTAGGAGTGGACAAAAACAAAGAATCTTTGTGTCCTTTGTGGTTACCCGTAAGCCTCCACCGCCTCCACGAACGCCGCGATGTTGGCCCACGGGATGTCCGGCTCGTCGATGTCATAGGCCGGGCACAGGATCAATCCGGCGCGGCCCAGTGTCTCGATCCGCTCCCGCACCTCGCGCCGGATCTCCTCTGGCGTCGCAAAGCTAAAGGTCGTCTGCCGGCCGACCGTGCCCCACAGCGCCAGCCGCGGGCCAAACTGGCGACGGATATGGGCTGCATCCATGTGTTCCGGTTCAAGCGGATTGATGGCATTGACCCCTATCTCGATCAGGTCGCCGACGATCGGCTCGAAGTGGCCGTCGCTGTGGTACAGAACGCGCAGGCCCGGCTGGATCGCCCGCGCTGCCTGGATGATCCCCGCCATGCGCGGCTTGAGAAAGCGCCGCCACATTGCCGGGCTGATGATCATTGTCCCCGGCATTCCCACGTCGTCGTCGAGAGCCAGCAGGTCCACGCCGGCCCGGGCCAGCGCCTCGGCATTGCGCCGGGCTAGGGCAGCCAGCCGGTCGAGCAGAAAATCGGCCCAGTCGGGGCGCTCCACCAGGTCGAGCAGCAAGTTCTCCAGGCCGCGCAGCCGCCACGCCGCCTCGAACAGCTCGCCGCCCAGGTGCGGCAGGCCGCCGCCGGCGGCCATCCCCCGGACATGCATCTCCCGAACCTGGCGGGCCAGCCCCTTGGCCAGGTATGGCCCGCTGGTATCCGGAAACGGAAAGCGGCGCAGGTCGTCCAGCGACCTCGCGCCGGCCAGTGGGCTGCTGTAAGCGGGCGTTTCAGGGCGATAGCCCCACCGGGCATAGGTGGCCACCTGGGCAGGGCTGCCCAGCCGTGTGTCAGGCGCATACGGCCCGGCCAGCCGCTCCAGCTCCTTTTCCTCTACCGACAGGGGAAACCGGACGAAATTCACATCTGTCACCGCCTCGTCCCCCCGGTACAGGCCGGCCGGCGCCAGGCGTTTGACGTCAACGCGGTAAAAGCTCAGCGCCCGCGGCACCCGATCCGGCTCGCCGCCGTCCAGCGCCATCAGCAACCTGTCACGACCGTTCATCGTTGCCTCCCCGCCTGCACCCGGCAGGTTCCTGCCGGCTCGCCTGCCATCCGTGTATCCGTGCCACAATCCGTGTCGTGCTTCCCAGATTATACCATGATCCATCCACTCCCACAAACCCGCCTCAAGACCCCTTAGCCCGTTCAGCTTGCAGGCAACAAAAAGGCCGGGAGATAGCCTCCCGACCTTCCTTTGCCGATACCGGCGGCTGACCGCTGATAGCTGATAGCCGGCTATCAG